>DIYH01000040.1 GCA_002435755.1 Flammeovirgaceae bacterium UBA6059
GACCTGATTGTGAATAATCCGACGGGTCCTATCACAGGTAGTCCTGGTGTATCAGGGCTAGATACCTCTGTACCAGGGGAGTTGAGCAGGACACTGACATGGACCGGTACACCGCCAAGTGAGATAGAGTTGGCATTGCTATGGAGCTTCGAAGGTTTTGATGGCAACTGGGCTTTATTAGAAGGTACCAATGTGACCACAGTTTCTTTTGACCAAAGTTGTGGAGGTCCGACATGCAACGATCCGCTTATCCTTCCTATCAACTTTGACTGTGATGGTACGGATTATATATCAAAATCCTCAACAGAACCAGGTACGACATTCAGTGTTGTTGACAATCCTGAACAAGGAGGAATCCATAATGTAGCGACAAAAGTAGGTCAGATTGTCAATGGGGGTGCCGCTTTTGACAATGTCAAGCTAAGCCTGGATCAAGCAATAGATTTGAGTACACAAAAGCGTATCACGCTTAAGCTTTACTCTTCGCAATCTCTACCCGTTCTCCTGAAGCTTGAGAACAGCCCTAGTGATTTTGATGAAGTAGAAGTTACGCATGGAGGATCTGGATGGGAAGAGCTGGTTTTTGACTTCAGTTCATCTTCATCTTTCGATGATTTGGTGCTCTTTGTCGCTTTTAATCAAACTACAACAGGTACCTTCTATTTAGACGATATTGAACAAAGTAATATCCCGCTTACCAACGCTGATCTTGCAGGAGATTGGAAACTGGAACCTGTACCAGGTGCACTGGCCGTTGGTCCAGAGCGTGGAAGTGGGGCATTCTTTAGTATCAATGCGTCGCAGGTCATTGAGCGTGATTGCTTGTTTGATGATATATGGACCTTTGGTGAAGGAGGTAGTCTTAGCTTAGATCAGCAGAACGAGACATGGTTGGAGCCATGGCAAGGTACAAACCCTGAAGCGTGTGGTACACCCGTTACTCCACATGATGGCTCAGGTACATACAGCTATTCACTAGGTGATGGCACCTTAACCGTGAATGGTGCAGGTATGTATTTAGGTTTGGCTAAAGTTTTTAATGGAGGTGAATTGACTACACCCGGTGATGCAGCCGCCTCTATCACCTATCAAATTACTGAGTTTACTGAGGAAAGTGGTGTTAAGCGATTAACACTGGATATCCAGGTAGGTGGCGGAAACTGGTGGCGCTTTAAACTAGCTTCAGGAGAGATCAAACCTCGCCCTACCTTCCCAATAACCTTCGAAAACGCGGCTAATGTTGATTACGAATTCAGTGATTTTGAAACCAATGTTAGTCAACTTGTAGCTAATCCAAACACTACTGGAAATAGCAGTGCCAACGTAATGCAAATGGTGAAGAGCAATGGAGCCGTCTTTGCAGGTACCAACTTGCCCTTGTCCGCACCTATCGATTTTGGGACCAATACAGTTGTAAGAGTTAAGGTGCTTTCTCCTCGTGTAGGAGCTAGGTTGGCCTTAAAACTGGAAGGCAGTAACAATGGAGAAATCGAAAAGGCTACCACATTAGCAAATGAGTGGGAAACGCTTGATTTCAACTTTGTTGGCATGACAGATGCAGATTATAGTGGTGTCACGCTCATCTGGGACAATGGGATAGCAGGTGGTGGAGGTGCCGACTGGACTTTTTATTTGGATGACTTTGAGATAGTGGAGACACCCGCAGAAGACTTGGTTGCATTTCCGCTTGACTTTGAGTCAGGAACTCTGAATTATCAAGCGAGTGTATTTGGTGGAAATGCTGGTGGTGTGATTGACAATCCAGTCTCAGGAGGTATCAATACTACCTCTAAAGTTCTTGAACTGACCAAGACTTCTGGAGCGGTAGTTTTCGCTGGTACAGCCATTCCGCTAGGTGTACCTATCGACTTTGATGGCAAGACCTCCATACGCTTAAAAGCATATTCACCTAGAGTAGGTGAAACAATTACCCTTAAGCTTGAAGGAGCAGATAGGAATCCTAATGTTGATGGGGTACAAGGGGCTGAAGCAGAAAGAGACGCCACCACTACAGTAGCAGGTCAGTGGGAGGAGTTAACGTTTGATTTCTTAGGAGCAACAGGTGCTGAATATGTACAGCCCGTATTGTTCTGGGACTTTGGAGAAACTGGCTTGGGTGAGACTGTGTACATAGATGATCTTGAAGTGATCGAAACCCCTGCAGAACAGCTCATAGAGCTCCCTCTGGACTTTGAGTCTAGTACATTGAATTATGCATTCAATGACTTCAATGGAGGGCAGACTAGTGTTATAGCAAACCCTCAATCGAATGGTTCTAATACATCTGGTTTCGTTCTTGAGACCAAGAAAGGTTTTGGTATAGATGCAGGAACCACGTTGTTCCTAAGTTCACCGATCGACTTTGGGCAGGGGACTAAAATGCGGATGCAGGTTTACTCTCCAAGAGTGGGAGTACCGCTGACATTCGTTCTCGGTGCACAAAGTGGTGATGCTGCTGCCAGAATATTGAGCACCACACAGGCTAACACTTGGGAAACCCTTGAATTCGATTTTGCAGACGATTTGAGAAGTGATTATGTCCGTATGACCTTGATATGGGACAATGGTACTTCCGGAGATGCAGGTGCTGATTGGACCTTCCTGGTGGACGACATTGATGTGTTCTTTGTCGATCCTGTTGCAGACCCATCACTTAGCGACTTAAAAGTCGATGGAGTAAGTGTGGATGGTTTTAACAGCGGTACGCTGGAGTATGATGTAGAACTTGTCGAAGGAACCATGGTGGTCCCCACGGTTACTGCTAGTGCGACCAACACCAATCTCCCATCTGAGAACATAGTAATTACGCCTGGTAGTTTACCATTTCCGACAACAACTACGATTGCGGTGACAAGTCAAGATAACTCTGACAACCGAACGTACAAGATTAATTTCACTGTTGAAAATCCCACAACTGCTCCGACAGCCGCTGCGTCAACCCCTCTTAATTTGGAGGTCAATGTGGTATCTGTATTCAGTAATACTTATACCGACCTTGGATCTACCAACTTCGCGGAATTTGGAGCTGCGAACTTTGAGGAAGTGACAGTTGCTGATAGCAAGAAAGTGCTAAGGTATTATGAAAATGAAAGTGCAGGAGAAGGTAAGTTCAGAGGGGTACAATTAGGATCCGCTGTTGATGCGGATGGTAACAGCTTGTCAAGAGTACGCTTTGATGTGTGGTTCTCGAAAGATCTGGATCCTGATAGCGAGTTTGTTTTCAAAGTAGTCGATGGTGTTTTCCCTAATAACACCGACGGAGAGATAAGAATAACGCCTTCTTCCGACCCGGAGATGATTCAGGGACAATGGTTGACCTATGACTTCTCCCTAGCCTCCTTAACTGCTTTTGGTGGTAATACACCCGACAACATCACTCAGTTAGTCATTGACCTTGTGAATGCGCGAGAGGTATACTTAGACAATATCATTTTCTATGATCCTGTGCCGATAGCACCAACGGCTGCTCCGGCAGAACCTTCTTTTGATGCTGGCAATGTTATCGCCGTATGGAGCGATAATTATGGTGATCGCGTGGGTACCAGGTTCAGAGATAATGGTGCCGCGGACGTGGACACCTTGAATCTCAATGGTAATAACGTATTGAGATATGCTAAGGCAGATACAGATGGCGGAAACTTTGCTATCATAGAGATGGGAGGAGATAACCAGATAGATATGATTGCTTCGGGAATGACCAACCTGAGATTTGATATGTGGTTCTCCAACGAAGTGACACCCGAGTCATTTGTACTTTTTAATACTGTGAATATTGGGGTACCAGTCTCACAAACCACGACGAGGATTTCCGAAGATTTTGACCCTTCAATGAAGCAAGGTCAATGGATCACATTTGACTTCTCGATAGAAGAGCTTATCGAGCTGGGTATGAATGGATTTAGCAACATTCAGCAGTTCGTAGTTGATGTCAATTTTGGGCCTGAGGTGTACATCGACAATTTACTTTTTTATAAGAAAGAGATTCCGTTGCAAAACGATGCAACCTTAAGTGGTATTCAGGTTGACACTCAACCCATAGAAGGATTTAACCCGGCTCTATTTGATTATAGTTTTGAATTGCCAGCCGGCACTACTCAGATACCTACCGTAACTGCAACAACAACGGCTCCCGGAGCTGGTGCTGTACCTAACGCAGCATCAGCTTTGCCGGGGACTACTTCAATTGTGGTTACTGCCGAGGATGGTGTTACGCAGCTCACTTACAATGTGAAGTTCTTTGTAGACACCCCTCCAAATGCAGCGCCCGCGGCTCCAACCGAAGATGCTGCCAATGTCCTCGCGATCTACAGTGATAGTTATGAAACGGTACCTAATCAAGGGATCGACAATTATGGAGCCGCTGTGATAGATACGGTCACTTTTGTCGATAATGACGTTTTGAGATATACCTTGGCCGCAAATTCGTTCCAGGTGATAGAGCTAGGCGAAGCTGGCGCACTCGACTTGTTTGCTGCGGGGATTACCAACTTTAGCTTTGATGTATGGTTCTCAAAGGATATAACTGATGCAAGCAGATTTCTAGTGAAGCTCGAACAGTTTGCTGGTACGCGCAACACGGGTACACTACAGTTGTTATCGACTTCTCAGCCTTCTATGGCACAGGGACAGTGGATTACATATGACATACCATTGACTGACCTCAACAATTTAACAAGTGTACAACAGATCGTTATTGATCTGCAAAATGTGGGTCAGGCGTTTATTGATAATATCTATTTCTATGGTGATGGACCCCCATCTACCGAGAACCTACTAACGAATGGAGATTTCGAAGATGGTACTACAGCATGGGCAACCAATTTTGGAGACAATACTCCTGATGTCAGGACTGAGGGGGGCAATAGTTTCTTCTTCTCTAATGTTGAATCCGCAGGCAACTCATTTGACGTCAATCTTAGTCAGACTGGTCTATCGATAAGTCCCAATGGAGACTATACTTTGAGGTTTACTGCTTCTACTTCAGACGGTGAGACCAGAACGGTTGTTGCCGGTATTGGACTAAGTGGTAGTCCGTTTAACAGTGATACAGAAGTAGTGACCATTACCAGTATTCCAACAGAATACAGCTTGAGCCTTACCGCGTTCGGACCAGGTGAATTTGGGGCAGGCGCATTTGGTGGCGATGGAAACTCAAGAGTTCTATTCGATCTAGGAGCGGATATTGGAGTCGCAGTAATAGATGATGTCTCACTACAAATTGGCGCAAATATTCCATCTAGTCTAGCCACATTGAATGACCTTAAGGTCAATGGTGAATCCATAGATGGATTCAATCCTGCGACAGAGATATATCAGGTAGAGTTACCTTTTAGCACCACAGAGTTGCCTGTTGTTACTGCTTCTACCACTAGTGGTAGTGCAGTGATTGACGATACTCAAGCGGATGTAATAGATGGTATGGCCACTATACAGGTGACTGCAGAAGATGGGGAAACTACCAAGACTTACACCATTGACTTTTCTATTGGTGATCCGTCAGATGATGCAACCTTGAGTGACTTGAAGATTGGAGATAACACCGTCGATGAGTTTGCTGCTGATAAGTTTGATTACATGGCAACATTGCCATCAGGATCTACACTTGAAACAATCCCGGCTATAACAGCAACAACAAGTGATGAAAATGCTCAGGATCCTGTAATCAACACGGAGCTTAACACTGTCGATGAAAATATCTTTGCCACTACTACTATTGTTGTTACTGCGGAAGATGGTGAGGCCACCGAGAGTTATAAGATTGACTTCAGTATAGCCACTGAGGCTGGCGATGCTACACTCAGCGATCTGCAAGTAGATTTTGGTACTGCTGCACAACCAGATTTTCAAACTGTTGAAGGTTTTGATCCTGTGACACTGAACTATGATGTTGCTCTACCGTTTGGCACTGATCCTGGGGCTGTACCTGCTGTTCAGGCGACCCCAACATTTGAAGGGTTACCAGACGTTACAGATGATGGTGCTACTGTAGCCATAGTTGATGCGTCAGGTCTACCAGGCACAACAACCATTACCGTTACATCGGAGGATGAGTCAAATACTCAGGATTATAAGATTGCCTTTACCATCGCGGAAGCGAGTAAGGATTCTGTGTTGACAGCTATAACGGTAGGCGGCAATGCAGTTAATGGGTTTGATCCACAGACTTTTACATACTCACTGGTATTACCGGCAAATACGAATACTATTCCGGCTGTAGTAGGAACACCATCTGATGCTAATGCACAGGTCGTGGTAACGACTTCTGCCGTGGCACCAGGACTGGCTACTATAGTGGTTACTGCTCAGAATGGCACCTCTGTGAGTACTTACACCGTGAAGATGTCAGTAGCTAATGATCCTAATCTAGTTACAAATGGTAATTTCGAATTTGGTCAAGAATCTTGGGCGGGTAATGCTTTCAATGTCCAGACAGAGGGTGGCAACAGCTTTAACTTTGCTGATATCGCTCAGGCCGGTCAATCATTTGATGTTAGTTTGAGACAGACTGGCCTTCAGTTACAGACAGATGAGTTCTACACATTGGCTTTCAACGCTTCTACAAGTACCGGACAAACACGATCTCTTGTAGTTGGTATAGGACCTGTTGCTAATCCTGCTAATTCCCAGGCGCGTGAGGTTGTTCTTACAGGTACAGATACAAGGTTTAGTATAGTCATACCTGCAAGTTTTGCCGCTGGAACAGATGATAGAATTTTCTTTGATATGGGAGCTGCAACCGGAGTTGTAGTTATCGATAATGTATCACTTACGCCAGCAGAATCTATATCCTTCCCTGTAACATTTGAAGAAGACGATGTTGCTTATGCCTTTACTGAATTTGGTGGTGCTCCGGGTACCGTTGAAGACAACCCAAGCCCTTCTGGTATCAATACAAGTGATAGGGTTGCCCAAACTGAAAAAGTAGGAGGAGCAGAAGCAGGTACATTCTTTGAAATGGACGCACCTATCGACTTTTCTGCAGGAAAAGTAGTTTTCATGAAAGTATACTCACCTAAGGCGAACATCAATGTTCGATTAAGACTTGAGAATTCTACTAATAACACTATTGGTTTCGAACTTGTTGAAAGTGTAGCTTCTGCTAATCAATGGGTGGAGCTTAGCTATGATTTTACTGACTTGATCACCAATGAGTTCTTATCTAAAGTGGTTCTTGTTTTTGATCCTGAAAATGCTGGTGATGGTAGCAAGTTTTTCTGGGATGACATTTCATTAGTTAGTCCACGTGCGGATGCTACGCTCAGCAGCATTACTGTGGATGACGAGCCGATTGACGACTTTGAGGGAAGTACTTTGAATTGGGAGGTAGAGATACCGTTTGGTACCACTAAGATCCCTGTTGTAGCAGCCACTGCTAACTCAGTAGGAGCTGATGTTGAGATCACTCAGGCACCAAACCTTGCTGACTCAGCCAAGATAGTGGTAACCTCTATAGATCAAAACAACACCAATACCTATTACGTCAAGTTCAAGATCGGTGCACCTAGCGAAGATGCGACATTAACGGATATCAAGGTAGACGATGTATCGATCCCAGGTTTCAAAGCTGATTCTTTGACTTATACTATTGAACTGCCTTCTGGTACCCAAAATATTCCTCAAATTACAGAGGTCACGGTATCTAATGATAGTGCGACGTTCGTAATTGAGCAGGCTACCGATTTACCGGATACCGCACGAGTGGTAGTCACCGCTCAAAGCGATACGATCAAATTGACTTATCAAGTGATTTTTAAGGAACTTGATGCCAATCAGGATGCCACTCTGAGTGAAATTACCTATGGTGATGACGATGTGCTGATACCTGGATTTAGTCCAATAGATACAGCTTATATGGTTCAGTTACCATTTGGCTCGACAGCACCAATTGTGAAGGCTAAAGCTTCTAATGATAGTGATGATGTATCAGTTGACATCACTCAAATCACAGAGCTTCCGGGTAGGGTTACCATCGTGGTAACGGCTGCTGACGAAGTGACTAAGAAGACTTACATTGTTGACTTCAGCGCACCGAATACGGATGCCACATTGAGCGATCTACGCTTGGGTACCGAGACAATCGATGGGTTCTTACCAGAAGTGTTGCTGTACAATGTGACGCTTCCGTTCAGCGCCCAGGATATTCCTGCCACTACAGCTACCGCAAATGATGTAGAGGGTGCCACAGTTGACATAAAACTGGCACAGACAGTTGAGGACTCCACATTCGTAGTTGTGACTGCAGAAGATGGCATGACAGTGAAGACTTACACCATTGCGTTTGAAGTTGCTGATCCTGGTACGGATGCCACCCTCAAAGAGTTATTGGTAGATGGTAATCTGGTGTCTGGATTTGAGCCATCCAAGTTTGATTATACAATTGTGCTTTCAGAAGGGACCACTATTGTCCCTGCCGTGGATGCGGTGTTAACAGATGAGAATGCTCAACTTGCTATTACCCAAGCTAGCGCATTGGATGTCGCAGCACTAATATCGGTGACGTCAGAAGATGGACAAATGACGAATGAATATCGTGTTGTCTTTGAGGTTTCTGACAACAAAGCTCCTATTGTGACAGCTCCTTTGATAGATAGAAGTATGGAATTGAACAACACAATTACCGTAGATCTGTCAAACAACTTTGCTGATCCTGAAAACCTTCAGCTGACCTACTCATTTACCAATCTGCGAGATGAGGTGCTAACTGTGTCAATCGATGGTACAGTGATGACAATTACCGCCATCTCCATAGGAACATCTACGATTGAAGTTACAGCGAAGGACGATATCAATGGAACAGCCACTGCGACGTTGGATATTACAGTAGTTGGTTCTGACGTAGAGATTCTGCACGATATAGCGGGTTCTGCGACCGCTGATGGCAATCCATTTACTCAAGGAAGGGCTGTGATGTTTGATGTTGATAATATCAACAACGTCTTTAGCTCCGACCTTACACCAAATGGTGGATTTGCCTTCTCTTTTGTACCGACCGGCAACTACTATTTATATGTAACTTCAGAATCACCTGATTATGTAACGACCGTATACGGAGACGTATCGACAGTTATTGATCCTGATGCACCTGTAGCTATATTGGAAGTGAACACCACCATAGGTGGCCTCAAGATCGCTATGGTCGATAAACCAACACCTGCACTTCAATTCCTAGATAAGGAGACAGGAGGTACGCTGAACTTCAACACAAGATCAGTGACAGGTGGAGGATCAAGAGTGCTTGAGGGTAATAACACTGACGGTGAAGTACTCTCTGGTGTAGTGGTGATACTTCAAACTCAGCAAGGCGAGTACATTGCTGATGGCGTGACCGATGAAAATGGCTATGTTCAATTCATTGGCTTACCTACTGGTGATTATAACCTCATCGTAGATGTGCCTGGAGTCGGAAGAGTGACTTCAGAAGTCTCTGTGGAAGAAGGCAGACAGGCTTATTATACAGGTCTTATTGATGGAGATAACATTGGAATAAACATAGCTACCGGAATCGATGACGAACTGCTTAACGCTATTCTACTCTATCCAAGTACTGTAGAAAGAGACTTATACATCGATATGCCAGCTCCAATACTTGAGCAGTTTGAGTTGAGTATCACTAGTATGTCAGGTCGCCAGATCATTCCAAACTTTGAGATAGAAAATGCTCGAATAATGGTCCGGGTTGATCAACTCAGTCAAGGCCTGCATGTAGTCATGATCAGTACTAGGAATGGAACCTGGTCAGGTAAATTCATCAAACGATAACTAAGAATACGCATGGCACTAACCAATATCCTCGGCTACCGAGGATGTTGGCTAGTTCACCATTAGCCTAACACACATATATTATGAGAAAAACTATACTCTTAGTAATTATCACCCTTGCTTCATCTATTGTGTATGCACAAAGCCAAAAGGTGAGTGTAGTCAATGATGCGCAAGGAAGCAAACTGCTTGTTGACGGCAGTGAGATGATGATCAACGGTATGAACTGGGATTACTTTCCGATAGGTACCAATTTTTCATACAGCCTATGGAACCAGACGGAAGACCTGATCCAGGCAGCATTAGATAGAGAAATGTCTCTGCTGAGTAATATGGGAGTGAACTCTGTAAGGATGTATACTGGGGTACCTCCAAAATGGATCCAGTACATCTATGAAAAGTATGGGATCTATACTATGCTCAATCATTCATTTGGTCGATACGGATTGACCATTGATGGAGCTTGGGTAGCAATTACAGATTATTCTAATCCGGCTACACAAGAGTTGTTGATGTCTGAGGTGAAAGAACTGGCAGAGGTCTACAAAAACACCCCAGGTCTTTTGCTGTATTTGTTGGGTAACGAGAATAACTATGGACTATTCTGGGCTGGAGCAGAAACTGAAGACTTTCCGGAAGGAGAAGAACAGTTAAGAGCCGTAGGTGAAAACAGGGGCAGACCTATGTATAAGCTGATGAACGATGCAGCTGTTGCCATGAAAGGTATAGACTCATCTCACCCTGTTGCCATCTGCAATGGTGATGTTCTTTTTCTTGATATAGTAGCAGAGGAATGTACCGACGTTGATATCTATGGTACCAACATGTATCGAGGTGCTTCTTTCGGTGGTGCTTTTGAGAAGGTCAAAGAAGTGTACGGTAAGCCAATTATGTTTACAGAGTTTGGTGCCGATGCTTTCAATGCCATCGAGAATACTGAGGATCAGGAATCTCAAGCTTATTACATGGTTGAGAACTGGCGGGACATCTATAATAATGCTTATGGTTTGGGCAAAGCAGGTAACTCTATTGGTGGCTACACTTTCCAGTTCAGTGATGGTTGGTGGAAGTTTGGTCAGACTAAGAACCTTGATGTTCATGACAACAACGCTTCATGGGCCAATGGTGGTTACGCAAGAGACTTGGCCGAAGGTGCCAATAACATGAACGAGGAATGGTTTGGTATCTGTGCTAAAGGGCCAACTAATACTAGAGGTCTTTATGATCTATTTCCCCGCGCAGCATACTACGCATTAAAGGAAGTGCATTCATTCAACCCAATGATTGAAGGAGTAACGCTTGCGTCTATCGAAGAGCATTTCTCCAAAGTCAATCTGATGGATGCTGTACTCAAAGCCAGAGGAGACAAAGCCGCACTTGGAGGAGGTGCTAGCGCAAAGGTAAGGGTCAGCGAGCTAAGAGCGGAGTTAACGACGTTCACTACAGGTGGTGATCTGCTCACTACACCTGATGTACAAGATCCAACTCAACCCTTGCAACTTCCTGCACGAACTGGCTTTGACCGTATGGAATCTATATTCGTTGGTTTTGAGGCTAAGCCCGATGAGAGTATTAGGGCGAACGTATCTTTCAACATCCTGGGTAACGTACCCGTAAATCCAATAAATGAGATTTTCTACGAGAATCGCGGGCTGAGTCAGGCAGTACTGACTGTATCTCCTGGAGGAGGTCAGAATCTACAATTATCGCCTAACCGAGTACAGCTTTATCAATCAGAAGCAAGCTGGACTCATGAATATTTCAATCTTGATTATTTCTATAGAACCGGGCACTATCACTGGGGGTATGAAGGTGACTTCTTTGGTGTTTATCCAGAAGCGAACTATGGACCAAACATTGATTTATATAATGGTTTTGCTCCTCATGGTATCGAAGTAGAAGGGAAGAAACAATTCGAAGGTCTTAAAGTAGCTTTTGGTCCTGAGTTGTGGTGGGGTGCAAACCCCGCAATGCTACTCAAGTACCGTAAACATGTTGGAAAATATGATGTAACTGCAATATTTCATGAGGATCTTGATGAGCCTGGAGCTGCAATCAGTTCGATTGCGATACCAGTCCCAAGAACAAGAAGGGCTACTCTTTATGCCAAAAGAGAGTTTGGGCATATTGGTGTAGAAGTTGGAGGTATGTGGGGCGGTTCCCCACTTGTAGATCGAGAGTTCCAGGTAGTAAGAGGTGAAGGAAATAGTGCCGCGGTGTTTACTGATCAGGTCAATCCTGAAGATACATGGGGTGGTAAGTTTAAGGTAACTTATCAGAAAGGTAAGTTAAATGCATATGCACAAGGTGCCTCTATGGGATTAGTAGCCGGCGGAGGTGCTGATCAGACTCAAACATTTACTGGTTGGAGATTGAAGGATAGTGGAAGTGGTAACCAAAACAACTTCCTCGCTGGTTTTGCCTATACTATGGGCAACTGGCAGATAGCACCAAACTTCTTATGGCAAAGACCATTGGTCGATGCTATTCCACTGGATGCTCCGGCACCTGCCAGGGCAAGAAATATCTTGGATGATCCTTTCGTGGTAAGGGCCAACAGAGAAATGACAGCTGGTGAAATATTGTTAACATTCGACCCAACACCGGGTACATGGATGTACGAGTGGGACAATGATCGTGCAGAGGATGCTTCATTGGCAGCTAGCTTAGGGTTTGTCTATAGAAACCAACCTACTAATATGGATGCAGCCATTATTTTTCCTGGCACCAGTCGTGTACCTACTCCCGCGCCTTCTGCTCCACCAGCACAAGATATATGGGAGGTCTATACAAGGATTGTATCCAAAGTTAACCCTGAGTTAGGTATAGTAGCCAATCTTTATGGTGGCAATGGACAGGCGAATGGACCTGATGATCGTGTTATTGAACGCTACGGTGGTAATGTTCGCATGATCTATAAACAACTAAAACTCATTGCCGAGTTAGACATAAATGACTGGGGACCATTTGATTATCATAAAGATTTTAACCTAACATTCCCTTTACAGGTGATGGCAGACGTTTCTATCACAGCTGGTAAGCCTGACTGGTTTATCCTCCCAAGTACTCAAATGGGACTGAGATTTACCTGGCGATCATTGGATGAGTTTTCTCCAAGGTATATCTACCAAGATCAGGTTGTTCCGATAGGAGTAGGTAACGGTAGTGAGTGGGAATTTAGAACCTACATGCACATTAACATTGGTAGATAAAATAGGAAGAAGAAATGAAGAACTTAAGAATATATAAGAAACTCACTGTTGCCGTTCTTGGAGTTATTTTAAGTACTCTTTTTATTGGCTGTAATAGAGATGAGGACGAACTACCGGAGGCATCATACCCTACTGCTGGTGATATTTATACTAATGATAGCTTCGTTGGACTAGGGACTAACTTCTTTTTTCCGTTCATCGATGGAGGAGCGAAACCTGATGTTTTTACCGTAGATCAGACGGAAGGGTACATTGGTACGTCATCGATCAGAATCGATGTACCTGATGCCGATGATCCTGGCGGAAGCTTTGCGGGTGCGACTTTCATCATAGACGGTTTTGGCCGCAACCTCACTCAGTATAATGCGCTCACCTTTTGGGCGAGAGCTTCTGAGTCAGCTACCCTTAATGAGTTTGGTTTTGGAGTAAACGCTGTAGGTAATCAGTACCAAACCGCCGTGCCTGGCGTCAAGCTAACTACTAATTGGAAGCAGTACATAATACCAATACCAGACCCATCAAAGCTGGTCAATGAAAAAGGTATGATGTGGTTTGCTGCGCCTGGAGTGTGCCCGAGTGGGGAGGGAGACTGTTTCCCGGAAAACCCAAATGGCGGTACAAAAAAGGGATATACTTTTTGGTTGGATGAGGTCAAGTTTGAGAACCTTGGTACAATAGGCCAACCAATGGCCGAAATTCAGAATGGTGAAGATGCTGTAGTTGCAGCATTTGTAGGGCAGGTACTTGAGGTCACAGGTGTGAACGTTTCTTTTAACTTACCAAATGGCATTGATCAAGCTCTTACTACCACATCGGCATTTTTTGATTACGAGCCTTCTGAGCCCGGGGTTGTTTCTACCGCTGGGTCTACATTAACTGTCGTAGGAGAGGGGACTACTACGATCACAGCTAAAATGGGTGATATAGACGCGACTGGTTCATTAACCATACAGACAATTAGTGAAGCAGAAGAGCCTACTCGTGATTCTCGTAATGTGCTTTCTGTTTTTAGTGATTCGTATGAAAATGTACCCGTTGACTTTTTCAATGGTTTTTTTATTCCGGATGGACAAACCACTTTAGGTGGAGCTGTTGAAACCGCGCCGGGGAAAAACATTATTTACTATACAGATCTCAACTTTGTAATTCCAACCTTTACGAATCCTACTATTGATGCATCGGAAATGACGCACATCCACCTCGATGTATTCACATTTGATGACACAGAAGGAGCGCAACTTGAAATTGGTCTCGTGGACCTTGGTAGTGACGCTACTTTCGGTGGTGGAAACGATGTTGCGGGAAGGTTCTTTCTGGAGGGTTCAGGATTCACATCTGGAGAATGGATTTCACTAGATATCAGGTTAGACGAGTTTGAGGGCCTAGGGGATAAAGCGAATCTTGGACAGTTAATTCTGGTAAGTCAGCAGATCGACAATTTAATTCTTGACAACATATACTTCTATGCTGAGAGTCCGGCCCAAGATGCATCGTTGAGTGATATTACTATTGACGGTGTGTCAATTGATGGTTTTGCCTCAGGCATTTTAACCTATCCAGTGAATGTGCCTAGCAGCGGTGTAGCACCTACAATATTAGGCATTCCAAGCAATGAAGATGCGCAGGTTACGGTCACTCCGGCTACAACTGTACCTGGAACCACCACCATCACTGTCACTGCAGCTAATGGAGTTACAACACAGACATACAATATCGAGCTTCTGCTCACTGATGTGGCAGATGTTGCATTAAGTGATCTGCAGGTTGATGGAGTTACCATTGAAGACTTTTCTTCAGCTACAACCAACTACACTATTGATCTGCCAGATGGAACCACTGTCGTTCCTATGGTCACTGCTACTGCCAATGATCCAGAGGCGACTGTTACAATTACTGATGCATCAGCTATTCCGGGCACTACCTTGGTTGTAGTTACTGGTCGAGACGGTACGAGCACAAATACATACCGTGTAAATTTCAACGCTGGCGATGTTCAAGGCCCTGTGGAATTATTAACTAATGGTGACTTTGAGAATGGTACTGATCCGTGGTTTACAAACTTTGGAACTGGAGTGCCTGAAATTCAGATGGGAGGGGATAATAGTTTCTTTTTCGCCAATGTCGAAAGTGCCGGTGATGCATTTGCTGTTAACTTAAGTCAGCCAGTTGAGGTAACTCAGGGTTCTGTGTATACTTTGACTTTTGAAGCCTCGACCGGAGAGGGTACTACTCGTTCAATAATAGCAGGTATTGGGCTTAATGAAGCACCTTTTAGCAATGCTACTCAGGAAGTCACCTTGACCGAAACCTCTCAGACTTTCACTTTAATGCTGACAGCAGCGGATTTTGGTGGTAGTAATTCTCGAGTACTATTTGATATGGGCGCGGATGTTGGTGTAGTAGTGATTGATAATGTTTCTCTTCAAGGTGATTCGGGAGGAGGGACAACTCCAGATCCTGACCCTGATCCAGACCCGACTCCATCGGAGCTCGCGGTGAACGGAGATTTTGAAGGTGGGACTGATCCATGGTTTACCAATTTTGGAACAGGAGTTCCGGAAGTACAAACTGCAGGAGATAATAGTTTTTTCTTTGCTAATGTAGAAGTTGCTGGTAATGCCTTTGCTGTGAATCTTAGCCAGCAAGTAGAGATAACGCAAGGCTCAGTCTACACTTTGTCATTCGATGCATCTACTGGTGAAGGAACTACTCGAACCATTATAGCAGGTATTGGGCTAAATGAGCAGCCGTTTACAAATTCCACGCAGGAATTGACCCTTACTGAAGTATCTCAAAACTTTTCCTTGACGCTTTCAGCTGCTGAATTTGGCAGTGCGAACTCAAGGATTCTTTTTGATTTAGGGGCAGATGTCGGGGTAGTGGTGATTGACAATGTGTCTCTTAAGGCTAACTGATCAACTGTATGTATTGGTTAGTAGAAAATAATTCAACAAGCTGAGTAATGAATATAATGATGATAATGAGGAATCTGTTATTGGTAATGGTTGTCACAGGCGTACTTTTCTCCTGTGACAGTGCAGAAGAGCTAAATCGGACATACACTCTTCAGTGGGAGGATGATTTTGAAGGAGCCGCAGGAGAATCTCCTAATTCCGCAAATTGGACGTATGATCTCGGTGGCGGAGGCTGGGGTAACAACGAACTTCAGGTCTATACTGACCTGCCAGAAAATGTATCCTTAGATGGTAATGGTAACCTAGTCATAACTGCTTTGCGCGATGGGTTCAATTACACATCTGCCCGTATCAAAACCCAAGGTTTGTTTGAAAGAACCTACGGACGTTTTGAGGCAAGGTTGAAGACACCATATGGCCCAGGTATTTGGCCGGCGTTTTGGCTTCTCGGTGGAAACATTGATGAGGTGGGCTGGCCGCAATGTGGCGAGATAGATGTTATGGAGTTGAGAGGACAAGAGCCTAGCGAGATTGCTGGTACTCTGCATGGTCCCGGTTATTCAGGTGGGGCTTCAATCGGTGCTGATTTTGAATTGGAAAATGATAGATTCGATTCAGACTTCTTTGTCTATGCTGTCGACTGGGGTCCTGATTTTATTGATTTCTTCGTGAATGACCAATTATATCAAAGACTTACCCCAGATGATGTCACTGGTGAGTGGGTATATGATCATGACTTTTTCATCATTTTCAATGTAGCTGTGGGAGGTACTTATGTGGGATTTCCTTCACCGCAAACACCGTTCCCACAAAAGATGACCATTGATTACGTCAGATATTATACATTCTAATTGACTTAATGATTTATGTTTTCTATGAATGACATTTTCAAATTGTTAAGTCTAGCAAGGCTTCTTTAATATCTTATTTAAAGAAATAGGAATGAAGAAACACTTTAGCATATTAATAACAATCATCATAGGTCTAGTTTCATCTTGTCAAATGAAACAAGTGGATAAACAAGTAATGGAAGTTGAAAAGAAAGTAACAGCAGAAATCATTTTGGGTAATCCTGAATATCAGGCTATGTCTTATGGCGGATACCGCCAAAATACGCGAGATATACAACCTACTTTAGATGAGCTTAAGGATGATTTACGGATTCTGTCGGCTATGGGAATCAAGCTGTTGCGGACTTACAATTTACAACTCGCTCAAGCGCCCAATATTTTGAAAGCAATCTCCGAGTTGAAGCAGGAGGACCCATCTTTTGAAATGTATGTGATGCTAGGGGCATGGATCGATTGTCTTAATGCATGGACGGAATTACCACCTGACCACAATCAGGAGAGTCCAGACAATGCCGCCGAGATAGAGCGAGCCATTGCATATGCGAATCAGTATCCGGATATCATCAAAATCATTGCGGTAGGAAATGAGGCCATGGTAAAATGGGCAACTTCCTATTTCGTACAACCATCAGTGATACTCAAATGGGTCAATTACCTCCAGGATCAGAAAGCTTCTGGAAGACTTAATCAGGATGTATGGATTACCAGTTCTGATAATTTTGCCTCGTGGGGCGGTGGCTCGGATGAGTACCATGTTGAGGACTTGAACAATCTAATCAAGGCTGTTGACTTCATTTCACTGCATACTTACCCCATGCACGATACCCACTACAACCCAGTTTTCTGGGGTTTTACCGAAGAGGAGACTGGTTTGTCAGAAGCTGAAAAGGTAGAAGCCTTGATGCAACGATCTTTGGAATATGCTCAAGCACAATATGATAGTGTCAGAGCATACGTCAATGGATTGGGTGTCGATAAGCCATTTCACATTGGAGAGACCGGCTGGGCAAGCTTCGATGCAAAAAACAGACATTACGGTATTACCGGGTCGCGAGCTTCTGACGAATATAAGGAAGCAGTCTACCATAGATTGATGCGTGAATGGACAAATGAAGCGGGCATTTCATGTTTTTATTTTGAGGCATTTGATGAACCCTGGAAGGATTCCCATAACCCTGGTGGTTCAGAGAATCACTTTGGTCTATTCACGGTAGACGGTAAGGCTAAGCATGCACTTTGGTCGATGGTTGACGAAGGTGCATTCGATGGACTTACCAGAAATGGAAATCCTATCACCAAGACGTATGATGGTGATCTGGAGAAGCTTATGACTGACGTGGCACTTCCGACGAGTCAGTTGGAATTAGCAGCCACCCCTTAAACCCTACTTTTATGCTCAAAACCACCACCTACCTAACCCTTTTCATCATTATGCTTTCTGCATGTGAGAAACCTGTTCCACAATTGCCAATAGAAGTATATGAGACTTCAGCTAGTGGTAATAAACTCAATAAAATCGATCAATTTGAGAAGGCTGAGAATCCGATAGCTGTCAAGCTTTCTCCGGATCAGAAGTTTCAGAAGATCACTGGGTTTGGTGGTTCTTTTACAGAGTCAACTGCTTATCTACTCAATCAATTGGGCGATGAGAATCGCAAAAAAATCATTGACGCTTATTTCAGTGAGGAGGGAGCCAATTACTCGTTGACCAGAACACATATTAACTCTTGCGACTTTTCATTGTCGCAGTATGCCTATGTCGAGGATGATGATACGGAATTAGCCAGTTTCTCGGTAGAGCCAGACATGGATGATATCATCCCGATGATTAAGGATGCGCAAGCCACCTCAAAAGACGGGTTCAGAATCATCTCGTCTCCCTGGACAGCACCGCCTTGGATGAAGGATAACAAGGCCTGGACGGGTGGTAAGCTCCTACCGGAATACTATGACGTATGGGCAATGTACTTTTCGAAATACATTGATGCTTACAAAGAACAAGGTATCGATATCTGGGGATTAACAGTAGAGAATGAACCGCTGGGTAATGATAGTAACTGGGAAAGTATGCATTTTACCCCTGAGGAGATGACAGAATTCGTCATGAATCACATGGGGCCTACTTTAGAGAAAGAGGGTAAAGGAGATGTGAAGATTCTCGGATACGATCAAAATAGGGAACATCTGAGTGAATGGGTAGATGTGATGTATGCATCTGAAGAATCATCCGAGTACTATGCAGGAACTGCCATTCACTGGTATGCAAGTACCTTCGAAGTGTTCCCTGAAGAACTTCAGAATGCGCATGCTAAAGCACCAGACAAGCACCTCATCCAAACAGAAGCTTGTGTAGATGCTGAAGTGCCTCACTGGCAAGATGATGCATGGTACTGGAGCAAGGAAGGAACTGACTGGGGCTGGGATTGGGCACCAGAAGAAGATAAGCACATGCATCCCAAATATGTACCTGTATATCGCTACGCTCGTGATATCATTGGTTGCATGAATAACTGGGTCGATGGATGGGTCGATTGGAATATGGTGCTTGACCGTCAAGGGGGACCAAACTGGTTCAAGAACTGGTGCGTGGCACCAGTGATTGTGGACCCAGAAGCAGATGAGGTTTATTTTACCCCGATCTATTATACGCTTGCTCATTTTAGCAAGTTTGTCCGACCGGATGCCGAAGTAATAGGAGTTGACAATGGTGATGACGAGTTATTGATTACCGCCGCTCAAAATACGGACGGGTCAATAGCTGTGGTCATTCTCAATCAAGGAGCCGACCAAAAGTCAATACAACTTGAGCTTGCAGGTCAAAAAGCTGACTTCTCAGTAAGTGGCCAGGCTATCCAGACGGTAATTATTCCTAACCAAATCTAATCGCCATGTCAGAGATCACCACAGGGGCTAAGGACAAAGTACCTTTTATCCAGAAGGCTGCTTTTGGATCGGGGCACCTGGTCAATAACTTGATGCCTGGAGCCCTGGCCATTTTCATGTTCTTTCTCCTTACCGCGTTTGGTATGGACCCCTTTTTGGCGGGATTGCTGGGAGGATTACCAAGAATAGTTGATGCCGTTTCAGACCCTATTATGGGTTACATTTCTGATAACACCAATACTAAGTGGGGAAGACGTAGACCTTTCATTTTTGTTGGTGCTATTCTAACGGGTCTTTTGTTCATTTTGCTTTGGCAAATGGACGAGAATAACTCGCAGGATTACAATTTTTGGTATTTCCTGATCATATCTGCCGTCTTTATCCTCGCAAATACGATGTTTTCCACGCCGCTTATTGGATTAGGCTATGAGATGACATCCGACTACAATGAGCGCACGAGATTAATGGGTTTAGCCAATATTGTCGGGCAGGTAGCTTGGATGGTTGTACCCTGGTTTTGGGTACTGATTGCTGATGAAAGCTTATTCGCCACCCAAGCAGAAGGTGTAAGGCAACTCTCGATTATCGTCGGTGTGATCGCCATCGTTTTTGGTGTCTTGCCAGCAATATTCTGTCAGGGTATTGATTCCAGTAAAATCGAGAATCGTCAAGAAATATCGCTAAAGGAGTTGGTCAATATCTTTAGTAAGCTCTTTCAAGGTATTGTAGAAGTGTTCCGCCACAAGCCATTTTTGAGATTGTGTGGTGCGACGTTCCTGGTATTTAATGGCTTTCAAATTGTGGCATCATTTAGTTTCTTCATCATTCTCTTTTACCTGTTCAATGGAGACTATGCTGCAGCCGGCACATGGCCGGCTTGGTTTTCTACCATTCTTGCGATTATTACAGCATTCTTTGTTATCCCAATTGTATCATGGATGGCAAACAAATGGGGAAAGAAGAATTCATTCATCATTTCCACCGCGATTTCAATTGTAGGTTATGGCCTAAAATGGTGGGGCTTCAACCCTGATAATCCACTTCTTATGTTTTTTCCGCTACCGCTAATGGCTTTTGGTTTGGGATGTCTATTCACGTTGATGATGAGTATGACAGCTGATATTTGTGACTTAGATGAATTGGAGAATGGAATGCCCCGTAAGGAAGGTACCTTCGGAGCAATATACTGGTGGACGGTGAAGCTTGGGCAAGCACTTGCGCTCATCGTTGGCGGAGCTGTATTGTCATGGGTAGGTTTTGATGGAAATGCGGCTACTCAAACAGCTGAAACGCTCACTCAATTGAGAATCGCAGATATAATTATTCCATCGGTAACTGCTGCTCTGGCTATTGCGGTCATGTGGAATTATAGCTTGTCGGAAGAAAAAGCCAAATCGATTAAGGCAGAATTGGAATCTCGAAGAGGCGCCTTGTGATTAAGTAGTACTAAACAACCAAAAAAATGTCAGCAAAACTTTTTATCATACTAGTCGGGGTTGTTCTGATACTTATAGCAGTCCTAAGTGCACTTGGCAAAAAAGAATCAAATGGTCTCATCAGTCATAAGGCGGGTATTCCGCTAGGTATACTAGGTGTACTTATGATCATATTCGGAAGCTATACTTCTGACGTCAGCTATGTAAGTAGCCAGATGGAACAAATCTCCAGAGGCAATAAAATGGAGATTGAGGGTCCAGTAGACGCTGTGAAGGTGATCTCACCGCTTGAAGCTGATTCTGTTGATTGCAGGATTCTTTCGATGGGAGTATATCCTGAAGGGCATGAGAAAGATATCTGGGTGGTATTAAAACCTACCGATAATAAATACTATCCGCAATCTGACCATACCAATACCTCTTACAAGAGAGATGGTGAATGGCAGGTAGTCACGAGGTTTGGGGGTGACTTAGGCGAGAAATATGAACTTATTGTGTACGAGACCGACGCTTCAGCTTCTGAGTTTTTTAGTTCGACCATTGAAGATTGGAAAGACCAAGGTTCCTATCCAGGTCTGGCTGATAATGAAATTCCCTCTGGCGCTACAGAGGTAGATAAGGTGAGTGTCTTCTTAAGGAAGAATTGCAGAGGTGTATTCTAATTTTTAATCAACCTAAAACAACCAACCCAACGTGACCCAAACTTCATCCCACCAAAAGGTACCATTTGGACAGAAATTCGCATTTGGTATTGGCATGTTAGCCAATCAAATGTTCCCTGCGGCTTTAGGTATTTTCATGGCCGTACTGGTGCAAAATTTAGGGTTTCCTGGGTGGATGTATTCGCTCGTCTACTTCTTGCCGCGTCTTTCAGATTCCATTACAGATCCCATTATGGGATTTATATCTGACAACACTAAATCGAAATGGGGGCGTAGACGCCAATATGTAATCATTGGAGCCTTCGTTATGGGTGCTGCCTTCGCAATCATGTGGCAGCTTTCTGCATCAAATACACTTTATCAAAATTTCTGGCACTTCTTTGGTTGGTCGTTTGTCTTTTACCTGGGTCTGACGATTTTCAGTGTGCCTTATGTAGCCATGGGCTATGAAATGAGTGACGATTTTCATGAGCGTACGAACATCATGGCGACTGCTCAGCTGATCGGTCAGTTGGCTTGGGTACTTGCTCCTTGGATCTGGGTAATCATTTACGATCCTAATCTTTTCCCACCGATCATGGATGGCGATCAGGTGGCCGTGCCATCATTTGAGACTGGTACACACCAGTTGTCTTTAGGAATAGCCGTTGTATTCACCTTTTGTGCAATGGTTCCGGGTTTATTTATACCAAGTAAGTCCACATTGAATGAGGATTATGAACCGCTCAATATCAGTGGTATTGGCAATAGCCTAAAGAAGATATGGATTGGATTTGTTCAAGCCTTTCAGTCTAAGCCATTTCGTCAGCTGTGCTTCTCTACTTTTCTGGTGTATAACGCCTTTATGACGATATCCGGATTCTCATTTTTCATCATCGTTTGGTATTTGTTCGGTGGAGTAACAGGTCCTGAAGGCTCAGATGTCTGGCCGACCTTGTTCGGTTCTATTGGTGCGGCTATTACCACGCTCTTTGTCATTCCTATAGTTGCGTGGATGTCCAAGAAGATGGGTAAGAAGAAGGCATTCATGGTATCCCAATCAATTTCCATCTTCGGCTACCTAAGTTTCCTCTTTTTGTTTGTTCCAGGAAAGCCTTGGTTATTCCTGTTCGCTTTACCATTCCACTCATTTGGGATAGGTAGTCTCTTCACCTTGATGATGAGTATGACGGCTGATGTCATCGACCTGGATGAGTTAAATCATGGTGTGAGGCGTGAGGGCGTATTTGGAGCCATCTATTGGTACATGGTGAAGTTCGGATTTGCTATTGCTGGTGGATTGAGCGGCGTGATTTTGATCTTGGTTGGATTTGATGGTAATCTGTCAGAACAGCCTCCGGGTGCCATTGACGGCTTAAGGTATTTCTTCACAGGTCTGCCTATACTCGGTACGCTTGGTGCGCTTTGGATAATGTCTAATTATGATATTGATGAAGAGCGAGCTAATGAGATTAGGGAGGCGATAGCCAGATCTAAGGTGACTAAAAAAGGGACAGCTTCTCATTTGCGCAATAAGCTGATGTCGCTTGACAAGAATTTTGAACCTAAACCTCTAATAGACCTATCGGACAAATCAAGAGAAGACCTAATAAAACTATTCACCGCTAGGTTTGAGCAGGGCATGCACGGTTTGTGCTTCAGTCCCTATGAAGAAGGACAACATATTACAGATAATCTAAGCCGGGAGCAGATTGAGAGAAGGATGAAGGTAGTAACTCCTTCAGTTAAATGGGTTAGATCTTTTGCTTGCTCTGGTGGAAATGAGATGATTCCTGAAGTAGCTCACAAAAAAGGTCTCAAAACCATGGTTGGTGCCTGGATAGGCAATGATTCGAAAAGTAGTCAAGAGGAAGTCAGTAAGCTGATAGAGCTAGCTAAGAAGGGATACGTGGACGTGGCGGTTGTAGGTAATGAGGTGCTCATGAGAGGAGAGTTGAGTGAGGAACAGGTGGTTAGCTATATCAAGCAAGTACGTGAAGCACTTCCTGAAAATATTCCGGTAGGCTATGTCGATGCTTACTATCAGTTCATCGAGCGACCTTCGCTTGTAGACGCTTGCGATTTGATACTTGCGAATTGCTACCCTTTCTGGGAAGGCATTGATAATGACGTGTCGGCCTTTAGTGTCCAACACATGTATCAGCTTACGAAGGAAGTTGCTAAGGATAAAAAGGTGATTATCACGGAGACAGGTTGGCCCTGTGGAGGCAAGAGTGTGGACGATGCTGTGCCTTCAGATGAAAACGCCATGAGATTCTTTATCAAAATACAAAAGTGGGCACAGGAAGAAGATGTAAAACTCTTTTATTTCTCGTCCTTTGACGAACCCTGGAAAATTGAATATGAAGGTGAAGTTGGTGGTAAGTGGGGGCTGTGGGATAAAGATGAGAAGCTTAAATTTGTCTAAACATCCATTCGATTTTAATTAATACTAATAATGTCATACAGAGGAAATAAAGTGATGTCCCTAGCGGGCATAGATACGAATCAGCTTTCAGCGGAAGAATTAATTGACCTGTTTAAGGAGCATCTTGAACTTGGCATGCATGGCATTTGCTTCAGTGCATATGTCGAAGGACAGAATCCTGGAGATCAATTAACTGAAGAGCAGATCAGGAGAAGAATGGAGATCATTAAGCCCTACACGAAATGGGTGCGCTCATTCTCTTGTATTGAAGGGAATGAAATGATCGCTCGTATTGCGAAGGAATATGGGCTTAAAACGTTGGTTGGTGCTTGGTTAGGCGAAGATCCTGAGGTTAACGAAAAGGAAATAGCTGGTCTGATCGAAATGACCAAGAATGGATACGTTGACATTGCTGCGGTTGGAAACGAGGTACTTTATAGAAAGGAACTTTCGGAAGACGAATTGTTAGGATTCATCCATAGAGTGAAGGATGCTATACCTGGTACGCCTGTCGGCTATGTGGATGCATATTACGAATTCTCTATCAAGCCTAGAATAACCGAAGCTTGTGACGTCATTCTGGCTAATTGCTATCCATTCTGGGAAGGTTGTCACATTGACTATTCGCTTTTGTACATGAAGAACATGTACTACCAGGCGATGGCAGCAGGTCAGGGAAAGAAAGTGATCATCACGGAAACTGGCTGGCCAAGTCAAGGTACTCCTACACATGGAGCTCAACCTTCTGATGAGAACTTCTTGAAGTATTTCATCAACACCCAGAAGTGGTCTAGAGAAGACAATATCGATATCTTCTATTTCTCATCATTTGATGAGGCCTGGAAAGTAGGAGATGAAGGCGATGTAGGCGCCTACTGGGGTATCTGGGACAAAGACGAGCAACTTAAGTACTAAGCTTTAGCTCTCTATGATGGTTTAGACTGCTAGCAACTAACGATTTAGCGAGATACCATCAACTAATAACCATCAACCCAAACCATGAACGAGAAAAGCGGCTATATCACTCGAATTGCATTAATCGTAGCATTAGGAGGTTTCTTAATGGGTTTCGATGCATCTGTGATATCGGGTGTCGTAAAGTTCATTGAACCCGAGTTTGATTTGACCAAACTCGAACTTGGTTGGTCGGTGGCTTCATTGACACTTACGGCTACATTAGCGATGATGGTGTCTGGACCATTGAGTGACAAATACGGTCGACGAACGGTGCTAAAGTTTGCCGCTATTCTCTATGCCGTCTCTGCTCTAGGTTCTGCAATAGCTCCGTCATTTTTAACGCTCGTGATCGCTCGAATGATCGGTGGTCTAGGGGTAGGAGCCTCATTGATTCTGGCACCTATGTACATAGCTGAGATTGCACCGCCTGCCATGAGAGGTAGAATGGTATCATTTAATCAGCTCAACATCGTCATCGGTATTTCGGTCGCTTTTTTCACTAACTACCTAATACTTAGCTGGGGCCAGTCAGATGCTGGATGGGCTGAGGCTTTGAAACTGGATGAGTACAATTGGAGATGGATGCTCGGACTTGAGTTGCTACCGGCTGTGCTCTACTATTTAGGACTATTCTTTGTACCTAAGAGCCCGCGGTGGTTGGTCATGAAAGGACAGACGGATCAGGCGCTCACTGTTATGCAGCAGTTTACTGATCAGGAAGACGCCAAGAAGCAGATTACAGAAGCTGCAGATAGTATTGAATTGGATAAGAACAGTGAAGAAGCCGGGTTGACCGAGTTTTTCAAACCTATGTATCGCACCATGCTCTTAATCGGTGTGGTGGTGGCCATTCTACAACAGATCACTGGTATTAATTCTGTCTTCTTTTATGCACCGATGATTTTCGAGCAGTCTGGTATCGGTACGGATGCTTCATTCATTCAGGCTATTCTGGTAGGTATAACGAATCTGGTCTTTACTGTACTGGCTATACTTTACATCGATAAACTCGGTAGAAAACCACTACTTGTGGTTGGCTTAGCAGGAATCACAGTATGTATGAGTCTTCTTGCTTATGGCTTTGGATCTGCCACTTACAAGCTTGATCAGACATCACTTTCGACCATGCCAAAAGAGCTAGTAATGTCAGACATTTCTACGATAGTAGGTAAGGAGTTTGACGATGATGTAAGTTTTAAAAATGCGATACGTACGGCACTAGGTGATGAGATGGCGGGTACTCATGAGTCTGATCTCATTACAGCGTCGATCGACATGAATCCAACATTGATTTTGGTCGGGATACTAGGCTTTGTTGCCTCGTTTGCCATATCCATTGGACCGGTAATGTGGGTGTTGTTTTCAGAGCTATTCCCCATTCGCATAAAAGGGGCAGCCATCTCATTTGTAGGCTTTATTAACTCTGCAATAAGTTATTTGGTCCAGCAGTTTTTCCCTTGGGAGTTAGACACATTTGGCAATAGCGTTACCTTTCTCATCTATGGGGCCTTTGCGGCTGTTGGACTCATTTTCATTATTTCTTACGTACCCGAAACCAAAGGGAAATCTCTAGAGGAACTGGAAAAAGTATTGATCAGAAAATAAGGATTGAGTTTCTTAGTGGCTTGATCAAAACTTGATCTAAAATCGATATACAACTATGGCAAACAATATATACATCGGCGAAAGCCCAGTGGTTGACTCATCCAAAGAAGTTACTGGAGCTTACGTAGAACTAGAAGGAGAGAAGTTCTACAAGATTGCCAATTATGACGGAATGCGTCCGTTTTTCATCAGTTTGGTCAGCGACTCTGACCACTGGTTATTCATTTCTAGCTCTGGGGGCTTGAGCGCTGGCCGTAAGAATGAAGGAAGCGCGTTGTTTCCTTATTATACTGATGATAAGATATCGGACGCCAATGAGACTGTAGGCAATAAAGCGCTCATCATTACCCAACGTGCCGCAGGACGCAAGCAACTTTGGGAACCCTTCTCTAAGAATACTTCCGGTGTTTATAACTGTGAGCGAAACATTTATAAGAATGTCACGGGCAATCGACTGATTTTTGAAGAGATCAACCATGATCTTCAACTCAAGTATCAATATTCCTGGGAGTTTTCAGATTCACATGGTTTTGTAAAGCGCTCCTCTATCGAGAATTTGGGTAGCGATGCAGTCTCTGTCAATCTATTGGATGGGTTACAGTCTGTAATGCCGTATGGTGTAAATAGTGGGCTACAGGACATTAGAAGTAATCTCGCCAATGCCTATAAGCGCAACGAACTAGATAGTACTACTGGGCTTGGCATGTTTGCGCTAAGCTCTATGATTGTAGACCGTGCAGAACCGAGCGAGGCACTGAAGTCTACTACTGTCTGGTCTATAGGCTTAGATGTTAGTAATTATCTGCTTAGCAGTTTCCAGCTAGACAAGTTCCGACAAACAGGAGAGGTGACTACCGAAACTGACGTAAAAGCTGAAGTAGGCGCCTACTTTGTTCAGAGTCAATTTGACCTGGCTTCAAGCGCTAGCGCGAATTGGATGACAGTATCAGAACTGAATCAGGACTATGCCGCTGTTGTATCACTACAGGAGCAACTAGCAGATCCAGAAAACCTTGAAGCTGCGGTGAGTAAAAGTATCGCTGATGGTACAGTTGCATTGGCCAAGAAAGTAGCACTTGCTGATGGATTCCAACTGACCAAAGATGACCTGAGTTGTGGGAGGCATTTCTCGAATGTTCTATTCAATATCATGCGTGGAGGTCTTTTTGAAGAGCAATACACCATTCACGCTGATGACCTAGCAGCATATGCTGAATCAATAAACAAGCCGGTCTTTTCGAATAATGCTTCATTCTTTGATGCACTACCTGACACCTTAAGCTTGGATGAGCTTTCGGCAAAAGCACAAGCTAGTGGAGATGCTGACCTTATCAGAATATGCCAGGAATATCTACCATTGACGTTTAGCAGAAGACATGGAGACCCTTCGCGACCCTGGAACAGATTCTCGATAGAGCTTAAAACTGAAGACGGAGGCGTCAATAGACAGTATGCCGGTAACTGGAGAGATATTTTCCAGAACTGGGAGGCATTAGCTGCCTCTATTCCGGGATATACCAATAGCATTATTGCCAAGTTCGTCAATGCTTCCACGGTTGACGGATACAATCCATACAGAATTAGCCGAGATGGAATCGACTGGGAAGTAATCGAGCCGGATGATCCTTGGTCATATATCGGATACTGGGGTGATCACCAGATCATCTATTTGCAAAAACTGCTTGAAGTTTCAGTACAGCATTTCCCTGATCAGATTCATGAAATGTTATCTGCAGACCAGTTCGTTTATGCGAATGTGCCTTACCGCATCAAAGGATATGCGGATATTGTGAAAGACCCACAAGACACCATACTCTTGGATGATGACATAGAGCACCTCACCCATGATCGCGTTTCTAGTGTAGGTGCTGATGGCAAGCTGGTATTCGCTAAAGATGGGGGATTGGTTCATGCCAACCTCACGGAGAAGTTGTTAGTGATGGTATTGGCCAAGCTTTCCAATTTTATCCCAGAAGCTGGAATCTGGCTTAACACCCAGCGACCAGAGTGGAATGATGCTAATAATGCATTAGTTGGTAATGGTGTGTCTATGGTGACACTCTACTATTTACGAAGAAATATAGCTTTCCTTAAAGAACTATATGGTGAGGTAAATGTGTCCTCCTTTAAAGTTCATGAAGAGGTCAAAGCGTTATTTGATAAAATCAATTCAGCCTTTAACTCTTATGCTGCACATATTGAAACAGGATTTTCGGACGAAGTAAGAAAATCACTTGTCGACGAATTAGGTATTGCCGGAGAGCATTACCGTGATGCAGTCTATAATGCCTTTGGAAGTAAAGAAGAATTATCAAAAGATGATCTGATAAGTTTCTTCGATCTTTCTCTGAAATACATCGATCAGTCTATTGCTGTCAACAAGCGCGAGGATGGTATGTATCATGCCTATAACCTTCTTTCTTTTGAAAGCAATAAGTTGACGATTGACTATTTGTATGAGATGCTGGAAGGTCAGGTGGCTGCATTATCAGCGGGTACGTTTTCTCTCAAGGAAGCACTTTCTGTACTAGACGCGCTAAAGTCGAGTGCTATTTTCCGTCCGGATCAGTACAGCTATATGCTGTACCCCAATCGGGAACTACCAAAATTTCTAGAGAGGAATGTGATACCTAATGAGTTTGTAGAGCAATCAGAACTTGCTAAAGTACTCATCAAAGAAGGTAATAGAGAACTGTTAGTGAAGGACGCTAAAGGCAACTATCACTTCAATGGTACTTTCAATAACAATATCAACCTCAAGGCCTGTCTTGATAAACTAAAGTCAGGTCCTCATGCTAATCTGGTCAGTAAGGAATATGATGCCTATTTACAGGTGTTTGAGGAGATGTTCGATCATAAGTCATTTACCGGTAGGTCGGGTACATTTTTCGGATACGAAGGATTGGGTAGCATCTATTGGCACATGGTGTCCAAGCTGCTACTAGCTGTACAGGAGTGTATTTGGAATGCTTCAGAAGAAGAGAAGAATTCTCCTGAAATGTGGAAACTGGTCGATCACTATTATGAGATCAGGGCGGGTATTGGCATCAACAAATCACCTAAACTATACGGAAGCTTTCCAACGGATGCTTACAGTCATACACCGAGCAATAAAGGCGCGCAGCAGCCTGGCATGACAGGTCAGGTGAAGGAGGATATCATCAGCAGATGGGCAGAACTAGGAGTCAGAGTGTCCGATGGTCAAGTGGCTTTTGCACCTTTGTTTCTAAGTGAAGAAGAATACTTAGACTCAGCTTCTACATTCACATATTTTGACGTAAAAGGAGAGCAGCAAAGCCTGGATCTATCTGCCGGACAGTTAGCGTTTACCTATTGTCAAGTGCCGGTCATGTATACGAAAGGTGCTGGTCAGGGCATCACTGTACATTACGCTAGTGGTAGTTCAGCAACTTCTGATGCTAACCATTTAACCACAGAAGACGCCACTAAGCTCTTCAATAGAACCGGGGAGATCAAGCAGATCAATATTAGTGTTATGGTATAGATTTGATCAAGAATCCATTTCATAGTTAGGACAGTAGTTTGATGGACAAGCCAAATCTTTTTTGTGATTGTTCTACGAAATAGTGTGTGGAATGCTCAACCTAACCAACTTCTAAAAACAAGTATTGTGGACAAGTCGGTAGAAAACTTGCTTGCCTTGATGACGACTACCGAAAAGGTAGGTCAACTTAACTTGTACAATGGTACCTGGGATTTTACAGGTCCGGTCCCCCAGGACAACAGTACGCAAGAGAGAGCTGACAATATCAAAAAGGGGTTAGTTGGAGGTATGCTCAATGTACTCACAGTAGATGCGATCCGTGAAGCACAGGAGATGGCCGTGGAGGAGAGTCGACTGGGTATTCCAATGATTTTCGGGTATGATGTAGTCCATGGTTATAAAACAATGATGCCCATACCGTTGGCTCAGACGGCTAGCTGGGATAGTGATGTGGCTTATGAAACCAATAGAATTGCGGCCATAGAAGCAGCTTCATCAGGATTGAACTGGGCATTTGCACCAATGATAGATGTTAGTCGCGATGGGCGTTGGGGGCGTATCATGGAGGGTGGCGGTGAAGACCCTTATCTCACTTCTGTAATGGCTGTAGCATGGATAAGAGGGTTCCAGCAGGATGATCTGTCCGATCCTTTGACTATGGCAGCTTGTGCCAAACACTTTGCTGCGTACGGTTTTGCTGAGGCAGGTAGAGACTATAATACGACTGACGTCAGTGACCAAACTCTATTCAATATTGTGCTTCCGCCATTTAAAGCTGCCGTTGAAGCCGGGGTTGTTTCAGTGATGAATGGATTCAATGACTTAAACGGCGTGCCGGTAACAGCCGATGGCCGACTTCAACGTGATATCCTAAAGGGAGACTGGGGTTTTGAAGGATTCGTTGTATCGGATTTTAATTCGGTAGGGGAGTTAGTGACGCACGGCTTTGTCAAAGATGAGAAGGCAGCTGCCAGAGCAGCATTTATGGCTGGCAGTGATATGGAAATGGATTCTCGTCAATACGAACGTCATCTTAATGCTCTGGTAGATGAGGGTGCCATCGATATGGCTATGCTGGATGATGCCGTGAGAAGAATACTTAAGGTCAAATTCGAGTTAGGTTTGTTCGAAGACCCCTATCGCTACTGCAACAAAGAGCGCGCAACATCAAACGTCCTGACCGCAGATCATCTTGCCGCAGCGAGAGATGCTGCCCGTAAGACTATGGTGCTCCTTAAAAATGACAATGACCTGTTGCCGATAGCAAAGGATGTAGCTTCCATTGCGGTCATTGGCCAACTTGCCGCTCACAAGGATATTCCGTTAGGTAGCTGGAGAGCACAAGCCCCTGCCAATAGTGCTGTATCCGTGCTCGAGGGCATCAGGGAAGTTGCTACTGGGGAGGTGACTTATACTGAAGGTTATAGGTTGGTGGAAGAGAAGCGCCATTTCATACACGAAGTGCCATTTTCTGAACAAAACAGAAACGGCTTTAGTGATGCGATACAGATTGCCCGACAGGCTGAAGTGGTCGTCATGGTGATAGGTGAAGATTGCTTCCAGTCCGGTGAGGGGAGAAGCCAGGTAGACACACAACTGAAAGGTAATCAGGTGGAACTACTCGCTGAGATAGTAAAGGTCAATCCTAATGTGATAGTGGTCTTAATGAACGGTCGACCAGTGGTCATTCCGGATGTAGTGAATATAGTACCTGCCGTTCTGGAAAGCTGGTTCGGTGGATCAGCATCGGGTAACGCAATCGCGGATGTACTTTTTGGAGACTACAATCCTAGTGGTAAGTTACCGGTCTCATTTCCGTATCATACAGGTCAGGAGCCGCTTTACTATAACCACAAGAATGGTGGTAGACCCGTCACTAATGACTTTGATGCAGGGAAGGTCTTTTGGTCGCATTATACAGATGCACCGAATGAACCATTGTTCCCATTTGGTTTTGGTCTTAGCTACAGCATCTTTAGTTATAATGACCTGACACTTAGCAGTCATCAGTTGAGAAGTGGGGAGGAATTAAAAGCTTCTGTTAATGTGACCAACAAAAGCAATATGAATGGCGAGGAGGTGGTTCAACTCTACATCCGAGATCTTTACGGTAGCACTACCCGACCCGTAAAAGAACTGAAGGCTTTTGAGAAGGTCATGATAAGGGCTGGAGAGACACGGACCATCACTTTTAAGATATCAACCGATGATCTGGCTTACTACTGGCCAGATGGTCGCTATTGTGCAGAGGAAGGGGACTTTCATATATTCATAGGTGGCAATAGCCGGGACGTTCTTCAAGCTGAGTTTGAGTTGCTTTAGTAGGCGTGATACAAACTATGATATCCATTATCACTGTTCAGAGAGCCATTAAGAAAGATTCTCATAGTCTTTGATGATCGTGTAAAGGAACTTGACATCCGGCATTTGTGTCTCTATTCCCAGTAGGGTTTTTACCTTCTCAGTCATCTGCTCCACTGCATTAGTATCGAACCCATCACGCCGGTGAATAAGTGCTTTTCTGATCAATTCTATCTGGCCATGACTAAGCTGCTTGACTTGGGGAAACTGTATTTCTACGGATAGTTCCGGGCTAACTATGGGTGTATAATCTTCTAACGAAGTAGAAGTGTTTTTGTAGTTGACAACCAAGGTACCTGCTACCAGATCGCCAAGCCGCTGTGCGTTTTTTGTGACTATAATGGAGAGTACCGCGATACTACCGTAAATGCCAAAGTCGATGGGTCTGAGTAGCCACCTGAGAATGTATTGTGCAGGCCCGGCAGCTGTACCATCGCTCCGGACAACACGGATGTTCCGGATGCGCTTACCTGGGGTTTGACCATTGCCAAACCATTCGAACAACAAAGAATAAAAGAAGAATGGTATGGTTATTAAAGAAAGGGCGAATGTAAAATATTCGTTCACAACAAGACTGATCAAAATGAATACTGCGATCAGACAAACGATGATAATCAAAGCATCAATAATGAACGCGAGAATCCGATCACCAAGACTCGCCAGGTCCAGATTTATTTCGATGTTTTGATTAGTGATAAACTTGCTCAAGAGTCAGGTGCTGGCTAATTTGTTGACGTTATCTAAATATAATGCGTCAGGGGATATTCGTTAGGCAAAATGAGAAAAAGTGGAAGGCCTTTGAGGAGAAGATCGCTGATGTCACTCAGGTACCAGCTGACGAGCTTACGAAGATGTATGTTCATCTAACAGAGGATTTAGCGTACGCCAGATCAAAGTATCCCCACAGCAAGCTTCAGGAGCATCTATCTAACCTTGTACTTAAGTTGCATACCCATATCTACCGCAATAAACCCGTCAAGTCTAATCGCTTTATACAATTTTGGATAAAGGAGTTTCCTACGGAACTTGGCAAGGCTTATCCACAAATGGGGTACGCCCTGACGATCATGCTCTTAGGGGTCTTTATTGGATGGCTCTCATCAGTTTATGACGATACTTTTTCGAGAATGGTATTGGGTGACGAGTATGTGGACATGACACTCATTAACATCAGGAAGGGGGACCCTATGGCGGTCTATTCAAGTATGACTGAAGGGTCAATGTTTTCGATGATTACAACCAACAATATCCGTGTTGCTTTCCTGGCTTTTGTGGCTGGGATACTTTTTTCTGTCGGCACGGGATTGATTTTGTTACAGAACGGAGTGATGCTAGGCACTTTCCATCATCTGTTCTTTTCTCAAGGCATTTTCGATGAGACCATTCTAACCATATGGATTCATGGTACGATTGAGATTTCGGCCATTATCATTGCAGGAGGAGCTGGGCTGGTCATGGGGAATGGGTTATTGTTCCCAGGTACCTACCCAAGATTATACGCCTTCCAAAATGCAGCGAAAAGCGGTTTGAAAATTGTCATTGGATTGATTCCGTTTTTTGTGATAGCCGGCTTCTTTGAGTCATTCTTAACAAGGCATACCGAGTGGCCATTGGCGATCAAGTTATTGATCATATTAGCTTCACTAGCCCTAATGCTTACTTACCTAATCATACTACCCAACCTTCGCAGTTATGTCAGATCAAAAAATTGAACTCTATAAAATCCGTGATTTTGGCCAAAAGATTAATGCTACTATTGTCTATATCAGGAGGTACATCAAGCACCTTATTGTGCCCGTTTTACTATTAATACTTCCTGCAGCCCTGTTGGCAGGTTTTTTTATTAAAGACTATATGGCGACAGCTATGAGTTTTGGTGCTATGGATGATCCTGAAGTCTTTAACTCCTGGTTCTCTGAGGTATTGGTTAGTTATCTGGGAATGATGCTTGTTTCGTTGATAGCTGGGGCCCTGTTCTTCATGATCATTTATGAATTCATGACATATGTTAGCAAAGAGGATACTATTCCCACCGTAGGAAAGCTTTACTCAGAGCCACTTGGTCGACTTCCCGGTTTGATGGGCCTGTTCTTGATCATTGGCATTATAAGTACGATGGGCTTCTTCTTTTTTATTATTCCAGGGTTTTATCTTGCTATAGTACTAAGCTTGGCGACCCCAATATACCTTTTTGAGAAGGCATCAATTGGTGCCTCAATCAGTAAGAGTTTTAAGATCATCAAAGGGAAGTGGTGGAGTACTTTTGGTATTTTGATGATCACCACCATCATAGCTGGTGCTGTGAGTTACATTTTCATCCTGCCTAGTTATGCATTGATGTTCTGGGAAGCATTCACAAGTGCGGCCCAGAACCCGGAAGACCCTGAGGCCATTGCTCAGGCATTTGGAGGATGGACTTTTGCTTTAGGCGTGACCCTGGCAATGATCGGCACCTATATTTGCTACATCATTCCCATCATAGCATTGGCTTTTCAGTATTTCAATCTTGTTGAAAGACATGAAGGACGCGGACTAAAGCAGGAGATCGCCAATTTTGAGAACATTAAGTAAGCTAATATTCATAGGTTGCCTGCTTTGCGCTCACATGCTCTGTGCAAATGACAGGCGCAGCTTTGATCAAGCTGCTATAGAGGCCTATCAGAATGATCCTCTTTATGATTACCAGCGGGCTATTCCTCAGCGGTCCTTACTGGATCAGCTCATGAGTTGGTTATTAGAATTGCTTTCACCAGTGCTGGGAGGGCCTAATGCTGAGATTATGCTCACATGGTTGATCAGGCTTGTGCTCTTGCTTGGGCTTGGCATGGCCATTTTTTTTGTGTTGAAAATGCGCTATGGTAGTGTGATCACAAGTTCCGATAGGAAGATCTTTTACCCTTCCGTGGATAGTAACGGAGGCAAGGTTGACTATCAGCATCTATTGGCGGTAGCCCAAAAAGAAGGAGACCTCAAACAGGTACTCCGTTATTCCTACTTAAGCACGCTTGATTCACTCTCCCGGAAGCGGGCCATTAGCTATACACCATGGAAGACTTCTCGTGAGTATCTATATGAGCTTTCAGGTCGTGAGCGAGATATCTTTAGAGACCTATCGGAAATATTTGAGGCAGTATGGTACGGACACTTACAAGTGGATCCGCAACTCGTAGACCAAAGTGAGTCGCTCCGAAAGAAGTTGACAGATGACTAAAGAGCGGGTACTTTATATATTGATCGGTGTGCTCTTCACCGCCTATACGGTCATGGAGTATAACGCTCCAGAACCCATGACATGGATCGCTACTTTTGATGAGAACGATACCAATCCGTATGGCAGCAAGCTATTGTATGACAGGCTATCCGACATTTTTACAGAGCCTCCCAGGGTCTCTTATTCTCCGCTTGCGTTAGATGACGACCAGGAGTATCATCAACTCATCATAACCAACAGTTTTAGGCCGTCATCAGCTGATTCCGCGGCTATTGCAGAACTGCTGGGGTTGGGAAAAACCATTTTCATTGTTGCAGATTACTATCGTGAGGATTGGTTGTATGGTTATGGTCTATGGACGTCAGCATACGACCTGGACTTAGACTTATTGCAACAGGATACCACTACTTTGGTACATGCATCAGGTGATTACCTCATGCCAGGTCACCTGGGAGAGGTGACCATTGATCCGGATTTTGACGGGGATTGGGAGGTGCTGGTGTCTATTAAGTATCCTGTTGTATTATCCACCCAGGCTTATGGAGGAGAACTGATCATCTCGACCGTGCCGCTCCTCTTTACCAATTACGGTTTGCTCTTCGAAAAAAACCACCAACTACTGAGTGCATTGCTGAGCAGGATCCCTGATGAGCCGGTTTCCTACAACAGGTATTTCAAAGCTGGCCGTAGAGAATCAGGCTCCCCGATTCGCTATTTTTTAAGTCAACCAGCACTTCGTTGGTCAGTATATCTTGCCTTGGGTACACTGGCCATGATCATCTTTTTTGGAGCTTTTAGAAAGACACCAGTGGTTCCCCTACCGGAATCAAATGATAATGCGACTGTAGAGTTTGCTCGAACTCTTGGAGGCCTCTACCATAGAGAAGCCAATCACAAGGCTGCTGGTAAGAAACTAGTCACTTTCTTTTACACTTCGCTTAACGAAAAGTATTATATCAAAGCACCATTTGATAATGATAAGCTGTGCCAGATTGCTATGAAGACAGGTGTCTCGAAAGAAGATGTAACAGATACTTTTAAGCTTATCAGACAACTAGGAGACGGTACTCCGTTTGGTGAGACTGACTTATCTAAACTCTATCGATACATACGCAAATTTGATGCTATTAAGACAACATGGAAGACAACAACCTAATAGAACTCTCTGCTTTTTCTGATAAGCTCAGCGAACTCAAAGCTGAAGCGCATAAAGCACTCATAGGACAGGAAAAAGTTCTTGACTTGATCTTAACAGCATATTTTGCCGGGGGTCATGTGCTAATAGAAGGTGCGCCTGGTTTAGCCAAGACACTGGTGGCGAGATTGCTGGGTGCGCTGACAGATACTGAGTTTAAGCGTATACAGTTCACCCCAGACTTGATGCCGGCCGATATACTGGGGACGATGGTGTTCCACCCCGGAGAGGCTAACTTCCAGTACAAGAAAGGTCCTATATTTTCTAACCTAGTCCTTATCGATGAAGTAAACAGAGCTCCGGCCAAAACACAGGCAGCACTTTTTGAAGTAATGCAGGAGCAGCAAGTCACACAGGATGGTGTGGCATATGACTTGCCATCACCGTTTATGATCATTGCAACACAAAATCCGATAGAACAGGAGGGGACCTATCGGCTACCGGAAGCCCAACTCGACAGGTTTATGTTTAAAATCACGATTGACTATCCTAATCTCGAAGAGGAAGGTGCCATCCTACGGTTACACCATCAAAATAGCAACTTTGCGGACCTGGATTTTTTGCAACCGGTGGTGACCGGTAAAGAGTTGCTCTCATTTCGCAATCAACTCGTTAAGGTGATGATCAAAGATGAGTTGATAGACTACATTGCTCAACTCGTACAAAATACACGACAAAATGGTGCTGTATCCCTGGGAGCATCGCCGCGTGCGGCTATTGACCTATTAAGTGCTTCTAAGGCCATGGCTGCTATTACAGGTAGAGACTTTGTGACACCTGAAGACATTCAATACCTGCTACCATCGGTGATACAGCACCGCCTGATCCTTACTCCCGAAGCAGAACTTCAGGGTGTTACGCTAGAGGAAGTAAGCCAAACTATTATTCAGCAGGTGGAAGTGCCCAAATAGGACGCTATGCGCTATTTCCCAAGTCTCAGACTCCTCTATTTGGGAGGTATTCTTTCTGTACTGGCCCTGGCGGCACAGTTTTTACCATGGCTCTTGCATCCGGTGATAGCCATTTTTTGGATGGGTATTATCCTTGCAGTGTTGGACGGTGTACTGCTGATGAAGGCTGGAAGTAGAGTTACCTGCAGTCGGACTATGGCTGAGCGTTTTTCTAATGGGGATGAGAATGAAGTAGCACTCAAATTGATCAATGATATGGGGCTTAAGCTTCACGTGAAGATCATGGACCATGTGCCGACTCAATTTCAGATGAGAGATTTTGTGCTCCAAAGATGGATAAAACCTGGTTCGGTAGAGTTGATGAGTTATCAACTTAGGCCTAAGGAGAGGGGTGCCTACAAATTTGGGAGCATTGTCTTACTCGTCCATACAGAACTTGGGTTGCTTACCAGGAAGATCAACACTCCCGCTGCTACTACAGTCAAAGTATATCCTTCTTTTGTAGGCTTGGACCAAATTGAACTCAAAGCCATCAGCAGTCGTGTCAACCAGGTAGGACTTAAACGAACAAGGCGCATTGGCGAGAGCATTGAGTTTGACACGATCAAAGATTATGTAACTGGAGATGATCCAAGACACATCAATTGGTCAAGCACCGCGCATACAGGTAAGCTAATGGTCAACCAGTTTGTAGATGAGAGATCTCAGAGTGTCTATTGTATCGTAGATAAAAGCCGTATCATGAAGCTGCCATTCCAGGGTTTGACGCTGCTGGATCATTCGATCAATGCTTCCCTTGCTTTAATGACTGTTGCTCAGAAAAGAGACGACAATGTGGGTTTGATGACATTCGAGCAACATACAGATACCTTTCTGAAAGCAGCGAAGGGTGCCCGGCAGACCTATCGGCTCATGGAAGCCCTGTACCGTGAAAAGACCAGTTTTGGAGAACCGGACTATGCTGAGTTGATGATAGCAGTAAAGCGCCATATCAATCAAAGAAGCCTACTACTGCTCTTCACTAATTTTGAGTCAACGAGTAGTCTTGAACGACAACTACCGTACCTTAAGTCAATGTCCAACAAGCACTTGCTGTTAGTGATATTCTTTCGCAATACAGAGCTAGACGATCTCATTGATCAGAATGCTAATGCTACAAGAGAGATCTATGAGCAGGTCATTGCGCGTCAGATGTTGATGGAAAAGCTGACCATGAAGAAAATGCTCAGCCAGGCTGGAATACTATCACTTTATACCTCACCAGAACAACTCAACATAGCAGTGATCAACCGATACATCGAGATCAAAGCATCCAGAGAAATTTAGGCTATTGTTGATAGCCCTGTGCATTCTGAAACTCGTATTTGTTACACTTAGGAGACTTGTGTTAACGGATTTGCAATTCTGATCCTACTCTGAAGTATCTCCTGGACTTCTTTCGACCAGAGAATGTTGTAGTGTCCAAGACCATCTAATTCGATCAATTCTGAATGCCTTAGCGCCTTATGTGTCGTGCGAGCATCTTCAATCGGAGTTATCTTATCGGTCTTGGAATGAATAATAAGTACCTGATCCACCTGATTGATCTTAGGTGCCATAACTTTCATATTCATATCATCAATCTTATGACCGGTTGACTTCTCAAGTTTGATCAATAACTGTGCAAGAGTGCGATCTCCCATCCCAATTTGATCCTTGACCACATTGATCCTGTCCTTAAAATCACTGGGAGTAGTGATGATGAACCATTGATCTATATTGAGATCTTTGTTTGCGTTAAGCATGAAAACTGCTGAGACCGTGCCAAATGAGTGGGTGACAAGGACTTTAGGTTGATAGCGATACACAATGCTTTCTACAAAATCTGCATACTCGAACATCGTCGTGGATCCTTTTGAGCTTTTGCCGTGTGCTGGTCCATCAAAACCGATTACACAGTATCCCTTATCAACGAACTTGTCGACAACCGCACCGAAGTTACCGATTTGTCCTTCCCAGCCATGGATGAGAAGAGCAACAGGCTGGCCTGTACGTCCCCACTGGTAGCCATGAAGCGTGAACCGACGAAACTCTACCTCTAGTTGCTCTGCTTGATCAAGTATCTGCTCTTCAAAGTCTCGAAGCTTTCTGACCTGTGGATTAGACAGAAATCGATAGGCCAGGGTGGCACCAAGACGGGGAAACAAGTAATCTGATACTTTGAAAAAAAATCTGAGCATGTGCTGGGTTTCTTATTAGAACTCAAATCTAACAAACAAGGTTTTAAAAAAGAACTCAGGATGTTTTTTATCTTTGGTCATGGATGAGTTAATAAAGCGTGGATACAAAAGAGATATTTGTCCTATCACCACAGCGATGGAAGCCATTGGCGATAGTTGGTCTTTATTGATTGTAAGAGAATGCTTCCTTGGATTTCGACGTTTTGAAGACTTCCGAAAGAATCTTGGGATGTCCAAGTCTGTTCTTACCAGAAAACTGCGTGCTATGCTCGAGCACGATGTGCTCTTAACACGTCAGTATAGAGAAAATGGACAGAGATCAAGGTCCGAATATCTGCTTACGGAAAGAGGTAAGGAACTCTATAAGATAGTTATCGCCCTCATTGAGTGGGGTAATCTATCTGTTAGAACCAATGAGCCAAAACTGGCTGTTTTCGACAGACTAACTGGTCAACAGGCAAAACTAATTTTAAGAACATCTGATGATCGTGAACTTGGTAGAAGGGATATCAGACTAGGGTTGCTGGAGGAGTAAACCTATTCCTTGGTAGTATACCAAATCCTGATGATTTGATGCCAGCTCGTGCTCGATGCATTACCAGTCCATAACTCTGTATCTTCGCTTCCCTCTTCATCTGTATCATGGATATTGGGTAGTACCACAGTCTCTATGCTTATGATATTGACGTCATTTTGAGCGCGCCAATCATTCATAGCCGAGACGACATCTTTGAAAGCTTCTATCTTATCAGATTTAAAAAGTCCCCCCTTTTCCTTTTGAGGGACAAAATCGATGGTCTGTATCATAATCAGTTGGGCTTTGACCTAACAATTAATGAAAAATATACTTTTTAAACAAGTTCTGTCCAAGTTGGTGCAGCAACCGTAAAGGTTAGGATTCGGATTTATTTCGATGATTCAATGATCACACTTCGGTTACTGCGTTTGGACATATCATACATTTCACCATTAATTTTCACTTTGTTCTGACCTTCGGGCACTATCAGCATAGTCGTCCATTGGTCATCAGGTACATTCATGCGATAGCTATGAGTGTCACTGTTCTGATCGTAGGAGAAATCCAAAGTTGTATTGCCGATGATTACGTTGCTTATGCTGGCTTCTCCCCAGTTTTCCGGTAGGGCAGGAGCTATGACGACCTTCTTTTCATGGGCTATGGGCTTAATGCCAAAAAGATGGTTGATCAAAGGAACAGCCACTCCGTAGATGTTCCAAGCCTGTACCATCTGTCCATAGTCCGGAGATACTTCATATATGCTTCCCGGCAAGGCGTACCCAAATGAATTGTGGAGCATGTGCATATAGTTGATCACCTCATGGGTATTGCCATAGTTGGCTTCTGCCACCGCTTGTACACCAGTGGGTAGCGTCATTACGGCACCTACGTAGCTGAACGATTTCCAACCTGAACTTTGGTCACTGTTTTCATCACGATCTATGCCGGTGACATAAGTACCAAATCGATTCGTGTATTTTCTAGCAGTTTCAAGTGCCGCCTGCGCTTGCTCCGGCTCTGCAATATTCATTTCCACCGGTGTATTCACTACCCAGTTATGATGTACCACAAAAGGAGCGGTTCCTGATATGTCTTGATCCCTTAGGCTCTCCAATCGTGCTTCAAGCTCCTCAATAGCCCAAGGCTTGTCAATAGTATCCGATCTGACGATAGCCGCTTCAATCAGCTCCATAGCTTCCTCTTTGGTCGATTGAAAGTCTGCGTAGGAATTATCAGCTTCAACCCACCAGTCAGTATTGATCTTAGTCTTGAGTTCTGCGGCCTTATCACGATATATACTGCGCGCTTCATCATCACCCAATTCCTTAGCCATTTTCGCAGCTGACTCAAAGGCCTGCTGAGTGTAGACTACCACATCGATCATTTCGCTATGAAGACCGTGGATCTCCATCATGCCAAGCCCATCAGGATAGCCATTTTGGTCTTTGTCCTGGTCAACAGTGAGCCATTCGAGTCCTTTTTTTACAGTAGGGTAATAACGCTCCAACATGGCACGATCTCCAGTCCACCTGTAGACCTCCCACAAGAGCCAAATGAAGTGTGGTGTTTCATTGAGGTTTCCTTGGTTAAATACGACTCCATTAGTTGACGCTTCATGCATGATCCTACCATTGTCGTTGACTGACGCTGAGAGCTTAACAAGTAGGTCTACGGTAGCTAATACTTCATCGTGACGTCCTGTAGATAGTAAACCTTGCAGAGCATAGCAGTTGTCAGCTCCAAACCACCATGGAAAGTCCGCAATGCCCGCCGATAGCCCGCGTCCTTGCTCAGGTACTTCTCTTATCAGCCAATCAGTATTCCATCTTATCCAGTCATACATCTCCATGATCTTTTCGTCGGGCACATTGATCTGGGCTGTAGTCCGAATTTTATTAAAACGTTCGGCCTTTTCTCTTGCCAGGTTAGTTCCATTGCGAAGTAGAGCGTCGAACGTGCCCATGGCATCATCCTGACTGAGGTAGGAGCCGGCAATTACATATCGTATTATTTGAGATTCTTTGCCTGCAATAGTCAGTTGATTGATAATACTAGCATCCGCTCCAAGTCCCTTTCGCTCTTGAGTGCAAAACGCTCCTTCTTTGTAAATGCCCTCTGCTTGATCTGATCCAAAAATGGTAAACCATGAGTTGTTAGCGTCTTTGGCTATCACCTTATTGCCATCCCAGCTTATTACATCTTTACCGTCGACAATTTCAAGGCGTTCAGCCAACCAAACTGGAGTCAAATCCACTCTGCCCGTGAAGCCAATGGACAAACTCTTCTCTTCTTTGGCTGTGTTTTCAATGGCTAACTCGATGATGATGCCTTCTTCTCCATCAGGCACAAACTGTGTTTGTGTTAGCTTCAAAGCCTTATCAGTCAATTCATAGTTGAGTTGATTGCCTATCGGGAAATTGATAAAACTAGATGCCTTTGGTAGACATTCAGGATCATTATCACCTTCAGCTAACGCAATGGAGAACCCGTCCATTAGTTTAATTGGGTGGTCCCAGATCCCGGCCATTTCTCCTTCTACATGCCAACCGTAATCAGGGAAACTTCCATCTTGAAAACCCACCATGTAGAGCCTGTCTCCGGCTGTCACGTATGGTGATGCGGCGTATTCTGCCTTACCAGAATAGGAGGGAAAGTTTTCAATAATTGATGCAATAGAGTTGTTCGATTGGGGCCTATCACTATCACAAGCGATGAGCAGTAGGGGTAACAATAGCTGGCTTAACTTCCTCATTATCAATTATATTAATCTTCTAAATCTTCTCGTAACTGGTTTTGATTCCTTTTATCAAAGATGAACTAAAACCTTGATGTTCCATCTCGTTGAGTCCGGCAATTGTACACCCTTGTGGGGTAGTCACTTTGTCGATTTCATGTTCTGGGTGCTGGCCGTTTTTCGCTAGGAGAGAAGCTGCACCCTTCACTGTCTGGGCTGCTATTCTTTGTGCCACCCGCGAACTGAAACCTATCTCGATACCACCTTGCGAAGCTGCTCGTACAAACCTCAATGCATATGCAATACCGCAGGCGCCTAAGACGGTAGAGGCATTCATTAATTCTTCTTCTATGATAATGGCATCCCCAACCTGTTCAAATATCTGTACGACTAGATCACGATCCTCCTGACTGTTGTGGTTGGTAGCTATACAAGTCATAGACTCTCGTATGGCTATGGCTGTGTTGGGCATAGCGCGAAATATGGGCATGCCGTTACCAGCGGCATCAGACATCTCCCTGATAGAGATACCTGTGACCACTGAAACCATGATCGCCTCTTTTGAGAGATTAGGTTTTATCTCGTTGATTATGTTGATGCATTGCTTGGGCTTAACAGCTAGAATAACGATATCAGCTCCTTGCACTGCTTCCAAATTGTCATCAATTGTGTTGATGCGCATATCGGTAAGGTGCTTGATCAGATGCAGCTTACGCCGGGTTACTGTGATGAAGTCAGGCTGTACTAACTCGCTGGCCACTAACCCTTCTGCGATAGAACCTCCCAGATTTCCACCACCTATAATCGTTATTCTTTTATTCATTGTTTCTATCTTTTGTCAAATATAATTCTAAGTGTTTGGTAGCCTGTATAGTCAGAGATATCATTCATTGATGTTTCTGATGGCATCATAATACAGTTGGCTGAACACCTTGTGTAAGTTGAACTTGATACTAGACTGCTTTCTATGGTAAAAAGAGCGCTACTCTATGGGTTGTTGTTAAGCGCCTTACTAGCGGGCTTGAAGTTAATCCAATACTCTTTTTTCTCCTATCGGATCGATTTGGAATTTTATCTGAGTATCATCGCAGCGATATTCTTAGGTATGGGATTATGGGTTGGCTATCACGTTTTTGCGAAGAGTGGTGAGCAGCCGCATACTTCGGTTCAAGTTTTTAGTGGTGAAAATGAACTCCTGAGTGACCGAGAGATGGAGGTGTTGCTTGCTATCGCAAAAGGCCAGACCAATCAGGAGATTGCTGATACACTATTTGTTTCTCTAAATACAGTGAAAACCCACGTGAGCAATATTTATACAAAGCTCAATGTAAGTCGAAGGACGCAAGCTTTGGCAAAAGCCAAATCAATGAATTTGATTGTTGAAAACTGATAAATCATACTTTCGGGTGACCTGAGTTTTCAAAGATTTCACCTCATTTTGAAGAAAAAACTATGGGACGTATTGCGCTCGTTTATGGATTAGTAGCCGGTACTGTTATTACGGTCATTACCTATTCTACTCTGCCTATCTGGCAGGAGGATATGAATTTCGAACTTGGTGAGATACTCGGTTATCTCGGGATGTTTGTCTCCCTCATCTCCATTTTCGTAGGTATCAAGTCTTTGCGGGACAAGCAGCTTGGAGGCTACATCAGTTTCAAACAGGCTTTTGTCCAGGGGCTCTACATCACCTTGGTAGCCAGCTCTATCTATGTAGTTGGATGGGAGATATATTTCAACACGTCTGCTGGTGACTTCATGGAACAGTATTCAACTTATATAATTGATGAGGCCCGAGCTAATGGAGCAACAGAGGAGGAAATAACTTCTAAAACCGAGGAAATGGAATCAATGTCAGAGCTCTATGAAATCGCACCGATAAGATGGGGTATGACGCTGCTAGAGATTTTGCCGGTAGGAGTGATCATATCATTGATCAGTGCATTGATTCTAAAAAGAGATAATAGCTCATCATAACCAGAAAGTTAAACGAGTAACAGGACTAGGCGGAGTAATTTTTAAAAGCAAAGATCCCAGAAGCCATAGGCATGGTATGCTATGCGTCTGGATATGCAATTCGGACAATCTGCAGGTATGTTAGGATGTAGAAAGCATGACGGATCCCGATAAATAGGTTTATACCACCTATTACATTTTTGAAGAGGACAATGACAATCTCGAGTCGAGCAAAAGACAGCATATGCTCAACTATCGAGAGGAGAATCTGGAGGAGTTCATGAAGGTATTGAAGAAAGAGGGTGTTGAGTTCGGTGAAATGGAGGTGTTTGACTATGGTTAGTTTGGCTGGATCATCGATTTGGACGATAATAACATAGAGCTTTGGAACCCATTGATGCACTGTTGGAGGGCACTCACTTGGTACTTAATAAGCAGTTATTGAATAATCGTAAACCATGAAAAAAGCAGTTGTACACTTCGAAATTGGATGTAGCGATATTCCTAAAACAGCCGATTTTTATAAGAAGGTTTTCAATTGGGAGATCAACGCCTCTGGTAACTCGGCTAGTATTGATACTGGACGAGAAGGAGCTATTCCAGGTCATCTGACCAAACTTGGGGAAGATGAGCCACAGAAATATGTAAATATCTACATTGAAACAGATACCTTGGAAGAAGATCTCAGGCAAGTTGAAACCAACGGAGGTAAGTTACTCATTGGTCCTATTAAGTTGCCCGATGGCAGATCATTTGCCTGGTTTGAGGACGTGGCTGGAAATACACTTGGACTAATTACGCCGAATTAATGAGCCAATAAAAGGAGGGTACATGTGACCTCTTAGATTAGTTGTGATTTAAAAGTCGTTCAATAATTAATCTTCCAATTCTTCAGCATAATTTTATGGCTCATCATTAATCAGATTGTTATGCTTAATTCGAAGGTTTTTTTGACAGTAGTTGTGGTTTTTTTTGTCGGATTTTTTTTCGGCTGTGAGGAAAACGAATCTGAACCTACGGGAGAGTTAAGACTTGTTTTCAGTAGTGACGGCATTAGCGTTGGAAGGGTGCTCAATTTTACTCCTGATAGAGTAGTGATCACCATCGAAAATAGTTTGGGTGAGGAAGTCCTTAGCGAGGCTGAAATAGACATTATAGTTTCCGGAGAGCAATTTATTTTGGATCCGATTATTCTACCGGTTGGGGACTACAAGATAACTGAGTTCTTTGTTCTGAATGGTTCGTCGGAAATGATATATGCTGTTCCGACAGGTCCGTCCATACTCTCAGATCTTGTCAGTTTTTCACTGCCAATTGATTTCTCTATTGGTGCCAACGAGGTAAGTAACTTTGAAGTGGAGGTCATAGATACTAGTGACGTATCCATCGAAGAGTTGGGCTATTCTTCAGTTTCATTCACCATTGTGCCCACCATTGACGTATTGGTCAGCCTATTTCGCATTACTAGTGAGAATACAGGGTTTGAGCTAATCGAAGGTAGTGTTGAGTATTATGGTGATGGCGAGCTGATCACTACCTACGATCTGAAAGATGAGATCACCCAAATCAGAGTTAGGGTAGATTATGATGAAATTGAATTACGATTTAATGCTGATGGTTTTGATGAGGTTATAAAGACATTTTCGTCAAACGAACTTGATGAATTCAAAACGCAACCATTGGAAATATTTTTCGATGTTCAGGACAATGGTAATTCGAATGTGGACCTGAGCGACGGTTTGTTTGCATATTACCCCTTCAGTGGTAACGCTGACAATTCCGTAAGCAATAATCACAATGGACAAGTAGTCGGCCCGCTACTTACTGAAGATAGGTTCGGTAACCCTAATTCGGCATATTCTTTCGATGGTCTGGATGACTATATAGATGTAGGTAACAGTGAAGAGTTTATTCTAGGCAATAATGAAAGCTATTCTATATCAGTTTGGGCTAAACCTCAAGAGAAAGAGATTGTAGAATTAGGGGCAATTGTAACTAAGTATCTATCACCATCTGATAATCGCTATTTCATATTGGGACACTATGAGAGGCAACTACGATTCGATTTTTGGGACAACTTTAATACAGAGCCTGAACACGGTGAATTTGTTTCGGCTACTATCGACTATGATCAATGGATTCATATAGTCATCATTAAGCAAAACAATACTTTAAGGCTGTTTTTAAATGGCAATCAAACTGATGAAATCATTCCGACTATTGAGATGAGAGATCTTAGTACGACCGCAAATACAATGATTGGAGCGGTTCATAAAAGCAATGAGCTTTATGATAGAAATTTCTTAGGCACAATTGACGAGGTGAGATTCTATGAAAAGGCGCTTTCCCAGCAGGAGATTGATGCTTTAGGAGAACTTTGATTTGAATACCGATGACCAGAAAAGAGGAGCTATGGCTTAATAGTTCTATATCTCTAAATATTTAGACTGAAGAGATACCATACTTGAAAATCAGATGAACGGCTGATACTCCCATGTCGATTTGTCTACCTTTGCAGTCAGATAAATTGAAACTCAAAACATGGGAAAAGTCTTGATCATCGGTGCAGGAGGAGTGGCAAGAGTTACAGCTTTCAAATGCGCTCAATTGCCAGAAGTTTTTGGTGAGTTTATGATGGCAAGTCGCACAAAGTCAAAGTGCGATGCTATAGCTGCGGATATCAAAGCCAAATACGGCCGAGATATGGCAACTGCAGCCATTGATGCTGAAGATGTGCCAGCGCTTATCGAGTTGATCAATGATTACAAGCCAGATTTGGTACTCAATTTGGCTTTGCCTTATCAGGACTTACCTATCATGGATGCCTGTTTGGCTACCAAAACCAACTATCTGGATACAGCTAATTATGAGCCCAAGGATGAAGCCAAGTTTGAATATAGCTGGCAATGGGCATATCAGCAGAAGTTTCAGGATGCTGGCATCCTAGCTGTACTTGGTTGTGGCTTTGATCCAGGAGTGACGGGCGTATTTACCTCCTACGCCGCAAAACATCACTTCGATAAGATGCATTACCTGGACATTGTCGATTGTAATGCTGGGGATCATGGCAAAGCGTTCGCCACCAACTTCAATCCTGAGATCAACATTCGTGAGGTAACGCAAAAAGGCAAATTCTGGGAAGAAGGTGGATGGAAATATACCGAGCCACATGAGATCAAGAAGATGCTCAACTATCCGAATATCGGCCCGAGACCTTCATATCTTATTTATCACGAAGAGTTAGAGTCCCTAACTAAAAATTATCCAAGCCTAAAACGAGCTCGCTTTTGGATGACTTTTGGGGATGAATACCTAACCCACCTTCGAGTCATTCAGAATATAGGCATGGCCTCTATTCAGCCAATCAATTATGAAGGCAAAGAGATTGTGCCATTGCAATTCCTCAAAGCGGTGCTTCCTAATCCTGGAGAGCTAGGAGAAAACTATGAAGGAGAGACTTCCATCGGCTGTAGAATACGCGGCGTAAAGGATGGATCCGAGCGTACCTACTATGTCTACAATAATTGTCAGCATCAATCAGCTTATGATGAAACTGGGGCCCAGGGTGTCTCATATACCACAGGCGTACCCGCAATGATCGGAGCAATGATGGTACTCAAAGGAGAATGGTCAGGCACAGGTGTCAAGAACGTAGAAGAGTTCAATCCCGACCCATTCATGGAGATGCTTAATGTACATGGATTAGTATGGCATGAACTTCACGATGTGGACTTGGAGATGGACTAATCTCAATTGATAATTGACAATTGAAGATTTACAATTTTGACTGATTTACAATATCAATTTTCCATTCTCGATTGTCGATTCAGATATGGTTGACTACGCTCAAATCCCATCCGCATGCTATGTGTTGGAAGAAGCCAAGCTTCGGAAGAACCTGGAACTTATGGCGCATGTCCAAAAGGAAGCTGGAGTTGATATTATCCTGGCTTTCAAGGGATTTGCCATGTGGGGAGCATTCCCAATGGTCAAACAATACCTAAAGGGTGCTACAGCTAGTTCGCTCAATGAAGCGAAACTCTGTCATGAGGAGATGGGTTCTCTCGCACATACCTACTGTGTTGCCTATTGGGAAAACGAGCTTGAGGATATCGCCAAGCTGAGTAGCCACCTCACTTTCAATTCATTGTCACAGATAGAGCGGCTGGGCAGCAAGGCCAAACGGTATAATCCAGATTTATCCATTGGCATCAGGGTCAATCCTGAGCAGTCTGATGTAACCACGGATCTTTACAACCCATCATCACCTAAGAGCAGGTTAGGCATGACTTCAGCACATTTTGGTGATCACCTACCGGAATATGTAGATGGCCTACATTTTCATGTACTGTGTGAGTCTACCTCCCACGCACTGGAGGAGGTGCTAAAGTCAATGGAAGAGAAGTTTGCTCCTCAACTCAAAGAAGCTGAATGGGTTAACATGGGTGGTGGACATTTGATGACCAGGGAAGGTTATGATGTCGGTCATTTGATCAAAATACTCAAGGCTTTTAAAGAGAAATGGCAAGTTGATATCATCCTGGAACCTGGAAGTGCAGCTGCCTGGCAAACCGGTGATTTGGTGACTACCGTGCTTGATATTGTCGAGAATGGAGGAGTCAGCACAGCTATCATTGATGCTTCATTTACCTGTCATATGCCTGATTGTCTGGAGATGCCTTATCGACCAACAATAATAGGAGCGGGTGCTAAGGTCATTCCTGGTAAGCATCACTATCGAATCGGTGGCTTGAGCTGCCTGGCCGGAGATTTTATGGAGGAATACTCATTTGATCAACCGCTTCAAATAGGTGACCAAATCATATTCGAAGATATGATCCATTATACTATGGTCAAGACGAGCACCTTCAACGGTGTACCGCATCCATCCATTGGGATTTGGCGAGAAGATGGTCGCTTTGATCTTCTGCGCTCATTCGGGTACGAAGACTACAAGGGAAAGCTCTCATAGTCACGGTATAACCTTTTTTCATCGGTGGCATAATTACCTGTCTGGTGTATTTCTAAGGCCTTTTTTGGCTATTTTACAGGCTAATAAAACCAAACCGATATGAAGAAAATAACCAGTCTCTTGACGCTGGTGTGTGTGGCATTTATTGCGGTAGCACAGGAAGACGTCAATGTAGAAATTCAAAAGACTTACAAGAATGAAATTGCCAAATTGATGAAGAATAAGGATCTCGTCAAGGCAATGGATTTGATTAAGGAACAAGATGATCAGACGATTGCTGATCTGATTACTTTGACTGAAATCGAAGCGCCTCCATTTAAGGAAGATAAGCGTGCATTGAAGTTTAAGGAGATGATTGAGGCGGCTGGTGCTGACTCAGTATGGATCGATGGAGAGGGCAATGTCTTAGGATTGAGAAAAGGCACCAAGCGGGAGAAGGTAGTGGCACTAGATGCCCACTTGGATACGGTGTTTCCGGAAGGCATAGATGTAAAGGTTCGCAATGAAGGCGATACGCTCCGTGCGCCAGGTATTGGTGATGATACGCGTGGATTGAGTATGGTAGTTGCTGTCCTGCGAGCGATGGAGGATTTGAGTATTGAGACAGAACATGACGTGCTTTTCATTGGCACAGTAGGTGAGGAAGGACCTGGAGATTTGCGAGGGGTAAAATATCTGTTTAGTGAAAATGGTCCTAAGATTGACAGCTGGATATCCATTGATGGCGGTGATATTGGTCGTGTCAATACGATGGGACTGGGATCGATTAGATATCGCGTAAAATTCTTAGGACCAGGTGGTCACTCATGGGGTGCATTTGGCTTGGCCAATCCACACCACGCTTTGGGAACTGCCATTCACTATTTCGTCCAGGCGGCCGATGAATATACCAAGGAAGGACCCAAGACTAGTTATAATGTAGGCATAATTGGCGGAGGTACTTCCGTCAATTCCATACCGTTCGCATCTTTTATGGATATAGACATGCGCTCGATCAAGCCGGAGCGACTTGAGGACATGGATAAGATTCTTCGCGAAGCTGTTGGCAAGGCGATAGATGAGCAGAACGCCATCAAGCGCAGAGGGAGACCGATGCGTGCAGAATTTGAAATGATCGGTAACCGTCCATCAGGTGAAGGTGATCCTAATACTCCGCTGATTCAAAGGGCACTAGCGGCCACAGAGGCGTTTGGTGCTGAGCCGAGAATCACAAGAGGTTCTACTAATTCTAATACACCCATTTCAAAAGGTATTCCAGCTGTGACTATCGGTCGTGGAGGTAAGGCTTTTGGGGCTCACTCCCTAGCGGAATGGTTCTACAACGATGAAGGCTGGAAAGCCACTCAGCTGGCGATGCTTATATTAGTGGCTGAAAGTGGACTCGCTAAATAAATGAACAAAGAAGAGCTTCTAAAAAGAGTATATCCTGAAAAAGAAATCCCCTTCATTCTGGAGGGGATTTCTTCTTTAATGGAAAAGTATCAAGGCCTAATTGATACAAGGCCTAAAGCCTTATCAGAAAAGGACGTGATGCTGATTACTTATGGCGATCAGGTACAGTCAGAGGGCGAAGAGCCTCTAACCACGCTGAAGGCATTTCTGAATCAGCATCTTTCCGAGATCATAAATTCTGTTCATATACTTCCATTTTATCCATATACCTCGGATGATGGGTTTTCAGTTACAGACTATAAGCAGGTCAATTCAGATCTGGGAGAGTGGGGGCATATAGAATCCATCTCCTCTGACTATGAGGTGATGTTTGATGCTGTGATCAACCATATTTCTAGTCAGAGCGGTTGGCTTAAAGGTTATCTGTCGGATGACCCTGAATATGCGGACTACTTTATCAATCTACCTCCAGACATGGACTTATCGCAGGTTACGCGCCCGAGGGTATCTCCTTTGCTCACACCTTTCAAAGCTGATTCAGGAGAAGAAAGGAATCTTTGGTCAACCTTCAGTGCAGACCAGCTTGACATCAATTATGAAAATCCAAAAGTACTATTGGTGATTCTTGATGTTTTGCTTTTCTACGCGTCTAAAGGTGCAAGATTAATTCGCCTGGATGCGATAGGCTTCATGTGGAAGAAGCTGGGCACCACTTGTATTCATCTGGAGGAGACGCATTTACTTATACAACTAATGCGGAAAGTCCTCCATGAAGCTGGAAGCAATGCCTTGTTGGTCACAGAAACCAATGTTCCACATATCGAGAATATCAGCTACTTCGGTGATGGACGTAACGAGGCGCACATGGTGTATAATTTCACACTTCCACCACTTCTAGCGTATAGTATTCTGAAACAGGACAGTAGAGTGTTTGTGAATTGGGCTACCTCACTTAAAAAACCGTCTGAGGAGGCCTGCTTTTTCAACTTTTTAGCCAGTCATGACGGTGTTGGTGTTAGACCATTGACAGGTATCCTACCGGAAAGGGAAGTACAATTTCTGGCAGACAAAGCTGTAGAACACGGAGGAAGGGTGTCCTACAAAGCCAATCCTGATGGTAGTCAATCACCATATGAGCTCAACTGTGTTTATTTCAACCTTCTCTCGAATGCCAGAGAACCTTTGGAGCAAAGGGTTAATAAGATGCTACTGGCACATGGCATACTTTTGACTATGTCAGGAGTGCCAGGAATCTATTTTCACTCACTCGTCGGTAGTCAGAACAATGTAGTAGGGATGAAGCGTACTGGTAAAAACCGCACCATCAATCGGGAGAAGCTGGATCAGGCAACACTTAATGCTGATCTGGATGACCCTAGCTCATTAAGATACCAGATATTTACGAGAATGAAACAGCTTATAGAAGCAAGGATCAACGAGCCTTGTTTTCATCCCTATGCTAGTTTTGAGATATCCTCAATTGGCGACACTTCATTCATGATATCAAGATCATGGAAGGGTCGTAAGCTGAAGGGTGTATTTAACCCTTCAGATCAACCTTTTAACTCTGCCGGCTTAGTTGGAGAAAAAGCAAGGATATTAATTGGTGATAGTAATAGAGTAATTAAGCCCTTTGGGTTTGCTTGGTTATTGGAGCAATGAGTAGTGCTCGATAGGCGCCTAATATTAGTCTATCGAGCATCACAGGATTAAGATTTACTCAAACCATACCAATCAACACGCCTCGTAGAATACATCGTGCTAGCAAGAATAATGGCCAGCCCTAGACTTCCTATGAGAAGTGCATAATCGGCTAATTGTAGCGTAACAAATAGGAAGCTATATATCCCAATCAAAGCAAACAGTAGGAGTAGAGAATACCTCTTAAGTTTGAATACACTTATTGAATACAGTGTAATCATAGTTGTAATTCCCAAAGTCGAAATTCCGAAGGCAAAGGTGAAGTTCGAATGCTCACTAATTGAAACTAAAAGAACATAAAACAAGCATAGAGCTAATCCCACCATAGCATACTGAAGTGGATGTATCCTTCCTTTTCCGAGTACCTCAACTAAAAAGAATATGAGGAATGTTAAAGAAATGGTCATAATGGCATACTTAGCTGAACGGGTGGATTTTTGATAGTCCCCAAGCGGTAGCATTAGGTTAACTCCAAACGAGGCATTATGTAACTCATCAACTCTGTCATTACCTATCCATGATTGTGAGAAATTTCTATTAAGTTCCAAAATGTTCCAACTTGCCTGGAAACCATTGCTGCTAACATCTCTCGAATCTGGAAGAAACGACCCCTCAAAACTTGGTGTAGTCCATGATGATTCTACATTTACTTGGGTCGTTTTACCTATCGGAATAAATGAAAGGTTCTTACTTCCTTGGAGATTCATATCTAGTTTGAAATCAACTGACTTAGATTGGAATGCTTCGTCATCCGGCAATTTGACCGTAATGCCTGATTTAATGATCGAAGGGATATTTGATCCTGGTTCGACGCTTAGATCTTTGGAATCCCACACAACACGCACCTGATTTTGAACCCCTCTTAGATCACTTATGCCTATAGTCAAAAAAGCCTCACTAAACATTATCTCTGTAAGGTTAGGTTTGTGGTTTTTTTGAGGGATTGAGAAAGAACCTGTAACACTCAATTCTGAGTTATATACCACTACTTGATAAATACCTCTTCTCAGGTTTTCTGGGTTGATATTACCAGAAATGTTGAGTTGATCAGGAAGTATATTCCAATACTTAGTTGTTGTAATGGTTTTTTCACCACTCTTGTGTTCATACTTAAGTGGAATAGTCAATATTGGACCATTAAAACATTGTCTGTTTGCCCACTTAGAGCTTACTTCTTCTATAGTATTGTTATTCAAAACCTCTCGTTCATCAATAATTGATTCGATCATTGACATTGGTATTAAAAGGACTAGTATCAGAATGGTAATCGTTATCAGTTTTACCATAACCGAGTTCTTGTAAAGATGACTTATGCTTTGTGTCGATTCTGTTTGCTGTTTCATATCATAGGGTTTAAAAGTACTTTGTATTTCAAAGTGAAATGATAAATTTTTTAGCCTAATAGCCTTTCGATTGCTTTTATGTGCTTTCTAAATGCAACTTGACCTTCTACTGTTACTGAGTATTTAGTATTTGGCTTTCTTCCAAGAAAGTCTTTCTTAAAAGTGATATACCCTTTGCGTTCCAGGGATTTTAGATGACTTGCTAAGTTGCCGTCGGTAACTTCAAGAATCTCCTTCAGCCTATTAAAGTCGACATATTTATTGACGATCAAAGCAGACATAATTCCCAATCTTACTTTGTTCTCAAAAGCCTTGTCTAATTCTTTGAGAATATCTTTCACTGGTTGTATCTGTAATGCATGATGATACCGTATAGAATATGAAATATTCCAAAACCGATGGCCCAAAATAACAGCCCGAAACCAATATAGTATGCGGCCAGCAGTCCCAAGAAAACCTGAATTAAGCCAAGACTCTTGATCTCTCCGAGAGTATAGTGACTTGCGTTAATTAAGGCTAAGCCGTAAAACACAAGAGTAAGTGGAGCTATGATTCCTACATGCCCATGGAAAAGCAGCAATAAACACAACAATCCACCTGTGATCAAAGGAATAAGTAAGCTGACCAAGAGCCTTTTAACTTGTTCATCCCAAACCTCTTGGTTTCTCTTTTTTGATTCCTTGATAGTAAAGAACAGGCCTGAAATTACAGCACAAACAATAGTTATGAAAGCGATAGTAAGTAGATCGAAAATTGTGTTTGATGAGATTTCAACAATTCTGTAGCCAATTTCAGTCTGATGAGCGTATACGCGATTGTAAGCTGCATACGCTCCCAACAAGGCAAAAGTACCAGCGAAGATTCCAGAAAGACCACTTAGTGAAATGAATCGAGAAGTTCTATTCATGATCTTTTTGATATCCTGCAGATCAGAGAGGTATTTTTCGTTATTCATAGAAAGTACTTTGAATTGCAAAGTGAAGAATGATTGTTACAACGAGTCTGGAGCTCTAAAGTTTCAATGCTAAGCATATAGCCAGCTGGATAGTGGTTGCCATCAATTGTCAGCCTTCTTCAATCTATGATTAAGGTAAGAGTAAATCCCCTTAGAGACTACCTGGGAATACTAGTCAAATGAATATCGGCGCTTTAATAGTTTCGGAAAGCCTAGCTTGTATGACTGCTTCTCCCTACCGAGATAAGTAATCGGCATGGTGCCAAGGTGATATCTGAAGTCGCTGAAGTTCCACACACTACGCTGTGAAACCATGAGGTGCTGACCATTATTGAGATAAAAGATGATCACGTTGAAATTGAAGCTTTGTGAGGTGCTAAAACCTTTGAAATCGGTCCAAAAGTATACCTTCTTATGAAATAGCAGGGGGTATTCGAAGTTGATCACTTCACGATTGTAAAAGATACCAAAAGTACTATTGACTGCACTACGAAGTAAGAAGAAGGCAACCCCAAAGAGCATGATGAGTGTAAAAATGATCAATAGACTTCCCGGTTCCGTCCATCGGTCGAAGAAGCGGACATTGAACGAAATGGCATAGTACGCCAGAATCATGAGCCCATTTATAAAAGTAAATTTGAAGGTGAGCCAGGGGAGGTGCACCCTGGTGGAGAACTGTTCAAACTTCATTCCTGGGAACTAAAGAAATAGGCCCCAGCATCATTGTCAACTGTTTTGATGGTGGTGTGAAATTCCTCATTCATGTTTTCAGAGAAGTCCTGAGGTCCGAGATATCTCACATAGATGATCACCTCTCCATCTTCATAAACACGTACTTTGGCATAGTTGTAGACATAGCCATCTCCAATAGGATTTTCAATGAGCTTATTCTCTGAAAAGACCACATAAGCACGGTCATTCCTAACGGCTCCTTTAGCAAAGTACTCGTACACATCGATGCTCATACCACCAATAGCATCCGGCTTCCAATCAGACTCTTCGCCATTCATGATCAACTTACACTTGCTATAGTGAAAAACAGCTTTGACCCCACCACCACTATTAAGCACTGACATTAGCGAAGAGAAGTTTTCAATAGGTTTTTGTGCTCTGCCTTCAGTTGTCATGAGAAGAGAAGAAACTACCATGAGAATGCTGACCATCAACTTCATTGAGCGGGATTTTTTAGTCTAACGTAATTCTTCTTCCGGAGCTAATTCACCCCGGAGGAATAAATTGTATTCATCGCAGGTGAGGAAGCCATCTCCACCGGAAAAAGGACATGTCTGATAGATGGGCTCAAACTTTCCTTCTTTGATCAGTACACCGCTACCATTGCAGACGGGACATAGCATTCTTCCGGTAGGACACTCGATCCTTGTATCCCTATTCAACTCTGCTAATACCTCTGCGACATCTTCCTGCCGCTCTGTCGCAAAACGAGAATTGGCCACCTCAAGTAGCTGTATGGATTCATCGAAGTATTGCCCTTTGGTGCCTTTTAGCTCAATGTACTTATTAAGCCAGTTAATGGCTTGCTTGTTCTTTTCAAGATAAAAGCTATTTCTACCGAAATAAAAAGCTAGCTCTGCTGGTAGCACCTTAAGGTTTCGAAGCACTACATGAAAAATAGAATCAGCCCGTCTATGCTCCCCTGAATACATGATCTCAGCGGCTCTGTCCATCATACTGAGGTACTCGGTATCCGTAGGACGCTGGGCGTAGACGGACGAGCTACTTGTTAACAAAAAAATTAGGAGCACTTTATTCATAGCATTCAAAAATAGATGATTTCTTTATAGAAACGTCCCAAAAATGAGGGGCTCCAAAGTTTGGACATGGCCCTGGCACGTTTATACTAATGCTGAAAGCTGTTCAATGACTGCTTTTCTAGCGAGAATAATTAGAAACAGGCAAGGCTTATGCCAAGTTCAGCCGGGGCCAGATGGATATTGATGTGATTAATTATCAGCATACCCCTGATCCCAGGTTTTTGATCCATCATGGTTGCGCAAGTCAACGTTGTGATCCACTACCGCTTTTAAGTTCATAAGAACAGAAACCCAACCCGCATTTACTTCATCATATTCATCACTTGGGACTTGAGTATTCTCTAGATAAAGGTCCGTAGACCCATCGCTGTTTTCCTTGAGTTTAAAGACCACTTCTGAATTGAAATAGTCGAGTATGAAACTCACGTTTTCTTCCTCTCGGAAGTATTTACAAGTGTAACTGACCCTATTGGGAAACGACAATCTTATTTGTCCATCATACTGTACAGACTTCTCACACAAGAATTTTTCTCTACCCAGGTCAGTCGATATCATCTGATATACTTTTTCCTTGTCTGACCGAAGGCTTATTTTCCAAAAGATGCTTCTCATAGCTTTGCTGAATTGTTTTTCTAAAATAGCCAGTTAGGTTCGGCGAATATTGGATATAAGCGAAACCTCATTTTCAATTAAGTGAGGTGAGGCTGATAGTACAAGTTGGAATGAATGTATGCTGGTTTGGCTCTTTCGTTGTTGATATACTCAAAAAACTCACCAGGCAGCATGCCGGTCTGTCTTCTCAACTCATGAATAAAATGAGATTGATCGTAGTATCCATCTGGTATGATAGTGTCCAAACTCTCTCCATGGAGCCATTGGAAAGTATGATGTTGCATTTTTACTACCCTGGCGTAGGACTTGGCGGTCATACCAAAATAATGCTGAAAAAGCTGTTGTAACCTCCTCTGAGATAGGTTAAGTTCATCTGATAAGATGCTAATGGGCATCTTGCCTTTGTTCCTAAGTATTAATGTTCGTGCGGCAGCTACCCTTGCGTCCGAGGTTTGACACTCAAGTTTCTCCATCAAAATATTGCAGACTGAGTCCAGCACTTCTGCACTGGTCAGATCTGAAGTGATCAACTCCTCCAGCTGTTGACTAAACCGGTGATCAAAAGCTGATAGAAGGAGTACTTGATTGTAAAATTCACTAGCAGGGATCCCAAACAACGAAGGAAGAGCGTAGGGCTGTAACTGTATAGTCAAAGCCCTATTGACAAAGTCCATTTCCAGATTGAAATGTGAGCTGTTTGGTCCTGCCATGTAGCTGTAATACTCTTCAGAATGATTGTCTCTTCGAACTTTGAACCGATCTCCGTCAATCGAATTAATGAAAGCATATCCTACCGGAAAAGACTTTACATTGACATTGAGTGAACCATTTTCTTCGATAATCCACATTTGCTTTACAAATGCTTTTAGTCTCGGAAGAGGGTCTTTGGTAATTAGTCTCATAGCAACTGAAGCTGATTTTTGCTGGATGGTATTACAAAACGGCTCACAGGATGTTGTTCGTCTTTGAAAATAGCGAATTGAAAATACTGGGTAGTAATTGATCAGAAGATTTTCGACTTTTTACAATAATTAGTTTGATTGGGTGCAGAATATTGCAGTGAAAACTAAGGTTATGACAAGTACAATTCAGAATTTTCAGATACCCGTTTTGGATTATGATAGGTCACACCGCTTTTATAGTACCTTAATGGACTATGAACTCCAAACGATGGAGGCTTCTGATTTCAAACTAGGCGTATTCCAGTTTGATCAAGACAAGGGTGTAGGGGGGTGTATTATCAAAAGTGAGGGTTTGGAACCATCAAAACACGGAACTATGGTCTACCTACATGCGGGGCGCGATTTGCAACCCTACCTTGATAGGTGCATGAAGGCTGGAGGCAATATATTTGCTGAGAAAACACCACTTGGTCCGCAAATGGGCTTCTATGCCATCATTGAAGACACAGAAGGTAACCGTGTAGGCCTGTACTCAGATCAGTAACTTTAACTGCTCTCTAGAGTAGGGTCTGCTATCCTATCAAATACTGCGTCGATGGGTTCCTAGAGTTCAATTTTGTTCTCATCGATATGTATCAGAATATTCCATAGCCGCGCAGAGGATTGTGTCTTTCTGACAATGTCAGTGCATTTGTCTCATATCAGCTACTGCCATATGGAGAGGACAATATTATCGTTAATGTAATGATTGAAGACCAAAATGGTTATTTGAAAGGGGCAGCTTTTGAGTACTACAGATTCAACTGATATCCGCAGTACATAGTGTGATTCTGATTGGTTATACCATCGGATGATTCTTGATATCCTCTATTTCAACAATCAAATAAATATTAGCGATTGGCATGGGGTGATAAGTGGCTTTCTTGTTAACATTATAACCGTTGTAATAGATGTTATGTTGAGGGTTTTGATTTTTACGCTTTTTCTGGGATCCTTAGGCTGTGTAGACCCTATACCTCTTGCTGAGTTTAGTCAGAAGAAACCCGATAAAGTCAATGTTTACGGTCTAATGGATGATAAAGGTACTTCATCGGTATGGCTGTCAAGAAGTATTGATTTTTTTGATGGAGACAGGTTGCCTCCGCCGATTAGAAATGCTGATGTAAACCTGGTCGATGAAGGAGGACATATCTACCCCTACCAGGAAGTTGAAGCTGGTGCCAGATCATACTATGAATTGAGGGATTTCAAGCCGGAATTTAACAGAGGTTATGCATTGAGTATTGTACTACCCGGTGGGGATTCATTAGCGTCAACGTTCCAATACTTAAGGTCAGGTTCAGAAATAGTAAGTACACGTGTGGAATATGTAGATGGAAGATCAATCAATGAATTGGGAAATGAAGTAGATAGCAAATACTGGAATGTGTACGTCTCGCACCGTGATGTCTCAGCGTTTGAGGGTTTTTTCACATGGAGGTGGAGAGGTACCTATCGGTTCCGAACCGAACCTGAAGGCGGCCCCATTTCATTCTGCTACTCCAATGAATATGATGATGTATTTCGCCTGAATTCAAGAGATAAAAGCACGGATGTGGAATCCTTAATAGCCCGAATTGCTATGGAAACCAAAAAGGTGGAATTCACCTATCAATTGGACATCTCTCAATACTACTTTGATGATCCAGTCATATACAACTACTGGGAATTGATAAACACTCAGCAAACAAGTGCTGGTTCGATTTTCGATCCACTGCCTGCACCCATTCCCGGAAACATTACGAACCTATCCCGGCCACCGGTTAAGGTAAACGGCATCTTCTGGGTAGCTTCAGAACAGCGTACTCTACTCCATATTGATCGGGCAGATATACCGGGTGCTATACCAGTATTCTTTACTGACCGCCCATGTTCGATGTTTCCTTTTACCACGGATATCCAACCTGATTACTACCCTAATTTTGAAGATACTGGTGGGTAGTCAGACGTATGGATACAGCCTTCCTGATATTTTTTGGACCTGTCATGTTAATCAGTATCCATCTCTCAATGAGATGCATACTGATTGTGCTGATTAGTCGGTGAAAAAGTAGTTATTCGTTTAATTGCGGCTTTCAATCAAACTTGAATTGCGTTATGAAACATGTTGGTCTTTTACTTTTCTTATTCATTGTGGCTCATGTCAGCTATGGCCAGGTTGGAATAATCTCAACTGTCAATTATGGGGTGGATGTTGACGATTTTGGGTTCACATTAGGAGCTGATATCGACCTTATTGATCGGGTTTCAATATCACCCTATTTCACTTATTTCTTACTTCCAAGTGAATTCAATGAGGATCTGTTTATAACAAGAAAGAATAACGCGTATACGTTCAACGCCGATTTAAAATATGACTTTGTATCGAAGGATAAACTGACAGTTTATGGTTTAGTAGGTTTTAGTCATGCTATTAGACAGCTTGAAGCCGATAGCAGGTTTGCTTCTATTGGAGATCGTTTTGTTGACTTCTCTCAAACCGGCACCAATCTTGGAGCAGGTTTGGAAGGGGGCATTAGTGACCGCACGGATCTACTGCTTGGCTTTAAGTATCATTTTCCATTTCGACAACCAGAATTCTTCATGGGGACCAAGATAAACCTATAGTCCAAACAGGGCTTTTACCAAGGTAAATGATCTTGATTAGAGAGCCCTCTTAAGGTACACTCACTAGACTGCCAAAAAACAGCGCGTTGAGGAAGAGTTTATTGGTGCCGTACCAATAACCTCTAAAGTTAGGATTGTCAGTCATTAACACCGCTCTACCTCTACCAACTTTGGAAACGACTATTGGAGCAGATTGCTTAATGTAATTCAGGTTTTCAGGCTTAAGATAGCCACTCAACCAAGGATTATTGGTGTATTGAGCAACTGTACTGAATGGATTATCACTCGGCTTAAGGAATATATTGCTATTGCGATAGACTGGTACATTACGTTGACTGTAGCCGAACCCAATAGGATGAGTGATATCCAGGTCTACCTCGTAGATTGATCCCCCAATCACTTTTGAACCACGATAGTCTCGTGCGGTTACATAATCCATGCGAGGTTCATCTCCATTGTCATCTTTCACAAGTTCTTCTTTTACGATCTCTTTTTTGATAGCCCAATTCACTGCTTGCTTCTGCGCGATGAGTGTATTGCCAGCTGACAGCCACTGCTTTACATCATTAACAAACTTTTCCGGTAGGTCGGTATAATTTCCACGTACCATGACCAGGGTGTTGTAGTCATAGAGGTTGATTCGGCCAAGGTCTACTTTATCCACTTTAGTAATTGGCATCCCTACACGAGTGTCCAGCAAATGCCACACTTCTCCGGCTTCATACAGGTAAACCCCTTCACCGACAATCATTAATGCTTTGGGCTTTTCAACGGTCCGGAAATTACGTGAGCCTAGATCGATACCATTAATACTTAAGCCGGTGTTTACAGACGTGGCTGCAATTCCAGCCCTATCTACAGCTTCTGAGACCAACTGATACACTTCCTCAGCGCTCTTATATTGATCTACGACTGATATCATTAGGCTACCATACCCGAATGATTTACTGCCATTATCAGTGCCTACTGTGAATGGCTTGAAAGCTGTATGTACAAATAAATCATTCTCAAGTAGGTGATTAAGTGCCATTGGAGCATTGTAATCCCTCCAGTCTATGATGTAGGCATAAGAAGCTTTAGCAAGCTCCATTTTGGGTTTCTCAAGACTTGTAATTTCATCTCCGAGTGTGAATCTTGTTGTTCTTAAACCTTCATTAGGTAACCCAAATGCAGAAGCAACAGTCCAGGTACTGGCGTCATAAAACACAGAGTCATAGAATGTCTTAACATGCTCGAATACTGACTTTACCATTAGGTATTGGGTCTGGTTGGTAGGCACCATGTAGGACATGCCAGCTTTATAGTTATTGCCGCCAATAGACTGATCAGTATTGTTCTGATAAACTTTGATTTTATGTTGAAGCAGTAGATTGACAAACGCTTCATTTCGGGTACGGTCAAACTCATCACCAAATAGCCATACCTTGACTGGGTCTTTGGCTGCTTGGTTAACCGCGTATTGAAAGAAGTCTCTTTGATGCGTTTGAAATAGATTCTTATTGGCAACTGTTCCTTTGACTGTGGCTATAGATGTAGCAACATGGTTGCGAATGGTGAAAGGGAAGCTGACCTCTTTGGTCGAACTCTGCTGCAAGTGACCTCTGGAACTGGCTTGTTCAAAGACCAATCCTAGTCCTCCGTGGATGTCCTGATAAGTGGATCCATAACCTGGATAAGAATTGTCGTATTGCTCCTTGGTGAAATAAAGTGATCCAATATTGTCAAGTGACTCAGCAAAGAAAGGAGCTAGGGCATTATTAAGGCCGTCATAGTTCGTTCTCGGAACAATAGGGTTCTCAGAGCCGAATGGCTTTGTGGGCTCGAAAAAATAGGTACTTGAAGTTCCCATTTCATGGTAATCAGTACCCAAGTTTGGAAGCCATTGATGATAAAACCTGATACGGGCCTGACTTTCGACATGTGCAAGTGGCAGCCAGTCGCGGTTGAGGTCAAACCAGTAGTGATTGACCCGGCCACTTGGCCAAACCTCATTGTGTTCTCGATCATTTGGGTCTGCCACTTTAGGGTTGCCTTTGTGCATGTTGGCCCAGTTGGTATGTCGGTCACGACCATCCGGGTTTAGTACAGGCTCAATATGGATGATGGCCTTATCCAGATATTCCGCTACTTCTCGGCTATTGGAGGCGAGTAGGTAATAAGCCATGAGCATAGATGCCTCACTGCCGGAAGGTTCATTACCATGAACATTGTATCCAAGCACAATGACCAAAGGAGTATCGTCGAGGTTGGGCATAGCAGCATTGGGATCTGATATCGACAAATGTTGCTTTCTCAGCTCTTCAAGATTTGCATGATTTTCCTCACTGGTGATCGTAAGAACGATCTGAGGCCTATGCTCATAGGTCATACCAATCGTCTGAATAGTAGCCTTATCTGAGAGCTCAGCCAGTTTTTCATAGTAAGCTATGATACGATCATGACGCGAGTGGAATTCACCAATAGGGTATCCCAAAAACTCCTCGGGAGAAGGGATTGCACTATCGAAATCGGTCGCTCCGGGAAAGAAATACTCGTTTTGGGCCAGAGTACTAAGGGAGAGACTCAAAAGGAAAACTATGCAGATATGGTTCTTCATCATTATGCTTATTTTGCCTTTAAATTAAAGAGGTGATGGCAGAATGCTGGACTGAACTCCACCAGCGGTGATTCTGCCTTCACTACTGCTTCGACAGATATTCGACTAAGTAGTATCAGTAAGAAATGTACGCTGTAATAGATGTAGAGACGACAGGGGGCAATGCTCAGTTCGGCAAGATCACCGAAATCGCGATCTATGTCCATGATGGCTTGAAGGTTGTTGACGAGTTTGTCACCTTGATCAATCCTGAGTGTGTTATCCCGCCATTCATTACTCAGTTGACGGGTATTAGCAACGAAATGGTGCAAGATGCACCTAGGTTCTATGAGGTCGCAAAGCGAATCGTTGAGATTACAGAGGGTAATGTATTTGTCGCTCACAACGCCGGCTTTGATTACAACTTCATCAAATGGGAATTCAAGCGATTGGGTTACCACTTTGAGCGAAATACGTTGTGCACGGTCAAGCTGAGTCGTAAAATCGTCCCAGGTCAGCCTTCTTACAGCTTGGGAAAGCTTTGCGGTAGATTCGGAATAGAAATCAATGGTCGTCACCGCGCCGGAGGGGATGCCTTTGCCACTGTTCAGCTTTTGGAGATATTGATGCAAAATGCTAAGGAAGGCGAGTTTCAAAAGCTGCTAAAGCGCGATGTACTTCCAAACAGACTCAATGATCACCTTGGTAAGGAGACGATTACAGATCTGCCAGAGAGCACTGGTGTCTATTATTTCTTTGATGTCAATGGTGACCCACTGTACGTTGGTAAGAGTAATAACTTGAAATCAAGAGTGGCGAAACACCTTGCACAAGCCAAAACGAAGCGCGCGCAAGATATGCTGCAGCGCGTCGCAGACGTACAATATGAATTGACAGGTAGTGAACTACTGGCTCTACTTCTAGAATCAGAAGAGATTAAACGCCTGCAGCCCGTTTTCAACCAAAAGCAGCGACGAGCTTCTTATCGCTATGGTGTGTTTGCTGACTTGAAACTCGATGGTTTTATCCATTTCAGCTATGGAAAGAAAAAAGGTCTTGAACCAGTTGTGGTCTGTAGTTCTGAAGAGGAGGCAAGGAAACTGTTGTATGAGACGGTCAAAACTCACCGACTCTGTTTGCAGAAGAGTGGTCTTGAGGTAATCCCATCTGAAGCAAAGGCCTGTTTCCATTACAGCATTAAATATTGCAATGGATCATGCATTGGTGAGGAATCGCCCGAGTCGTATAATGATCGTGCCGCAGCTGCCATGAGAACTTTTCAGTTTGATCATCCGGACTTCCTGATCATTGACCAAGGGCGAAATGAAGATGAAGTGTCGGTGGTTAAAGTAGAAGAAGGCAGGTACAAAGGTTTTGGTTATGCAGATACGTCATTTGGAGATCAGAGCCTTGATATGCTGAAAGATTGCACCACTTACGCCCAGGACAACCGAGAGGTTGGAAGGATCATTCAGGGCTACCTTAAAAAAAGCCGCACGGCCAAAGTGGTGAAGTTTTAATTCACGATCGTGTAAACCAAAAGCCCTATGATTCCAGCTGTGGCTATGGTGAGATAAATAATAAGAAAACTCCCAACCTTTTCTACAATAGACAATCGCTTCTCAGCGATCTCATTGGCATGGATCAATTCTGCTGTTATAGTTTCCAGATCTGTCATTCTCTTTCCTAAATCCATTGAGTCTTACACGATACTATACGAATATCAAGCTTTAAGGATTACTGTGCAAATACAATCTAGTTCTCCACCCACTCAGGATAAAGGTCTTTCTTAATATTAGGTATTATCCTCAGCGCATTTTTATAATACAGTTTTCTTAAGATGTGATCGGGAAGGTCAAGTCCATACATCTTCCAGAAGGCATGATACTTTTTGTAGTAAGGGAAGTATTCATCACCTGTTTCCAGTACCCTGAAATACGTGAAGTACTCTTCCGGATTATAAGCGTCCTTTCCGAAGAGTACTCGATCCTGATATTTTTCGAAGAACCAGTTGGCCATCTTGGGTTGCCTACCTAACTCTGCTATTATTGCGCCTATCTCTACCATCATATTCGGGTATTTTTCTAACAACTGACCTAACTTCTTGAGATCATTTGCATACCAGCCAAAATGAGCATTGATAAAGGTGGTATTGGGATGTTTTTCGAACACATGATGTTGTTCTCCGATGATCTGCTCCCAAGATACGTCACTATTGTATTGACCTCTTCTGGCTCTAAGCTTAAGCTCAAGCCACCGTTCGTTGTTTTCATCATGTGGATCCCAGAATGATTTTGGATCAGCACTGTGAATGAGTACAGGTATTCCTAGTTCACCACACTTTGCCCATACAGGATCGATTCTCGGGTCATCTACTGCTACCCGATTGCCAGACTTGTCCGTGTAGCGAAGGCCAAGACTTTTATAGATTTTCAGACCATTGGCGCCATCTGTTACATCTCGCTCGATCTGTACTGCTCTGCGCTCACCCCAGTCAGGCTCATCTATATCATCAAATTGAATATTGGTGAATACAATGAAGCGATCATCAGCATTGGACTTGACGTTATCCATTACTTCCATAAAGTACTGCCTACTACCCCTTCCTCTGCCACTCAGGTTGATCATCACACCCATATTGAGGTCATCCATTTGGCTGGTGAGTCCATCGAGATCTTGCTGGTTCATCCGCCACTGATGATTGTGTACGTCTATAAACGGATACTTGGCTTTAGTGACAATATTTTCGGGTACGACCAGTGTAGACGGAGGATCATAATCCTCAAAGTCCATAGTAGCTTCTTCTGGATTGTCCTGGGCCTGTGTTGAAAGCAGAATAAGTGCGAAAAATGAGAAAGTGAGTAGTTTTTTCATATTGATCTCGTGTGTTTCGAATATACGCTATCGCAACAATTCTGTTAGGAAATCTTCGATCAGCGGTGGAAAGTGCAGTGGCTAAATGCCTAGAACTTTGAAACAAAATTGAAAATGATAGGTACTTATATAATATTTGTATATTAATAATTAGTATAACAACATAAATCCGGAAAATATGAACCTGACATCTGAACCCACGATTGAAAAAGTATTTCCTGAGGCAGAGGACTTCCTGCCGATCAATGGTACCGATTATGTAGAGCTGTATGTAGGCAATTCTAAACAGGCGGCACATTATTATAAAACTGCCTTTGGTTTTCAGAGTCTGGCTTACTGTGGACTAGAGACTGGTGTAAAGGACCGGGAGTCCTATGTATTGGTGCAAGATAAGATCCGATTGGTGCTCACTTCTCCTTTGATTGGAGGCACTGCTATTGGTGAACACATTGACAAGCACGGAGACGGTGTAAAGGTAGTAGCCCTATGGGTCGATGATGCCACCAGGTCTTTTAAAGAGACGACTAAAAGGGGAGCCAAGGCCTTTATGGAGCCGGTAGTCGAGAAGGATGAACATGGTGAGATCATCAAATCAGGAATACATACTTATGGAGATACTGTGCATATCTTCATAGAGCGAAAGAATTATAATGGTGTGTTCTTACCAGGTTATAAGTCATGGGATAGTCATTACAAACCTTCGCCAATAGGTCTGAAGTATATAGACCATATGGTGGGTAATGTCGGTTGGGGAGAAATGAACACCTGGGTTGACTTTTATGCCAGAGTGATGGGTTTTACGCAGTTGATCTCCTTTGATGACAAAGACATCTCCACTGATTATACAGCTTTGATGAGCAAGGTAATGAGCAATGGCAATGGTCGAATTAAATTTCCCATTAATGAGCCTGCTGAGGGTAGAAAGAAATCTCAAGTAGAAGAATACCTGGACTTTTACGAAGGAGCCGGGGTTCAGCATGTTGCTGTAGCGACTGACAATATCATTGAAACCGTAACAGCGCTTAGAGATAGGGGAGTTGAGTTTTTGAGAGTTCCGGGGGTCTATTACGATACAGTGATGGACCGTGTAGGAGAGATCGATGAAGATCTCGAGCCATTGAAGGAATTGGGCATCTTAATAGATAGAGATGATGAGGGATACTTACTCCAGATATTCACTAAACCGGTAGAGCCACGCCCAACAATGTTTTTCGAAATAATTCAACGCAAGGGTGCCAAATCTTTTGGAAAAGGCAATTTTAAGGCACTTTTTGAAGCTATAGAAAGAGAACAGGAGCTGCGAGGAACACTCTGATATGAGCAGCATTTTGTATAAATCCTGAATGACCGCTTTGGTGGTTGTTCAGGATTTGTACTTTTGACCCAGTAATGGAGCATTTATTTCAAGGATCCAACTACGGATTTCAGATTGAGGTGACGATGAAAAAGATTCGTCAGACCTTGCAGAAAAAATTCTTGGAAAGGGGGTTTGATATCACGGTAGACCAGTGGGTCATCCTAGATCACCTCATGTCCGCAGACGGAATGAGTCAGCAAAGACTTGGCGAATTGACATTCAAGGATGCTCCAACGATTACACGTATTATTGATCTGTTGGTAAAGAAAGGTTTTGTTAATAGGGAGGTTTCTTCTTCAGATCGTCGGAGGTTTTCTATCCAACTTACCAAGACAGGCCGTGATATGTACACTCGTGTGCTTCCGGAAGTAAAGGCACTTCGTGAGGCAGGCTGGTCAGAACTGTCAGATCACGATTTCACGGAGCTTATGAGAATACTCAAGACGGTCTTTGTCAATATGGAGACCTACCAGAAGGACAGGGTAATCGATTGAAGCAATAAATTCGTAGTTTTACGTTAGAGTTCAGAAATGACGTAATGCTCAGATGACCTTAATAAAGTTTGTTTTCCTGTCTGCTGTTGTGATTCTTGTTAGTTGGAGCAGTGCCTCGGCTCAGTCTACACGGGAAGTAGAGACACGTTCGGAATACAGCTCATACAGTGCCAAATCCTCTAAAAAGAGTAAGAAAAGCAAAAAGTCTGATTTGAAGCTTAAGACCTATGCGGAAACCCAAGCAGAGTTTCAAAAGCGAATGAAATTGGTCGCTAAGGAACACCGCAAGCGAGATAAGGAGATGAAGAAACCGCAATATTCTGATCCTACCTATTTTGGTCATAAGAAGCCCCCAAAGATTCGACCGGTAGGGAAAAGAAAGATGTGCAAAGAATGCGGCATTGTACATTAGATTTGCCTTATGGCAAACCTACACCGCTTTATAGAGCATACAGCTCTTTCGCCCACACTCATTGCAAAAGATATAGATCGCCTCATCGAAGAGGCAAAGGAGCATAGCTTCGTTGGAGTATGTGTTCCACCGTTTTGGGTTAAAAGGGCGTCTCGCGAGATTGGAGGTACAGATATCCAACTGGTTACAGTTATTGGTTTTCCGCTAGGATACCAGATGACAGAAACCAAGATGGCCGAGGCAAAGCAGGCAATCGATGATGGTGCCAATGAGCTTGATGTTGTCATGAATATATCTGCCTTCAAGGAGGGCATGCCATGGGTAAAAATAGAATTAGCCAAGCTTGCTTTGCTCATTCATGAGCACCATTCCATGATGAAAGTGATCATTGAAACAGCGTACTTGTCAGAGGAGGAAATAGAAAAGGCCTGTAAGCTGGCTGTAGAAGCCGGGACTGATTTTGTCAAGACCTCTACAGGTTTTGCTGGTGGAGGTGCCAAGGTTGATGATGTCAAAATCATGAGACGTATTGCACCCTCTAATGTCGGCGTTAAAGCCTCAGGGGGTGTGAAGACCAAAGCAGACGCGATGGCGATGATAGATGCAGGAGCGGATCGAATTGGTACATCCTCCGGAGTTCAGATCGTGACACCATGAGTGATAAATCTATTCGTATTGAAGTTTCTGGTCGAGTTCAGGGAGTATTTTTTAGGGCGAGTACTAAGGAGGTATGTACTAAGTATGGTATCCTCGGCTGGGTGAGAAACCTGCCTGGAGGAAGTGTATTGATTCATGCAGAAGCCTCAGAAGAAACTCTCAACAGATTACTTACCTGGTGTCAACAAGGTCCGCCAATGGCAAATGTTACGAATGTTCAAATTGAGGATGTAGAGTCAGAAGACTCGGTCAGCTTCGAGATACTCCATTAACTCGTCTAGGCGATTTTAAGCTTTATTACTCCTTTGCGCTTGTAAACCTGATAGTGGAATTGTTCTCTAAAAATATCGGACATCCTATAAATGAGCATTTGATTATCTGACTGCTGATCGGCAAAAACAGTAAGCTCAAGTACAATCTTTAGAAACGGTGTATGCAGAAATAGTCTGTTGGTCTGTTTTACGAAAAATTCTCTCCAAAGCTCACAATAGTACTCTTGGTGTGACCTTCCATCCCATATAAACTCCAATTGATTGTCCCCGTGTTCGAAGCGATAAATGGCGGCCAACTTTCGGTAAAAAACCTGAAATGACTCAGTTGCGGCCTCCGATGGTTCGTAATTGTTGATTTGTAAGATCGTATCATCGAGAAGACCCAATGGATTGTGGATCGATCGATAGCCTTTGACCGCCCTGTCTACAAAGTCTTCGAGCAGTCTTGACTCCAGGTGCTTTTGAGCTTCCTGAAGTAGGTAATTACGGTCTAAATGGAAGAGCTTGTTGAGCATACCTTATCCGTTGCACAAATATAGCAATTGACGAGGTTAAAAATGCATTTCCTTACCATTAAGGCATTTAGTATGCACCTCAAAAACTTAATCTAAAGTTCATTGATCATTGGCAAGTCGGTGAGGTTTTGGTCGCTAATCTTGCATTCAAGAAAAGTTCTATTTGGTGCTTGATTACGCATAGCGAGTTTATTAATTTAATGTTAACAAAATGCTTGGATTGTTAAAGCTGGCTTAATGAGAAGCGGTAATTACCTTCCTAATTTTGCGCTCATAATATGGTAGTTCAATCCTACATAGAACAATCAATCCTACACTTTATAATCACTTATCATGAAGCAAATTTTACGATTAACAAGTTTGATCGCAGCGCTTGTACTATGCCTCGGAAGTGGCGTAGTATTCGCACAAGGGTCAACCACTTCGGCCATGAATGGCCAGGTAGTGGATGCTAATGGGGAAGCAATCCCTGGTGCTACAGTTGTAGCTGTTCATGAGCCTACTGGCTCTCGTTGGGGTAATATCAGTGACCTGTCAGGGTTCTTCCGTTTGCCGGCTATGAACGTCGGAGGTCCGTACACGGTTACTATTACTTTTGTTGGATATGAGCCTTTCGTCAAAAATGAAATTTATTTGAAGTTGGGTCAGAAATTTAAAGTAGATGCAATACTTAGGGAGACCGCAACTGAACTGGATGAGATTGTTATTTCGGCTGGATCGGGTGTTTTTGATGGAAATAGGACTGGAGCTGAGACGGGATTGACACTAGAAGATATAAACAATACACCTACGGTTGGTAGATCTATAGGCGATTTTGCCAGATTTAATCCCCAAACGACCATAAATGAAGGTAATGATGGATTAGAGATCTCTATTGGAGGTATGAATAATCGCTACAATGCTATTTATATTGATGGAGCCGTCAATAATGACGTTTTTGGGCTTGCTGCTAGTGGCACCAATGGTGGACAGACAGGTGTATCTCCCATATCGGTAGATGCCATTGAGCAGTTAACTGTTTCTGTTGCTCCTTTTGACGTTAGACAATCGGGCTTTGCAGGTGGATCAGTCAATGCAGTAACGCGTAGTGGCTCAAACAATATTGAAGGTTCAGCTTACTATTTTCTAAGGAATCAGGATTTGGCCGGTAAGACACCATTTGAAGATAGTCAGGAGGATGAGCCTGATTTCTCTAGGGAAAGGTTGGCTGATTTTAGCTCAGAAACATATGGCTTTAGACTAGGGGGACCCATTGTAAAGAATAAGGCATTTCTTTTCGTAAATGCAGAATTCCAAAGAGATGAAACACCACAACCGTTTGAATTTGATAACTATCAAGGAAGCTTTACTCAGAGTGATATTGATGGTTTGGCTCAATTTTTAAGAAGCACCTACAACTATGATCCAGGATCATACTTGAGTAATACTGCATTTCTCAATAGTGATAAATTACTCGCTCGCTTTGACCTCAATATTAATGACAATCATAAATTGACTCTACGACACTCCTACACTGAGGCTGAAAATCTGGAGGCGAGAAGGTCTTCCACAAGTAATATTGGTTTCATCAATGGCTCTGAGTATTTCGTTTCAAAAACTAATTCATCAGCGTTGGAGTTGAAATCAATGCTAGGTAACAATATGTCCAACCATTTTACCGTTGGAGCCACTTTTGTTAGAGATGATAGAGACCCATTCGGCGAGCCTTTTCCATCTGTTTTCATCGATGACGGAAGGGGAGGTGTCACTTTCGGATCAGAGCCCTTCTCTACAGCGAATTTGCTGAATCAGGACATTATTACTATCAATAACAACTTAGAGCTGTATAAAGGCAAGCACACGATTACCATAGGTGCTAACGCAGAATTCTACACTACCAAAAATCTGTTCATACCGTTCAATTATGGAGAGTATAGGTATGAAACACAGCGCAACATACCTTCCGTTAGTGGCTCATTTCTTCAGGACTTTTATGATGGTCAGCCCGCGAGCCTTTATCAGTTCAGCTATGGACTTAGGTCTAACTCTTTGGGTGATGAGTCAGAAAATGCAGCTGCAGAATTTAACTCATCGCAGTTCGGTGTTTACGTTCAGGACGAATATCAGGTAAACGATAAGTTGAAAGTCACTTTAGGGTTAAGAGCTGATATCAATGTTTTCGAAGATGTACCTGAGAATACATTCTTCAACGAGAATTTAGACCAATTCCCATATGACTTGCAAGGAGCCAGAAGTGGTGATTTTATAGACCCTCAGGTTTCTTGGTCGCCAAGGTTTGGCTTTAACTATGACGCGTATGGTGATAGAACCCTTCAAATACGAGGCGGAATTGGATTGTTCACCAGTAGAATACCATTAGTATGGCCAGGAGCTGCATATAACAACACTGGCCTAAATACGGGTTTTGATTTTGAAAGAATTGACTTTTCATCTGATCAGGTATTTAACCCTAATGCCTTAGCCCAAGAGAGGAACATACCTGTAGGAGAGCTAAGACCTTCGGGAAATGTAGACTTGTTTGTTAATGATTTCAGAATACCTCAGGTTCTTAAGTTGAATTTGGCGGTAGACAAAACTCTTCCTGGAGGAATCGTTGGAACATTTGAAGGGTTGTATTCTAAATTCATCAACAATATCTACTATCAGAACATTAATGTCGCTCCTCCTAACGAGGAGGATCGGGCAACAGGCACACCAGACAATAGGTTTATCAATTATGAAGATCGTATTGATGGTACATATAGTAGAATCATGCTTGGAAGTAATACCTCCAAGGGATATACGTATAACTTAAGTGCAAGCTTGTCCAAGCGGTTCGACAATGGCATTAATGCTATGTTCTCCTATGCTTTTGGTGACGCATGGACTATTTATGACGGTACATCATCTCAGAATTCATCACAGTGGAGAGGTCTTCATGCAATCAATGGAAGAAATTTCTGGAATGAGGTACAGCGTTCTGACTTTGCTCAGGGTAGCCGAATCCTGGCTAATGTGTCTTACCGAAAAGAGTATGCAGGTTTTATGGCATCTCAAATATCTCTTGTGTATGAAGGTCAGTCAGGCAATCCATATAGTTATATCTATGGAGATGGTGATGACATCACTGGTGAGGATTCTAGGAACAGAGAATTGATTTATGTTCCAGCAAGTGCAAATGAGATTGTATTTGGAGAGTTTGACAATGATCTGGAGCAGGTAGTACTGGCAGACGCAACTACCTCTGCAGATTTATGGAGGCAACTAGATTCTTTTATTGAGCAAGATGACTATTTAAGCGAACGTCGAGGTGCTTATGCCGAGCGGAACCAGTCGAGAACGCCCTTCGAGAGTATCTTGGATATTAGATTCTTACAAGACTTTTATATTGAAACTGGTGGAGGTAAAAGAAATACCCTTCAGCTTTCTTTTGACATTTTCAATTTCACAAATCTTCTTAACAGTAGCTGGGGCAGAAGATATGGCAGGACTTTTGGAGGATATGAGTTGCTGCAGTTTGAAGGTTTCGCAGAAGGGTCAGACACGCCAGTGTTCTCTTATGAACCTTTTGACGAGGATAAGGCGTACTTCGGAGATTTTGATGATGCAGGAGTTTTGAGTTCAAGATGGCAAATGCAGGTAGGTGTTAGATACATCTTCCAATAGATATAGGATATACAATTATAATCAACAAAAAAGGGTCTCAATTGAGACCCTTTTTTGTTGATTTGTATCGGGAGTCTAGCAAAAAGAGATGGATTATATGGGCGTAGAGGAGAGGTTGGTTTGCGAGATAAGAGTTCTGCATGATAATATAATAGTTGAATAGATGATTCTCATATGTATTAGTCAATCTAACTACTGGTCATTTAGCACAGCCTTTTCAGGCATTATAATTGTTATCGCTTCTGTCCTATTAAGAAGTAGCAAATTAGAGCCCTTTTAGGTCCTACCATAAATACCTTAAATCACAAGTTATCTCTATCAGAAACAAAAGTAAAGTCTAACGAGTGCATGACGGTAAGAACGGTCCTCCATATTCATTGTTTTGTACTATAGGTGAGGTCAAAGCCTTTCCTTTAGATATTAAGCGAATGCCTTCAGCGTTACTACAAGGTATAAAAAAACCCCGCTGGTGGCGGGGTTCATTTGCTTGTTTCTTTGTTATTCTACCTTCCGAGTTTGAAAATCCAACTACCACCAAAGCCCAGGGTACGGCCGCTTCCCGAATCTTCTATTTCAAATGAAAGTGTAACCTCTGTCTCACTTACATTGACAGTCATAGCTATACCATCATTTCTGTTGATTTGCGAGATAACACCATCAGCAAATGACCAAGTACCAGAAGTAGGCCATACGAGAGGAGAAGCTGAATTTGTGGTGGTAAAACCGCCATTGGTACCATCATCGACAGCTGTGAATTGTAAGGTGAAGTTAGCCCAATCAGTTGAGGCAGTTCCATCAACAGTCACCGCGTCAGCAGCGCTGGTCAAGGTCCACGTGGCTCCATCAGCTACGAGCTTTGCAGCTTGCTCTTGCTCAGGTGTAAGGTCCGGTGTTGGAGTGTCACCACCACCACCACCATCATCGCTATTGCAACTAGCAAAAACCACTAGCGATAGCACCGCCAAGATGGACATAAGCTTTAAAATCTTTTTCATGTTGTTAGTGTTTGTTGTAAGATTAAAATTGTAATCAGTTCTATCAAAAATATGATTTTTTGGCTTTTGTACCTAATGGGAGCTTGAAATTTTCCTATTCCAACTTTGCTTAGTTAACCTTAAGAATTATGCGCTCTTGGCAAAAAGTATACTCTTCCTTAATATTTGACGCTATGATTATTGTTCGTTTGTCGAGAGCCTGGCCAACAAGTTCCATATACCATGCAATGCCCTTCTCATCAAGATTACTGGTCGGTTCATCAAGTAGAGTAACATCTGATTGAGTAGATATGGCCAGACCAACTTTTACTCTTTGCTTCATACCAGAAGAATAGAAATGCAGGGGTTTATGAATGGCGTGTGAAAGTTGCCATAGATCCGCCAGATCCTTTGCTTTATAATTTCCTTCAATGGTCCTGAAGGATTTGTGAAAACGAATTAATTCTGCTAATGTAAATTCTTCTATCAACTCTTGATAAGGGGAGCAAAAGCTCATGTGACGAAACACTGCTTCTGATGAAATGGACTCATTAGAAGCGGTGCGATAGCTGATAATGCCATTAGTATGTGGCATGATGCCGGTAATCAGCTTCAATAATGTGGATTTACCACTGCCATTAGCTCCAGTGACCGCAATGGACTGGTTTTGACGAAAGACAAAAGAGAAATCTTTGATGATCCATTCTTTGATAAAGCGTTTGCTGACATTATCAAAAATGATGTCCATCTTATCGTAAGTAACCTTTCATTACTCCACGATCACTGTTCTTGATAAAGTGAATGATTTGATCACGCTCTTTGGAGGGGCGAAGTTCGAGCGAGATCTTGTCTAGAGCCTTTGTATTGTTGAGGCCCCTCAAATAGAATTGGCGGTAAATTTCTTGGATCTCATTGATTTTTTCCGGGGTAAAGCCTCTTCTTCTGAGACCAATAGAGTTGATACCGCAATAGCTCAACGGGTCCCTACCAGCAGTTGTATACGGCGGAATGTCCTTACCCACCAAAGAGCCTCCAGCAACCATTACATGAGCTCCAATTTTGACGAATTGATGTACCGCCACAACTCCGCCGAGTCTGGCATAGTCTTCAATGATAATATGACCAGCCAATTGTACGGAGTTGGCAATGACACAATGGTCTCCAACAACACAATCGTGACCAACATGGACGTAGGCCATGAGTAGACAATTCGACCCGATAACAGTCTTGTCCCTGTCGGTTGTACCCTTGTTGATCGTTACGTATTCACGAATGACTGTATTATCTCCTATTTCAGCGGTAGTTGCCTCACCTCCATACTTAAGGTCCTGAGGGTTGGCAGAAATCACTGCTCCCGGATAGATATTTACATTCCTGCCAATTCTTGCACCATCCATGATCGTCACGTTCGAGGCTATTTTGGTGCCTGATTCTATTACGACATCAGCATGAATGACAGTAAAAGCACCGATTTCCACATCATCGGCGATTTGAGCATCCGGGTGAATAGAGGCAAGGGGTTGACTCATATATCCTTTCTTACGATACTGGCGGTCATTGTACCCTCACAGACGAGACTGGATCCCACATGGGCAGAGCCTTTCATTTTTGCTATTCCTCGTCGAATTGGGGCCAGTAGCTCACACTGTATGACCAAAGTGTCACCAGGTATGACCATTTTTCGCCATTTGAAACCCTCAACCCCAAGGAAATAGGTCCAGTAATTCTCAGGGTCAGGTACTGTATTGAGTACAAGTATACCACCTACCTGGGCCATCGCTTCGATTTGAAGTACACCTGGCATCACAGGGTTGCCTGGGAAGTGCCCTTGAAAAAAAGGTTCATTAAATGTGACGTTTTTCACACCCGCCACATGAACATCGTCCAAATGATAGATTTTATCGATCAGCAAAAATGGGTACCGATGCGGAAGTATGTTTGTGATTTTGTTAATGTCGATCACCGAAGGCAACTTAGGGTCATAGGTAGGTACGTTGCTTTTTGCCTTTTTCTCCATCAGTCGCTTGATCTTTTTAGCGAATGAGACATTGGCAGCATGCCCTGGTCTGGCAGCCAATATTTGACCTTTGATGGGTCTACCCACTAATGCAAGGTCACCAACTACATCAAGTAATTTGTGTCTGGCAGGTTCGTTTTTGAACCTCAACTCGACATTGTTAAGAATACCTTCTTTCTTGACCTCAACTTTCGGCTTATTGAGCATTTTTGAAAGTTTAGCAAGTTCTTCTTCAGTGACCACACGATCTACTACCACAATAGCATTGCTAAGGTCTCCTCCTTTGATAAGGTTATTGTTATACAGCTCTTCCAGTTCATGTAAGAAACAGAATGTACGACATGAAGCAATTTCCTCTTTGAATTCTGTAATGTCCGTCAAATTAGCGTGCTGACTTCCAAGTACCGGTGAGTTGTAGTCCACCATCACCGTCACACGATAATCATCCAGCGGTAATGCTGCGATCTCCACATCCCGCGCTTTGTCTTTGTAAAAGACACTCTCAGGGATCTCGAAGAAATTACGCTGAGCATTCTGCTCTTCAATACCTCCTTCAAGAAGGGCGTCAATGAACATAGCCGAACTACCGTCCATGATAGGAGGTTCGGGTCCATCGATTTGGATAAGGACATTGTCAATTTCTAACCCAACCAGCGCGGCTAGCGTATGTTCAACTGTGTAAACACGCGCACCATTTTGCTCTATGGTGGTACCGCGTGATGTGTCAACTACATTATCGACATCTGCGTCTACGAGTGGCTGGCCTTCAAGGTCAACTCGCTGGAATTTGATCCCATGATTTGGCTTTGCTGGTACAAAAATCATGTTGGAGACCACTCCGGTATGTAGACCAACGCCTGAGATCTTAATCTCCTTAGCAACTGTTTGTTGATAACTCTTCATGCTAGTTTGTAGTGGCTGTCAAATTTAGAATTTTTTGTTCAAGTTCCTGGATGCGCTTCATAAGCTCCGGTAACCTCTTGTAAACAACTATGGCTCTCCGTGCTTCACTGATTTCCAGGGCAGGACTCCCAAGGTAAGCCTTTCCTTCCTGGGTGTTTTTGGGGATCCCGGATTGAGCTGCGACTATCGTCTTGTCTGCGACTTTGAGATGTCCAACTATACCCGCCTGTCCTGCAATGACTACATTCTTGCCTACTTTGGATGAGCCTGAGACTCCTGCTTGTGCAGCGATAACTGTATTTTCACCAATTTCTACATTGTGGGCAATCTGTATTAGATTATCCAGCTTGACGCCAGACTTGATTACGGTGGATTCGAATGTGGCGCGATCTACCACAGTGTTAGCGCCAACATCGACATGATCTTCAATGACCACATTTCCAACCTGTGGTATTGTCTTATAAGTGCCATCAGGCTGAGGTGCAAAGCCAAAACCATCGCTACCAATCACTGCTCCGGACTGGAAGACACAATACTTGCCAATTCTGACCTTGTGGTTGATCCGGACACCCGCATAGACGATGGTATTATCACCAATCTTCACATCATCTCCAATATAAGCGTGAGGGTAGATTTTGACATTATCGCCAATCTTTGCATTGTTACCAACATAAGAGAAGGCGCCCAGGTAGACGTTTTCCCCTAGAATTGATGACGCTGATTGAAAACTAGGTGTCTCAATACCCTTCTTGCTGAAACTGAATAGTTTATGATACTCTTCAAGTAGAGCAGTAAAGCTTAGATAAGGGTCCTCCACCCGAATCAACGTAGTGCTTAATGTCTGTTTAGGTGTAAAGTCATTTTTGACGATAACCGCTGAGGCTTTGGTGGAATAGATGTGAGGTTCGTACTTTGGATTGGATAGGAAAGATATAGTTCCGGGCTTACCCTCCTCTATATTACTCAATGAAGTAATCTTAATATTTCCATCACCTTCCAAGTTGCCTCCAAGGATTTGGGCTACCTGATTCAGGCTAAACTGCATATGATTTTTTTTGGCTCACAAAGTTATGTTTTTGGGCCAGCATAGATAGTGTTTTTTCACGATTTTGCTCATTGCTTTAATGTTGGGTAGATCGGTAGCTTGTGCCACGTCTACAAGCTCTCCTTTCTTGGTCAACACCTTTATCGTCTTACCTTCAACTATGTACGCCGAGTTACTCACATCACCTTGCCCCACAAAGTATTTAGCCTCACTAGTGCTGAGCCGGAAAGTTGCTGCTACTTGTTTTCTAAGTTGAGTAACCTCTGTTTTCTCAATTTTTTCGTTTGCCAATCTGATTTTGAAAAGCCTACGCTCCAGAATCATTCTGCTAAGCAGTTGCAAAACAGAGTCTTCATGATTGAGCCAATATTTGATGGAGGCCCAAACATCTGTATCGTCGAGTATTGAGAATGTGTCTATGATGCTCGGGTCGTTGATGAAGTCTTCATGACTAATATCCTGCTTAAGAAAGAAGCTGAACTGTGGAGTGGCTTGTACTACTACACCCTGTTGATTGAGTTTTCTGGCTCGCCTGATGAGTTCGATAAGCATTTTTTCTGCCCCTACTGAAGTTTTGTGCAGGTAGACTTGCCAATACATGAGCCTACGCGCACTTAGGAAGTTTTCTATACTGTAGATGCCTTTCTCTTCCACAACGATCTGATCATCCACTACATCAAGCATTTTGATGATCCTATCAGCTCCGATAGTCCCTTCTGAAACGCCGGTAAAAAAGCTATCACGCATCAGGTAATCGAGCCTGTCAATGTCTAACTGACTTGCCACAAGCTCATGAAAAAAATGGCGCTCGTACCGACCGTCAAATATTTTCTGCGCCAGGGTAAGCTTTCCATCAAATTCTTCGTTTAACCGATTGATGATCATTCGGGAGATTTCCTCATGGCGAATACCTTGAAGGAGACTGAACTCGAGGGTATGAGAAAACGGTCCGTGACCTACATCATGCAAGAGTATGGCAAGCTGAGCGGCTTCAAATTCTTCATCGGAAATATTATGTCCTTTGAACCGCAGGTTTTCTAACGTAATGCTCATCAAATGCATGGCGCCAATGGCGTGATGAAATCGGGTATGCAGAGCTCCGGGGTAGACAAAGTCCGTTAAGCCGAGCTGCTTGATACGCCTTAACCGTTGAAAAAAAGGATGCTGAATAACGTCAAAAATGACCCCTGAAGGTATAGTAATAAACCCATAAACCGGGTCATTGATGATCTTATTCTTATTCAGGATAAAAGGATTAATTTAAAGCCGAAATATAGAGAAGAGGATGCAAAAATATAAGATTTTGTGGGCGGATGATGAGATTGAACTGCTTAAACCCCATATACTTTTTTTAAATAATAAAGGGTACAATGTGACGCCTGTCAATAGTGGGGCTGATGCTTTGGATGAGATTGGAAATGACAACTATGATATAGTATTTCTTGATGAGAACATGCCGGGAATGTCGGGGCTGGAGACACTAAGCCATATTAAGACGAGCAATCCCAATGTGCCTGTAGTGATGATCACAAAGAGTGAGGAGGAGCACATCATGGAAGAGGCGATAGGCAGCAAAATTGCCGACTATCTCATTAAGCCGCTCAACCCCAATCAGATACTACTTTCTGTTAAGAAGCTCCTGGACAACAAACGCCTCGTGAGCGAGAAAACCAACTTGAGCTATCAGCAGGATTTCCGAAACATCAGTATGGCTTTTTATGATGATATGGACTATCGGGAATGGGTTGATGTCTACAAAAAACTGGTGTACTGGGAGTTGGAAATTGAGAATACGGAAGACAAGAGTATGTCAGAAATCCTGGATAATCAGAAAGATGAAGCGAATAAGAACTTTGCCTCCTTTATCAAGTCGAATTATGAAGACTGGCTCAATGATCCAAACAGTGATTACCCGGTCTTGAGTCATCAGGTGATGAAGAAAAAGGTTTTTCCACAGTTGGAAGATGATGTACCTGTCTTTTTCATTGTTATTGATAATCTTCGCTATGACCAGTGGGAGATCCTCGAGCCGGCTATGGCTGATCTGTTCAATATCGTAGAGGATGACTTTTACTACAGCATCTTGCCCACAACTACAGCTTATGCTCGCAACGCCATTTTTTCAGGTATGACACCCAAAGAAATGGAAAGAAAGCATCCGGATCTCTGGGTTGGTGATGATAAAGAAGAGGGGAAAAACAACTATGAAGAGGAATTTCTCAAGCACAATCTTGACAAGAACAGGCTCAATATCAGATCCAGCTATCACAAGATCATCCATGTGAGTCATGGAAAGACGCTCGTCGATAATACGGCCAATCTTATGAATAACGATCTCAACGTGATCGTATTCAACTTCGTAGATATGCTCTCGCACGCGCGTACTGATATGCAAATGATAAGGGAGCTTGCTCCGGATGAGGCTGCCTATCGATCACTGACTCTGTCTTGGTTTATGCACTCATCCCTGTTAGATTTTGTAAAGAAGATATCTGAGAGCAATGTGAAGGTGATCATAACAACTGATCATGGTACCATACGCGTAAAACGCCCTTTTAAGATCATTGGCGATAGGAATACGAATACCAACCTCAGATACAAACAAGGTAAGAATCTGGGCTATGATGGCAAAGACGTATTTGAAGTGCGTAAGCCGGAGTTGATGCAACTTCCCCGACAGAATGTAAGTACTTCGTTTGCAATAGCTCAAGAGGACTATTTTTTCGCTTATCCGAATAACTTTAACTACTACGTGAATCACTACAAGGATACATTTCAACATGGCGGTATAAGCATGGAAGAGATGATACTGCCTATTGTGACCCTGCGGCCGAAGAATTATGGCTAAGGAATTTTCTTACGAGGGAGTCGATGAAATAAAAAATGCGGCAAGGTTCATCAAAGAATACGCTGGTCATAGCAAGGTCTGGTTGCTTCAGGGTGAGATGGGTGCGGGAAAGACTACTTTGGTCAAAGCACTAGGTGCGCTATGGGGTATTGTTGATGAGATTTCAAGTCCTACTTACAGCCTTGTGAACGAGTACGCGGACCACAGTGGCCGGACTTACTATCATTTCGATTTCTATAGAATAAATGATGAAGAGGAGGCTTATGATATAGGAACTGAGGAATACCTCTACTCAGGTGACTTATGCCTGATCGAGTGGAGCGATAAAATACCTTCATTAATTCCTGATCAATACCTCGAAATAAGTATTAATTTAGTGTCAGCTACAGGCCGAAACCTTATTCTGACACACCATGACCGAACCCTTTAAATCAGGTCTTTCTGCGCTAGCCCAGGAAACGGCACTCTATCCAAAAGAGCAATTGCTTAAGATTAAGGAAGGTAACCAAAGCTTATTCATTGGGGTACCGAAAGAAAAATCCCTTCATGAGAATAGGGTAGCGCTCAAACCCGAATCGGTAGATGTGCTCGTTAGCAATGGCCATAGAGTAAGTGTCGAAAAGGGGGCAGGAGTTTCCGCTAACTATTCGGATCAGGAGTATAGTGCCGCAGGTGCAGAAATAGTGCTTACCGGCGAAGAAGCCCTGAGGGCGGATATTATCATGAAGGTCGAGCCACCGACGCTGCAGGAGATTGAGCATATCAGGAAAGGCAAGACCCTGATTTCTGCTTTCCAGACAGGCAGGCAAACGGCAGCATTCATACAGAAGCTCAACGCCAAGCATATTACAGCGATAGGTTATGAGTTTATTGAAGATAAGGTCGGTGGGTTGCCTTTGGTACGTGCCATGAGCGAGATAGCCGGTAGTTCGGTAATGCTTATTGCTGCGGAGTACCTCAATGCTTCGAATGGAGGTAAAGGAGTGATCCTGGGAGGTATTACTGGTGTGCCGCCAACTAAGGTGGTAATACTTGGAGCTGGTACAGTGGCGGAATATGGTGCGAGAGCGGCCCTGGGGCTGGGTGTAGACATCCAGATATTTGATAATCATATCTACAAACTAAGAAGACTCAAGCACGCTATCGCACAACCTGTATACACCTCAACGATAGATCCAGGTACTCTGGCGCAGGCTATTGAAAATGCTGATGTACTGATCGGTGCAATAAGAGCTGAAAAAGGCAGAACAAAAATCGTGGTTACGGAGGAAATGGTCGCGAACATGAAGCCTGGCTCTGTGGTCATAGATGTAAGCATAGATCAGGGTGGATGTATAGAGAGCAGCGAGCTTACCAACCTGCGAAAGCCTGTATTTGTGAAGCATGACGTGATCCACTATTGTGTTCCCAATATAGCCTCTCGCTTTCCCCGAACAGCTACTAATGCACTTGGCAATATTTTTACCCCCATACTCAATCAGATTTCTGAGTTAGGGGGAGTTGATGACATGATCTTCAGCCATAAATGGTTTATGAAGGGCATTTATTGCTACCGGGGAGCACTCACTAATGTACATCTGGCCCGCAAATTCAATCTTAAATTCAAGGATCTGAATCTGCTGATGGCAGCCCGGTTCTAGTTACCTTTTCTGATAAGACTCGCTATCGCAATGGTGGCGATGACCACCCATACTATGTTGATAGCAGTTGACGGATAGGCCCCATAATAGACCGTATTAATAATAAGGAATATCCCACCTGTTAGGTTCAACATTTGATAAAGCAGCGAGTTGGATCTGATCTTCTGATAGCTGTTGAGACCATAGGCGAGGATCACTTCTATCGAACCAATCCAGCCTATTATGTCAATGATCAACTGCCAATTCATTGTTTGAGCTTAGCAAGGTTGTCTTCAAGTGATTTGATCTTGGTAATGGTATCTTCCAGCTTTTTACGTTCCATCGCCACCACTTTTTCCGGTGCATTATTGACAAAACGCTCATTACTCAACTTCTTTTCAATACTGCTTTTGAAGCCAATGAGATATTTCAGTTCCTTCTTGATTTCTGCACTTTCTTTCTCAGGATCAATCAACCCCGCTAAGGTTACATGGCACTCATTGGTCCTTACTACAAAAGAAGCTGCGTTGGACGGGACATCAGTAGAGAAACTAATGCCATCCAGATTAGAAAGCTTTTTGATCACCCCAGCAAATGCAGGAAGGTCTTCAGTCCCTTTTTGGTTGACCGTCAGTGGTAACGCCTCCTTCATGGAGATGCCTTTTTCATTTCTGAGATTTCTGACCGCACTGATGATCTCGAATGCTTCTTCTGCTACCGCAATGATATCCGGGTCATAACTGGCTTGTTTTGGCCATTCGGAGACGATAATACAGTCGTCATTTGACCTATCGGAAAGTTGGTGCCAGAGCTCTTCGGTAATAAACGGCATGAACGGATGCAGCAGCTTGAGTACTTGTGCGAAAAAGTCAGTAGTTGCATCAAAAGTAGCCTGATCGATTGGTTGGCCGTACTCAGGTTTTACCATTTCAAGGTACCAGCTACAGAAGTCGTCCCATACGAGCTTGTATGTGCTCATCAATGCATCAGAAATCCGATACTTAGAAAAATGATCTTCAATGTCAGCCAGCGCTTTATAGTACCTCGAATCAAACCACTTGATAGCAATTTCATTTTCAGCGTTTTTCTGACCTTCAGCGACTTCCCAGCCTTTAACTAACCTGAAAGCGTTCCAGATCTTGTTAGCAAAGTTTCTTCCTTGTTCGACAAGTTTTTCGTCGAAGAGCAGATCATTTCCGGCAGGGGAGGAGAAGAGCATACCTGTCCTAACACCATCTGCACCATACTGGGCGATCAACTCCAAAGGGTCAGGAGAATTGCCTAGCGACTTGGACATCTTACGGCGTTGCTTATCACGTACGATACCCGTCAGATAGACGTTTTCAAATGGTTTCTTGTCCATGTATTCGTACCCGGCGATAATCATTCGGGCTACCCAGAAGAAAAGGATCTCAGGGGCAGTTACCAACACGCTGGTAGGATAGAAGTAGTCTAAGTCTGCATTGGTACCAGCCTTGATCTTCCCTGCTTCCGGATCAAAAGAATTATTGCCAAACCCTTTGAAGACTTCTATTGGGAACAGCCAGGAAGAAGCCCAGGTATCAAGTACGTCACTATCCTGCTTCAAATCATCGGCTTGCAAAGAAGGGTTACTGGTAGCCTCCCGAGCGAGTTGGACAGCTTCATCAATACTGACTGCTACTACAAAATCATCATCACCTTCACCGTAGAAGTAAGCTGGAATACGCTGACCCCACCAAAGCTGTCTCGAGATACACCAGTCGCGTACATTCTCCATCCAGTGAGTGTAAGTATTTTTAAACTTGGATGGATGCAGTTGCACATCATCTTCTACCACAGCTGCCAACGCCTGTCGAGAGATGTCTTTCATTTTGATGAACCATTGTAGCGATAACTTAGGCTCCACTACAGTGTTGGTTCGTTCCGACCTTCCGATTCTGGTAGTAAAATCTTCCGAACTGACAAGATCTCCGGTAGCCTTCAGGTCCTTGACCACCATCTTACGCACAACGAACCGGTCCTTACCCACATAGTCGGGTACGCCACATTTCTCATTGAGTGTACCATCTTGGTTGATAGTATCGATGACTTCCAGGTTATGCCGCTGACCAATCTCATAGTCATTGGGGTCATGGGCGGGCGTAACTTTGAGACAACCTGTACCAAACTCCATGTCCACATAGCTGTCAGCAATGATAGGAATAGGGCGCTCTACAAATGGCACTAATGCATGCTTACCTAGCAGATGCTTATATCGGTCGTCTTTAGGATTGACAGCAATGGCTGAATCACCCATAATGGTCTCCGGCCTAACAGTAGCGATAGTCACATACTCGTTCTCAGATTCTTTGATCTTATACCTCACAGAATAGAGCGTGGCAGTTTCTCCGTTCTCATTGTAGATCACCTCTTCATTAGACAGGGCCGTCTTGGCCTCACAGTCCCAGTTGATCATACGGAGGCCTCTATAGATATATCCCTTGCGGTAGAGGTCCACGAACACTTTGATTACAGCGTCATAGTACTCTTCATCCATGGTGAAGGCGGTCCGCTCCCAGTCACAACTTGCACCTAATTTTTTGAGCTGCTCGAGTATGATGCCACCGTATTTTTCCTTCCACTCCCACGCATGCTTCATGAACTCATCCCTTGACAGGTCACTTTTTTTGATGCCTTTTTCGCGGAGCATCTTTACAACTTTCGCTTCGGTAGCAATGCTTGCATGATCCGTGCCGGGTACCCAACAAGCTTCTTTACCCTCCATACGGGCTTTTCGGATCAGTACGTCCTGTATGGTGTTGTTGAGCATGTGTCCCATATGCAATACACCGGTCACATTGGGAGGAGGAATGACGATGCTGAATGGCTCTTTGTCCGGGTTAGGTTCTGCATGAAAGAACCCTTGATCCATCCAATGTTGGTACCACTTATCTTCTACTTCTAATGGGTTGTATTTGCTTGAGAGTGACATTTGTCTTGCTACCTATTAATCTGTTCTCAGTCCAATTTTAAGAGCGCAAAGCTAAATATTTTATCTACAAGGGCATTAGATAATGATAGCCTAAGCTTGGTTGAGTTGCGTGGGATTCCTTACCAGAATAAGCTTAATAGTTTAGTTGTAAAATCGATGTAATTCACTTTTTCATGATGCTCCTCATTTCACTGACAGGGATGGTTGGGTTGAGTTTCTGAATGGTGCTGGCCTTCAAAAGAGCGAAATAGAGGAATCAAAACTACAATTAGGAAAATACCTAAGCATTGGACTATATTTGCAATACTACAATTAGGAAATAAACCGATGGGAAAATATCAACTAGGTGAGTTCGAAGAGATCGTCATGCTTACAGTCGGTATTCTTCATGGCAATGCCTACGGGGTATCCATCAAAAAGGAGATCGAGGTGCGACTTGAGAGGAAAGTGAGTGTAGGCGCACTCCAGTCAGCTCTAAGACGATTGGAGGAGAAGGGTTATCTTTTGTCTAAGGAAGGTGAGTCCACTAATGTGAGAGGAGGCAGGCCCAAGCGCTATTTCACGATCACAAACACAGGAAGGAGTGCAATAGAATACAGTCGTCAAATGCGTAATGAGCTGTGGGACGCGATACCTAAGGTGACTTTACAATTAAAAAAAGCTGGTTCAATATGAAGGATATTCCTCAGCCTCCAAGATTGCTATTGAGCTTTCTCCGCTGGTTTTGCCACCCCAACCTTATTCAATATGTCGAAGGTGACCTTATAGAGCTTTATGACGAGAACGTCAAAAAACGAGGATTAGCTATCGCAAAATGGTTACTCTTCTGGGATATCGTCAAACTAATCAGACCAAAGTTGATCAGGCCAGTGAGACTAACTCAAATGAATCAATACGGAAGTATAAAGCAAAGTATCAAGATTTCTGTCCGTAGCTTTAAAAGAAACAAGGTGTATTCTCTTCTCAATGTGGGAGGACTGGCATTAGGAATCTCCAGTTGCGTTCTGATTATGCTCTGGGTGCAGCATGAACTGAGCTTCGATTCCTTTCACGAGAATTCTGATCGAATTTATCGGATCTCTTGTAACTCTGGAGAGTTTCGCACTTCGTTGAGTCCCCCTGCACTGGCCAAAGCCTTACCGTCCTCATTTAGCAGTATCGAATCAACCTTGCGCCTTAGATCTTATTTGAGTATTGGTTGGTACGAGATAGATGGTAGGAAATTCAAAGAAGAGAAAGTGCTCACAGCAGATTCAAACTTCTTTAACTTCTTCTCCTATGATATCATACAAGGTTCACGAGATCGCGCCCTTGATGCACCCAATAAAGTAGCCATTTCAAGGTCTACGGCCTTCAAGTTCTTTGGAAAGGTCGACGTGATTGGTCGATCAATTAGGAAAGATGATGAAGACGAATTTATAATATCAGCAGTATTCGATGACATACCCAGCAATTCCCATTTAAGTTTTGATATCGTACAGCCCATGTCTTTTCGCCAAATGAAGGCAGATTATGTTTATGACCGTAATTGGAGTGAGTTTGCATTCCGCACTTATGTGCTCGTGCAGGAGCAAGCCAGCCTCTCAGCTGATGAAGTTCATAGAATGAAGGAAGGGTTAAAGTCCTTATACTTAAGCCACGAGCCAGGATTTGAGGTTCACTTCAATATTGAGCCCATCGAGTCAATTCATTTACATAGCGATCTTCAGTTTGACACGGACGTGGGTGGAAATATTTTGTACGTGCGCTCCCTCATCTCTGTCTCCATTTTCCTACTGCTAATCGCATGTATCAACTATATGAACCTCAGTACCGCGCAATCAGTGCAGCGCTCTAAAGAAGTAGGATTGAGAAAAGTAGTTGGTGCATCTCGAACCCAAATCATAAGTCATTTTTTTATAGAGTCCTTGGTCTATGCTGGCATCAGTTCCCTTTTGGCGGTGGGTATTATCTACTTAGCACTTCCGTTTTTCAATTCAATGCTCGACATGGGCTTGACCCTCGATCTAACTGAATTAGAAACGGTTCTTTTTTTCCTGGCGGTTACGCTATTAGTCGGATTTCTATCTGGAAGTTATCCTGCCATTTCTTTATCAAAACCTTCACCTGGACAGAACTTCCAGAAAAGTCTTAAGGCGAACAAGGGACGCTTTCGTCTCAGAAATACACTGGTCATTCTGCAGTTCGTCATTTCTATTTTTCTAATAGCGGCCAACTTCATTGTTTCAGATCAACTGAGCCTGCTCCAAAATAAAAATCTGGGATTTGATAAAAACAACCTGCTGTATACCAAAATAAATGGGAGGCTCGAGAATCACAGAGAAGCCGTTAAAAATGGGTTAGATGCTAATTTGGTAACTAGTAAATACACTTTTACCTCAGATATTCCGGTCAATACAGCCCAAGCCAATCACGGGCTAGATTGGGAAGGAAAAGATCCTGAATTTCAGGCCGTAATAGCGAATATAGGCGTTGATGAGCACTTCTTCGAGGTTTTTAAAGTGCAGCTTGCCGCAGGCGAGACTTTTAGGGCTGAAGAGCAATCAGACAAAAGAGTATATATGATCAATGAATCAGCTGCCAAAATCATGGGGTTTACAACAGAAACCGCAGTGGGTAAGTGGCTAGATCTTCATGGTAAAGGAAGAATCGTTGGCGTGCTCAAAGATTTTCATTTCAAATCCCTACATATGGCTATTGAGCCGTTGGTTTTGATTTATTATCCGACTGGCAATTATGTTGTATTCAGGTCAAACCAAGGTGGGCTGAAACAAACCCTTGAATCAATTGAATCTGTTATGTTAGATATAGATCCAACTCACGAGTTTGAATATGGGTTTCTGGATCAGGATCTGGATAAGTTATACAAAAGTGAAAAGCAGATGTCGACGATTTTTAGGCTGTTTGCTCTGTTATCTATATGTATTTCCTGTCTGGGAATATTTGGTTTGACCACTTTCATGATCGTAAATTTGAGCAAGGAAATTGGTATTAGAAAAGTCCTGGGTGCCTCTAGGTTAGGGTTGGCAAGGTTACTTTCAAAGGACTTTGTCTTATTATTGGCTACTGCACTACTCTTGTCCAGCCCGGTGACATTTGTTGTTCTGGATAGCTGGCTTCAGGAGTTTGCGTATCGCATTACCATCTCGGCTGGGCACTTTCTGTACGCCCTGATGTTTTCAATTGTGCTCATTGCCAGCACCATTTCATTCCAGCTGTACAAAGCATGTAATATGAATCCAGTAGACCTTCTCAGAGACGAGTAGTTACAAGCCAAAACTTGACGGTATAATTCGAAGGTTCCCCCGTGGAAATTGATGTGACTTGAAATAGTTGAAACCATTTTACTCTCGAGGTGTCCATAGCCCTGGGTTTAAATCTTGGGCTAGGGCTGGGTTTTCATCATACAGCTCGTGTGAGTTTTCGTTGGTTCCAATAACTTTACCCGCAAACAACGACCCCATGCAAGAGACTAACGATCCTAAACTCACGAGTTGGATGCCAGTGCCCCAAGGCTCGGACTTTCCTATCCAGAATCTTCCTTTTGGCATATTCAGTACGGCGGGCACTTCCCCACGGGCAGGTGTGGCGATCGGTGATCACATCCTTGACCTCTCTTTCCTATCGGAAAGTGGATACTTCGACCAATTGGGATTATCCCAACGACTGTTTGATCAACCTGTACTCAACGAATTCATCGGCTTGGGTAGAAAACGAGCAGGTGAGGTTCGCAGGCGTATTTCTGAGTTGCTGCATTCGGATAACCCAGAACTTAGAGATAGCCATGGTATGGATGCTCTGGTTGCCATGTCAGAAGCCAATATGCATATGCCGGTGAGTGTAGGAGACTACACGGACTTTTATTCCTCGATAGAGCATGCTACTAATATAGGTCGGATGATCCGTGACCCTCAAAATGCTCTTTTACCTAACTGGAAGCATTTGCCGGTAGGCTATCATGGTAGAGCTTCATCTATAGTAGTATCGGGTACAGAGGTGAGGAGGCCTAATGGCCAGGCCAAAAATCCGGATGAACAAGTACCCCGTTTTGGACCGTCAAAACGCCTGGATTTTGAATTGGAAATGGCCTTCATTACTTCGACAAAAACCACATTGGGAAGTTCTATTTCTACCTCCAACGCGAAAGACCATATTTTTGGATTTGTACTTTTCAACGACTGGTCGGCTAGAGATCTGCAAACCTGGGAGTATCAACCATTAGGTCCTTTCCTGGCAAAGAATTTTGCTTCGTCGATATCTCCATGGATAGTGACGCTAGATGCTTTAGAGCCATTCAGGTGTGATGGCCCTGTGCAGGACGTGAAGGTATTGCCATATCTTGAGTATAGTGGTTCACGCAACTACGATATACAATTACAGGTGGGTATTGCACCAGAAGGAGGTACCGAAGATGTCGTGTGCAATAGCAACTTTAAGTACATGTACTGGAACATTGCTCAGCAGCTTGCCCATCACACGGTCAATGGATGTAACATCAATATAGGTGATATTTATGCCTCGGGTACGATAAGCGGACCGACTCCCGACTCATACGGATCAATGTTTGAACTTGCATGGAAAGGCACCAAGCCAGTCCAAATGTCAGATGGTACAGAGCGCAAGTGGATAGAAGATGGTGATACTGTGATCATGAGAGGTTGGTCTGAGAAAAATGGTGTACGGATCGGGTTTGGCGAGGTATCGGGAAAAGTATTGCCAGCACATTAACATTGATAGTGCTTTCGTGTTTGTTATAATAGGTTGAAGATATTATCTTCCAGCCACGTTAAGGTCATGTGGAATAATGTGTTTGACATGACCTAAAGGGTAAAGGGTCGAATAAACCGAAGGCGATATGGCGCTTAGAAAGCTACCTAAGGAAGTAAAAACAAGTGAAGTGCTTACTGGTGCCGAGATCACTCTGTTGAGTACAGTGGATCACTTACCGGAAGAAGCTGATTTAGAAGCTTTTGCCAAAGAACCGGAGGTGAGCGCCATCCTGGAAGCTTTTGATGATGATGATAAGAACCGTCTCATTGAGCTGCATAAACTCGCCCAGTCCTTTATTGAAGAAGGCGATTTGCTGAAGGCCTGGAAAACAGTACTTCAATAAGAACTTAATCTTCCTTTATAGCTCTTATTATCTCAGAGACGAACTGGTTAAAGTCAAAATCAGGCTCGTTGTAGGTTAAGCCAAGCCTGACGACCACAAGATCTTCAGAGGGAATAATAAATACGCGCTGCGCTTGAAACCCGTCCATAGAGTAGATATCCCTGGGCAGATTTGGATAGCGCCCACCGGCATTGAGCCAAAAATGACCTCCGTACCAACCGTCTGATCCCTCAACCGGAGTTCTAACGAACTTAATCCACTTTAGATCAAGTATTTGTTCACCATCCCAAACACCATTATTGAGGTAGAGTTGGCCGATACGGGCCCAATCTCTGGCAGTAGCCCAGCCAAATGAGCTCCCAACGAATGCTCCCGATCCATCAGGTTCGATAAGCACTGAATAAGCCCCAATTTTGTTGAAGACTTTTTGGTTCAGAAAATCGAGGTACTCCCCTTGCTTACCAATTGAGCGCTGTGCCAGGGTGGCAAGAATATTGGTGGTACCCGAAGAGTAATACCATGGGCTGCCAGCCTCGCCTTCGAGAGGTTGCGACAATGCATAATGGCCCATACTATCGTGTTCCCACAGCATGATGTTGGCATCTGATCGCTGCTCATAATTTTCCCAAAATGAAAGCCCGCTACTCATATTGACTAGATTCTTAACGGTAATGCTTTCCCTATTTGATCCTTGCCATTCAGAAATTGAGGTAGGCTCATTGAAGTCAAGTCGGTCTTCCTGATGCAGCACTCCGACCATAGTAGCTGTGAGACTCTTGGTCATACTCCATCCCAATAGTCGAGTGTCTTGTGTGATCCCATCTGCATACTGTTCTCCTACCAACTGACCTTTATAAAGTACAACCACTGCCCTGGTATTCTTCAGTTTTTCAGGATCATCTTCTTTAAATGCCTTATCAATCACTTCGTTTAATGAGTTTTTTTGCCTTTGAGAGATGACGGAAACTGTATCTACAAGTGAGAACCAGTTGGCTAAACTATCATCGATAACCCTTTCCGGAGTAAAACTTTGCATAGCAAGAGTAGATTCAGGTATCTCATTGATCAATACACAGCCCAGCCCTTCACGATAGATAGCTTTGCGTTCAGATAGACCCCAGGCATTGGCGGTAGCTGACTTATCAATATAATCGATGGATGCTGTAGCTAGCGTAATAGGAGAGAATCCTAAGTCTTCTGCTTTAGCCTGCTCTTCATCTATTCCCGAGACAAAAACACAGGAGCACAGGTTTTTAGCAGCGTATCCAGTAAGTACCGGAAGCATCGGCTTAAGGTAAATATTGAATAGACCTGCGACTGTTCCTAAGACAATGAGAAAGATGATGAGTGTTTTTTTCATGCAGCGAAGCTTTAAGCTCTAATTTATCAGAAGTCAACCTGACATTTCTTGATATTTTGACTTATAGATGGATAACACCTTTAATATCCACCTATCTTACTATTGATTCAGTGATCCATTGTTGATCGGTCAAGGAAATCAGAAGAAGAGGAGATTAGATTTTGAAGAAAAATATAGTCCTTATAGAACTCCATCAGGAGACCAACTCATTTTCTCAGGTACCTACTACCATCAGAGAGTTTGAGTCACTAGCGTTGTACTATGGTGATGATGTAATCAACCTGGGCATCAAAAAACACAAGCGTTTCCAACTTGCAGGATTCATCAAAGCTGTAAAGAAATTCGGTCAAGGTCAGTTTAACTTGATCCCAACAGTAACCGCATGGGCGACATCCGGTGGTCCGGTAGAAATTGATGTGTATCTACACTTCAAAGCGTACATTTTGGAGCGCATGAAAGAGGTAGAGCTTATCGATGGCGTATACATGTCGATGCATGGTGCTATGGGTGTGGAGGGTATGAGAGATCCGGAAAGTGATCTCATACGTGCGGTGCGGGCGATTGTGGGTGATCAAATTGCGGTAGGTGTATCTTATGATCTACACGCTAATATCACCCAGGACAAGGTTCGGTTAGCAACTTTCATCAATTCGTATCGGACTAATCCACATCGAGATCATTTCAGTGTGGGATATAAGGCTGCCAGGCTGCTAATGGATACCATCAATGGAAAGGTCAGTCCTGTGATGGCAGTTGAGAAAATGCCTCTTTTGAAAGGAGGAGGGTTTACTATCGATTTTTTGAATCCTATGGCCAGGATATTTAGAAAAATGAAGGCCATGGAAAAGAGGCCCAAAGTACTCAGCGTATCAAATTTTATGGTCCATATCTGGCTAGATGATGAAGAGCTCGGTTGGTGTACCCTTGCTGTAACTGATGGTGATCAAGTCCTTGCTAAAGACACTGCTCATGAGCTGGCCGAGCTGAACTGGGAGGTCAGGGACAAGCCGCACCCGGTACCGTACACTATAGAAGAGGCGATCAAAAAGGCCAAGAGGTTATGGTTGCGAAGGCTATTTGGTACGCTTGTTTTTTGCGATACCTCAGACATTGTAGCAGCCGGTGCTCCTGGAGAGAATACATTCATCCTGAGCCAACTCTTAAGTGAATCGGACAACTTAACAAGTTATATTCCACTGCGTGATAAGGAAGTTGCTAGTGTACATTTTGAGACGCCTATTGGGACTACTATAAAATTGAATATCGGATCCAAGCTGGAAACTACTTATAATGAAGCATTTCAGTTTGATGCAAAATTGATACGAAAGACAGAAACTGATTTTGGTAAGACATTGGTATTCAGGCATCAGAAGCTCTCTTTAGTAGTAACTGAGCTGCCTTGTCCGGCCTTTTGGCCATCCTTTTTCACTACATTGGGACTATCACTTTGGAAGGCTGACATAGTCGTAGTGAAGAACCTGTTTCCATTTAGACTTTTCTATGCGCTATACAACCGAAAGACGTTGAACGTCGCTACTGCCGGTACGACTAATCTTGATGTACATCAATTGGCTTATACCAAGATTCCCAGGCCCATATATCCTCTAGATGCTATTCAGGATTGGAAAGAAGTCAAGGCGTCTCTCTAAGCCGCTTTAGTTTCTTTTTTTGTCTTACTGAATCCATAAGTGTTCTGACCTATGAAGTCTTTTGGGAATGACTCCAGATCATCAAAACCAAGTGCTATTTCACCATTTTCTGCCGGTATGTAATTGGTCTTGAATAAGTAGTCCCATAGACTGAGACTGATACCAAAGTTGACACCTTTGTCTCTGCTTTCTGGTAGGTGCCTCGCGTGATGCCAGAGATGCATAACAGAATTGTTGAAGATATACTTCAGGGGACCCCAGGTGATTTTCACATTGGCATGATTGAGGTGACCTATCGTAATAGCAAGGAAATGGACAATGAAGGCCTGTGAGGGCTCAAACCCGCCTAAAATCATTACGCCGATAGTTTTCAAAGGCTTGTAGAGTATATTTTCCATCCAGTGATAGCGTAGATGAGCGGCGAATCCCATTTCTTCGACAGAGTGGTGTACTTTGTGGTACTGCCAAAGGATTGGGAACTTGTGAAGCAAGACGTGAGTAAACCACTGGACAAAATCAAGTATCACGAAGAAGATGACCAACTGGGCCCAGCTTGGGAGACTTGAGAGGTCTAAAATGGTAAAAGACTGCATGGTCAGGCTGAGGCCTGTCATGAGTTGCTCGAAAGTCGCATAGAAACCACTTATGATAATAGCGAAAATGAAGAAGTTAAAGAACATGTAGAATGCATCCAACCAGAAGTCTTTTCTTATAATTTTCTGGGTTTTACGCCATGGGAATGCCATCTCAAGCCCCCATACAGCCAGTGATATGACTATAAGTCCCCAAAAGTAATTGTTGTACCATGGGACATTGAAAGTGATAGACTGTCCCACCCAGTTGAGGGTGCCAATGATAGATTCGGAAAAGGTATTCCAGTATGTATTCATATGGGAGTTTAACAGTTGCGTCAGAGACTAAGTTCGTTGGATTAAGGTGTTAGCTCGTACCATTCGATATTTTGCAGCGGTACCCGCCTTCCTTTGTTTTCAGGAGCGTAGTTTTTTGCCAGATAGTCAAGTATGATATCTTCATTCTTACCCAAGTCCCAGAGGTTTTGGGTCTTTTGCATCCATTGGATCATCGACTTCCATCCTTCGCGTGTGGCTCTGTTTTGTACAACGAGTTTTGCAGAATGACATGCCGTACAGTTGGTTGCTATGATCTCGATGTTAGGGTCGTCAGCCAATCCCGCAATATCTAGCACTGCTTTTTTAGGCAAGGAGTCTGAATCAGTTGGTTCATCTTTTGATGCTACATTGACATTCTGATCGTGGTTTCTGTGGAAGTACACTGCATAGACTGTAATACAAATCATCAAGGCGATGACGCTCATCATACTTACAAGAAGTTGTGTGATCTGTCCAAGCTTTTTAAGAATATCTGATTCTTGCATGGCTTTGATCTAACTTGTTTTTACTGCTATCCTATGACAGGCATTGTTCAAGTAACCTTTTGGGTTCCATCCAGGTACGATCATTGGCTGCATCTTACCTGTAGGGTCTGTCGCTCTGGCCCACACTTCATAATATCCTGGTTTATCCAATGTGACCTCTGTTTTCCAATGCTGCCAAGCTAGTCGGTTAGCGGGAGCATCCAGCTTGCATTTTTGCCATGTAGCTCCAAAGTCTATGGAAACGTGGACCTCACTCACTTCCAGGTCACCAGCCCAGGCATGACCTCTCACTTCGAAGTGCTGGTTTTGTCTAACCACCGCACCAGTCTTAGGATAGGTGATCAAGGATTTGACTGGCATAGATTCGATGATGCACATGTTCTCGTCCTGCACTTTGCTGCCAGGCGCGACTGACTCACATGGAACACGATAGGCGTCACCAGTCATTTTAGATCCGTCATGCACCTTGTCTCTTACCACTATTTTATGGAGCCACTTGCCTGAGGCGGAAGCAGGCCAGCCACCTGCTACCAACCTGAGTGGGTAGCCGTGCATGAGTGGTATGTCTTCTCCATTGAGTTGATAGGCGATCAATGTCTCATCTTCCATAGCCTTAGACATAGGCACTCCTCTGGAAATGACGGTTTTGTTTACGTCACCACTCAGATGGGTGTCTCGACCGTAATAGCCAACGTAAACAGCATTATCATTGATCCCAACCGCCTCAAGCAAGTCGCGCAACCTAACACCGGTCCATTGAGAAGCGTACACAGCTCCGGTCGTCCATTGGTTACCTTTCGCCGGTGGGTTAAATTCGGACCTTCCATTACCGCCGCACTCTAATGTGAGCTGATAGGTGTATGCTCGAAAGTTAGCTTTTAGTTGAGCTATCGTAAATGACTTAGGGTTTGGTACTGCTTCGCCTTCTACGATTAGTTCCCAGTGTTCAGAATCTACCGTTTCCGGGGCTATGCCATTGTTTCGGATAAAGATCCTGTCTTTGGGAGTAATGTGGTCATCAAGTAAATGGGGTGGAGTTTCGATGTTCCAGGGACGATCATTGAGTAGAGTGAGACCGGAATGTTTGTCGGAGGGAAGGTCCTGTACATCAGATAGTTCGCTTATCAGTTGAAGACCTTTTGGTAAGTTATCAGAAAAAACTACCGGTAGCCCGCACATGGTTGTAGTAGCCCCGGCCACTGACTTTGTTAAAAACGCTCTTCGCTTCATCCTCATCCAGTAATATTCATGATCTAAATATATAGGGATAAGAACATATGAACAAGGCTACATATGTTAACGGTTAGTGAACCGAGCATTAGGGCCTGGTCAAGTTGATTCTGACTTCTTATAAAAATGCTTTCTGGGAATAAATAAAAAAAATATAGAAATAGTTTAATTTAATAGGTTACCTATATATCACTAATCGTATATACATTTGACATATTTCCATAGCTGGTTGTTAGAGCCCGGTATCCAGAAGGGATATCGGGCTTTGCTTTTAGTAGCCTATGGGTTCAGGCTGATAGTTCTTTTAAAGCCGTCACAAGATGATCAAGATCGCCTAGTGTATTGTGGAAGTTAGGTGCTACCCTGACACCTTGTATATCGTCATGATCTATGGCAACAGTAAATATATTGTAGTTATCAAAGAGTCTTTGAGCAAGTTCTCTCGGCGATAGACCCCTTATACCCACATTGGCAATGGCACCACTAAATTCATCATCAAGTGGGGTAAAGAATTGTATTCCTTCAACATCTGTGAGCTGCTGAGTCCAGTAGCGTCGCAAATACTTGAGACGTGATTCCTTCTGGGCAATGCCTATTTTATTATTGAAGTCAAGCGAACTGAGCATGGCGACCTGGTTGGAGCAAGGCATGGTACCAAAGTGTGCGAGCTTTCTGATATCGGTCTTTTCATAATCACTATCTCCAAACAGCGGCCAGATTTTGCTGACTTTGCCTTCTTTGACATAAAGTAGTCCATTTCCTAGTGGAGCCCCAAACCACTTGTGGAGAGAGCAGCCGTAGTAGTCACAGCCAATCTCCTTAATGCTAATGTCGATGTGTGTAAATGCATGCGCACCATCCACAATCACTTCAAGTCCATGCTTATGGGCCATAGTGGTTATTTCTTTTACCGGTAGGACCTGGCCATTGAGATAGATTATATGAGAGACGAGTAGCACCTTGGTTTTGGGCGTGATCCCTCCTTCGATGATTTCGACGATCTCCTCAATTGATTTTGGATGTAATGGTATATCTACTACGTTCACTTTGGTGCCGTACCGCTCAGATCGTTGGTTCAAAGCCTGGATCATACTTGGGTACTCCCTATTGGTCCTGAGTATTTCATCATCATTGTCCAGTCGGATACCGTTGATAATGATGTTCAGCGATTCTGTAGTATTCCTGGTAAGGATCATCTCATGTGCTCCAATACCAATAAATTCAGACATTTTTTCAATCAGTGCTGTGCGTTCGTCAAACTGTCGGGTCCTCATGTAATAGGAAGGGGATGCATTGATCTCTGTCAGTCGATCGATCCAGGCGTTTTTGACTGTTTCAGGGGATGGACTGAAGTAGCCCGACTCCAGGTTGATAAAATCAGGACTTTGCTTGTACAACCCGCGTACTTCATCCCAGAATGTTTCATCAGACGCGAGTGCTTCAGTGGGCTTATTCCCATGATTGGGAAGCTTAAGTTGAACGTCTGGTAGTCCGTCGGTGGCTATCGGAAACAGTAAAGCTGCCCCGGCTTTTTTGATAAATGATCTTCTTTGGTGTTCGACCATGGTACTCTATTTATTTCATAAAAGATACAAAGTTTAATGGAGCCGGGAAGCGTAGGAGGGATCAATCGCCATGGCGCCACAGCAAGTGAGGATATCACATTAGATTTAAGGAGTAAATCATCCATCTATGAAGAAATTATTATACGTGATATTGGGCTTGTTGGGACTTCTTGTCGGTTCATTGATCATACTTTATATAGCATACAATGAACCCTTACCTACCGGAAATCAGGGTCGTGAGGCTGATGAACTCGCCAGAAAAATGATCCAGGCTGTTAATGGTAATGCCTGGGATAAAACAGCAGCGGTAAGCTGGACATTTCGAAATCCGCACTATCATATTTGGGATAAGAAGAGGCACCTGGCCAATGTGAAGTGGGACAGCAATAATGTGCTCATCGATATCAACCTACGCAAGGGTGTTATTCTCAGTGATACTGAAGGCGTGAGTACACTAGACAAGGCAGAGTTATGCGAGACGGCATGGAAGTTCTGGGTTAACGATTCTTTTTGGTTAAACCCAGTGACGAAGGCATTTGATCCTGGTACTACCAGGAGTATAGTTGAGCTTGAGGATGGTAGCAATGGACTGATGGTGAGCTACTCAAGTGGAGGAGCTACTCCAGGTGATTCGTATTTATGGATTTTGGACGAGAATTTTAGGCCTGAAACCTGGAAGATGTGGGTCAGTATTATTCCAATAGGAGGGATGGAATTTACCTGGGAGGATTGGATACAAACTGAAACTGGCGCCTGGATAGCTACCAGGCATGAGGGACTTATTAGTGTGCCTATTTCTGATGTCAGGACCGCACGATCGCTAAGAGAGCTAGTCGGGCCTGAGGATATTTTTGCACCCCTGCTAGATGCGCAGGGTGAGTTAATTAGCTTCTGACTAAAAAAAGGTCGACCTCAATGGCCGACCTCTTATAATTAAAGCAAAGTATTTTTATTGTCTTAAATCCACTATTAAAGGCAAGCTTATGGATGGATAGGTTGCTATACTCACTCTAGGTACTGTAGCACCAAAAGTAGAATTGATAGCATCAATAAAAAGATTGGCAGTTTCAGCATACCCCCTGGCATTTGGGTGAATACCATCAGCAGAGTAGAATCCGGAAGGTGGGGCAAAGTCCGGAGTAACGATCACTCCATCAATCAATGTTGCCCCCCCTAATGCTACTTCGGTTAGTCGAGTGTTGGCATCAGCCAGAGCCAATCTTCCTCCAGAACCATCGACTGTAGCCTGGATTGTAGAATTATAACCAGCTATTGCGGTTAGGATCTCGACTTGCTCGGTTTGAGTTAACCAGAAGCGATCTTCTAACGGAACTGCAAGACCAATCGTACTTAAAGGGTTGCCTGGTACCTGTTCATTACCTAGAATAGCTGCTGCTGGTAGAGTACCTTGTTCACCTTCTACAGCTTGACGAGCAAAACGGTATGGGTTCAAGGCTGGACGCTGCTCAGGAGGAATGCCTCCTGCTAATACTAACAAATCCCACAATGGACTCAAATCTGTGAGATCTGTGTCCTCTATCACAATAGGATTTGCTCCAATCTCAAAATTTATTTTTCGGGATTCTGCTTCAGCTGTGGTGAGCAAACCGTTTGCGGCTAGACTATCCAATATTTGATTGAAACCACCAAATCCCATAGTACCGTTAAGAATAGCTACAATTGAGTCACTGGTCATAGGAATGGCATTGTAAGGAATCAAATTGAAGTATGGAGTGACCAGAACGTTTGGAATGTTTCCAACAACACCTTTGGTATCAGGATTGCTCAATAACGAATCCATCGCTAACCCATACGCAAATGCAAAGTCAGCTTGAGCTGTAATTGGTATACCTTCATCATCTCCACCACCAGCAGCATAACCTAACACATCATTATTGCCTAACCAGAAAGCAAAGAATGTAGGATCACTGGCAAGCACATCACTCATAATGGTAGAAACACCGGGCTCAGTCGCAAACCGAGCGTATAGCGGATTATATGCTGGATTGCCTTCAGGTCCACCAGTTAAAGGAGTGAGAAACTGACCTAGCTGTATGCCAGGGACCGCAAAATTGTTCAGGGTTGATCTATCACCCGAATAAAGGCCTGGCACTTGACCAGGTACAACTGGGGCCGGGCCAGTAACTTCCGTGGTGTCATCAATAATAACAGTTTGTAGTATGAGCTTGCCCAACGGTTCACCTTCTGCTGATAATCCTGTAAAACCTGCTTCAGAGTCAATATCAGGCTGATTAAATGTGTCCGAGCCGCCAGATAAGGCTAGCTGGTTATTGATAATCTTAGCGAGTGATGCTTGCTGAGCGGATGTGAATAGGGCATTACCTTGCACACCAGCCATTAGAGAGTTGCCTATAGTCACAAATTTAGTGAAGTCAGCACTTCCACTTTCACCGCTAGGTGTGCTGGGGTCTGGTGGTATTACTTTTACTTGGTCTATAGTTTCCTGTTCGCAGGCAAGAAATGACCCACAAAGGAAAAAGGCTAAAAATGTATTTTTGATTCTAGTCATTGTCATTTCTTTATTAGTTCAAGAATTCGTCAAAAGTAAGTGAGATGTAATACTGACGCCCTACGAATGGTGCGCCTGCGTTTGTTCTATAATCACCTCCACCGAGGTTTTGACCTCCAACCTTAACGACGGTCTTGATTGATTCGATTGTATAGTTCACCTGGGCATCAAATACGCCAAACTCCGGCACGATCCAGTCTCCGAATGACGATTGCCACAAGAATTCTTCTTGCCATCTGTAGCTGGCACTGAAGCCGAAGTTTTCAAAGAGCTCTCGGTTTGCGACTGTTACGCTGAATCGGTTATTAGGAGTATTGAAGCCCGCGATAAAGTCACGCCCTTCAACTGCTTCCACGTCGAAATCAGCGTAGCTATAGTTACCATTCAATGTGAAGTTATCAAACCAGTTCCAGGTTGCGCCAATGCCAATACCATATGAATTGATGGTCTCAGGTGAGTTAACATAAGGTCTCCAAGGAGAACCAGCCGGAATAGGATTACCTTGGTGCTCTGTTGGTAGCCTTGATCGAATATTTTCTTGTCCTAAAAAGTCAGAATAAGAGGTGTAATAGTAATTCACATCAAGGAGTAACTTACTATCTATAACTCCTTTGTAACCGATCTCAAATGAGGTCAGCTGCTCAGGTTGTGCATAAGGTACGTTAGTCACTTCAAGCAGGGATTGGTCGCCTCCATTTGGGGTACCATCAGCAGCTAGGCTACCACCAGATGCTATGTAGGCTTGATATGAATCTTCGGTGTATGCTCCTCCGTTATGAATACCGTAGCGCGCCGCGTTCTCTTCAACACTGCCGATCAATGTCCCTGCACTACTTGGGAAGTAAATGAATTGTGCTTGGGTGTCAGGGTTACGGAAACCGGTTTGAAAACTAGCTCTGAAATTTTGGGTCTCGCTTGCAGAGTAAACAGCAGAAAAACGAGGAGTCACCTGACCTTCAAAATTCTCGTTTTTATCAAACCTCAACGAACCTGTCAACTTCAACTTATCTTGAGCAAGACGCTTGCCCACTTGAGTATAGAAACCGAATTCGTTGATACCGATCCTATCGAAGTTGATACCATCAACCGGACCTTCGTTAAAAACTGTTCCATTTGAGAATAGATCATACCTTCTAAAATTACCACCTACCTGGAGCTCAACTACCGTGATTTGGTTTTTGAAATTGTAGTTAAACTCTCCATGCCAAAGCTTGGAGTTATCCTCAAAACCTGCTCCGGGCGGATTTCTTTGGAATAGTGCATTTCTGACTTCTTCTACTGTATTCTGGAAAGCCTGAGTACCTGGCGCTGGTATATTGCGATCAGCAAATCCTCTTGCTACCTGATGAGCGATATCTTCATTTCCTCCGGGTGTGGGTGCTCCGGTGAAGTTGCTTCCGTATCCCTGGATGGTCAGTAGATAAGCCTGGAGATAGTCTGGCACCCACTGAGTAGAAGATGGGGCAAAGCGCTCGTTTACAAATGCTCCTAGCGCTGAAGCATTCCATGAGTCACCATCATCGGTCACGGTATGGTAGCCTCTTACGAAGAAGTTATCTCCTTTTAACTCCGCTTTATAGAAGGTCTGAGAAAAGTCCCTTAAACCATATTTTTCAGCTCCTTGATAGATGGAACTTCCTTGTCCTCTTCTAAACACACCGATAGCTTCTATATCGTCAGTTACTCGATAGTGAAGGGCCAAGTCATACTTTAGATTTTGTGCAGTATAATCATCCATCAAATCTTCTTCTCGGAGACCAGTCCTTCGCAGGTCGAGAACACCCAGATCCGCAAATTGCGCACCTGCGGCAGCCATAGGAACGACGATCTGGGCTTCATCTCCATATAGATTAAGACCATCAAAATTAGGCGTACCAGTCAAGTCTATCTGGGACTGAGGGCGAAAACGGTCGGTCGTATAGTCGTTTCCAATCCAATCTTCCGCATCCATCCATGAGAAGTTCACTTTAAAAGCAAACTTGTTATTAAAAGCCTTAGCGTAGCGAATCGATCCGGAATACATACCGAATGTATCATTGTTTTGTGCGTCAGAGGTAGTGATACCTGTTCTTACCTGAGCACTTAAACCCTGATATTCGAATGGGCTTTTTGAAGTCATCAGAAGTATACCGTTAAAGGCATTTGGACCATAGAGAGCAGAAGCAGCTCCAGGCACGAGTTCCATACCCTCTGCGTCTAGCTCACTCATACCCACGAGGTTGCCGGTAGGGAAGTTGAGTAATGGAGCCGAGCTGTCCATACCATCAACTAGTTGCACGAAACGTACATTTGCGATAGTCGCGAAACCACGTGTATTCACAGCAGGGAAGTTAAGACTACCACTATTTACGGCTACACCTTTGACGTTGGCCAACGTTTCGTAGAAGTTGGCGGTAGGTGCTTGCTGTATCGCCAGTATATCTACACGCTCAACAGTCACAGGTGACTCAAGGAAACTCTCCTCAACCCTCGATGCAGAAACTACTACTTCCTGACCGAGAAGGACCGCCTCACTCATGGTGATATTGAGTCCTGATACGTTCTCACTAGTAATATCGATCTCTTGAGTTTCGTATCCAACGATAGAAAAAACCAAAGTGATCGGGGGAGGGGAACTTACGTTAAGTCTGAAATTACCCTGAGTGTCCGATATGGTACCAGTCACCTTGCCCTTCACGATAATATTAACACCGATGAGGGGTTCGTCACCATCAGTCACAGTACCTGACACTGAAGTTTGCTGTGCCAAAGCCTGGTAACTGATGAAGGTGAGCAGCGCCAATAAACACATCGCTCTGTTTGTAAAGTTTCTTATCATACTCTTCATGCTTAATGGTTTAGTGTGATTACTACTCGCTCCGTTAAGGATTTGTTTAATTTTTAATATCACGTAAAATAATTAAAAAACCCGCATTACAATCGTTCTCAGAGGCTATTTTTTGGATTATTTACAAAATAGTCGGCATACCGAATTGTTTAAAAATTCAACTAACGCGGCGTATGGTTGCAGAATTTACAATATCCAGAATCACTCATTTTGTACTTTTCAAATTTGACATAAAAAAAGCCTGACAGGGCAGGCTTAGCAGAATGAAGTTATGTTTGAGTTATGACTTATCCTCTTGTTGGATATGCTTGACAAGCTTATCACATAGGCTATTCATTTCACCTGACATGTATTCATCCCCGGTAGAAGACAGAATACTTTGAGCTAATCCTCCGATACAGTCCACATAAAACTTCTTCATCTCATCAACCGGCATATCCTTAGCCCAAAGATCAATCCGCAAGGTGTTTTGATTGAATTGATCCCACAGACCAATGCTGATAGCTTTAGTTTCAGAAGGACCCGGGGCTCCTCTATCATCTGCATCCCAAGTGATTTTTTCGGGTACGTTGCTCTCGTCAAGCTCTACAGTGAAAGTAATATTTGATTTTTTCATTTATGTGTTTCTTTTCAGGTAATGACTTAACTCAAAAGAAGCCTATAGCCCATTGAGTATACTGATAGCAGTTGCCTTATCCTTCAACAGTTGCGTCTTGAGTGCATCCGTTCCTTCAAACTTTGTTTCCATGCGAATCCTTCGAACAAGGAAGAGACTGAGAGTTTCTCCATAAATATCTTCGTCGAACTTGAACAGGTGCGCCTCAATAGTGTGTTTTTTCCCATTGACAGTGGGTCTCCAGCCTATATTCATCATGCCATTAAGATGCTGACCTGCAACTTCAGCCCTAATTGCATAGACCCCATCCGCAGGGATGAGCTTGTATTTTTCAGCTACTTCTATATTGGCGGTAGGAAAGCCCAGTGTACGCCCTATATGGTCGCCTGCTACTACCTTACCAGAAATAGTATAGTGTCTTCCAAGATAATTAGAGGCCGTTTCAATATCCCCCGACTGAAGGGCCGTACGGATCTTTGTAGAACTCACACTGACATCATCAATTTCCTGTTTGGGGATTTCCTCTACCCTGAAGTTAAACCTTTGTTCATTGGCTTTGAGATACTCAAAACCACCTTCACGATTCTTACCAAACCTATGATCATACCCGATCACGAGGTGTTGCGTATTGATCTTGTCAACAAGTACTTTCTGTGTGAACTGTTCCGAGGTGAGACGACTGAATTCCGTAGTGAAGGGTATTTTGATGACATGGTCGATCCCAGCTGCACTCATTAAAGTCGCCTTTTCATCAAATGAACTCAATAATTTGAGTTGATCGTCATCTGGCTTGAGTATGAACCTGGGATGAGGCCAGAAAGTGACCACAACACTTTCACCACTGATTTTATTGGCAAGACTAGTGACGCGCTTAAGGATTTTTTGATGACCGAAATGAAGCCCGTCGAAAGTACCTATGGTTACTACCGCATTTTTGGGAGGGTCGAATGGGTACTGTCCTTCGATGATGTTCATTGCTGAGAATTTATTCTATCAACGAAAGTGTCCAGTTGCCATGCCTCATTTAACTGGTAGGTACCTATTCTTGTTCGCACCAATTGGCTAAGGTGAGCACCTACTCCCAACTTTTGGCCAAAATCATGCGCAAGACTTCTGATGTATGTGCCTTTACTACATACAATCCTAACATCGACTTTGGGAAGTTCCACAGACATGATCTCAAAAACCTTGATCTCTACAGGCCGTGGTTCTAGAGTTACATTCTCTTTCCTTCGTGCCTTCTTATAGGAAGGGATACCATCTTTTTTGATGGCCGAGTAGATAGGGGGTGTCTGCATGAAAGCACCGGTGAGCTCTTTTGCTGCTTTAGTTATCATGGTATTAGTAACCTCACTAAAATCAAGCTCCGAGTCAAAGTCAGTTTCCAAATCAAATGATGGTGTTGTTTTGCCTATCGTGAATGTTGCTTGATACTCCTTTTCTTCGGCTTGATAGGATTCTATCTGCTTGGTCATCTTTCCAGTACAGAGTATTAACAGCCCTGTGGCCAAAGGATCTAGTGTGCCAGCATGGCCGATCTTCTTTACCTTGAGAAGATGGCGTAGCTTTTTCACAACGTCAAAACTAGTCCAAGTCAGAGGTTTGTCAATCAGAATGGTAGCACCTGAAGTATATTCATCCCTGGAGAGTATTTCCATGAAAGCTGCTCGCTTGACAGGTTAATCCTGCTGTCTTTTCGGCTTGTGGAATATGGCAAAAAACTCAATTACAAACCCTGCCATTACTACGATAGGCCCTAGTGTTAGACCTAGAAATCCGAAACCGTATGGCTCAGTGTCGAGCGACATGATCACGAAACCAATTAATAAGGTGGCTATCCCCGCAACCATGATCACATAGTTAGATTTCCCGAAGGCCAATTTGTCTTTATTACTCATTGTACTCAATATAGTTCGTCAAGAGACATTTTCAAATATTTGTTTACCGCTCGATAGGTGCTTAGGAAACCCACTAGCGCACCAGTTATCAGTAGAGCGAGCATCAGTGCAATTAAACGCTGATTATCTTGAAGCTGTTCCAAATCCCGGATATTTGCGTTAGCAGTAGATAACAATGCAAATAGGAGGGCTGAGGCGATCAAGCCTGCCAGTGAGCCGTACATGGCTGCCCTGGTCAAAAAAGGGCGTTGAATGAAGCTGGCCGTGGCACCTACGAGTTGCATACTGCGTATAAGAAAGCGCTGTGAGAAAAGCGCCAGTTTGATGGTGTTGTTGATCAGTATTACAACGGTCATTATCAATACTGCCGCAAATCCTAACAAGATCAAGCTTAGCTTGGTCATATTTTGATTGATGCTCTCAATCAGCGATTCAGCATAAACTACCTCGTAGACACTTAATTCTTTTTCCAGATCTTCTTTGATAGAGGCCAATTTGTCGGAGCTATGGTAGTCCTGATCCACTTTGACTACATAAAGATCCCTAAGTGGGTTGTCCCCTAAAAAGGCGATAAAATCTTCACCCGTTTCCTCTACAAACTGTCTGGCAGCTTCTTCTTTGGATATAAAGGTGATGCCTGAGTTATCTTCAGAATTAAGAATATAATCCTTGGTCGTTAGTGTCTTTTGAATTCTTGTACGGTCGTTATCAGAAACCTCGCGATTGAGATAGACCTGTAGTTCGATATTCTCCGTGATGATCTCCTTAAGCCTATTAGTATGGAGCAGGAGCAAGCCGAATACACCGATAACGAATAGAGCGAGTGTGATGCTGAAAATCACACTTAGAAAAGGGTAGCTACCCAGCTTTTTCTTCTTTTTATATTTCGTTTCAGCACTCATAAAATGGATAACGGCAAAACTAGCTAAAAAAATACCGGGCATAAAAAAGGCGTTTAATCAAAACGCCTTTTCTTCTTTAAGTATTTCTAACTCTTGTATGAGTGCTTTGTCGCCTATCGGGATCAGCGGGCGTACCCCCTTGACGGGGTTCTTCAATTGATAGAACTTGCCCTCGTAGGCTAAATATGTGACCCTTCCGGATTTCCCATGTACTTCGATGATCTCATAAGGTATGCCTTTGAAATCACCATATAAGTAGAGCTTGTTGCTATGGTACTTATAATGGAAAGGATATTTCTTATCTTGTACGTTTTCAATTTCTGTAGCCTTGGTACTCAGCTTGTTGATCCTGTCGGGATTGCTGTCAAGCTCTGGAGACGCTATTTCTTCTTCCTCGAAAAGTTCAGTAACAGCCGGAGGAGTCACTTCAGGCGCCTCCAATTCTGAAATCACCTTTTCAGTTGATAAACCTTCCTTCACTTCAATCAAAGGTATGGCTTCAGTAGAGGCTGTTAAAGGAAGGCTTTGGATGCCCTTCAATTCAAACCGGACTATTTCGTCGGGACCTTGAGAAGGAGAAGTACTGCTTAAGTCTATGAGCGTATTTTTTGAAGAGATGAAGTCGAGGCTCTCAATATCAGCGTCAGAAGGAGATGTTACATACAAGTAAGCTCCAACACTGATGACCGAAGCTGTGAGGGCTGCACCACCATACTTAAGTAGAGCAGAAGCTGTGAGCCCACCAATCAATACAGGTTCAATAGGTACGGCATCTAGTCTCATTTTGAGTTCTGTCTTCCTTACCGCCTGCAATTGATCAATCAGCTCTTGCTGAAACTTATAGTCAGACGTAAGTGCTGGGTCTCCCTGAAGCTTGTTGAAGGCCTCTGATGCTTGCTCATCACTCAGCCTTCCTGCTATTAGGTCGTCGATCAATGTCTCTTTGTTGAAATTGCTTTCCATAGACTAATCAAGAAAATCACTGGCAGAATATTGACTTTTTACTAAACTGTCCAGCTTCTTTTTACACTTATACTTTTTCGTTTTTGCAGTATCAGTATTCGCAAAGCCGAGTTTCTCAGCAATGTCAGTCATAGACATTCCGTCGAAATAGTAATAAGTGAGAATCTTCCTGCACGTATCGCCGAGTGAATTGATACACTCATTGATAATCCTTATCCTCTCATTTTTCTCATGCTCCGGATGACTGCCCTCGTCCTTCATTTCCTCATCAGAAAACCGGCCCTTACGGTCCAACTCCTTTCTCCAGAGATTGAGACAAATACTATAAATGAAGGTGCTGATCTTAGAGGTAAGGACAAGTTTGCCACTGATCGCTTTTTGCCAGAAAGCCAACAACGCCTCCTGGTATATGTCCTTTGCCTCGTCTTCTGTTCCGTTGTTCGACAATACGATACGAGTCATCATCCGGTAGTACTTCTTATAGAGGTAGTCCAGCGTTTTCTCGTCCCCTTTGCTGATTCGGGTCAGAATCTCACTATCCTTCATTCAAAAAAAGCCGTCGCTTTTGGTTTAATACACAATATATCAAAATAGTAACCGCAAAGAGGACTATTTCATTATTAATATAACTAATTCAAGAAAAAATTTGATAATAATTATTTGTAAAGAATTTCAATAACCTGGTCTTCGGCTATCGCAAATACTCTGTCTTTACGTTGGATATCTATACGAGAAGCACCTGTAAAACGTCCAAATGCGGGCATAAGCGCATGTTGCTCACCAAAGAAAAAGCAAGGTAGGCTCAGCCCCTGACGAGCTCGTCCCCTTAACTTAACGGCCGGGTGAATATGACCTGAGAAGTTATACAAGTCAGTGTCTTCTATTCGCTCATGCGAGAATAAAAACGGACCTGACTGATAAGTAGCTTCCACGATGAGACCACTTCTCTTATAATCGATTGAGCTGAGTATATCGTGATTGCCAATGACCAGTCGTGCTTCAATATGTTCATAATTAATAAGCCAATCAGAAAAAAGCGGCCACTCCAGGTTCCAGTCGCTGTGAAAAAGGTCACCCAGAAAAATCAATCTTTTGGGCTGAAGTTCCTCGATCAGGGCATCCAGTATAAAGAGCTCTGTGATATGCAGTTTGCCAGGTACGGGTATACCCGCTTTTCTAAAATGTCCTGCTTTGCCCATGTGTACGTCGCTAACGACCAGTGTACTTTCTTCCTTCCAATGAAGCACCTTTTCTGGTAAGAGGATGAAAGTATGATTTAACAGCCCGATCTGACGCGATCCGTGAGATTGACTTACTGATTTAGTCACTGTAAGGTAACCAGGTCTGTGTGCGATAAAGAAAATAGAGATAGCCTCTTACTTTGAGTTTACCTTCCTCAAGCCAAAGTTTACATTTATAGATCTTGCCATTTTCAGGGTCAAGGATCTCCCCACCAATGAACTCGTCTCCTTTAGCTTTCATATCAGAGATGATTTCCAGACCAATAACCTTTTTTCCTTGTCTATGATCAGTGCACTCTTCGCATACAGGATCAGGATCTTCGCCGGGTTCTCTAAACAGTTGAATGATCTTACCGTAGACCTTCCCATCTTTTTCGAAAACCTCTACGATAGACCTGGCTTTACCTGATTCATCGTCTATTGTTTTCCACTTACCTGTAATGGACTGGGCGTGGATACCAGTACTTAGTAATAAAAAGAAAGCTAAGAGAATAGTTGATTTCATAGGCTATTGATCTGGGTTCAAAACTAGCTATGCACGTGCATATTTGTCGAGCTGTATGCGCATTTTCGCCACTCTATCAACTAGTTTTTCCGTACTTAGTTTGCCTCGTAGGCCATCGACCATTATCGGAAAGGCAAATGGAGTTGGTTGAGGAGGAAATTTCAATTCGATCTTTTGGTGATTGATTTGGGTCATCGTCTGGTGTAAGCGCTCTTTATCGATATGCAAGTCAGTAACTTCATCAAAAGACTGTTTGATGAGTAAGTTGTCCGGATCATAATCAGAGAACACATTGAAAAGCAGCCCTGAGTTAGTCTGGAGGTGCTTATTGTTGTACTGATGTCCGGGAAGACCTTGGTAAACAAGACCTGAGATGGTCGCAATGTCACGAAATCTCCGTCTTGCGAGTTCAGATTTGTTGATAGCATATTGAAGTTCATCCTCGAGGTTATCTACCGTAAAAAGGTCTTGTTCCAGGGCATCCTCGAGTGGTATGTCGTCCTCAGATAGTAGTTCGAACCCATAGTCATTCATGGCAATAGAAAAGCTGAGTGGTTGCATTTGTCCAATGCGGTAAGCAATAAGTCCGGCCAATACCTCATGCACGAACCTACCGGCAAATGGATACATGAAAAGATGGCAACCAAAACGTGTTTTTACTTTTTCGATCAGGAAACTATCATTATTCGGAATAAGCGACCACTTCTCCTGTAGAGATAGTATATCTCGTATCGTAACCATCTCGATATCCTTATACACACCCTTTGAGGCCTCTTGAAGTTTTTCCTTGATCAGGTGGGAGAGGAGAGAAGATAAAGGCATTCTCCCACCCCCCCATGCAGGAACTTTGCCTTTTTTAGTTTTTGCTTTTCGGACCAGAACTGTCATATCCTTGATCATAACAAATTCAAGATTGCGTCCGCCAAACCAAAAAACATCTCCGGGATTAAGACGCGCGACAAAAGTCTCTTCAATAGTGCCGATAAGGCCTCCACTCATATACTTAACTTTCAGAACAGCATCTCCCACGATAGTGCCTATTGAAAGCCGGTGACGCATGGCGGCTTTTCTGCTCACAATCCTAAAAACACCGTTCTGTTCGTAGACCTTAGCGAACTCATCGTACTGTCCAAGACTGTCACCACCCTGGGTAATGAAGCGGATGGCCCAGTCCCAATCATTATCGTTGAGATTGCGGTAGCAATAAGTAGACAATATCTCTTGTTTTGTTGTACCCTCTCTAAACCCATCTCCGGTAGCCAAAGTGACCAGGTACTGTACGAGTACATCTACTGACTTTTCAAGTGGCTTGCGCTGCTCAAAGTAACCTTGGTCGAGTGCCAGTCTTAACGCGGCAGCTTCAACCAACTCAAGAGAATGGGTTGGTACAAAGTAGATTTTACTAACAGCTCCCGGCTGGTGACCACTTCTTCCAGCCCGCTGTAGGAACCTTGCGATACCCTTAGGGCCGCCTACCTGGATGACTGTATCAACTGGTCTAAAATCTACACCCAGATCGAGGCTTGAAGTGCAGACTACAAGCTTGAGTTTGCCTTCGTGCAAGGCGTCTTCCACCCATCCACGGACGTTGTTATCAATAGAGCCATGATGCATTGCCATAATTCCCGAGAGCTCAGGAGCGTGATTCAGTATCTGCTGGTACCATATCTCAGTTTGCGAGCGGGTATTAGTAAACAATAGTGTTGTCCTGGACTTAGCGATGATTGGTAGTATCGCGGGCAACATATTGATGCCAAGATGACCACCCCATGGGAAGGTCTCTACTTCTTCTGGGAGGACGGATTCTATGACTATTTCCTTATCAATCTCAGCTCTTATTGTAGTTTCTAATCCCTGATAGTCTGGCCCCAGCAGGACTTGCTTTGCCTGATCGAGGTTTCCTATGGTAGCTGATACTCCCCAGGTTTTTAGTGGTGATAGGGTGACACCACGGAGTTTACAAAGTGCTAGCTCCACTTGTACGCCACGTTTGTTGCCGATGAGTTCGTGCCATTCGTCGACTATAACTGTCCTGAGATGCTTAAAATAATTGGCGGCATCTTGATTGGACAGAAGCAAATGCATACTCTCAGGTGTCGTGATCAAACAGTCCGGAGCATTGCGCTTCTGCTTTTGTCGCTCTGAGGTATCCGTATCACCTGTTCGAATGGCTATGGTCCAAGGAATATCCAGGTCATTGGCCATTTCCTGCATGGCCATTTGTATGTCTCTGGCTAAGGCCCTTAATGGAGTGATCCAAATTACCTTTAGTCCGTCCTTTTTTGGATTATGGTAGCTATCTGGGTAGCGCTGAATGTGCTCTAGAAGACAAGGCAACCAAAGGGCGTAGGTTTTACCACTTCCGGTAGGTGCATTGAGTAGACCAGAGTAGCCTCGTAAATAGTGATCCCAGCAAGATTTTTGGAAATCAAATGGTCGCCAATTGCGGTTGGTAAACCAATTGATTCCTTTGTTGATGAGCTCACTGTTCTCCATATTGCGTAAGGAGGTCTTTCAGGTCGGTCAGTGAATTGGCTTCCTCCGCTTTTTTGTCTTTTCTCCAACGGTGAATTCTGGGAAACCGTACTGCAACGCCAGATTTGTGTCGTGTTGAAAGCTGTATTCCCTCAAAGGCTACTTCGAAAACCAATTCCGGGGTAACTGTCCTGACCGGTCCAAACTTCTCCCTGGTATTGTTTCTGACGAATCTACTGACTTCTGTTAATTCCTTGTCAGTCAAACCAGAATAAGCTTTGGCAAAAGGGACGAGCTCTCCCTCGTTCCAAACGGCAAGTGTATAATCTGAATATAGATCAGCTCGCTTACCATGACCTTTTTGTGCATAGACCATCACAGCATCAATGGTCATAGGATCTATTTTCCACTTCCACCAATCACCTTTTTTCCTTCCTGATTGATAGGGCGAGCTCTTCCGTTTTAGCATAAAGCCTTCCGCCATCTTTGATCTTGATCCCTCTTGCAGCTTGTCCAGTGCTGCCCAGTCCTCAGCTCGTACCTCTTCCGAAAGTTGTAGTATTGTGCTACCCACTTCTTCTACCAAACCTTTGAGTATATTCCTCCTCTCACTTAAGGGGACCCGTCTCAAATCCTTTCCATCAAACTCCAGTAGGTCATAAGCACGGATTGAAGCAGGAACATCATTCAGAATACGTTTTGTTAGGTTTTTGCGGCCAATTCGTTTTTGAAGAAGTGCAAAGGGTAGAGGCTTTCCATCCTTTACGGGCAGCAACTCTCCATCAATGACAGTACCTGACGGCATGGAAAAGGCCAGTGGCTCAAATTCAGGGAATTTGTCTGTGATCAGCTCTTCGCCTCTGGACCATAGTGCTAGCCGACCTTCCCTCACTATGAGTTGAGAGCGAATGCCATCCCATTTCCATTCAACTTGCCAATCTTGCAGCATACCAAGGTCCTGTGGAGACCCTTCGAGGGCATAGGCCAGATAAAACGGATAAGGTTTTGAGAGATCTTCATCTTGATTTGTACTCATCAACAGCTCTCGGAAGGTAGTAGTATCCGGTGACCAGTTGCCCATAGTTCGATGAGCAAGAGTGGCAGGGTCTACTTCCAGATACTGACCAAGTGCTTTCAAAACGAGTGTCTTAGATACTCCAACTCTAAACCCACCTGTCATTAACTTTAGAAAAACGAAGCGCTCCGGCTTAGTCATTGCATCAAGTGCTTCACTTATTTTCTTTTTCTTATCAGCCTCTTCAAGGGGCCGAGTACTTACCAGAAAATCTATCCAGTAGCTTAGAGACTGCTCTACAGGTCGGCTGGCGCTTGGAAGAACTAAGTTCAGAGTCTCGGCTAAGTCTCCTACAACGCTATAGGACTCTTCAAACAGCCATGGTTCTAGGCCGGTAATGCCCAAGACGATTTCCCTCAGCTGCCTAGTATTAATAATGCTTTTGGGACGCTTATGTGAAAACAGTGCAAGCGCCCAGAGTTTATCTTGATCCGACGATTTGGAGAAATACTTCCGAAAGAGTTCTACTTTCTTATTGGTAGAGGAGGTATTCTCCAAATCGAGGAATAGTTGGGCAAATTCCTTCATTGTTAATAGAAACCGCTTCGTTCACCCATTGTTATATTACCATACTCTTACAAGTATGGAAACAAAAAAGCCCCAAGGTGGGGCTTTAAGTATCTAATATCTTGTCGGTCTCTTACTTCAGAGCTTGAATTAAAGCTTGTTCCTTTTTGATGGATATTTCCTTCTTTGCTTCTTGATTGAGTAGCTCTTTATCAAGATCAGCAGTGTGAGGCTCCACCGATATATGAGGAGCAATGATCAAAGCGACAATAGATGTTAACTTGATCAGAATGTTCATTGAAGGTCCTGAAGTGTCCTTAAATGGATCACCGACTGTATCGCCTGTCACTGCTGACTTATGAGCATCAGAGCCTTTGTAGTGAGTTTCTCCGTCTATATCCGCACCTTTTTCGAAAGATTTTTTGGCATTGTCCCATGCACCACCAGCGTTGTTTTGGAAGATACCCATCAGTACACCAGAAACGGTAATACCCGCAAGCATACCACCGAGTATTTCAGCCGAAGGGGTATCCGGGAAGACCCCTTTAAAACCAAAGCCAACCAACACCGGAGCAACCAAAGCAATCGCACCTGGTAGCATCATCTCCCTGAGTGAAGCCTGAGTTGAGATCTCAACGCATTTTTCGTATTCAGGCTTGGCCTTTCTTTCCATGATCCCGGGTATTTCTTTGAATTGTCTTCTTACTTCAGTTACCATGTCCATAGCAGCACGACCTACAGCGGCTATCGCTAAAGAAGAGAAAACGAATGGGATCATTGCCCCAAAGAACAGTGCGCCTAACACCGGAGCTTTATAGATATCAATTGAATCAATACCAGCGATACCAACGAAAGCTGCAAACAACGCTAAAGCAGTCAATGCTGCTGAAGCGATGGCGAAACCTTTACCTGAGGCAGCAGTGGTATTACCTACAGCGTCAAGGTTATCTGTACGACCTCTTACTTCTTCCGGTAAGCCTGACATCTCAGCGATACCACCTGCATTGTCAGCAATAGGTCCGAATGCATCAATAGCTAATTGCATGGCGGTAGTAGCCATCATACCTGCAGCCGCAATGGCCACACCATAGAGTCCGGCAAAACCATAAGAAACAATAATACCTGTACCCAATACAATGATTGGAGCAACTGTGGACTCCATACCTACTGCAAGACCGGAAATGATGTTTGTTGCGTGACCAGTAGAAGACTGCTTGATGATCGAGTTAACAGGACGCTTGCCCATACTAGTGTAATATTCTGTGATGATGGACATCAATGCTCCAACAATTAGACCGACGACAATCGCCCAGAATACATCGATGTTGTTGAACTCATAAGATCGGATGGCAAGTTTTTCCGGTAGGAGGCCTACAACTAAGAAGTAACTAGCTATAGCCGTGAAGACGATTGAAGACCAGTTACCAAGGTTAAGTGCGTTTTGGACACTGCTGTCCTCATTCTTGACAGTCACGAAAAATGTACCCACAATAGAGAAAACCAGCCCGAGACCTGCAATCAACATTGGAAGCAGGATAGGAGAGAGGCCATTCATGCCATCGGCTGACGCATCGATCTCCTGACCTAGTACCATAGCTGCAAGAATGGTAGCTACATATGACCCGAAAAGGTCAGCTCCCATACCAGCAACATCACCTACGTTATCACCTACATTGTCAGCGATGGTGGCAGGGTTACGAGGGTCATCTTCAGGAATGCCAGCTTCTACTTTTCCGACGAGATCAGCCCCCACATCAGCTGCCTTTGTATAGATACCACCACCTACACGAGCAAACAATGCAATCGACTCAGCTCCAAGAGAGAACCCGGCGAGTACTTCGATGGCCGTTTTCATCTCTATACCAGTAGCAAGCACTCCACCAGCTTCGAAGAAATGTACTAATAATATAAATAGTGATCCAAGTCCTAATACTGCCAATCCGGCCACACCTAATCCCATGACGGCACCTCCCGAAAAGGAAACCCTGAGTGCTTGTTTTAGACTCGTCCTTGCGGCTTGGGTCGTACGTACATTGGCCTTAGTGGCGATGTTCATACCAAAGTAACCGGCAAGTGCTGAAAATACTGCACCTATAACGAAAGCACCTGCTATAATCGGGTGAGAATCAGGTACGAGTGTACCGGAGTAGGCCAACAAAATGCCAGCAATTACAACGAAGTATCCTAATATTTTCCATTCTGCTTTAAGAAAAGCCATGGCCCCCTCAGCGATGTAGCCAGCCAATTCTTTCATGTTATCATCCCCGGCATCTTGCTTAGAAACCCAGGCCGATTTGATGGCCATTACTATCAGCCCTACAATACCCAGAAGAGGTATTAAATAAACGTACTCCGTCATTTTGTTACTTAAATTATGTTGGTCTTGAAAAATGTGGTTGCAAAGATAGACTTTCGGGTCTTTTTTTGAAACGTTATCTCGAAAATGACCGGACTGGTAAAGAGATTACTAAATGGTTTGATTATCAAGACCTAAGATTTGCCAAATCCTAAACCTGGGTACCTGATTCACCCTCTGAGAGTTCACCCTCGTATAGGGTTTCCACTTCATCCGCATTCCAGCCCTGCTCCCTCAGCCATCGGCTAAATACGCTCTTGTATCCGTGCGTGACGTATATGTTCTCGGCCTGGCTCCATTTTACAGCTTGTACCAACCCTTTCCAGTCAGCATGATCAGATAGGACAAACCCCTGGTGTGATCCACGGCGTTTTTTGATACCTCGAATGTTCATCCATCCTGAGACTTGCGCTATCGCAAATGGTTGGAACCTCCTAGTCCATGAGGTTCCCAAAGCCGAGCCCGGAGCTATAATCAGAGCTCCTTTGTAAGCTTCTTTCGCAATTTCAGGAGTTACAAGTGTCGTAGGCTTTTGCTTGATACCATTTCTGTGTAGTGCTTCATTGACATTATGAATGGCGCCATGAACGAAAACAGGTCCAATACTGTGATCAAGTGCCTGGATAATCCTTTGTGCTTTCCCTAACGCATATGCAGCGATCAGGCTTGTTTTTCCTTCTGCTTTATTCGCTAGCCACCAGCGATTGATACCCTCAATTACCTCTGACTGGGGCCGCCAGTTAAATACCGGCAGCCCGAAGGTAGATTCAGTAACAAAATGTGTGCATTTGACGGGTTCGAATGGAATAGTAAAACCGTCATCCTCAAGTTTGTAGTCTCCGGAGACTACCCACGTCTGTGCCTTGTATTCGAGTCTGATCTGTGCAGAACCTGGTACATGACCCGCAGGATGGAAACTGATTTTCACTCCGTTGATTGACAGAGGCTGGTTGTATTTGACAGTTTGTAGTTGGATGTCATCTCCAAGCCTGAGTTTTAGTACCTCTTTGGACTGGTCATGAGCCAGGTACTTACGCGATCCCATTCGAGCATGATCCGAGTGAGCATGTGTAACCAGTGCTTTGTGGACAGGTTGCCAAGGATCTATGAATACGTCAGCTTGCGCACAATAGATCCCTTTGTTAGTGAATGAAAGTAGTGGCGTGCTCAAGAGATATCTTTTGGTACCTGATCAGGCTTGGCATAGGATAACCTGGATAATCGTCTTGTGGTATGGTAGCTATCCAGTCCGCTGCAAGTCACCACTTTTAACAATTCCAGGTCTATAAAACCATCCTTGGAAATGGCATGCTCTTCGACTTTGAGTAACTCTATCTTCCCGATGACCAGATGAGTACCATTGACAGCAATGTCTGTTTTTTCCTGCAACGTTAAGCCTATTTGCACAGGTGAGTCTTTGACGAAAGGTGCGTGGAACCCTTCAATGATCTCCTTTTCAAAGCCGCAGCTTTCGAATTCAGAAGTTGTCCACCGAGCACTGGTATGATGGGCCTCTCTATAGACCTCTTGCGAAATATGATTGATGGTGAATCTGCCTGTTTCGAGGATGTTTTCTAAAGTCTCTCTTTTGACCACATGAGGTCGAAAGAGTACCCCGATCAACGGAGGATCAGCCCCAAGATGAATCACTTGAGAAAATACAGCGAGGTTCGATTTACCAGCCTTGTTTTCCGTTCCAATTAACGTAACGCTTTTAAAGCCAGTAGCACTATTGATAAGGTTCCTACGAAAGCCGTGATCTGCGGCAAGTATATCTTGAAGACTGTAGGAGGCCATTAAGCTAGGATGCGATGGCTTCCTCTATGTTATCGCAATATCTGATGTTCAATTTCTTGATGATGTTGGATGGGTATTGCTCCATCAATTGGTCCTTGGCTATCATTACAGCTTTCTTAAACCAGTCTATATCAGGGAGCAATTTACGATGTTCCGATAGGCCATAGTCCAGCATATCTTTTTTCCAATGGATAAAGTACCACTCCATCGATGGCTGATGAAACGTTCGCAGAGACCTCTTGTCAAAAATGAATTTATTGTAGCTACCTGCAGCTATGATCTCAGATATCTGATTGAAAGTCTCCTTAAAAAACTCGATTGGGACATAGTCACGATTCAGCGTACAGATGATCATCCCTTTAGTGTCATTCGTGTAGACTGTGGCAAACCTGCTTTGAAATTTTTGTTCAAAGCCTTCGATGCTGATCTGATTATCCGAGGTAGTTTCCATGACTGTGACGAGATATTACAACAACGGTATAGATATAAATTGGTTCAATGAAAGCTTCCGTTTGCACGTTTCTTACCTTGTTCGACAGTCTTGTCAAACTCTTTCAGCTTTCCTTCCAGCTTTGTAGCGTAGTTAATAGTGGTCTTGATCATCTCTTGTTGCGCTTCAATTTGCTCCTTAAGATAACCCATTTCTTGGTTGAGTTCTGCCATCTTCAGCTCATAAGCTTTGGCAAGACGCTCCTTCTCTAATCGCTCCTTCTGGAGTTCCTCTTTAAAAATCAAAAATGCTTCTGGTGCAGGGGGCATAGCGCTGAACGATTACAACTGAGTAATTATCCGATCAACTAAAATGTTTGAGTCTAGAGTGACTTTATTGAAGATAAGCCACCATCGATGTGTAAAATTTGTCCTGTGATCCATGCTGCGGCAGGAGAGATCAGGTACATTGTTGCTGCTGCCAGATCTGCGGCACTGCCTATTTGTTTGATCGGATGTCTTTTTTCTGATGCTTCACGCTTCTCAGGACTGGATAGTAGCTGGCCTGCTAAAGGTGTATCTGTCAATGATGGCGCAATGCAGTTTACCTTGATGTTTTGTGAAGCGAGTTCGGCGGCCAGAGATCTTGTAAGACCTTCTATTGCTCCCTTTGCAGAAGCTACACTAGCATGAAATCCCATTCCCTGCCTTACTGCTACAGTACTGTACGTAACTATAGCTGCAGCTTCGCTCTTCTTCAGTTTGGGGAGGCAAGCCTGCACCACTTTTACTGCGCCCAGTAGATTTATATCTAGATCTTTTTGAAAATCCTCAATTTTCAAGCGGTGAAAAGGTTTTAGGTTGATGGTTCCAGGACAGTAGACAAGTGCATCCAACGATTCCGGTAGGAAACCAAGATCTACATCCTGTGTAACATCCAGAGTGGCATGATTTACACCTGTGTTACTTAGCTCATGACTCTCACGTCGAGAGGCGCTCCATACACTGGCACCTTCTGCTACTGATTGCTTGACTACTTCGAGACCTATACCTGAGCTACCACCAACGACAAGAACATTCTTGCCAGTCATGTTGCTCATAGCTGTACGTTAGCGTTGATATAGTTGAGAAATTCTGTTTTAGTTCCTTCTTCGGAGAATTTGCCACTAAAGTGCGCTGTTCCTGTTTTGCTATTGGTGTCACCGACACCTCTGGAAGATACGCACATATGATTAGCATCAATCACGACTCCCACGTCTTCAGTATTGAGCGCCTTTTTCAACTCTTCAGCAATCTGTACCGTCAATCGCTCCTGGACTTGGGGGCGTTTCGCATAGTACTGAACTATACGGTTGATTTTTGATAGGCCTATCACTTTACCTGAGGATATGTATGCGACATGCGCCTTACCATAAATAGGAACAAAATGATGCTCACAATGAGAATAGAAAGTAATATCTCTTTCTACTAGCATTTCACTGTAGTTGTATTTGTTCTCAAAGAGACGCACTGTTGGTTTATTGGCTGGATTCAACCCGCTGAATACTTCTTTCACATACATTTTTGCTACCCGCATTGGGGTACCTTTCAAGCTATCATCTGACAAGTCCAGCCCTAGTATCTGCATGATCTCCTCGAAGTGCTTGGCGATGAGTTCCATCTTGAGGTCATCATCCATCTCGAAGGCATCAGCACGCAATGGCGTCTCATAAGATGATGCTACATGGTCATCACCAAAGTCGTCCACTTCCACATGCATGTTATTACTAGGCTGGGTATTCAACATAATTTCTTTCGGTCTCATAAAGTATCACTTTGAGCTCATATTGAGCGTCTATTTTTTCTCTTAATATGTCGTAGATCACTACCGCAATATTTTCGGCGGTAGGATTCAGTTCTTTAAATTCTTCAGTATCCAGGTTGAGGTTTTTATGGTCAAAGCGGTCACTAATGTTTTCCTTGATCAGGTCACTCAATAATTTCATATCGTAAACGTAACCTGTCTCAGGGCTCACTTCACCAGTCAACTTCACCAGCAACTCGTAGTTATGGCCATGGTAGTTAGGATTATTACACTTACCAAATACCCGGGCGTTCATCTCATCTGACCAGCTTGGGTTGTGCAAACGATGTGCAGCGTTGAAATGTTCTTTTCTGGTTACCGTTATCTTCATTGAAATCTGATTCCTGGAAGTAATCTGTTATGCTTTGGAAGATCACAAGTTAAACGTATAATCTTACCAATGGAGTTCAAACATAGGGTGACATTATTTTGTTTAACAAAAGATTTAAATAATTAAACAAAATGTCAAAAGATCATTGTGACATTGGAGTGATTGGTTCAGGGATGGGCGCTTTAACAGCCTCAGTGCTACTGGCCAAACGTGGATTGAAAATCAACATGCTGGAGCAGAACTATCTTCCGGGAGGGTGCACCAGCTCTTATTGGCGAAAAGGCTTCATTTTCGAGGCGGGAGCTACCACACTGGTAGGGTTAGATGATCGTATGCCGCTCAAATATGTTTTGGATGCGACGGGAATTGAAGTGCCGGTGCGAAGACTGGAACTTCCGATGCAGGTCCATCTTAAGAATGGAAACACCCTTAACAGATACCAGGATCTTGAAGAGTGGATACAGGAAGCCGAGCGATGTTTTGGTCAACAAGGTCAGCGGTCCTTTTGGGAGTTTTGCTATAAGATCAGTCAGTTCGTATGGGATACTAGTATCAAACAGCGACACTTCCCACCTACAAGGTTGGATGATCTTATTCAAGCTATCAAAAAAGCCAATCTCAGACAGGCATGGTATGCAAGGTATGCTTTGATGAGCATGACAGATCTACTCAATAAGTATGGGTTGCTGGATAATCAGCTTTTTGTAGATTTTGTGAATGAGCAGTTGCTTATCACTGCCCAAAATCATCATGAGGAAGTAAATGTTTTGTTCGGAGCTACTGCCCTTTGCTACACCAACTATGGCAACTACTATGTGGATGGTGGGCTTCTTAACCTTGTAAACCCATTTGTTGGATACTTAAAAGACCTTGGTAGTGAGGTTAGCTTAAGAGAGCCTGTCTTAGGAGTCAAAAAGCAATCGGATAAATATGAGATCTTGACAAAGAAGCGCTCGATAACTTGTGACTATCTCTTGTCAGGCATACCACTGAACAATACGATTGAGATATACAATAATGGCTATTCAGCGAAGGCTAAAAAGAGCTTATTGTATTCGGACCGCTTGAATAGCGCATTTCAAATGGGCATTGGGTTTAGATCGAGTAGAGAATTTGATTGTATTCATCATCAGATACATTTGGAGGAGCCCTTACCGGAAACCGGTTCCGCTTCCATCTTTGTTAGCCTGAGTCACCCTGAAGATGCTTCTCGGTCAGATGAGCCGGGAATGATGGTGGCCTCAGTGAGTACACATGTACCTGATCCGGAGAACACCTTGGTCGATAATGAAAAAGCCGAGAAGGCCGTAATTGATAAGCTCGTAGCGCTTGATTTCCTGGATAGAGAAGACATTGTCTATATGCACTCTTCTTCTCCTAAATCATGGAGCAAATGGACTGGTAGAGCCTATGGATTTGTGGGAGGATATCCTCAGTTTATGGATATCAAACCATGGCAAATGCAGGACGCAAGACTAGACGGATACAAGGCTTACATTTGTGGTGATACAGCTTATCCTGGCCAGGGGATTCCAGGTACGACACTCAGTGGCATTATCGCCTATGAAAAACTCGTGAGCGATTGGTTCTAATCATAGCAGCTATCGCAAACTACGTTTTCCACTGGTTGGCCATCAATAAGATCTGCAAACCAGTCTCTGAACCGAACGCCATTTGTGGTAGTGGTGTAAAACTCATCTCTGATAATCAACCCATGATGCTTACCAGTATCAATATAATGTCGAAACATTGGTACTTCCCTTTCCAGGTAAGCTGTGTTTTCACGAATGGTTTGCTGGATCGTTTTTTCTTCTTCACCAAGTAGTTTCAGAAAGAAGCCTTGAACACCATCAAATGCTGCATTGTATTGGCTCAGTTGTAGGTTGGGTTGGCTGGCCTGTGCCCATCTGAAATAATTCTCAAAAGTGGGTGCCAATGAAGTGTCTCTGTCTGGAAATACAGTATTGAACACATCGTCACCTCCCCAAGCATTGAATACATCACCTATCGCATCAGACTGGTAACCACCGGAAGCGTCACCTAGCTGGATTACCTGTGCTTGAGGGTATTGGTCTGCTAAAAAGCTCGCGTAGACTGGTGATGCTAGACTTCCGGCACTGACGCCAGTGACGAAGAGTTGGGTAGGTTCATCGATCAGAGAGTCTAGCCAATTGAGGGCTGTCATTGTGTTGATAAAACCCTTGTGATGAATATCAATCGTGACCGGATCTAAAGTATCTTGTCTGTAAGTGGAAACTTTGGAACCAAGATGAGTATCTGCGGTACAATAAGGGACCATCAATATGGAATAATCTCTTACGGGATTGTCTGGATTGTCAAAATCAAATATCCCACCCCAGCTAGCACCAGTAATTCCTGTTCTTTTCAGGCCAGGATTGTCTATGCTATCGATCACATAGGGCGTATGGGTTACTGTTTTTAGGTTGGGATCGCAGTTTTCACGAAACCAACAAGCTCCACCACCGTCGAAATAAACCATGATCTTGTCCACATTGCCGGGATGGAAGTAAAAGGCATAAGGTGTACCGGTGCTACATATGGATTCACCACCTGGTTCGATCCTGTTCCAGTAGGGATCTAAGGCTTCAAAAGGGTCTTTAGACGATTCTGAAGTCTGCCTTATCTCCGAATCGCAGGAAGTTATCAATAAGATGGTCAAAGCAACGAGTACTGGTCTTGATGTCATGTTGAATGATTTCTCGCATAATACGAAGAATTATCGACATGACTATTTCAAATCATTTAGTGTCCAGTCATAAGGCTGGTACTCAAGCTCGCGTTTCTTTGGAAGGTTCTTGTACCTGAAGAAGTTGATATATTCCCGAATGGAGGAAGCGTGTAATAGAAAAGCATCTTCATACCAGTCGAATATCCTTGATATCTTGATCTCTTTGTCCTCAGTGATCAGCACTGCCTTGTCAGAATTGATGTAGTTGTCCCTGATGAGCTTAAGGCTTAGATCTACGTTATCAGGCGTAAAAGCGTCCAGAGGTGGACAACTAAGTGAAGCACATACCAAGGCAAAATGCACCCGTTCGTCATTCATTGGCTTTAATCTCACTTTTTCGATATCATCGAGGGTAAGTGAATCCCCAGCCACCAGGAACCTGGTGTCACTAAAAAAACCATCAATCTCCTGACAACTGTTGATAGGATAGTAATCCATTACTTGCTGGATGACAAGTAGGTTATAGCTATTGAGATAATAGGCTTTAAGGGCAGTCTGGTCAAAGTTTGAAATGTCCATTTGCCCTATCTGGTTTACAAGTGAATCCAGTAGTTCAGGATTGTTACTGATAGAGGTATAGTTTACTTTTTCTTCCTCTACGTAGGTCGATACAAAGAAGGTGACCCCATTAAAGAAGTCGTTGGCTGAAGTTTGAAATTGTGCAACGAGAAAAAAAAGAATTAACGATAACGCGTTTTTCATAGCTGAATGATTGGATACATTACTTGATACTATTCTTCGCTTGATGTGTTATGTCTTCTTCGCTACTTTAAGGCTACTTTAATGGCATTGTAGGGTAATATTTATTAGTGTAATAGCTCGAGTTCCGGGTGCTGGTCTGAGTATTTAACAATGTCTAAAGATTAGACTTCAGGTTATTTCAAAATGAGACGGAATAGCAGTTCATTTGCATTTCATTTTTAGCAGAGATTGGGACTTGACTTTTTTAGAGATACAAGAAAAAATCAGCGCTTATAGCAATTCTGGCAAGCGACTATTCACTACCAGTTCATTTCAGACACATAGTCTGGTGATGTTACACATGGTAAGCAGGATCGATCGAAGTATCCCTGTATATTTTATCAATACTGGTTATTTGTTTCCCGAGACAGTAGCGTTCAAAGACCATGTGGCAGAGATGTTTGGTTTGACGGTAGTCGACCTTAAGCCAGGTACTCCAAAGTTTATGCAACGTGATGCGAGTGGTAAACTCATGTTTGCATCGGATCCTGACTACTGTTGCTATCTCAACAAGACCCAGCCTATGGAAACCATATTGGCGTCCTTTGATATTTGGATCAATGGAATCAGGGGAGACCAGTCGTCGGTACGAAAAGCAATGAAGGTAGAACAGCCGGCACCCTTCGATACGGTCAGGTTTCACCCCATGCTTGACTGGACAAACCGGGACGTATATGCCTACATTAAGGAGCATGATCTACCGAGACATCCTTTAGAGTCGAATGGTTATCTAAGCATAGGTTGCGAACCGTGTACACGTAAGCCTGATCCGGAGATGATGGAACGTGAGGCAAGATGGTTTGGGCTCAATAAGGTGGAATGTGGCCTGCATACCGATTTAGTGAAGAATTAGACATTGCCCAATTCAATATAGGATTGATGATTACGAACTCCAGTTTGCACTATTACATATTAAGTCAAATCGTAGAAGTCGGTTATGCACCGGATTTTGCTGACTTACAGGAGCATTTTGGAGCGGATCAGAAAGAAGTCATCAGAGCATTAGTAGCGTTACAAGAATATCATGGAGTTGTGCTGCATCCAAATGACCATTCTATTTGGGTTATACATCCGTTTTCACTTGCTCCGACCAACTTTTCCATACGCACAAGTTCCAGGCAATGGTGGGGTAATTGTGCCTGGTGTTCACTGGGTGCTGCTGCGCTTTTGAATAGGGACTTAACCATTACAACTACGGTTGGTGCTGAAGGAGAACAGGTAGTAATAAATGTCAAGGATGGAAAAGTGGAGGATATTGATCTGGTTATTCATTTCCCCATTCCAATGAAAAAAGCATGGGAAAACGTAATTTATACCTGTAGTACAATGCTAGTCTTTGAAAATGATGGTCAGGTTGAAGACTGGTGTGTACGTCATAAGATCCCAAAAGGTGATGTTCAACCAATTCAGCATATCTGGGAGTTTTCCAAAAAATGGTACGGCCATCATCTAGACCCGGACTGGACAAAATGGACGTCCAGTGAAGCAAAGACAATATTCAAAGACTTTGGATTGGATCATTCGGTTTGGAGATTGGATGGATCAGTCGAAAGGTTTTGAAATCAAAGTATGACATTGATTGAACGTATATGAAAATACTAATTACCGGAGGAGCTGGATATGTTGGTACGGAACTGATCAAGAGATTAGCGATAGATCCTGAGGTCACCTCAATCACTGTTTATGACAATATCCAAAAGAACCACTACAGCTTCTTTTTAGGGGAGCCCATTTCCGGTAGGGAGAAAATCGACTTTATAGAGGGAGATATCCTTGATACAAGGAAACTGAAAAAGGCACTGGAGGGAGTAAATCTAGTGTATCACCTTGCTGCCAAAGTGACGACCCCATTTGCCAATGTCGATGCACATTATTTTGAGCAAGTCAATCATTGGGGTACCGCAGAGTTGGTCTACGCTATAGAAGAGAGCAATGTAGAGAAACTTATTTTTCTGAGTAGTACATCAGTCTATGGAGCGTCCAAGAAGATGGTGGATGAGCGATCAAAACCGAACCCCAGGACCCACTACGGTATTTCCAAAATGAGAGGAGAAGAACACGTACATCGACTACAAGCTCGAAAGAAAGCACTGATCCTGAGATGTGGCAATGTGTACGGCTATAGTAAGAGTATGAGATTTGATGCCGTGATCAACCGGTTTATGTTTGATGCGAACTTCAACCACCGAATATCAATTCACGGAGATGGGAAACAGCACCGAGGGTTTATTCATATTGAAAGCATCAGCTATGTACTAGCTCAACTGATATCAACTGATGTGCCATCAGGAGATTACAATCTTGTGGATAAGAATATCCAAATACTGGATGTCGTGGATGTGCTCAAGGAGATTTTTCCGGGCATGGAGTACCTTTTTGTTAATCAACACATGAGTCTCAGAGAGCTCAAAGTATCAACTGCATCAAAGCTTTATCAATACATCCAAAGATCTGAACCAACAGAATTGCTTGAAGAACTCAAGGCATTTAAGGAGCAGTTCAGTTTTTAATTGGTCTGAAAGATCAATTAAAAAAGACCATATGTGGTTGCTTGTGGCAATCGCATATGGTCTGTGAGAACTTATTTTATTTTAACAGTACTCTTCGAATACTTGCACGAGGTGATTGGAGATCATCTCTGCTGAGCGGCCTTCTATGTGGTGACGCTCTACAAAGTGCACGAGTTCACCATCCTTAAATAAACCGATAGAAGGTGAGCTAGGAGGATAAGGCAGGGTATACTCTCTGGCCTTGGCCACAGCATCCTGGTCTACACCAGCAAACACCGTTTCAAGGTGGTCAGGCTTTTTACTTGATTGTGCTACTGCCATTTTAACACCAGGGCGAGCCGCTCCTGCTGCGCATCCACATACCGAGTTTACTACCAATAGGGTAGTGCCTTTATGGTCTGTCAAGTGGTTATCAACCGCTTCTGCTGTTTTCAACTCCTCAAAACCTGCCTCTGTCAGGTCTGTTCGCATGGGAGCTACGAGTTGTTCAGGGTACATATTTTTTGATTTAGTTAATTGAAATTTACATAAATCCGAGCTCGAGCTTAGCCGTCTCGGACATCATATCAGGTGAATAAGGTGGGTCAAATGTTACTTCTACTTCCACGTCATTCACGTTAGGTATTTCTTTGATTTTTTGTTTGATCTCATCTGGGATCGCCTCTGCCGAAGGGCAGGCCGGTGAGGTCAATGTCATTAGGATATGGACATTATTGAGTGGATATAGATTGATCTCATAGATCAAGCCCAGCTCATATACGTCCACTGGTATCTCAGGATCATATACTGCTTTGATCGCACTCATGATCTCTTCTTTCAACTGAAGGTCTTTTTTCTCCTGCTCTTCCATCTTATTGTATTGCTCCTTTTTGAGCACCAAAGGCAAGTGCGTAAAGTTTCATTTGTTTGATCATCGCTGCAAAGCCATTAGATCGTTGTGTTCCAATGAAGCGCTGCATTCCGATCCGCTCAGGAAAGTAAAGGTCGGCATCAAGTATGTCCTGGCTGTTCTGGCCTGAAAGTACTCTTACTAACAGGCTTACAAGGCCTTTTGTTATGGCGGTGTTAGAGTCAGCCTCGAAGGTTATCTGATTATCTTTTGAGTCAGCCTTAAGCCATACTTTTGACTGACACCCCTTGACAATATTATCCTCAGTCCTGTCTGATTCAGACATTTCCGAAAGTTTCTCACCAAGCTCCATCAGGTAGCTGAGTGTCATCTCCATATCTCCATCCAACATAGAGAACTCCTCGATGATCTCGTCTTGCTTTTTTGCTATGCTTTGACTCATTTCCTCATCTTCGCGACGATCGATTTCAGACCTTCCGTCAGCGTATCAATTTCTTCTTTGGTGTTGTAAACCGCGAAGGAGGCCCTGGCAGTTCCATCGATTTGATAAAAATCCATCAATGGCTGGGTGCAGTGGTGCCCTGTTCTTACTGCTATGCCCTTGGCGTCCAGCATCATACCCAGATCAAAATGATGAACTCCATCGATCATAAAGGATATGACGCTGACCTTATTCTCAGCAGTGCCTACCGGAATGAACCCGTCGACTTCTTGTAGTTTTTGACTACCGTAATCCAAAAGCTCATTTTCATGAGCGGCAATAGATGATTTTCCCAACCCACAGACGAACTCAATAGCCTTGCCAAACGCTATGACGTCTCCAATATTCGGCGTTCCAGCTTCAAACTTGTAGGGTATGTCGTTATAAGTAGTACCCGAAAAAGAAACATCCTTGATCATCTCTCCACCTCCCATATAAGGAGGCATAGACTCAAGTACCTGGCGCTTTCCATACAGTATACCAGTGCCAGTAGGCCCGTACATCTTATGCGCCGATAGGGCGTAGAAGTCACAGTTGAGTTGTTGTACATCTATCTCCAAGTGAGGAGAAGCCTGAGCACCATCGATCAATATTTTAGCACCTACCTTATGAGCTTTGTCAATGATCTGCTTGATGGGATTGATTGTACCCAGCGTATTACTCGCATGTACTACAGCTACTATTTTGGTCTTTTCTGATAAGAGTGCTTTAAACTCATCTAAGCGTAGCTCGCCCTTATCATTAACCGGGATAACCTTGAGTGTAGCTCCCTTCTCTTGGCAGATGAGTTGCCACGGGACAATGTTGGAATGGTGCTCCATTGCTGAGATGATCACCTCATCGCCCGGCTGCAAAAACTTTCGTCCCCACGATGAGGCCACCAGATTGATGCTCTCGGTGGTGCCGCGGGTGAAGATGACTTCTTCGGCTTCCCGAGCATTAATATAGTTCGCAGCTAGTTTCCTGGTTTCTTCGAATGCAGCTGTAGCCCTCTCAGCAAGGGTATGGATACCTCTGTGTATATTCGAATTATCTTTTTGATAGTATTGATTTAAGGCATCAAGGACCATATCAGGCTTCTGACTGGTAGCCGCATTGTCCAAATAGATCAGAGGCTTACCATTCACCTCTTGGTGAAGAATCGGAAAGCGCGCTCTTATAGCCTGCACATCCAGCAAGGTGCTCACGACACTAGTCATTGGTGTGAAGTCTTTCTGATACCAAGTGATCAAGTTGCTCCCTTAAAGCTTCGACAGAGATGTTTTCAAGCACATCTTTTGCAAATGCATAGAGCAGCATCGCTTTGGCAGCACGCTCTTCTATACCTCGCGCCCTTAGATAAAATATCGCTTCCTCATCAAGCTGACCAATCGTACATCCATGTGAGCACTTCACGTCATCAGCCCAGATCTCGAGTTGAGGTTTGGTGTTGACAGTAGCCGAATCGGACAAGAGTATGTTGTTATTGGATTGGAAAGCATTAGTTTTCTGTGCCTCTTGCCTTACGAATATCTTTCCATTGAATACTCCATTGGATTTTTCATCCACAATGCCCTTATACAATTCATTGCTGTAGGAGTTGGGCTTGCGATGATCGACTACCGTATGATTGTCGACGTGCGACTTGCCTTTGAGCAGATACAACCCGTACATGTGTGCTTCACAATTCTCGTCATCAAGCGTAATATTGATGTTGTTACGGATCATCGCACCATTAAGTGTAATGGTATTGGCCTTGAAGTGACTGTCACGCTCTTGGTAAACCTGTGTATGTCCAAATTGGTAGGCAGTTGACTTGTCATTCTGAACCTTAGTTAGCTCCACCCTGGCATTTGCACTTACATACACTTCATTGACCACATTGGCAAAGCTGTTTGCATCACCAGCAGTATGATAGTTTTCATTGATGCTCACCTGTGAGGATGGGTCAACTATGACCAGGTTGCGATTGCTTACTGCATTTTCTTCTTCTGCACCAATAAAATGATAAATCATGATCGGCTTAGAGACAGTAATGTTTTGGTCTACCTTGATGTAAAGCCCCTGCTTGGCAAATGAAGTATTCAAAGCAACAAAAGGATCACTCTTTGGATCGGCAATCCTGCCAAACTGATCCATCACTTCTTCAGGATTATTCTGATAAGCTTCCCAAAGCGAGCTAATGGCCAACCCTTCTTCAGTGTCCTCAGGAAGTTGCTGAATCGCTCCATTGACAAACACGATGTTATAGGCGTCAAGGTCCCTGATCACATTTTGATCAATACAATCTTGTGCTACAGGTTGATCAGATGTCACTAGATCACTGCCAAATGCTTTTTCGATGGTTCGCGTCAGTGGTGTAAACTTATATTCTTCCGCTTTAGGTAAGGGGAATCCATCCTGGCTCAGCTGCTCAAAAGCCGCTTTTCTTACCTCATGAAAGCTTGTTTTGCTTTCACCATTCATACCTTGCTCGAAACTACGGAAGGCAGAGGCTATTTTTTCCGATAGGTGCTGCATAGCCGTCAAGAATTAAACTGCTGCTACTTCTTCCTTGACCCAATCATAACCTTTGGACTCAAGCTCCAGGGCCAGGGACTTGTCACCTGATTTCACTATCTGACCTCTGTAAAGTACGTGTACATAGTCGGGGACGATATAGTCTAGCAGACGCTGATAGTGTGTTACCACAATGGTAGCATTGTCGCTGTTCTTAAGTGCGTTGACACCATTTGCCACTATCTTAAGTGCATCTATGTCGAGACCAGAGTCCGTCTCATCGAGAACTGATAACGTAGGCTCGAGCATGGCCATCTGGAAAATCTCATTGCGCTTCTTCTCACCGCCAGAGAAGCCTTCATTGAGTGATCTACTCAATAGTGACTGATCTATATCAACGAGCTTCATCTTTTCCTTCATCGTCTTCAGAAACTCGACCGCATCCATCGCATCGAGTCCTTTGTGCTCTCGAATCTGATTGACAGCTGTCTTCAGGAAGTTTGTGGTGGTTACACCAGGGATCTCAACGGGATATTGGAAAGCAAGGAAGATACCTTCCCTGGCGCGCTCCTCGGGTGATAACTCCAATAAGTCCGTACCCTGGAAATCGACCGAACCTTCAGTGATCTCATAATCTTCTCTTCCTGCGAGTACAGATGCGAGTGTACTCTTACCAGAACCGTTAGGACCCATGATAGCGTGCACTTCGCCCGGATTTACCGTTAGGTTGATTCCCCTTAGTATTTCTTTGCCTTCGATCGAGGCATGTAGATTGTCAATCTTTAACATTATGACCTATGATTAATGTGTTATAGTATTATCCTACGCTACCCTCCAGAGTAAGAGCAAGTAGCTTTTGTGCCTCGACGGCAAACTCCATCGGAAGTTTATTGAGCACTTCCTTTGCAAAACCATTAACTATCAGCGCAACGGCTGATTCCTCATCTATTCCTCTCTGTAGACAGTAGAAGATTTGATCTTCACCGATTTTTGAAGTCGTAGCTTCGTGCTCGACTTGTGAGGACTTATTTTCAATATCTATATATGGAAATGTATGTGCACCGCACAGATTACCCATCAATAGTGAATCGCATTGTGAGAAGTTACGCGCGCCTTCTGCCCTTTTCATGACGTGCACCTGGCCTCTATAGCTATTTTGCGACTGACCGGCAGAGATACCCTTGGATACAATCCTCGACCGTGTATGCTTACCGATATGTATCATCTTGGTACCGGTATCAGCTTGCTGATGATTGTTTGTCACAGCTACAGAGTAAAACTCTCCAACAGAATAATCCCCTTTAAGTACACAAGAAGGATATTTCCAGGTCACAGCGCTACCCGTTTCCACTTGGGTCCATGATACCTTAGAGTGGTTTCCTGCGCAAAGGGCCCTTTTCGTCACAAAATTGTAGATGCCACCATGGCCATCCTTATCACCAGGATACCAGTTTTGCACTGTAGAATACTTCACTTCTGCATCCTGCTCTGCATAAATTTCAACTACCGCAGCATGGAGTTGGTTCTCATCACGCATCGGAGCTGTGCATCCTTCCAAATAGCTAACATACGACCCCTCTTCAGCCACTATTAGGGTTCTCTCGAACTGACCTGTATTCGCAGCGTTGATCCTGAAGTAGGTAGATAACTCCATCGGGCATCTTACTCCTTTGGGAATGTAGCAGAAAGAGCCATCAGAGAACACCGCAGAATTTAAAGCAGCATAGTAGTTGTCATTCGCTGGAACGACAGAACCCATGTATTTCCTTACGAGATCAGGATGGTCTTTTACAGCTTCACTGAACGAGCAGAAAATGATACCTAGCTCACCTAGCTGTTTCTTAAAAGTGGTGCCTACCGAAACCGAATCAATCACTGCATCGACTGCCACTCCCGTCAAGCGCTTCTGTTCCTGAAGTGATATGCCTAGTTTTTCAAATGTTTTGAGCAGTTCGGGATCAACTTCATCGAGGCTCTCAGGTTTCTTGGTCTGCTTAGGAGCTGAGTAGTATCGAATGGCCTGAAAATCTACCTTAGGATACTTAACATTTGGCCATTTTGGCTCAGCCATGGATTTCCATTTTCTAAATGCGTCCAAGCGCCATTCCAGCATCCAATCCGGCTCTTCTTTCTTTGCAGAAATGAACCTTATAATATCTTCATTGAGCCCCAAAGGAGCCTCATCAGCTTCAAAGTCAACATGCCAACCGTGCTCGTATTCCTTGGAGGTAAATTCTTCTAATATCTGTTCGTCAGAGATGGCTTCTTTACTCATTAATGTCAAGTAATTTAGACTGATTATAATTAAGTCAAAGGTACAACAACCACCCCCTTTAAATGTTCCGCACAATCAGTTTTTTTGATGTTTGGTAGCTAAACAATCACAATTACTTAAACAAAAATTAAAATAGTTCAATCTTTTCTTTTTAAAAGGAAGTTTTGGAATGACTTCAGAAACACGAAGTGATAGTAATACTATCGAGAAGATAGAGTGTCAATAAAGCTGTTTTGGTGATAGTCTGCGTTTATCAGCTTGGACTAGAACTGAAGATGTCTATTCAAGCTCTCTTCAAGCGAAATGAAAGTCTCAGTTCGCTCTATGCCATCGACTTTCTGGATTTTATCATGAAGCACATCTCTAAGATGACGCGTGTCTTTGCAATGTATCTTGATAAAGATGTTGTAATCACCTGTTGTGTAATGGATTTTAACAATCTCAGGTATCTTTTTCAGTTCTTCTACTACTTGATAATACAGTGAGCTCTTGGTTAGGTAAATACCCAGGAAGCATGTGACATCAAAACCGAGTTTGGAGTAGTCCATTTTCAATGTGGTCCCCCTGACCACACCCATCTCCTCGAGCTTCTTCATACGCACGTGTACCGTACCTCCGGACACAAACACCTTTTTGGCGATCTCAGTGTAAGGAATCTTGGCATCCTCCATTAATAAGTTGAGGATTTTGAGGTCTACATTATCAATTTCGTAATTCTTACTCATTAGAAGCAGATGATTTTGCTAAAAACCCAATCAGATTAAGCTATGATTTGACAGAATATATTTTTAGCGTAAAAATATTAAAATATTTTAAATAAAAGCAATCGCTTGTTAATTTTGAATCACCAAATAGGTGAATTAATTGATCAATTCACTTTTCTCGCAGGGTTAAAGATGTGGGAGGTAGAAGGTAAGATAATTAGTTTGATTCTACCCTGAAGGTTCGAATCCTTCTCCTGTGACCATCATTTTTGGGTTAATGTTGTTTATTAAAGCTGTTCAGAAGACGTCTGAACAGCTTTTTTTGTTTAACTGTCTTGGAGAAGCGTTTATCGAAAAGTTGCATCAAGGTTAACGGATTTTGATATTTTTAAACAATTGCAACCAGCTACCATTTATTCCTTTACACAACTTTAACTTCCTGAGTGATGCAGCAGCCTTGGTTTGACCATTATCCAAAAGGTATACCCCATACAATAGACGAAGAAGAGTACGCCTCATTGTCCGAGCTTTTTGAGGATGGGTTCAAAAAGTACAGCGAACTCCCAGCATTCGAGAACATGGGCAAGGTGATTACCTATAAAGAGTTGAACGAGCTGTCCATGGCTTTTGCCAGCTACCTCACTAATGTTGCTGGCTTAAAAAAGGGAGATCGCATCGCCATACAAATGCCTAACCTACTACAGTACCCAGTTGTAATGTTTGGAGCGCTACGGGCTGGGATTATTGTGGTCAACACAAATCCACTCTATACACCGCAGGAGATGGAGCACCAGTTTAAGGATTCTGGCGCTACCGCAATTGTAATCCTTGCCAATTTCGCCTGCAACCTTGAGCAGATAGTTGAGAATACCGATATCAAAACTGTGATTGTCACTGAGATCGGTGACCTTGTGGGTGGAGTAAAGGGCTCCATTGTCAATTTTGTGGTTAAGTATGTGAAAAAGATGGTCCCTAAATACAGACTGCCTCAGGCCATATCTTTCAAAAAGACACTTACTGAAGGAGCGAAGACGCATGCTCGCCTACCGGAATTAAGTGGTGAGGATATCGCTTTCTTACAGTATACGGGTGGTACAACTGGTGTGTCCAAAGGTGCTATGTTGCTACATAGAAATATTGTGGCAAACCTCCAGCAGGTGCATGCCTGGATGAGTCCGCTCTTGGCGGAAAAGGGTGAGGTCGCGATTACTGCATTGCCGCTCTATCATGTATTTGCTTTGGTTTGTAATGCACTGGTTATGTTCAAATACGGTGCTCACAACATACTCATTACCAATCCTCGTGATATGCCGGGCTTCATTAAAGAGCTTGGCAAGCACAAGTTTTCTGTGATCACAGGTGTAAACACTTTGTTCAATGGACTACTCAATGCGGAAGGATTCAAAGACCTTGACTTCTCCAAACTGAAAGTTGCATTTGGTGGAGGAATGGCAGTACAGAAAGTAGTGGCTGAGCGATGGCAGGAGGTGACCGGGTCTCCTTTAGCTGAGGGTTATGGATTGACTGAGACCTCTCCGGTTCTGACGACCAACCCACTTGACGGTACTGACCGTATTGGCACCATTGGGCTACCTATACCAAGTACTATCATAAGGCTAGTAGATGATGAAGGCAAAGAGGTACCAATCGGTGAGCCCGGAGAGATATGTGCCAATGGGCCTCAAGTAATGAAAGGCTACTGGCAGAGACCTGAGGAGACAGACAATGTGATGGATGGTGATTGGCTCAAGACTGGAGATATTGGCATTATGGATGCGGATGGATTCATTAAGATTGTTGATCGCAAGAAAGAAATGATCCTCGTTTCAGGTTTCAATGTCTATCCAAATGAAGTAGAAAATGTGATTGCTTCACACCCTAAAGTATTGGAAGTGGGGGCTATTGGGGTACCAGATAAAAAGTCTACAGAAGCAGTGAAAGTATATATCGTAAAGAAAGACGACTCTCTGACCGACGAAGAAATCAAAAGCTTCTGTAAGGAAGGCCTTACAAGCTATAAATGCCCGAAGCATGTAGCATTCACGGACGAACTACCTAAGTCTAACGTCGGCAAGATACTCCGGCGGATCATTAAGGAGAATGATCTTAAAGAGAATCAGTACGCTTAATCTGCAAAAGATCTAGGTTTAGATTAAGTTTTAGGTCGTTGATCGAAGTACCCTTATAACTTCTGTTAGGTCGATTAGATATTTTCTACTTTCGCGGAAATAATCTAACACGACATGAAACGATCATTAATTTATATTCTAAGTACCTTATTGTTTATCAGCTTTGCTAAGGGACAGGATGCAGATACTACCTACTGGACCAAAGGAGGTGTGGGGACGCTTACGTTCTCGCAAGTAGCACTGACCAACTGGGCTGCTGGTGGTGACAATAGTGTCTCCCTCAATGGCTACTTCAATATGTTTGCCAACTATGCCAAGGATAAATCACTTTGGCAAAATGAATTGATTTTAGGGTATGGACTCATCAACCAGGCCGGCTCTGGTTTTGAAAAGACTGATGACCGGATCAACCTAATCACACAGTACGGACATAAGATCAATGGGGACAATCTGTTCTGGTCTAGTATGCTTGACTTTAGGACGCAGTTTGCAGAAGGTGTAAATGCAGAAGGTACCGTTATATCAGAATTTATGGCTCCAGGTTACCTGCTTGTCACGACAGGGTTGGACTGGAAACCATCAGATAAATTTTCTCTTGCCTACTCACCTATAGCCGGGAAATTCACTTTTGTCACGGATCAGGACCTGGCTAATCAGGGTGCTTTCGGTGTTGAAGGTGCTGTCTTTGACGAAAGTGGTAATGTCATTACAGAAGGGTCTACAAGTCGCTCTGAGATTGGATCCTTCCTGAAGATGAAGTTTAACAACGATATAGCTAAGAATGTCAACCTGGAAAGTAGACTTGAGCTGTTTGCCAACTATGTTGACAACTTTGGCAATGTGGATGTCAATTTTGATAATGCCATTGTAATGAAAGTCAATAACTGGCTAACAGTGAACTGGATTATCTCATTGATCTATGACGATGATATTGATATCGAGGAGTTTGATGACAATGACGTCCTGGTTGGGGTAGGTCCAAGAACACAGTTTAAGAGTGTATTCGGTGTTGGCCTTGCTTACAACTTTGGCGCTAAGAAGGAGTAGTTTTACTCGGTTCTCAGTGCTTTGATCGGATTGGCACGTGTGGTCTTGATCGTATCATAGGCCACCGTGCAAAGCGTGATCAACGTGACCATCCCGACCGCAATCAACAAAGTTGGGAGATCAACATTGACATGATAGGCAAAGCCGGCAAGCCATTCGCTCATGAAATACCAGGCTATGGGTATTCCAATGACGATGGCTAAGGCAATCAACCTTAGAAAGTGGCCAATTAGTAGGTTTACGAGTCTGCCGTTGGAAGCCCCGAGTACTTTTCTCACACCAAGTTCCTTTTTGCGTTGCTCCATGGTGTAAGAGGTAAGTGCAAACAATCCCAGCACTGCGATGAGTATTGTAATGGTAGAAAAGAAGGTAAAGATCTTACTCATGCGCCACTCATTGGCGTAAAGCCTACCATACTCATAATCGAGAAACCAATGCTCCATAGGTAAACCTGGAATGAGCTCGTGCCATTTGCTTTCGAGGTAGGCTACTTTGCTCTGATAATCGCCTGGTGTCATCTTGATATACATGATGCGATCAAATCCGTCAGGGGTGCCCCACATGGCTAATGGTTCGATGACTTCTGCCACTGATTTGTATGGGAAGTCCTTCACTATACCGATAATCTTACCACTTTGGTCAACTTCCCCTTGCTGCTGGTTCAAGAAGACCCTATCGAGAATGGTCATGCCTATGGCGTCCTCAGCACTAATGTTTAATGCCTTGACCGCAGCTTCGTTGAGAATGACAGCATTGCTATCGGTTGCCAACTGATGATCGAAAGTTCTGCCAGCTATGAAATTGAGATCGAAAGTAATAGGGAAGTCATAATCAATGCTGAATCCGTTCCAATCCATTTCCTCGTTGCTTAATTCAGGAAAACGAAATTGATTGTTGACATAGGCAAAATGTGGTAGACGAGGGAGATGGTTACCAATACCAACGCTTTCGAACCTAGCATCTGAAAGCACTTCGTTGCGGAAAACTTCATACTCATCACCAAGTCCGAAACCTCCAAGTCTTACACTTAGGATCCTATCCTTATTTTTACCCAGATCGCTGCTACTGATCATATTCATTTGATTTTGAACAGTGACCGTGCTGATGATCAAGATGAGCGCAATAGCAAATTGGAAAACAACCAGCCCTTTACGAATGTACTCAGCACTTTTCCCTGTGGTGAACATGCCTCGAAGTGCTGCCATTGGTCTGAAGCTGGAAAGAAAAAGCGCAGGATAGCTTCCAGCGATCAGGCCTACTCCTATCACGAGTCCGACCAATAGGCTAATTGAAGAACTATTGAGAAGGGACATGATCGTAAGGCTTTTGTCCGTAATATCATTGATATAAGGTAAGGTTATCAGGGTAAGTCCAATAGATAGGACAACTGCAAGCATAGACATGATAACTGCCTCACAGTAAAACTGTGCGATAAGATGCCATTTGCTACTTCCAAATGTTTTTCTAAGGCCTACTTCCTTAGCGCGCTTAGCAGATCGGGCGGTAGCAAGGTTCATGAAGTTGATACAAGCAATGATCAGTACCAGAAGTGCCGAAATACTGAATATTGGGATGTAAGAGGCATTGGCAGGTGCCTCGAGTTCCCATTTCATTTCCGGGGAGAGATGCATATCAGCAATAGGGGTAAGTCTAGCTGTCAGAAAGGAGTCTGCTTCATCTTCGTCATTGGCAAAGACAGCTTTGATATAAGTTTTCCAGTCTTCTTCAATTTTTGTGATGGCGGAGGGTTGTGATAGTTTGAGATAGGTGAAGAAAAATGCATCATCATCCTGGTGCATCATATCATAGTCAAAGGCCTCCTTATATGCTTGTGCCAGCCCCTCAATATTCGCTACAAAGGTGGGTTTGAGATGAGTGTTCCCAGGAGGGTCCATCATAACCCCGGATATCTTAAAGTTAATATCCTGTCCGAAGACACTGAAAATCATGCTTTTCCCAATAGGGTCTTCACTGCCGAAGTACTTCTCTGCACTTGACTCGGTGATCACAGCACTACTGATGTCGTCAAGTATGGTGCTCGGGTCTCCTTGAAGGAGTGGATAACTGAAGAACTCAAAATAACTATCTGAAGCCCAATAAAACTTTGGTTCCATAAAGGCTTCCGTTTCATTGATCCTCTTCACATATCCGGGGTATCCCGAGTGCGTAAGCCGTAATTGTGCTTCTACTTCTGGTATGCGCTCTTCAAACCTAGGCCCCCAATTGGAGCCAGAAGTACCCATCACTTCAACTGATCCATCATCGTTCTTTCGCTCATAACTGAGTCGGTAGATCTTTTCATACTCTTTATGAAAACGATCATAGCTCAGCTCATCATCCAGATACAGATAGATGCTTAGAAAACAGGTAATGCCAACCGTTAACCCCACCAGGTTGATAATAGAATAGAGTCGCTGCTTCAGGATGTTGCGCCAGGAGACAAGGATGAAGTTTTTAAGCATAGCTCGTAGAGTTTAAAGAAAAGGACTTAGCGATAAAGTCTAAGTTGCATAAATCACTGTTCTTAATAATCACCAATGCTAAAAATCCCGTAATCTGCTTGACTATGGTTGGTTGAGCCATAGCTTGAATAGCCCAAATACTGCAACCCAGTCCTTACACTCTTGCGATTCTTGGTCATAGGCTACTTTATAAGACACTCTATCGATGAATGCTCCATTCACAAGCACGGTGGCTTTTTTTCGATGAAAGCTGAAGTCAGTTTGGCGGAACGGATGCTTTATAACCAACCACCCTTTCTTTTTCACAAAATGAAAATGCTCGTCTATTCCAGCTTCTTTCAGAGCTGAAGAAAGGTCTTTTTGTTCTTGTGATAGCAACTTCATTTCTCATCAGAATTTACTGATATACTGACCTAGTAACAAACTCGTGGCTTAGTATTGAGCTATAGAAATTTCATATCTTGTCTTGATGATTAGAGTTGTGCTGATCTTTCTCCTGTTGATAGAGGTTTCTGGCTGCAATAGAGCGGAGGAGCAAAAGCAAGCACCTAACAAACCAAACATCATCGTCATTGTGGCTGACGATTTAGGCTATGCGGACCTTGGGTGCTATGGAGGAATCATTGAAACACCCAACCTCGATAAGCTTGCAGCTAGAGGTACTCAGTTTACCAACTTTCACACCGCACCTACGTGCGCTCCGACGCGGGCGATGTTGCTCACGGGTAATGATAATCACATTGCAGGAATGGGCATACAAGGTGAAACAATGGAAGAGTGGGGCTATGAAGGTCATCTTACAGATCGGGTGGTAACGATCCCGCAGGTATTAAAAAAGGCTGGCTATCACACGTTTATTGCTGGTAAATGGCACCTTGGGGAGAAACCTGAAAACAACCCTCATCAAAAGGGGTTTGATCGCTCGTTTGTTATGCTTCAGGGCGCTGGGAATCATAGTAATGATATATCCGTACTGGGAATAGGAGATAGCTTACAGCTTTCTGATTATACAGAAGATGGTAAACCGGCATCCTGGCCTGAAGGTGCATATTCAACCACTTATTACACGGATAGGATCATTGGCTATATAGAAGACAACCTACAGGCCAATCGTCCTTTTTTTGCCTTGGCTACCTATACTTCACCTCATTGGCCACTACAAGTGGATAGCATCTACTGGCAGAAGTACAAAGGACGATTTGATCAGGGGTATGAGCAATGGAGGTTAGACAATCTGGACAGGCTTATAAAAAAAGGCTTCCTGCCGGAGGGAACTAAGGTGCCCCAACTCAATCCCAATGTCACACCGTGGGACTCTTTGTCTCAAGGTGAACAGCAGATCGAAGTACGGAAAATGGAGTTGTATGCAGGTATGGTTGATCAGCTTGATGTTCAGATCGGCAGGCTAATGGAATATCTGACTTCTATCAATGCGCTTGACAATACCAGGATCATATTCATGTCTGACAATGGTGCGGCGGCAGAAGATTTCTTCTACAAAGGGCCTTTTGTAGACCACAGTCAGAAATACTTCAACAATGATTTTGACAATATGGGGAAACCGGACTCTTACGTGTCTTACGGACCGCAGTGGGCTGAGGCAGGGACAGCTTCCTTTCGTGATCATAAGGGATATACCAGGGAAGGGGGTGTGCTTGCACCTATGATCATTGCCGGTTATGGGATACCTACCGGAATGGTCACCAATGCATTTGCTTCGGTGCTTGACCTTGCACCAACTATATACGACTGGGCGGGGACGACATACCCTTTGGATTATGATGATATCAGGCGATACCCACTAAGAGGTGAAACTATGGAGGATTTCTTCTCAGGGTATCAATCTTTTATTCATGACAGTACTTACGTTTTTGCGGTAGAGCAATCTGGAGATATGCTTGTTAGAAAAGGAGACTGGAAACTTGTCAATGAAGGATACCCGATTGAAGAAGATCGATTTGAGCTATACAACCTGAATATGGACATTACGGAAAGTGAAGATCTGTCCAAAGTATATCCCGCTGAGCGAGCAGAGTTGATAGCTTTGTGGAGAGAATACAGAGATCAATCAAAAATCAAACTGGACAAATTCTAGCGCTCGCGTCCTCTGAAAAAATTGAGATAGACTGAAATCAGGAAGGCCAGTATACCTATGATTCCGGTGAGCCAGTCGATCAAAAGACTGTCGAAATCATAGCCAAACCACAGGTCAACATAGTACTTTATAAATGATCCAGGGAGATCCGTTTGCCCTAGCTCCCTTTTAATATCCCAATGCCAATCCGTCAATGGACAATAGCCTATTCGGCCGACATAGAGACCAATCAATACCCATGCCAGCAGTGTGATCAACATTGACCAGAAATGCACTCTTCTAGTAGAGCTAAAAATCCAGCCAACTATATTGAAGCCGGTGAGACCCAAGTGGAAAACAGCCAATGACCAATCTGCAATCTCAAGCATAAGTGTTTAACATTTCGACAGAAAAATGGGCATAAACATTAACGAACTTTTTGAGAGACCAAATATTGCACCGAAAATGTGGAGCTAAGGCAAAATATCTTTTCAATATCAATGTTGAAGTATTATTATTGTGACCGATTAAGGCGCCCATCGTCTCGTTATCAATCAACCCATTAAGACACAAGCTAAACAAGCACTATGAATTTCGATGTTGGAGAGAAGATGATCTACATCTACCCAATTCTCATTGGGTTTATGATCCTTGAATTTTTTGGAGCAAGAGAAAACTACAAAGACCTAAGGGACACGGCTGCAGGATTTGGCATTGCGCTTGGCGCGAGTATTGTAGCTTCATTCACCAAGGTGTTTACAGTTGTCTATGTCTTTCAATTCGTTTTTGATGTGATGCAGCCTGTACGCGAGTCGTTGTTTGGATACAGCGAGATCGGCTGGGCATGGTGGGCATGGGTACTTTGCCAAATTGGTGATGATTTTAGCTTCTACTGGCATCATAGGTGGAGTCATACCGTACGGCTGCTCTGGGCGGCTCACGTACCTCACCACTCATCAAAGCAATTCAACCTAAGCGTTTCTATTCGAAATGGTTGGTTTATTACCCTCTACAAGCCCATCTTCTGGTTATGGCTACCAGCTATTGGTTTTGATCCTATCATGGTGGGTACGGCATTGATCATTAATGCTACATACCAGTACTTCCTGCATACAAGAACTGTGAAGGGTATGGGACTTTTTGGTAAGATCTTCAACACCCCGTATGTACACCAGGTACATCACTCAAGCAACGTGGAGTACCTTGATAAGAACCACGGAGGAATTTTATTGATCTGGGACAAACTGTTTGGTACCTGGCAGCCAGTGATTGAAGATATTGAGCCGAAGTACGGTATCCTTAAAGACCCGGGTACTTATAACCCTATCAAACTCAATACCCATGAGTTTGAGGCGATTTGGAAAGACCTCAAGAAATCGACCAAGTTCAAGGATAAGTTTATGTATGTCTTTGGCCCTCCTGGTTGGAGTCATGATGGTTCTTCGATGACGGCCAAGGAGATCCAGGCTCAATTTGCATTACAGCAACAGCCTGCCTAAGGATTGAAGATTGAAGGCCTATGATTCTCAAATTCGTGAATTACCAATCTGCTTGAGAAACTGTTAGAATCATTTCGCGGTAGAAGTTGATTGCTATTGGCTCGTCCAGAGTCAGACTAAAGCTTCTTGAGCCTTCTTATTTTAAAAGGACCATACCAGAGCCATAAGCCTGTGGCAATCATGACTATCACTCCTATGCCCAAAAGGTGCATACTGATAAGCTTGAAGAGATCATTGATTATTGAACCATCATGGATGTGTTCGATGAGATCAGAATAACGCTTTTCAATCATCAGGATTTGGCCGGTGTTGCCATCTATTTGGACTTCCCAGTAGCCGGGTTGGTATTGAAACTTAGCCACACCCTTGCTCGGTCTTACATCAATGCGATCCAATTCCGGTAGGTGACCAAGATGCTCTTCAAGTGCTGCCGAAGCAAGCACCTCTAGTTCGCTGAATGCTTTCCAATCTAAGAGTTCTTTGGTCACACCTCGCTGGGTAGGAGGCTGGATGATCTCAACGTCTTTCTTTAGAGCAAGAAGAATACCGGTCACCGAGCTGATAAGTAGAAACAGTGCTACGACTAAGCCAAGATAGTGATGAACTTTCCGCCAATCTCTCGTCTGATGAGAGATATGTTTGATCCGTTCGCGTTTTTCCTGAGTGATCTTGACCATAGAGCGGTGCAGAATTAACCATAAAACGCAAAATAGGGAAGGGTAGGTGGCACTTTCTGTTGAGCGGAATAAAAAGAAAAGCCGATCAAACGATCGACTTTTATACCAGCTAATGATTAGTTAAGGCTTATCCCAAAGAAAAACTCTTCTCCATAAACGGCTGGTGATAATGACGCTTACCAGTAGCCTTGTATAGAGCGTTGGCTAATGCCCCAATTACGGGTGGTAAAGGGGGTTCTCCGAGTCCTGTTGGATCAATGTCGTTTTCAACAAAGCTAACCTCCTGATTTTCAGGTGCCTCATCCATTCTGATCAGGCGATAAGCACCAAAGTTATTTTTCTCTGGCGAACCTTCGTTGAAAGTCAATGCACTGTAGAGTGCATGCCCAAGTCCATCAATCACCCCACCTTCCATCATATTGGTAGCGGCAATGGGGTTTACCACGATACCACAATCTACAGCAGAGTGAACAGTCTTGATTTTGGGTTTTCCTCCTTCCATCTCCATGTCCAGTACCTGAGCTACATAACTATTATGACAGTAGTAGGCAGCAACACCACGATGCGTTGCAGCATTGCTAGATCCCCAGTTGGCTTTTTCTCTCACGAGCTTCAATACACCGGCGTACCTTTCGGCATCATAATCATTGTTTTCACCTACAGGGTTTGAAATAGCCTTATCGAATAGCTCTAACCTAAAATCAATGGGGTCTTTACCAGCTGCCTCCGCTACTTCATCCAGGAAAGATTGCTCTGCACCAGCAATAAAATTCGACCGTGGAGCCCTCCATGCGCCTACACTGATGTTGGTGTCTAATTCCCATGATTCTGCTTTGTAGTTGTCTACTGCGCCCGCCGGAAATCTATTGGCAAATAAAGGACTCGACGGAATACCTCCTGCTTTGATATGAAATGCAATAAGGTTGTTGTTGTCATCTAATCCTGCCTTATAAGTCACATGATAAGCCGGACGATAGCAGCCCTGTGTCATATCATCTTCTCGTGTGTATACCAACTTGATAGGGGACTGGACCTTCTGTGAAATCACAGCAGCCTCTACAGCGAAGTGCCCGTACAATCTTCGCCCAAATCCGCCACCCATTCGGGTCATCTGGATATCGATTTTATCAAGAGACAGACCAAGCCTTTCGGAAAGGGTCATTTCCAGATACTCAGGTGTTTGAATAGGTCCTACTAAATCAGCTTTCTCTGCAGTGACATTAGCATAGAAATTCATCGGCTCCATGGTGTTATGTGCCAAGAACGGCGCTGAGTAGGTACGCTCGACGATTTTCGATGCGCGCTTAAACGCAGCGTCTGTGTCACCGTCTTCTCTTTGCACTTCACCAGGTTGCGTTGATCGCTTTAGCAATGCTTCTTTATGCTTGCTGGTACTATCATCAATATTTTCAAAGGCCTCTGTCGCTTCCCATTCGACAACTACAGCCTTTTTAGCCTGGATCACCTGCCATGTGGAGTTGCCAACAACCACAACCAGTTCACTAAAAGCGCTGGTGTCACTCCATTGCTTTTCTATTCCTTCCGGGTATGTATCCACTGAGAATACATCTTTAATGCCCGGCATACTTTTGGCTTGCTCTGCATCGAAACTTTTGAGCTTTAATCCGAAAGCTGGTGCATGAATGGCCATGGCAATCAAAGTACCTTCAGGCTGATAGTCTAATCCAAAAAGAGGTTGACCTGTAACGATTTTCTTTCCGTCCACATTTCTCCTGGATGTGCCAATGATGCTGAAGTCAGACTTATCTTTGAGTGTCACCTCTTCAGGAGCAGTAAATTTCGAAGCTGCAGATGCGAATTCGCCATAGCCAGCTTTCTTGCTGGAGGCTTCATGTATGAGCGTGCCGGCCTTAGTAGTAACTTCTTCCACAGGTACTTGCCATGCTTCAGCCGCAGCTTGCCTTAGTACATGTCTACCTGCTGCTCCGGCAGAGCGTAAGCTATTCCAGCCTTGACGGATGGACTGACTTCCTCCGGCCAACTGCCTTTTGAAAATTTCTGTATTCAAAGGAGCCTGTTCCACAACCACATTGTCCCAGTCCACATCCAGCTCCTCAGCCACGATCATGGGCATTGATGTTTTTATGTTTTGCCCAATCTCAGGGTTTGGCGACATGATGGTCACTAGTCCATTTTCACCAATCTTAATGAATCCATTAAGTTCAAACCATTCTTTTGGCATGGCCATGACCTCTTCCTTAGTTTGACCAGGGGTACATGAGGCCAACCAACTAAAGCTTATCATCAGACCTCCACCAGCCGCGGCGGAAGTTTTCAAGAAGGATCTTCTTCCGAATTTTGTTTTAATCACTGTCATAGTTACTAGGCTTTAGTTTGAGATGCTGCAGCTTTCTTTATGGCTTTCTTAATGCGAGTATAGGTTCCACACCGGCAAAGATTGCCTTTCATTGCAATGTCAATATCTTCATCTGTTGGGTTTGGATTTCCATTAAGCAGCGCTGCTGCATTCATGATCTGACCTGCCTGGCAGTATCCACATTGAGGCACGTCTTCTTCAAGCCATGCTTTTTGCACAGGGTGATCTCCTGTTTCAGATAGACCTTCTATGGTGGTGATACTCCTATTCCCAACTGCTGCGACAGGCAGTGAACATGATCTGATTGCTGTGCCATCCAGGTGTACTGTGCATGCGCCGCATTGGGCTATGCCACACCCAAACTTGGTGCCGACCATATCGAGGTTGTCACGCAATACCCAAAGCATCGGAGTATTGGGTTCAGCCTCTACCTGCATTGCTTTACCATTAATTTTTAAGTTATAGCTCGCCATTTCGTGATGTATAGATTTTACATCATGAATATACCAAGTCCAACAGGTAATTCATAACCGACGCTGGCTCTTTGGCGGCTTATGATGATGAGCAGCAGTTACTTCCTATCGGAAAATGGCTTGACCCGTTCAGATACCTATCTGGCAGATTTTAGAGCTAATCGCTTTCTGTAGTTTTTGCTCGCTAGAGAAATGATAGGAGAGCCAATGATCGTAGGTAGTAGCCAAAGTGTCCAGGTAAAATCTCCATCTGGAAAGAACACGTGTCCATTTTGTACAGCTGCCGCTGTGGTAGCAGCGATATAGCTTCCTCCCATGGCACCAATGTGCTGCCTTAACCACCATTGTTTGTCTGTAAGGTGGCGCTTGATAAAAAACTGAATATCTCTTAATGCGGCATTACCAGTAATGAAACCGAAAATGACACACAATAAGGCAAATGCATGAAAGCCTCCTTTGATGTAGAAATAGTAAAGTCCATACCCGAATAGACTGACTCCAAATACGGCCGTTAGACCAGCGACCAACCAGTCGTACAATTGCTCAGTTCCTGGCTTCTTACGCCGAAGTACCCTGACTCCAACAAACGTGCTGTAGAAAGTGAGTACAGCAATGACCATAAGAAAACCACTAAATCGATAAAAACTGATGATGAATATGGCACTCAGACAAATCCACCACATGGCAGCTACATAGATTTTTCCTATCAGCAGATGACTAGCTGTACCTTTTCTGTTAAGGAGATTGACCATGCCTAGTGCTAATACAAGTACCCCGCAGAATACATGTGAGTAGATCAATAGCTTTTCCATCTTTTTTTCTTTAAATGAAGTGACACTAAGCCTTTTATTCAATTTAAGAACAACGACTTGAGATTATTGCCGGACGAATTGTAGAAAATGGAGGATGATGAGAGATTCCCAAGCCTCGTCCGTGCCTCATGCGAAAGGGAATGAATGGGGTTTGGTATAATCGTCATTCCCTTGCGAAGGAGTCTAAAAGACGACCGAGACTTGGGAATCTGACATAACTCCACATACATTGACAGCTAATAAACTGCAATTTTCCACTAACGGAATAACAGAATTAGTTGGAATCTGATTTATCTACATTCGCTTCTTGCGAGTATTAACCAAACCGTAACTCAAATGAAAACTAGCTCAATCGGATTACTCATTCTATTTTTTGCCCAACTTGTTCTGATCACTCCAGTCTGGTCGCAAGTACCACCTCAGTTTGACTTGCGCATGTATGATATTATCAAGGAGGCCTCTCCACAGCGTTTACAGCAAGATGTACAGCAGCTGGTCGACTTTGGCACTAGACATACTCTTTCGGATACGGTATCCCAAACGAGGGGCATAGGAGCTGCGAGAAGATGGATCAAGAGTGAGTTTGATAAGATATCTGAATCATGCGGAGGATGTCTGGAAGTGAGTTATCAGCGCACTTTTGTTGCCAAAGGAGACAACTCAAGGATTGTAAAGGATGTAGATATCGTCAATGTTATTGCCATTCAACGTGGAACGGAGTTCCCCAATAGACATATCATCATGAGCGGGGATATCGATTCGCGAGTTTCTGATGCGACCAACTACACCGATGACTCTCCTGGTGCGAATGACAATGCTTCCGGGATGGCAGGAACAATTGAAGCAGCCAGGATATTAACTAAATACGAATTCCCCACTAGTGTGATTTATGTTGGGTTATCAGGAGAAGAGCAGGGGCTTTACGGTGGTAAATTCATGGCTCAAATGGCCAAAGAAGAAGGTTGGGATATCGTTGGCGTGATCAACAATGATATGATAGGTAATATTGAGGGTATTGATGGAGTAATTGACAATCGGTCGTTCAGAATTTTCTCAGAGCCTACGCCGGTGACGGAAGAGGAGGATGCTCGTAGACGTAGAAGGTTTTTTGGTGGTGAAATCGACGGTGTTTCAAGACAACTAGCGCGATACGTGCATCGAATGACCTCTGCGTATATGCCCGAAATGAAACCAATGTTAGTCTATCGTTTGGATCGCTTTGGAAGGGGCGGACATCATCGACCTTTCAACGATGAAGGTTTTGCTGGCATTCGGATTATGGAGACTCATGAAAATTACAATCGCCAGCATCAGGACCTGCGTACTGAAGACGGCATTGAGTATGGAGATGTTATTGAGAAGGTGGACTTTGATTATAATGCCAAATTGACGGCTGTCAACGCCATCAACCTCGCTGGCATAGCCTGGGCACCACCTCAACCATCACAAGTAAGTATTGCTGGTGCCGTGAGGCCTAATACCACTTTGGTGTGGGAGCCAGTAGAAGCAGAAAATCTGGCCGGCTATAAAATCTATTGGAGAGAGACTACTGAGCCTCAATGGAAATATAGTCGCTTCGTACCTGCAGAAATCACAGGATACACGCTTGAAGGTATTGTTGTAGACAACTTCCTCTTTGGGGTAGCTTCAGTAGGCAAGGATGGTAATGAAAGTGTCGTTGTATTTCCAAGTCAGGTGATCAGGCGGTAGCTGGGATTATTTTCATTACTTAGCTAACTTAGCTAAGTAATGAAAACCTATAAGGTACACGAAGCGAAAACCAATCTATCCAGGATACTTAATGAAGTAGCTGAAGGTGAGACCGTCTACATTGCCAAGGGCAATGAGGTAGTTGCACAACTGATACCACATAAAAAGAAGAAAAGGCCTTTTCCATTTGGTATATGGGCAGATCAGTTAGCTCTTGATGATGATTGGGATAGTCCTGAAACAAACAAGGAAATAGAAGACTTATTCCTCAACTCAAAACTCTTCCCAGACGAGGACGAATGAGTGTTATCCTTGACACGCATATTTTGCTTTGGAGCCTTGTAGACCATCCAAGACTCAATGATGAGATCAGGAGTGTTTTGGATAGCAACGAGTTGTATGTTAGTAGCCTAAGCTGTTTTGAAATCCAACACAAACGCGTCATCAATAAGCTTCATGGTGATGTAGAGGTTAATGAGTTGTTTGAAAGTGGTTTGTTTAAGGAGTTGCCCTTTAACGCTCAGCATGCAGAATACACCATTAACCTACCGCTGATCCACAGAGACCCCTTTGATCGGATGCTTATTGCTCAGTCCATCGTGGAAGGCATTCCGTTAGTCACGTCAGATCGGTATATCCAGCAGTACGATTTTGAGTTTATTGGGGTCTAACGCGCTAACTCTATGATCTGTCTAAGCAGGTTCTCAAACTTCAAAACAGATTCATTTTCATTAACTAACCGACCCTGATTGGAGAGCATCACAATCATAAGTTCACTTTCTGGTAAGTACCACATCTCTGCTGAGTAGCCAATAGCAATCCCATCATGGCCCAGGGCGTTTTCGAATTCAAATGTCTCCTGCAACAGTCCGAGTCTATGATCTTTCATCATTTCCAGCCAGGGCTGTGCTATGACCTCTCCTGCTAGGAGTAGCTGAAAGAAGGTGGAAATATCTTCAACAGTAGAGATCAGATCACCCTCGGCATCAAACCGATGAGCGTCCCATTCATGGACATCACGCATGATACCATTACCATAGTAGTCAACATAGCCAGTAACCAAACCTGACGGGTAAGGTACAGTACTCCCAAGAGAGGTATTAGAGAGGTTGTAAGGAGCGATGATCCTCTCAACAAGGACTTTTTCATAGGTCTTTCCGGTAACCTTCTCAATAACCAGTTGAAGCAGCAGATAATTGGTATTTGAATAGATCTGGCCCAATTTCTTGATGACCCACCTTGGAGCTCGACCACCACGCTCTCTTACCAAATTGAGCTTCTGCTCAAGCGTGATGTGTCTTCCGGGATTGTTGAGGATCATAGGTGCGAACCTCGGGTCATCGTCATAGTTAGGGATACCGCTTGTATGGTTCAGCAACTCCTCAACCGTAATCTGATCTATGCCTTCAATACCCGATACTTGAGAAGGGTCAAGAAGGTCTCCAACAATAGCATCGAGATCAAGAGCACCTTCTGCAACGAGCATCATAGTAAGCGTTGCAGTGAATACTTTAGTCAGACTTGCTACACGGAATTTATGGCACGTCTTCATGGACAGGCCATTCTGAAGGTTGGCGAGCCCGGCCGCCTTTGTATAATGACCCTTGGGTCCGGACACTACGGTTACTACTACACCTGTTAGCCCATCTGAGATGCTAGCATCGATCGCATCATCTATCTTCTCAGCTGCCTGATGGGTATTCGGCGGAGTATTAAGTTCTTCACAGAATTGGTCTGGCACTGGGCTTTCCTCCTTGATACTGCACGCAGCTAGCACCAAAATGAGTAGTATTAAGAGATTGCGTTCCATTTGGATGTTAATTGATAGTTCTTCTAATGCCTAAATAAGTTCTGCTATGTGTAAATAGTGGAATACCTGACTTGGGAGCATAAGGTACCACGACAACCACTTGCTGCTGGACGAACAATGAAAGAGGAGAAGACCTACCGAGTTGTATGACAAACCCTATTCCCACTGATAATGTGAGTTGTGGCTTGCCCCAATCGCGTCGAGGCTTGTATTGACTACCATCAATAGAATAAGTTGGAGCATCATCAAAAGTGTGTAGGTATCCAAGTCCGACAGGTGCTTCTAGAGTTAATATTTTGCCAGGCTTAAATGACTGGGTAATCTGATTGTCTAACTGAAAGCCATAGTGAAGGTCTCGTTGATGATAACCAGCCAGTAATAGCTTGTAGTCTGTTTGCCACTTGTCCCGTACCCGAATGGGGAAACTGGTGCTGGCAAAAAAGCCAGGGGGATGGTCGAGATCAAGAAAATCCTCTCCAATGAAGGGTGTTCCTACTGAATGAACAAATAATCCGACTTCCAGATAACTGAGCCTTTCTGATAGACGCTGTGCGACTACACCAGAGGAAAAAACTATCAAAACAAGAGTTACTAACCACTTGGTCATTGATTGTCCGTTTTTACAGACGAAGTACGATCAATTGGCAGGAGTTACGTTGCTGGAAAAGCAATTACAATCTGAATGGTGGATGTTTTATTACTGAATGGTGTATTAGCTGTGCAGCCATTTTCTAAATGCAGGTGCCTTATATCTGCTTATGGTCTGCTGGCCCAGGTCGTCAAAATCAGCTGACAGCACAATATTGAGTTTATCATTACCAGCAACCTCATAAGATTCTACAACCTTCTTTGAAATGAGCAACTGCCTATTAGCCCGAAAAAACTCGAAGGCGTTGAGCATTTCTTCAAGCTCATTGAGGGTACGTTCTATGATATAGCGCTTGCCGTCATCGCTTACCAGGAATACCAGCCGATGCTCCACCACAAAGGCCAGTGTTTTCGAAAGGGGATGAGGAATTCTCTTTTTTCCATGGTTCACCATCAGATACTCGATCTCAGCTGCTTTAGAGTTCTGAATTAGTTGACCTATGAACCAATGGTATCCAAAAGACCAGGCGAGAAAGAGAGGAACCGCTAATGGAAGCACTATATAAAAAAATGGAGTCTGTACAAGTGACTCTTGCCAAAGTCCTTCGATATACAGCCAGTTCAGTAGTGTGATATAGCTGCAAAGCAGAATGGTAATCGCAAGGCTCTTCAGCAATATGTTTGATGGGGCTATATAGTTGTAGAGACTCCTAAAGAGCATCCAGGAAGAGCCGACGCAGAATAGTGTGAAACTAAAATTGATCAATGTATCTCGACCATTGGAAAACCAGATGAAACTGCCCTCCGTCATCCCCAAAAAGAAGTAGGAGATCGCTACGAGGAAGGCTACCTTTAATTGATTCTTCTTATTAGAGTTTGTGATCAAGTTATGGAGGTCCATGTATCAGGTGTTGGTATTAGTGCAAAGACAACTTACTGGTTTCAGGGTTGCTTTTGGTAACTAACATCTAAAGAGATACTCACCACTTATTCCATATCATATATGACATGGATTAAAATTGAATCCAAGGAGAGAATAAATGGACTATTCGGTTATCCCCGCATAATCCTGCACAAACTGTGGACATGAGGGCTCCCCTTGAAAGAAACTCTTGTCTACTTTTTTGGTGATCGCCCAGCGATGCAGCCATGTAATACCTGCTCTTAAGGAAGTAGTGTCCTCAGAATCGTAAGCAGGGTCTTCTAAGGCTTCCTTAAGACTTATGAATTCATAACCAGATTGACTTAGGGCTCGCAGTAGTCGACCGAGATAGGCAGCATTCAAGAAGTTGTCATGGATCAGCAAGGTCTGGCTAATATCCCGACCAAACAGCTCCTGAGCATTACTCTCATAATAATTGGTTTTATCAAGCATATAGTCTACGTAGGCATCTCCGATTCGACTGGCCATGAGGCGTTGGTTTCTTCTCAGGGCCAGTTCATATGCCCTTGCAAAGATCCATTCAGAATTGTCTATTGTTACAGGGGCCTCTATATAGCCTTTTTCCGATAGGAAATTTTCCAGCACCTCGACCTTCTCCGGGGTGTTGCCTCGATGAAGGTAAGGGTGCCGGAAATATTTCAGCTCTTGATTGTAATGATGAACGAGTGGGCGGGTGATCACTTCGCCTTTCATGACTTCCTCGAAGAAAGCCTCTGATTCTAATGCATTGTAGTCTGGATGTGAGTAGGTATGATTACCTAGTTCAAACCCCGCTTCCATCCATTCTATGAGCATCTGCTTACGAATGGGTACAAGCTGTCCATCATTATTGAAGAGCTTTTTTTCGTTGACAAAGCCGATTGCCGGAACTTCATATTCCGATAGGTGAGACAGGAGGTCAAGGTTCATTTGGAGCCTCATAGAGTCATCTTCTTCAAGCGTCACCATTGGTAGGTCGTCAATTGTGATGGTCATCTTTTTGGTGCTTTGAGCTTGTAACCCAAGGGCTATGCCGATACCGATCAGCAACGCTAACAATACCTTCATCATTCGAAAAGTTTAAACAGTCTGGACCATCTGATTCTAATAGGCAAAGTATACCAGGGACCCTCTTCAAGAGAGAAGAAGACGAAAAGTGGTTTTCCCACGATATGATCTTCGGGTACAAAACCCCAGTAACGCGCATCTAGGGAGTTGTGACGGTTGTCTCCTATCATCCAGTAATAGCCCTGTTGAAAGGTATAAGTATCGACCTGTTTGCCATCAATTGAGACCCCTGCGTCATTGATAACAACATTTTTGTTGTCCTCATAGTAGATGATCACATCTCGATACAAAGCGATATTGTCCGGTGTAAGTTGTATCTCGTCTCCCGCTTTGGGCATGTAGAGTGGCCCAAAATTATCTATGTTCCATTGAATTCCGGGATCATTGGGGAATACGCCAGGCTGTACGATACGCTGATTGTATTTCATAGCCTCTATACCATCAATAAAGTCGAGCATTTTGATCTGTTCCACGGTTTCTTTGGGCATATGTACAACATAACCTTTACTTACCTTATGATAGTCTGTGATTTCATATTGCTTGAAAATCCGGTCATTGATTTGTGTATTGGTGATTAGTAGGTAAGACGTCTGATGCACACCCTTTATTTCCTGGGGTATACCATTGATATAGACCTGCTGATCTTCAATTACCATACTATCTCCAGGGATTGCCACGCACCTTTTGACATAGAAAGTTTTGAGATCGTCCGGATATTCATGCTCATGTGGCAGGTTGAAGACCACAGGCTCATTGCGTTTTACTTCGCTGAATCCGGGCAATCTAAAATAAGGTAGTTCTACCCAGTCGAGATAAGAGGGGATTTTGGTACCCCAAATGAACTGGTGCGTTAACGGCATCTGCAAAGGGGTCTTAGGTATTCTTGTGCCGTAATGCAGCTTGCTGACAAAAAGATAATCACCAACCATCATCGATTTTTCCATGGATGGAGTAGGAATAACGAATGCTTCCAGTGTGAGCCATCTAACCAAAGTGGCTACTACCACTGCGAAGATGATGGCATCAAACCATTCTTTGAGCCATGTTTTGAGCGAGCCTTGAGACATTTACTTACTGATATACAATTTGGGGTTCACCGGCTTTTGGTTAAGCCTGATTTCATAGTGCAAATGAGGACCGGAAGAGATGCCCGAGTTACCTGATCTGGCGATTTCCTCTCCTTTTACTACTGTTTGACCAGCATCGACTGATACATTACTGAGATTTGCATAGAGGGTTTCGTATCCGTCTTTATGTGCAATGATGATATGGAGACCATGACCCTTGGGACTGTTTTTAATGGTCTTAACTGTACCATCAGCAGTCGATCTTACTGGTGTATTCAAAGGTACCCTCAGATCAATACCATTATGGTGGATCTCCTTATTTGTGATTGGATGAATCTGTTCACCAAATGCCGAACTTACTATGTACTGGTCGAAGACTGGACTTATGTCAGGCCGCTTCTGAGCATCCACACCAGCCACGACTAAGAACAAGAGCATGGCAGCCATGCTTCCGGCCCGTTGGAGGGTGCCTACCCAGAGTGACGATTGATGATAAGCGAGATAAGTCTTCTCGATAGACTTTAATTCGTTCACACCGAACTCCTCTTTCAATTTTGAGTAAGCTTGTTCAAATGATGCACCATTGTTCATGTGGGTTTCTACATAGGTGCACCAATGATCAAACATTTCGTTTTTGAGCTTGCGGTTGCCACCGATATGGGCTTCTAGCGAGCCTAAAACTTGCTCGGTCTGTTGATTATTAAGAGTGGTCATGACTTGGGAGAAAGTTTGGGATTGAGCAAATAAATTACCGTTTGCACAAAGTCAGCAAACTCATTAGATAGTGAAATTGCTTTTTCATCTCCTTCCGGTGTGAGTGCATAGTATTTCCTGATTCGTTTGCCGATGGATTTAGTATTAGTAACCAGGTAACCTTCGGCCTCCAGCTTGTGAAGGAGAGGGTATAAGGCACCTTCGGTTAATACGATCTTACCTGATGTGAGTTCTTTGGTTTTCTGAGTGATCTCATAACCATACATACTGCCATGTTCGGCTAGCAGTTTAAGTACGATGGTACGTAGTGTACCTTTGAGCAGTTCTTTTGAATACATGAGGCAATGATACCTATTGTTCTTATGTATTCAAATACTTACCTAAGAAATTTAGGTAATATTCAGTTTAGAATTTTGGGAACTTGAAGTTGTAAGTGATAGCAGGGATAGGTACTCCGATAACGGCAAGTTGATAGGCCCTGGCCGCTTGTCCTCCTTCTCCTCTAAAGAAAACAGAGTAGGGGTTTTTCCGGCCGAGCACATTGTAGATGCTGAATGTCCAGCTGTCATCCCATTTTTTGATACGCTGTGGCTTTGGCTTGTACGTGATCGAGATGTCCAATCTATAGTAGTCCGGGATCCGAAATTGATTTCGGTCTGAGAACTCAGCCACGATTAGGTTTTGGCCTTCAAGATAGTTCACTACATACTTCGAAACCGGAGCGGTGACGGGTCTACCCGTATTGTAGACAAAGTTGATCCCAGCGTCGAACCAGTCGTTGACATCCCAGTTAGCGATCAATGAGACGTTATGTGGACTATCCCAGTTCGAAGGGAATTGTTCGCCATTGTTGATGGTTTCACCTGGATTGTCGCCTACCATTGTCCGTAGAGATCTCGAATACGTGTATGATATCCAGCCCGTCAGATCACCTCTGTTCTTTTTAAAGAAAAACTCAGCACCGTACGCCTCTCCTGTACCAACGATCAAGTCTGTTTCCAGGGCAGGATTGAGCAAGATATCAGCTCCGTCCTTATAATCGACCAGGTTTTGCATGTCTTTATAATATACCTCTACTGACGTTTCGTAGGCGTTGCTTTTGAAGTTTTTGAAAAGCCCGGCTGAATACTGGTCGCTGATCAGTGGTGGTACATGACTATCAACTGGTCTCCAAACATCAAGTGGAGTAGAAGCAGCCGTGTTAGACACCAGGTACAGATATTGATAATTTCTTGAGTATCCCCCCTTGATTGAGAAGGAAGGAGAGAGCTGCCACCTAAAGCTGGCGCGAGGTTCTAGTCCGTTGTAAGTCGTGATCTTCTCTCCCTTGGCATATGAAGTAGTATCGTTAAGACTGATGATCGATTTTTCACTGCCTTCCTCATAGGAGTAGACATCCTTCGGGCCTAGTGCTGTGTATTGGGCATACCTTAGTCCGGCGTTTATGGTGACGTTTGGATGGAGTTTATAGTTGATGTTGGCGTAGTAATAAGCTTCTCCTCCTAATTCATTCTGCAAAGTGATTGGCAGTATACCGGATTCGGCACTATTAGCTCTCAGTTCACCAGGCTGGATGTTATAATAGTTATAGCCTGCGCCAAAATCGAAAGTGAAGTCATCTCGAATCAACGAGAAGTCTCCTTTGATAGTTTGTTGGTTGAGATTGTAGTCCAGCGTAAAAGGATTGATGTCAGTGACATTCTCTGCAGAGTATTGGTAGTTGCTGTTGAACGCTGTGACAGAGGCAACCAGCCCTTCGTTGAAGAGATAGTCGAGCTTCACAGAGTTGTTAAAAGTGGACCAGCTATATACAGTATCCTCAGCAAATTTGAAACTGTCCTGGCTGTAGTAGCTCGTATACGACATTTTAAGCTTATCAGTAAACCGGTGACTGACTTTAGCGCTGAAGTCACTAAAGCTGGCGCGACTTCTCCTGATGTCGATATTCTGAATTTGATTGAGTACCCAATTGACATAGCTACCTCTGGCGGATAAAGCGTAACTTGTTTTTTCACCAATAGGGCCATTAGCCGTTAGGCGACTTGAGATGGTGCCTACTCCGCCCCGAAGGTTAAATCGCTCGGTCGAGCCCTCCTTCAACTTGATATCGAGTACTGAGGAGGCCCTGCCTCCCAAAGAAGCCGGCATGGAACCTTTGTAAAAGTCGATCTCTCCCACAGCATCTGGATTGATTGTTGAGAAAAAGCCGAATAGGTGGGAAGTATTAAATATAGGAGCACCGTCCACTGTGATCAGATTTTGGTCAATGTTTCCACCACGAACATTGAGGCCAGTCGCACCCTCACCTACGGTATTCACTCCTGGCATCATGAGTAGTGTACGTACGATATCAGCTTCTCCGAGGAGGGTAGGCACTTTATTAACTATACCAGAGTTCAACTTGATCAAACCCAGATAAGGTGAGGCTATATTGATATCCTCTGCGGTACTTTCAATAGATACTTCCTGCAGTCTGATAGGTGCTTCGTACATTTCTATACTCAGCTCACCGGATGAGTATAACTGAATGAGTCGACGCTGAGGTTCTAAACCCACATAAGTGAAATTAACAAAATACTTGCCTGCAGGTATCTCTAACCGATAATTTCCATTAGGGCTTGTCGTCACCGACTGGTCCAGGCTTTCAAAAGTGATGGTTGCTCCAGCTAATGGCTCCTCGGTTTTCTCATTGGTCAGCCTACCGGAAATTTCAATGATCTTACCCAGTACATATTCACGCTCATCACCAATGAATAACTCAGCTTCTTCCTCCGAAGGTGCTGAGATCGCTTGTAGTATAGAGACATCCCTGGTCAGCACTACCGTGAATGGATCAAAGACAACAAACTGCAGATCATAACCTGACAGAACCGTTGACATAAAATCTGACAAAGAAACATTGTCAAACTCACCTGTCACTTTGAGGTCTTCGACCCAGGCTTCTATGAAGTAGAATCGCGTAGGTATTTGCTTTTCCACTTCTTCTATGACTTCCAGAAATGGCTGATCAGTAAATGAACCACTTACACGGTAGGTGTTCAGATCTTGGCCCAGCGATGAAAGCTGTAGCAGTATTATTAAACTAACGGTTAGGAGGTTGGTCTTGCCCATTTTGGGGGATTTTAGATGTTAAACAGATACCCGATCATCGACCCTTAACCGCCTACTTAAAAAGGTGTTAAGAAGTTACTTAACTGATGATGAGTTGAGGAAACCGGAGGTTGAATTTAGCTTTGAAACATCTAATAAAGAGACAGTAATGCAACACTGTGATGCCGTTGAAAAGAGTGTTAATATTATTTAGAATGATGCTAAATAAGCTATCGAATAAAATTTCCTTATAGGACAAGGAATGGTTTTGGATCGGAGTACCTAAAATTGGCCTCTAAGTGGCGTACAGGCCGAATTGTTGTGTCAAATATCTTTTTTGATGTTATGGGTTCGGGTATTAGATTTGTAGCCGTCTTGAACAGGAATACCTAAACTGAAGAAATGTCGATCAACCGATTAAAATTCAACCACCATCTTTTCTGCCAATTCCTACTGACTCTTTCGCTGATTTCATTCATCTCTTTCGGCTCTTTAGCTCAAGAAGATGCTGCAGCACCAGAAGCTACAGATGCCGGTCTTGATCCTGCGCTAGTCTCTGCCGGAGAGTCTTTGTTTAATGGAAACTGTACTGTTTGTCATGCCATCAATGAGAAGGTTATTGGACCTGCACTACGAGATGCGCATGAGAGACAAAGTGAAGAATGGATTAAGGCTTTTATAAAAAACTCATCAAAGGTAATTGCCAGTGGCGATGAATACGCCGTTGCTTTATACAATGAATATAACCAGACGCAAATGACAGCATTTGCGTTTTCTGATGATGAGCTAAACTCAATTATTGCTTACATCAAGTCTGAGTCGGCTAAGCCAATTGAAGCTGCTGTGGCAACTACTACTTCTGCAGATGGTGAGGCAGTATCCGCAAGTAGTGGAGTGGCCGGTGAATACATCACAGCTATTTTGATAGGCTTTGTGGTTGTACTGATTCTGATACTTATAGTTCTTTTCCTTATCATCTCAGTACTAACAAAGTATCTCAAAGAGAACAAGGAATTAGATGAGGAGGAGCGTGATCTAGTTGGTCAGGAATTCAGTATCGGCCAATTAGCCAAGAGCAATGCTTTCCTGGGTTTTGTCACTTTCTTCTTTCTGGCAATTGTATTGAAGTCGGCGATTGATGGATTATTCACGGTAGGGGTCCAGCAAGGGTATCAACCTAAGCAGCCTATTGCTTTTTCGCATCAACTGCATGCCGGGCAATATGAAATAGAATGTGTCTACTGTCATACGGGTGTCAACAAAGCTAAATCAGCTAATATCCCTTCAGTTAACATATGTATGAATTGCCACTCTGCAATTCAAAACGTAGGAGGCCAAACAGGTATGTCTCCTGAAATACAGAAAATATATGATGCGGCTGAATCAGGTGTACCTATAGAATGGGTGCGTGTGCATAACCTCCCTGATCTGGCGTATTTCAACCACTCGCAACACGTGAAGGTGGGTGGCATAGAATGCCAAACTTGCCATGGCCCAATTGAAGAAATGGCGGTTGTCTATCAATATTCTGATTTGACCATGGGATGGTGTATCAACTGTCATAGAGAAACAGAAGTCAATGCCAAAGGCAATGAATACTATACAAAGTTGGTAGAACTGCACGACCAGACCAGCAAGAATCCATTGAAGGTCCAGGATATCGGCGGCCTTGAGTGTTCAAAATGCCATTATTAGTAAAACCTGACTGACTACATTCGAGTAAAATGAGCGAAACCAAAAAGACATATTGGAAAGGTTTAGAGCAGCTTACCAATAATCCGGAATTTGTAAAGAATTCAGAAGGTGAGTTTCCGGAGTTCTTACCCATCAGTGGTGATGAAGAAAATGGTCCTAATAGAAGGGACTTTTTAAAGGTGATGGGATTTGGTGTAGCGGCAGCTTCTCTTGCTGCTTGCGAAGCACCGGTCAGAAAGGCAATTCCATACCTTAATAAGCCAGTTGATGTTGACCCAAGCGTTCCAAACTATTACGCTTCTACATTCATTAGCGGCAGTGATTATTGCAGCGTAGTTGTCAAGACCAGAGAAGGTCGCCCTATTAAGGTAGAGGGTAACACCATGTCACCCGTAAGTGGTGGTGGTACATCTGCTCAGGTTGAAGCTTCTGTGCTTTCACTCTATGATGAGCAGCGCCTGCAAACACCTATGATCAATGGTAGTGCCAGCACTTGGGATGAAGTTGACTCAGCTGTTACGAAGCAACTTGGTTCTTTGGGAGGCAGACTGGTGGTTGTGAGTAATTCTGTTTTTAGCCCATCAACTCAGAAAGCACTTGATTTATTTCTGACGAAATACAATGCTGAGCACGTTCAGTACGATCAAGTATCCTTCCACGGAATGTTGGCAGCTAACGAGAAATCATTTGGTACTCGGGCTATTCCGTTTTATGATTTTAGCAAAGCTAAAACGATTGTCTCCTTCGATGCAGATTTCTTAGGTGGATGGTTAAATCATACGCTTTTCAATAAGCAATTTGCTGAGACAAGAAGACTCAGCGATAAGAAAAAAGATATGTCCAGGTTGTATTCATTTGAATCCAACTTGTCTCTAACTGGTGCAAATGCAGATTATCGTACGCCTATTCGCCCTTCACAAGAAGGACTATTTGTAGCTAATCTGTACAACTTAATTGCAGCTAAGGCTGGTGCTCCAGCCATAAGTGCTGCCAAAGTGGATAGTCCAAGACTTACGATGGCTGCAGAAGACTTATGGAAATCTAAGGCTAGTTCTCTAGTGGTCTCCGGGTCAAATGATGAAGCGGTCCAGGCCATTGTCAACGGCATTAATAACTTGCTGGGAGCCTATGGAGAGACAATCGATTGGTCAGCAACTTACAATACCCGGAAAGGTGATGATGCTAAGATGGCCAAGCTTGTTAATGACGTTTCGAAAGGTAGCGTTACAGGTGTCATCTTCTACAATTGTAACCCTGTGTACGATCATGCTATGGGTGCACAGTTAGGTGAAGCCTTGGGCAGCTTGAAATTCAGCTTGTCAACTTCTGACAGATTGGATGAGACTAGCGCCAGTGTTGGAATCATTGCTCCGGACCACCACTACTTAGAAAGCTGGAATGACGCTGAGCCAGTTAAAGGCCATTTAAGCCTTTCTCAACCTACTATATCTAACCTGTTTAATACTCGTCAGGCTCAATCAAGTTTCTTGACCTGGGCAGATGAGGAGGCCGATTACTTTGAGTTTGTCAAGTCTAACTGGGCTGAGTGGTATTTCGCTAATCAGTCAGAGCAGGCTGATTTGCAGATGTTCTGGGACCAATGCCTGCATGATGGTGTATATACAGTGCCGTCAGAAGAGGTGGCTGAGAGCCCTGTGTTTGCAGGAGACCTGAATGCAGCCGCTTCCAGCGTGTCCGGGACTTACTCGGCCGATGGTAGTGGAACTGAATTGATACTCTACGCAAATGCTTCTGTATCAAACGGTATCCAGGCTAATAACCCGTGGCTTCAGGAGATGTCTGATCCTATTACAAAGGCTTGCTGGGACAACTACCTAACAGTATCACCAAGTTACGCTTCTGAGATAGGGTTGAATCCAGGTGATATGACCACCCAAAAAGTGAATGTCTCTGTGGGAGGAAAAACAGTCTCTGTGCCAGCATTGATCCAGCCCGGACAAGCTAGAGGCACGGTAGGCTTAGCACTTGGATACGGGCGCACTAAAGCTGGAAAAGTAGCTAATGGTGTAGGAGCCAATGCTTACCCTATGGCAGACTACAGCAAAGGATACCAGAATCTAAAACTTGTAGGTGTTACCGTTGAGAACACCGGAGAATCTTATCGTGTAGCACAAACTCAGACAAGCCAGACTGTAATGCAACGTGGTAACGTAATCCAGGAAACGGTACTAAGCAAATATCAAGATAACCCTTACGAAGGCAGGGAAATGCCTCAGATCTATACTTCAGAAGGATTTAAGAAGCCTGGTGCTATCACGCTCTGGAGTGGTCATGAGTATCCTAATCACCATTGGGGAATGGCAATTGATCTCAACTCATGCACCGGATGTGGCGCATGTACTATAGCCTGTCAAGCTGAGAACAATATTCCGGTAGTAGGAAAACAAGAGGTGCTCAACAGGAGGGAAATGACCTGGTTGCGCATAGATAGATATTACAGTAGCAATACTGATCTTGTTGAGAATGCAGTAGGTGCCTTAGCCAAGAACGCTGCAATGGAAGTAGCGGCTGATAATCCGGAGGTTACTTTCCAGCCTATGATGTGTCAGCAGTGTAACAACGCACCATGTGAGACGGTATGTCCTGTGGCGGCTACAACACACAGCTCTGAGGGCCTCAACCAAATGACTTATAACAGGTGTATAGGTACGAGATATTGTGCTAACAACTGTCCTTATAAAGTAAGAAGGTTCAACTGGTTTAAATACCATGACAATTCGGAGTTCGCAGATAACACATCAATGAACAATGATCTTGGTAAGATGGTGTTGAATCCTGATGTGACTGTAAGAGCACGAGGTGTGATGGAGAAATGCACGTTCTGCGTGCAACGCGTACAAGCTGGCAAACTTCAAGCGAAGAGGGAAGGACGTAGACCTGTGGATGGAGAGATCACTTCAGCTTGTTCTAAGGCTTGTCCATCTGAAGCCATTGTATTTGGTGATTTGAAAAACAAGGAGAGCCGAGTGGCGCAATTGCTGAAGTTGCAGTCTAACGACGAAGGAGAAGTAGAAGTAGGAGAACCAAGAGCATATCACGTACTCGAGGAGATCAGAGTTGATCCTAATGTTTGGTATTTTACCAAAATCAGAAACAAAGAGAAAACTGAAGCCTAATTCATAGTATATGCACGCAGAATCGATTTTAAGAAAACCTTTAGTCACTGGCGGTAAGACTGTGCATGATGTCTCTGAAGACATCTGTAAGCGTGTCGAAGACGCACCGCCTATGTCATGGTTGTTAGCGATAGCAGTATCGCTTGGTGTGTTCACCATTGGCGCTTATGCTGTATGGCGCACGCTATGGGATGGAATAGGCATGTGGGGACTTAATAAGACCGTTGGCTGGGCCTGGGATATCACCAACTTCGTATGGTGGGTAGGTATTGGTCATGCAGGTACTTTGATCTCTGCGATTCTCTTGCTGTTCCGTCAGCGTTGGAGAATGTCCATCAATCGTGCGGCAGAAGCGATGACTATTTTTGCGGTTATTTGTGCTGCAATGTTCCCGGTATTGCACATGGGTCGACCATGGCTCGGCTTCTACTGGGCGTTACCTCTTCCTAATACTTTCGGCTCACTTTGGGTAAACTTCAATAGTCCTCTTCTTTGGGACGTTTTTGCGATCAGTACCTATTTCTCTGTATCACTCGTTTTCTGGTACATAGGTCTGATCCCTGATTTTGCAACCATCCGAGACCGAGCGACCAACAAGGTTTCAAAAGCAATTTACGGAGCTTTAAGTTTTGGGTGGGATGGTGCAGCGAAGACATGGTCACGCTATGAGACTGTTGCTCTCGTGCTTGCAGGTTTGGCTACTCCCCTGGTACTTTCTGTTCACACTATAGTATCCTTTGACTTTGCGACTTCTGTGATTCCAGGGTGGCACACTACTATTTTCCCACCTTATTTTGTTGCAGGAGCGATTTTCTCTGGTTTCGCAATGGTATTGACACTGTTGCTCATTACCAGAAAGGTTTATAAACTGGAAGATTATATCACGATCCAGCATATCGAGCTGATGAACATTGTGATCATCATCACTGGATCGATCGTAGGTGTAGCCTACATTACTGAATTGTTTATAGCCTGGTACTCTGGTGTAGAGGCCGAGCAGTACGCATTCCTGAATAGGGTAAGCGGACCTTACTGGTGGGCTTACTGGTCGATGATGACATGTAATGTGATTTCACCTCAGCTATTCTGGGTCAAAAAGATAAGAACAAACCTTACTGCTACTTTCATCATCACGATTATCGTGAACATAGGAATGTGGTTTGAGCGATTTGTGATCATCGTAACCTCATTGCATAGGGATTATCTGCCCTCTAGCTGGGCAATGTTCTATCCGTCATGGGCAGATGTGGGGGTCTACTTATTCACGTTTGGCTTGTTCTTTACAGCATATCTGTTATTCTCTAAGTTCTTCCCTGTGATCAATATGGCAGAAGTAAAGAGTATTATTAAATCCACTGGAGAAAAAATCAAGGCTTAGTCATGGAGAACGGTAAAAACTTTGTGGTCGGTATTTTTGATGATGAGGATATTCTACTGAAGGGTATCAAATCTGTACGGCAGGCCGGTGTAAAGATTCATGAAGTGTATTCTCCATTTCCTGTACATGGAATTGAAGATGCGCTAGGTTACAACAGATCTAGACTATCTATAGTGGCATTCTTGTTTGGCCTGACAGGTACAAGTTTGGCGCTTATCATGCAAATAGGTATGATGGGTGTAGATTGGCCGATGATCATTGGAGGCAAGGATCACATAGCTCTTCCTGCTTTCATACCTGTGACTTTTGAGCTAACAGTTTTGCTAGCTGCATTTGGTATGGTAGGTACTTTTCTTGTGATCAGCAACCTTAAGCCATGGGCTAAGCCTGTACAGTTTGACATTCGATCTACAGACGATAAGCATGTAATGGCTATCGATCTTGGCAAGAACAAAATTGACAGGGCTGCTATTGAAAGTGCCTTGAAGGCGTCTGGTGCCTCTGAGGTGAACGAAAAAAACTTTGATTAAGAATACAAAACAATGATAAGACGAACACTGTATTCTGGAGTACTTTCCATGCTGGCGGCAGGGTTGTTGCTGTCATGCGCCGCGAAAAATGACTTTCCCGGCCTGGAATATTCTCCTCAAATGTATCATTCCACTCCATATGAGCCTCTTACCCAGATCAAAGATGAGGACCAGGGTAACTGGTTAGACTCAAATGATGAAGATGCCCATGGTGAGTTTTACAACTCGAATCCATATAACAATTTTGACATGACGATGCGTGAACCCGCTGCTAATACTGTTAAGCGCGGTTCATACCTACCTTATCGCATCCCAAAAGATAGCTTGGAGCTTGCAGCTCAATTGATGGTCAATCCCTTCGATTCGACAGCAGCAGTGCTCGCTGAAGGCAAAGTACTGTATAACAGCTATTGTATTCACTGTCATGGCAGCAAGGGGATGGGAGATGGCACTGTAGGAAAGGTTTACAAAGGTGTAACGCCTTATAACTCCAGAGCTGTAAAGGACAAACCAGGTGGTCATATCTTTCATGTGATCACGCATGGTAAAGGCCGTATGGGTGCACATGGTTCTCAAGTGAGTGTAGAGGACCGATGGAAAATAGTTAGATACGTACAAACGCTTCAAAACCAGTAAGCCATGATTGAAGAGAACTTTGATTTTTCAGCTGCAGCAAAGAAGAAGATATTCGCCTATCTGGGAATAGGTGTTCTTTTGATGGTCGTTGGCATATTCATGGTAATGAACGGAGGACACGGCCATGAGGCTGGCGGACATGCAGAAGAGGGCGGACACGCTTTTAACTGGATGCAACGGGTGTGGGTGAACCTATGGATCAACAATGTTTATTTCACCGGACTTGCGGTCATAGGTGTCTTTTTTGTCGCGATACAATATGTATCTCAGGCAGGCTGGTCAGCAGGTATCATCAGAATACCTCAGTCATTTGGTTTTTGGTTGCCAATAGGAGGTATATTGATGTTGGCGACTTTTTTGGTAGCTAATCATGATTTGTTTCACTGGACACATCACAGCCTTTATGAAGAAGGTGGGGCTGAGTTCGACGAAATCATCAATGGTAAGAAGGGCTTTTTCTACTGGCCGCTTCACGAACACCCGTCATTCCCGATATTCTATGTAGCCAGAATGGTCATCTTTTTCGGTGTTTGGTATTGGTTGTTTACAGCTATACGTAAGGAGTCGCTTAAGGAGGATATGGAAGGTGGTACTGATCAGTGGAGAAAGATGTTCAGGCTGTCAGCGATCTTCTTAGTGTTTTTTGCAGTGTCTTCTTCGGTTTCGGCTTGGGACTGGGTAATGTCAATTGATACTCACTGGTTCAGTACTATGTTTGGATGGTATGTTTTTGCGTCCTGGTGGGTAGCGGGTCTAGCGTTAATTACTTATATAGTGGTTCTTTTGAGAGATAGTGGGTATTTATCTTTCGTCAACTCTAGTGTGCTCCATGATTTGGGCAAGTTTGTTTTTGCCTTTAGCATATTCTGGACGTACATCTGGTTCTCGCAGTTTCTTCTGATCTATTATGCGAACATTCCTGAGGAGACGATCTATTTCGTAGAGAGATTATCCAGCGATAAATATGCCCCTGTATTTTTTGTCAATCTTATTCTTAACTTTTTCTTTCCATTCTTAGTTCTGATGACCAGAGCTAGCAAGAGACACGAGCGATTTTTGAAGATCGTATGTCCGATCATCATTTTCGGTCACTGGATGGACTTTTATCTGATGATCACTCCGGGAACGCTAAAGGAAAATGGTGGCTTTGGGTTACTAGAAATAGGAATGCTGATGGTGTTTGCTTCATTGTTTGTTTTTGTTGCTTTGAGCAATTTGGCCAAAGCACCTCTTGTTGCGAAGAACCATCCTATGTTGGAGGAAAGTGTACATCATAATATTTAAGAGCTAACTTTAGTAAATTAATCATATGCTAAGTCTTGTAATTTGGATTTCGGTAATACTGGTGGCGGTCATTTTGTTCACCATCTACAGGGTTTATACCCTCGTACAGGTGGCCAAAGGCAAACAAGACACTCGTGATGAAAATAATACGACGTGGAACGCTACAATGGGAATGATATTCCTGATAGGTGGCATTATTGCTTTCTTCTGGTACTCTACCAAGGAGTTCGATAACTACACCTTACCTGTAGCATCAGATCATGGGGTCATTACCGACAATCTTTTCTGGATAACCATGGCGGTGACAGTGTTTGTATTCGTGGTAACCCAAATCTTATTATTCTATTTCCCTTACAAGTATCAGTACAGAGAAAGTAATACAGCCTCTTTTTACCCACACAATAATAAGTTGGAGGTACTTTGGACGATTGTCCCAGCAGTAGTATTGACACTGTTGATAGGGTCCGGATTGAAGGCATGGTGGGATATCACGGACGAAGCTCCTCAAGATGCGGAAGTAGTAGAGATTGTTGGTTATCAGTTTGCATGGGCATCACGCTATCCCGGTAAGGACAAGCAGCTTGGTGATGCTGATTACAAGCTCATTGATGTGGATAATCAGATGGGAATGGATTTTTCTGACAAATCAGCCTTTGATGACTTCCTTCCCAGAGAGATCCACATTCCGAAGGGTAAACCGGTATTATTTAAGATCAAGGCGAGGGACGTGATCCATAGCGTATATGCACCTCACTTCAGGATGCAGATGAACGCTGTACCTGGTATGCCAACACAGTTTTGGTTTGTACCTAATAAGTCTACGGAAGATATGAGGGTAGAATTGGGTAATCCTGATTTTAATTATGAGCTCGTTTGTAACAAGATCTGTGGCAAGGGACATTTCGCCATGAGATATCTCATTGTAGTGGACGAGCCAGAGGATTACCAGAAGTGGTATGCCGAGCAAGAGCCTTGGTTATCACAAAATCCTGATTATTTGGCTAATGTTCCGGATAATCTAAAAGAAGTAGCGATGATTTCTGCTGGAATGTAAACATCGTGAGTTGACACACTGTTGATCTAGAAAATTAAAGAATAATATGGCCGTTGCAGAAGTACAAATTGAAGAGCACGACGTACATCATGATGATCACGAGCATCATGATAGCTTTATCTCAAAGTACATATTTAGTACTGATCATAAAACCATTGCCAAGCAGTTCCTAATCACTGGTATTTTTTGGGCGCTTATTGGTGGAGCACTTTCTCTCCTTTTTAGGTTACAGCTGGGTTTTCCGGATATGGATCTGGGATTCCTCCAGCCAATATTAGGAGGTTGGTTGACGGATACTGGTAAGCTCGATACTGAGTTCTATCTGGCACTGGTAACCATGCATGGTACGATCATGGTGTTCTTCGTATTGACGGCTGGATTGAGTGGAACATTCAGTAATTATTTAATACCATTGCAGATCGGCGCGCGTGATATGGCCTCAGGATTCATGAATATGTTGTCCTACTGGTTCTTCTTTTTATCCAGTGTTATCATGTTCATCTCGTTGTTCATAGAAACCGGGCCTGCAAGTGGCGGATGGACTGTATATCCCCCATTGAGCGCGCTACCTCAAGCTATGTCGGGTAGTGGATTAGGAATGACTTTGTGGTTGGTATCAATGGTGTTTTTCATTGCTTCTACTTTGTTAGGAGGAATTAATTACATCACTACGGTAATAAACCTTAGAACGGAGGGAATGACCTTCTCACGTTTGCCATTGACAATTTGGGCTTTCTTTATTACCGCAGTTATTGGATTGTTATCATTTCCGGTATTATTTTCTGCTGCTTTGCTGTTAGTATTTGATAGGTCTTTTGGCACTAGCTTCTACTTATCTGACATTTACATTGGTGGCGAAGCATTGCCTAATACAGGAGGTAGCCCTATTCTTTATCAACACCTTTTCTGGTTCCTGGGACACCCTGAAGTTTACATAGTATTGTTGCCAGCTCTAGGTATTACTTCGGAAGTGATCTCAACAAACTCTCGAAAACCCATCTTTGGTTACCAGGCGATGATTATTTCGATGCTTGCTATTGCGGTATTGTCTTTCATTGTATGGGCACACCACATGTTCGTATCCGGAATGAATCCTTTCTTAGGTTCGATCTTCACTATTTTGACTTTGATCATTGCCGTACCTTCCGCTGTTAAGGCATTTAACTATATCACTACACTTTGGAGAGGTAATATCGTATTTACTCCTGCCATGCTATTTAGTATTGGCCTGGTGTCTTTCTTTATATCTGGTGGTTTGACAGGTCTGTTCCTTGGTAATTCTGCTATTGACATTAATCTGCATGATACTTATTTCGTAGTGGCCCACTTCCACCTTGTGATGGGAAGCGCAAGTTTCTTCGGATTGATGGCAGGTGTTTACCATTGGTTCCCTAAGATGTTCGGCAGAATGATGGATTCAACACTAGGTCATATACATTTCTGGATGACCTTCATAGGGGTGTATCTGGTATTCTTCCCGCTGCACTACATCGGTATTGCTGGCTTCCCAAGAAGATATTATTCATTCACTAATTTCGACGCTTTCAGCATTTTTACTGACTTGAATGCTTTCGTGAGTGTCGCAGCGATCCTGACATTTGCTGCCCAGTTTATCTTCCTGTTCAACTTCTTCTACAACATCTTCAGAGGAAGAAAAGCACCGGCTAACCCATGGAACTCTACTACTCTCGAGTGGACTACACCGAGAGTGCCCGGTCATGGCAACTGGCCTGGAGAGATTCCTAAAGTATACAGATGGTCATACGATTACAGCAAGCCTGGTTCTGATAAGGATTTTATACCTCAGACTGTACCTTTAAGTGAGACTCCCGAATCTAACTTGCCTCATGAAAATGAAATGGCATCAAAAGAATCGGTCGCGAAAAAAGATGCAGCAAAAGCTTAAGAGTTACTACCCTAAAGTAAGTCTCATTACGATAAGTGCCGTCTACCTATTAATACTGGTAGGCGGCATTGTTCGTAGTACGGGAGCTGGAATGGGCTGCCCTGACTGGCCAAAATGTTTTGGTGAGTATATTCCGCCTACTTCTGTTGAGGAGCTTCCGTCTGATTATAAAGAGCAATATTCTGCTTTGCGCGCCAGGAAAAACAAAAGGTTAGCTTCAATGCTCACAAACATGGGTTTTGATCAGTTGGCATATAAGATCACCAATGACAAGTCAATACTGGAAGAGGCTGACTTCAACGCTACAAAAACCTGGATAGAGTATGTGAACCGATTGATTGGTGCCGTGATTGGCCTGTTAATTTTGATCACTGTGGTCTTCTCTTCCCCTTACTTAAAGACTAACTCAAGGGTGTTCTGGATATCTTTTTCAGCGCTGATTCTGGTTGGTTTTCAAGGTTGGGTGGGATCACTTGTAGTATCTACAAATCTCCTCCCCGGCATGATCACTTTCCATATGTTGCTGGCATTAGTTCTTGTAGCGGTATTGATATATGGATACTACACATCTTTGGATAAAGATTTGGTTAGCAAAGTTGATGCACAAGCTGTCAAGATTAGAAGTCTTTTGGTTATCTCAATGGTCTTGTATCTCATACAGGTAGCATTCGGAACCAAGGTTAGAGAGATGGTAGATCAAATTGCCATATTGTTTCCTGACTCACGCGAGGTATGGATCAGTGAATTAGGTATTGAGTTTTACTTACACCGATCATACTCTATTGTAATACTGGGTATACATGTTTATCTGGCCTATTTGTTATTGGAAAAAGCGAAGATTTCGGGTACACCTATCTTGCTTATCAAGTTTATCGTAGTGCTGATAGCACTAGAGATATTAAGTGGAGCTCTAATGGCTTATTTAGCAATACCGTCTATCCTTCAACCTGTCCATTTACTAGTAGCATCGCTTATCTTTGGAGCACAGTTTTACTTGTTCTGCGTTATGACCAATCCTGTTAAACTAATGGCTAAAGCGTCGTAGTATGATCTCATCAAGCGTTCACGATAGTACATCACAACTCACTCTTGCCGATAGAGTATCAGCATACATAGAATTGATGAAGTTTAGACTTTCATTTCTTGTAGCGTTCAGTTCAGGATTTGGTTACTTACTGGGGCATAGAGGTGCCATTGATTGGATGGTAATGGGAGCATTGTCGCTAGGAGGATTATTCATTTCAGGGGCTTCAATCACGCTGAACCAAATTGCTGAAAAGGAATATGATAAGCTAATGTCCAGAACGCAAGGCAGACCACTTCCCACCAATCGTCTCAGTGTAAGGGAAGCTTATGTCTTTGCTTTTTTTGTAGGATTGACAGGCTTGGTTCTTCTCGCCATCACTACTAACCTATTAACAGTAGCAATTTCAATCGTATCGATTCTACTATACAGTTATGTATATACACCTTTAAAGCGAGTGGGGCCAATAGCTGTCTTTGTAGGGGCAATTCCTGGTGCATTACCTCCCCTTATTGGTTGGGTAGCAGCGACAGGTGGCGTGAGTATAGAGGCATTAATCATATTTGGTATTCAGTTCATCTGGCAGTTCCCACATTTCTGGGCGATAGCGTGGGTAGCAGATGAGGATTATAAAAAGGCGGGTTTTAAGCTATTGCCTTTCGGTGGAGAAAAGGATTTACGTACTGCTATCAACATCATGATTTATACGTTGTTTCTGTTGCCTCTTGGGTTACTACCTGCGTACATAGGCATAACGGGTATCAACTCGGCGTTTATAGTGACATTGTGTGGTGTGTTGTTTTTAACTCAAACATTCTCTTTGATGAGAGATTATAGTAGAAAGTCTGCACTCAAGATCATGTTTGGCTCATTTATCTATTTGCCGGTAGTGCAGATATCTTTCTTACTAGACAAGCTGTAATTATGACTCCAGATCTGTCAATGCAACCTAATGCCAGTAAGGTGCTATCTATGCACCCCAAGAAGTTTGCTGTGTGGTTATTCATTATTTCGATCACGATGATCTTTGCGGCTATGACAAGTGCCTACATTGTGAAGCAAGCCGAGGGGAACTGGCTGATCTTTGATATGCCAACCGCTTTTCTTTATACTTCGGGAGTAATAATTCTGAGTAGTGTGACCATGCAATGGGCATACTTAGCGGCAAGTCGTGATAACCTGGGCCAGGTCAAATGGATGATGCTGTTGACAGTGGTCTTATCAATAGTTTTTCTGTTTGGGCAGTACTACTCATGGATAGAGTTGGTAGATAGTGATGTGTTCTTTGTGGGTAACCCGGCTGGTTCTTTTGTCTACGTTTTTACAGGCTTACATGCCTTTCATCTGGTTTCAGGTATTGTCTTTTTGATAATTGTTTTATCTTCAGCAATGAAGTATAAGGTCCATTCCAAGAGCTTAGTTCAGATTGAAATGTGTGCTACTTATTGGCATTTCCTGGGTGGACTTTGGTTGTATTTATATTTATTTTTGATTCTCAATAACTAGAACCTCAAACAAACTTTATGTCTAGCACTACAGTGACTCTTGAAGAGAGTGGAAAGAATTTGTGGGGAGGTGGGGTAGAACCTCTTAAGGCGAGCTATGGTAAGCTGATGATGTGGTTTTTCCTACTCTCAGATGCTTTCACATTCTCAGCATTGCTTATTGCTTATGGTTTGATTCGATACAGCCATCCGGCTTATGATGGAGCCATTACTGATTTTGTGTTTTCTCAAGAGTACTGGCCCGTACCCGAAATGGTGTTCGAGGCGGCTCCATTTTTGCACGGTATTCATTTGCCACTGGTCTTCGTGGGTATCATGACCTTCATACTGATCTTGTCCAGCGTGACGATGGTACTGGCTGTAGAGGCTGGTCACCGCATGGACAAGCAGGATGTTGAGAAATGGATGCTTTGGACTATCGTTGGTGGCTTCACATTTCTAGGTTGTCAGGCTTGGGAATGGTCACATTTTATTTCGGGAACAGAAGAAGGAGGTAGAATGCTTGATGGCTCAATCTTTTATGGAGCGAATCTCACGCAGAACCAATATGGTCCGTCCAACTTTGCCGCGCTTTTCTTTTTTATAACAGGTTTCCATGGCTTCCACGTCTTCAGTGGTGTGGTCTTCAATTTCATCATTTTCTATCAGACGGTTGTAGGTATACTTGAGAAGAGAGGTCATTATGAAATGGTGGAAAAAGTAGGTCTATACTGGCACTTTGTAGATCTGGTTTGGGTATTTGTATTTACATTCTTTTATCTCGTATAACAGTCAACACTATGCAGCAAGAAAGTACATCCGGGGTTGTCGTACAGCCCGTTGATAAGTCGAAGACTAACAAGATCATAAAGGTAGCTGTCATACTTGGTGTAGTGACTGCTTTAGAATTCTTGGTGGCATTTACTATTCCACATGACTTTGCGGCACTGAGAATAATTATTTTCGTTGGAATGACGATTGTGAAGGCATTCTACATTGTAGCTGAGTTTATGCACCTGGCACATGAGGCCAAGATGTTGATCTGGTCCATTTTGATACCGCTCGTCTTTGTGGTCTGGTTGATCGCAGCGTTGTTGATCCAAGGAGGAGCAATCTTTAGTGTGCTGTATCCCTGATAATAAAAAAGGCTTTAATAAGAAAATCATGCCCTAGGGTGTGATTTTTTTTTGCTTGTTGAGTGATATGAAAAAACTGTTGTTACTGGTTTTGGCTTTGTTTGTGCCAGTTGTTATTTACCTTTTTTTGCAGTCCTTTGGTGAGAACCAATATCAGCTGTCTATCCTCTATCAGGATGAAGTACCTCAATATGCTGGTTGTAATGAAGTTAGTGCGCCATACCGACTTCCGAAGGAGTATTATGAAGGGGTTGAGTACAATGCGATCCTAATTGATGTTAGGTTGGATGATAAAAATGCTAGCTTCATCAATAATGAGTTAGCCAGGGTTAGGCAATACTTTGGGAATCCGACTTTTCATTACAAGTTATTTGGTGCAGACATGCAGGGTGGGACGTCTGAAGGGTACAATACCAAGAATGACATGATGGAAAATGTCAGGTGTACGCTCCTCTACGAAACCAACAATTCTTTTATAACACTTGTTGATAAGCAAGGACGGATCAGAAGCTATTTTGATAGTTCTAAAAAGCAAGAGTTTGATCGATTGATAACAGAAATTGAAATACTAAATGCTTTCAACTGATATGGCTGCAACGATGACAAAAGACCATACCTATATCCGGCTCATTACTGCCATCTCCGTGATAATTCCGATAGCTGTCGCCGTACTGCTCTTTATGCCAGTCAGACTGTTTACAGAGGCTGATTGGGTAAAACTACTTCCGCATATCAATGCTGTGATCAATAGTTTGACAGCTGTGCTCTTAATTGCGGCGGTCATTATGATCAAAAAAGGAAAGATTGAACTTCATAAAAAGTTAATGACAACTGCTTTTGTGTTAGGTTCGGTTTTCCTGGTATCTTATGTTATCTATCACGCTAGCATTGATTCTACAAAGTTTGGTGATGTGAATGGAAATGGTATAGTAAGTGATGAGGAGTTAGCAGAAATAGGCGCAATGAGAAGTGTCTATTTAGTCATTCTACTCAGCCATATTTTGTTGTCAATTGTAGTAGTTCCTTTTGTTTTGTTTGCTTTTTATTACTCGTTGACCGACAAAATTGAAAAGCACAAGAAGGTGGTGAAGTTTACTTTTCCAATTTGGCTATATGTCTCCGTAACAGGAGTTATCGCTTATTTATTCATCAGTCCATACTACCAATAGCGGTGACCAATGTTTAACTTTGACCTATTGTTATGAAAAGGTTATTTACTCTGGTGATCATCATGCTTTTCAGCCTTGCTGAGACATGGGCGCAGTGTGCTATGTGTCGAACGACACTGGAGAATAACGTGAGTAATGGTGAGGTTGGAATAGCAGCAGGTATCAATTTTGGTATAATGTACCTGTTTTTTGCCCCGTATGTTCTGATTGGAACTGTTGCTTTTTTCTGGTATCGAAAGAGTAAGAATCATGCCCGAGAGCTCGAAATTAAAAGCCGTATTAAACGGAAAGTGTCCACGCTGTAAAGAGGGCGATATGTTCAAGTTTGGTGCCTACAACTTGCGAAACTTCGACAAGATGTACGACAACTGTCCCAAATGCTCGTTGAGGTATGAACCAGAGCCTGGCTTTTATTATGGTGCCATGTATGTGAACTATGCCTTTTCAGTAGCCCTGTTTGTCATTCTCGGTACCGTAGTGTTCTACGTCTTTGATAACCCTGATATATGGGTTTATGCCAGCACCATTTTTGGGACTGTCATTCTAATAACGCCATTGCTATTTCGATATTCGAGGATAGTTTATCTCCATGTTTTTGGTAGATTCAAGTATCAATCGTAACGCCATCTAAGGTATAATTTTTGCTATCTTCGGAATAAACCTTTCGAAGTTGCTTGCCAATTTTCCTTCCAGGTATTTTGTATATGCTTTGGGCTTACTGCTCTTGTCATGGGTGTGCTATAGTATTGAAAGTATCATTTATGATGAAGATGAGTTCGTCGTAGCATCCATAGAGGAAAGACTTTCGGTCTTAGTGAAAGAGCAAGCGGATTTTATCGATAGGGTGGAAGAGAACTTCTCGGAAGGAACCTATAGAGTTGTCAACCAGCACAATAGAGATTTCCCTACCTTCATATTTGTGAGCGGACAATTGAAGAGTTGGTCTTCTAATGATTTGATTCCAGCTTACACAGAACTCGCTGGAGATTATGAGTTTAGGTTGGTCACAGGCGAAGACGCAACATACCTGGCCAGAAAGCGCACACTAGCTAGTAGGAGCGCCCAAACAGAGCTCTTTTCCATCATCATACTCGAGCGACGATATGCAGTTGAAAATCGGTATATCAAGGATGCTAGAAATTCCGCACTTTTTCCGATAGGGGCGAAAATCGTAGAAGTCGGTGAATCAGAAGGTGTTGATATAAGACTGGATGGAAACACGCTTTATCGAGTTACACTTGGTGATAGTCATACAGACAAGTCTGGAACATTGATCATGTTGAGCCTATTCTTGTTTGGAATAGGGCTGGCAATTTTGATAGCAGCCTTGTACCGATGGTCAGAGATGCTCGCAAGAGCAATAGGTTTTACATCCGGACTGATCATTTTGGTTGCGGGCTTTCTTGCACTCAGAACTCTTCTTGAGTTCTCCGATCTCCCTGGGTCAATTTGGCCTTCCGATATCTTCGATCCGCGTACATACTATAGTTCTGAACACAATTCCTCCATTGGAGAACTTCTGATCAATTTATTACTACTGGTATTGGTGGCATGGTATTCACTCATCAATTTTTCAGTGAAGCGTGCGGTCAGAAAGCTAATCAATACTCCTCCGGTATTGAGAACGCTGGTTGTCTTTGTACTTACCCTTGTTTCCATCATTTGCCTCTATGGCCATGTTTGGCTCGTTCAAAACATTTCCTTCAATTCTCAAATTGAGCTAGATGTCTCTGCAAGTATTACTTTCCCGGGTGCCAGGATGGTAGCATACGGCTGTTTCGCCATCTACGCTATCTTGTTTTTTCTCATTCACCAATTGACTGCACGGTTTATTCAGATATTAAGAATATCACCTGTCAGTATTGGTATTATCATTGCTTTGGCATATGGACTTGTTGCCGGGCTATTCCATAGTTATGCTTTATGGTGGCTCGTTTTTCTCCTACACCTTATATTTCTTTTGCTTTCCTGGTCTACTGGATGGGTAGGTACGCTAAAGCGAATAAGGTACAATACCTTCTTGTATCTTTTCACAAGTGCGCTGCTGAGTACAGCTATGTTTGCTGCTGCTCTATACAAGGCACAAGAACGTAATACACTCATTGCCAAACAGAAATTTGCAAATCAACTACTCATTGAGAACGACGTGCTTGGAGAGTATCTACTATCAGAAGCCATTGATAATATCACAGATGATGTTCAGATCAAAAGCCGCTTTCTAAACCCACGTCTCCTTACAACGCAAACGGCCTATCACATCCGTGAGCGTCATATGAACGAGTACTTTGATAAGTATGAGATCTCGATACTTTTCTTTAATGATGATGGAGCCCTGATGAACCAAACAGATGGGCCGTCTTTTGAAAACTTAAGTAATGATCTTCTGACCTTGGATAATCGTACTGAGTACAAGGATATCTATTTTGTTAATGACCTGACTTCAACTGGCGTTTATAAGTATTTGGCTGTAGTACCAGTAACCAGATACGATACATTCTTAGGGCATATCGTGCTTGATCTCCGGTTAAAAAGATACATACCCACAAGTCTTTATCCTGAGTTATTGATAGATCAACGCTTCTTCTACGCCCCTCAGCCTGATTTCAATTATGCGCTGTATCAGGGTAATCGTTTGATCTATGAAGCCGGTGGGTATAGCTATGCTTCGGCCTTTAACAAGGAAAATCTTAATGTAGAAAAGCTTTATATAGAGGGTTCAGAGGATGTTCTCATGCATCACTTAGGTGTCAGAGATATTGACGACAAGGTATTCATCATTAGCAGTACAAAGTATCCCAACAAGGACATCATAGCCAATTTCTCGTTTTTGTTCATGATGATGGTGTTTTTGATCGTACTGCTAACGGTTGTTGACGCTATTAAGTTGAGATTCAGGGAGGTTGAATTGAACTTTGCGACAAGGCTTCAAATCTACCTTAGCCTGGCATTTTTTCTTCCATTATTAGTGACGACAATCGTAGTGCTCAACACAATTAATGAATCTTACAAGGAAGAGCTCGATATAACTTATCAGGAAAAAGCGGATAATATCAGTCAACAGGTAATCGGAGAATTAAAGAGCTATTCGGAAGGTGAAACCAATAGAATTCAGCTTTCCCAACTTGTGAGTGATATCTCTCGTTACTCCCAGGTTGATGTCAACTTGTTTGATGGGCTAGGACGTCTTGTAGCATCGAGCCAGCAGCGTATCTTCGATAACAAGCTAAAATCAGCTTATATCAACCCTCAGGCACTTTATCAGATCATCTCAGGAGAGCAAGAGTCTGTTACGTTTGACGAGCAAATTGGAGAGCTCAATTACAGATCTACGTATCATGCTATCCGATCAGATAGTGATGGTCACTTACTGGGTACGTTAAGCATTCCTTTTTTCGAATCTTCCAACGATCTAAAGAATGAACAGCTAGATGTCTTTACAAGCCTCCTTAACATTTTTACGTTGATCTTTCTGGTGTCATTGGTCTTTATCAACCTGGCTACTTCATTTTTGACAAGACCGCTTGACCTTATCACCCAAAAGCTTAGTAAAACGCGTCTGGAAGACAAAAACCAGCCTATTGATTGGAAATCAAATGATGAGATTGGCGTTTTGGTCAAGGAGTACAACAGGATGCTAGTCAACTTGGAGAAGAGCAAAGCATCATTAGCAAAAAATGAAAAAGAAGTGGCGTGGCGTGAGATGGCGAAGCAAGTGGCACATGAGATCAAAAACCCACTTACTCCCATGAAACTCACTTTGCAGCAACTTCAGCGCACCTTAGCAGATCAAGGCAAAGTAACCAACGCAGAAAGACCAATTAAGACTGTGCTCAATCAGATAGATACACTCAGCGATATAGCTACTTCTTTTTCAGCATTCGCGAAAATGCCTATACCGGTCAATTCCAAAACTGATGTGTCTGCAGTACTCAAAGAAACTCTACTCCTCTTTGATGAAAAATGTAAGATATCCACTGATTTGCCTTCAAAGGAGTATTGCGTATTTGCTGATGGTAAGTTATTGGGGCGTATATTCAACAACCTCATTCTGAATGGTATTCAGTCTGTCCCTGATGGTAAGGAACCTAGTATTCGTGTAGCTCTGAAAGAGAAAGACCAACGGATCAGCATCTCTTTTCAAGATAATGGAGTTGGGATCTCAGATGAGCATACCGAGAAGATTTTTGTGCCCAACTTCAGTACCAAAACTACAGGTAGTGGACTTGGATTGGCGATAGCCAAGAGAGGTATAGAGCATGCTGGCGGCTCCATTTCTTTTACTACAGAGGTTGGAGTCGGAACTGAATTTATCATTGAGCTGCCCCTTTATCAAGAATGAAAAGCCTATTGCCAATAGGTTTGATGATATGTGTGAGCATCGTTTGTAGCAAGGTCGAGGCACAATCTCTGCGTCGGTGTTATGAGTTTCCGATAGGTACCCAGCAGGTGGTATTAGATACAGTTTTGCTAGACCCTGGTACTATTGAATTGATACCTATACGACCCTATCGATATGATGAGCATTCAAGAACTGTAATACTGGATCAACCCATAGATACGGTGGTTCAGGTTTGCTATCGTGTCTTCCCGATTCAAGTAGGCGATACATATTCGGTCAGGGACCGAGAGGAGTATTTTGAAGATATTTCGAGCTATGAAAGTGCTAAAAAGAATGTAGAGACAAAAGAGAGTATACCGGAGGAGTCATTATTCAAGACGGACAACCTACAGAAGATGGGTGCCATCAGCCGGTCGGTAAGTTTTGGAAACACTCAAAACGTATTTGTCAATTCATCGCTCAACCTGCAATTGGACGGACAGATCACTGATGATATCAAGATACAGGCAGTGATTGCAGATCAAAATATTCCCTTCCAACCGGAAGGCAATACACAACAGATCAGAGACTTTGATAATGTCTATATCAAATTGTACAACGACAAATTTGACCTTACTGCCGGTGATGTGGTTTTATCCAATAGAGACTCATATTTTCTAAGGTACTATAAAAACGTCCAGGGCGGGAAAGCCACTTTCAATTACAAGAGTGGTGGCGGATTGGCTAAGACGAGCCTGGCAGCTTCAGTTGCGAAAGGACAGTTTGCATCGATACAGATTGACCCTATCGAAGGCGTTCAAGGTCCATATAGGGTTAGAGGACCCAACGATGAACGTTTTGTTATTGTTATGGCCAATTCAGAGCGAGTATTTCTAGATGGTAAGCTACTTCAACGTGGGTTTGATCGCGATTATGTGATTGATTACAATCAAGCAGAGATCACTTTTAACCCCACTGTCCTCATTACGAAATTCTCCCGGATCAGGGTCGACTATGAGTATGCTGATCAAAACTATAGCAGAAGTATCCTGGGTATTCGTCATGATCAGCAGTGGGACAAGTGGTCACTGACCTCTGAGCTCTATCGTGAAAAAGATAATCGAAATCAGCCATTGGCTTTTACCTTAGCCACAGAAGACAAGCAGGTGCTTAGCCAGGCTGGTGATCAAGCTAGCTTAGCAGCAATTTCAGGCATAGATAGCGTTGGTTTTTCCCCTGATAGAGTCCTCTACGCCAGAAAAGATAGTACCGTCGACGGTCGAACGGTGGTGTACTACGCCTATTCCACTGACCCGGATGAGGCTTTTTTTACGATCACTTTTTCAGAAGTTGGACCTAACAACGGTGATTATCTCCCGGTCCAATCAGGAGTCAACGGCAGGATCTTCGAGTGGATTCCCCCGGTCAACGGTATCTCTCAAGGTAGCTTCTCACCAATCTCCATAATACCGACTCCCAATCAGCGTCAAATGTGGAATAACCAGGTGACTTACCAAATTAATGAGCATCAGCAGATCTATACAGATGTAGCTTTATCAAACGAGGACAAAAACCTCTTCGGTACTACCGATAATGAAGATAACAACGGCTTTGGTGTGAAATCAGGATATCGGGTCAGCAAGTTACTGGTAGGAGAGAGCTACCGACTTTCTGGAGAAATAAGCTATGAGTACAACGATCAGTATTTCAAACCCATAGACAGGTTCCGTTATATAGAGTTTGATCGTGATTGGAGTTATATGACGAGTGACTCAGTCAGCTTTATCGACGAACGACTGTTCAATACTTCGATTGGCATTTATAAAGATGACGACCACTATCTCGATTATAGGTTGGCCACTCGTCAGCGAGGTGCATTATTCTCAGGTACTCAGCATTTTTTCAAACTTGGGCAATCGCTAGGCCCGCTTTATCATACTTCCGATGTTTTTGTGCTCGCTAGTGAGCAAGGAGAGACTGGATCTACATGGACCAGGTGGACGGCAGACACTCATTTGAGAACAAGCATAGTAGTGCCTGGCTATACCTATGCTGTGGATAGAAACAAAGTGTTTCAGCAGGAGACCGACTCTGTTTTCCGAACGGCTATGAATTTCAGAGAGCATACCGTCTATATTACCAATGCTGATAGCAGTAAGCATCAATGGAGGGTGCAGTATGCGTTGCGTGAAGACCAGTTCCCGGTTGAAGGACGCCTCACACCTCAGAATGACAGTCGTACTTTCATGGTGTCAGGACGCTACCTCTTCGGTCAACAACAGCGATTGTCTTACAACTTTACCTATCGCAACCTTGAGAACCTGCTCGATCCATCTGCTGAAGATGAGTTGACCACAATGGGCAGGTTAGACTGGACAGGTAGGTTTTTTGATCGGCAGGTCTCTACCGAACTGACCTATGCATTGGCTAATAGCAGAGAGTTACGTCGGGAGTTCATATTTGTACCAGTTGCCAATGGTGAAGGAACACATACCTGGCGCGATGATAATGGAGATGGTATTCAGGACTTGACGGAGTTCTACCTGGCGGTGAATGCTGACGAGCGCAACTATATCAAGGTTTTTGTACCTACGGATGAGTATGTGACAGCCTTCAACAACATTTTCAATTTGCGAGTAAGTATGGATGCGCCGAGAAAGTGGAAATCACAAGGGGGTTTCAAATCACTGCTTGGTTACCTAAGCAACGTGACCTCAATAGCTCATGATCGAAAAGTGACGGATGACGCTGATAGCCGGTTTAACCCTTTTGGAGGTATCAGCGATGAGAGCCTACTGTCTAACAGAGAAAACTTACGATCGACACTCTTCATCAATAGAGGTAATCCCAGGTTTGGGCTCGAGCTAGCTTACAATCAACTGGGGAATCGTCAACTACTCACCAATGGGATTGAAAGTCGAGACCTTAGCTCGTGGAAATTTAGCTCGAGGCTCAATATCAAAAAAGAATTCACGTTCCAGATGGGTTATGAGAGTGGGGACCGTCAAAACAACTCAGATGCTCAAGTCAATCGAAACTACCTGATCGACTTTCAAAACATCACACCTCAACTAGTTTGGCAACCTTCACCGGCTTTTCGGCTACTAGGCAGCTATGAATTTAGGGATAGGCAGAGCATAGGTGTTGAAAACCAGGGCGAGTTCTCGGAGATCAACGAATTTCGAGGAGAACTCAGGTGGGCAAAGGCCATAGAGCGTACAGTTTCAGCTACTTTCAGAGTTGTTGATATTGCTTTTGAGGGAGATGAGAATAGCCCGATCGGTTATGAGTTATTGGAAGCACTCAGGCCAGGCACCAATTATACCTGGAACCTTCAATGGCAGCAGCGTATTCTGAAAGGACTGCAGATGTCAATTGGATATGAAGGCCGCAAGTCTCCTGATCAAAACCTTGTGAACATAGGGAGAATGCAAGTTACGGCACTGTTCTAGGCTGACCTTGTCAGTCTTACGTTGTAAAGGTTCTTATACCAATCTATGGTGATTTTGCTAAGTAGCAGCGCAAGATACAAGTTCCATATACCTGTAAAGAATACAAAATCACTGATCAGAAAATGAAGTGAGTGGATAAGTGCTACTCCAACAGCTATCCCTATCACAGTATGTGGAATTTCATAAATAGGTAAGACACCTCTCTTATAGAGAGATACTATTTGACGAGCTGTGGCTAGCGCTGCATACATCGTCACTAAGTGTGTGAGAATGAAATAAAAAAGGAACTCGTCCGTCTTCAACATATGTCCAAATACGTTCCCAACTATTACGGCTGCAATCATGATAATCGCCGGGCCATAGACATCTAGTTTGATCAAAGTCCATCTTAGAGGTACGACCCATTGGAAAAACATTCCAATAGCGGTCACAATGAGCGACATTATCAAAAAGAATAACCCGAAACTCCGCTGTTCAGCAGTGCTACTATACATCACTGAGAGAGCATCCTGCATGCTGAAATAGCCAAGTGTAAGAATACTTCCTAGTAGAATAAAGTAGGTAAAATACCTATACATAACATGCTATTTAACTTCGCTAATTAAGTGAATAATAGGTTAAATAACAAGGTGACAATTAACGGTTTTTACGGACCGTTCTCATCAGGTTATTTGCGAAAATGAAGTCCTCAAGTTCCTTCACTCCACAGTCGAAAATCGTTTGGTTATTGCCTTCCCAAAGCTTTTTCCCTTGATAGAGGAACATCACAAATTCTCCAATCTCCATTACAGAGTTCATGTCATGTGTAACTACAATGGTGGTAATATCCAGTTCATCCGTCAGGTCCTTGATGAGGTTGTCAATAAGTATAGAGGTTTGAGGATCTAGGCCTGAGTTGGGTTCATCACAATATAAATAGCGAGAGTTGTTAACGATTGCCCTGGCGATACCCACGCGTTTCTTCATACCGCCACTTATCTCAGAAGGCATTTTATTGTTGACATTTTCCAGGCCAACCATCTGAAGACATGTATTGACCCTGTCCAACTTTTCATCTTTAGGCATTGATGTCAACATATCCAATGGAAACATCACGTTCTGTTCTACATTCTTGGAGTCAAACAAGGCTCCACCCTGAAACAACATGCCGATCTCTCTTCTCACATCCGTCTTGAGCCGCTTGTCTCCATGGGTAAAGTCACGACCATCATAGTATACCTCCCCGCTATCAGGTTGTACAAGACCTACCATGCTTTTGAGTAGTACACTTTTACCTGTACCACTTGAGCCAATGATCAGGTTAGTTCTGCCTTTTTCGAACTTACCTGATACATCAAAGAGTACCTGTTTGTCATTAAAGGACTTGTTGATACGGTTAAGCTCGATCATAGGGTTATAACAATATTTGCGCTAGCAGATAGTCTGCGACAAGAATGGCGATGCAGCTATTAGTCACAGCACTTGTAGAAGCCTGGCCTACTTCTAAAGCTCCTCCACTGGTGTAGAATCCTTTATAAGCAGAAATGGAAGTTACGAGGTAAGCGAAAACGAGCGACTTGGTCAGGGCAAACTGAACTGTGTAGGGGATAAACTCAAACCGCAGACCATAAGAGTACTCCGCTCCTGTGATCACTTCAGTCAGGGTCCCTGCAATATAACCTCCCATGATACAGAGAAAGGCAGAGATCACGACCAGCATAGGGTACATGATGAGCGAAGCAACGATTTTCGGAAGTACAAGGTAAGAAGCCGAATTGATTCCCATCACTTCAAGTGCATCGATTTGCTCGGTGATCCTCATCGTGCCCAGTTCGCCAGCAATATTCGATCCTACCTTACCAGCAAACACAATGGCCATGATAGTAGGGGACATCTCAAGAATGGTCATATCGCGCACAACCAGGGAGATGACATAGTCAGGAATAAAAGGACTTACCAGATTATAGGCTGTCTGTATGGTAGTCACAGCACCCATAAATGTTGATACTATCGCAATGATAAAAAGTGAATCATACCCGATCTTAATACACTCATCCACGGTAAGTTTGGCGTAAGTCTTGAGCGCTTCTCGCCTGGAAAACAGCGTCCCAATGAACATGATGTATTTACCAATACTCTTCATACTTTCCCAGCACTTCTAATTCACCTGATAGTAACGGGACATCAGTGCAAATAGGTCGCTTATTCCTTACTTTTGGCCAAAATAATAAATATTTCATTAGAATAGATTTTATCAATGCACAACAAACTGATAGTAGTTTCGGGTGGCACCAAAGGCATAGGAAAGGCCATCATTGAGAGGTTCATGGAGGATGGTTTTGATGCAGTCACGTGTAGCCGAAATGAAGCTGATCTCTACAGTCTAAAATCTGAATTAGAGACCAAATTCAGCCAGTCAAGTCTCTATACTTTTAAGGCCGACCTATCGGTAAAATCTGAAGTCTTTGCATTTGCTGCCTTTATCGAAGGTCTGAAGCAGCTAGTGGATGTATTGGTCAACAATACGGGAGTGTTCATACCAGGTGAAGTGCACCAAGAGGAGGATGGAGCACTTGAGAAGATGATCGATACCAACCTTTATAGTGCTTATCACTTGACGCGGGCGCTCCTACCGGAAATGAAAACTCGTAACGGTGGCCATATCTTCAACATGTGCTCGATTGCCAGTATTATTGCCTACGCCAATGGGGGTTCGTATAGTATATCCAAGTTTGCCATGTATGGTATGAGCAAGGTGCTCAGAGAAGAGTTGAAGCCATACGGTATAAGAGTTACGGCCATACTACCAGGAGCCACATACACGGCCAGTTGGGAGGGAGTAGATGTACCAGAAGAGCGACTTATGAAAGCTGAAGATGTGGCCGAAGCAGTACAATCGGCTAACTGTATGTCAACCACCTCTGTAGTGGAGGAAATTGTGATCCGCCCTCAATTGGGTGACTTATAGAGAAGAATAGAATACACGAGCAACAATTTGCTTGCCTAAGGGTTATTTTTGCGATAGCAAAAAAGCATCATGAGCACTGCTGAACTCGACCTTCTCTCTAAAGTCAAATACTGTAACAGTTTGACGGCTTATTCGCGACGAAAGACCCGTGTTGTAGACATTGGTGGTATACCGCTGGGGGGCGATAATCCTATCAGGGTACAGTCCATGACCACTGTAGATACCATGGATACCATGGGGTCGGTGGATCAGGTGATAAGGATGGTGGATGCAGGGTGCGAGTACGTACGGATCACAGCTCCCAGCATCAAGGAAGCCCAAAACCTTGAGGAGATCCGCAAAGAGCTTCGGACCAGAGGCTATGACGTACCTTTGATAGCTGATATCCACTTCACGCCCAATGCAGCTGAACTAGCTGCAAGAATCGTTGAAAAGGTGAGGGTCAACCCCGGCAACTACGCAGATAAGAAGAAATTTGAGGTCATTGACTATACCGATGACTCGTATGCTGCTGAACTGGAACGTATTCGAGAAAAGTTCATTCCGCTAGTCAAGATATGTAAAGAGTACGGTACTGCCATGCGGATCGGCACCAACCATGGTTCACTTTCCGATAGGATACTCAGCAGATATGGAGATACACCTCTCGGAATGGTTGAGTCTGCATTGGAGTTTTTGCGCATCTGTGAAGAACTCAACTACTACGATATCGTCCTGAGTATGAAAGCCAGTAATACCCAGGTAATGGTACAAGCGTATAGACTGCTGGTCCGGAAGCTTGATAAAGAAGGACTGCAACCCTATCCGCTGCATCTGGGCGTGACTGAAGCAGGAGAGGGGGAAGATGGTCGTATCAAATCAGCAGTAGGGATCGGTACTTTGCTGGAAGATGGGCTTGGGGATACTGTCCGCGTATCTCTAACAGAGGAACCGGAGTTTGAAGCCCCGGTAGCTCAGACCATGGTGGATAGATATAATGACAGAGCCGGACATGGCGAGATCAAGTCACTATATAGTATGCCCGTTGATCCATTCTCCTATCGGAAACGGATAACCCGAGAGACAGGAAACTTTGGAAAAGATAATGTACCGAGAGTAATTGCCGATATCTGTGGACTCAAGGATCTCGAAATGAAGGACCTAAAAGGAGTAGGTCATTTTTATCTTCCGGCACTTGACAAGTGGAGTATGAATGACCTGGGATGTGATTATATCTATACCGGAGAACGGCCAGCACCTTTCATGTTACCTAATGGAGTGCGTGAGATCATGGATGCTGCAGTTTGGTCTGAGCATAAATCAGAGACGGCTTATCCTTTATTTACAGTAGGAGAGTACCTATCGGAAATGGCCAAGCACGACAAACTCAATTTTGTATTGACTTCTTATCCAGAGTGGACGTTAGAATTGGCAAATGCGATCAGGACCGATAAAACACTTGTGTTGATCATAGAAACTTCTAATGCTCATGGATATGCAGAGTTGCGAAGGTTCATCTTTGAACTGATGGAGGAAGATATCAACGTTCCTGTGATCATCAAGCGCAGTTACACAGGCTTGAGTGAAGATCAACTGCAGATCTATGCCAGCACAGATATAGGAGGACTGTTGATCGATGGTATGGGTGATGGTACGATGCTTGGTTTTGATCAACTGACTTTTAAGAATAAGCAAGAGCAGCTTGATACTCTCAAAAGCTACAACAGTACGGCATTTGGCATTTTGCAAGCTGCTCGTACCCGAATGACCAAGACTGAGTACATCTCCTGTCCTTCATGTGGTCGCACTTTGTTTGATCTGCAGGAGACCACTGCAATGATCAGGAAACGAACCGATCACCTCAAAGGGGTCAAGATCGGTATCATGGGTTGTATTGTTAATGGGCCGGGAGAGATGGCCGATGCGGATTACGGCTATGTAGGTTCTGGTAAGGGAAAAATCACCCTGTATCGAGGGCAAAATGTAGTGAAGCGTGCTGTACCATCTGAGCATGCTGTAGATGAGCTGATCGAATTGATCAAAGAAGATGGAAATTGGATAGCGCCAGTACAGGCAGAAAATGTGTAGCAAATGAGTGAAGAGCAGAAAGAGCAAGCCATCGAGCAAGAAAATAAAAGGACCGTGTCTCACTACTTCAATTTCGGTGAAGTCTTCGGCTATTACTTTCGCAAGAAAGACCCAAACCGTCCTAAAAACTTCAACCTGAAGATGATGCACGGTATCAATAAGATATCAATCTTGATGTTCCTGTTTGCATTGATCGTGATGATCGGTCGATGGATCAGCAGGATGTGATCACGTCAACCATATTGACCCAGCGCCTGATTGGATCGTATCATTCGAGCCAGACTTTATGCCATCTACCATCGGTCTTATCATCGAATATCACCTGGGGAGCGAGATGAGAATCCATGAGTTGCTGTCTTAGCACCTCTTCATCCCAGCCTAGTGCATAGAGATCGTTGAGTACTTTTTCAGGTATGAGTTCTTCTATGTGTAAGGCAGCATCAGGAGGAAAAGTTAGGTCCATTATTTCCTTTTTTCCTTCGAAGATGATGACTTTGAGTCGTTTAGAGACAGCCTGGACCTTTGGTACGGGAGTGTACTTTGGCGTGGGAGGTAACTCGAAATCGCGTGCTTCCTGTAGCAGTTCTTCACCCAATGCTTTTTTGAGCAGGCCCCAATAAGGGAGCTGAATGTCCAAGTCGGTAAGCTGGATGATCAGCCCTTGAAAGGACCGCATGATCAGGTAGAGCTCGGCCGGCCCTGAAGACCGGAACCACCATTTTCTTTCGCCAAGGATCACTTCAAAGGCCTTTGTGACTTCCCAGGCCTTGAGATCGAAGGCATTATTTGTCAAAAAAGGCTTGAAAAGCAGCGGACAAATGACGGGGAGTTCGTGTTCGATATATGCCAGCTTAGAAAGGTCAAAACCCATTGTACCAAAGCACTGCATATAGTCGATAGGGCTTTCTTCACGAGTAGCCAGGATGAGCTTCAGAAGTGCCATCCGCTCTGAATAGGCGATTTGATCGGTACTTCCATAGTCAAGCAAAGTGACCGTTGGTGAGGCACCTTCCTTGTTGTTGAAGAAGAAGTTGCCCATATGTGGATCGGTGTGCACTTCGCCGAACTCAAATAGACTTTTGAATAGTGTCATCAGCAGGGTCCTGGCTACCAGCATTCTATCCTTCTTTTCCCAGGTGACAACCTCATCAAAATAGACACCTTCCTCCCATGATTGTACGAGGACCACCGGGCTACAGAGTTCTTTGTAGACCTTAGGTATGACCAGACCGTCCACCTTAAGCGATTGGTAAAACCGCATTTGACAGTCAGCCTCTTTCAGGTAGTCTAACTCTTCATTGAGGTCTTCATTGAGCACTTTCTTGTAAGAGTTCAGGTCTATTTGCCATTTTTTTGCTGGTCCAGCCATTGGGATAAGTCCAGCAATTTTCAATTCGGCCTTGATCGTTCTGGCCATTTCAGGGTACTGTATCTTCACGGCCACTTCTTCGCCACTGTTCTTAAGTTTTGCACGATGCACCTGACCGAGTGACGCTGCATGGGCTTTTTCATCTATCCAGTGAAAGTCTTCAAGGGCCGGGTGCTTAGGATGGCTGGATAGCTGCTGCTCCATCTCTGACAGTTTTCGCTGAGGTATGCCCTTGAGTAGCTGGGTAAATGCCGGATCTTTCTTATAGTTGGCTACAACCTGGCCTACTTTCATTGCCAGCCCACCATTGCGCGCTAGCTGTTCTGCTATTTTTTGACGCACAATCTGCTTGTCCTGCTCCTCTTTTGATCTTCTAAGGCGCATCATCGCACTGATGATATTCACTATATAAATCAACTGTCTAAAACTGCGTATAACCGACATTACATGTTTTCTATTTGAGTGTCAATAAATTCTCTGGAGACGCCATTTTGAATTAGGAGTCTTTGAAGGTCGTCTTGCTTGAAATAGGGTGTGGTATACAAGAACGCTGTTACCATATCATCAAAGCTAACCGCCAGATTGCCTTCTATCAGCGCTAATGCTTCAGCTTGTTTTACCATTTTGCTCCTGGCGGAATTGCGAAAATGGATGGTCACATGTGCTAATAGTTCTTTAGCGAGCTCTTCCGCTTTGGGCTCCCAATCCAACGTCTTGTCCAGATCCGCAGGGATGCCAAGATCGTCTTCTGTCAATATACGGTGCAAGTTGACCTTAAGGCCAAATGGTCCTTCGAATAGTTGCTCGTGTCGGAAGACTTCTGACCGATCAACTTCGCTAACAGCTTTGAAACCCAGCGATGTGAGTATTTCTGTGCTGACAGCAAGATCTTGAGTTTCCATATCAAGATTTATAGGAGATGTGGTGTTTTCACTTTTGCGAAACCTAATGCTGAGTACTCCATTGTTGACAGTGACACTTGTGCTGTCATGATAGATCATGGAAAAACCTAGATGGTCGCACAAAAAATGAGACACCCCTTGAGTGTCATGATGCTCATAGTTGAGAGCCGCAATAAACTCCATGTTATCCAGTTAGCTGTTGAGGATCAGATTTGGATACTGATCATTAGCAATTATAGGTTTCCTCAAGCGAAGAGACCAGAGAGACCGGATATTTGATCTCCAGATATCGACGAACCGGAAAAAATGGAGGTTAGAGTTTATCTATCATCCCATTAAAACCTAATGTAGATTCATTACAATTCTAAAAGTATTAGAAAGGGTTTTGTTGAAGCCTCTGGTTGCAACACTGAAAATCTCTAACTTTCACATAAGTTCAAAAGATACCCATGAACATTGAAGAGTACCGTGATTATTGCATGGCTAAGCCCGGCGTAACAGAGCATTTCCCTTTTGATGACAAGGTTTTAGTATTTAAGGTGATGAACAAGGTATTTGCTCTCGCCAATGTTGATCTTTTTGCAAGCATCAATCTCAAATGTGACCCTGAAAGAGCGATAGAGCTCAGAGAAACCTATAATGCAGTACAGCCAGGTTATCATATGAGCAAAAAACATTGGAATACTGTAGAAATGAACGGTAGTGTACCAGATCAGTTGGTCAAGGATTGGATCGATCATTCATACGAACTGGTGGTCGTAGGCCTGCCTAAGAAGTTGAGGTTAGAATTAAAGGAATTAGGCACGGGCGATAGGATATCTTAGTAATCCTACTAGCAATTCACTTAGGGTCAGGCCCATTCTTGAGCTTGCTAACCTTAAGACCACTTACAATGATGCCATGTCCATCAGGGTCTTGAATCATTGTCCCATTTTCGATCCAATAAGGATTTCTTGGAACTACCCTTTCTATATTGCTCTCATCAATTCGCTCGAGTATACCATCATATTCATCTTGCGATGTTGGATAAAAGACAAGTAAATCTTCCCTATCAAATTTGTGATGGGTACTGGTGTTGGAAGATGTAAATTCAAGATGCCAGCTATGATCGGTTTTACCAAGCATGACACCACAGTAACCATTATGGTCTTCAAAGGAAAAGAGTGTTTCCAGCACTAAGACACTGTTGTAAAAATCAACCATAGCTTCCAGGTTATCGGTATGCCTTGCACTTCTAAATTCCATGTTCGGGAGTATATGATTTTGAATTAAGGCTTTTTTGATTAAGCTAACCAGTGATCGTCAGCCAGGCTTTTTTTTGAGCCAATGGATGTATTTGACTTAGCTACTATAGCTGTTTTTTTCTTCGGGCACCTCACTCAGGTATTGGACGAACTCATACTGGTTTCCGTCATCGTCCGCAAAATAGTCCCTGATCCTAAACTCTTCCACTTGCTTTGGATAGTCACGCTTGTATCCATTTGCCAACAGGTTTTTGGCAATCTCTGTCACATTTCCTACCACAAAACCGAGGTGGTTCACACCGATCTTATCATAGTTTTTCTGTACTTCCAGATCATCTTGATCAGCCTGGTTAATAGCTATATAGGTATGGTCATCTCCGAGGTGAACCCATTCTCTTATATGATGTCCACCACCTCGTATTCTGAAGTGTGGGAAGGCGGTTTGAAAGAACTTTATTGCTTCTTGAATGTCATTCACCGTAATGTTGAAATGCTCTAAATATACAGGCTGTGTCTTCATAGTATTCTGTTTTTTTTCAGGGCAAATATGATGACAAGGTAGGGTAGGAAAAACGGACTTTGGTACGGAAGTGCTACTGTACTAAAGTACAGTTGGCAAGCTCGGAGATCTTTCAAATGCTGATGAGTCCTCTTTTGAGAGCTATATCCACAGCCTCTGTGCGTGTGGCAGCATTTAGCTTGGAGAGGATAGCAGTAACGTGAAACTTCACAGTACGCTCTGCTATGAATAGTTGGCTGCCCACTTGATTGTTGGTGAGACCTTTCCTTATCAAATGCAGCACTTCTATTTCACGTTTCGAGAGCGGTGTACTTGGATATTGAAATTCCTTACTTGATTGAGCAGACTCTTCTTGTTTGGCAGCTTCTTTGTAAATCAATGACATTTGCTGTTCCAAATCCATGGCCATGTCAAGGGCCTCTGTGATTTTCTTGTCCGTGACCTTAGCATCTTCAATGCGTGATATTATAGATGTCAATTGAGGTTGAAAAACATGTTTGAATGCTTCGAGTACCTTTGAATTTGATTGGACATCATCAAATGAATCACGCTGCTGAAGTCGGGTACGTTGAATGGCCGTCCCCACCAACTCACTAATAGTATTGAGGATTGCGAGCTCTTTGTCATCAAGGTGCCGTGATGCTTTACTGAGCAGGTTCATTATTCCTACTTTTTGACCATTGATGGTAATGGGAATGGTAGCATGGAACTTCAGTTCTTTCGTGCCGCTACTAATGTCCTTCAGTCTTGAGCACGCGATCTCACTAATATTCACAGCCTCAGCGATATCGTCCTCTAAGTATTGTTTAATACAATAACACCAGCCAGACAATCGCTCCGGAAAATCACTTAAAGCAGGAGGTAAATTGTGCGAGGCGGCCAGGTACACAGATTTATTATCCTGTTCCGTGAGCCATATCCAGCCGGTTTCTACCTCAAGTATCTCTACTGTTTTCTCGAGAGATTTGCGAAGTGCGGATTGAAGCGAAAACTCCTTGTTCAGGTGATTCGCTACTTCAAATAAGTGAGAGAAATAGTCCTTGCTGTCCATTGTCAACTCCTAACATAATGGAAATGATGGATACTACCAGAGTTGTGTACTTTATGTCGACGGTTCTTATCAGAATGGAGGTATTCTGTTAAGTACCTAACTAAACCGGATCTACCCCCAAGAGAGACTAAGTAGGACCTTGTTTGCTTTAGAACTCACTGAACCACGTTTAGGTCATATAACGTTCCGAAAGACGGACCTACGTTCTTGACATTAGAGTGGTCAGCCACTTGTCTTTTATTGATGAATAAAAAAATAATCAATTTGAGCTATTCATTAAGATCCTTTTACTGCCCTCTTCTATGGTGCAATTCAATCGTTGGCGTTTTCGGTAGGTGAAAATGTTGTAACTTCAAGCCAAACAGGTGATTATGATAAGATTATTGTTGTTGGTCATGGCCATAGGAGCTTGCCAGGCAGCAGATAAGGAGCAGACTATGGGGACCACATCTTCTTCAGAAATATCTTACTTGGCATTAGGAGACTCCTACACCATTGGTGAGGCTGTCGAAAAAGAAGAGCGCTGGCCAATACAGCTTACTCGGCGATTAAACGATGAGGGCATTGCGATAGCTGAGCCAAAGATCATTGCTACCACTGGCTGGACCACTGATGAACTCAAGGCCGGGATAGAAAAGGAAGAGATAACTGACACTTATGATATGGTGTCACTACTGATCGGTGTAAATAACCAATACCGCGGGTATTCGCTTGAAGAGTACGAGGCTCAATTTGAAGAGCTACTCAGTATGGCTGTTGGTTTTGCAGGAAAAAATAAGGCTAGAGTGTTCGTAGTATCCATTCCGGATTATGGTGTGACTCCATTTGGTCAGGGCAAAGATCCTAAGCAGATCGGCGATGGGGTAGACCAATTCAACGAAGTGAATAAGGCGATTACGGATAGCTATGGTATCCAATATTTCGACATTACACCCGTTTCTAAAACAGCACTAGGGGTTGATGACCTGAATGCAAGTGACGGACTCCATCCTTCTGGTAAGATGTATACGCAATGGGTCGACATTATCTTCCCGGGAGTCAAATCCATGCTGGAAGACTAGTGGACTATTCGAAGGTTGGCTAGGAATAAGCCAACTCTTCAATGATCAAACCAAACAATATCCTTATTCACAGTGCCAAAACGGAACTAAATCTGCAATTTTAAGGGGCCAAGACCTGTCGCCCCTGTTCGGGTAAATGCAAAAAATATTCTATATCATCGTCTTCTCTTCTTTGCTTTTTCAGGCATGTACTGATAAGGTGATATGCCCTGCATTTCAAAGTACCTATATACTTGATGACTCTATTAGACTGGCATATTACTCACCTTTTGAAGGAGACTCTATACCTAAGGTGCAACCCAGAGTTAGGAAGGATAGGTACGGTATTGCCAAGAAGGACTGGCTTTTAGTGAAGAATTACAAGCTTAAAACCGCCCCGATGGAGAATGTGCTGGCACCACCTAAAGAGGATAGTGTGGCTATCGAAGAGGGTGAGTTTGTAGCTGAGGATTTCATGGAAGGTGACTCGCTGGGTATCGTTGAGGAAGTTCCTGTTGCCCTCCAGGAAGAGGAAAAAGAGCAGAAGTACAAGTTCAAGTACGATCCTGCTGATGATTTCAATGTGGATCAGGAGTACTACAACAAATATTTTGGTGAACTCTTCATCGATGATTCTCCTGACCCTGAACCCGAGTTAGAGGAGGGTATAGGAGAGGACCTATCGGAATCGGATACTACATCTACCAAGAAAAAGTTTGGTCTTGGTATGTTTAAGAAAGACAAGGACAAAAAGAAGAAAAAGGATAAGGACGCTGACCTCTCAGATGAAGAGGAAGAGGGAAGCTAGGATCGCGATCTTACCCCTCCATTATGACGGATTTAAAACCATGCTAATGGAGGGTTCTTGTACTACACCACGATATTTACGATCTTCTTAGGTACAATGATCACCTTCTTGGGTTTTTTACCCTCTGTCCATTTCATGACCACCTCTGCGGCTAGTACCTCATTTTCAATGTCGCCATTAGGTGCGTCAGCGGCAAAAGTCATTTTAGTCCTCATCTTACCATTGATCATCACAGGATACTCAAAAGCATCTTCTTTGAGGTACTGCTCATCGTGAGTCGGCATACTTGCCTCAGAGATACTGGTGCTATGACCAAGCAGAGACCAGAGTTCTTCGGACAGATGAGGAGCAAAAGGCGAAACAAGAATAGTCAATGGCTCAAGTATGGCCCTTTTATTACACTTCAGGCTACTCAACTCATTGACAGTGATCATAAATCCACTGACAGAAGTATTAAGTGAGAGGCGTTCAATATCATCCTGTGTCTTCTTGATGGTTTTGTGTAGGATCTTCATTTCTGCTGCTGTCGGTGCTTCACCAGATATAGAAAATGTTTCTCCATCATGAAACAACCTCCAAAACTTCCTGATGAATTTGAACACACCATCAATGCCATTGGTATTCCAGGGCTTATTCTGTTCGAGTGGTCCAAGGAACATCTCGTACATCCTCATGGTGTCAGCACCATACTTACTTACAATGTGATCAGGACTTACCACATTGAGTTTTGATTTGGACATCTTCTCTACCTCTGCACCACACACGTATTTTCCGTGTTCCAATTCAAAAGAGGCATCTCTATATTCAGGAGAAGAGTTTTTGAAAGCCTCAATATCAAGAATGTCCTTATCCACAAGATTGACATCAACGTGGATGGGGGTCACATCATAATTCCCTTTCAATCCATAGCTCACGAAAGTATTGGTATCTTTCACTCGATACACGAAGCTGGACGTGCCTTGAATCATACCTTGATTCACAAGTTTTTGGAAAGGCTCACGATGGCTAACATGGCCTAGGTCAAAGAGCACTTTATGCCAGAACCTTGCATAAAGCAGGTGAAGCACAGCATGCTCCGCACCACCGACATATAGATCTACTGGTGACCAGTATTTTATGGCTTCCTGATCACCTAGTCTTTTGTCATTATCGGGTTGTAGATAGCGAAGATAATACCAGCATGATCCTGCCCATTGAGGCATAGTATTAGTTTCACGCATGGCAGGCTTACCAGTTTCCGGATCAGTGGTCTTTACCCATTCTTCATTTCGGGCTAGAGGGCTACTACCGTCCTCAGCAGGCTGATAAGAATCTACTTCCGGTAGGACGAGTGGCAATTCTGATTCAGGGATACCTTTAACCTCTCCATCCTCGGTGTGGATGACTGGTATAGGCTCACCCCAATAGCGCTGACGGGTGAATACCCAATCTCTGAGCTTGTAGTTGATCGCACCTTTACCGGTACCATCCGCCTCCATCTGATCTATGACTATTTTGATAAACTCCTTACTATGGAGTCCATTGTATCGATCTCCTGAGTTGATGATCGTTCCATGCCCAGGAGTAGCTGCCTCAATGTTTGGCTTTTCAGAGCCATCCTCGCTGACTACCTGCCTGATCGGTAACCCGAATTTAGTTGCAAACTCAAAATCACGTTCGTCATGGGCTGGTACCGCCATAATGGCGCCAGTACCGTAGGAGATGAGTACGTAATCTGAGATCCAAGCCGGGATTTTCTCACCGGTCATTGGATTGATCACATATCCACCTGTGAAAACACCGGTTTTGCTTTTATCAAGTTCTTGCCGCTCAAGATCACTTTTTTTAGCAGCTTCTTCCTTATACGCTTCGATGGCCTCTTTTTGATCCACGGTGGTTATACTGTCAACCAGTGGATGTTCAGGAGAGAGGACGACATACGTAGCGCCGAAAATTGTGTCGGGTCGAGTACTGAAGACCTTGATTTCACCACTTCCTTCAGCCGTTTTAAAGATGATTTCCGCACCGAGAGATTTACCAATCCAATTTTTCTGCGATAGCTTGATGCTTTCCGGCCAATCAACGTCAGCCAATTCATCCAGCAATCTGTCTGCATAAGCCGTGATCCGCATCATCCACTGTTTCATAGGTTTGCGTATCACAGGGAACCCTCCTCGTTCACTTACCCCACCAATGACTTCTTCGTTGGCGAGGACGGTCCCCAATGCAGGGCACCAGTTTACGGCAATCTCATCCTGGTAAGCCAATCGACGATCATCTATGTACTGCCTGCGCTCTTCTTTTGTAAAGCCTTCAGGTATTGGGAGTTCTGATATGGGTCTTGCCTTCTTTTTCTCTTCATCGAAATAGCTGTTGAACAACTGTAAGAAGATCCATTGTGTCCATTTGTAATAGCTTGGGTCACTTGTCCTGATCTCTTTATCCCAGTCATAGGAGAATCCAAGTACATTAAGCTGTTCCTTAAAGCGCTTTATGTTAGCATCCGTAGTGAGAGCAGGGTGCTGACCTGTCTTGATGGCGTATTGTTCAGCAGGTAACCCAAATGAGTCAAACCCCATCGGATGAAGTACATTGAAGCCTTTCAAACGCTTATAGCGTGCTACAATATCCGTAGCTATATAACCTAGGGGATGGCCTACGTGCAACCCTGCCCCGGAGGGATAGGGAAACATGTCCAGCACATAATACTTGGGCTTATCAGATCGTTCCTTGGTCTTGAAAGTCTTATTTTCCTTCCAATAGGCCTGCCATTTTTGCTCTACTTCTCTGAAATTGTACTCCGACATATTAGGTACCGTTAAATTGATAAGTCGGCAAAATTAGTTGTTTAGGACAAGAATTTTGGTCGATTGAAAAAAAGTTGGAAAGTGATGGAAACCCTGATTACCACTTATTGTCATTAGCATGAATTTAAAAATTAAAATGCCCAAATTGATAGTTAATAAGCGCAGGGCACTTAGTCAAATCAAAACCTACAAGGATGAAAACTCGAACTCAACTTCTCATTATCCTAATAGCCGTGCTAGTACTTCCGCACTCTGGCTGGGCACAATCACCTGATTCTACGGTAGTGGACGAAAGAAGACCAATGGACCTTGATTCTCTTATCAATGAAGCTCCTGTTTATGGGCCGGAGGAGCAAAAGGAAGCTTCTGAAGTCGTAGAAGAATCTCAGGGATCAAATGTCAGAGAAGAGGAGGAAACGATCGAGGAACCGAATGTAGTGGTCACGGAAACATTCGATGATGAATATGGGACGGTAAGAGTGTATAGTTCCAGTACTTCCTATCAAAAGAAGCATAAGAACAAAAACAAGGGTTATCGTGATGATATCAAAACCATAGCGGGTGGTTCACATCACAGTGGAGGGTTTGGCGCGCTATCGTTCAGATCTACATCGTTTAGGGATGAGACCATGGTGCTTGCCGGTCTTAGAGGAGGCTGGATTATCAATAGAAGTTTGGCAATAGGTTTTGAGGGACATGGCATAGTGCCTACCGCCAAATTTGACGATATCGACAATCCGCTCAATTCTCGAGTGGTGGTATACGGTGGCTATGGTGGTTTCTTCCTTGAGCCGATTTTCTTTTCCAACCAGGTAGTTCATCTTGTCTTTCCCGTTTCTGCCGGTGCTGGTTGGATGGGTTATGAAGAGGACTGGGAAAACAATATAGGATCACGCTCTTTTAATTCGATCAATGGCTTGATAGATGAGGATGTCTTTTGGTACATAGAGCCAGGTGCTGCTTTGGAAGTGAATGTTGCCCGAAACTTCAGGATCAATCTTGGAGCCAGCAAGCGATTCACTCAGGACCTGGATTTGGTTCAAACGAGCGACTCGGCTTTTGACAAGTGGAATTTTTTCGTGACACTCAAAATTGGCTCTTTCTGATCCGAATATGACAACTGATAGAATAGAGGACAGTCGTCCTCTATTTTTTTTGTACCCACTCCAATACAAACTCCATCACCTCATTTTGCTCGGGTTCGTTGTGAGGTTCGTGCTTTAGACCTGACCAGATCTTAAGCTCTGCTGATTCTGATCCAGCAAAACTACTTGAAGCTTCGGCTGAAGTGATTTGATCATCCTTTCCATGCATTACCAGTGTTCTGATTTTAAGGTCTTTCGATTTGACCAATGCCTCTTCACCAGCTTTGATCACGCTTAGAAATAATCTTGGACTGATCAGGTCGTGTACCAAGGGGTCTTGTTTATATGCTTTTACTACTTCAGGATCCTTGGTTAGTAGGTTCGCATCCAATTTGCTACTCTGAGTTAGGCTTGGAAAAAGCTTATTGGCGATTTTCGCCAGTTTAACCTGACTAGCAGGAGGATCAAATGCCAGCCGCAACCATGGACTTGATAATACTGCGCTTTCCAATTCTTTCATATTATTTTGAAGAATAAAGCTGGCTACAAGATTCCCACCCATGCTATGGCCATATAGGACGATCGGCGTATCGTTATGCTCTACTCTGGCCACTTTGATCAGCTCTTCCACATCGGAAATGAGTAATTCATAGTCAGGAGTATGTCCTCGTTTGCCTCCTGATTTGCCATGCCCTCTCAAGTCTACAGCATAAACAGCGATAGACTTAGATACAAAGAAGTCAGCAAAATGCTCGTATCGTCCGATGTGTTCTCCATGACCATGGACCAGGCAAATGATTTTGGTTGGTTCTTCTTCAGGAAGCCAACTTTTTCCTAATAAGGTAAGCCCATCCTTCGTTCTAATCTTAAGTTCTTTGGTCTGCATCAAATGATCGTATTTGAGGTAATTTAGCTATTTTACAAGAAGTCCATCACCACTAAAAAACCAATCAATGAACCGAAAAGTTGACCGGTTTTTTTACTCTTTTCCTATCCAGCTTACGCTGCTGCATTTTCGGAAAAATATTGCACTCCTGGCCGTCTGGGTATTATTGATAGTCATTGTTACCGGAAACTTCGGGCAGGTATTTGGTGTCCCTTACCTCTTTCTGGACCCTGAGTACCTTGACACTGTAGGTTTTACCAGCTTCTTCATTGTGGGCTTGACATTTGGAGGGATGGTGATAGCCTTCCATATTACCTGCTACATATTATACGGCTATAGATTTACGTTCGTGGGCATCCTCGAAAAACCCTTTATCAAATTCAGCATCAACAATAGCCTGATACCTCTCATAGTCTTTATAATCTATCTTATATCGATCATTTTATTTCAGCTGCGCAATGAGGACACAGCCTGGTTTGAACTGATACTCATAATATCAGGATTCTTCTCAGGAAGCGCTGCTATGATCGCTGTGCTTCTATTCTATTTCGCATTGACCAATAAGGATATTTTTAAGTTTTTAGCAGGCTCTGTTGATCGAAGACTCAAGCAGGTTAAGATCAACCGCCTGAATGCGTTGCACAAACTTCAGGAGTCCAGGGACAAGCGCTTCAGGGTAGATAGTTTTCTGGACATCAAACTCAGACCCATATCTACTAGAGGGCTGGATACTTTCTTTAATAAGGAGGCTGTTCTGAAGGTGTTTGACCAGAACCACTTCAATTCGGTCATTATAGAGCTCTTGATAATACTGCTGATTGTAGTTCTCGGTTTTTTTATGGATAGCCCATGGTTTAAGATCCCGGCGGCCGCCAGTGCCTTGCTTATTTTTACCGTTGTGATTATGCTCAATGGAGCAATTTCCTACTGGTTTCGTTCATGGTCGCTGGCCGTTACAATAGTACTGTTGTTCCTGCTCAATCTGCTTGTGAAGAACGGAATACTGGAGAACCGAACAGAAGCATTTGGGCTCAAGTATTCAGATACACCAGCTACATACACTCTTGACGTGATCCGGAAATACAACGTAGCGAATAAAGTATCTCAGGACAAACAGCACACCCTTAATTTAATGTCCAATTGGAGAGCAAAACAGCATTCCGCTAGGCCTAAAGCCGTCTTTTTATGCGTGAGCGGAGGTGGTCAACGTGCGGCACTTTGGTCAATGACCGCCATGGCCAAAATCGATAGTGCATTGAATGGTATGTTAATGGATCATACCATGCTCATTACAGGAGCGTCAGGAGGGATGATCGGTACCGCTTACTACCGTGAATTGTATCGCAGAAGGCTGCTTGGAGAGATTGAGGATCAGAATGAACTTGTTTATAGAGATAACATAGCTAAGGATAATTTAAACCCTATAATATTCAGCCTTTTGGTAAATGATCTGATGCTACGATCCCAAAGCTTCGAGTACGCTAATCGTCGCTACCGCAAAGACCGTGGCTATGCCTTCGAACAACAGCTCAATCTCAATACAGGTGCAGTGCTTAATCGACCCGTAATGTCCTATGCTTCTGAAGAGTTGGAGGCGAAGATCCCTATGATGATCCTGTCACCGACTATCGCCAATGATGGACGTAGGCTATACATATCTGCACAGCCCTCAAGCTATATGAACCTTGGTGTGGACGAGCTTGGTGATAGGTATAAAGTTAGTGGTGTAGACTTCATGAGTTTCTTCGAGGAGCAACAATCGCAAGAGCTTAGTTTTCTTAGTGCGCTACGTATGAGTGCAAGTTTCCCGTACATCACTCCTAATGTAGAGCTTCCTAGTGATCCGCCCATGCAAATTATGGATGCAGGTATAGCAGATAACTTTGGAATTAGTGACGCCTTGCGGTTCATATATACTTTTCAGGATTGGCTGGAACAAAACACTTCGGGAGTAGTCATCATTTCTATTCGGGATACCAAAAAGAACATTGAGATCGAACCTCGCACTACACCGTCGATCTTACAACGATTGTCCTCACCTATCAGCAGCGTATACAATAACCTGGGCAATCTTCAAGATGTGAACAACGATAATAAATTGCAGTTTGCGAAGGAGTGGTTTGATGCGCCGTTAGAAGTGGTATCCATTGAATATGATACTTATAGCAATATCAACAAGAATGACTTCAGAACAGAGCGCCAAAGGCTTGAAGGCAGAGAAAATGAACGGGCATCTTTAAGTTGGCATCTGACCGGACGTGAGAAACGGAATGTTCGGCAAAACATCTATCGGGAAGAAAACGTAAGATCGATAAGCCGCATTCAGCAGCTGCTGAGCGAATACTAGTTACAGCCGGATACGCATTTGAACCTTGATCTCAGTTCTCGTATTCCCTTCACTTTCATCCAGCCCTGACCCGACGCTTTCGACATTGCGATAGCCGAATCTTGCATAGCGTATCCAAAAGTTCAATTTTTTTGTATGGTTGTATTGAAGGAGTACGTAGTTTCTGGTGCCCTGACCGCTATACGCCGGAATTGAGAAAGCATAGAGCACGTCACGTTCGTAGACAAACTGTCTGTTTTCAAAATCATCGGTATCAAACAGCGCAAAGCGTGTACTCAGCTTCATTTTCCAAAACTCAAAGTTAAAATCCTGGATGAGAGCTATACCTTCAGTATAGTCACCTGCTAGAGTATAGTTGCTGTACTGTACTCTTGATTTCATGTTAAACCATCTATTAGCGCTGTAGTCCAGATTGAGTAGGTAGTTATTCTTTCGGCCGGTTTCCAATAGGTTGAGATTTTTGTTGTCAGGCCCGATGGTCAACTGTTTTTCTTCTTGTCTGAGTTGGAAGTAGAGCAGCACTGTACGTGAAGGTCGATAATTAAATCTGGCGAGGTATTCATAGCCATCAGACGGGGCTTCTGTTCTGAATCTGAGCCATGGAAACCGGAACTTGTCATAATAGGCAGAGAAGAAAAGTCTCCGAGACGGAGCAATTTTGATCCCCCAGTAGACTCCTTGCTCGTTGATATTTCTTGACCCTTCTCCGAAACTGTTACCATAAAAGCTGTGAAAATCCTTCTGATAATTGCGAAAGACCATACTGAAATCTACGATCCTCGATAGGCTGGTCATAAACCCGGCTACCGCGCCGACCCCACCGGAGCTCGATTGTGCTACCTCTCCAAACAAGTTGAAGTTTTGCCATAAATAGGAGCCAAACAGGCTATAGATGAGGTTTTGATCTCCACTAAACTCGAATTGATTGTAATTATTGGGCAACCTGAAGAGTGGTAAGCTGTAGTGGGTATTGAGAATATTACCTCCAAACTGATATCTTTTAGAAGGACCGTTGTAGACAATACTTGCGCCGTATGAGTTCTCGAGTATTCGGTCTTTGGCAGCAATTTCGGATCGAGTGCGGTGGAGGCCCTGATCTTGAATAGAGCTGATAAACTCGTCAAACTCCGTAAATGTGGTGTCGTTTCGTATGCTTGCATCTTGATTGAGTCTGGAATAGTATCCGCTCACTTCAAAATCACCCAGGCTGACCGTACTGGCAGCTCCTCTGAAAAATCCTGTTTCTAATACGGAAGCATAAGGTCGAATGCCTGTAGTACCACGCCGTACTGTTGTGATCGACTCGGCACCCTTGCCAGGGTTGAAACCTGCACCGAATACAAGACCCTGACCCATTTGCACCTGATAGTCACCTAAAGCAAGGGTCTTGAATTTACCCTTGTTTTGAAGGTGAAGATGATAGGAGAGGTAGTCAATTCCATAAGTTTTAGAGTCCCGATCCCAACGGAACTGTTCGCCAGCATCCTTTTCAAATGTGAAACCCAGACTGAAATCTTTAGAGTGGCTGACCCTAAATCTGCCCATATACTTGCTTGGATCTCCGACGTATCTAGAAGCTTGTTCACCATTGGAATTGATAGTTGGACTGGTAAAGCCCCTTTGCTCTTCCAGGATCTGTTGGTAGCGCAAGATGAAATAATTATTCTCTTCGCTCACAATCCGTTGGAACAGAGGCCTATTATCTGCTTGTACGCCGGTTTCATTGACCGAGACAAAAGGGAGCAAATTGCGAATGGTCTGTTCATCAAAATCCGGAACCGCTTGTAGCTCATATATACTCAGCAACCTGCCATACTGTTCTTGATAGTCCAGGAGATTATTGATTTGATTAGGTGTCAGTAGGAAGATGGCTGTTAGTTCTTCTGCATTGGTGTTGTTCAGATTTAGCGGATTGGTGTAGAGCAAGTAGAGTGACTCGTACAGGTCCTCATATGATACGTCTATATCCTGCACTTGAAACAAATACTCTACAAATCGCTCCAGATCAATTACGCGCTCGTTAGGTTGGGCGTTTATGATACCAATCCCAAAAAACATACTAATGACTAGGAGCGTTAAGCGCTTCACTGTCTGGGTGATATTAGATAACCAATACTCAGCTCGTGTTTATCACCCAAGTCAGGTGTTGAAATGTATGCATAGTCGAACATGAACCGCTTGGGTCTAAAGCCTACACCAAATGCGCCTTCAAATGGTTGTACTTTGATACCAGTCCTTAGATAGCCCTGCTTAATAGGACTATACTCAAGACCGACTTTGACCTGGGCCTCCAGGTCGATATCCTTCTCGATCTCAGTATTGACCATGAGCTCCTCTATAGGTCGGTACGAAAACCCTAGTACGAGGAGCGTAGGTAGTCTCTCATCAGCAAACTCCTGAATTCTGGCCTGATTGAGGTTCTTGATATGAGCACCAAACATCAAGCTCTTTGAAACTTCGACAAGTCCACCAAAATCGATAGAAACCATTCTTCGAGTGCCGGCAGTTTCAATATTGTACTGGATGTAATTGACCGACACCCCCAGACTGACAAAATCGATGGTATTACCAAAGGCGAGCCCTAACCGTTGCTCATTGTATAAGTCTGTTGATCCGAACCTACCAGCCATGAGACCTATCGTACCAAACTTTGTCGGGTTGGTAAGCCCAAACCCAAATAGAGACAGTTCCTTGATCCCAAACCTGTTTTGATATCCTGCCACAGCAGAAAGTCCATCATCGAATGCACCTAGCGTACCTACATTGTGAAAAGCGCTAAATGCATCTACCACAGTAGCAGATGTCCCTGCCATAGCAGCATTTCTCGCACTTATTTCATACCTTCCGTTCTGTGCGTGTGTATGCTGATAACTTAGGCCCAGGCATACCAGCCAAAAAATGCACAGTCTTTGCATAGACTGCAAAGTAGATTTTTATCAATTGATTATCAATGGTTGGCTTTTAAATGAAGGTTATCTTTAGTCTTAGTCTTTGGTGGTTCTTTCACTTGTTTGCGGTAGCACAAACGGAACAAAGCAAGTACCCTAACGGGCAAATCAAGTCAGAGGGAGCACTTGTAGATGGATTGAAATCAGGACTCTGGGTCTACTATTACCCGAGTGGGACTATAAGTGCTGAGGAGTCCTACCGGAATGGTCAACTGGACGGCACAGTACGTTATTACGATGAAAACGAAAATCTACTAGCTGTAGAAGGCTGGTTGGATGGACTTCAGTCTGACTCTTCACATTACTATCACCCCAATGGGCAACCACAGAAAAAGGGAGTTTTCAAAGATGGCCTGTATGAAGGAAAATGGTCGTTCTACAGTGAGGGTGGTATTCTGGTAAGAGAAGGAGAATATAAATCAGGTATGCCAAATGGCTACTGGGAGGTGTATGATGAAAAGGGTGTGATCATGCAGTCCGGAGACTATCTCGACGGGATGGAGCATAGTCTATGGAAATTTTATAACAAGAAAGGGCAGCTCGAATACGAAGGACGATACAATAGGGGAGAGGCAATCGGTGATTGGTACTATTATAACAAGAAGGGAAAAAAAGTCCCTATTGATCCTAGAAATCAGCCCTGAAGTTGAGAAAAAAGAAGGTGTTACGATCACTATTGTAAGTGAACTCAGGACGAATGACGAAATCATAGAGTGTTACAATATCAACCCCGGCTCCTAGTCCCCACAGATAGGTGTTAGTCAGACGTCCATTAAGTCCCTGACGTTTGTAGATCGGATAGTTGTCCACCCAACCTGAGTCAAAGAATATCTTACCATAGATAGCCAATGGGATACTGCGTAACTGATCGATAGGAGGGTTGGCCATGCTGTAAGTTCGTTTAAATAGCTGTTTCTTTAGGTTAAGTTTGTTGAGAAGTATTCTTGGCCCTTCAATCAGGTCTAGTTCGTACCCTCGTATGATATTATTGTTAAAACCCAACGCTTGATTATAGGCGTAGGGTTGGTCTAAGGGAAGAGATAGACTACCACTCACAGTACCGCTGAAGTACCAGCCCTTATTCAGATCAAAGAACTTAGAGTATTGAATATCAGCTCTCCAGATGTCCACATCTTCATAAGCACCCAGCCCAAGTTTAGATGTACTAGCCCTAAGATAGAACCCGGTCAGAGGGTAATTGACAAAGTCGCGGAGGTCACGAACAAATCGATAGCTAAGAGCTAAATAGCGATTGATAGTACCACCACCAGCAAGCATATTGGGGTTGAGATTGACTACTGTATCGGCTACTTCTCTTGAAGTAAAGCCAAGTGTGACATAGTGAAAAGAGTAGAATGAAGCTCTGTAAGAATAGGTAATATCAACATCGTATCGGCTGGATAGGATCTGATTGTAAAAATCACTGCTGGATTCTAAGTCATTCGACTCTAAGAATGAAGGAACGTGTCCATTTGGGTTATCGGTGTTGTAGGCCACATTCTTTCGTTCATCGAATGAGAAATTGAAAATCAACCCTTCCTTTTGTTTCTTATTGATATAAGGAATGCGATAGTTAAGAGAAAACTCACGCGTAAACCCAAACTGAGCGATCAGTCTTAGGCGCTCATTGCGTCCGCGCATATTGTACTTGAATATCTTAAGACCATAATTGATACGCGAAAGATCACGTTCACGGATGACCCACCAGTCATTAAAATTGCGATCTGCCAACTTGAACAAGGGAATAGGAAAAGTATACCAACGCTCTGTCACCTGAATGAGCACTTCCACCTCAGTCTTTGATGTCTCAAGCAGGGTGATTTTAGTTGTATTAAACAGTCTGAGGTTAAAAACTTTCTGCTCATCTCGAGCCGCACTGGTACGGAGTTCGCTGAGCATCATTTGCTCACCCACCGCAAAATTGAGCTCACGAAGGATTATAGATTCTTTGGTTTTGAGATTGCCGAGAATGTAGATCTTCTTGATCTCGACCTGTCGATCAACAGTGTCCACTCTCGGTCGTAGTGTATCAGACCGTTGAAAGATCTGACCACTCAACGAATTAGCCAATAAAAACAAGACGGCCGTGAACCAGAATGATCGTAACATGCCTCTATTCAACTTCTTCTTCACGTGTTAGTTCCACTATTCGGCCAGGATTGACGCACATGTCAGCTAAGAGGCGTCTTTCGCAAGTTAACGTAGCAAACTGAATTTTTAATATTAAAAAATCGTTGACAGCTTTGAGCAAAGCAGAGAGATGTTGAAAAAATGGATCAATAGACTTTTCATCCTACCGATACAGTTTTATCAGTATGGGATCTCACCATTATTCCCATCAAGTTGCAGATACTCCCCTACCTGCTCGCACTACATGAAAGAGGCCATACTCAAATATGGACCACTTAAGGGTGGTTGGCTGGGGATCAAACGGATACTATCTTGCCACCCATTGGGTGGAAGTGGCTATGATCCAGTACCTTAGATAAAAGACGACTATACCAAGAATGATGAATTTAGAGACCAAGCAGCTCATTCATGAGCAGTGCATGGAGATACTTCAGCAAAAAATAGACGGACTGTCCCAAAACATCATTGACATGACAGAGTCAATGATGGCTGAAGCCAAGAGCACCATGGGAGACAAGTATGAAACGAGTAGAGCGATGATCCAATCCGAAATTGAGCGCATTGGTTTGCAGCGGTCAGAGATTATTCGGCAACTACAGAACGTTCAGATATTGAACCCCAAGAAGGTCAATACTACAGCAAGTAGGGGAGCCCTGGTCTATACCGGACAAGCCCATTATTATTTGGGAGCACCTATCGGAAAAATTGAAGTAGACAAGCAGCCTGTTTATGTCATCTCTCCGCAATCCCCAATTGGAGAACTAATACTTGATAAGCACAAAGGAGACAAGTTTCAGTTTAATGGAAAGACGATGACCATTCAAGAGGTGATCTGATCTCTTTGATGCATTCTCAATTTCGTTAGCTTTGCAGCCTTTGCGCAGCTAATGTCAATCCTTAGATACTTTTTTTGCCTGGTATGGACTGCCGTTTTGATCACGCTATCGATGGTGGTAATGCTATTGTCGTTCAATCGAAAAGTACCAGTCTGGATGGCACGGACGATGTGGTCACCTGGTATACTGTGGATATGTGGCGCTCGATTGGAAGTATCCGGAATCGACAACATAGATAGAAGCTGCTCTTATATCTTTGTGTCCAATCACCTGTCATTTTTAGATATTCCCATTCTTTTCAGGGTGATCCCGGTCAATTTGTACTTTGTAGCTAAGGAAGAGATCAAAAAGATGCCTTTTGTAGGTTGGTACATGTGGGCGACTGGTATGATTTTCATCGATCGTGCCAATCGTGATAAGGCGTTTCAAAGCTTGAAAAGAGCAGGTAAGCTGATCAGAAATGGTAAAAATGTGATCATGTTTCCTGAAGGTACCAGGAGTAAGGACGGTCATGTGAGCCAATTTAAGAAGGGGCCATTTGTACTAGCTTCAGAATCAGATCTTCCAGTGATTCCGATTGCCTTGTCAGGCCCTGAAAAGATTGTACCTGCAAATGCATGGACTGTAAATCCTGGAACAGTAAAAGTTGAGATCGGGAAGTCATACCAAAAGAACTCGTCCGAAAGTCTGAATGACTTTATAGCGGGGGTCAGAAGTGAGATGATCGGACTAAAGGGTGATCTAGTCCGATCTTAGGAACACTTTTTAGCCTTTAGTTTGCGCTGATAAGGCCAAACTGAATTGATGTATCTGTGAAATTTGCGTAAGCGATTTCCCCATTATCATTAATGGCTACATCTGTAGCCGGTATATCGGTGCTCACCCAACGGGCTGATCCGTCTGCGTTGATCATGGCGATAAACCTGGCCGAGCTGCTGGTAGCCGGTTCACGGAGCTCGATATTACCAAAACTACCGGTAAAGTACAGTCCACAAACGACTATATCCCCTCTCTGATTAGCATCCAGATCATTGAGTATGGTACTTGATGATAGCTGCCATACAATTTCCCCAGAGCTATTTATTCTGCTCACGCCATCTTGTTGATTCAGGTAGATCTCATCTTCACTTACTACTTTAAGCCCTATGGCACAGCTGCCGGATTGAGAGGTCCAGATCTCTTCACCATCCGGACTTAACTTCCTTAGATAGCTTAGTTGATCAGCACATTCATAAATATAGACATTACCAATGGGGTCCACATCTACATTGGATAGCCTTGTGACTGCCTGGATGGGTGAGAAGTACGACCATTGTGCTTCTTGTGAAGGATTGAGCTTCACTGCAGAGGAGGAACCCAGGAGCGCCCCGCCGTAGCTGTCACCGTTGTTATAGTTGATCGTACCTCTGTATGTACCACCTATGATAATGTTCCCGGAGTTATCGATAGCGAGCCCTCCAGGTACGTCATTGGTGGATGAACCGTTGATGATCGTAGTGCCGAGCTGTCCGCCTTGCCCATCTAGTCTGAAAAGGAAAACCTTATTTGCATCAGGGATGTATCTTCCTGCTATGAATACATTACCATTTGAGCCCAACTTAAGGTAGTCCAACCTGTCAGCTACAGATAGCCCTAAGTCCTGAATCACGGTGGCTTCACCTGTCTTACCTAACTGTACATAGAAAGCATTGGGTAAACCAACCGTGACCTGGGGTAATGGATCGAAAGTCGGGTTACCGGTGTAGTCTCCTACCAGGTGAACGTTGGACTGAGCATCTATGGAGATTGCACCTGTGCTGGGTACCGTAGAAGTACCTATACTGTTGGTCCATAAGATTTCTGGTATATTGGTATTGACATCCGTACTTGTTGGTGTTGGGTTGTCATCATCTTCTGATCCACAGGAGATAAGAAATAGTGCACCCGTTAACAAAAGAGGAATAGAGAATAGCTTCATAATTCATAACGTTAGATGTCAAAGCTATTCTCTACTCAAACCCCCTTCAATACCATCAAGACGGTATATTTGAGAGGGTCTTTATGGTATATTCCTTCTTTATGATCAGCATCTGCTGATATCAGAACTTCGTTCTACTGAGAATCGGGGCTAAGGCTTTCTGCTCTTTCTATGCGCCATAGCTTCCTTATACATTCTACCAAAACGCTTGCCTTCCTTGTTCATTTCAGCTTTGGTCTTCTGGAAGCGTAAAGACTCCTGTCGAAGTTTATGATAGTTATCTAATTGATCAACATCAATATCACCGTTGATAACCGCCTCCTGCACAGCACAATCTGGTTCATCTTGATGTGTACAATCTGAAAACTTACAGTTCATCGCTATTTCAGATATGGAAGTAAAGCTAGTTTCTAAGCCTTGCTCGCTTAGGGTAACACCTAATTCGCGCATGCCAGGTGTATCAATGACCAAACCTCCACTTCTTGAAACGAACAACTGTCGTGAGGTGGTCGTATGCCTCCCCTTACCGGTAGTATTGCTGATCTCTGAAGTCAGTTGTTGATCAGTGCCCAGAAGTAGATTGACTATTGTCGATTTACCGACTCCTGAGGACCCTAGAAAGCAAGAAGTAGTACCAATTTTGAGAGATGTCTCAATATGGTCAACACCCTTATGTTCTACCGCGCTTACTGAGATGATCATGATATCCTTATTCACTCTGCTTCGGATTGAGTTTTCAATTGAGGTTTGCTCATCTGATGATATCAAATCAATCTTGTTGAGTACTACGATGGGTTCAATGCCCCCTTCGTAAGCTATAGCGATGTATCGTTCCAGTCTATTCAAATTGAAGTTATGATCCGCACTCTGTACTATAAATGTCTGATCTATATTGGCTGCAATCAACTGTGCCTTTCCATCGTGGCTTACAGCTCTTCGGGCCAATTGGCTATATCTTGGCAAAAGCTCTGTGATTATAAAGTGGCCATCGAAATCTATGACTTTTACCCAATCTCCAACGACAGGCAATTGGCTGTCCGAATGGAGTAAATTCCCTGTTAACTCTGCGGATGCCTGACTTTCCAGTGTTTTGACTATATACTGAGTTTTGTCATGTCTGAAAATTCGCCCAACTTCTTTTGGGGAAAAGTTTCGACTTGTTATATGGTTTTTAATGCGGTCGTTAAGACCAATTGATTCTAATGAATTCATTGCTAAGAAAATAAAATATGGATATAGAAATACTGCCTCCTTGGTTAGAAGGAGTGAGGCCTAATCAATAAAAGAGTATTATGATCAGGCGATTAGCCCAGCTCAGCAATGATATGTCGCGTAGTAGATGACATGAACTACAAAGATATCAATTCTTGGTTACGATTATTGTTAAAAATCATAGAGAAAGAAAAAGCCCACTTGTTAGGAGCGGACTTAAATGTCACTTTTTTGAAGCCTAGTTCTTTAAGAAGTTTCTCAGGACATAGTTGAGAATACCGCCGTGCTTATAATACTCTACATCCACCCCGGAATCGAGCCTTAGTTTTGCTTGAAATTTGATGACAGTGCCATCAGGTTTGGTCGCGGTTACATCTACTAGCTTACCAGGAGTAAGGTCGCTGGATAAACCGGAAATATCGTAAGTCTCATTTCCTTCCAGTCCTAATGTCTCCTGATTTTCTCCCTCAAGGAAGACCATTGGTAATACTCCCATACCAACAAGGTTGGATCGATGAATTCTTTCGAAGCTCTCAGTGAGAACAGCTCTCACACCCAGTAGTGTTGTGCCTTTAGCAGCCCAGTCCCGTGACGAGCCCGACCCATACTCTTTACCCCCAACTACTACTAATGGAGTATCGGATTCCTGGTACTTCATACTGGCATCAAATACTGTCATTTCTTCGCCAGTAGGTTGATAAATGGTCCAGCCACCTTCACGCTCAACAAGCTTGTTTTTGATGCGGACGTTTGCGAACGTACCGCGCATCATCACTTCATGATTTCCTCTGCGAGAGCCATAGGAATTGAAATCACGACGCTCAACGGCATTGTCAACAAGGTATTTTCCTGCTGGGTGTTCTGGTAAGAACTTACCTGCAGGTGAGATATGGTCTGTTGTCACCATATCTCCGAGTTGCAACAGCACTTTGGCACCTTTGATGTCTTCCGGTTCCAGCACCTCTTCCCTTATACTCTTGAAGAATGGGGCTTCCTGGATGTAGGTCGAATTACTGTCCCAGTCATAGGTTTGACCTACAGGAGCTTCTAGTGCTTTCCATGTATCATCTCCACCGAAGATAGTTGCATATGTACTACCGTAATCTTCCGGGGTAAGTACCTGCTGCATAACTTCCTGTATTTCGGAAGAGGTTGGCCAGATGTCTTTCAAGTAGACAGGGTTTCCATCCTTATCTTCACCCAACGAATCATTGTTCATGTCGAAATTCATCGTTCCCGCCAGGGCGTACGCAACGACTAGCATGGGTGATGCAAGGAAGTTCATTTTGATGTTAGGGTGAATCCTTGCTTCGAAATTCCTATTTCCCGATAGGGCAGAACAAACAATCATATCATTATCAATCACTGCTTGTTGTACTTCAGGGATCATATCTCCTGAATTACCAATACAGGTAGTACAACCGTAACCTACAACGTAGAACTTCAATGCTTCCAGGTCAGTTAGCAATCCTGACTTTTCCAGGTATTCAGTCACTACGCGCGAACCGGGTGCTAAAGAAGTCTTGACCCATGGTTTTACTTTGAGTCCTTTTTTGAGTGCTTTTTTGGCGACCAAACCAGCTCCTAACATGACACTCGGGTTAGAGGTGTTGGTGCAAGAGGTGATCGCTGCAATGACTACAGAAGCTTCATCTAAGGTAAAACCTCCATGATCCTTCGTATTAATATCGATACTCTGTCGTTTTGAATCGTATTCTGTAAGTAGATTGTCAATCTGACCTTTTGCTTCACGCAACAATATCTTGTCCTGGGGTCTTTTTGGGCCTGAGATGGTCGGTTCCACAGTGCCTAAATCCAGTTGTATCACATCGGTGTACTCGATTTCTGCATTATCATCCCTCCAAAGAAGGTTAGTCTTTGCGTAGGCTTCTACCATATCGATGTGCGCTTCGGGCCGATTGGTCTTTCTCATATAATCGAGCGTCTGATCATCGATAGGCCAGTGAGTATCCGTACAGCCAAATTCAGGTGACATATTCGAAATGGTAGCACGGTCTGTCACTGCCAGGTTGGCAAGACCTGGTCCGAACACCTCAACGATCTTACCAACAACACCATAATCTCGAAGAAGTCGTGTGATCGTCAGTACCAAATCGGTGGAGGTCGTGCCCTCGACCATCTTACCAGTGATTTTTAACCCGATCACCTCTGGCAGTATCATGTAGATAGGTTGACCAAGCATGGCTGCTTCTGCTTCTATACCCCCGACACCCCAACCGAGTACTCCAATTCCATTGACCATAGGAGTATGAGAGTCGGTACCTACTAATGTATCCGGGAATAGATACCCATCTCTATCAATCACACCTTTAGCCAGGTACTCCAGGTTAACCTGATGGCAGATACCCATGCCCGGAGGTACTACCGAGAAGTTGGTGAATGCCTGCTGGGCCCATTTAAGGAGCTTGTATCTTTCTTCATTTCGCTGATACTCTAAGTCTACATTCTTTTGGTAGGAATCAGGTGTTCCGAAGTGTTCGACCATCACCGAGTGGTCAATAACCATATCGGCTGGTACTACAGGGTTGGTCTTAGAGGTGTCTTTTCCTTTTCTTCCTACTTCAGCCCGTATAGACGCAATATCTACCACAGCAGGTACCCCGGTAAAATCCTGCATCAAGACACGTGCCGGAGTATATGGGATATCCTTGATACCTGCGGTCACTTTCCAATTCAATACCGTATTGATGTGCTCTTCGGTTACCGTAAAACCATCATAATTACGAATGACGTTTTCTAGAAGGATCCGAATAGAGTAGGGGAGTCTTTTAACTACCTCTTCTTTTTTTGAAAGTTCAAATAGGCTGAAGTATTTCTGGTCACCTAATTGTGACTGTAGTTGTTTTTCGATTCCAAGAAAGTCCTGTGGCATTGAAAGTATGTTTAAGCATGAATAATATCTAAAATAAACATAAATGAGAGTCAATTTAGTTCTATGACCCGATCAGTTAGGTATTAGTGAGTTGAGTAACAAAAAAGCCCAAGACTTAGTCTCGGGCTCTGCTTCTTGCTTTAGGTATTCTACTATCGTACCAGTTGCTTACCGGAAGGTTTGAATTTGGTTAAGTCTATACCCTCTACAGCTGCTTCATATTCGTCCATTTTGGGTGTCCTACCGAGAATGGTTGAAAGCACTACAACAGGTGTTGAAGAAAGTAGAGATTCTCCTTTTTTCTCGTCAGCATCCTTTACTACTCTTCCCTTAAACAGACGAGTTGAAGTTGCCATTACCGTATCACCCGGGGCTGCCTTTTCCTGGTTGCCCATACATAGATTACATCCGGGACGTTCTAAATAAAGGATGTTTTCGTACTTCGTTCGCGCTGCTGCTTTAGGTGCGTCATCATCAAATTCAAAGCCGGAGTACTTTCGAAGGACTTCCCAGTCGCCCTCCTCTTTCAGTTCGTCCACAATATTATAGGTAGGCGGTGCTACAACTAGTGGGGCCTGGAATTGGACCTTGCCTTGTTGTTTTTCGACGTTTTTAAGCATTTGGGCAAGGATTTTCATGTCCCCCTTATGGACCATACATGAGCCTACAAAACCAAGGTCTACCTTCTTTTCTCCACCGTAGTAAGAAAGTGGTCTGATCGTATCGTGAGTGTATCTTTTCGACACATCAATGTTGTTGACATCAGGATCTGCAATCATTGGTTCACCAACGATATCGAGATCCACAACCACTTCCGCATAGTAATTAGCATTTGCATCCGGGGTAAGTGCTGGCTTTTCACCTGATCTGATCTCTGAGATTCGCTTATCAGCAATGTCGATCAACCCTTGTAGGACTTGCTTCTCATTATCCATGCCTTTCTCGATCATGATCTGGATCCTGCCTTTAGCAATCTCCAATGACTCAATAAGTGTCTCATCCTCAGAAATGCAAATAGAAGCTTTTGCTTTCATCTCGGCTGTCCAGTCAGTGAACGTGAAGGCTTGATCAGAGGTAAGTGTTCCTATATGCACCTCGATGACCCTTCCCTGGAATACATTCTCCCCATCAAACTGCTTGAGCATCTGCGCTTGAGTGGCGTGTACAACATCACGGAAATCCATATAAGGTTTCATCTCACCTTTGAAAGTTACCTTCACAGATTCGGGGATTGGCATGGAGGCCTCACCAGTGGCGAGTGCGAGCGCTACTGTTCCTGAATCTGCACCAAAGGCCACACCTTTTGACATCCTGGTGTGAGAGTCGCCACCAATAATAACTGCCCAATCATCTACTGTAATGTCATTCAGCACTTTATGTATCACATCGGTCATGGCATGATACACACCACGAGGGTCACGACCCGTGATGAGCCCAAAGTCATTCATGAACTTCATCAACTTTGGAATATTGGCTTGTGCCTTACTATCCCAAACCGAAGCGGTGTGACACCCGGATTGGTAGGCACCATCTACAATCGGTGAAATAGTAGTAGCCGCCATTGCCTCTAACTCCTGAGAAGTCATCAAACCTGTGGTATCCTGGGACCCTACAATGTTTACTTCTACCCGGACATCAGATCCAGCGTAAAGTGTTTTACCCGGAGTGGTACCTACAGCATTTTTGTTGAAAATCTTTTCAACAGCGGTGAGACCCTGTCCTTCTTTGGAAATCTCTTTTGATGGAGCAAAAACGGTAGGAACTTCTATATCCAGTGTCTTAGCAGCAAATGTTTGTAGTTTTTTCCCAAACACAACAGCATAAGAACCACCAGCTTTGATGAATTCTACTTTCTGAGGTGTCAATGAAGAAGAAATATCAAGCAGCTCCTTATCTCCGTTGTAAAGCTTTTTCTTTTTAGTATTGATGGTAAGAACAGTACCTGTAGCTACTGAGTATGCTTCTTCAAGTACCGGTTCGCCATCTGCATCCATAACTACATTACCTTCTGAATCGGTCTTTTTCACCCAGTTTTTAAGGTCAATGCCAATACCACCGGTAACACCGACTGTTGTCAGGAAGATCGGGGATATGCCGTTGGTTCCTGCGATGATCGGAGCAATATTGATGAAGGGGACATAAGGACTGGCTTGAATACCGGTCCACAATGCCACGTTGTTCACACCAGACATTCTTGAAGAACCCACGCCCATTGTACCTTTTTCAGCTATAAGCATCACACGCTTATCAGGATGCTTTTCTTTTAACGCAGAGAGCTCTGCTTGCATCTCTTTGTTGTGCTCAAAAATACACTGACCATGCAACTCACGGTCTGATCTAGAATGTGCATCGGCTCCAGGTGAGAGCAAGTCGGTAGAAATGTCTCCTTCACCAGCGATATAGGTTACTACCTCAATTTCTTCCTCTACATCAGGAAGCTCCGTAAAGAACTCCGCCTTGGCATAGCTCTCTAATAAGTCTTTTGCTACTGCATTTCCACTTTTGAAAGCTTTTTCCAGTCGCTCAGTATCAGCATCATACAAGAAGACCTGGGTCTTAAGCACTTTTGCAGCTTGTTCGGCTATGGTCGAATCATCTCCTAACGCCAGATCCAAAAGCACCTCAACAGATGGCCCACCTTTCATGTGTGACAAAAGCTCAAAGGCAAACGTTGCGCTGATCTCGTCAAAAACAGACTCACCAAGAATGATCTCTTTTAAGAATTTTGCCTTTGCACCAGCAGCACTTGTAGTGCCTGGCAAGGTATTATAAATGAAGAAGCGCAAAGAATCCTTACGATACTCATTATTCGTGTCTTTGATTTGTTCTATGATTTCACCTAGCAATGCGCCATCATCGATTGGCTTGGCGTGAAGTCCTTGTTCTTTTCGTTCTTCGATTTCCTTGATATAGTCGTTATACATGCTCATGTTACGGTCATTTCAATATTATGGCAGATGTTATTTTGATATTAGTAACGTCTTATTATAGCTCCTTAACCTGTGCTGCTCAAACCAATTGATTCCGAATCAACACTTATATAATGATCTTTGATCTAAAGACTGATTGACGTTTACAACTCATTCTTGGCTCCCCAAAAATAGTTCATTTCAATCATAAATAATTCTACTCTTCTTATAGTGAAAAAACACACAGCCTGGGCGTATTGTTAGATTATTTGAGATTGCTCAAAAACTGCATTGTATCAACTCCATCTGCATAGTCATTGAGTTGAGGAGTTTGGGTTTCTCCAAAGGAAAAGGTTGTATCCAGCCATTCGGCTGAACTAACAACACATTGGATCTTATCTTGATACCCGGCAAGTGTTAATTGTAGTTGCTGAGGAGATTCGTAGGTGTCATAATAGAGCACACTTATCGGTGATACAAGTTGCGATTTTTCTGATTTCAATAATGCAAATCCCGTATCTAAATGTTCATCACCATTGACCAGGTAGATACTTTTATTATAGTCGTAATTGTTTCGGTACTTATGATGCTCAGTGATATTCTGATGTGGAGTGTTCGAGAGTTGATCTAAAAAAGATTGAAAATCGAACCCAACTGGAAGGAATAGTTTAGAGACATTGCGACAGCCTAATCCATAATAGGTGAAAATGTCATCCGCCAGTCCACGAATTTCTTTTTCAGATTCTTTACCAGTAAGCACTGCTACCGAAGTGCGATTTTGGCGGATGATATACGGTTTCTTGCCGAAATAGTACTTAAAGTATCTAGCGGTATTATCACTGCCAGTAGCGATGATCGCAGCAGCTTTGTTTAGCCTTTCTTCTATAGCGATAACCTCATGGAAGACTGGATCAATCTCTACCAGCCATTGGATCAATTGTCTTACCAGGATTGAATCACTTGAACTTAGCTTGACCATTGCTTTGTTTCCCGATAGGAGAACACATAATAAATCATGAAAACCTACCATAGGTATATTACCAGCCATCACGATACCGACAGACCTTCCTTGATCTCTGATCGAATAATCTGAAAGCCAGGCCTCAATCAGGTTAGGCTTTAGGAACTCTATCAATCCTTTGAATGCTGTGTTGATACTTTTACTAGTGAACCAGGCATTTTCATTGACCGCAGTAGCATTGAGTCGGTCTTTTTCCTCTTGGTCTATTGATCTTATTCTATTCCCGAGTGCTTCTAATGCCTCAATTCTCTGCTCTAATTGCATGAGGCGAAATTAGTTATTTTGAGAAGGTTTGAAGTGTTTTGATAACCCTAACCAGCCATGATTCAGGGCATTTCTATGTAATCAATTAAACAATGAATTAATTGGTTAGTTTTTTAGTTAGAAACTAGTTTTGCGCACGATTTAAATGAGAATTATACGCTTATGGCAATAATGATAACAGACGAATGTATCAACTGTGGTGCATGTGAGCCGGAATGCCCAAATACGGCCATCTATGAAGGTGGAGTAGAATGGACTTGGGCCGGTGGTACAAGTCTAGAGAAAGTGGAGTTAGAAGACGGGAATGAGGTAGACGGTAATGAAGCCCAGGAGCCCTATTCTGATGAATTTTATTATATAGTTTCAGGTAAGTGTACTGAGTGTACTGGTTTTCATGAAGAACCCCAATGTGCGGCTGTATGCCCCGTAGATTGCTGCGTAGATGATCCTGATTATCCGGAAACAGAAGAAGAATTATTAGCAAAGAAAGAGTGGATGCACGTATAGCATCTTACTTACCTGAAACATAAAAAGGCTCATTCTGGTAAGAATGAGCCTTTTTTGATTCTCGATCTGTTCTGGTTCTATTCTTTTCCGATGAGTCGATACCCTAAAGACAGTTGAAACGTGGAATTAGAGATGTCTCCGAGATTCGTCAAATTGTCGTTAACGTCACTTAATCCTGCTACATACCTAGCTGTCACATTGAGATTGAAAGGAAGATTAGCCCCAACACCTGCCGCGATACTAAAGTCTCCTGACTTGTATTGATCTTTGACATCTTCTACCACACCGTTATCCTCAGTTTCAGCATTAACCAAAATACCGAATTGAGGTCCGGCATGGATATTTAAGAAAGCGATATTAAGACGCAGTAATAGCGGAATGGTAAAATAAGCCGACCTATTCTCAATATCATCAGCTACTCCTGACAAGTCGAATTCACTGCCTACAGTGGAATAGAGTATCTCAGGCTGTACTCCAAACTTACCGAGGCTGATGTGCGCATACAAGCCTCCATGAAAGCCTGTTCTTGAGCTTACATCACCTTGAAAATCTCCAATACTCTGATTCGCAAAATTAAGCCCGCCTTTAAGACCAATGCCAAGTCCTTGGGCCTGGACTCTCATTAGTGGTAGACTGGTTACTATTAATACAAGTAGTATCTTTTTCATAAACCTATTTTTTGTTTGTCAACGATCAAAATTAGCCAAAATTGGATGAAGCGACTACAGACGGTAATTCAATTTGATTGACACAAACTTATGTCTGGAAGCCTCCCTTGTAGTAGCAGACCGATAGTTGAGCAGTAACATGCCATCAAGACGATTACCTCCCAAGCCAAGGCCGAAATGGGCATTTCTAATCCATGAAGTGGGCGTTTCTACATGAGGAGAATCAGGTCCAATGAATCCCCCCTCTATAGTAGCATTGTAAAACACGTATTCAAAGCTGCCTCCCAAAACCAGGAAAAGCTCGATTAACTTCTTTGGAACCCTCGAATCCGTGAATTGATCAAATCTCGATGAATGACCTATGGGTAGAAACTTACCTACTCTGGTCTCTAAACCAGCAGTGGAGTTAACAAAAACAGTTCCTATTTCTCCTTCGGCTATCAAACTGAAATCAATGCCCTCATCTGAATAAAAGGTCCTTTTCCAGTCCAGACTGAGCTGAACGACTGGCGAGTTGCTTATTTGATACTCCCAGCCCCTTGGTGTTTTCCAGCCTACTGCGCCATGAAACCAAACCAACATAGATCCGGTACCAATTGCAGGGCCCATCCAGCCAAGGCTACCAAGCACGCTGAATACCGATCTTGCATTGGCGTATGACAAACCGTAATCAAACCGAAGTATGGCAGCATGAGGCCTGTCATAGAGTTGTACCAAAGGACTGCTAAACAGCATAGGAGTATAGACCTGGTGAGCAATCCCAACTGTTCGAATGACCTTTTTCTGTTTTTTGGGGAACAGATTGACTAAAGCAGATTCTTGATTGATCACTCGGCGATAGCTCGCATAAATGCCGCTGGAATAGTACCAATCTGTTTCTGAGAAAAGAAAAGCGTCATTATCAACAGTAAGATGGAGCGTCTCCATCTTCTTTTGATCCTGACCGTTAGCTACAATACTAGCTAGGAAGAATAAAATCGTGACATAAGCGGTCTTTATTTGCACGCGCAAATATAGTCTTACCAATTCCTGCTACAATGTCAGTCTTGTTAAGCTTTGTGCAGTTAAATTTACGTTATGCAAGAGGTGATGAAGAAGTTTGAAGGCAAAATACTCGAGCGAGAGATCGCCGGAAATTTGAGAAGCCTTCAGACCCGCAACTTACCATTCGATTTTGTTTCGAATGATTATCTGGGACTGGCCCGGTCTGAGGAGCTTTTCAATCGGATCCAATACCGACATCAGCGCATCAATGCAGTAAACAAAAATGGGAGCAGTGGATCAAGATTACTGTCGGGTAATAGCACTTTAGCAGAAAAGGTTGAAAAGGACCTTGCAGCTCATTTCAATGCGGATAGTGCATTGCTATTCAATTCCGGATACACGGCCAACCTTGCAATTGTTTCTTCTATAGCAGGTCAGGGTGATACTATACTCTACGATCACCTAAGTCATGTTTGTCTGAAAGAAGGTGCCTGGATGAGTAAGGCCGAAGCACGTCCTTTCCGACACAATGATGTTAAAGACCTTGAGATCAAACTCAAGCAAGTGGCTAATCACGGAGAGGTCTTTGTAGTCATAGAGACTGTCTACTCCATGGATGGTGATATTGCTCCGGTAGAGCAGATATATGATGTGTGCCGATATTATGGAGCTAATCTCATCGTGGATGAAGCTCACAGTACCGGAGTGATGGGCAAACATGGCAATGGCTACCTCAATGAAATAGGTTATGCAGATAAAGTGTTTGCCAGGGTGCATACTTTTGGTAAGGCAATGGGAGTTCATGGCGCTTGTGTTTGCGGTAGCGAGACCCTGGTCAAATACCTGATCAATTTCGCCAGGCCATTTGTATATACTACCGCAATGCCCATTCATAGCGTTATAAGTATTGAACAGGCCTTTGAGTATCTATATGACTACCCAGAACTGAATGATCAATTGTTAAAGAAAATAGACCTCTTCAGGAGAGAGATAGATCAATGCGATTTTGTTGATGCTGCTCAATATCCAGGTAGTGTTACTGCCATTCAACCATTGATTGTTCCAGGCAATGAAAGGATCAAGGACATAGCTTCATCATTGCAAAATGATGGCTTTGACATTCGACCCATTCTTGCGCCTACAGTAAAGCAAGGAGCTGAGAGACTAAGGATAAGCCTTCATACACACAATGCTGATGATGAGATTATCAAACTTGTTCATAAGTTGAAGTCATTGATTTAAGCCAGAAGTATGTCAGATCATAGGTATTTTGTTTCGGCCATAGGGACTGATAGCGGCAAGACTTTGATCAGCACGATGCTAGTAGAGGGATTGGAGGCAGACTATTGGAAGCCAGTGCAGTCTGGTGAACCGCGTGATACTGAAACAGTACAATCTCTGGTTAGCAATAAAAATTCGAGTTTTCTGAAGGAGAGGTGGTTGCTTCATACACCAGCTTCTCCTCATGCTTCTGCTCGCATTGATGGTGTACACATAGACCTTGCAGATTTTCACCTACCGGAATTAAGTCGCCCTTTGATAGTAGAGGGAGCAGGAGGGTTGATGGTGCCTCTCAATGATGACGACCTGATGATTGACCTTATCGAGCAGTTGAGATTACCCTTGATACTGGTATCCAACACGTACCTGGGTAGTATTAATCATACCCTGCTCTCTGTTGAGGTGTTGTTAAAAAGGGACATTGATGTAACAGGTATCATTTTTAATGGGCCTGCCAACAGTGAAACAGAGAACGTGATCCTGCATCAAACCGGCTTAAGCTGTATACTCAAAGTGCCTCAGTTCAATACCGTAACAAAAGAAGTTGTACGGCAGTATGGTCAATTACTAAAGAAATCGTTAGATGAGTTGGATCAATAGAGATAAAGAAAGCATTTGGCATCCATTCACTCCTCTGGTGGGAAGTGCCGATCCTCTACCAGTGAAAAAGGCCGGAGGAGTCTACCTGGAACTGGAAAATGGTCGAAAGATAATTGACGCGATATCGTCATGGTGGGTCAATCTGCATGGGCACAGTCATCCCAGGATTGCCCAGGCTATTGCTGATCAGGCGGCAACACTAGAGCACGTGATTTTCGCGGGGTTTAGCCATGAGCCTGCTGTAAAGTTAGCTGAGAATCTACTGAGTGTCCTACCTCAAAATCAGGACAAGGTTTTTTATAGCGACGATGGAAGTACCGCCTGTGAAGTAGCAATGAAAATGGCCTTCCAATATTGGTACAACCGTGGTGAAAAACGCAATAGGATCATCGCTATTGATGGTGCTTATCATGGTGATACATTTGGATCAATGTCGGTAGGCGACAGGGGGCCCTTTACTGAACCTTTTGCTCCATTCTTGTTTGATGTGGAGTTTTTGAAATTTCCGACTGAGGAGTTAGAGGCTGAGGTGGAAGCTCATTTTGATCAGATAATTGAAGGAGGAGATGTAGCAGCCTTTATATTCGAACCGATTGTTCAGGGTGCCTCGGGGATGCGTGTGTATAGTGTTGACTTACTGGACAGGATGATCACCAAAGCACAAGCAAACGACATCATTTGTATTGCTGATGAGGTGATGACCGGTTTCGGTCGGCTTGGTAAGCTCTTCGCGTCTGACTTTCTTGTACACAAACCTGACATCATGTGCCTGAGCAAAGGTCTTACAGGAGGTGCTATGGCGATGGGTGTGACTACCTGTACATCTCATATCATCGAAGCATATCGAAGTGGTGATCTTATGAAGACCTTCTTCCATGGTCATTCATTCACAGCTAATCCTATGGCCTGTGCGGCAGCTAATGCCAGCTTTGAGTTGTTGATGGAACAGGAAACAAACAATCATATCCACAGGATCAACCAGCAGCATGAGCTATTTGCCGGTAGACTCAAGGGGCATAAACATGTGGCTAACCCCAGGGTCATAGGAACAATATTGGCTTTTGAGCTATCAAATTTCGGCGAGACATCTTATGTTAATGAGGCCAGACACAAGCTGTATCCTTATTTTTTGGAGAGGGATATCCTTCTTCGCCCTCTGGGAAATGTCATTTACATCATACCGCCGTACATTATCGACAATGAACAACTGGCCTACATATACAATACTATCTACGAGTTTCTGGAAGAATTGGGCTAATTTCCGGTAGGAGTCAACCATAGCACCAATGATGTCAAAAAAGGCGAAGTATGCGATCAATGCCATGGTCCATCTAGCCAGGAAGCACGGTCAGGGCCCCATTACGATTGGGGATATAGCACAGGAAGAGAATATACCGCAGAAGTTTCTGGAGGCAATACTGCTTGAGCTTAAAAATGCTGGTTGGCTTGGAAGTAAGAAGGGCAAGGGTGGTGGATACTACATGATAAAAGAGACGTGTGATGTGAATATGGCAGACATCATGCGATTGATGGACGGCCCTATTGCGTTGCTGCCATGTGTGAGCTACAAACACTATGAGCGCTGTGAGGAGTGTAAAGATGAACACACATGTAGTATCAGAAAGGTGTTTTTTGAGGTAAGAAACAAATCTGTGGAGATGCTAAAGACAGCTACTCTGGACAAGGTCATTCAGCAAGAGTGACTTTTGCATAGTACAGTTATGTTTTATTATCCTACTAATTCTATAGGGAAATAGATATTTATACTATTTTCGAGCCTTCATGGGGATTGAGGCTTACATCGTATTGGCAATAGCCCTGCTCGCGGTAGTACTTTTCACAACAGAATGGTTGAGCATTGACCTTGTGGCGCTCTTGATCGTCGTACTTTTGGTAGGATCAGGAGTGATCAGCGCCGAGGAAGGTGTAGCAGGATTTAGCAATCCTGCTACAATTACGGTTGCTTTCATGTTTGTCCTAAGTGAAGCCATACTCAGGACAGGCGCCCTTCAATCACTCGGTGTACAACTCTCCCCGCGTATCCGTAAAAACCCAATCCTGGGTATGGTGCTGTTGCTATTGTTCATTGGCATTATTTCAGCATTTGTTAATAACACCCCCGTTGTGGCGGTTTTGATACCCGTGATCATTCAGATGGCCCATAGCACGGGGCAGGCGCCATCCAAGATGTTGATCCCACTCTCATACGCTTCCATATTTGGTGGCACCTGTTCACTCATTGGGACATCCACCAATATTCTGGTAAGTGGGATTGCTGAAGACAATGGTGTTGCAGGCTTTTCTATGTTTCAGATGACCCCTCTTGGTTTGGTTTTTCTGGGTACGGGCCTGCTCTATTTTGTATTGATAGGACGCAAGTTGCTACCGCAAAATAGGAAAGACAGCCTGAAGGAGGAGTTTGAAATGAGGGAGTATCTGACAGAGATCGTACTTCGTGAGGGGGCGGATAGTATTGGAAAGAAGATCATGGATACTGCTCTTGTGAAGGAACTGGAGATGGATATCATAGAGATCAGAAGGAGGGGAGCACAGTTTTCTCTGCCTGCTGGTGATATGCGTTTGAAAAAAGGTGATATCCTAAAGGTGCGCTGTGATGTTCATAAATTGAAGCAGCTCAAGGATCGTGTGAGTGTGGACGTCAACACGGGTATCTCAATCAGTGACGATTCCTTTCAAAGTAAAGACAGTACACTGGTGGAGATGGTGATCACTTCAAACTCTGAATTTGAAGGTAAGTCGCTACAAGAGATGGACTTTAGGAGGAGGTACAGAGGTGTTCCCCTAGCCATAAGACATAGAGAGGAAGTGTTGCATGAAGATCTTCATCGTGTCAAACTCAAGGCGGGTGATGTGATCTTAGCAGAAGTCAAGAAGCACTTTGTAGAGCAACTCAAGAAAATAGAAAGCAATCCGGATAGCCCTTTCATTATCCTCTCTGAGGATGCCTTTATCGATTTTAATAAGAAAAGATTTGCCGTTGTAGGAGGAGTGATCGCTGCAGTGGTCACGCTGGCTACTCTCAACGTGGTTCCTATCATGATGGGTACGCTGGCCGGTACGGTCCTTTTGGTAGTGCTTGGCCATATGAGTATGAAGGATGTATATGATGCCATAAACTGGAAGATTGTCTTCCTTTTGGCAGGGGCGTTGAGCATGGGTGTAGCTATGAACAATAGCGGGCTGGCCCAAGCTGCTGCGGATTTTACCATCTCACAGCTTGGGGTGTTCGGGCCTGTGGCTATCATCTCAGGTCTTTACTTGCTTACCATGCTGCTTACTGAAGTCATGTCTAATAATGCTACTGCTGCCTTGATCGCACCTATTGCCATTGCCATTGCCGCCCAACTTGATTTGAGCCCAATTCCTTTTTTGATGGCAGTAACCTTTGCCGCTTCGGCCAGTTTATTGACACCTATTGGTTATCAGACCAATACAATGGTCTATAGCGCCGGCCAATACCGGTTCACTGATTTTTTTAGAGTAGGCGCACTCCTGAGTCTTGTTTTTTGGATTTTGGCTACCTTACTCATACCTGTATTCTACCCTTTCTAAACTCCTGATATGAGACTTCTCAGCCTGTGCGTCCTTGTTGGCTTTTTGTTCGTTCACGCTTGTAAGCCATAACAATTGCTCTTACAAGCAAAGAACCTCCATGACGCTAGTACTAAAGATGTAGTCAATGACATTCATTTCAGAAGATAAATCACTTATGTCTCTAGTCAAGAAAGAGCAGCAGTTGCTAACGGAGAAGACCAAGTGTTGATTGATCAATTGTAGGTTCATTCGAATTGGCCGATGCGTATATGTACTGGGAAAAAGGCTTTGAACTCTTTCATATCTAGTTGTGCTATCTGAGCGTCTAGTTTAGTCAGCGGATTCAATCCGTTTGTATTGATATAGTTTTTAACCCCTGACCATGTACTTAGATAATTGATAAGCGCACCCCGGCTATAAGCCAGTCTAATCTCAAAGTGGGGAATGTCTGATATCTCTTTGACCGGAAAGGGAATGGTCTTGTACTTTGCATCGACGTGGGCCCTTTCCTGGGGCCAGTAGTCGCCAACTATCCTATGATAAAAATCTGCTATGAGTTGGTCAAGTGCTTCATTTTCAAACCTGATCAATCCGTAGCACCAAATAGCCAGTATACCTTGAGGTTTGATCGCTTTTCTCGCTCGAGAATAGAAGGCTTCAAAATCAAACCAGTGTATTGCCTGCGCGACGGTGATCAGGTCAACAGATTGATCAGGAAGTGAACAGTCCTCTGCTTTTTCAATTTTGTATTCAATATTGGATACTGTACTCGCCTTGTTCACCTGGTTAGCACTGGCGTCAGTAGCATAGATGTGTTCGAAATGGGGACTTAAACCGATAGCTGCCTGCCCATTTCCCGTAGCTACGTCCCAAGCCAGTTGGCGATTTTCAACTATGCTACTAAGATAAGTGAATAGCCCCTTAGGATAGCTCGGACGATATGCTTTGTAGATATCTGATTGTGTGGAGAAATAGTCTTTGAAACCTTCCTTATTAATTGCCATTGAGCAATTAAATAGTTCGGTCTTTATCAAATTGCTCGAGATAGTCAGCTACTCTGCGCACAAACATGCCACCAAGTGCTCCATCTACCACACGATGGTCATAAGAATGACTCATAAACATCTGATGACGAATACCAATAAAGTCGCCTTGTGGGGTTTCAATCACAGCTGGCTTTTTTCGAATTGCTCCGACCGCCATTATAGCTACCTGAGGCTGCATGATGATGGGTGTACCCATTACATTACCAAAAGATCCGACATTGGAAATGGTGTAAGTACCTCCGCTAAGCTCATCTGGCTTAAGCTTGTTTTCCCTGGCACGTTTGGCGAGATCGTTGACCTTTTCAACAATGCCAAGCAAGCTTAGCTTGTCTGCATTGTGAATTACGGGTACGATCAGATTCCCGGTAGGTAAGGCTACCGCCATACCTATGTTGATGGATCCTCGTTTGATGATCTTGTCCCCATCGACGGAGATGTTGATCATTGGGTAATCTTTGATCGCTTTGACAACAGCCTCAATGAAGATAGGTGTAAATGTCAGTGCCTGGCCTTCTCTTTCTTTGAAAACATTTTTCATCTTGTTTCGCCAGCTCACCACATTAGTGAGGTCTGCTTCTACGAATGACGTGACATGTGGACTTGTATGCTTCGAGGCAACCATCCGCTCGGCAATCATTTGACGCATGCGATCCATCTCTATGATCTCATCTTCGCCTGATACCGTAAGTGGGACCGGAGCAGGTTGAGGTCTTGGAGCTGCTGCCGTCGTTGTGGTAGAAGGAACAGACTGGCGCGATTTGAGATAGGCCAGCATATCATTTTTGGTGACCCTGCCATCTTTTCCCGTACCCGGAATGGTATCGAGCTCCGCCTGATCAATACCTTCCTCTTTAGCAATGTTTTTGACCAAAGGTGAATAAAAACGATTGGCCGAGGACGTAATATTGACAGCCTCAGTTTGTTCTGAAAGGGCCGAATGATTTTGCACTGCTTCTTCCAGAATGGCCGAAGCTGCTTCAGCTGCCTCCTGCGTATCAATTGGTGCTTCAGTTGCAGCACCATTAGTACCTGCAATTTCGATGACGGCAATCGGGTGCCCTACTTTGACCACATCACCTTCCTGGGCAAGAATCTGCTTGAGTACTCCACCATGTGAGCTAGGTACCTCTGTATCTACCTTGTCGGTGGCTACTTCCAGTACCGACTCTTCCTCTTCTATTTCCTCCCCTTCTTTTTTCAACCATGTGAGGATAGTACCTTCCATGATACTTTCGCCCATTTTGGGCATTACCATCTCTACTGTCGCCATGTTACAATCGTTTGCAGGGTCAAATGTGTTTATGACAAATTTAGCTAATTAATCAGATTTGATTTCCGAATTATCCTTAACAAATCACGAGGTTTATGACTGGATTAGGAATAATATTTTGTATAAGTGAGTTTTTATTTTAATAATAACTGTAAAACCAAAATTCACCTCATCTTCGTTCTAAATTGCGATTTCAGTTTTCGCGTTGAGTTGTTGTCTCATGAGATTGAGACAATGAATTGCAGATAGCTGAATATTGAGAGTGCGCTCAGTACCGAGTTGCAGCTTTCGTGCTACACAGTTTTCACCATCGGAGTAGGCTATCCATACAGTTCCTACTGGCTTTTCTTTGCTTCCTCCACCAGGCCCTGCAACCCCACTTGTCGCCAATCCTATATTGGTATTAAATTTCTGCCTTATACTTGAGGCCATCTCCTTAACAGTCTGCTCACTCACGGCTCCATGCTCTGTCAGCGTAGACATTTTCACACCTAGTTGACCTATCTTGATATCATTGTGATAGCTGACAACAGAGCCAATGAAATAAGCTGAACTACCGGGTACACTCGTGATCATATGAGCCAGGTAGCCTCCCGAGCAACTTTCTGCGGTTGATACCGTCAATCCCTCTTCCTTCAATCGACTACCTATGACCGATTCGATGGTATCTTGATCGTACCCGAATATGTATTGGCTGATCAAGGGTTTGACCAACTCGACCTGATCTGCAACCTCTTTTATAAGTTCCTCCTTAACCTCGCCAACTGCTGTGATTCGCAGCTTCACCTGTGAGAGACTTGGAAGATAGGCCAACGACATGTTTTCCGGTAGGCCCTCTGCCCACCCATCAATTATGTCTGCGAGCCATGACTCCCCGATACCAATCGTTTTGATGATCTTATGATAAATGACGGGCATTTTGAAGGTGTCCTGAAGCTTAGGTATAATATGGTTGGTCATCATCATCTTCATCTCGTACGGTACACCGGGCATTGAGACAAAAACGGTTCCTTCGTGGTGAAACCACATCCCTGGTGCACTGCCCACTGCGTTGGTCACCTTTTGACAAGCAGTTGGGAGCACTGCTTGCAAACGGTTGATATCTGTGAGTTCACGACCCTTGCTTTCGAATATCCTTATGACATCATCTAGTGCGGAAGCGTCCAACTCCATGTCACATTTAAAATACTTGGCCAGACATGGCTTGGTTAGATCATCTTTTGTAGGGCCCAAGCCACCCGTGATCAATACAATATCTACTCTCGCTTCAGCCTCCTCAAAAGCTTTAAGGATATCCACTTCATTGTCACCGATGGTTGTACGTCTGATTGTTCTCACACCAATTTCATCGAGTGCCTCGCTCATCCATTTTGCGTTGGTATCAAGTATTTGACCGTAGAGGATTTCGTCTCCTATAGTAATGATCTCCGCAGTAATTCTATTCATTTCAGGATATTTAAGTCGGGTGTAAAGTTATCCTTATTCACTAAGTTTGAAGATGCTAAATATGAAGCCAAAAGGACGAATCATTATGATAAGACATTTAATGTCTCTGGTACTACTTGTGACAGTGGCCAGTGCTTGTACTACTCAACAAATCACCCAGGCACTCAATGATTACCTGGAGGATGATAAGCCGACCACTTTTGAGGTTTCGTCAGGGCTAAAGGAAGCGCTCGTCCAGGGAATAACCAAGGGGGCCAACAGTGCTTCAGCCACCGATGGCTTTTTCGGCAATCCACTGATCAAGATCCCCTTTCCTCCGGAAGTTCAGAAAGTGGAGAATACACTGAGAGATATTGGCTTAGGAAAGGAGGTAGATAAATTCGTGCTAACGCTCAATCGTGGTGCTGAAGAGGCAGCCAAGCAGGCAAAACCAATCTTTGTCAATGCGATCAAACAATTGACCATCCAGGATGCGTGGAACTTACTTAACGGAGAGCAGGATGCTGCAACACAGTTTTTGGAGCGTACCACCCGATCTGAACTGCAGGCCAAGTTCAAGCCGGTAATGAAGAATGCACTCGATCAAACCAATGCTACACGCTACTACGGAGACCTGGTCACACAGTACAATAAAATACCTTTTGTGGAGGATGTGAATCCGAATCTTGATGACTATGCCACACAAAAGGCGTTGGATGGGCTCTTTACGCTTGTCAGACAGGAAGAGGCAAATATCCGTGAGAACCCTACCGCGCGGGTGACACAACTACTTAAGAAAGTATTCGGGTACGAGGAGGGATAATCTCAATCCAAAGGCTTAATTCCGGACCAAATCCTACCTGTTCTAATTTGCCAAAGATGACGTGAGTTGATGCCAAACTGCTTTGCCAACACGCTCCACCTGGTTTTGCCAGATTTCTCGTTTTCTTTGATCCTTTTCTTGATGATAGCTACTCTGGACTTACTGAGCTTAGCATTGGGAGAATAATCAGGGTAAATGTCATAAGGCTTAGTACGACTTCTGTTCAGTTCTCGTGCTTCCTCAGGGCTGATCCATTCGATATTGTGGGCCATGCAGTTGTTGGAATCTCCATTGACGAATTTTAGCTTCTTATAGCCATGTGGATTCTCTACAAAGAGGTTTGCAACGATCTTGTGTAGGTAGATCAATCCATTTTTGCCACTAGGCTTACGATATGGGATACAACGGTAGCCATTGTTCTTGTAAGAGGTATGCTCATAGAGTTTACCGTCTTTGTCTTGGCTCTTGACTTTTCCGAATGAGGAGATTTGATATTCTTTGCCTGTCTCCTCGTGAATGTATTTTTTCCAGGTTTCTTTTTTCAAGACTTATTACTATTAGCTGACGTTAAAGCTAATGAGTAATTCATCGGCGCGGAAATGATATTGAGCTACTGCTTGGATTTTAAGATGAACGGTCGAATGCATGTCAATTTTGGAATTTAGGGAGCGAAATTCGCCTATTATCGTTAACAATTGAGTGTAGCTTTTAGCCCAGAAATAGTCCAAAAACAGCAGTACTGCTGGTTCCCTAGAGGCTGGAAGTTGTAATGTTTAATTCAGTGCAGAATGGATTATTTCTGAGTAGATACATACTTTAAGATGTGTAGCGCCTGGGCGTTGGTTTGACAAGTAGCCATGGCTTGTGCATCTACTTCTTTGAGTGCATGGGTAAACTCCTCCGGGTGAATAACAATATAAGGAATTCCAAGTGCGGCAGCCTGACCTGCGTCGAAAGCGGCATTCCACTGTCGATATTTCTCACCAAACTTCACTACTACGACATCCGACTTTTCAATACCCTTTTTGATCCTGATGGCATTCACTTTTGCAGACTTATGGTCCTTCCAAAACTGTTTTTCCTCCAGCCCGAGTACATCGCCTGCATCATCACTAGCCTGATGTACTGTGACGGGGGTTAAAAAGTCAATGGGCAAGTTTTCTGCTTTTGCACCGTTCATGATTTCTTCTCGCCATTCGGAATGGATCTCTCCCGATAAGTATACTGTCCAGTTCATGATAACAAGGTTTTGTTCATAGATGTAACGTCTTGATGCCGTTAAGCTAACAATCAAGGATGTTTCCCAACATTATTTTGTAATTTACTCAAAACCTTAAGACGACTCGAATGGATTTTGATCTCCGAACCTGGGCCTTGATTTTTTTTATAGTCTTAGTACTTTGGCTGGTAGCCAGAACTTTCAGAAATAAGCCGGAGGCCTAATATTTTATTAGTTTTTTGCGAATGACATCACCCGTTTGAAGGTAGATCTCTATGACATAGATGCCTTGATTTAATTGGGACAGATTGATTTCCGGATTTTTTATACTCAGTAGTTTGGTACTAGCGACTTTCTTTCCAGCAAGATTCACTACTTGAGCTTCTTTGATGAGCTCTTCACCTTGTATTCTGACCAACCCAGAAGTAGGATTAGGATAGATCATTATGGTAGGTTGTTGGCGATCTATCGACGTTACGTTCACCACCTGGTAATTGATAGAGGCAACACTTTTGCATCCGTTAGTGTCAGTCGACTCAAGCTTGATATTGTAAACACCAGTTGAGTCGACAAAAAAGCTAGGAGAGCGGATTGATTCGAAGAACGTATCATTGATACTCCAAATCCACTCAACTGCATCAGCCGACTTTCCTGATAAGGTTACTTGATTACTTTCTTCTGATAAGTTGAGTCGTTCGGGGCTTACCAGAATAGTGTCGACAAAGGCTTCAACATAAATAAAGACAGGTACCAAACCACTCTCTAGAATTTGATCAATACCGGTAACATAGAATGTAGTATCTGAAACCAAACCATCCAGGACCAAAGCATTGCCTTTAGCCAGAATCTGTGTTTTGCTCTCATCGGCATAGAATATGAATTGATCCCCACCTTCCGGCATAAGGGAGACAGGCACATTAGAACATACAGAAATGTCATTCAATATTGGCGTGGGAGAAGGAGCGGTTGCCAATAGTGACGTTTTGGTTGCTTCACATCCTGTATTACTATCCCGAAATTCTGTTGCAATGGATAAGTTAGGAGTTCCGTTCCATATGTAACGAATAGTATCACCACTGAAGGTACTGCCATCGATGATCCAGTCTATAGATGTCGTCGAGTTGACCTGAGCAGTCAATAGTAGGTTTGTACTCAAGCTAAGGTCAGTAAGATCATGGCCTACTGTGACTACCGAAGGGAAGTCTAATTGTTGCAGAAAAATCTCTGCTGGAAGGCTTTCCAGTTGACCCACTCCATTAGTCAAGTAAAGTAGAGTATCACTGACTAAACCCTCTAGCTCGAAGATATCTCCGATAGCGACCAAAGAAGTAAGGTGCTCATCGCGATACAACTGAAATGTCCCTGATGTTTCTGGCACTACCGTAGCGACCTCTCCTTCACAGAATTGTATGGTTTGATCGGTTGGCTTTGGGTTGCGGGCCACCACGGTCAGAAGCTGTGAGGTATTGTCGGTACATCCTGCGCCGCTGCTGGCCTCCAGTTTTATTTCGTAAACACCTGGTGCATCGAAGTTAACTACAGGGTTTTGCTGACTACTTAGAATGCCATTGGAAAAGTCCCATGACCATTGCTGAGCATTCGTACTCGCATCATTGATCTGAATACTTCTTGAGTTTTCATCTATGATCAAAGTATCACTAGGCAGAGTGAACGCGGCAACAGTTGGAGTGACTTCCAGGATCACCCTTCTAGCGTCACCTAGGTATGCTTTATCAGTATTCACTACATAAAGCGTGCGATTGTTTGTAATACCAGTCACCTCTAGCGTATCTCCTGATCCGATTCTTTGCGAGAGTGCAACATCGTTATAATAGTCAAATGTACTGCCAGCTGAAGGCACAACGGTGATATCTTCACCCTCGCACGTTTGGTATTCTGCTATTATCGGTGGTTGGTTTAGGAAAGTCTGATACCTTGCTTTAGCCTTTTCAGCATTGGATCGTAGCTCGGTCAGGGATGTGCCAAAGACGTAAGCAAAGGCAGACTTTTGGGGAGTGTTAGGTGGAAGCGAACTAAAACGGGCAGCCATCACTTGCCCCACATAGTTGCCAACACCTTCTACGCCTGCGTTGGTTTTGCTAAAGCCAGAGCTGACAAAGGCATACTTCAGCGAATCAGATAAGATATCGTCGAGCTCAGGTGTATTACCATTATAATCCCCTTGATCTATCCCGCGAAATGTTGAGATATCTCCTGATAAGAGCGCCACTCCGGCAAAAATGCTCTCAGCATTATCGTATGTATATCCGAGGTGGTTTGCTGCGTCATAAGCAGTGCGATTTTCGATGACAAACCCAAGGTTGAGATCGGCGATAGCACCGAGATAGACATTGCTTAGAAGGCTATCAGAGGTATTGATAAGACGATATTCTGTGAAGAGAGCGTCCAGATCATCCCAACCCATGACCTTCTGCTCAACTGTCATGTTGAATTGACCATTGGATACTTCAAAACTTCCCTGGGCATAGTCGTCGGCAGTTGAGTTAAAAAGGTATTGGAGTCCTTGCAAGGCCTCAAAGTCATTGTCACGGGTATCACCTTGAAAGTTATTGACCGCATTATCTGCCACATGAGCGGTATCTGTGGCTATTATGATACCTAGTAAATTTGAGATCAGAAGGCTATTGTACCTTAATCCTCGTCCATTTTTGAATACATCTTGCTCATAGCCAAGGTTACCATTATCGCTGGCCGTGACACTTGCATTACCTCCCTGAATATCGAGAAAAGTAGGATTCGCTGTAAAAACGATGAATTGCCGATCTGTGAAGCCATTGCCGATGAAGTCGATCTGCAAAACAATGCGTTCATTTTTGGGTGTGTTCTCTGCGAGGTAGACTTTGAAGCTACCCGGCGAGAATGTCATAGAGGTCCCCGACTGCATGAAGCCAACAAAGACTTCATCACTCAAAACGGTTGCGTAAGGTGATCGACTTACAATGCTAAAAGCGACGTTAGTAGCAGTATTGATATAGTTGTGAAGAATGCCTCCCAGGCTGACAGTATCATCGGCGAATATATTGTCCCCTAAAGTGCCACTGATCTCTATATCCTGCATCTGCATGGCGATGGTGCCCGTTTGGGTCAACGCTCGCTCCATATTAAGACGGCCGTTTCCAAGCATGCCCAGGTACTGATTGTTAGTACCTACATCATAGATATCATCTGCAGTCACCCTGAGCTGCTCAGCAACTTGTATGGCACTGTATTCAGGGAATACCTGTCTAACCAGGGCAGCAGCACCTGCCACTTGCGGTGAAGCAAAGCTTGAGCCTGGCGCTGAGAGATATCCGTTGCTATTGTTTGTGGAGTAGATACCCGTACCGGGTGCCAGCAGATCAATGAATCTGCTATAGGTAGCATAACCGGCCTTGTTATCATTGCCATCACTTGATCCCACCGAAATCACGTTTTCATATGAGGCTGGGTAGAAGTCCAGGTCCTCATTGGTGTTACCTGCAGCAGCTACGATCACGACATCTTTTTCGAGCGCTGCATAGTTGATAATGTCTTGGTTGAACTGAGAAAATGAACTCGGTGATCCCCATGAGAGGTTCATGACTTTTACTCCTCTATCTGCGGCATAGATCACACCTCCATAGCTATTGAAACTACGGTTGTCTTCTGAGTCGAATATTTTTACCGGTAGGTAAGGGCTGTCAAAAGCCACTCCTGCAAGGCCAATCTCATTGTTAGCCACGCCACTATGGATGCCTACCACTTGACTGCCATGCCTGCTTTTATCTCCGGATGGATCATTATCATTGTTGGCGATATCCCAGCCGTGGTAATCGTCAACAAAACCATTAGCATCATTATCAATACCATCTACAGGATCGTCTTCATTGACCCATAAGTTGTCAGCAAGATCGTTATGATCCAATTGCACCCCTGTATCGACACTTCCGATGACAATATCTTTGCTTCCGGTGGCTATTTCCCAGGCCTCATAAGCTCTGATCAGTTCAAGATAGTATTGAGAGCTACCAGGCTGAGCAGCTGGATCGTTGGGTATTTCCAGTAGTTCTACAGCGTAGATCGGCTCTGCGTAGACTACATTGTCATAATCGGAGAGCTCTTTGACTTTTTGCAGTACACTGGTCTCTCCATATAGATCTATGATGTGAATGCCACTTAAGTATTGACTGTGCCGTACTCTCGCATTTCCTGGTATGGTCTGCTCTAACGTGGATACTTCTTTTACGCCTTGCTGAGCTCTTAGATCATCCAATGAGAGATATTGATTGAGTGACCGGGCATTTGTGACTCCTTCACTGAGCTTGATGACTACTTTAGAAGGGTGATAGGAGGGGGCAATCTGTGCTACCGCAATGTTCGCGAGTGTCAGCACAAAAGCAGCAATGGAGTAATATGCGCGTCGGCCTGCAGCCATAGTTGATCAGGTCACATTCATTTTTCTAATGATCCGTCTGAATATTCCGGGAAAGAATCTGCTCATAAACCAACCAAAATTTTCCTTAAACCCGGCGATGATGACCTCATCCTGATCATTCTGAATTACTCTGACGATCTGTTTAGCACAGGACTCTGCTGAGATACCGGTTTCCTGGCTACCTCCTTTCTTTTTGAGTTGCTCACCACTAGCTTTTAAGGCATGATATGCGATATTGGTTTGAATGAAACCAGGAGCTACAATCGTGACATTGACGTTGTGTTCGTATACTTCTGACCTCATCGCATTGTAGAAACCGTGCAATGCATGCTTTGAAGCACAGTAAGCAGAGCGCAGTTGAGTGCTGTATTTACCCATTACGCTTGTGACAATCACCTGATGACCTGACTTACGAGCAATCATTCCTGGTAAGGTGTGCTTGGTTAAAGCTATTGCCCCGAAAAAATTCACCTCCATGACACGTCGATCAACCTCCATAACTGTTTCTTCAGCAGTACCTCGTTGGCTGATACCGCCATTGTTGATCAATACATCGATCTGGCCAAAAAAGGCTTCAGCTGCTTTGGCTTTCTCTGCCAGCGTATCCGCATGAGCAAGGTCAAGGGGAAGGACCGCAATCTTATCATGGTTACCTTGACACTCTTTCTTAACACGCTCGAGTTCTTCTTCCCTTCGGGCTGATAATATCAATTTACAGTTGAAGGTACTGAGGTGTCTGGTGAGAGCCTCACCTATACCAGACGAGGCGCCTGTGATCCAGACTACCTTATCCTCCAGGTTTTTCATATCATTTGATTTTGTCGTAAACTACAAAATCGAAGGCAAATGCATGACGGGCGTCTGCAGGATGGTGTTCACGACTTACCTCGTTCCATGTAGACTTGTCCCAATTCGGGAAATAGGTGTCTCCTTCTACCTCAGCATGTACCTCGGTGATGTAGATGCGATCAGCTACTTCAAAGCCCAGTCGATAGATATCCCCTCCACCGATAATAAAGGCTTCATCTTCATTAGTTCGCTCCGCAATTTCCAGGGCGCTTTCGAGGCTATGAGTAACAGTCGCTCCATCCGCCTGGTATTGATCATTCCTGGTGATGACGATGTTGGGTCTCTTGGGTAATGGTCGCCACTTATGAGGGATGGACTCCCAGTTTTTACGTCCTAAAATGACGTGATGACCGGCTGTTGTCTCTTTGAAATACTTCATGTCGTCCGGCAGGCTCCAGGCCAGATCATTGTCTTTGCCTATGACATGGTTGGTGCTCACTGCGGCGATCATCGATATTCTCATAGTGCGTTACCCCTTAGAAAGTCTTCTGTCTTCATTCTCCTTTTCCCTTCAGCCTGAAGTTCTTTCACTTCAAGCACTCCACCCTTTGTACTTACCAGAATGTTTTGACCTACTTGGCGTAGTTCTCCTACCTCTCCCGCTACTACGTCTTCAACAACTTCTACTTGATAGATTTTGATCTTTTTATCGTTGTGAATGGTCCATGCACCAGGATAAGGTGAAAGTCCCCGAACAAAGTCTCTTAACTGTCGAGCATCTTTTGTCCATTCGATTTTACAAGTTTCAGGAAATATCTTGGGAGCAGATTTTAGTGGCGGTTTGGTGTTTTGCGGTAGCTGAGGGTAGTTGTTCTCTTCAATCGCGCATACTGTCTTGAGTACCAACTGGGCACCTTTGTTCATGAGACGTTCGTACAGAGTGCCGACATTATCATCCTCATAGATAGGTTCCTTTTCCTGAAAAATAATGTTGCCCGTGTCAATCTCATGTTTAAGAAAGAACGTCGTAGCACCAGTCTCTTTTTCTCCATTGATAATTGCCCAGTTGATCGGCGCGGCACCTCTGTATTGGGGTAGCAGGCTGGCATGAAGGTTAAAAGTACCGAGTGCAGGCATGGACCAAACTGCCTCCGGGAGCATTCTGAAAGCTACAACCACCTGAAGGTCCGCTTCATAACTGGCAAGCTCCTGTTGAAAAGCTTCGGATTTTAGATTAGTTGGTTGCAGTACAGGAATGTTATGGTCTACCGCAAAATCTTTGACCGGTGAAGTCCCAATCTTTTTACCTCTACCTTTAGGTTTATCAGGCGCAGTGATGACCGCTACCACATTAGTGCCGCCTCTTACCAGAATTTCCAGACTAGGTACAGCGAACTCCGGTGTACCCATAAATATGATCTTTAGCTTTTTGCTCATTCGAAATCTTCGTACAAAAGATATTTTGATCTCAGTTGTTTAAACGCTTCCAAGCCGGGCTTCCAGGATTCCATGATCTCTTGCTCAGAAAGACCGGCCTCTATTTGAGCTCTCAGCTCTTCTGTTCCTGCCAGCAAGGTGAAGAAATCAGTAAAGAAGGGTTTGCCAATGTCATAGAGTTCTTGGTGAAAGTGGAGCAGGTACTTGAGTGTAAAGGCTGTATCAGCCTTTCTGAGGTCGAGTCCATAGCATAGCGTGTCCTGAAGCACCGGATACCTGGCACCATAGCTACTCACCGGCCGAAATGAGAAGGTGGTATCAGCATATTGAGGATGACCAATAATCTGGAACTGATTGGTAGTGCCACGCCCGACACTCACTGGAGTTCCTTCAAAAAAGCAGAGCGAAGGATACAAAGCAATCGCTTGATCATTGGGTAGGTTGGGGGAAGGGGGAACAGGCAAGGAATATGAGGAATTGTGGTCCCACCCCTCCATTTTTACCACATCCAATGAGCACTTACGGCCATCTGCGAGCCAGCCTTCTCCGTTGATCATCAGCGCATACTCACCGATTGTCATCCCGTGTACTACCGGCACATTGTGCATTCCGATAAATGACTTATGTTCATCTTTCATAATGGGGCCAGTCACATAGTGACCATTAGGATTAGGACGATCCATTACGATAAGTTGCTTCTCATTTTCGGCACATGCCTCCATCACGTAGTGCATTGTGCTGATGTAGGTGTAGAATCTGGCTCCAACATCCTGGATGTCAAATATGACCACATCCAGGTCCTCTAATGCTTCTTTGCTTGGTTTCTTGTTCTTACCATATAGACTGACAATAGGTAGCCCTGTAACTTCATCTTTGGTGTCATCGATCACAACTCCTCTATCTGCCGTTCCCCTGAAACCATGCTCAGGTGCGAATATCTTCTTTACCTGAATGTCTTTCTTTAGCAAAAAATCAAGTGTAGACTCACTTCCCACCCGTGAGGTTTGATTGATTATCACACCTACAGTTTTATTCTGTAGCAGTGAGCTGTAAGCCTCAAACCGTTCTGTCCCCATTTTTAGTTGGGTTTCCGTCTTCTGAGGGTCGGTCTGGGCACAGGCAAGGTTGAAAACTAGTGCTGTAAGGATAAGTATACTGAAGCTTTTCATTCGTTATGTAAAATTAACCGAACAGGGACTGAGTTATCATATAAACCGAGATTAAGATGAACGGGTCTTTTCTAAGGTGTCGAAGTGAAGTGATGGTCAGTTTAGTTCTTTCGACGAGTACTACTAAATTGCGACAAAATCTAGAGCTGATTGAACCTTCCATTTTTCATTTCTAAGAGGATCAACGCCGAATCACAAGGTAGTTTTTCATCTACGATCAACAAGATCGCTATAGCCAGCGTGGCTATCGGCCTCACAGCAGTGTTGGTCTCATTTATGATCTTGGAAGGTTTTCAAAAGACTATTCAGGACAAGATATTCAGCTTTGCAGGGCATCTTCAGATCACGAAGTACACTCTTGCTTCTAGTGTTGAAGATGAGCCTATAAGCCTGAATAGTAGTTTTTACAGACAATATAAGTCGTTGGACTTCATCGACCATGTGCAGTCTTATGCTTATAAAGCGGGCTTACTCAAAACGGATACTGAGGTGCAGGGCGTAGTGATCAAAGGGGTGGGCCAGGATTTTGACCATGACCGTTTTGCAGCGAATATGGTAGAAGGACGCTTCATTCAATTCCCAGACAGTGGCTATTCCAGAGAGGTCATCATTAGCCGAAACATGTCCAGACTTTTGGAACTAAACATAGGGGACAAATCGCTGATCTACTTCGTTCAAAATCCGCCAAGGTATCGCCCTGTGGAGGTAGTCGGTATTTATAGTACTGACCTTGAAGATTTTGATCAGAAGTTTATGATTGGTGATCTGGGCTTAGTCCAGCGGATCAACAATTGGCCCGATTCTCTGGTAGGAGGCTTTGAAGTATTTGTCAAATCTGGAACTGACCACTCGCTGGCTGAAGACGTGCTCTTCGGGTTTATTGATTATGACCTTTATGTCAACAAAGTGAGCGATAAGTACTTACAGATCTTTGATTGGTTGAGTTTGTTGGATCGCAATCTTATCATTTTTTTGTGGCTGATACTTTTCGTGGCAGCTTTCAACATGGTGAGTGTTCTACTCATTCTTATTATGGAGCGTACCCAAATGATTGGTATGCTAAAAGCGCTGGGTGCCCGGCATGGCTTGATTCAAAAGGTCTTCGTGTTTAATGGCACCCTACTGATCCTAAAGGGTATGTTGATTGGCAACCTGGTTGCCATTACAATCGGTATTTTACAAGATTACTTCAAGATCATACCGCTTGATCCTGTCAACTACTACATGTCTTATGTACCTATAGAGTGGAATATTGGGATATTCCTGGCACTGAATGTGGCTACCTTTCTGGTAGTCAACCTTACCTTGATCTTACCTACTTTCATCATCTCAAGGCTCAATACAATCAACGCGATTAAGTTCAGCTAGCCAGTGGTGGGTACTTTTGAAAGAGACTCCTGATCTTCATTTGGATCACCCCGAAAATGGCCTCTTTGAAAATACCACTTGACATTTTTGAAGTCCCTTTCGTCCTATCGGTGAATATGATTGGCACCTCTTTGATCTTGAAACCGTACTTCCAGGCGGTAAACTTCATTTCGATCTGGAAAGCGTAACCAACAAACCTGATTTTGCCGGGATCAATCGTTCTTAAAACTTTACTTGTGTAGCATTTGAACCCTGCTGTGCTATCCGATATAGGTAATCCGGTAATAGTCTTGACATAAATGCTCGCAAAATAAGACATGAGCACCCTGCCGATCGGCCAATTCACAACATTGATACCTGATACGTATCGTGATCCGATGGCCATATCATAGCCGTCTTTTGCGCATGCTTCATACAACCTGATCAGGTCCTTAGGGTTGTGAGAGAAGTCTGCATCCATCTCAAAGATGTACTCAAAACCATGCTCAAGTGCGTATTTAAATCCGGTAATATATGCCGTACCAAGGCCTAACTTACCTTGCCTTTCGATCAGATGTAGCCTTCCAACGAATTCCTCTTGTAATGTTTTGACTTCATCTCCTGTGCCGTCCGGAGATCCGTCATCCACAATCAAGAGATCAAAATCACCTGGCAAAGCCATTACGGTAGAAGTGATCTCCCTTATGTTCTCGATCTCATTGTAGGTCGGAATAATGACCAGTTTGTCTTTGGGCACAACTAGTTGTTTAGAGTCCTTTTGTGTCAATCGTCTAAAATAAGATATGTTTGAAGCCTTTATCTTAAAATCGAAAAAAATTCGACGTGAAAGCAGTCTTTTTAGATAGAGATGGTGTGATCAACAAGGAGCGAGGAGAGTACACTTATCGGTTAGACGATTTTGAGCTGATCGGTGAGGTGGCAACTGCAATCACAATGATCAAATCCAGAGGATTCAAAGTGATCGTGATCACCAACCAAGCGGGAATATCCAGAGGGCTGTACACGGTGGAGCAGATGAAAGCCTGCCATGCTATTTTACAGGAAGCCTGCCAAGGCCTTGTTGATGATATCTATTATGCTCCACTTCATCCTTCAGTTTCTGAATCTTTGGCAAGAAAGCCTGGTACCCTTATGTTTGAGCGGGCCATTGTCAAATACGATATTGATACAACCAGCTCGTGGATGGTAGGTGATAAGATGAGGGACTTGATACCTGCTAAAGCCTTGGGCATCAAGACTATTCTGGTAGGAGATCAGCCAATGGGCAAAGAAGCTGATTATCATCGGAAGGATTTATTCAGTTGTCTGGACCTTATTGATTAGGCCCTGCACCATTGGCATAACCAAGGATCTTCATCATAGCATCACTGTCCTGTTCAGGGGCAAAAAGTGAGTCTACCAGATTGCCCTGATCATCTTTCTTAATGAGCACATGTTTCGGAGCTGGGATCAGGCAATGCTGGATCCCGCCATAACCTCCTAGTGTCTCTTGATAAGCCCCGGTATGAAAAAAGCCAAAGTACAATGTCTCAGGTCTGTCGATTATGGGTAGAAACACCTCAAAAATGTGTGCTTCCGAATCATAGTAGTCCATGCTATCGCATGTGAGTCCCCCGATATTCACTTTGTGGTACATGTTATCCCAATGATTGACCGGTAGTAGGATGTATTTCTCGTTTAGACCCCACACGTCTGGCATATGTGTGATGAAACTCCCATCCATCATGTACCAGAGCTCTTTATCGTTCTGAAGCTTTTGATCAAGTACAGAATAGATGGTAGCGCCACTTTCACCTACCGTAAAACTTCCAAACTCTGTAAAGATGTGAGGAACAGGCACGTGATTTTTGTTGCAGATCCACTTGATGTTTTCAACGATCTGCTCAGCCATATATTTGTAGTCGTACTCGAAGTAAAGTGAGTTTTTGATCGGGAAACCTCCACCAATATCGATGGTATCCAGTTCAGGGCAGATTTTCTTGAGCTCGCAATACTTGTAAATAAACCTGCTGAGTTCGCTCCAATAGTATGCTGAATCCTTGATTCCTGTGTTGATAAAGAAGTGAAGCATCTTCAGCTTAGCGCTGGAGCCCTCTATTTTTTCTTTATAGTAGGAAATCACATCATTGTATCGGATGCCTAACCTGGAAGTATAGAAAGCAAAGTTAGGTTCTTCATCAGCAGCGACCCTAATGCCGATCTGGTAGTCACCTGTTACATTCGCAGAGTAGTGATCTAACTCTTGCAGGTTGTCGAGGACAGGGATGCAGTTTTTAAAACCATCATTGAGGAGATTGGTAATGTACTCTTTGTAGAGTGGCCGCTTAAATCCATTGCAGACAATATATGTTTCTTTGCTGATCTTACCAGAATTGTAGAGGCTTCTTACTATGGGGATATCAAAAGCAGAAGATGTCTCGATGTGTACCCCATTATCCAGTGCCTCTTCAAGTACAAACTTGAAATGTGATGACTTTGTACAATAGCAGTAGGTATAAGTCCCTTCATAATGATACTTTTTGATTGCATCACCGAATATCTGCTTTGCGAATTGGATGTTCTCTCCAATCTTCGGAAGATAGGTCAGCTTAAAGGGTGTACCATACTTTCTGATCAGATCCATCAAGTCTACACTATGAAAACTTAAGTTATTCTGACTGACCGTGAACTCTTTCGTGGGGAAATCAAAGGTCTGGTCAATGAGGTCGGAGTAGCTTTTCATTCAGCTTAGTGAATTAATATCTCAAATGAAAAGTAAGATGATTTTATGCTGCCAAATATATGCGTTTTTCTTTCACACTTAGTCTACTGCTTTATGAATCTGGATGGCAAATTGTTCAACAAATGATCATTCGCAAAAGACCTTTCACTAGTTTTGCGGTTGCTAAAGATAATTCTTCTTACATGGGAGATTCATTTTTAGAGCAACGACATAATTAACCCACTATGAGATCTATCAAATTGATTGAGGTCAAGTCTGAGCTTGGCGCTGGCACAAGAGGTGCGAGCCTGGGCGTGGATGCGATCAAAATTGCAAGTATTGACGCCAACTCGGACTACTTCGCGAGGTTCGATGCAGTTAGTGTCCGCACTGACAATAGTCCACTGTTTAACGGATTTATCTCGCCTTCAGCAAAGTTCATCAATGCCATTCTAGGTGTTGAGAAGCGTGTTTGTGATACGGTAGCTGGAGCATTGGAGGAAAAGACTTTTCCCATCATTCTGGCTGGAGACCACAGTACCGCTTCCGGTACAGTGGCTGGGGTGAAAACACATTTTGCTGATAAGCGACTGGGTGTTATATGGATTGATGCACACGCTGACATGCATACACCCTATACCACTCCCTCAGGCAATGTTCACGGTATGCCGTTGGCTATGGCGTTAGCGACAGACAACCATGAAAACCAGGTCAATCAACCACCTAAAGAGGTCATTCATGTTTGGGACGAGATTAAAAAAATCGGTGTTGAAGGTCCAAAACTGGACCCGGAGGATATCGTCTTCATTGGTGTGAGAGATACGGAGCAACCCGAGGAAGCTCTGATGGAGAAGCATAACATTAAAAATTTCACTACTGATGAAGTCCGGTCTTTGGGCCCGCTTGCTGTGGCCGAACAGGCCTTAGAGCGACTTGCCGATTGCGATGTGATCTATATTTCCTTTGATGTAGATAGCCTTGATAGTTCAATTTCGGTAGGAACTGGTACACCTGTCCCTCATGGCCTGGCTGTTGATGAAGCCAAGATTATCAATTCGACTTTGGTGAAAGACCCTAAAGTATGCGCATGGGAGATCGTAGAGGTGAACCCGACGCTTGACTCAGAGAACAAAATGGCAGAGGTGGCTTTTGAGGTGTTAGAGGCAACTACAGAGTCAGCTATTCGAGTGAGTACCCACGCTGAGGTGCATTGATCTGGTACGACATTTAATTGAATGAGAAGTGGCACTGGTATACCTTTGCCAGCTTCTTATCAATTGTATATGGAATCAGAGATCAAGTCGGGTATCAGCCAGGCATTTAAAGCACTTTTTGATCATGAATTGGCAGTAGCCGATATAGGGCTGCAACCTACCAAGAAGGAGTTCGAAGGGTCCCATACTTTCGTCACGTTTCCTTATGGTCGTGTTACAGGCAAGAACCCAATGGAGACGGCAGAGCTCATTGGTGACTATCTTAAGTCTGAGGCTAAGGTGATATCCGACTACAATGTCGTAAAGGGCTTTCTGAATCTTACAGTAGGAGATAAGGCGTGGATTGAAGTTTTGAAGGAAGCCTTCAAGGCCGAACATTTCGGTCATGCGGTACCTACCGGAAAAGAAGTCATGGTGGAGTACTCCTCCCCAAATACCAACAAACCATTGCATTTGGGACACCTCCGTAACAACTTCCTGGGCTGGTCGGTGGCCAGTATCCTGGAAGCTAACGGATACGCATCACATAGAGTACAGATCATCAATGATCGCGGTATCCACATTTGCAAGAGTATGATCGCATGGTTAAAGTTTGGCAATGGCGAGACCCCATCCAGTATGAGTGAGAAAGGAGACAAACTAGTTGGGCGCTACTATGTGAGATTTGACCAAGAATATAAGAAGCAAATTGTTGAGCTTGTTGAATCAGGATTGGATAAGGAGAAAGCCGAAAAAGAAGCGCCGATCTTGCAGGAAGCACAAGAACTACTCTTGAAGTGGGAGAACAAAGACCCTGAGATCTATGCGCTATGGCAAAAAATGAATGGCTGGGTCTATGAGGGTTTTGATGCTACTTACGAGCAGATGGGTGTCAATTTTGATAAACTCTATTATGAGTCAGATACCTTTCTACTGGGCAAGGACGAAGTACTCAAAGGTGTAGAGCAAGGCATATTCTTCAAGAAATTGGATGGCTCTGTCTGGGTGGATCTGTCCGAAGATGGTCTTGATGAGAAACTACTACTCCGGGCCGATGGTACTTCTGTATATATGACCCAGGATATTGGCACAGCGATTCTACGCTTTCGGGATTTCCCTAAGATCAACCAACAGATCTATACGGTTGGTAATGAGCAGGAGTATCATTTTAGAGTACTCTTCCTGATCCTGGCTAAACTTGGCTATCAATGGGCCAAAGAATGCTATCATCTCTCATATGGTATGGTAGACCTCCCTACCGGAAAAATGAAATCCCGCGAGGGAACTGTAGTGGATGCCGATGACCTCATGGCTGAAATGATCCAGACTGCTGCCGATCATACCACAGAGCTTGGAAAGATAGAAGGCTTCACTACAGAACAGGCGGATGAGCTCCACGAGATGATTGGTCTTGGGGCTTTGAAGTACTTCCTGTTGAAGGTGGACCCGAAAAAGCGAATGATGTTCAATCCAGCCGAATCGATAGAATTTCATGGTACCACCGGCCCTTTCATTCAGTATACCCATGCTCGAATAGCCGCAATCCTTCGTAGGGCCAGGGAGCTTGGTTACGAGTATGAATCGCTTGGTTTTGACCAAGTCAACGAGCTACATCCTTCCGAGCAATCGGTCGTTGCGGCGATAGCCGACTATCCCAGCAAAGTGAAAATGGCGGGGAAAGAGTATTCACCATCTATCATCGCACAATACGCCTACGATCTGGCAAAAGAGTACAACAAATTCTATCAGGAGATCAATATTTTCAACGAAGAGGATGATGTGAAACTCAAAACGAGGTTGGCACTTTCTGATACAGCGGCAAAAACAATAAAATTAGCCATGGGTTTACTAGGTATCAAAGTGCCACAGCGCATGTAGATCATGAAATACACCTTAGTTCTAATAGCAATATTGATAAGCCAGCAAGCCATGTCTCAAAGTAGCCTTTACGATTTTAGTATGACCACTATTGATGGTCAGGAATTTGATTTGGGTCAGCTTAAAGGCAAATCTGTCCTACTGGTCAACGTAGCTTCGGAATGTGGATACACACCGCAGTACGAAGACCTACAACAGTTAAATGTAGATTTTGGTAGCAAAGTGACTATTCTAGGTTTTCCGGCTAATAATTTCGGTGGTCAGGAACCTGGTAGCAATGAAGATATCGCGCTCTTCTGTAAGAAAAACTACGGTGTGGATTTTCAGATGTTTGAAAAGATCGATGTAGTCGGAGCGCGAGCCCATCCACTTTACCAGTGGCTGGCAGATCGTGCAGGAACAGCACCAAGCTGGAATTTCTGCAAATACCTTGTTAGCGCAGATGGGGAAGAGGTGAGGTTTTTCCCTTCAAGCGTAAATCCAATGGAAGAAACTATTACAGACCGGCTCTAAGATGGCATCAGCCCAGGTTAAGGCATGGATAAGTGCTTTCAGGCTTAGGACACTTCCGTTAGCACTTGCAAGTATCTTCTTAGGAAGCTTTATCGCTTATGCACAAGGTGATTTCCATTGGGTCATATTCTCACTCTGTGTGTTGACCACCCTGTTTCTACAGATACTCAGCAATCTCGCCAATGACTATGGAGACAGTGTACATGGTGCGGATGGTGAGCATCGGGAAGGACCCTCTCGGGCTGTGCAGTCAGGTGTAATATCAGCTCATCAAATGAAGCGTGCGATGATGATCTTTGGATTGCTATCATTAGTTACTGGCCTGGGGTTGATCTTTGTCGCTTTTGCATCACAATGGCTGATGGTACTTATCTTTTTGACCTTGGGTCTTGGCGCGATCTATGCAGCGATCAGATACACTTCTGGTAAGGACCCATATGGATATAAAGGACTGGGTGACCTTTTTGTACTACTCTTTTTTGGACTCGTGGGGGTAGGAGGCTCGTACTTCTTGTATACACAATCCTGGGACTGGTCAGTGTTACTTCCTGCTTTTGGTTGTGGGTTTTTAGCAGTTGGCGTGCTCAACGTCAACAACATAAGAGATATAAAATCTGATGAACTTTCCGGTAAGCGCAGCATACCGGTACGAATAGGAAGGAAGAATGCTGTGTATTATCATTGGTTTCTCCTGACTGCTGCGATTGGCGCAGCTGTGGTATACACCCTGCTCAATTATCATTCGGCCTGGCAATGGTTATTTGTGATAACACTACCACTACTATTCGTTAACGGGCGCGCAGTAGATCAAAAGACCACCGCTCAGTCACTTGATCCATACCTGAAGCAGTTAGCCATGACCACTTTACTCTATGTTGTTTCTTTCGGAGTAGGCCTTGTTATAGCATGGTGAGCTATCGCAATAAAGTCGACGCTCATCCCAATTCATTCGAAGTTTAGCGTTGTATGGAGCGGATTGGCTATCTTTAGAGTCAACGACAAAAACCCTTAAGTCCAATGATGAAGTCCATACTCGTTCCCACCGATTTTTCAGAGCAGGCCAATAACGCTCTAGATTTTGCTGCCCAGATCGCTGAAAAGAATAATGCCGATGTGCTACTACTCCATGTACTCGAACATCCTTCGGAAAGTGCTTTCAACACGATGGGTATAGTGGCTTCAGATGATCCTATGGAGAACATCTATATGGTCAAGATGATGGAGGCTGCCAAGATCAAAATGGAGGAGATCGTAGCGGATGATACCTATAAGAATATCAAGTTAGAATACAATATTATCATTGGTCGCGCCTTTGAGCAGATCACGCGTACCTTATCGGCGAAAGAGTGCGATTTAGTGATCATGGGTACAACAGGATCATCCGGTTTTGAGGAAATGCTTGTAGGATCGAATACCGAGCGGGTGGTGAGAAGAGCAACATGTCCGGTCATTTCGGTTAAGAACAAGGTCAATGCGGACGCCATTAAGAATATAGCGTTTGCATCAGATTTTGCTGAGTCCTATGACGTGCTGGCCGCTGAACTAAAGAAGCTACAGGAGCTTTTTGATGCGCGCCTGAGCTTAGTGAGGATCAATACACCAAATAGCTTCACAACCACGCGTCATGATCTGGCTCTGATGAAAAAGTTTGCAAGCACACATCAGCTCGAGAACTATACCATGGATATTTATAATGATACGTTGGAAGATCACGGTATTATTTATTTCGCAGAAGATGCTGGTGCTGCTATGATTGCACTAGGTACCAATAAGCGCAAGGGAATAGTCAACTTGCTGAGTGGAAGTATAGCAGAGGACGTAGTGAATCATTCTGCAAGACCGGTATGGACATTTGAACTGAAATAAAATTATAGCAACTGATAACGAACCACCGTGAGTGTTCATGGTGGTTTTTTCATGACAACATGGGACGAAAAAACCAACATAAGCAAAGAAAAGGAGTTGTTTACTCAACAGATCCCAACTTTGGCTATCAGGAAGAAGGGTCTTTCGAAGAAGATACTTTACCAAACAATCAGCAAAACCTTAAAGTGTTGCTCGATAGAAAATCGAGAGGGGGAAAACAAGTTACCCTGGTGACAGGTTTTATTGGTTCGGATGAAGATCTGACTGTGCTTGGCAAAATGTTAAAGAGTAAATGCGGAGTGGGAGGATCAGTGAAAGATGGTGAAGTGCTGATCCAGGGAGATGTTAAAGAGAAAGTTTTTCAAATCCTGCAAAAAGAAGGTTACGGGGTTAAAAAAACCGGAGGATAAATAACCAAACTCGTTGGTTTGCTTAGATTTGCTGACATTAGAAAACTATGAAAACACATCTGCATCAGTTCTATCATCATTGCTCACATTGAGCCGCCGTGTTTTATTTCTAATTCTGTCTATCACTAAGTTTTCAATTTTACTATTTCATGGATCAAAAGATCAGAATAGCCATCCAGAAATCTGGCAGGCTAAGTGATGAATCGCTTAAGCTCTTCAAGGAGAGTGGCGTTAAGTTCAACAATGGCATGAAGAAGCTCATGGCCACTTCTCATAACTTCCCGGTTGAATTTCTCTTTCTAAGAGATGATGATATTCCAGGCTATGTGGAAGATGGAGTGGCAGATTTAGGTATTGTAGGTCAAAACGAAGTGGCGGAGAAGGCCAAAAATGTTAAAGAGATCGAAAAACTAGGTTTTTCGAAGTGTCGTCTGTCCTTAGCCGTACCAAAATCAGCCTCTTACAATGATGTCAATGATCTGGACGGAAAAAGCATTGCTACCTCATATCCACGAATCCTTCAGAATTATATTGACAGCAAAGGAATTACTGCCGAGATACATGAGATCAGCGGGTCGGTAGAGATTGCTCCGGGGATCGGTCTGGCAGATGCGATCTGTGATATTGTGAGTTCAGGCAGCACACTTTTTAGCAACGGGCTCAAAGAAGTGGAGGAGATCTTCAAGTCGGAAGCAGTGCTGATTGGTAGACATGACCTGTCTCCCGAACAGCAGAATGTGCTGGACAGACTCTTATTCAGATTTGATGCTGTGAGAAAAGGTAAGGAGAACCGCTATGTACTCCTGAATGCTCCCAATGACAAAATAGAAAGGATCATAGCATTGATCCCTGGGATGAAAAGCCCAACAGTGCTGCCGCTGGCAGAAGAAGGCTGGAGTAGCATTCATTCTGTGATCAATGAAGGGATGTTTTGGGAAGTGATCGAACAGTTGAAAGCTGAAGGGGCCCAGGGTATATTGGTAGTGCCAATTGAGAAAATGGTGATATAGATGAAACTGGTAGAATATCCTTCCCGTGATGATTGGCCCAGACTTCTGGAACGCCCGTCTAATGATCAATCCAAGATTGAAAAGATCGTAAAGCCAATCCTCGACAAGGTAGTTCGAGGAGGTGATCGCGCCTTGAAGAAGTTTGCGCTTGAATACGATCATGTGGAGCTGGACAATCTTCTGGTCACGGAAGACGAACTTGGCAATGCCAAAAAGCAAGTTGATAAACAGCTGAAAGCCGCTATTGTGGCTGCTAAGGATAACATTGAGAAATTTCATGAAGCACAGCGTACTACTGAGCTTATTATGGAGACCATGCCAGGGGTGCTGTGCAAGCGCAAAAGTATACCTATCGGGAAAGTGGGTCTCTATGTTCCAGGTGGTTCTGCGCCCTTGTTCTCGACGGTATTGATGTTAGGAGTGCCTGCGCGTATCGCAGGATGTGGCGAGGTGATCATGGCATCACCTACTAATGCAAAAGGCCAGGTTAACCCTGCTGTACTTTATACAGCTGACCTACTGGGAATAAAGAAAGTGCTGAAACTGGGTGGAGCACAGGCCATTGCTGCTATGGCTTATGGCACTGAGTCCGTGCCGTGTGTAGATAAGATTTTCGGTCCTGGTAACCAATATGTCACTGTTGCCAAGCAATTGGTCAGCCGGGACACAGTTGCGATCGACATGCCTGCAGGTCCTTCGGAAGTGGCCGTCATGGTGGACAAATATGCCAATCCTGCCTTTGCTGCAGCTGACCTGTTATCGCAGGCGGAGCATGGCTATGATAGCCAGGTGATATTGGTGTCCAGTAGTAAAAAGATGACCACCCGTGTAATAGAGGAAGTGAGCTGTCAGTTAGAGGCGCTACCGCGAAAAGCAATAGCTGCTGTAGCTTTAGAGAACAGTATTGCGATAGTTGTGGAAAACAAAGAAGAGGCCATTGACCTTTTGAACGAGTACGCTGCTGAGCACCTCATCCTTCAGGTCAACAATGCTGATGAAGTTGCTGACAAAATAGTGAATGCAGGAAGTATATTCATAGGCCCTTATAGTCCGGAATCAGTGGGTGATTATGCTTCCGGCACCAATCATACATTGCCTACAGGCGGATGGGCCCGTTCCACTGCCGGGGTTTCATTAGACAGCTTTGTCAAGAAGATCACCTATCAGAAGCTGACTGCCGAGGGGCTAAAGAAAATTGGACCGATCGTGGAGACCATGGCGAGTCACGAGCAGCTTGATGCTCACAAAAATGCTGTTTCCATTCGTTTGAAAGCCATTCAAGCAGGTGATGTTTGACCCTGATCAACTATTACGCCCTCACCTTCGGGAGCTGGTGCCCTATTCTTCGGCACGGGATGAATACTCCGGGAAGGAAGGGGTGTTCCTGGATGCAAATGAAAATAGCTTAGGTTCTGCAATAGATAATCGCTATCAGCGCTATCCGGACCCCTACCAAAGAGAACTCAAGGAGAAAATTGGTGTGATCAAGAAAACTGACCCAGCGCATATCTTTCTTGGTAACGGGAGTGACGAGCCCATCGATCTCTTGTACAGTGCTTTCTGTGAACCCGGTGTGGACAATGTGATTATCACACCTCCCACGTATGGCATGTACGAGGTAAGTGCAGCCATCCACAACATAGAAGTGAGAAAGGTCAATTTGACCCGTGATTTCCAACTTCGTCCTGAGAATGTATTAAGCACTGCGAATGACCATACAAAGATCATATGGCTATGCAGTCCTAATAACCCTACCGGAAACCTACTCGATCAGGCAGACCTACTTAGGGTTGTAGCAGGTTTTGATGGTTTGGTTATTGTCGATGAGGCTTATATCGATTTTGCAGATCAGAAATCCATGATCTGCAATCTTTCGAGATACGCCAATTTGGTTGTGCTTCAAACCTTTTCGAAGGCATGGGGTATGGCCGGCTTGCGATTAGGTGTGGCGTATGCGAGCATCGATGTTATCAGTATCCTGAATAAGATCAAAGCACCGTATAACCTATCTTATGCTACCCAGCAAATTGCATTAGAGGCACTGAGCAACACTGAGTATGTGAAGCAAATGACGGCTGATATCATCCGACTGAGAGGGTGGCTTGAGACCGAGCTGAGATCACTGGAGATGGTACAACATGTTTATCCATCAGATGCTAATTTTCTTCTCGTCAGGTTTGACGATGCGCAAGGGGTTTTTGATAATTTGATCAAAGAGAAGGTGATTGTACGTAACCGGAGCAAAGTAGCCCTTTGTGAAGGAGGGCTTAGAATTACGGTTGGTAGCAAGGAAGAAAATGAGCAACTGATCACTGCCCTGAAAAAAATGACATCATGAAAAAAGTACTGTTCATCGATAGAGATGATACTATCATCGTAGAGCCTCAACCCAGCCAGCAGATAGATTCATATGAGAAATTAGCGTTCATTCCCGGGGCAATTGTCAATCTGAATAAGATCGCTACAGAGTTGGATTATGAGCTTGTCATGGTGACCAACCAGGACGGTTTGGGTACCTCCAGTTTTCCGGAGGAGACCTTCTGGCCGGTGCATAACCTGATGATAGATACGCTAAAAGGAGCAGGGGTAGAGTTTTTAGAGGTACTGATCGATCAGACCTTTGAAGCTGATAATGCTCCGACTCGAAAGCCCCGGACAGGCCTTCTAGAGCACTATAAGAAAGGAGACTATGATCTCTCTGGCAGTTACGTGATTGGAGACAGATGGACGGACCACCAACTGGCCGAAAACCTTGGAGCACAAAGTATACTCTTGAGTAATCAGGACATTGTTTCTGAAGACAGACGTATGAAGCCTTCACTAGTTACGGATAGCTGGAGTGATATCTATGAGTTTCTGAAGTTGCCTCAACGCAAGTCGGTCATTCAAAGAAACACCAAAGAGACCAGGATTAAGATTGAGCTCAACCTTGATGGAACAGGAACCACTGAGATCAATACGGGTCTCGGTTTTTTTGACCATATGCTGGATCAATTGGGTAAGCACTCTGGGGCTAACCTGATGGTACAAGTGAAGGGTGATCTCCATATCGATGAGCATCATACGATTGAGGATACTGCCCTTGCGTTAGGTCAAGCCTATTACGATGCATTGGGAGATAAGAAGGGCATAACCAGATATGGTTTTCTACTACCTATGGATGATGTTCTTGCTCAGGTAGCAATTGATTTTGGAGGACGACCCTGGATTGTCTGGGATGCTGAGTTTAAGCGCGAGAAAGTGGGTGATATGCCAACAGAGATGTTCTATCACTTTTTTAAGTCATTTTCGGATACGGCAAAGTGTAATCTGAATATCAAAGTAGAGGGCCGGAATGAACATCATATGATAGAGGGTATATTTAAGGCATTTGCTAAGGCCATAAAAATGGCTGTCAAAAGAAGCCCTGAAGAGCTTAACATACTACCCTCTACCAAAGGAGTGCTCGAATAAAGGGATCAGAACCTGAACAGTCTGCCAGCTTCGTGAAATGGAATTCGCGATAGCATCAGCACTATGGCAATAGTGAAGAAAATGGCTTGTGTCTTGAATTTCTTCACATCTTCAGCAGCTTTCTTGGCTTTGGTCCTACCTATCTGAGCGATGGTAATTCCTACGATCATCACGAAGATGTGTTCCACAGCCCAATAGCGCAACATACTATCTTTCATTGCTCCTCCAAAGTCCTGGAAGGCTGCTTGTGTCAATGGACTCAGAAAAACGTAAAGTACGAGACCGATCAAAAGCTGTAAATGTAATGTCCCTACAAAACCTGCGGACATGCCATTGTCACCTTTGCTGTAGCTACCACCGCCTAACCAGCCTGCGTAAGACTTAAAAATGACGACCACAGCGAGTAACAGTGTGATCCATCTTAACCAGGAATGAACTATCAGGAAAAACTCGTACATTTTTTTGAATGCAAAAATAGTGTTGAAAACACTAGACAAACCTGTGGCCCAAAGAAAAGTTTCGACTATTTGACCTACTTATTCTGACAAGCTTCTAATTCTTTTCTGAATCGTTCAGCTTGCTCACGCTCTTTTTCTGCGATAACAGCTTGCTCTTCAGCCATTTTGGTGGCCCGGTCTGCACGTGCTGCTTCCTCGAGAGCCTTAGCTGCACTCTCTTGTGATCTTGTCTCAGCCTCTTCTGCACGCATGAACATTTCGCGAGCTAATAGGGTCTGATGTTCAGCTTCGCTGGCTTTGATATAACTAAATACCATGAGCAAGACCACAAAGACCAGTAATGAAGCATATTCAATTTTTCGGATCATGGCCATTTAGTTTTTGAGCTTTCGTAGTTCTGTTTCTAAGCTGTCAGCTCGCCATTTCTGTTGTTCTGCCAGTTGTCGCTGTTCCATCGCTATCTCCACTGCTCTCTCCGCTTCTCTTCGAGCTGCTACCGCTACCTGCCGTGACTCGTCGGCTCTTTTAACGGCTTCCTCTTCACTGCGCAAGGCGCGATCAGCTAAGAGACGCTGCTTGTCTGCAGCCGTTTTATACTCTGCAGCCAAATCGATTTGCTGAGAGGAGAGTTGAGATTGTTCTTTAAGCAACTGGTACTTTGCTTTTTGTTTTTCTGCCTCATACCTCTCTTTCTCGGCGATCGAGGCTGCTTCTATCGCAAGAGCTGCATTGTTTTGGGCCCTTTCATGGATAGTGGCTGCCCTTGATGCTTCTTTTTGGGCAATTAATGTTTGATGCTCCGCTTCATAGGCTTTGATGTATGCAAAAATGCCCAGGAACAAGATGACAAGAATCAGGGCGGGATAGGTGATTTTATGGATCATAACAGGTTAGTTTTGTGTTGGAAGACACAAGTTCAATAAGTCAACATTACATTGAACTTATGAATTATAGTTAAAAAGTACAATTGCTTATAAGAATAACTTAAATCGCCATGAGATACCTTGCATTTATATCATTGTTGGTTTTTATAGTTTCCTGCGATTCTCCCAAGCCAAGCGAATCTGAAAATGGACCAAGTATTGAAGCGCCCGCTTTCGACTTCTATGGTGAAGAGATCAGTACCGAATCAACCAGTTCGCTTGCCGAACTACAAACAAGAATAGTGGGTAGCGACTCAATAAAAATTGCTGCAACAGGTACCGTGCGAGAGGTCTGTCAGGCAAAGGGTTGTTGGATGACTTTGGATATGGAGGACGGGTCCACCATGCGTGTAACCTTCAAAGACTATGGTTTCTTTGTGCCAAAAGATATCGCCGGCAAGGAGGTAATGATCGATGGCTATGCCTACAATGAAATGACCAGCGTGGCGACACTCAGACATTTTGCTGAGGATGCTGGTAAAAGTGAAGAGGAGATCATGGAGATCACAGAGCCAAAGCAGGAAATTACCTATATAGCAAGAGGAGTGGCTATCCCTAACGGGCAATAGCAGATATCAGCTATAGTAACTCTTTTGTTTCTTTTTCATAAAAACCTGCCGGAAGGTACTTCCTGTTAAGCCACTAAATGCGCCGACCAGACCTCCGATAAGCCCTGTCGCGAGGATAAGGTAAGTGACTTCACTGACGGGAAAAAGCTGTACAATTTTTTCTGATAGGACACTGGCTGTCTCAATATCAGTCTTCCATGCGAAAGCCATCCACAACAGGCCTACACCCAAGAAACCGCTGACAAATACATTGAAACCGTGACCAGGAAGCAGGAAGCTGACCAAGGCTGCTACCAAAGCGATACCCCACCATGGAAAGAACATGGCCGACAAATAAGACAGACTGGCGATGAGGATGATTCTGATAATAAACTTCATGGCTTATTCGGTTGGCTGAAGGGTGATAGTTGCTTGTATTTGATCACTGTTATTGGAAGGAACGTCCGTAAAGAGTAGTGGGTAGTACTCTCCTGTGGCCCATTGATCAATCATGTGAGCATACATGGGATGACCGGGGTTGCCCGTTTGGCTACCCGGGTAGACACCCCAGCCTTTGGGGCCATCAGGTGTCATTTCGACAACCATCCGCCATGATGGGCCGTGACGCTGGCTTGCCGCATTCACGATATTGCGGTAGCCACCAATTCCTACCTGATCTACTGTAAATGGCTCTAACCTTAGTAAATGCTGAATAGTAGTGTTTTTGTAAGAAGACCATTGCGGCTCCATACCGGTCTGTGACATCCAGTTATCAAGACTGTCAAGGGTTTGCTTGAAAGTCCGCTGATAGAGTACAGTGGCTGTTTCAATATTGTTGGTTGATCTATCGTCCATAAAGGCATGGTCATGATAGTTGCGCAACAGGTAGTAGGTATTGTAGGTGCTTGGCCGATAGTATGCATAATCCAGTTCCTCAAATTCGTCCCAGACGGATTGATAAAGTATGGACCACCAGGTCTCAAAATAGGAGGGAGCTTCTCTGTCTGGCTCGGCGAAGTAGTCCCATGCTCGGAGCAAGTCATATACCTCACGTTCTCTTGTAGTAAAACTGATGGTGTCCAGGCTATCAAGCATCATAGGCAGTGCCTCTGACGCCTTGTAGTCATAGTTATCATTTTGTAGCTCCATCATATCCTCAGGCAGGATGTTTTGCATGACTTTCAGACGGTCATTGATCCGTCTGTTGCGGTAGTATTCATAGCTGAAATCATAGCTGTAATAAGGATAGGTCGAGTCAGATGGATGTTGATTGGCCGAAGAAACAAAACCACGCTCAGGGTTACGCTCATAAATGGCGTGTTCGTGAGGAATGAAGCCACTCCACTCATGGTTAGAGTTGGCTCCATCAAGTAGAAACTTGCCCTGACCTTCCCATTTGATAGGGAACTTACCATTGATCCAAAGTGCTATGTCACCACCAGAACTGGCAAAAGCACAGTTTTGTGGAGGACCTGTATAATAGCTAAATGCCTCGACATATTCATCGTAGTTGTTGGCCTTATTGAGCAAAAAGAAGGTGCGCTGTTCATCAGAAGCATCATGAGCAGTCCAACGCATAGCAAAGTTGAGCTGCTCACCATCACCCATGAAATTGCGATCATAGCTTACCGGGCCATAGTGCGTGAAGATAATTGTATCCATTACGTCTTCTCCATCTCTTACAGTGATCCTCTCGATGGATTTGTCTGTTTTAAGCCATTTGTTGTCGTACTTGTACTCATCTCTTTTGTCGTCTCTAAACTCGATCTTATACCAGTCCACCACATCTCTTTTTGCGTTAGTAAAGCCCCAACTGATCGAGTCGTTGAACCCTATTATGACAAAAGGCGCTCCTGGTAGGGTAGCCCCAAATACATTGTAGGAAGGAGAGTTGAGATGAGCGACATACCAGATGGAGGGTAAGTTCAAACCAAGGTCCGGTTCATTGGCGAGGATTGGATTTCCAGAATTGGTCTTGCTACCAGCCACAACAAAGTTGTTACTACCATTATCAGGATTTGGGTTTGTGACCGTCTTATGGATCTTTAAGTCAGGGTATGCAGTGTCAAGAGCTATTGCCGGTAGTGGCTCGAAATTGAACGGAGTGCCTGCTGATATCACTGGGTCTATGCCAGGATGCCTATCGGGAAAGAGTAGATCAAAAGTCTCTTGCCCAAGTGCATTTCTAAGGTTTGTATTTTCCAGGTCCATCTCTGCTCTCGACAGGTCGTTGGACATCTGCTTTAGGAGCAAGCATGTTTTATAAACACTCCATGCTTCGGGTTGGTAGTCCAATAACTTGTATTCTATAGGCAACTGCTGGTAGTCTACCCGATCTATGTAGGCATTAATGCCATCACTATATGCCTTTACTAGCTTGTGTACGTCAGGGTCTTTTTCGAGCTGTTGTTCCGACAGTTGGGCAGCATGCTTCATGCCTTTGCGTCGCTGGGTTTTGTCAAAGTTGATGGCCTGGGGCCCTATGACTTCAGATATCCTACCTTCTGTAGCAAGCAACTGAAACTCCATCTGCCATAGCCTGTGATATGCGGTAATGTAGCCTTGAGCAAAAAACAGGTCCTCATCAGTTTCAGCGAAAATGTGAGGCACCATCATATCGTCAAATTGGATAGCGACAGGCTGACTGATACCATCGAGTTTTAGATCGGACGCTAAGTGAACACCATCTTTTTCACCATTTTGCCAGAACCCGGCAAATGGATCCATGAATTTCCCCAGGGGGGGGATCTGATCGTTCTTTGTATTAAGAAAATAAAGAAGGGTGGCAGTAAGGATCAGCGAGAGGAGAAATCTGAAAATCTTCATTAAGCTGGAATTTGGAGCGAATATAATGATTTGTAGGCAGTCGGAAGGCAGCACTATAGCGTGTCAATTTAATTCTTACTATTATTGTTTTAGTGGTAGCTAACAAGATCTATCGGACCTGGATCAAGCCCATTGCTGACATATTGTTGGCATTTGTGCTGCTGCTATTGTTAGCACCATTGATGCTATTGATCGCTCTGGTTAACTATCTGCTTTATCAACATATCGTTTTTGTGCAACCTCGGCCAGGTTACCAGGATAAGGTATTTGACCTATACAAGTTCCAAACCATGCATGTTGATGATTCCGGTAGGATGAGCGACGAGGAAAGGCTCACTTCTTTTGGTTCTTTGCTACGCCGATTGTCCCTCGATGAGCTACCGCAATTGGTCAACATAATCAAGGGGGAGATGAGTTTTGTAGGGCCGAGACCCTATCTGGTCGAATACTTGCCTCTGTATAACAAAGAGCATCAAAAAAGGCATTATGTTAAGCCTGGAATTACAGGTCTTGCTCAAGTTAATGGTCGCAATCGACTGGACTGGGAGCGTAGGCTGGACCTGGATGTTACTTATGTTAACAATATAAGTTTCGGTCTGGACCTTAAAGTACTGTTGTTGACGTTAGTGCAGTTAGTCAAAATGAAAGAAGTAGATGAAGAAGGGCAGATCGGCTCAACAAGGTTTACAGGATACCAGGCCCACTAGGCCTCAAATCTATCTTACTCCGCCTCATATCGACGAGGATGAGCATCGGCTGATGGATGAGGTGCTCCGTAGCAATTGGATCGCGCCAGCTGGCCCACACCTTGAGCTTTTTGAGGATATGCTGTCCCTTTATCACCTGGGCCGCAGGGTCATGCTACTCAATTCGGGTACGGCGGCTATCCACCTTGCACTCAAGGCCATAGGGATTGTAGAGGGGGACTATGTATTGTGCAGTGACTTTACTTTCAGTGCTACCGCCAATCCGATCATCTATGAGCGGGGAGTACCTGTATTTGTAGATGCAGAACCTGATAGCTGGGGTATGGACCCGCGGTTGCTGGACCAGGCGATACGGTCTTTGGATAACAAGCCTGCCGCGATCATCGTAGTACATGCCTATGGTATGCCAGCAAAGATCAAAGAGATTATGATTGTGGCCCGAAAGTATGGCATACCGGTCATTGAAGATGCTGCAGAGTGCCTAGGAAGCCAGATCGACGGTACGCCGTGCGGGCTGGAAGGGGACTATGGAGTGTTGTCATTTAATGGCAATAAGATAGTAACGACGGGTGGTGGAGGTGCATTGATCTTCAAAGACAAATCAAAGTATGATGAGATGCATACCATGGCATCACAGGGGCATACTACAGGCGATTATCGCTATGCCTCGCTTGGATACAACTATCGCATGAGCAATGTGGCGGCAGGACTAGGTATAGCCCAATTCCGCAAGCTCACAGAAAAAGTGGAGAAGAAAAGAAGTATCTATGAACGTTATGCTTCACTCCTTGGCTCACTGGATCGTATCCGAATGCAATATGAGACGTCAGGCGCTTACTCTAACCGCTGGTTATCCAATGTCATTATCAATTTACCCCCGGCGAAAATTATACGTCTGGTCAGAGCACTTCAGGAGGAAGGGATAGAAGCAAGACCCATATGGAGACCCCTTCACTTACAGTCCATTTACCCTAAATCGCTTTATAAAGGGGGGGAAATCGGCCTTGACCTGCATGAGCATGGTATCAGTTTGCCATCAGGCACATCTCTGACCGATGAAGACCAGAGCAGGGTCATCGATCAGGTTCTACATTTTGTCAAAGGCTGACGGTTTTTTGTAGAGCTTTTGTTTGGAATGCTTTGCACCCTTGTTGATAAACAGGTCTGGGGGTAGATACACCTCAAGTTTGACTGTGATCATATAGTAACTATCTCGACTGGCCTCATCGCCGCGCTGAGCACCCGGTACCAGTCGATCATAGACTGCCTGGTCTATCACGCCAACTTCATCTTTGCGGTTGGATAGAGCAGTAGCTATTGGATCATCAAAAGGCCCTCCATAAGTACCTGATACGTCATCCAGGTAATCAGAAAAAGTAAGCCTGTAACTTAATTCGGGGATTAAGTTCACAAACTCATTGAGCGCGAGTTTGGCACCCAGCCCTACCGGAACGATAAATGCAGAGCCTCCGTAGTTGCGACCTTCAGTATTGAAATCCCGCAGTGCGTAAGTAGTACCATCCAGGTCTGTTTTAGGATTGTGGAAGACAAGCCCAACACCTAAGCTGACATATGGATCAATTGGCTTACGCTTGTAGTACATTCCCTGGTAGGCATTGAGAAAATAATACATACCCGATAGCTCTATCTCTATATTACTGGACCTGAAACTCAGGTTGCGTTGAAGGCTGAAATCATCTTCTGCTCGCGAATCCGAGCCTGATATATTGAACCAGCGCGCTTCGAATCGTGCAGATAGCCGACTGAGCAACCTTGCTTCCACACCCATACTGGCTGAGGCAAGCCCTGGCTGGAAGGCTCTTCCATGAGATAAATCACCCGAGTAGCCCACTTTGCCTGAACCCACATTGACCGAGAAGTACCTGTCATTGTATTGCCAACCGAGGAAGCTTTGGGCTTGAGTACTCAATCCCACTCCAACTGTTAGTAGGCATATTATCCAAGTGTTGCGCATAGAGTGGAAAATTAGTTAAAAAGACGATATCATTAGAGAGTCCAACTACGCTTGTTATGATCTGGTCTAAACACAGCCTAATAAGTAACTGATACGGAGTTTCAAACCATTAGTCAAAGGGATATCTGCCAGATGTTTTATTGCATAGTTTGTGTTAGCGGTGCTGAATACTCCAGGAGAATATCAATAAACCGTTAAGTGTTTTTTTTCACCTCATTCTCAGTCACTTATGGATTTATGATTTTTATCATATTGCTATTTTCGTTTATTCTATCATTATTTGATTCAGCTAATAGGGTATTGTTAAGGAGAATTGCTGCTCTTGTGAAAGCAAGTGATTTGTTCGCTCAACATGGGTAGATTTTTTTTTAAGAATGGTTCACTGTGAATAGACAGTGAGTTTTTTAATATAATACCTAACCAAAATGAGTCGTGAGATTCTATTTTTATGTTGTTCTATCCGAGTAGAAACGACATTACAAAGGTTTATGCATTTCTTAGTGCCAAATGCTTTGTCTGGTCTAGGACTTTCATACGTATCAGCGCGAAAGACTTCATATGCTGCCTTGGTATCAACTTTGTCACTTATTGAATGTGAGGTAATAGTGCCTCATCTTTTGTCTATTAATCCTATTGTTTACTCTTCAAACCCAAATCAGGAGAGACCCAATTGCGAAATATATAATATACTGCCAAGTTCAAGAATTAGGATGACCTCCATTCAAGAATTAACTAAATGATCTCATAATGCGAATATTAGTACTCCTAGTCTTTCTTAATTGTGTTATTAGTGACCTCTGTGCACAGGTCGGAGTACCGTCATTGTCGGCCCTTCAGTCGATCCGGAGTACAAATGCTCAAGGACTATATACCGGACATTTAAAGGTTTATGTCCCGCTGTATGAGTTTTCAGGAATAGGAATGAATTTACCCATTGGGTTGAGCTATAATACGCGTGGTGTGAAGGTAAACGATAATTCTGGCATCCTTGGAATGAACTGGAGTTTGCAGGCCGGTGGCAATGTTTCAAGAGTTGTGAGGGGAGTGCCTGATGAGGAAGATAGTGGTATGTGTAATATCGCTAGCAATGACATTCTGAACGCCGATAACGAAGCAATATTTGATGGATCTGTAGATGGTGAACCGGACATATACTACTATTCATATCCTGGAGGATCAGGTAAGTTTTATATAGAAGACGGCCGAGCTTATACGATACCCTATCAAGATGTTTTGATTGACCTCTCCGGTTTTTGCGCAAATACGGATCCGGATCATCCTGGCTCATTCAAAATTACTGATCAATATGGATATCAATATCTTTATGAGAATTCAGCGGGAGGATTACTAAACGACTACAGTAAGTACCTAGATGGTGAAAATGTCGGTGATTTAATATCCAATAATCAATCCTTTACAGTCGACAACTGGAACCTTACAGAGATCAAAGATCACAACGGAATCTCGCAGTTCTTTTTTGAATATCCTGGGATACCACAGCTATATCATACTAGAAGCGATGTATACGATTTGTATCTACCTCTAGATGGTAAATGCGGAGAGTATAGCCAAAGAATAGTGAAATCAAGATCGATTAGTACCAGGGCGTATGACTTTCCAAGCAAAATCTCCAATAATAGAGGCTCAATAGAGTTTTCAAAAGAGGCCTGGACTGGTAATATTCATAGTTACATTAATATCACGGTTTCCGACTTTCACCAAAATGAAGTTTTTAGATATAGATTACACTTGAAGAACTATGCGGCCCTTAGCAATCCTCAGGATGAGACTTCTGTTTGCCCCGTTAACACATTAGAGCTATCTAGATATCCTTGTCGGCGCAAATATCTTGAGAAGATCGAAAAAATATCAAGTGATAATAATGACACTATTGTCTACAGATCATTTGAATACATCGATCCTGACAAGTTACCGCCACGCAATTCTGCTTTTCAAGACTTTTGGGGCTATGCAAGATATCATTTCGCTGCGGTAGACTATGGCGATTACAGATCGACCATACCAAAGATTCAGATTCAGTCAACGAGATATGGATACGCTGATAAGCAGCCCAGTAGTTATGATGTTTATGCTAAAAGAGGCCTTTTAAAAGCTATGAATCTCGGTACTGGAGGAAGGGTGGAGTACGAGTATGAACGTAACAAAGGAGAGCCGATCTCAGGGAACTCTTCGCAGTTCCAATCATGGTTTGGGTACTTTGATTCTCCATATGGGCCTGGGTTTAGGATAAAGGAAGTAAGAGCTTATGCGGGCGATCAATATAGCAATGATCAAGTGGTTAAATTCGAGTATTTCGGAGGTCGATTTAAGCAACCATATTTGGTTTGGAGAATTGATAATGGCCCAGTTCAGGTTGAAGATGAGCAAATTCTAGCTTGTGATGAGGAGTATTTGGTTATTTCCAGCTCAAGTCAAAATGCCTTGTATGACCTTGACGGCAATGATATTGGCTATGAAAAAGTAAGAGAAGTTCGAGCAGACGGTTCATGGACTGAATATTCTTTCACCAATAGAGATTATGAGGATTTACCGCCAAACACTTATTTGAACTCTCACCTCAATGTCCTTGCCCCGGAAGGGCCCCCATTTTCTCCATACACTTCTCAAAGTTGGAAAAGAGGCTTGGTTTGGAAAGTAGATCAATACGATGTTCAAGGAGATCTGGTAAAGCGAACAGAGAATGAGTACCAGTTGAATACTGACGCCAAACATCAATTAACAGCTAAATTCGTCGATCAGCAGGTAGTTGGAAAATATACAGTTGGCGAGTATACTGTTCGGTCAAGTCCAGTAAGTCTGACCACCTCACGCACGCTATTAATCGATCAAGGCGCATCTGGCAACTACGCTGGAACCGTCACCTACAACGAATTTGAAAATGCCTACAATTATCTGCGGTCCTCTTCTATAATAGACAGCAATGGTGATACTTTAAAACGGGAGTATGTTTATCCTTTTGATTTGGTCACTTCTCAAGGAGAGGGTGATTTAGAGTCGCAAGGAGTATATCATATGAAGAGCAGACATCTGCACGGTGTACCCATTGAGATTATTGACTATAGAAATGGGTTTACTACCAATGGTGTGCTCACCACTTACAGGCTTTTTTCAAACAGTGACTTACACCCGTATCGAAGTTATGTCTTGGAGAATAAAGCTCCACTAACAAACGGCTTGTTTGGTGATGGCTTTTTTAGAACGCACAACTTACTATTTAGTCAGCAAATCTTTTATGATGATAGATACGAGCTTCTAACGGAGTTTCTCGATTATAATGATGAAGGTCAGCTTAGGCTCTCTCTTAGTAGAGGTGATATTATTCAGGAGAATAGTTATGATACAGGTCATCATTTAGATAGTAAATCCATTTATTCATTAGAAGCGATTACCAATTGCATATTACCCGATGAATCTATTGATGCTACTTGTGTTTTGTCTACTCCTAAGCCATGGGCAAGAACTCAAAGTTTCTCTTACCGACGCATGATAGGTCTTTCGTCAAAGACAGATATCAATGGGAGAAGAACCATATATGAGTATGACAACTTTGGTAGGTTGAAACTGGTACAAGACCATGAAGGAAACATAGTACAGAAGTATGAATACAAGCTACTTAACCAATCAGGTGTGGACCCTTGAGAGCAGTTTTTACCATATTGTACTTCACCCTCTTTTTGAGTCCGGCTATTGGTCAGATCAATACTGAATTAAAAGTCAACAACCGCTATTTAGATCAAGTTGATCAACATGGGCAGGAGTGGAAAGGTTTCAAGAAGGACAGCCTTGCAAAGCTCAATGCATACAGAGAGCAGGTTAGGGATGAGGTCCGTTTGCTCAAGCAACAGCTGAAGCAACATGAGAAGTATCAGCTTTATACCCATACGGCAGATAGTCTGGAGGAAGCGCTGGGCCGTACACAAGCCTTAAGCGATAGTCTAACATTAGCAAAAAAGAATATCGAGTGGAAACAGATTTATGCACAGTCCCTCATCATGGCGGAGGAAGTACTTTCTGAAAATAAGCTCTATCAGGACCTCTCCTCCTATGACACTACAATTGACACCACAATGCTTAACAATCTGGATGCTGACAGTCTGTTGGTACTCGGATTGGATCATGTTGAGAAGCAAGCAGCTCAAGAACTGTCGAGGAAGCTGGAAGATGGGATACAGACAACACCACAACTCAATGAGCTGACAGGCGAAACAGAAGCATTGAATATGATGGATCAGGCAAAGACATCATTCAGTCCAACCATGGAAAGCACCCGAAATGCCTTTGCAAAAGCCTCTCAACTCTCTGCAAGAGATTTTTTCAGCCAAAACGAAGCAAAAGTGATCAATGCCATTCAAGTATTGGATACGGCAAAGCTAAAAGAAAAGCAGCTGGGCACTTTTGAAGATGGGCGCAATGCCCGGCCCTGGTCTGAACGCTTTAGCTATGGAGGCAACTTGCAATTGGAACTTTCCGAAACTACCCAGATCGACTTTTCACCCTGGGCAGGATGGAGTGTAAGAAAGCAATGGATGTGGGCATTGGGCTTCAACTACAGATCGGCGTGGAGTTTTGACAATGGGTTGGACCGTCTGAGCGGACAAGAGCATTATGGGGCCAGGATATTCACCGAGTATGAATTTTGGAAAGGGATTTACCTGCATGGAGAGAGTGAGCGACTATGGCATACAAGAACTGCACTGGAAGATAGTGATATGGCACCCGGTCGAGGGGTCAATGGATGGCTACTTGGTCTGGGGAAGGCCTACCAGATCAAAGGCAAGTTGCAAGGCAACTTCCAGGTGTTGTACAACTTCAACTATGAAACAGATGGGCCCTATCAAAAGCCCTGGATCATACGATTTGGATTAAGACATAATTAAAGATGAATATGAAAACAATGTTATTAATTATCCTGATGATGTCCCTGGTTTGGAATTCAGGTCAAGCCCAAACACCAACAGATACACAATGGGCCACCTTTTGGGAAGACTTCAGAACAGCTGCGAATTCAGGTGTTCCTGAAAAAATATGGAATTACATGTTGTTTCCAATACCCGGAAATGGTGTAGATCAGGAAACGTTTCTTGCAGATTTTAGTACGTATTTCCCTCAGTCAGCCTTGATAGGAATCATTGATTTTGATTCTAACGGACTAGTATTAGTTGACAATTATCTCAACAATATCAATACTAACGACAATAAGCTTATAAAAATGAGGATTGAGCGGAGTGGTTTCATATCAGAATACTATTTCGGTAGGGTTGAAGACACGATCTATTTATTAGACATCAAACAATTATAATCATGCGCGTAGATTATTACTTACCCATTGTCTTGCTGATGTTTTTACCATTGGTAATAAATGCTCAGATTACTGACTATCCTTATCATGAATCTTTTGAGAATGGTCTGGACCAGTGGACTCAATCCACTGCTGATGATCTGGATTGGACAAGGAGGAACGTTGAGACACCAAGTGCTGATACAGGTCCATCTGCTGCCTCGCACGGATCTTACTTCATGTATACTGAAGCTACCGGTAGCCCTGGGCATCCGAATAAAACGGCGATTCTGATATCACCATCTTTTAGATTTAATTCTATTGATTCTGCAAAGGTATACTTCGACTATCACATGTATGGGGTGGCCATGGGATCGCTGAAACTGGAGTTATCTGTTGAGGGGGGAGCCTGGACAGAGATATTTTATAAAAATGGCGATCAAGGGAATGCATGGTTTACAGAGCAGATAGAGCTGTCCGAACAACTGGACATACTTGCCGGGCACCTTGGTGATTGTGATCATTATAATGGTATACTGCTACAATTTCGTTTCGTGGGCACCACAGGGTCCGATTTCACAAGTGATATGACCATTGATAATTTTAGTATTCAGGATCTGATACCATATCAGCCTGCTGAGAATGTATTCCCGGTAGTGGAGAGTTTTGAGTTGGCTGGATCGGACAATAGAGACTGGTACAATGCCGGAGGTGATGGTTGGTCCAGGATATCTGGCCCTACACCAAACAGTGGTACAGGTCCGGAACAAGCTTCTGATGGCAATTATTATCTGTATATGGATGCCAATCAGTTTGGTGCAGATATCCAATCTTTTATTTCTCCAACTTATGTTTTCACACCTGATGCTTTGCCAGTGTTAGGATTTCACTACTATATGTATGGTACTGATGTAGATAGCTTAAAGGTGACTATTTCTGTAAACTGCGGTCTAAAACAGACAGTTTGGAAGACTTTTGGCAACCAGGGACAGGAATGGCACCAGAAGATATTAGACTTAACTCAATATGTCCCAAGTGACCAATCCAGCCTGGTTGAATTAAGGTTCATATCTGCGCTCAATCAGTCCACTTCTGGTGACATTGCTATAGACATGATCGAATTGAGTGATCAGGGCTTCTTACCCTCAGAACAAAATCAAGGTCCCACAGGAGGAGTATCCTCTCCATGGAGAGTTCATCAGGACAAAGGGATTTACCTTGACCAGGGGCAGGTAGCGATCAATGTGGATAGCATCACCACGAACTATGCCTTGCAAGTCAATGGCTCGATAACAGCTGAAGAAATTAAAGTAGAGGTGCAAAATGTACCAGATTACGTCTTCAAGACAGATTATACACTACCCTCCCTGAAAGAGGTAGAGATATTTATACAACGAAACGGTCATCTTCCTGGAGTGCAGCCGGCCACTATTTTGGAAGAGACTGGTATCCAATCAGGCAAATTCAACATGCTCTTATTGCGCAAGATCGAAGAATTGACGCTTTACATGATAGAGCTTAAGGAAGAGAACGAGGAGCTCAAACGCCTTATCCAGAAATAAGATTCAACTTGTCAAAATCCAACCTCATCGATATGAAACCGATTGATCGCGCTTTGGTACTAAAGTCAAAAAAAGCTGGCCCTCTTTTCATCTTATCATCGGTTCTAGCCAACACTAACACGATAGATACTAAACATTCGATGTGTATTGTAAGACTGTTCTGTATTTTGCTGGCAGTCTTGTCTTTAGTGCTTTCATCTCAGACTATATCAGCACAGGCATTCTATTTTAATGTCACAGATGTTACGGAGATGAACCATTGCGGAGAAGGGGAATTTGAATTTGTTTTTGGTAGTGATGGGACAAATGGTGCTTTCTCCCATTTTGAATGTGAAAGGAGCTCCGGAGGGATTGTTTCCTGTCCATTTGATCCGGAGCTTCAAGTTCAAGGATTGATGTCTTTCACTAAAGAAGTACCAATAGATGCAGATATCTATCACAACTTTATCGGTGGTAATCCTATCAGGGTGCGTGCTGTAACCGAGCAAAATGTCAGGACCAATTGGGTGACCATGTCTTTTTCAGGTGATTATCGTGCTCTTCCTGCACCAGCATTTAGCCAAACCAATTTTGAAGCATGCGCAGGTGAGACAGTTACCATATCTCCGAACAATACCAGCTTGGACCTTGTATGGTCCACTACACCATATTTTTTTCCAGGTGACATCCTAAGCGTACCAGGCAATGTTTACCAAGAGATGGTACTTGCTAATACCGATAAGACATTATGGGTTGCCCGGCGTGTAGATGATTGCCAGTCGGTACAAGGTCGAGCTATCATCCGGATAAAAGGACATAGTAAGCCTGCCTTGTCTTTTGACCCTGGACAAGTACCCCAGGGAGACTTTTGTAGTACGGCTGACCTGGACGTGCAGATGACCAGTCACATCGCTACATATGTAGAGTGGTCTGTGGAGCCTCATATTGCCGAGCTGTTTGTAAACATGCCCACCAGCGGCACACTGAGTGAGTTTACAGATACCAAGTTTCGTTTTAATGAAAGTTTCCAGTTGAACCAACCCTCAAATGACCCGTCAATAGCTGTACCTACGGGCCCGGTAGACGTTACATTTACTTTCACTTCGTATAACTCTGAGCATTGCGCAGGGAGCCAACGTAGTTTTACTGCACGTGTTCTTCCGGTTCTCCAAGAGCCTAGTGTTTGCTACAGGGTTACTGGGATTGGGAGCGAAAAACGCTTTTCCCTATTTCAAACTCCGGATGACGCTAGTTTGAAATGGTTTTTTTCTCATAATGATATGGGTGGTCCGTATACAGAATATGACAATCGGTTTGGAGATATCAGCTATATGCATGTCACTCAAGACACTTGGTTTAAAGCTCAAGTAGACCAGCATGTCAATCAGTGCGCAACCACTGAATACACGAATGTAATCAAGATAAAGCCTAATGGTGTTTCTAACTGTGATGGTAGTGAAGGACAAGGTCCAGGGGGAGGGGATGGAACAGGTTGCGAGATTTTTACGGACACGGATAACCCATTCGACATAAGGTTAAGCCATACCACGATAGAGGTTTTTTCCGATAGCAGTTTTCGCGTTGATCTGGAGTCGCATAACGGTGAGTTCGAGATTAGTGATGTGAGCGTTTCATTGGGAGGGGACACTCACCTTGTCACGGGAGAAACCTCATCAATCGGCCAATCTGGGGATGGGCAAAGCTACTTTTTATCTCAAACGCTATCTACAACCCAAAGTGCCGAGGTGGTTATTTCCTACACAATTTCTGTTCAGGAGAAAAACAACTGTGGGTTTGATAGTGAGACTTTGCATGTCACGGTGAAACCAGCAACTGCTGTAGGCGGTCAATGTGAGTTATATGCCAATGAAGATTTTAATATTCAGACCATCTCACCTACTTCTATTACCATTTGCTCAGGTGAGAGTGTAAACATAGATGCCACGACAAATGGCCCTGCCGACCTTACTACCCTATCACTGATTATACCCAATACTAGTATAGGTAGAGGAGAATTGACTTCAAGTGGAACAAATACGAACTGGTCATTTTCTGAGGTGCTGACTAATACGACAGAGAATGATATTACAGTAATAGCGAAGGTTTCTGTACAGGAGATGAATAACTGCGGTACACCTGAAAAGGAATTCCAGCTCACCGTAAAGCCTAATAATGCCACTGGAGAGATGCTCTTTGATAGTGAGCCGGAACCACCAGCATTTGGCCTTTCGGCTGGCAACCAGATAGTCCCTATTACTATGGGCGCAGGGCACCATGGAGCACCGGTAGAGATATTTACCAGACCCAATGGCTCATCTACCTGGACATCTCGAGGACAAATAGCGGTGGGTGGCAGTCTGGATGTTACATTCAATCAAACTACATCAATCAAAGCCGAGACGACTGCTTCTAGCTGTGCTACTCAGAGTGAATCAGCTACAGAGCTAATAAGCTTTTCAAATGATGCCCAATGGGCTAATGGGTTTCCTGAGGATTATACCATATGCAGTAATAATGATGTTCATCATGTTATCACCAGCAATATCGCGGGTGTTGAAATTAGATGGGTTAGAGACTTGATTTACGGCGAGGTTTACAATGGCTGGGGTAGCGGGTCCTACTACAAAAGTGGTACACTTGGATCCAATGGTGTATTTAACCAAGAGCTGAAAAACTATACTTCCAGTAATGCCAAGGTGAGATATACATTTACTCAATATGATCAAAACGATGTAGCACTATTGTCTAATAGCTTTGAGGTCATTGTACGTTCTCACGAAGAGAGAAGTGTGGCCCAGGCTACCCTGACCGAGCCCGCGTCTATATGTGGAGCTAGCAGTGGTAAGGTACAATTAGTGACCTACTCATTTGGACAGTTTCATTGGGAGAGGATTGATCTTTCTACTTACAATAGTTACAGCGGTAATATTGATAATGCTCCCTGGCAGCTAGTTTCTAATCCGTCAGACTCTCAATATGTAGCCGAAAATACGGTATTCAGAGTAGTAGCTACGGGTAACTGTGTGGACACGAGATATGGGCCGCCTACACAGGAAACCACTGTTCATATTGTGACAGATCCGGTTCCCATGATTTCCAATAAGGCAGATATGGAAGGAGATATAGATTATTCTATCTGTACAGGAGAGAGTTTCACTCAGCCAATAGAGATGTCTAACAATTATGGTGTATTCGATTGGTTCTCTACTGTACTCGAGGGTTCGATACATATTAACCATTGGACAGAGTCGCGAGGTTTAAACAAGAGAACCAGAAATTTAAGTAGAACGATCATCAACACAGGTGATACTGATGCCATTGTGGAGTACAAGATCTATACAAGAATCCATGGATGCTATGGAGATACAGCTGTGGTGAAAGTAAGAGTTTCTCCAATAATAAGTACTGGTCAGCTGATCACAGGTACAGATATGTTATGTTCTCCGGACTCTGTTATGGTGACCCATCAGGGAGCAGTTGGTTCGCGATTTATCTGGTCAAAATGGACACCCAACTTTGGATGGCAGGAGCTAGGGACCGACTGGTCATCGAAGAATTTTCACATTGATGAGACATCTGTATTCAAAGTAGAGGCCTATGGTGATTGTCAGCACTCAGCAAACACGATCGCCTATAGCGATACCATACGATATGTGAGCCCTACTTACCTGGCAGAAGCAGACATCTATGTCGCTCAGACGCTGACTTGTGACAATACCACCCTTGAGAAGCTGGGAGATGACTGGGAGAGCTGGTACTGGCAACCAGGTCCAGGTGAAGACAACTTCAGTACCGCTGATAATGTCAAAAGCAAAATACTGACCGAAGGCAGTCAGCTCTATCTGCGCAAGAAAGAACTCGACTGCTGGGGACCCGTCAAAACTATAGACGTGAGCTATCTTGATGAGCCAGCCACTCTGGCGAGCGATATTCATCGGTTCGGTGCAGGCAAGGCCGCTTTGAAGGCCGCCTTGGTACCTGGCGTTAGCTATCACTGGAATGGTCCCAACGGCTTTGTAGGGATCAGTGAGAGTACAGTGTTTGAAGACGTACCTCTTGGAGAATCAGGCTTTAGTGTAAAGGCGATCAGCGACGAGCAATGTTCCAGTAGTCTGTTTGTTCCGGTGACGGTCACTGCGCATCCCGTACCACGGTCCATGCTCAATGGGCCACAGTTTCTAGGTTCTCCACAGCCTACATCCATTGTCCTTACCTCTTCTACCCCAGGCCATGTCTATGACAGTATTAATTGGTACAGGGATGGGGAATTGATGACAGGAGAGACAGGCATGTCGGTCGATGTTTCCACGCCAGGCTCCTACTGGGCACGTATTACACTACCAGATGGCACAGCCATGAATACCGCACCGACCAAGATCATGTCATGGAGCAATGACCCGTATACTCCTCCTGCAGGTGGTGTGCAGCCCCCAAGTGCCTCCTCCACAACCGCTATCCCAGGTTTAGGCTCCATGAACTATACACGAGTGCTGGTCACACGTGAGGCCATAAGCGATCATACCCAGGTACTGCTGGAGAGCCCCGCTGACCAGGTGAGTGCAGTGACCACCTATACCGATGGCTTTGGACGACAAGTGCAGTCAGTGGCAAGAGCAGCAAGCTTTGCCGGGAACGACCAGGTCAGTGTAGCAGCTTATGACGAGCTTGGACGAAGCACAAGGCAGTACATGTCTTATGCAGCCCCAGCGTCAGATGGAGGCTTTAGACCTCATCCTTTCGATGAGCAACACGACTTCTATGACACACCAGGTCCCGGTATAGCAGGTACAAGCAGGCCGTACAGTCAGGTACTTTATGAGGCGTCACCGCTCAACAGAGTACTCGAAACAGCAGCTGCGGGTGAACCATGGGACCCAGGCACAACGTGGGAAACCCCGTCGCGAAGGACCACAAGATATCATCACAGGACCAACCATAGCCAACAAGATGGCGATATACAGTGCTATTTTTTGGATGGTGTGATGTTAGACAGTCATGGCACTTATCCTAACCACTCGCTAAAGGTGACAGAGATGAAAAGCCCCATGAATCATATCGTACAGACCTTTACCACGAGGCGGGGACTGACGGTTCTGCGACGTGTGAAAGGCGAGGACGATCTATGGGCTGATACTTATTATGTATATGATGACCTTGATCAGCTGGTATTGCTGCTTACGCCCGAGGCGGTACGTATCATTGGCACGCCAGATTATGCTAATAGCAACGGTATCGCCATCATCCAGGCGGACACCACGCTGAGTGGGGAACCTGATCGCTCCTATGTCTACGGAGATGGTGTGGAGATCAACCTTACGGTCGGCTTTCATGCTAAGGCGACAGATGTAGATAGTGTCTTCTCCATATCACCTGGCAGTGTTAACATCGTGATCCCTGCACAGAACCTTACGGCTTATGAGGCATACCAGCACCTTTACCTCTTTGAGTATGATGAGCGCAGACGCCTTATCAGAAAGAAAGTACCGGGTGCAGACTGGGAAGTATATGCTTATGATCAGTGGGACCGACTCGTACTAAGCCAGAGTGGTCACATGCGAGAGAACGGACTATCGCAATACAACTTCGTCAAGTATGATGCATGGAATCGTCCAGTCATGAGTGGTGTCGTGTCACTCACTGACCCTATCGAGACCATCAGACAAGACTTGATGGCACATAGCGCAAGGTATGAGTCGGCCACCCCTACCGGGGAAATAGGTTATACGACCAATGCCACTTACCCGACCATTGCGGTAGCAGGAGATGTGCACAATGTGGTGTACTTCGATGATTACAGCTTCCCTGACCAGGCTACATATGCTTTTGTACCCGGAGCAGGAATGACGGCAGCCGCTTACCAGGACACGGCCATCACAAGCCTGATGACAGGGGCCCGTACCCGAATACTGGACGGTACCGGTGGCTGGCTCAGATCGGCTTACTACTATGACCACAAGTACCGTCCAGTGATGAGCGTAAGTGACAATACTACCGGTGGAGTAGACCATGCCTATCAGTACTACGCCTTCCGGGGTGTGGTGGAGAAGTCTGTATTGGTCCATAATGCCACCTCCGCTACACCGCTCAAAGTGACGCGCGAGTACAGCTATGACCATATGGACAGAGTGCTGTCGGTGACCCATCAGCTTGGAGACATTGCGGCAGACAAAGTGACGTTAGCCAGCTATGAGTACAATGAGCTGGGGCAGGTGATCACCCAAAACCTGCACCAGGCCAGTGGTGAGATCGACTACCTGCAGCAGATGGACCTGCGCTACCACATCCACGGTCAGCTCTCCGCGATCAACGACCCTGATAATCCATCGGCCAACAACGGCCGACTTAAAGATGTCTTTGCCTTGAAGCTCGACTATGACCAGGGCTTTGATCGACCACAGTACTCAGGGCAGGTGGCAGGTGCCACGTGGTACACCCGCTCTCATATGGAGGATGCACCTGCCACGGCGACATTCGGGTACGTCTATGACAGCCGCCAACAGCTGCGTATGGCCGACTACTCAGGTACTGACGACTACACCACACGTGTCACTGAGTATGACCAGAATGGCAACATCATGGCAATGGAGCGACAGGGCAAAACCGAGGTGGCTACAGGCATGATCGACCAGCTGAGTTATGATTACCTGGCCAACCAAATACAAACTGTGGATGATCAGTCCGGCCTGGATGGAGGGTACGAAGATGGCGCCAGCCAGCCCCTGGAGCTGGAATACGATCACAGTGGCAACCTCACGCGTGAGCGCAACACAGGGGTCAATGCTGTCACCTACAATCACCTCAACCTGCCGACACTGATCGAGCTGGGGGATTCACGGTCGATCAGGTATATTTACAATGGTAGTGGTGCCCGGCTGAGGGCCGAGTACTACGAAGAGGCCGAGATGGTACGCAAGATCACATACGCAGGACAGTTCTACTACGAAGATGATGTACTGGGGCAGGTCTTCACCGAGACAGGACGGATCGTCAATGATGACAATGGTCGTGCCAGCGGAGCGCCCGACGGCTGGGACGGGGTAGACTACCAGTACATGCTGGCAGACCACCTGGGTAACAGCCGTGTGGTACTTAGCAGTATCCCCGAGCGACATGTGACGGTGACCGCCACACATGAAGACGAGTATCTGGCTGATGAACTTAAAGTATTTGATATGGGTATCCGAGAGAGTGGTGATCAGCTACTAGATCATACACATATAGTTACAGGTAACACTGATGACCACAATACTTACGTAAAGGTTACCGGGCAGGTGGATGATGGAGATGGTATCAATGAGACAATAGGCACGATGGCCATGCTACAGGTGCAGGCGGGGGATAGGGTAGACCTCAAGGCATATGCTAAATATATCCAGGGCGGATCAGATACCAACATAGGGGCCGAGGGCATTATTGCCGCTTTAGCCAGTGCATTTGGTTTTAATCCTAACTCTGGTGAGACCGGAGCAGTATTCGATCTTTTTAATCAGGCCAACTCCGCTATGGCAGGATTGATGGAAGGCAGTGGAGGTGACGAACCGGATGCCTATCTACAATATCTATTTTTTGATAAGAATTTCAATTTCTTGAATAACCAAGGAGAAGGCTTTGACTTCCACAAGGTGAATAACACTGCCACGGGTCTATTACATCAAGAGCTGACCTTGAGTAAGACCTTCACAGAAGACGGTTACATTTTTGTCTTTGTTTCCAACAGTTCATCTCAAATTCCCGTCTACTTTGATGACCTGACCATTGATTATACTATGAACCCAATCGATCAGACCAGTGACTATTATCCTTTTGGCGGGCTGATGGGCAGTGGTTTTGAACGGATCATCAGCAAGGCTAATGACTTCCGCTACCAGGGCAAGGAGTATGACAAAGACCTGCAGTGGTATGACTTCCATGCAAGGCAGTATGATCCTTACTTAGGACGCTTTTTGGCAGCTGACCCACTGATGCAGTTTTCTTCACCCTATAACGGTATGGGCAACAATCCGATCAACCTTATTGATCCTACGGGGATGAGCGCCAGAGGTCGAAGATGCTATTGTGAGCGGGATCGCCAGAACGAACATGCCGACCCATCGGTATGGGGTGGTGGTTTTACGCCGGATACTTATGGGGGTTCTTTCTATGGTAGCCGGGAAGGGATAGGATATGGTAGTTATGGGTCAAGTGAGCATCAAGGCTATGAAGGCGCAGTTAGGGGTGCCAAAGAAAATGGAGGTAAAGCTGAGTACAGGCAAGGAGAATGGGGTTATTGGGTGGATAATGACGAGCAGACCGTGACCTGGCAAGTTGATAATGGCGTACTCACTCCTACCGTTACGGGTCAAAGATCAATTTGGGTAGAGTCAACGGCAGATGATGCAGAACAAGGTGCTAATGATGAAAGCATAGATTGGTTGCAACTCGGCGAAGAGTTTCTGTTCGGTAGTAGTGATCCAAACGTTATTCATGCAACAGTTCCTGACTTACCGATTGGTCCTGGAGGTCCAGTAAAGGTTGTTAAATATGTTAAGGATGCTAAAAAAGTTATTGTGATTGGTGAAAAAATGGCGGAACGTGTCATCCCTTATGCAAAAAAGATTAATGCAACTTGGTTTAAACCGAGGGGAACGAATCCTGCTAATTGGATGAGGAATCAGGTACAATGGATAAGGAGACAGATTAAAGATCCGGGTACCACGATTATTGATATTGGTCCGAAGGGCGCAAAACCAGTAAGTCCATATTATCAGAAGGAGCTTGATATGTTAAGAAAGTGGTTAGGTTACTAATGTAGGACTTATGAGTAGTTTGAATAAATCCGAAGTATTCCAGTCATTGAAGAGTGTTTATCAGTTTATTGTTGATGATTTCGGGTACCAAATTATTGATGAAGAGAGATCGACTCCTCTCTTACTTTACATTAGATATGAGAACAAGGCTATTGAAAGAGTCATCTCTGTAAGCATGGATTTGAGAGAAAATGACTTTAATATAAGTATTTGGAAATCTGCTGACGGCTGGACTAGAGACGGAGACCTTCTCGAATTCGAAAGTTATTTAAGTGACAGAGGTTTACCAAGTAAGATCCGAGTTCTTCCAGAAGGCGTTCTTGACCTTGATATGATTCGAGAAGTAAATCAACAAAATGCTGATTCATTTCGAAAGTACGGAAAAGGACTAATTTCTGGAGAAGATTATTAAGAAGAATTTATGTTTTTGAGCTGGAGTTCGGGCGCGTTTATAACGCGACAGAAGTAGTCTGGAAATGCCAGAAGTAGCTGGTAGCTAGAGTGATTTAAGTTTAGCTGCTTTGATGAGATTATCGAGGGTGTAGAAGATGTGTAGCTTATCATCTTCAGGGAGCTTTTGAAGTTCGAGTATTCGGTTCCTAGTAGACTTTCCATTTGCTCATCAGCAGCCCTCTGTGTGGGGTGGTGGCTTGACACCTGACACCTATGGTGGGTCATTTTACGGTGGGTATGGTGTGAGGAATGGTAGTTATGGGTCTGATGAGCATGGATCATATCAAACTGCTGTTGAAGCGGCCGCACAAGATCCAGGAGCCCAGGTTGTTCATAATAACGGAAGGTGGGGTGTGATGTTTATGGTCTCAGATGGTTATCAGCAAGTAGGTACCTTTGATGGTACAGGAACGCCGATTATGATGGAAACTTTTAGTCCTGAGTTTTTATATGTGGCAACTCCAGAGCAAAACGGTCAGGGGAGCCAAGGTTGGCTTGATCAACTATTAGGTTGGACAGATCAATTTTTTGGAGGTGGGAATTTGCCTATCTCAGATTCTAGATCAGCGGCAGAACCAGACATCTTTCGTGATAACCGCAATATCCTGCATACAGACAATATAGCTGTAGATTTCATTCCTGCAAAAGGACCAGGTGTTCCTAACAATCTTAAGGACGCGATAATCTACTTTTATCAAGTGGCTGATTACTCATTAAATGCAGCTGGACAAGTGACAAACCTGCTTGATGCATACTCTGTGACGCATCCTCAGGACACAGTATTCAATGGATGGGAGTTTATTACCCAAGACACCCTTTATAATTGGAGGGACAGCACTAAAATACCCAAGACAGGAACTTTTTTGCCTTCAAACGAAATACCTTGGAATTAAATAGGAACGTCATTTTCATTTTTCTTTTTGCCTTTTCTTCTTGTGGCGATACTTCAAAGAAGGAGTATTTTGACAATGGCAAGTTGAAATCGGTAACTCCATTTAAGGAAGGTTTTAAGAATGGTAAATTCTTGGAGTACTTTGATAACGGTCAACTAAAATATGAAATACCTTATGTTTATGACTCGATATTTGGAGAGGCATATGAATATGACTCACTAGGTAACTTGATATCAAATATATCTTACAGAGCTAACAAAAAGGATGGATCGAATATTACCTACTACTCGTCTGGTAAGTTAAAGATGAAAGGACAATTTGAGGATGGAACGCCTGTTGGTCTTTTTAGAGAATACCATGAGAGTGGATTAGTAAAGGTAGAAGCATATTATGTGAAGGGTAAACTGTCATACTATAAAAGTTTCGATGATCTAGGAATTCTAGTTGACAGCAAATTGCCCATTCAAATTAGACGAGTGGATTCAAGTCCCCATGACTGCCAATCACTAGCAAATGTAGAAATATCTCTTGCGTTCTCAAGTCTAGAGAATTATAGGTTAGGTGCTATTTTAGGGAATTTAGATTCTAACAATGAGCTAGTTGACACTCTTGATATTATTGGATCTAATAATTCTATTTTGGGTTATCAAATGGTTCCATATGATTGGTCTAACATGATATCCGGTGTATTGTATGAGGTTGAAATGCCCTCAGAAGAAATAAAAGGAGCTTATTTTTTTAAGTATGATTTTAGCTGCAAACATTAAGGCCCTTAGCTATCCAACGGATACTCCTACTAATTTTTTATACGAGGCAGTACGACCCTTACCTAGCTCGGGCGCGTTTACAACGCGACTAGATTGAGCCCTGGCAGTTACTATAAGAGTTCTAACCTATGGACCACAACTATATCAAGCTTGATGGAGTGGCGGATCAGGAGGCGGGTGATTTTAGTAATATTGGAACTATGGCTATGCTACAGGTACAAGCCGGTGATAGGGTAGATCTTAGAGCATATGCCAAGTACGACGAAGGCGGATCACAGAATGACCTGGCTCCAGCAGGAGTGATAGCAGGTTTGGTCAATGCTTTTGGCTTCAACCCCACTTCTGGGGAATCCGGGGCTGTATTTGATCTTTTTGAACAGGCCATAGGTGCCCTTGGTCTTATGGGTGATGGAGAAGGAGGAGAGCCCGAAGCTTATTTACAATATTTGTTTTTCGATCGGGATTTCAACTTTGTTGCCACTCCGGGTATTGGCTATGCCTATGATCAGGTGTCAGGACTGGCAGCCGTAAATGCTACGAATAAGGCCACAAAGCAGCACGAAGAACTATCGCTATCAAGAGAGTTTTTGGAGGATGGGTATCTCTTTGTATTTGTGTCAAATAGCAGTCAGGGTACGAGTGTTTATTTTGACGACCTTACCATTGATTATACCATGAGTCCGATTGATCAGACCAGTGACTATTATCCATTTGGCGGGCTGATGGGCAGTGGTTTTGAGCGTATCATCAGCAAGGCCAATGACTTCCGCTACCAGGGCAAGGAGTACGACAAAGATTTGCAGTGGTACGACTTCCACGCCCGGCAGTATGATCCTTACCTAGGCAGGTTCCTTGCTGCTGATCCACTGATGCAGTTTGCTTCACCATATAATGGTATGGGCAACAATCCTATCAACCTGATTGATCCTACAGGGATGGGAGCATACAATGGACTGCATGGTGATCCTACCCCTGAGACTGACAATGATCAGGACGATGAAGTCAATGCTAACTCGAATGGTGATACAGCTGATGCATGGGAGAGGGAAGTGGCTGCACATTATGCCATGTTTGATCAATGGATGAGTGATATGAATAGCACTTATGGTGAATCATTTCACGAAAGTAGATATGGGGTCGCTAATGGCTCCTTTGGAACTGTGGCTCATCATAGCTACGTAAAGACAAGAGGTGGCAATTCTTTTACGATTACAGTGAATACTTACAATCAGAGAGAGCTTAATGGTTACTTGTTTGATCTTCAAGCCCAGAACGAATTGCCATATATTACTTCGAAGAGTATCACTCGAAGGGATCCATTTAATGCTCCTGGGCAGCAAAATGAAGGTAATTCTGGCCAAACAGCTTTTGGTGGATTCGACTGGCTAAACCTTGCTGCGGCGGAAGCTACAATTTGGGGAGGAGCCACTTCAATTGCTGTAAAGGGTGCTAGACCTGTATATACGACAGTTAAAGCTTGGGCAGATCAGGTCAAATCTGGAACTCGGTTTGGTAATCGACTTGGTTATTTAGGACTTGCATTAACGGCTACAGATGTTGCAATTAATGGTTTCAATACGAGCAATACTCTTGACGGTTTTTTTGGTGCAGTTTCATTTGCCGGAGTACCAGGAGCAGCAATAGGCGGAACATACTTTATTGGTAATTTGATAACTCACGGCATAACAGGAAAAACAATTGGGCAACATGTGGATGAAAACTATTATATCGTGCCTTCAGGTTTATCTCATAACCCAGTTTTCTTAATTCCTAAGAACTGATTCAGATATGAAATTGACCACACTATTTGATTACTTCTTTTACAGAGTTTATATCTTTTTTAGAGAAACTGGAGACAATGTTCCTGAAACCAAGGGCTCACTTATACTCTCATTAGTACAGTTCCTAACATTATTGGATTTAGTTCTTATTGGAAGTATGATTTTTAACTATGATTTGCCTTCTACAAAATATGCTTTTCTTCCATTGATAATATTGATCGGTATTATCAACTGGTATCGTTATGAGAAAGCAATGGATTTAAATCAGTTATTGAGTGAATGGAGCAGTGAGGATAAGTCCCAAAATAGTCAAAGGGGGATAGTGATAGTGATTTATCTTGTATTTACAACAGTCTTTCCCGCTTTATACGGCATGATGACACATGGTCAATTATAATGCCCCCCCGCTGGCGCAAGCGTCCACGCTGGTGACTTTATGCTCTATGAAGTCTAAGCTGTATGTGGAGCGTGGATTTTAGGAGTAGGCTTGTTTAGTTCTAAAATCACGAATGAGCGCATCCACTACCATGAAGATCTGTTGCTTGCCTTCCTCTGGAAGCTTGGAGATCTCAGTAAGTCTTTGCAGGGTGGATTGATCGATCTCCACATCGGTTTTGCCGACCAGGTAATCGATCGATACGCCTAGTGCATCCGCAATCTTGATGACCACTTCGATAGAAGGTTTTACCTCGTTACGCTCATATCGTCCGATAAGGTCACCAGAAGTACCAGCCTTTTTACCCAGTTCCCCCTGGGCCATTTTACTCTTCTTCCTAAGCGCTGAAATATGCTCTCCAAGTGTCATATAGGTAGTAGAAATGATCTAAATATGAATTAGAATCCAATAATAGATGATATAAATATCATATTCAAACGATATAAGTCTTACTCTGTTCTGATATATCTACTAGTATTGTGATAGATATATCAGAAAATCTTTTTTCAAGAAAATGGAAGATCCGACCCGAAAGCTCAACACATCCAACCACGACCACCTCACTTACACCCATCCTCCATTAGACATAGCAGTACTAGGAGGTATCAGACTAGAAGGCCTGGACAGGATGCGCACCACCCTTAAGATCAAAGTCGAGCATCTGAGCTTACGTCATAACTTGGACCTGTACAATGACAACCAAGTAGAGCGACTGATCCGGAAGATCGCAGAGCGGCTGGAGGTTGGCACCAGTGTAGCGGCAGCAACACTAGCCGACCTGACCGATAGGTTAGAGCAGTACAGACTAGAGGAGATCGAGCGGATTGAGTCCGCAGACGACACAAGAACAAGAATGCTTACTGAGCAGGAAATCAAAACAGCAAAAGTATATGCCAGTGCCCCCAACCTGATGCAGCGCACAGGAGACGACCTGCAAGCCACAGGCATCATAGGAGAGTGGGAAAATGCACTGACACTAGCTATGGCCATGACCAGCCGCAAATGTAAAGACCCGCTGAGCGTAGTGACACTAGCTAAAAGTGGGATGGGCAAGAGCTACCTCCAGGAGAAAGTAGCCGCTACCATACCCCAGGAAGACCTGATAGAAAGCACGATGATCACGGAGAGCAGTTTTTATCGTTTTGACCGGCACGAGCTGAGCGGTAAGGTTTTCCTCATAGAAGACCTGGATGGGGCAGAAGCAGTACTATACCCCATCAGGGAAATGCAGAGCAAAAAGAAGATCAGCAAGACCGTCACCATCAAAGACACCCAAGGCAAACTGAAAACCGTCACCCTGACCGTAGAAGGCCCGATCAGTGTATGCGGCTGTACCACCAGGGAAAGCCTCTATGAAGACAATGAGAACAGGAGCCTGCTGCTTCACTTAAACGGTAGCAAAGCGCAGGACGAGCAGATCATGAGCTACCATCGGAAAGTAAAAGCAGGAAAGATCGACAAAGAGAAAGAAGAGCAAGTCAGGGAGCAGTTGGAATTAGTCCAAAGGATCCTAACGCCGATCAACATTGTGAACCCCTTTGCAGAGCTGATCCAGCTTCCTGCAAGTGTCCGCAATCCAAGAAGGACCCTGCCGCTACTGCTGAGCTTTATTGAAGTGATCACCTACTACCACCAGTATCAAAGAGAAGAAAAGGCCGACGAGCATGGAGAGGCCTATATCGAGACGAGCCCAGAAGATATTGAGTGGTCGTTTAAGCTACTTCGCAATGTACTGTTCAGAAAGAGTGATGAGCGGGGCATGCCGGAAGTTCTACGACTGGCTGCAAAGCTGGGCGAAGAAATACAACATAGAGAAGTTCCATGCCAGAGAGATAAGGAAAGCCAAGTGCATCCATCCCCGAACATTGGCCCGATATCTGGAAGAGCTGCGAATATTCGGACGATTAGAGATCACAGGAGGCAAGAAACAGCGTATTGGTTACGAATACTCACTCACGCACTGGCAAGCAGATCACAACCTAAAGGATCAGATAGCTCAGTGGATGGATGATACCTTAAAGCAGATCACCAAAGCCTACGAAAAGCAACCCAAGTCTGGAAAGAAGGGAAATAAGACACAATGAGACAACCGGCTACTGTCCAATATTTATAGCTTATTATCAGTGACTTAGTTATCGGACAACTCAAATAAAAAATACAAGAGGAACCAAAATCTTCACTAAAGCTACGATTGATAAAATGAAAAAGCTAGCCCTCACCAATGAATCCTTCAGATACCTAGAGCAGAGTTTTAAGGAGTGGCTGGACGTACAAGGCTATGCAGCGAGTACCGTTTACAACCTACCGCACCATGTGCGAGAGCTGTTGTACAGCCTGGAGCAGCAAGACATTACCCGGATCAACCAACTTGGAGAAAAACACATCAAGCAGCACTACGCCAAACTCAAAGAGCGCTCGAATCAAACCAGGGGCGGTGGGCTAAGCAATGCCCACCTTAACAAACACATCCAGGCCATCAAGCGGTTTACCGAGTACCTGCGCAACGTAGGAAGACAAGAAATCACAGCACCCAACTTATGGCATGAAGCCACCGAGAGCAGCCCCGATTACCTGAGTGAAGAAGAGATCAACCTGTTGTTCAAAGCCACTTACCAGCAACCAGAGCATAAGCCCAACGCCTCAGCAGCCAAACAAGAAGCCATTCAATCCAGGGACAGGGCGATGCTGGCTGTCTACTATGGCTGTGGACTTAGAAGAACAGAAGGCACCAGCCTGGATGTAGGAGACATCAACTTTGAAAGGGCAATACTCCATGTACGCAAAGGCAAGGGCCATAAAGAAAGACTGGTACCCATCAGTAAGACAAGCCTAAAGCATCTGACAGAATACATCTATGACCACAGGCCACAACTACTCCTCAAAGACAAACAGCCCGCCCGGCTGAACAGCCTTGCCCGAATGGAATCAGGCGGGCGTTCGGACGGGGAAGCACTATTACTCAACTACAGAGGCAATCGCATCCAGGGCCAGGGACTACTGATCCGGCTAAAGCAACTACAGTACAAAGCCAGCCAGCTAGCCCATAATCACGACCTGCAAGACAAAGAGGTTGGTCTACACACTTTACGCCATAGCATTGCAACACACCTACTGCAAGCCGGTATGCCACTGGAAAGCATCAGTAGGTTTTTAGGGCACGACAGCTTGGAGAGTACCCAGGTTTATACCCACGTGTCAACCGAAGCTTCAGCGAAGGTTGATCAGCCCCGCCACGGCGGGCAGGCTTACAACAACATCCCGAAGTACGAAATAGAGCGACTACAAGATGACTGAACAAATCAAGGCAGAAGTAGAAGCATTTAAGAACTACCTACAGGCACAAGGCTTTAGTCGCAAGAGTATCAAGAGCAGGGCACAAGTACTCAACAGATACCTGACATGGACGGCCCAGGAAGCACTAGCAGCAGAAGGGATAGACTATCGTGACCTACTCGCCTTTATGAAATACAGCCAGCAAAAGGGCAAGAGTCAAAGCACGATCCAACATGAAATGATTGTGATCCGGCATTACTACGACCAATTGATCAGCGAAGGGAAAATAGCCACTAACCCAACCGCTCGAATCAATATCAAAGGCATCAGACGCAAATCACTCTATCACATCTTAAAGCCCCATGAGCTGCACCAGCTCTATTATAAGTATACCGCTACCAATCTATCAGAAAAGCGCAACAAAGTAATGCTAGGCCTACTGGTTTACCAGGGCGTACAGACCATAGAGCTAAGACAGCTAGAGACCAGCCATGTCCAATTGAGGGAAGGGAAGATTAGAATACCAGGCGGCCCCAACAGAAATGAAAGGGAGATGCAATTAGAACCCTATCAAGTGATGGACATGTATGATTACACCTTGCAGGTGAGGCCATTAATCTTAGGAATGGAACCCAAGCGAAATGCACAAATCAAGCAGGAAACCCAACAATTATTCATCGGTAGGGAAGGGAGTCATAACATCAACAACTTTATGAGCAGCATTCTGACAAGGCTAAAGCAGATCAACCCCCAAGTAAAGAATGCCAGACAAATCAGGGCCAGTGTAATCACCAAATGGCTAAGGCAACACAACCTGAGGGAAGCGCAATACATGGCAGGCCACAAGTATGTAAGCAGCACAGAGAGCTACCAGCAGAACGATCTGGAAGGATTGCAGGAAGAAATAGGTAAGTACCACCCATTAGGGTAAATCGAATAATGGTTATTTTTATCATTGATATGGGGAAAGCAGATATAAAGGCCGAATTACAGGTTTTAATCCAGAATGAAACAGATGATAGCATTTTAGAAGCTATCAGGACTTTGCTTAAGAAATCAAGTTTAGACCCAATATTGAAGCAGAAGCTAACTTCCCGGGCTTTGAGGGCAGAAGAAGATATTGCATCCGGTAGAGTGATGGATAGACAAGAGCTAGAGAAAAAGTTGAATGGCAGGCTGGGTATATGAAAGTCATTTATACCGACCAGTCTTATGATAGCTTGAAAGACCTCACAGTTTTTTTGCTGGAAGAACAGGGTTGGAGTTTAGAGAAGTTTTTAGCGTTCAGAGCCAAGTTACTAGATAAAGCTGATAGTCTCGAAACCACTTACAATCACTATCAACAAGAAGATTACCTGGAACATCTAGGAAAGGATCATAAGAGAGCGATAGAAGGGCACGTCAAAATTATTTACAGAGTTGAAAAGGAGTACATCTATATAACCGACTTCTTCGATACCCGTCAGGACCCCTCTAAGATGAAAGGCTAATCCAGCCGCACAGTCCAACCCTCCAAGACGCAGAATTTTGTCTGGAAAGCCCCATCGAGGGGCAATCCATCCAACTTAGGTAAAGCGGTGTTCTGTCCAGTCGGTGCAGCATAGGTCACGCCAGATCAGCCAGAGAGCTTGCAGCCCACTGGCTGCCCTTCGGGTCTCCGCTGCGCTTCGAGTCTGTCATGCCCTCTGCATTGCCCTCGCCTTCCCATCACGGCTGTTCCTGTGTCTGTGTCCAGAGCTAGGCCAACCCGCAAGCCCAACAAACTAGCACTGGCCACATCCACCCACAGCCAGAGTTATTGCGGGCCTGCGGCCACCACCAGTACTGTACCGCCTGGACTAATGAGTTAAATGATAAAAGCAGTCCAGGCGTTACGCAGCTGCCAGTCGCTTCCTGCGGTCGCTTTCCCTGTCAGGCTGGTGGTGGCACCCGCTACGGCCCGCCGCACAAGTCCAACCCGCCTAAATGCATATCACTGCAAGCCTTCCGCGCTCTTCCAATACACTACACAGATCAAGAGTAGCCGTTCGCTTGGATCGCCCCGGCGAAAAGCAAATGGCACCAGGTGCAGTGAAACAGACAATAGGGTAGCAACGCCATTTACTTTTTCCCCGGAACGTCGGTGTTTACGCCCGCCGAAATGAACTACCTTTAATATTGGATGGGATGCCTAAAACTGACATATGGCCAAGAGCAAAACCAGACTGCTTTTACACAAATATGGAAGCGGGACACTAAAGTAAAACCCCCTTTATTTTTTGAGGAAGGCCTAAAAGAAAATGAGGCACCTTCAAAAAAACGCATAGACTATTATCCTTTTGGTGGGCTGATGGGCAGTGGCTTTGGGCGGATCATCAGCAAGACCAATGACTTCCACTACTAGGGCAAGGAATACGACCAAGACCTACAGTGGTACGACTCCCATGCAAGGTAGCCCGTACCTTTGCTATGGTGAGCTTGTGATTCTTAGGAGTCAGTGGTCATGCCTTACAGTTAATGCCAGCTAGCAGAAAGGCCTTGTTTATTGAAAACAACGCCTTGTTTCGTCCAAAATATAACCTTCTTTTGATCAAAACATAAGCATATACTGTTCGAAAATAGCCCTTTTTTCATTTCAAAGTGGCCATGCAGCCAATTGAGCATAAGTACTAGCTTATCGAAGAAGCATCGAAAGCCGAATAGCTGATACCTACGATCGTACCTAGAACCAGGTAAAAGAGAATAATCCAATCAATTCTTAACTTGTCCCAAGAATTTTGAAGTCATGAATAGATTTTTGATCAATGAACTCTGGGCTTTACCATTCCTAATAAGCGTGATCTCCTGCTCTCTTGTCTTCGGACAGACCATCGAACAAAACCTCGATAGTCTCAATGAGGCGTTAGAAGCAAGTAGCAGTATTGATATGGAAGTTGAGGTATTGTTGGAGGCTGGAAAACTGCTATTAAGGACCAATCCCGATTCGGCGATCAGCATTTACGGTAGAGCGGAAGGACTGGCTCCTGCCGGTTCTGTCAATAGCGGTTTGGCATTGGCCTATCAGGCCTTAGGCTACATCTACCAGGGGCGGCATGAGAAATCTAAGGCGTTGATAGCAAAAGCCCGGGTAGCTGCGGATGTTACTGGTGATTATGATCTTAAGACAATCGTATTCGGCAATGCCGCGATTGGCTGTTTTTATAGGGGTGAGTATGATAGCGCGTTGGTGCAGTTTGAAGCATTTCTTGCCCTGGCCCTGGAACATCAGCACAATGAAGACATTGCGATAGCGTCCAACAACATCGGTTTGCTGAATCTTAACATGGGCAACTACCACAAGGCTTATGACGGGTTTGTCATTGCTGCCACAGCTTTCGAAACACTGGGCTATGAAGAGAGCCTCAGCCAGGTATACAACAATATTGCGCTAGCCAATCGCGAACTGGACAATTTTGAAGAAGCCTTAAAGTATAACCGACTGTCGATAGCCATGAAGCGGCGGCTTGGGGATACCAAAGGATTGATAGCATCATATGCCAACATCGGCTCTGTCTATGAACACCTTGAGGCACAGATAGATTCCGCTCTTTACTATTACGATTTGGCATTGCCAATGGCTAAAGAAGTCCGGGATACCAGAAACCTGCTAAATATATATGCGGGGTTGATCACGACTCATCAACAGCTGGCCAATTATGATCAAAGCATTGCCATGGCCGATGAGGCTTATCTTGTACTGGAGGAGTTTGAAGACCAGGAGATGAAAGCGAGGATAGATGCTGATATGGCCCATGTCTATCTTGATATGGGAGCATTTGAAAAGGCGGTTGCCCTTGCTGCAGCATCACTGGAGATAAGCAGTGCCAACGGGTATCGCCTGGTGACCCAGCATAACTATGATGTACTGAGTGAAGGCTATGGGGGTATTGGAGCCTATCGACAAGCGTATGAGTATCAAAAGGCACTGACCCTGCTCAGTGATTCTATATTGAATGAGAACAAGTCCAACCAGATCGCTGAACTACAGGCCAAGTACGAAACTGAAAAGAAGGAGCAGACCATTGCACTTCAGCAGGCTGAAATCACTGGCCAACAAGCCAGGAACCAGTTGAACCTGGCAGTGATTCTTGGGTTAGTACTGATCATCGGTATGTTGATCGCATTGATCCTTCTGGTAAGGAGTAGAGCGAGGAAAAGACAGGCACTTCTGGTCATGGAAGCGGAAACGCTACTGAGAGAAACTCAGATCGCTGCGGCCATCGACTCCCAGGAATCAGAGAGAAAAAGGGTAGCCCGGGATTTACATGATGGATTCGGCCAAATGATCTCCGTATTGAACCTTAATCTGAAATCACTTGAAAAGGGGACCGTGTCCAAAGAGAAGGTATTTGATGAATCGGCAAAGATCCTGGAAGACATGTATCGTGAGTTGAAGGGTATTTGCTTCAACCTTATGCCTGAGACCTTGATTAGAAATGGTATAACGCATGCGCTTAAAGAGTTTGCCGAACGGATCAACCGAACTGATGGACCAAAGGTCAATACCGACGACTATGGACTAGACGAGCGTCTTAATGATCTACAGGAAATATCAGTCTATAGGATCACTCAGGAATGGGTCAACAACATCATCAAGTATTCTGATGCTGAGAAAATAACCATCAGCTTAACCAAAGATGAGGAGGAAATCACACTCTTGATCGAAGATGATGGCGCTGGATTTGATCCTCAACTGCTGATCAAAGGAAGTGGCAATGGCTGGAAGAATATGCAGACACGGACCAACCTAATCAAGGGTACCCTTGAGCTTGAAACGACCGTTGACGTACATGGGAGTGCGCTGATTATGAATGCTCCCACGAAGGATCAACACCAATCAGAGAAAGAGCAAGAAGAACTCGTCTAGTTCCATGGATTGACAAATCCTCTAACGAAAAAGACACAGCTATGAGCTGTGCCTTCATTTTTAAGTGCCTGTATTCGTTCTTTTCTTGTATCAAGACTCCTTCCACTTAATGGTACAGCCAATGGCCTTTGTAGAAGTGGTTTGGACAGCTTTGTTGTCGATCAATGCATCTACTGCATCTTCTACATAGGTCTTTGTCACAGCAGATGCATCTTTAAAGTTATCGTCAATGGCGCCTATGTACTTTACTACCAGCTTGTCAGCTTCTTTATTGAGCAAGTAGACATGTGGTGTTTTAGTCGCTCCATAAGCACTGGTGATTTCCTGTGTCTCATCAAATAAATAAGGATAAGTCATGCTTTTATCAGCATACCGTGTCTTCATCTCGTTCCATGAGTCGCCTGGCGATCTTACAGGATCGTTGGGATTGATAGCAATAACAGGATAGCCCTTGTCTTTGTATTTCTCATCTAAATCGATGATTCGATCTTCATACATCTTAGCATATGGACAAGTGTTACAAGTGAATATGACTAAGAAGCCTTTGGCATCATCATAGTCACTCATGGATACTATGTCTCCATCGATATTCTTGAGACTAAAGTCGATGGCCGTATCACCGACCTCATATCCTTCCGCCCTTGGAGATACAAAGGCACTGCCGATAGCCACAGCTACCGCAATCACTAACATTAGGTATACGTTCTTTTTCATAATGATCTATTGAATGTTTTGAATAAGCGTTTCTAGTTCTCCTTCTTCGAAGGACTTTTCGTAGAAGTATTTCTTGTCATTGATATTGTCAACAATCAATGTAGCCGGAATAGCCCCAGACCAGGAAGGGTCGATCTTATCAATGAATGCGTTGTAATCAGTTTCGTCTAAGAGCTTGATATCGGAAGTAAGGTTCCGGCGAGCGACAAAACTTTTTACCCTGTTGTCGAGCTGTTCTACAAAGTCCAGACTAATAAGGAAAACTTTGACGTGACCCAAATCCTTATCGTTATTCACTGCTTCGAAGTAAGGAAGCTCCGCTATACAAGGTTTGCACCAGGTAGCCCAGAAATTGTATACCTCGAGTTCGTGCTTTCCATTGGTGATCATTTCAGATAGTTGATTGAATTTGATCACTTCTATCTCTATTTCCTGTGCATTTACTACAAGAGCAATGATCACCAAGCAGGTAGTTATAGCAAGCCGCATCATTCGTTTAACGTTGGCAAAGATCATAAGGTACAAAATGTGTTCACTGATTGCTGTTTTGATGATGACCGGTTGGAATTCTGTCTGAGTATCTCTGCATCAATACTCCTGTGGGGCGCTCAGCTATCCTAAGTTCCGAGAACGTACACTTGGATTAGATACACTATCGAATTTTGAGAAAAATATTGCTAATTGCACTCTTCGAGAAGTATCACTATTGTGTCTAGAAGAAGAAGACAACAGTTTATCATTACACTTGGATCGGTAGGGGCCTTACTACTGGCCCTTTTTGTCGGGGTATTAGTTAGCCAATTTGACATTAGGGTCAATGATCACCTGGTGATAACAATCGATTTTATTGGTAAAGTGTGGGTGGCTTTGTTGATGTTGTTGGTCATCCCACTTTCAGGGTCCTATCTACTCAATGCTATACTGTCCATCAATGAACGGCGGTCTTTAGGACGCCTTGGACTATATGCTGTTAAGGCACACCTGCTTATATTACTTCTTGCCATCGGTTTTTCATGTTTTTTTGGAATAGGTACTCTTGAGCTGCTTGGAGACCAGTTGCCTCGACTGAGTATTGATCAAGAATTTGACCTGGCCGGGATTTCAGGTTCTAAAATCAGCGCTTTCTGGCTGGAACCGATCATGGCTGACCTCAATACACTCCAAAGGTGGATAGGCAACTCTATCCTTGGTTTGATGTTCTTATCCGTTGTGATGGGTTTTTCGATTGTTTTTTGTTTTAGTCGTTACAGTCCCACTTGGAGTAGAGTATCAAAAAGAGTTGCCGATAGGTCAATTCATTGGCTGTCCATGTTTCTGGTATCACTGCCACTTGCCGTGTTTGCCCTTATGTTTCCTATGATGGTCAGTAGCGGTATTTCAGTACTTGGTGTTGCCATTTACTTTGTAGTGATCCTCTGTATATTACTGATCGTTTTTATTATCATTCTTCATGTGATACCTCATGCCTGGGGTGTGACTACAATCAGCAACTTTTTTAGAGGGTTGTTGCAAACCCAGATGGTGGCCGTCAGCACAAGGTCATCACTTGCTACCATTCCATCATTGATGGAGGCTGCTGAAAACAACTTTGACGTTGATAAGCACACATCAGGGGTGATCATTCCCTTTTTTGTAACCATATTCCGATTGAATAAAGGTATTTCTAGTGTCTTCAAATACATTTTTCTCGTCTATGCTTACAATCTTGAATTGAGTGTTGCTCCACTTGTTGGATTCATCGTGCTACAATTGCTTGCAAGTTTTGGTACACCAGGTATACCAAGTGGTGGTAAGTTTGTGACCCTGCCTATCTACCTGGCAGCCGGTATTCCTTTGGAAGGATTGATTTTGTTGAAGGCCGTAGATGCCATTCCTGACGTTTTCAAAACTATACTCAATGTGACAGAAGTGATGACAGTGACAGTGTTGGTCAAAGACAATGTAAAGCAGGTAGCATGATCAACATACTTGTCACAGAGGATAATCGATATACGATTGACAACTACCTCGAAAATCGCGGGTCCGGGTTAGTTGGAGTGCTTACTCCTATTACTTATGAAGAATTACCTGCGCTTGAATGCTTGAAGTGTAACCATCTGATCTTTAGTGACCTTGATCTGGTCTCTGAGAACCATAAGTTAGCCTTGCGTGAATTGGCAGAATACTTGTCGACAACAGATATCAAGGTATTCAATCAGCCGGGTACGGTGCTGGACCGCTTTCATTTGCTCAGGTGCCTTTTTGAGAAAGGCATCAACCCTCATAATGTCTACCGTACCAATGAACCATTGGATAACATAAAGTATCCTGTTTTTATAAGACATAAAGACTATCACAAAGGGCCAATCACTCCTCTCATTCATAATATTGATGAACTACATAGACATTTGCTATCCCTTAGGGTCACTGGCCATTCGGTTGAGAGTATAATTATTGTTGAGTTTGTAAATACAATAACAAATAGCGGCTTTTATAAGAAGTATTCTGCTTTGAAGATTGGGGATAAGATCATCCCAAGGCATTTAGGGTATGACAAACAGTGGAACGTAAAAGCAAACGGTGATCAATCGTACAAACTGACCTCAGAGTATTTATCGGACTGGACAGAATATGTGATGAAATTCCCGCATGAGGAGTGGGTCAGGGACGTATTCAACCATGCAAATATTGATTACGGGAGGATAGACTATGGCGAGAAGGAAGGAAGACTGATAGCATGGGAGATCAACCTTAACCCTGATTATGGACGGGGTGGTCGACGAAAGAAAGTACCTGACCCGGCAGATGTACAACAACTCAAACTCGAAGGCCACAAAAGAATATTCGAGGTTTTCCATGAGATGAATAAGAATCGGGTTACTGAGATACGGTTTCCCAAAACAGCTTTACAAGAGTTTTCCTACAAGAAAAGCCCATCACCTATAACCCGGATAAAAAGGATTTACATACGACTCATAATGCTTTTTCCAGGTATGAAAGGTTTGCTTCAGAGTGTTCGATCCTTGATACTTACATTTTTGAGGTTATGCTCATCACTCTTCTCCAGGAGTGGGTATTCATAACATGCTAGATATGATATCTATATAGTGATTCGCATTCGGGACTTTGAGAATAAATCAAGTGTTCTCAGTTTTTGGGTGTTACTAATCAGGATCGTTTTTAAAATGTATGACAAGCCCGATTGACCAGGGTTAGATCGCACGAATTATTGAGGTGTTTGATTTCTTTTTCAGACTCACCTTTTCGTACATTGGCCGTTGGTTCTGAAATTAAATAGGTGTCTTCTGATCAATCTAACAAGTGGCTTACTATAGGGTCGCTTATAGCTCTTGCCTTTGCAGCCTTCCTTGGAATAGCTTTTGACTATGATCAGGAAAGCATTTGGATAGCTCTAAGTGAGGGGCTTGGTAAAGTCTGGATCATACTACTATTGCTTCTTGTGATCCCACTGGTTTGTGCTTATGTATTCAATGCTGGTATCACCATGGGCAGAAACAAGGAACTGCTACATGCGGGAATGCATGGACTCAAATATCATATTATCATCATAGTACTGGCTTTAACCTTCGTCTTATGCTTTGGCTGGTTGTTCGTTGAGGTACTGTTTAACTCCACACCTGCTGCGGAAATCGAGCTACCTCAACAATATGAAACAGCTAAAGACAGAACACACGCATTTGAACTTGGTCAAATCATTGTGGTACTGAACAACGTGCAGAGCACTTTGGGAACCTTTGTGTTGATCATTATGCTGATATCCGGTTTGTTAGGAACTACCGGTTACTTCTGGTCAGCTCGTTCAAAAGAGGTGTGGGCAGAAAGGTCCGAGACGTTTGGACATCAGTCTATGAAATGGTTGGGGACTTATTTTGTTACACTTCCACTGGCAGTATTCTTGTTGGTTCTGCCATTGTTTGCCAAAGGAGGGGTATCGATACTCGGTATAGCCTTGGTGTATATGCTGGCAGTGAGTGTTTTGCTGATACTGTTTACGTTCCTACTCTATTTGGTTGTATACATTGGTTCAGGCACAGGCTTTTCCACTTTTGCAGAAGCCATTTTTCATGTGCAGGTATCGGCCTTTACCACCCGATCATCTATGGCCACTATACCAGTGATGATATTAGCAGCTCGCGAGAATTTTGGCCTGTCCGAGCAGAATGCCTCTTTGTTAGTTCCGGTTTACGGTACTTTGTTTAGACTCAATAAGTCCATCACCAACGTTTTTGAGTTTCTTTTTCTATCCTACCTTTTTAGTATGCCTATTGAGCCGGGTACATTGGCGGTTTTTATAGTAATGCAGGTACTCGTCTCTTTTGTGACACCTGGTATTCCCGGAGGAACCGAATATACCAATGTGCCTATTCTAATAGCAGCAGGAATACCTATGGCAGGCTATATCCTCGTGAAATCTGTTGATACGATTCCCGATATCTTCAAGACGGTAATCAATGTGACTGAGGTGATGGTTGTCGTAGAGATGGTCAGAAAAAAATATGCTAATCAGCAATGATCCAAGTTTTTCTTGATCGAAAGAACAAGCATACATTCGAGAACTATTTGAGCTTTCGAGGCAGGGAAATCAGACGGCTCTTTGGTTTTACGTACTATGATGAATTGCACAAACATGATTCGATCAAGACAAATACGGTTATCTTCCTTGATCTGGAAATGCAAGGGTCCAGGCAGCTGGCTGCTCTTGTCAAACTGACCGAACACTGGGATGCTGAAGGTGTCCCAGGAATCTTGAATCATCCGGCCCATGTTCTGGACAGGTATGAGCTACTCAGGAAGTTGTATGAGGAAGGCATTAATCCACAAAATGTCTATCTGCTCAAAGAGCCCTATGATCAATGCCGTTTTCCTGTATTTATACGTCATAGAGATTTACACACAGGATCTATGACCCCACTTCTGCATAACATGCAGGAGTTGAAGAAGTACATCAGATCATTTCGGTTAAGTAGCCTGAATTACAATGACCTGATGATCGTTGAATTTGTGGATGCAAAGAATGAAAGAGGCCACTACCGGAAATATGCGGCAGTAAAGATTGGTGATACTGTGTTGCCCAAGCATATCGGTATTGATAATCAATGGCATGTGAAATCTGATGGACCTGAGTGGCTTCAGCTTGATGATCACTATGAGCAAGAACTAGAATACTTCATGCAACAATTTCCACATAAAGAGTGGGCAGAAAGGATTTTTGATATAGCTAATGTGGATTATGGACGTTTGGACTATGGTGTAATGGGAAACCGGCCTGTGGCCTGGGAAATTAATCTTAACCCCGATTTCTATGGGCAGTCCCAAGCGGAAGATCATCACGGCACTCAGTCATTGACAGCTCAATTGTTAGTAGAGAATCATATACAGATCCGGCAACTTTTTAGGGAGTTGGCAGAAGGTGATACCTTCCAAATTACAATACCACCAAATCTGATAACACAGGATTTGTTCAGGAATAAAAAGGACCTGAAATCAAATCTCAAGACTAGTTATCAGAAGATCGTTCGGAGGTTTCCGGTATTCAACAGAATGCTTAGGAATTACAGAAGAATGCTTTTAAGTGTGACTAAATAGAGTAGACTTTCAGAGCAATTGAAGCGATACTCTCTCATACGGATGTGAGCTAGTAAGCATACAGTTTAGCGGTTTATCACTTATTTGGGAATAACGCCTGCTCAAAACAATTTTTTCACTTTATATAACCCTTCAATTCAAAATTCGTATTTGTAAGAATTGATACAAATACTACATTTGTGAAAATTGAAGAGGAATGAAATGAGCATCGGATCAGAGTCTGTTTTTCATCCTATGGATGACTGAGTTGACCGTGAATTCCATCTCTCTATTGAAAAACTAAACATCCATGAAAGGAACTAATCTAGGTGAATTCGAAGAGCTATTGATGCTCATGGTTGCAAACCTCTATCCGGATGCTTATGGTGTGGCAATCCGGGAAGCAATGAAGTTACAAGCGAATCGCTCTGTTGCAATGGGAGCGGTACATGTAGGCCTGAGTCGTCTCGAAGAAAAAGGCTATCTCACGTCATCACTTGCTGAAGCTACTCATGAGCGTGGAGGTCGCCGTAAGCGCCTCTTCAGCATTACTACTTCTGGTAAGAACGTGCTGGAAGAGAACATGGAGCTTCGCAATCAACTCTGGAGTACGGTACCAGAGCTTACCTGGAAAAACATTCAATTTGGATAAGCAGGCACAAGTACCTCCCCGGTGGGGAGAACGATTACTACAATGGTTCTGCGCGGAAGATAGGGTAGAGGAGATACTAGGCGATCTTGACGAATACTACTTTCTGTATACCGAGCAGTATCCCGAATGGCGTGCTAAGGGCTACTACACCTATCATGTGTTGAGCTACCTGCGCCTGTACAACTGGAAAAAACGTCAAAACTCAAATAACTGGTCTATGTTTCGTAATTATCTTCTGATCGCCTGGCGGTCAATCATCAAAAATCCCGGCTATGCTGCTATCAATATTATTGGCCTGGCAGTGGGAATTGCATTCAGTACATTGATGTACATCTATGTTAGCAACGAATTGTCCTATGATAGCTTTCATTCTAAGTCTGATCGGCTCTATCGTATCATTACGGTAGATAAGCGCGTGCCTGATGATGTCCGGCAGTATGGCCAGATTGTTCCCCCGGTTGGACCTGCCCTGGTGGAGGACTACCCTGAGGTAGTAGGACAAATCCGGCTTTATCAACCTAACGGCCAAGTCGTTTTTGACATCAATGGAGAGAAGCATCAAGAGCGAGAATGGTTTATTACACACAATGATTTTTTCAAGTATTTCGACTTTGAATTTCTGTATGGAGATGCTCAGACAGCATTCACTAGTCCTAAGTCAATGGTGATTACTGAAAAAGCAGCGCAGAAGTATTTTGGACATAAAGATTTAGTTGGTGAGGTACTTGAGACTGGAGGTTATGGCCCGGTGACGATTACGGGAGTACTTCGCGACCTACCGGAAAACTCACATTTGAAGTTCAGTATGCTGTTTAGTGATGTCGACACGAATGAGAGCTGGGCCGACTATCTCAATAACTGGCAATCATTTGGAGCCTACACTTACATTCTACTCGACGAGAATTCAAATATCTCAGATCTAAATAACAAGATGGCTGACTTTGGAGAGCGATATATGGGTCCAATGGCTCAAGTAATGTCTATTGAGTATCAGGCGATTAGGGATATCTATTTGGATTCAGAGCAGATTGAAGCAGGTATCAATGAGAAAACCGGGGAGATCCATTATATCTATATTTTTGGTTCTCTGGGTATTTTCATACTTCTCATCGCTTCCATCAACTATATCAACCTTGCTACTGCCAAAGCAACTTTTCGCGCTAAGGAAATCGGGGTGCGCAAGTCTATTGGTGCTGCAAGAGGCCAGTTGGCCATACAGTTTGTTACAGAGTCTTTCGTGGTAACCGGCCTGGGTTATCTCATCGCAACAGGGATCCTTGTTGCAGTATTGCCGTATTTTAATGCCATGGCGGATACAAGCTTTGCTGTAGATGGACAAAGTCTAATGATTTACCTATTGCCCTTGACCGCAATAGCTGTTACTATAGCCTTGCTATCGGGTACATACCCCGCATTGTACTTGTCTAAACAAAAGGCAGCCGATACGCTTAAGGGTGAAGTGGTCAGTGGGAAGAGCTCAGCAGGATTGCGTAAAGGGCTTGTGGTATTCCAGTTTGTGCTTACGATCGTTATGATCTTGTCTACGATTGTCATCAGCCGCCAACTTAACTATGTCAACAATAAAGCACTAGGCTTCAATGAAGAACGCCTTCTGGTTATTGATATTAATTCGAGGAATGTGCGCGCCCAATTTCAAACGATGAAGAATGAATTGGCGACTATTCCAGGGGTTGATGCAGTGGGTGTTTCATCCAGAGTACCCATGGAGTGGAAAAACATTCGAGAAGTATTCATGAAGTCAGATTACTCTCAGTTGGCACCTAACGATTCCATAAAATCCTACCTGATGGGTTTTGATGAAGGAATGATGGAGACATTCAAGTTTGACATGGCTGAGGGAAGCTACTTCGGAAGCAACAGTGCGAATGACTCAACAAGAATAATTCTGAATGAGGCTGCAGTAGAGGCGCTCAAATTAACTGATCCAATTGGAGCCCGGGTAAGTGTCCTTGGTGGACGTGGTTCTTACAATGGTCAAGTGATAGGAGTGATCAAGGACTTTAATTTTCAATCACTTCATCAGAAAATCTCACCTCTCATCATTGGTGCATGGAATAATCCGGCGAGTATGATCGACTACTTCACGTTAAAGGTTAATGGAGATATTGCCAGAGTGATAGATGCTGCTGCGGCCGTCCATGATCGATTTGATCTTAACTCTCCTATGGAGTATCATTTTCTTGACCAGCAAATGGATAAGAATTATGAGGCTGAACAGCGTGCTGGACTTATTTTTAAGTTAGGTGCTGCATTGAGCATCCTAGTGGCATGTCTTGGCCTGTTTGGTCTTGCTTCATTTACAATCCAGAAAAAATCAAAGGAATTGGGTGTACGCAAGGTTTTGGGAGCAGGAGACGGACAGTTGTTCGTACTTCTGTCATCCTCATTTGCAAAGCAGGTGGGTGTAGCTTTCTTAATTGCCACGCCGATAGGCTATTACGTCACCGATCAATGGCTTAGTGCCTTCGAGTATCACATCAATCCAGGAGTAGGAACCTTTGTTTTATCTGGTTTGATCGCAGCTTTCATTGCATTGGTGACAATAAGCTATCGTGCTTATAAAGCTGTCCACAGCAACCCGATTGATTCACTAAAGTATGAGTAATGACATTTAAGAGGAAGAGCTATTGGCCCTTCCTTTTTTTCTTACCCGCCATTACTGCGAAAGCATCGGCCATCAAAAACGTACCAGTGAGACCTGTAGCACCTCCAGCAATAAGTAGCGCCTGGCCCAGTTCGTCGTTTTCGCGACCGAGCATAAGTCCACCGGCTATGGTGACTGAGTAGCCTATGGTAGACACAATAATGCCCGTTTTGAATTGTTTCTGACCCTTATCAATGTTGAGTTGAATGTCTTTTACCTGGAGGTCAAGCCGGACTATGGCCCGTCTGAGAGAATCAATATCAGTATTTTGAGCGTTTGATTGAGAGTTATTTAGAAGGATTGCCACTACTACAAGTAGCAATAGGTATTTGATCATGACAGTTAACGGTTTAGCCAAGATTTGAAGTCACTTACTTTTTCTCGACTCACAATGATAGGATGGTCATAAGCCACATCAAGTTCAAGCGATAAACGCTGATTGATATACGACTTGATAATTGAAACAGCATCGGCATTCACTATGTGTTTGCGACTAATTCTGTAAAAGCAGTAAGGGTCTAATAGCTCCTTTTCAAGTCGATCTAAAGGATAATCGATAATGAACTTTTTATGGTCCTTTCCCATCATGTAGGTGATCTTATCCTCTGAATAAAAGAGCGAAATGTCAGTTGCCTTTTTGTAATGCATTTTATTGCCTATTCTACCTAAAAAGCGCTCTTTGTAGGTTTTTGTCCTCTTAAAATCGACATCAATCATAGCCGACGATGGCTTGTTTGTAAGCGCTTTGAATTTATCTATGGCCCTTTGAAGATCTTTGTGACGGACTGGTTTGAGTAGGTAATCTACACTCAGGTGTTCGAACGCCTTGAGAGAAAACCGGTCATAGGCTGTAGTGAAAATGATCGGTACATCAACCTTGACATAGTCGAACAGCAGGAAGCTTTGACCATCGGCAAGTTCTATGTCCAGAAAGATCAGATCAGGTTGATCATTCATTTCCAGGTAGTTGATACTTTCCTTAACAGAATCAAGTTGGGCTACTATCTGAAATTCGGGGAAGTTGCTACTAAGAAGGCCGCTCAGCCTGGAAGCTGCAAGTGGCTCGTCTTCAATTATGATACATCTAGTCATGTACGTCAATAAGGGGCAGTTCTACGATAAAGAGGTCGGCGGATTCCCGAACAGTTATTTTCTGATTGATAAACTGATATCTGATCCTAATGTTATCCAAACCAACACCCAGTGATTCGTCTTTTGTCAACTTGGGTTGCACTCGGTTCATTATTCTGATATGGTCAGCGTTAGATTGGATGTTGATTTCCAGTGGACTGGCCTTAGAGATCTCATTATGTTTGAGTGCATTCTCGACTACCAGTTGTAGCGCGGCAGGAGGGAGGTATTTGTGTTTGGCACTATCATCAATATTAAGATTCACGGTTAACTGACGGCCATACCTGGTTTTTACGAGGAAAATGTAGTCCTCAATAAAATCGAGCTCCTTAGAGAGTGGAACCAGTTCATTTTCTTCATTCGTAGTGAGGTATCGGTAGACAGTTGAAAGATGTTCTATGAACTCATGGGCCTTTTCCTGATCCTCATGTACGAGGCTATCCAGTACATTTAGACTATTAAATAAGAAATGCGGGTTGATCTGCCTTTTCAGCGCATTAAACTCAGCGGACAACTGCTCCTTCTTAAGTCGCTCGGTCTGAAGCTCAGCTTGCCTAAGTTGGTCTTGATAGTATACTATAGCATTCACACAGTTCAGAAAGAGGTTGACCCTGAAGGTGAAGCCTAACGTTAGTTTCAATGATACCCAGCTAACACCACCAATCAATACTTGCTGCACACCCAGACTCAGCAAACTCAATATGGTGACCCAGGCTACACTTAACAGAAATAACAGAATAAGGGGTTTATACTGCTTTTCAGTACGCTGTTTGACAAAATCAAAAATGAGACGGTCTCCTTCCCAAATGAAGAATACCAAACCGGTGATGATGGCTAACAAAGACATTTCACCGATAGGTGCCGAGATTAGAGCATCACCCTCGGTGAACTTAATGTTGAGATAAGAATAAACCGAAAGGAGTCCTATAAAAAGATATCGTCTTCTGCTACTGAACATTGAAAATGATTCAGGTACTCCCTCAAAGTAAAGGAGTACCTGAATGAAAATCTAGTATTATTAATTAAGGTAGTATAACCTGATCGATCGTATGGATCACGCCATTGGTAGCTAGTATATCAGTGCCTACGATCTTTGCGTCGGTAGTACCTATTGACAATGCTGCGTCAGTATCTGTAATGGTAAGGTTACTGAGGTTTAAAGTGATGGTTCCACTATTGGCCATAGTCACCTCTGCACTGGTCAGATTAGGCAGATCCGTAGAGAACACCCTGGCACCTGCCACCACGTGGTAAAGTAAGACTTGCTCTACAGTAGCTGTACCCAGTGCTGTGACGAGAGCATCAAGATCGGCAACACCGGCTGCTGTATACAGTGCTTCGAATGCATCATCTGTTGGTGCAAACACCGTGAATGGTGTATTGTTAGTACCATCCATACTTGACAGTACTGTTACAAGAGCTGCTGTACTGGCATCTGCTTCTATGGCTGTTAAGGCAGCCACCAATTGGCCAAATTCAGCACCTTCAGAAGCTGTCGATGCAGCTACCGCAATCTCTACGATGTTGCTAGATGGAGGCATTAGTGTGCGGTTGATTACGTGAACTACGCCGTTATCTGCTTCTATGTCCGTATCTACGACTTGAGTAGTGCCATTGAGGTATACACCTTGTTCATTTACGCTTAAGTAGATATTTCCACCAAGAGTAGTGATCGAGCTTCCAGTTTCCGGTAGGTCAGCGGCCAATACTTCCGTACTCAGTACGTGATATGTCAAGATAGGTACTAAATCAGCGGCAGTTAATCCATCTAATGAAGTAATGCCAGCTGCAGCAAATGCATCATTTGTAGGTGCGAATACGGTCAGATTTGAGTTAGCGTCGATCAAAGTACCAAGGAGGTCAGCCTCTACAACAGCTGCAGTCAATATTGAAAAATTCTTGTTGAAGTAAGCGGGCTCTACCACTGTGTTCACAATACTGGCTTCTAGCTCCGGTACGAGCACTGCATCTACCACATGTACCACACCGTTGGTACCTTCTACATCTGGTGTTACCACATTAGATGCATTGATTTGTACTCCATCACTTAGATCTACTGTTACTTCTTCACCATTGAGTAGTGTTCCTATAGCCTGTCCGTCGCTTAAGTCTGTAGACTTAGCCACGGTACCAGCCACAACATGGTATGAAAGTACCCTTCTCAGTACATCTTCCGGGATATCATCGAGATCTGTTTGTCCTACTACACCTAGAAGCGCTGTGAAAGCATCGTTGGTTGGTGCAAAAACTGTGTAGTTGCCATTGGCATCAGATAGTGTTGCTACCAGATCGTCGAATTTTATCAGGGCTTCCACCAGAATCGATAAGTTCGCTGTGCCTTGTGCTAGTTCCACAACGTTTTGGGTCGGTCCTACAGGAGCGCGGAGCTCGGCAGGTAAGAGAACCTGATCGATGATGTGTACGACACCATTTGAAGCTTCTACATCGGCAGTTCTCACATTTGAATCGTTAATTTGTACTGATCCATTGGCAACCGATACACTAACGCTCTCCCCGAGCAGTGTATTAGCAGTTTGTCCGTCATTTAGATCGCCTGACCGTAGCGCGTTTCCAGAGATGACATGATACTCAAGGATATTTCTCAAAGTTGCTTCAGGTACATCATCCAATGAACCGAAGTTTAGATCGGTCAACAAAGAAGCGAACGCTGCATCCGTAGGTGCGAACACCGTAAAAGGTCCATCTCCACTAAGTGCAGTAACCAAGTCGGGGAATTTGGTAAGTGCAGCAACTAAAGATGATAGATCATTAGTGCCCTGTGCCAAGGCAACTATGTTATCAAGTGGGGCCGGGTCAGTGGTGTCGTCATCACCACAACTTGCAGTCATCAGCAGCATGGCAGATACAGTAGCCAAAAAGGCGACCTTAAGACTTTTCAATTTTAAATCAAGTTTGTTCATGTCTAGTTCATTTTAGATAATGGACTAGAAACCAGACCAAACCGATTTTGCTCAAGACTGGTAACTCAGCTGCTCATAATCGCTACCGAACTGTATGATGAACTTACTGAGCAGTTTTGATCGGAGTTTACTCGTACCTGATACTCTCAGTTGGATTTGAGATACTCGTCTTGTATGTTTTGAAACTGATTGTAATGAAGGTTATCAACCCTACAATTAACCCGCTGGTGACAAAAAGGTACCAATACTGACTGATATTGATGCGATAGCTAAAGTCACCTAACCATTGATTCATGAAGTACCATGCAAAAGGTAAAGCAATGCATGTACCGACGGTTGTGAGAATGACAAACTCTTTGGAGATCAATTGTAGGATTTGTCTGCCACTCGCGCCGAGTACCTTACGGATACCAAATTCCTTTTGACGCTGTTGTGCTGTAAATGATACCAATCCGAATATACCCATACATGCCAGCACGACAGCCATTCCTGATAAGGCCTTGAATACGTCAGCCTGCCGCTGCTCATTCTCATAGAGCTGATACCATGAGTCCTCCATCATTCTATACTGGATAGGATAGTTAGGTGAAAACTCGCCCCATACCTGTTCGACAGTTGCGATACCTTCAAAGACAGAGGTAGCATTGAGCTTGATTGCATAAATACGATGGTAAGACCCACGTGCGATGACCATCGGCTCGATCGGATCCTTAAGTGACGCAAAGTGAAAATCTTCAGCTATGCCGATGACCTTACCTTGCACATCAAAGTAAGGCAGATTGACGGTACGGCCCAGTAGTTCATCAGCGGTCATGTTCAGGGACTTGAGTCCGTTTTCGTTGATGATGACCGCTTGTTCGTCAGTGACCATGTCCTTTTCAAAGTTTCTACCGAAAACAATGTTGATATCGAATACTGAGAAATAGTTCTCATCTGTAAAAGCTGTCCTAAACGCGTGCGTGCCTTCTCGTCCCTCCAACTCTATTACTGTGCCATCATGAAAACCACCAGGCTCTCCAGACATAGATGAGACACCAAGTATTTCGGGTTGCTGTAGCAGTGTCTCTTTGAAGTTGCGGCTATTGGATCTTATCTCATCATTATTGATTCTTACCAGAAGAATGGCCTCTTTCTTAAAACCCAGAGGTTTGTTGGTGATGAAGTCCAATTGGCTAGTGATCAAAAGCGTAACGGCAATCATGAAAATGGAAATGGCGAATTGCAGGGTGACCAAAGACTTTCTGATGGTGTGATTTTTTGTAGGTGATGCTTTTATTCCCTTGAGCACCTTTAAAGGTTGAAATCCTGACATAACTAATGCAGGGTAAATGGCCGAGAATAGCAAGATCAGTAGATTCAATAAACCTAAAAAGATAATTACCTGACTATCAAACCAATTCATTTCGAATTGAAGTCCAAAATATTGCTGGAACCCATTACTCAGAAGATTGGCAGTGAATATGGCAATGACTGTTGCCATGAGCAGTATAATGAGTGATTCTCCAACGAACTGTAGCAGTAGGCGAAAGCGGTTTACACCTAATACTTTTCGGATGCTGACTTCCTTGGCGCGTTTAAATGATTGTGCAATAGCAAGATTGATATAGTTGAATGAGGCAATAAAAAGAACCGCACCACCGACCAGTAGCAGAATGAAGATCGTACCTAGATCGCCATGTGCCACTCCATCAAATCTAGTGTCATTATTAAAGTAGACCTCTTCGAATCTTTCAAGTGCTAGGTCTACTCTTGAATTGGTACGCTCAAAGTCTTCTCCGAAGTACTTATCCATAAATGCAGGTAATTGTGCCTCGAGCGCTTTTACCTTCGTCTCATCTGATTGCTTAATGTAGGTGATGAGGCCATTGCTCCACTTGTTTTTGAACCAATCGAATTGATCCATCATTGAGATGGGTAGAACGATATCAAACTCAGTTTGAGACTTGGCTGGTGCTTTGCCAAATACACCACTTACCACAAACTGATATTCATTATCGAATTTCAGTATTTTGCCCAAGGGTGATTCGTCACCAAAATACTTCTTAGAATAGGCCTGTGAGATAACTGCTTTGTTGGGCAGATCTAATACACTCGTTGCATCTCCTGACAGGAGCGGGTAGGAGAAGAAGTCAAAGAAAGAAGCATCCGTAAAGATGATATTGTCTTCGTTAAATTTTATATTCTCATAAGAAATTAGCCCGGACTGAGGATACACTCTCATGGTTTTATCAATGAGATCTGGATAGTCAGTATCCAATGCTTCAGCAAAGAATCCCGAGGTAACTCCCACATTGTAGAGTGTGCCTTCATTGGTGCTCTGACGCAGTACACGATAGATACTGTTTTTATCAGTGTGAAAGCTGTCGACATTAAGCTCCGCACTGATGTAGAAGTACAGAAAAATGGCACTTGTCAGACCTAGTGTAAAGCCCAGCACATTGATCATTGTGGTGGTCTTGTACGCTGTGAGATTGCGTACGGCAAGCAACGGATTGAATTGAAACATAGACGTGGTGTTGTTTTTGATTTTGAGTTTTTTGACCATGGAAGGACGGAAGTAGCTAATGACCTGCATCCAGTAATAGAAGTTGCTCATAAAGCGATCATTGAACTGGTCATACTCCATGAGGTTGCCTTCGATCTCTTCAACTAATTCCGGCTTGCAGAAGAGCCGAATCAGCCGAATTGAAACAGGCAACTTATTATACGAGAGCAAGGCCAATGGTCTTAAGTGAGAAATTGGCTACCTGTCCCCACATCTGGTCGCGCATTTGACGTACTTCGGCAAGCACTGACTTACCAGAGGTGGTGAGCTCGTAAATACGTTTTCTTCGACCACCACGCTCCTGGCTTCCACCTGCTAGTTCGGAGTTGAGATATTCCTTGGCCTCAAGCCTGGCTAGCGTAGCGTGTAGAGCCCCCATGGCCACTTTGCGATTAGCCTGCTTCTTGAGTTCTTCCTGGATGCGCAGGATGTAAGCACCATCCTCTAAGATCAAGACACATAACAAAACCAGCTCTTCAAACTCTCCGAGATTTGTTCCTTTCATTTGTTTCTATTTTGCATATCTCTTACGAATGTAAGAATTATATGTTTCTATTTTATAGAAAGAAATGACTTTATGGATGGATAGAGCTCTTTAAAAGCAGGTGAAATGAAACTATTGTTCCCTTAACACAAAAGTCAACACATAATCTTCGGGCTCAATCTGGCCATTGTTAACACTGAGATCCGGGTAGGGACTGACTTCTAAAAGCTCCAATCGGAACCGTACAAAATTGGCGGTTGCAAGGGCTGACTGGGCAATTGATTGCTTGATCTCTATTGGTATCGTCACACCACCATGGGATCCTTCCAGTGCTGCAACGATCTCACCCTCCCAAACACAATTAACGCTTGTCGCACATCTGGAGTCTGTAGGAATATCGATCAAGCTTACTGTAGTGCTATCAGGAGAGATGGCAGTCTGGCCGACTCGTAAAGTGAATTCCTCATTGTAATTGATTATCACTTGAGTATCAATATCCGATTCACTAGCACAACTACAAAGGAAGAGTACTTGAAGAAAAGTGAAAACTGACAATAATGTTCTCATATAGCTCAATGTACGGTTTCATATAAGACCCTGGGTTTTCTATTTACGTTGGAACGCCTTTTAAAATTGATCACAGTTTGGGTATGCTATTGTAGGTTGCTCATAATAGTTCTTCAATCTTAACTCTTCTAAAGAGATAATCTCGTCTGTAGTAAAGCCATTGGCCATTGGCTGTGACGTAGGGCGAGAAGTCTGGTCCACTTGAATTCAACTGTTCCAATTTTACTGGTGGGGTCCATGTATCAGATTCAAAATACGAAATGTAAAGATCACAAGTATTGGACCAATCGTCGGGTTCGAACCTTGTGAAGATCAGAAACGATCCGTCGGGCGATAAGCATGGGTCTCCAAGGTTGGTCATATCATCGAACAAACTGAGTTGCTCACCAACTGCAGTTTGTTCACCTTCAAATATTGTTTGATACAGGTAGTAGCGGGATATGCCTTTTTGCTTTATCTCTTTCGAGTAGACGAGTACCCCGTTTGAGGCTATGGTTGGATATGCCTCGTCCATATCCACAGTATTGATATATATTAAGCTCTTTGGCTCTGACCATGAATCGACCGACTTTTGACTAAACCAAATATTGATCTTTGAGGAAGCTGTGCTATTCATGCTTCTTTTGGAGTTGAACAGCAGAAGTGTGTTGTCCGGAGATATTGTAGGCTCATAGTCAATATACCTACCGGAAAAATGAAGTAATTTCGGAGTGCCCCATCCGCTTTCTGTTTTCGTAGTTTCATAGATCGCTAGCCTCGGTTGGTCATCAGACAAGCGCAATCCTATAGATTTTTGATACTCTGAATGGGGGAGCGTAAAGTACAACGTCTCTTCATCTGATGCTAGACTCATTCCTTGTACGAGTCTCATTGGTCTCTTATCAAAGGGCTGAAACACTTTAAAGTCAAGTTGAGCTTGTATATCTGGCGATATGCACAGGACACTCAGGATGACCGTCAGTATTGTCAAGATGTGACTCACAGCTTTTTAGGAACAGAGACGACCACCTCAGTGGTGTACAACTGAAAAACTCCTGTTCGGCTATCCGACCATATGAGTTGAAAAAGGCCATTGGATTTGGAAGCTATACTCATGTAGTGGCCCCCGCTATAGAATTTATTGGCAGCATCTCCATTGCTGTTCGTCCTTGGGTTTGAGCTTTCATTGGTCACCCTAAAGGGTCGACTAAAACTCAAACCACCGTCGACTGAAGCCGAGCAATAAACATCATTCTTATCTTTTTCAAGCTGACTATCGACCCATGATACCAACACCGTTCCAACATTGTTAGTGGCTACTGTCGCGAGACTGGCATGTGAGTTTTGAAACCGATCAACGCGTCTGTCCTGGCTCCATGTTTTTCCTTTATCAGAAGAATAATTGATCCAAACTCCCTTATGATCGGCGCTTCTGCCTAACGCTCTCACAAAGTATACTTGACCCTCAAAATCTGATGTTGGGCTGTTATCCGCTACAAAGCTCATATAACCCCTGGCCCCACCGGACCTGGACGAAACTTTGACCGACCCGCCGACGATATCTGCACTAGGGTCAAATGGCCTGACCCAAACATCTTCGAGGTAGTGGGAGTAGGGGACCAACACCGTGCCATCATTGAGAACAGCTGGTTCGCAAAAATTGAGACGTACTCCGTTACCATTGATGCGACCCTTGTACTCAAATTTCCCATGACCGGAATGGCTATAGAGCACTACGTCAGCACCCATATCTTCTCTGAATTTTACTGTAGTGAAGTAAGTCTGATTGTTGACAGTGGTTAGTTTGGTGCCATCATGATTACCTGGTAGGGTCTGGACTTCCTCTTGACCTGTTGGACCGGAGTAGAATAAACGAATGGGAAAGGAATGCTGAAAACTACTCTCATTACCAATCCATGAGATGATTGTGGAACCGTCATCCAAGATGGTAGACCATGGGTCATAGCCATACCAGTCACGGGTTTTCTCCAGCCAGGTCTGGCCTCCATCTCTACTAGTATAAGTGATCAATTGACAGCTTTCGTATGGACGATCAATATCGTTGACTAACTGTGCTGCAACCAGGAGGATGTTTGTGTCCGTTGGATGCACACTAATATGTGGTTCCACCAGTGGTAGGTTTTCCCAATGAGTGCTGAGCTTGATATTGCTGCCGATTTTGATAGTAATGTTTTCATCGACGTTGGTGCTGCTATGATTGCACTTAGCTTTTAAAGTCAGGAACAATGCTGCTACTACAATTGCTCCAAAGATCAGTTTGGAGGAGGTACTATTCATGGCTTGATCCTGAGTTGATAGTACGACTTGCTTCAATTGTCACAGAACGCTTTCCCATATGCTCAAGCCCAAACATTCTAATGATTCCCGGACCAAGGGCTTCATGACCTATAGTGCCTGAAAGCCCGTTTTTATTTGATTTGTTCCAGGTGATCAGGCCTTTTAGTTCTTCCTTTAATGTTGAGAAGAATTGCGTCAGTTCGATTTCGTCTCGAAGATCAAAACGATACTCCCATTGATCGTTGTTGCCATAGGAATAAGAGAAACTCGATGTAAACAAACTGATGACTGGCTGCAAGGGCAATAGGTAGTTGTCAGCGAGTTGGGTTCTCGCATAGTCTGACCGGATGTCCCAGTTATACTCCATATGATTAGCCACATTTTGGGCAAACCCCTGACCGTAATACTTGGCCAGTACATGGTAGGAGGCCTCTATACCTGATGAGAGCCCTGCGGACGTAAATACACTGCCACCATTAGTGTACTTCACATCACGCAGTACCTCAGCTTTTGGAAATTCCTGTTCCAGTTGTGGTATCAATGAGGCAAATGTTGTGGCCTGTTGACCATCGAGTATTCCGGCCTTACCAAGAAAGAAGGCACCACTACAAACCGAAAACATAGTCTCAACAGAATCTCTTCGGGCTTTGAGCCAATCAACGATCTCAGTGTCCTGGTTGCTCTCCGCCGGCCCACCACCAGGTACGACAAGCACATTCACTTTGGGTAGCTCTTCAAGACTATAGTCAGGAGTCAGATGGAGACCTCCGCTAAGCAGAATGTCATCTTTGGACTTTGCCACCGTACTGACCTGGAGTCCGGAGTGAGAGAATACGGACCATGGGCCTGTCACGTCCATAATGTCAGCACCATCAAAGAGCAATATGCTCACACTGATCGCTTTTCGCCTTAGAGGTTCAAAACCATGGAGGCTGGCGTTGAGTGTCATATTGCAGGAAGGACATTTACCTGGTGCTTCAAATATGACATCATCATGTTCGCATCCGCATGGCGCACACCGATAGATCACCTCTCCTTTTTCGGGAGCTCTATCGAGAATAGCTTGTGCGTGTGCTCTGATGCTGGGAGTTGATGCCCCAACCGTCAGTAGTATGATGAAAATATATTTCATTTTGTAGTTGATTTAGTTTTATGCAAATCAACTACTTGCCTTTATTCGGTCATTGTACGCAATTGCTCTTCTACGCTAGTTAACCGCTTTCCGGTAGGAAGAGGGTGAAATGCCCATCACATGATAAAAATTTCGGATCAGATGGCTCTCATCATAGAACCCAACACTGTTGGCAATCGCTGCAAGACTACCATGCTGGTTCAGTCGTTTTCTAGCTTGGTCAACGCGATAGTTCCTCAGATACTGAAATGGGGAAAGACCAACATGCTTGCGAAACTGGCGTATCAGGTGAAAACGGCTGAGACAGACAGCTTGTGCTAATTCTTCCAGTCTGATCTCATACTTGTAGTTCTCACGTAGATATTCAACTGCCTTCAATACTTCGGGGTGAGCATCCTGATCACAGACTATAGATTGGGTCTGTCGGAAGTCCTCGATAATCACGTTTAAGAATTCTTCTAATAACTCATCTAGCAATAATGGGGCATCAGATAAACGAATGGATTGGCACAGCAGATCAAAGATCCGACATCCTCGGGCGGATCGCAGCGGTTTTGTGTCGAACCATGTTGGGTACCCATTGCTGAGATATTTGGGCAATCGGCTATCGATGACATCTGGCTCGACGTGTAAAGCGTCAAAAGACAAGGGTCGCTTTTGATAACTGTTGCCGGCATGTACTTGGCCTGGGCCTATGGCAAGTATAGATCCTGCATCAAATCGATATGGCCTTTTTTCAGTGAACCCTTCATTGACCCCATGTCTGATGGAAATGAAGGAGTAGTAATCATGGAAATGGCTGGGGAATTGATGGTTGCTGTAAGAGGTATTGAATAACCTGAGTCCGTCAAATTGCTCTGATCTCCATTGCTTTATGGTCAATTCATTTCTCATAGCGATGCTCACTACAACTCTTCAACCAACTGTCATTGGCCTATTGAGTAGAATGAAACTATTCGTCTCTCAAGCCCAGGACAGGGTTTTGTTTGCTTGCTTTGAAGGTCTGATAGCTGATCGTCAGACCGCAGACCAAGATCGCAAAGCCACTAGCCAGTACCATTTCCGTTAGGCCAATTGAAATTCTATACGGATAGTTTTTGAGCCACTGGTCCATGAAGTACCAGGCAGTAGGAGAGGCCAGCAAGGCAGCTACCGCAATGAGCTGAAAGAATTCTAAGGACAGTAATTTTGCGATCTCTGAGGTGCGAGCGCCAAGTACTTTTCTCACACTGATCTCTTTGACACGACTCTGTGCAGCATAGGTAGCCAGCCCTAGCAAGCCAAGTGCTGATATGATCAAGGCAATCATCGATGCATATTGGTAGATCTGAGACCGTTTTTGTTCCTGGTTGTACTGATCTAAAAAAGACTCGTCCATCCAGTAGTAGTCAAAGGCCTCACCGTTGGTCATATCAAGCCAAAGGGATTCAATCTTCGGAAGGATGTCTTCAGATTGTTCAGACTCGACGCGAATGGCCAATTGCCGATTAGGTCGTTGAGCTGGACGGTTGTATATGATCAATGGGCTTATTGGGGCTTGAAGTGATTGTAGATGGAAGTCCTTGATTATACCAACCACCGTTGCTATGAAGTCCTGATCGTTTGGGTCACGAGTGAGTTGTTTGCCAATGGCTTCAGCAGGAGACCAGCCCATTTTGTATGCTGCTGTTTCATTGATCAAAGCATTGAACCTGGGCTTGTCATCTACATCCATCTCTTCAGGATAGTGATCAGTACTACGATTGATGTCCAGCGGTCTTCCCCGCACAACTTCCAACCCTATGGTAGACAAATAATCAAAATCGACCATGTACTGGGTCATTGAGGTGCCTTCTTTACTCCGGTCGTTGTAGTCGGCAAAGATATCTCCCACACCTCCCTGACCAGGTACCCCAATACCGCTTGTAGCTCCAAGTACACCTTGTAGGCCAGATACTTCCTGTTTGAAAGCCTGATGATTATTGCCAAGATAGTTGATCTTTTGAGGAGGAATGACCAGGACTCCTTTGGGTGAGAAACCCAGCCCATAGCTCTGCATATATGAGATCTGGTTGCTCACTATCATCGTGGCAATAAGAAAGAAAATGGAAATGCCGAATTGGAGTATGACGAGTGATTGGCGTATGCGTCTTCCCGATTTTTGCGATAGCTTGATCCCCTTGATCAACCGATAGGCTGGAAACTTCAGGATGAAGAAGGCTGGATAAGCTCCGGCCAGCAGACCTGTTAAGACACCTATGACGGCCGTACCCGGAATAATGAGAATCCAATTGATCAACTTAAGCTCGAGTGGCTTGTCAAGATAGTAGTAGAAAAGAGGTGCGGCTATCGTGAAAAGCACTAACCCTGCTATTGCCGCAAGCATGCAGAATAGTATAGATTCAATGATCATTTGTCTTAGCAATAGGTGCTGACTTGCACCCATTACTCCGCGTACTCCCAACTCTCTGCCTCTCTCTGCGGATCGGGCAGTGGTTAGATTAACATAATTGACTATGGAAATGATCAAAATGAATAAGGCAACTAGGCCAAGTATCAGAAGCTGTGTGCGGTCTCCAACCGAACGGGGGTTGCCGTCAAATTGATTATCAAAATGAATGTCTTCGATCTTCTGCAAGATGGGCACATAGTCATATCCACGTGAAGTGGTCATGTCGCCGAGATACTTGTCGATGAATGGTTCAAAGTTCTCTGCAAAGTTGATTGCCGAGGTTTTTTCATCTAGAAGCAGGTATGTATAAGCTATAGTACCTCTCCAATACCAGGGTCTTGGCGTAAACCCATTGACCATATCACCACCAAATACGCTATTGAGCGAAGAGAGCGAGATCAGGAAGTCCGGCTGAAGATGACTCTTATCAGGGACATCTGCCATCACAGCTGTCACTTTAAAGTCCAGGTTGGTTTCACTTTTGTCTGGGTTGCTCGAGTTAGTGTCGAAAGTGATGATTTTCCCGATAGGGGACTGATCACCAAAATACTTGTCTGCCATAGCTGATGATAGTACGACAGTATTGGGTTGTCTCAGGGCTGTATTAGGATCACCTTCAAGGATATCCCAACTGAAAAGATCAAAAATCGAGGCATCAGCAAAGTACAGTTCATCTTCAGCCAACCAATTATCATTTTGACGAATGAGCCAGGTATCCGAAAAAGGTCCTGTGATGTAGTCAATCGGTACCACTCGTGCGTAGTTTTCTACGCCAGAGTAGTCTTGAGAAAGAGCTGGCCCCCAGAGATAGGAACTACTCGCGCCATAGTACTCTACTTCGCTACTAAAGACATCCACCTTAAGCGATAGCCGATAAAGCCTGTCCTTGTGTTCATGATACTGATCATAGCCGATCTCATCGTACACATATTGCATGACAAGCAGACATGCCGCAATGCCGAGAGACAGGCCCAGGATGTTGATTACAGAAAAGCCTTTTCTTTTGAGAAAATGTCGGATGGCGGATTTAAATACATTTTTGAGCATGACTACTCGTATTTGATGGACCTTACCGGGTTGACGCTTGCCGCCTTGTAAGTGATGAAGCTGATCGTAATAATAATCGTAATGGCAAAGGAGATGCCTATGATGATAAACCAGAGTACATTGATATTGGTGGCGTAAGGATAGTTGGAAAGCCATTGGTTGATACTGTAGTAGGCAAGGGGCCAGATCACGATGTTGGCAATGCCAATGAGCATAAGAAAGTCCAGCGATAGCAGTGTCATGATTTGTGGAATATTCGCTCCCAGCACTTTGCGGATTCCTATCTCTTTGGTCCGCTCAGCAGATATGAAGAGAGATAATCCAATGACGCCAACGAGTGCGATGGAGATAGCAAGAATGGAAAAACTGGTAAAAACATCTGCAAACTGCTGCTCTTCCCTGTAGAGTGTATCAAACTCATCATCCAGAAATGAGTACCGGAACAGTTCTCCCGGAACCCACTCAGCCCATTTGGTTTCCAACTCCTCGATTGAGCGGCTGAGATGTACCTGATCATTGAGTCTGACAGAGATGAGTGGTGGTCTTACGGTAATGAGATTATCAGGATGAATACCAAAGAATACCATCGGACTGATCTCCTCGTGCAGAGAAGTCTGATGAAAGTCTTTGACCACTCCAATGATCCTTTGCTGGAAGGGAGCGTTAGTGACCAGTATGCGCTGACCGATCGGGTCCTCCCAACCAACCATTTTGGCACAGGTCTCATTGATGACTACTGCTGCTGAGTCGCTTTGAAGATCAGTGTCAAAGAACCTACCAGCTACCATCTCAAGCCCATAAGTGTCCGCGAATGAATAGTCAGTGTTGAACGCATCAAACAAAAAACGCTCAGTAGCCGGGATACCAATGGCCTGAAATGTTCCTCCACCGCTTCTCCTGCCAGGTGTATGAAATGATGCGCTTACACCACTGATGTTAGTCTGATTCTTTAGTTCATCAAGAAAGGCCTGATAGTTAGCCTCGAGATTGTTCCCGGTATTGACGATCACCATACGTTCCTTCGCAAAGCCCAGCTTTTGGTTCATCATATAGTCCATCTGTCTTAGGATGAACACAGTGCAAATGATCAGAAACAATGATGCAGCAAACTGAAATGTGATGAGAATATTTCTCAGTCCAAATTTCTTATTAGAAAGTTTTAAAGCTCCTTTGAATATGCGAAGGGTATCAAATCCCGAGATGAAAAAAGCTGGATATAGCCCTGATAGGATGCCTACAAGAATGGTGAGGGTGAATAGAAATAAGGTGACTTGGATCCATGAAAAATCTGAAAAGGCCAGCTCCTTACCTGAGAGTGCGTTGAAATAAGGGAGTAGTATCCATGCTCCCAATAGTGCTATGGCCACAGCGATGGCCGTGATCATCACCGATTCTGATAGGAACTGAAATACCAATTGGCTTTTCAGAGATCCCATCACTTTGCGCACAGCCACCTCTTTACCACGTTTTACTGCATTGGCGGTAGCAAGATTCATGAAGTTGAAACTTGCGATAAACAGGATCATGATCGCAATGATGCCAAAGAGGTAGATATACCTGATATCTGCGTTGGGTGTAAGCTCCCTCTCCAGGTTGGATGACGTATGTATCTCATCAATCCGCTGCAAGTAGTAGTTATGGATATTGCCAGCTGCTACATATTCCTGGTAAGTGTTGCCAAGGATAGCTTCGACCTGTGGAGCCATATGTTGCTCTATGATCAGTGGCATTTTGGACTCTACTGAAGCTTTTGTTTGCTGATCGGTAAGCCGGATATAGTTGTATAGACTATAGGATCCCCAAAAGCTGTTTTGGTGAAAAGGGAAGGTGTGAAAGGACAATAGCATGTCAAACTTGAAATGACTCTGCTTGGGAGGATTCTGAATCACAGCAGTCACGCGATAGAGTGACGTATCACCCACTTCTATCAGTTCTCCCAACGCACTTTTCGAACCAAAGAGTTTGGTTTTCATATGATCAGTTAGCACAGCAGCGCGTGGTTGCTTTAGTGCATCTGATAGGCTTCCTTCTATTGGTTCATAACTGAAAAGGTCAAAGAAGGTAGAGTCAGCCGCATAGACATTCTCCTCAAAGAAGCTGCGATCTCCGATCTTTATCCTGACCTGTGTGAATGGCTCAAAAACACGGGTGGCGGCCTCTACTTCGGGAATTTCATTGGCGAGTGTGTGACCTAAAGGGGCTGGTGTCGTTGCGTAACCTGTGGTGCGATTAGGAAAGCTCCTCTCTAGCGCAACTCTGAAGGTGCGCTCTACATTTGAGTGATAGCGATCAAAGTGTAACTCATCCCATACATAGGCAAAAATCAGAATGGCACAGGCAACCCCTAGCGAAAATCCAACAAGGTTGATAACTGAGAAAATCCGGTTCTTCAGAAGATTTCTCCAGGCGGTAAGAATGTAGTTTTTGAGCATGACACCTTAATTGTCTAGGAAAACTACGGGAGATGAACAGCATTTAATAGTAAAATATAGACATGCTTTATCAAAAGGTGAGGTTTGGTGTTGTTATGTTCATTATGCTTACCTGAGGTTATGTATGTTTGGTTCGGAGTTAATTTTCAATAATTATCTTGTTAGGCGTAGCTTTAGACAAGGTCCCTGAGCTTCTATTAAGGACCTTCCACAGCCGAATTAACCAGTTTCATCGATTTTTATGTAGCATTCGTATTCATGTTGCCAAATTTCTTATCTTTCGATAGGGGAATTACTGATTTTTGATTCCTTGCTACTTGATACTATTAACAGCTATCAGATTTTTAATAAAAGACACGGAAAGTAGCCATATACGTAGCAAACCGTGCTTTGGACGAGATTTAATTGATAAGAACCTATGAAATTTCAGTTTAAGGGACTTACGCAAGATGAGGTACAAGCCTCGCGTAAGGAGCATGGTAGCAATGAACTGACACCTTACGAGATAGAAAGTTTTTGGGATAAGTTGAAAGGTAACTTTAAAGATCCCATCATTATTATACTGATTGGTGCGCTTATCATTATATATGTCTTGTCGCTTTTTGGTCTTACGGAGTGGTATGAAGCTGTAGCCATAGGTGTAGCTGTGCTACTTGCCACCACTATCTCCACTTTTTCAGAGTTCAAAAACGAGACTTCATTTCAGAAACTGCAAGAGGAGGCCTCTCAAATCCAGTGCAATGTATTCCGGGGTGGTCATGTACAACCTGTGGGGATCGCTGAAATAGTAGCAGGTGATTATGTGCTGCTCCAAAGTGGTGATAAAATACCTGCTGATGGAAAAGTAGTAGCAGGTACCCTAAAAGTAAATCAGGCATCTCTCACGGGTGAGTCCGAGCCGGTGACTAAGTTGGTGGTGCATGGAGAAGAAAATGGTGAAAAAGCTGACTTGGACGATAAGCAGCATCTTTTCCGAGGAGCTGTGATTGAAGATGGGGAAGCCGTGATGCTCGTCCAAACAGTTGGAGACAAGTCATTTTATGGAGTGCTGGCTAAGGAGCTGGCAGAAGGCGAGGCACGATTGTCACCACTCCAACTTAAACTCAAGGGACTTGCCGACCAGATAAGTAAGTTAGGTTATGCAGCAGGTGTGTTGATCCTGATCACCTTCATGTTCAACAAGGTGGTAGTTGCACAAGATTTTGAGTGGGATAAGATTGTTGTGCATGTTTCTGACTTTGACGTGTTGATCACTGAACTCATGAACGCTTTCGTATTGGCGATCATTATCGTCGTAGCGGCCGTACCCGAAGGCTTGCCTATGATGATTGCGATAGTACTCAGCCTTAACATGCAGAAATTGCTAAAGGAGAAAGTGCTTGTTAGAAAACTGCTCGGTATAGAAACTGCCGGCAGTCTGAACATTCTCTTTTCTGACAAAACGGGAACTATCACCAAAGGTCGGTTAGAAGCAAAGATGTTCATTAATGGTTCGGGTAAGAAATATGAGGACTACAATGAACTTGATGAGCCGCTGTGCTCACTTATGGCTATATCGGCATTGGAAAACACTTCGAGCTTTGTTGCTCCGGATGGGGAAATAGTGGGTGGTAATTCTTCTGAACGAGCCCTGATCAACTTCCTGGCCGTCGATGATTTGGTGAAGTTTAACAAATGGGAGGTAGAGCAGAAGAATAAGATCTTATTCAATAGCCAGCGAAAGTTTTCTGCTTCTGAAGTCGTCCTTGATCGAGACATTGTAGGATTAAATGGTAGGCACGTAACACTTGTCAAAGGAGCGCCGGAGGTGATATTGAAAGAGTGCAGCTCTTACATTGATGAGCAAGGCAAAGAACAGCCCTTCAAGGATTCACAACTACTTATAGAAGAGATGGATGAGTTAGCAGACATGGGTATTCGCCTGATAGCCCTAGCTATCTCACATGAGACAATCAATAGCAATGAAGATATACCTTCCAATGCTTCCTTGGTAGGTATCGTGGGTATTCGTGATGAGACTCGCGAAGAGTCGAAGGATTCTATCCACCTGGTGAAGCAGGCCGGTGTGCAAGTGGTTATGATCACGGGAGACAGGAAAGGTACTGCTCAGGCGATATCCAAGGAGGTTGGTCTAATAGAGTCTGAAGATGATGCGGTATTAGTATCTTCTGAGTTGAATGAAATGTCTGATGATCACGTCAAGAAGATACTACCTAACCTTCGGGTAATTGCAAGAGCACTGCCAACAGATAAGAGCCGAATGGTGAGGATTTCTAAGAGCTTAGGCAAGGTTGTAGGTATGACAGGTGACGGTGTGAATGACTCTGCTGCACTGAAGCAGTCTGACGTAGGTATCGCTATGGGGAGTGGGTCGGAGGTGTCCAAAGAGGCTGGTGATATTGTTATCCTTGATGATAACTTCAATAGTATCTCAAATGCCATCCGCTATGGCCGAACCATCTTCAAATCGATTAGAAAGTTTGTAGTGTTCCAGCTAACGATCAATGTTGCTGCGGTAACTACGGCATTTTTAGGGCCACTTATAGGTGTCGATTTTCCGCTTACCATTATCCAGTTGCTATGGATCAATATCATCATGGATACATTGGGGGCATTAGCTTTTGGTGGTGAACCAGCACTGCATAGGTACATGGCAGAAGACCCAGTCAATCGGGATGATAATATCGTCAACCGCTATATGTTTCAGGCCATATTGATTGGCGGTCTCTTCATTACCTTTTTCTCTTTGACTTTTCTTACACTGGATCCATTCAAAGAGCTTTTCTTAAGAGATGGAGTGTATGATGAGAAAGTTTTTATGACGGCATTCTTCAATATTTTCATCTTCATGATCGCTTTCAATGGCTTTAACGTTCGTACTGATAAGGTCAATCTGCTCAACAATATCAGTATGAACCCAGGCTTCTTAAGGATCATGGGGCTCATTTTTGCGTTGCAAATATTTTTCACCTACATAGGAGGAGAGGTACTCAGGCTCGTACCATTGCAACCAAGAGAATGGTTGATTGTCATAGGTATAGCTTTTATTATCATCCCGGTAGATATGCTCAGGAAGCTGATTTTCAGGCAGAAAGAAACTGTTTGAGTAGGGTGCTATAGCATGTCCAACTCAGCTAACTCTTCCTGAAATCCTGAAGAAAGGATAGGGAATCTGCACCAAGTCCTAGGATCAACGTTAAAGTCGTCCAGATGAAATGACGGGGCTATGCGTTCTCTTTTCCATTGGTTAATACTCCAAAGTCGGAAAAACTTACGAATGTATTCCTTGAGTTGGTTAGTTGGAATACCATACTCACCCGAGAGCGTCTTGTACACGGCTGCAGGTGAGAGGCGGTCCCTCACCGCATGTCGCTCTATGCTTACCAGAATTTCGTAAGGCATGAGGTCCCCTTCATCCGTCTGATCCTGATCTAGTGGTCGGAGTTCGGCTGTAGGTCGCAGGCTGTTGACACTTGCCAACCCTCCATAACCCAATTCCTTTTCCGCATACTTAAGCCATTGAAGGATGAATGATTTATTTACTGCTGCTATCGGGGATATACTACCACTAGTATCTCCGTCCATGGTAGCATAGCCCACATCTCCTTCACTTCGATTTGAGGTGGTCAATAACAGGCTCTTTTGGATATTGGCCAACATCCAAATGATAGGCGACCGGGCCCTTGCCTGTATGTTCTGCATGGCTATGTCATCCTGTTCCCAAGTCAATGGACGGCCTAATACTTTCTCAATACTCTTAGAATACCCCGAGACTTGCTCGTCAATGGTCCAGTGACTAAACTTTGCCCCTATATCATTGGCTAACTGCTTGGCTGAGTTAAAAGTATCTATCGATGAATTCTCTGTTCCCTGGTATGCGGTATGCAAAAGTTCATTTACTATGGACTTGCGTTGCTCTTTTAAAGAGAGCTTTTGTAGCCTGGAGATATCAAGTCGGTCTACTTGATATCTCTTTAAAAGTCCTTCAAGTCCTAATTCTTCTAGTCCATGGCGTACACTTTCGGCTACTAGTGTAGCAATAGATGAACTATCTGCTCCACCACTCAGTGATAGTACAAACCCCTGACTTCTGCTCTTTCGTTTGTAATCAAACAAGGCCAGAGATGCAGCTCTGCCAAACTCTTCAATACTTCCGTCCCAATCATTCTTCACTGTATGCACTGATGAGGAAGGATCACTTATGTTTACATCAGTATATAGCAAATTGAAAGGTTGATATGAGAGCCGCTTGTTTTGGGCGAGCATTTCTCCGCATTGAGCGATCATCACATCTCCATCATAGATCATGCGTCCTGCCTCATTACCGAGTAGGTTGGTGTACAAGTAAGTGCAGTTGAACCTTTTAGAACTTTCTGTCACCAGTGATTTTCTGAATTCAGCTTTTCCAAATGCGAAATGACTTGCACTTGGGTTAAGGATTAACTGTACATCTCGTTCGAAGTATGCTGCCGGCCTGTCTTCTCTCCAAGCATCCTCACATATTTCGAACCCAACTTGGATCCCTTTGTACTTTAAGGTAATTGATCCAAATGGAACCTCATGTTCTCCAAGTCTAATTGAAGTTTCTTCTCCCATAGGCCAGGATGCAAACCATCTTGGCTCATAATGCACACCGTCATTGGCCAGATGATGCTTGGTGTAGCAGCCAGCGATCTCAGCATCAATAAATATGCAAGTCGTATTGTATGTATAACCTTTCAACCTTAGAGGCAGTCCAACGGTCACCATGATGCCCTTCGTGTGCGGCAAGAGATCATTGAGCTTAGCCTTAGCCTTAGCCGGCAGCCAGTCGCTTAAGAACATATCTTCACACCCGTAACCTGTGATACACAATTCCGGTAGGCATAGTATCTCGATACCAGCAAGCTTGGCAGCCCTGATGGCCTCTATTATGTTATTCAAATTACCAGTCCAATCAAGAGGTGTCTGATTGAGACATGCACCGCCTATTCTGATCAGGCTCATTGCTTAATTCAGGTTTAGTTTGTCGCAGGTCTTGAGGGCCGCATCCTGTTCTGCTTTTTTCTTGCTCAACCCATAGCCCTTAGCCATCACCTCCTGATCAATGATGATCTCAGCGATGAACTGCCGTGTCTTGTCCTTAGTTTCAGCTTCGTTGACTATAAACTCAATACTTTTGTTTTCCTTCTGCGCGTATTCGATCACCGTCGATTTATAGTTTTGATTTGCATTGATCAACTCATCCAGATCAAAATGGTTAAGGATCAATCGGTTGATAACAAAACGGGTGCAGGTTTTGTATCCCATATCCAAGTAGACGGCACCAATCAGAGCTTCCAGGGTATCCCCATACATTGACTTATGGGAAATACTTGATTTTGAAGATTGATTGTAATTGATCAGGTCTTTAAGGCCTAGTTTCCTGCCAAGCTGGTTGAGAGATTCTCGGTTGACGATACGTGATCTCATTTCCGTTAGGAAACCTTCATCTTTGTAAGGGAACTTTTCGAACAGCAACTGAGCCACAATCAGGCCCAATACTGCATCTCCGAGATACTCTAATCGCTCATTGGATTCTTTAAAGCCGTGTTTATTGGTCAAAGCGACAGAGCTATGACGCATGGCAAGGTGGTATAGGGATAAGTTGTAAGGCTTTTGACCTACAATCGTCCTAACCGAGTTAGCAAGCTGCCGATCCTCGGCTGTATAAAATTTGAGTAGACTTGAAATTCTGCTGAAAAAGCGAACAGGCACTAATCTTCAAATTTTTTGAAGATAATTGAAGTATTGTGACCTCCAAACCCGAATGTATTGCTTACAGCTACTTTGACTTCCTTTTCCTGGGCCTTGTTGAATGTCAGATTCAACTTTGGATCTACATTCTCATCATCAGTAAAATGATTGATCGTAGGAGGGATCATGGAGTTTTTCATAGCCAATAGACTGGCGATAGCTTCTATTGCTCCTGCTGCCCCAAGCAAGTGTCCTGTCATTGACTTTGTTGAGCTGATATTGAGATTGTAAGAGTGCTCACCAAATACTTCAAGTATGGCTTTGAGCTCACCCACATCACCTAACGGAGTGGAGGTGCCATGAGTATTGATATAGTCCACATCCGTAGGAGAGATGTGAGCGTCTTCCAAGGCATTTTTCATTACCTGAATGATACCCACGCCTTCGGGGTGTGGAGCAGTAAGGTGATAGGCGTCCGCACTCATACCACCACCAATGATTTCGGCATAGATCTTAGCACCTCTGGCCTTAGCGTGCTCAAGCTCTTCTATCACGAGGGCTCCACCACCTTCACCAAGCACAAAACCATCACGATCTTTATCGTAAGGTCTTGAGGCAGTCTCGGGAGAATCATTACGCTCTGATAGGGCCTTCATGGCATTAAAACCACCGACACCCGCCTCAACTACAGCCGCTTCCGATCCTCCTGAAAGGATGACGTCTGCTTTGCCCAATCTTATGTAGGTGAAGGCATCATTGATAGCGTTCGTTGAAGAGGCACAAGCGGATACCGTAGAGTAGTTTGGGCCTCTGAAACCATACTTCATAGAGATTTGACCGGGAGTGATGTCCACGATCATCTTAGGTATGAAGAATGGGTTAAATTTTGGGGTACCATCCCCAGAAGCGTAGTAGGACACTTCATCATGGAAGGTCCTTAAACCCCCTATACCAGAGCCCCAGATCACACCGACTCTGTTTTTATCAATTTTTTCAAGATTTAGCTCAGAATCCAGGATGGCTTCATCGCTGGCAATGATCCCAATCTGTGTTGTTGGGTCCATTTTACGAGCTTCTTTTCGATCGATATATTGCTTGGGATCAAAATTCTTTATTTCACAAGCAAACTGTGTCTTGAATTTTTCTGCGTCAAAACGCGTAATTGTAGCTGCGCCACTGGTTCCGCTTGCTAATCCATTCCAATATTCGTCAACAGTATTACCTATTGGAGTCAGTGCACCAAGGCCGGTTACAACTACGCGTTTTAATTCCATTTAAAATGATTAAGGATATTCCTTACTTTACGTTTTCTTCGAGATATGAGATAGCCTGACCTACTGTGGCAATGTTTTCAGCCTGGTCATCAGGAATAGAAATGTTAAACTCTTTTTCAAACTCCATGATGAGCTCTACAGTATCGAGGGAGTCAGCACCTAGGTCGTTTGTAAAACTTGCTTCGGGAGTTACCTCAGACTCTTCCACACCTAGCTTGTCGATGATAATCTCCTTTACTTTCTGTGCTATTTCTGACATTATTATAGTGTTTGGTTTAAAAATTCAGTGCAAAGAAATACATTAATCGTAATAATGGCAAAAAAAGAATTAAGTCTTAAGCGCGTCAGCTTATTAGTAATAATGATTGTTATTGTTTGATTATCAGGTAGTTGTGAAAATGAAAAAGAACAAGCTAGCGCCGGTAGTCGCTTTCGATCTGACTGTGATTGGTCTCATGTGTCCCCTACCGGAATACAAGCTGGCATGGTATATCAACAGATCGACCATCGTACACTTCACGAAGCAGGAGGATCTACAAGTAGACCTGAAAGGCAATGCTGAATTGGTGATCTCAAACCTGAAATATGAGACTGAACACATTACTGTTAGGTTACTTAACAATCGTCTTGTGGAGAATGGTGCCGGTGGGAGAGTATATTTGGTCAATGACCTGGATCAATTCCAATATATTGTCACACTAGATGATAAATATGATACTTTTGACGTGCGAAACTTCCTGGATGAACTGAGATCAATTGATCCCATCCAATATGCTGCTGCAATAGATATTACTAAACTCAAGGACAAGGAGAATCTCATACTTTAATATGGATAATACAATTCTTTTCAATAAGACTAAAATAGTTGCGACCGTTGGACCAGCGAGTAACAATAAGCAGACCTTAAGTGACCTGGTAAAGGCTGGGGTCGATGTATTCAGACTCAATTTTTCTCATGGCACGCATGAAGATCATCTTAAGGTAATTAGGCTGGTACAAGAGATTAACGAAGAGTTAGGTACTAATATCGCATTGCTACAGGACCTGCAAGGTCCGAAGATCAGAACTAACATGATCAAAGATGGAGAGGTTGAGATCAAAGAGGGACAGCAACTTGTCATTACCACCAAAGATGGTGTCGAGGGTGATGAGAAGTTAATTAGCACTACTTACAAGGCCCTGCCTAATGACGTAAGTCTTGGGGATACTATCCTTATTGATGATGGTAAGTTGGAGTTAAAGGTCGAAAAGTCCAGTCACACAGAGGTGACCACCAGAGTAATTCATGGAGGACCTTTAAAATCTCGTAAAGGTATCAATCTTCCAGATACTAGGGTTTCTGCTGCTTCACTTACTGATAAGGATGAGAAAGACCTTGCCTTTGGTCTGACACAGGAGATCGATTGGGTCGCGCTTTCTTTTGTCCGATCTGCAGTGGATATCCACCACTTGAAGGAGAAAATTAGAGCTGCAGGTAGAAAGACCCTGGTTATTGCGAAGATAGAGAAGCCGGAGGCGATCAAAAACATTGATGAGATTATCGAAGCGACTGATGGGGTAATGGTTGCCAGAGGCGATCTTGGTGTGGAGATAGCCATGCAGGACGTGCCAATGCAGCAAAAGATCATTGTTGAAAAGTGTAACCGTGCAGGTAAACCAGTTATTATCGCTACTCAGATGCTCGAGAGCATGATAGAGAACCCTCGCCCGACGCGGGCAGAGACCAACGACGTAGCTAATGGTGTATTGGACGGGGCAGATGCAGTAATGCTTTCAGCGGAATCTGCCTCTGGAAAGTTTCCAGTATTGGCGGTGAAGGCCATGGCCAACATCATCAAGGCAGTTGAGGACAACTCTACGGATATTTACAATAAATTTTATGAAGATGGTGACGACTCTTTGACACGGCTAAATGACAAACTGGTTCGTGCAGCCTGTAGACTGAGTATGAGCGTAGAAGCGAAGGCTATTATTGGCATGACCAAATCAGGCTATACCGGATACAAACTGGCAAGCCATCGGCCAAATGCCAGTATTTTCATTTTTACTGATAAGAAGCCATTGCTCAGGGCCATGAATCTGGTTTGGGGTATTCGAGGATTGTATTATGATAAGATGGAAGGCATTGATGACACATTCGATCATCTGGAGGAAATGCTAGTCGAGAAGGGCCATCTTTTTACTGGAGACATCTACATCAATACAGCTTCTATGCCTTTGCATTGGAAGACGCATACGAATATGATCAAAGTCAGTGTGACAGGCTAGGTTTTTTAGCCGGCTTGACGATAACTACATTTTCTTTATCCACTATGACCTGCCCGGGCAGTAGGTTTTTCGATTTGCGTACGAACTTTCGAGCTGTGTAAATCACTGGTGCAAGAGAGTCATGCTTCCGCTTGGAGTAGTAAGCGGCAAGTTGAGCTACTTTTTCGATAACATCATTGCTCACTTGCAAATGCTTTTGATGCCTGATCAATACATGACTTCCAGGTACATCTCTCGCGTGAAGCCATGTGTCATCTTTATGCGAATACTGTCGAAGCATGAGGTCATTGTCTTTTGCAGATTTCCCAATACGCACCTCAAATCCATCTATTTCTTGTCTATAATAGGGCAGTCGTTTTTCTTCCTGTTTGTTTATCTGATCGGTGAGGTTGAGACTGACAAACTGTCTGAGGTGCTTCCTATCGGAAATAGTTGATAACTCCGATTTAAGTGATTCCAGAGATTCAAGCTCAGCCTCCTTTTTCAGAAGGTTTTCTTCAAGGTTCTGGCGCTCTTTCGACTGGTTCTTAGACTTACGATAGTATTGTTCGGCAAGCTTCTGAGGCGAAACGTTTGGCTTTAGCTTAATTAAAATGGGTTTGTTTATGTAGATATCGTTTAGTTCCACGCTTTCAACGTTATTGGGTATCGCATGCAGGTTAGCCATGATGATGTTGGCTACTTCATCATAGGACCTCTTGTTGTGCAGGCTATCGAGCTTTCGCTGAGTATTCTTAATGTACTTATCAGTTTTACTAATTTGTGCCGTAAGCAGTTGAATGTACTTCGACTTTTCCTGATCAAACAAGTAAGTCTGGTGATAGTATTTACTCAAGGCGTTGCAGACCTGGGTAGGGGTATCCTGCTTAGATAGCGCTTGTTCGCTTTCAAACATTGTGAGAAAAGGCATACCTCTTTCATCTACTTCAATAAAAAAATGCTTTGCCTTAGCTAGCCTATCAATGACGCAAGTAATTAACTGCCATTGTTCGTTGTATGGTAGGGTGTCAAGGTCATTTTTTGCTAAGTGAGCCTGCACTCTGGGGCCAAAGGTTGGAAAATGATGTCTTAAGCTTGGATTGGTTGACCATGACTCCAAGTCTGGTTTATGGAGCTTGGCTATATCAGAAGGGTGCACTTGCTGATCCTTTTTCAGCCGATTGTTGAACATCTCTACAAACGAATCTCGTTCATACAGGATTATGTTTGATCTGTTACCATGGAGCTTAAAGAGTAGGTTGTAGTTTTCCGATAGGTGAATGATGAAACTGCGATCATTGGTCACCATGGCTATGCCTAGTACTTTTTTATTGATGGTATCTCTAAAAAGATCAATCGAATTGCGCTTAGCTCTGTGATGTTCTTCAGGAAAAGTGAGACAGGTAAAGTTGCTATCAAGTTGAGCCTGAACATAGAAGTGATTACTTTCATCCGTTAGGTTAAATATGATCTCATCCTTACTCTGACTATAGCATGATCTTAAGTCAAGACCAATGATTGTTGAGTTCAATTCTTGGACCAAGTGGGTTAAAAAATGGTAATTGAGATGCATCAGATGGTAACCTTGAGGCCGTCGTATGCCAGTACTATGTTTTCCGGAAGTTCCTTTGACACTTGCTTGTGAGTACCAAGTCGATGGCTGATGTGCGTTAGATAAGTCCTTTCTGCATTAACCTCACTCGCAAGAGTGATGGCTTCTTCAAGTGTGAAATGAGAGATGTGCGACTCTTTTTGCAACGCATTGAGCACTAATACTTTTGAGCCTCTTATTTTATCCTTCTCCTCACCTGAAATATGATTCGCGTCTGTGATATAGGTGAAGTCTCCAATCCTAAATCCAAATACTGGAAGCTTGTAATGTAATACTTCAATCGGTGTGACCTCAACATCATTTATAGAGAACTTGTGATTGTCGATTTCCCTGGTGATCACACTGGGTACACCAGGGTATTTTTTTTCTGCAAAGACATAGGCAAACTCTCTTTTAAGCTGATCAAGCACCGTTTTTCTACCGTAAATAGGCATATCCATACGTTGCTTAAAATTAAAGCTTCGCACGTCATCCATACCAGCGGTATGATCCTTGTGCTCATGTGTAAATAGAATAGCATCAAGCCAACGAATGCGCTCTCTAAGCATTTGCTGTCTGAAGTCTGGTCCGGTATCCACAACCAGGCTAAGGCCATCGACCTCTACATGTACAGATGTTCTAAGTCTCTTATCCCGGTAATCAAGTGATCTGCAAACTTCACATTGGCAAGCAATGACCGGGACTCCCTGGGAGGTCCCCGTACCCAAAAAAGTGATAGTCAAATCTCTAGAGAAGTTTGCATTAATTCCTGAAAGAATGCCTTGTTTTTATCGCTGAGCTTGTTAGACTGTATATCGATGGATTTCAGTATTTCGAGTAAAGCATTGATTTTCCCATCGAGTGGAAAATACTTATTGACAATCGCGATCTTATTATCATTCAGAATACAATAGCCTGATTGGAAATTTCCTTTTTCATACCTCAATATGTAATCGGACTCGGCAAAGATATCTTCGAGTCGATTGAGGAATGATTTCGTGTACTTAATTGTCATCTCCAAGATATTTTTTGACTGTCTCTACAAGAGAGTCAAAATTGAGAGGTTTGGGGAGAAAGTCATTGATTCCCATTTTGTTAAAGTCGCCAAGGCTATAATTTTTAGCATTCCCGGTGATTGCGATTATAGGTATTTGACTCTTTACATTGTCAGGCATGGATCTTATTTGCTTTGTACATTCTATACCATCCATTATGGGCATGTTGATATCCATCAATATGAGATCAAAGTCTTTAGTTTCCATTTTTTTTATCACCTGCTGACCATTTTTGACAGCCTCTATCTCATAGTTCTGATTTCCCAAAATCCGTTTGGTAAGATTCTGAATAACTGAGCTGTCTTCCGCAACGAGTATTTTTTTCATGGCTTGAGTTGTATTGGTTAGCTATTGATGATGCTCTTGTAGTTTTTTTGAAATTCTCCAAAAAAGCGTTCTACCTTCCGCAGGTCTTTCTTAACATGAATATAATTTTTTTCCTTGAGTTTTTTTTCGACTTGTTCAGCACATTTACTCAATCTCTCAATTCCGAACGTGCCTGCATTGCCTTTGATGGTATGTAGATGAGACCTGATACCTTCAAAGTCATTGTTCTTGAACATCTCTTTGCACTCTTTGATGAAACCATTAGTTTCTTCGTCGAACTCTTCCAATACAGATCGGATCAAGTCCTCTCCTCCATACTTGAACAATTGGTTTAGTGTATTTTGATTAATGATCAGATCTTTGGATTGCTCATCCAGTATTTCAGTCTGCACTGACTTGGCTTCAAAGGAAATCCAGTCCTTGACCTTCTCAATCAAGCTGATTGCTTTGATTGGCTTTGCCAAATAATCGTCTAGACCTTGCTTAAGAAATCTTGATCGGTCTTCCTCCATTGAGTAAGCGGTCATAGCTACGATTGGAGGAAGTTCAGTCGTGCCAAGAGCCCTAATCCGAGCAGTAGTTTCTATCCCGTCCATTCCAGGCATCTGGATGTCCATAAAAATAAGGTCATACTTTTTATCCTTGATCTTATTAATGGCCTTCATACCACTGTCCACAAGATCTACTGTACAGCCTGCCTTAATGAGTATTTGGCTGGCTACCTTTCGATTGACCAGGTTGTCATCTACTAAAAGTATTTTGGGTTTATGATCAATGAAATGCTTGGTGATCGCAACTTCCTCTGCATTGATCTCTGCTTTGAGGTCAGCTTCTTTGACGACTCCACCCTCAAAAGTGAACCAGAAAGTGCTACCAAATCCAGGTGTAGATACAACTCCAATATCTCCGTTCATTGACTTTACGAGTTCCTTGGATATGGCCAGTCCCAGCCCTGTTCCTGCGTAAGTCTTCTTTTGAGAGTTATCAATCTGACTAAATGTATTGAAGAGGCGTTGCAAGTTTTCCTTGGCAATGCCAATACCTGCGTCTTTGATAGCAGCTCTGAAAATGAACTTGTTCCTTTTTCTTTCTTTAAGCCTTACGCTGATATTGATATGCCCTTTGCCATCTGAAAACTTTATTGCATTACTGGTAAGGTTGGAAAGTACCTGAAGTAACCTGGTCTCATCGAGCATTGCCAGTTCAGGTATATTCTCGTCAATATGATAGTATAAGTTAGCGTTGTTTCTGTGGGCTTCCTGTGAATAGAGATCGTATAGCTTCTCGATAGACTTGGCAAGGTTGACTGGTTCTTTGCGCAGTTCCATCTTACCCGCTTCTATTTTTGATAGATCGAGAATATCATTGAGAATGTTGAGAAGGGTTTCGGACGATTTTTTGATGGTCTTGATGTACTCGAGCTGTTCTTTGTTGAGCTTGGTGCTTGCCACCAGATCGATCATCCCTATGATGCCGTTCATAGGAGTTCTGATCTCATGGCTCATGTTGGCTAGGAAGCGTTCTTTTATCTTCAATGATCGTTCTGCCAGCTCTTTGGCGACTATCAGCTCATTGTTAGTATCCATGAGTTGGGTGATATCTCTCGCCACTCCTTCGATACCAATGGTCTTTTTGCCCTGATTGACAAGTCGAATGTTACATAGAAACTGGATTTCTTCCCCGGAGGCTGATATTGCGGTAGCGTCGAAGTTGCTGATCTTTTCATCTTTGTACAGCCTGCGCAGAAGGTTGTGATCGTATGCCTCTGATTTAAAGAAGTCAGTTATTGGCTTGCCTAATAATGAATCAGCTGGTTGGCCCAGAACCTCTTCAACAGATGGGCTGACCATTACAATCTGGCCTTTGAGATCGCATCGGAAGTATATGTCCTGGAAAGATTCAAAAATATTCCTAAACTTCTCCTCGCTCTCCTGCAATGCAACTTCAGACTGTTTCTTTTCGGTAATATCATTGGCAATGACTGAAATTTCTTCGATAGATCCGTCTGGAAGAAAGATGGGACTTATGAAGACATCACGCCATATCTTGAATCCCTGTAAGTCCTTCAGTGAGTTTTGAAAGTTAATGGTTTCTCCATTGAACACTCTGTTGAATTTGCTTACCCAATTCGTCTTCGCATCAGATTTAAAAGCCTTGGACTTTACTTTGTCAAGGCGCATTCCAAGAGAAGGCTCTAATCCATAGTACTGATTGATTGCGTCGGAATAGTTTTGATTTAAGCTGGTAAACTCCAGGTTTTTATTCAAAGACCAGATTTGATGACTACTACTCTCGAAGATGGCTTTGATACGAGCACCCTGGCTATTGATCTTGGCTTCATTCCATTTTCTTTCTATCGCAAGGGATACTTGGCTGGAAATAAAATCCAGTAACTCAAGATCCTTAAAATTAAATGATTGTTGCTCGTCATTTGAATGAATCGATATCACTCCGATGACTGTTTTTTCAAACTGTATTAGCACCCCCATCCAGATTTTAGGTACACTTCCGAGTAATTCTATTTTTCTGGTTTCGGCTATTTTCCTTATACCATCGTCATATACGATCAAAGGCTTATCTCGCTCAAAAGTATACTCTGCCAAAAGGCTATTGATCAGGTCATCTGAGCTTGGGTCTTCGATAGAATCTTCTCTTATCTTAAATGGAAATTCAAGCGTGTCATCTGTTTTGAGCGCTACTGTAAAGTTCTTAACATCAAGCACTTCTTGGAGTACATTGAGTAGATTGCGATAGAGCGACTCGAGATTGGAACTGCGAATGGTGAGATTGGCAATCTTATAATAGAGACTTTGAGCGCGTTCGGCCCTGATCCGTTCTGAAATGTCGAAAAATACTGCCCTAAACTCCGTTGGAGCATTGGGCCTTAGCGTACAGTTGACGGTACCAGTGACATAGATCTTTTTACCATATTTTGATAGCAAGACCGTCTCAAACCTTTCCGGTAGGATACCACGCTCCAATTCTCTAAGCTTCTTTCCCGTTTGTTTAAGAACGTCAGGGTCTATTATATCCTTTAGTCGTAATTTTTTTAAGTCTCTGTCATTGTAGCCAAGACGTGTCTTCCAAGCTTCATTCACAAAAGTGAGGACTCCAACAGAGTTGAATACCTGAATGAGATCGTTGGAATTGTCAAAAATCTCTTTGAGCTGGGCATTTGATTTTTCAAGTGCTTTCGCAACACTAACCTTTTCGGTGATATTTTCACCGACAAGGGTCAATCCATAGTATTCACCACTCGATTTTTGGAGTATGGTGTCAAATCTTATCAGTAATGCAGGCCAGGACTGCCGAATGACACGCGCCTCATAGGATCTACTCGAATCCCCTGTGAAAAAGCCATCTCCGTCATCTATATCGAACTCAAAGATGTCAAAAACAGATTTTCCCAGCAGCTGTACAGGTGATTTGTTTAGGCTTTTTAGAAGGCCCCTGTTACAAAAAGTTATTTCTCCATCCGTATTGATAGAAAGCACCAGCAAGTGCGAATTTTGAAACGAATAATGCAATATTTGCTCCGTCAATCCACTTGGCTCAAGAACGATTTCTTTATTTGGAAGTGCTGAGGACATGTCTGCGAATAGCCTATTAAATTTAGATAAAATGTGCCAGAATGACTGCTAAGGGCAATCATCTCAATAAAACACTTGTAGTCGTTGGAGGCCCCACAGCGGTAGGTAAGACATCAGTCGCGATCAGGTTAGCGAAGTACTACAAAACAGAAATCTTATCTGCTGATTCGAGGCAGTTTTACAGGGAAATGAACATTGGTACGGCTAAGCCCGATGCAGAGGAGTTAGCAGAGGTTAAGCACCATTTTATTGACAGTTTGTCTATTCACGACCTGTATAATGTAGGGCATTATGAACGTGATGCATTGTCTCTGCTCGAGAAGTTATTTGCAAAACATGATATAGCCGTCTTAGTCGGTGGTTCAGGTTTATTCATCAAGGCTGTTTGCGATGGACTTGACGAGATACCAGAGATAGACCCTTTCATCCGGCGAGAACTCAATTCGATCTTTAATCAAGATGGGATTGTGCCATTGCAAGAAATGCTGAGACTAGCGGACCCTGTCTACTTCGAAAAGGTGGATCAGCAGAATCATGTCCGACTAATTCGTGCGCTTGAGGTGATCAAAGGTACAGGACGACCATTTTCAGAATATCACTCACAGCAAGTGGTGAAAAGACCTTTCAGCATAATCAGAATAGCCTTGTCACTAGATAGACATGAACTCTACAAGAGGATTGACGACCGCATGGATGCCATGATTGACAGAGGACTCTTTGACGAAGCAAGGCTATTACTGCCTTTTGCTCACTTAAATGCCCTTCAGACCGTCGGTTATCAGGAAATCTTTGGTTACCTCAACGGCAAATACGATAAAGAAGAAGCTGTAAGGCTACTGAAGCGCAATAGCAGACGCTACGCGAAGAGACAGCTCACATGGTTTCATAGGGATGACCAGTTCAGTTGGTTTGATCCTTTGCAATTCGATGAAATGATCGAACTAATCAACTCATAAAGGTTTACAGGCTGAGTATCTGAACCAACTTGATCAACTCTTGATCAAGAGGCTTAGATTTGCTTATGGCTAGTTTGAAGTTGGTGTAGTGTACCTTATTATCGATAATCCCTACCATTACATTTTTCTGCCCATTCACTAGTCCTTCTACAGCGGCCAATCCTAATCGGGAAGCTAGAATCCTATCGAAGGCAGTAGGGCTTCCCCCACGCTGAATATGACCAAGAGTAGAAACTCTTATATCCAGGTCACCCAGGTTTTTCATGACTCTTCCGGCTATCTCATGAGCATTACCCTGTTCGTCACCTTCCGCTACTACAATAATTGAGGAGGTCTTTTGCCGGTCTCTCCCTTCTTTCAAGGTATTGATCACATCATCTATGGTGGTAGATGTTTCCGGAACCATCACTAGTTCGGCCCCACCACCTATACCACACTGGATAGCGATGTAACCTGAATGACGACCCATCACTTCAACAAAAAAGACTCGGTCATGGGATGCAGCGGTATCACGAATCTTATCAATAGCATCTAGTGCGGTATTGACCGCAGTGTCAAAGCCAATCGTATAGTCGGAACCGTATAGGTCATTGTCAATCGTACCGGGACAGCCGACTGTGGGAATCCCATATTCATCGTAAAAGATATTAGCTCCGGTAAATGTGCCATCCCCGCCAACGGCGATGATACCTTCAATACCTCGTTGCATCAGTTGGTCGTAAGCCCTTTTGCGACCTTCTTTGGTCATAAAGTCCTTACTACGAGCAGACTTAAGTATAGTGCCTCCGCGCTGAACCATATTGCTGACCGAATATGACTTCATTTTATAGATATCACCCTCAATCATGCCATTGTATCCGTATTTGATACCATACACCTCCATCTTGAGATAGAGCGCACTACGCACAACTGAGCGAATGCAAGCATTCATTCCAGGGGCATCACCACCGGAAGTAAAAACAGCAATTTTCTTCATGGTTATTTAAGACTGGTTGGAACTAACAGGATAGTCTTTCTAAGAATTCGGCTCAAGTATAAGTAAAAAATGAATTACTTTGAAGACACCAACCAATGCAAACGATTCCAATTCAATAAGAAAATGAAGGTTCCATTTGTGGATCTCAAAAGGCAGCATGAAGCCATAAAGGACGAGTTAAATGAAGCCATCCACAGAGTGATCTCTAGTGGCAATTTTATACTTGGAGTGGAGGTCGAAGCTTTTGAAGCAGAGTTTGCTGCCTACACAGGTGCAAAACACTGTGTGACTTGTGCCAATGGTACTGATGCTTTAGAATTGGCTTTTGAGGCTCTCGGAATTGGAGATGGTGATGAGGTGATCCTTCCAGCTTTTGGATGGGTTTCAGCTTCTATGGCACTCAAACGTATTGGTGCTGTTCCAATTTTTGTTGATATTCACCCTGACACATTTCACATTACAGTAGATGAAATCGCACCTGCGATTACAGCCAGAACTAAAGCTGTTGTCATTGTTCATCTTTTCGGTCAAGCCAATGAAGTTTATAAGGTTAGCAAGCTCTGTAAAGAAAAGGGCCTTCTACTGATAGAGGATTGTGCGCAGGCTCATGGATTGTTTATCGATGGTCAACAACACGTAGGTAACTTTGGTGATATAGGTACTTTCAGCTTTTATCCGACCAAAAACCTGGGCTGTATGGGAGATGGAGGCGGTGTTATCACTAACAACTCAGCCATTGCCAACAAGATTCGAGCTTTGCGAGATTACGGTAGAGTAGAAGGTAGGTTTACAATTGACGGTAGAAATAGTCGTATGGATGGGCTGCAGGCTGCAGTGCTGAGAACGAAGTTACCCTATTTGGATGGGTGGAATGGGAAGAGGAGAGAAATTGCAAATAGGTATAATCAGATTTTGAAGCAGAAGCTTGAGTATACTCCGACAACTTTGCACAATGTATTTTACAAATATATCCTACGATTAGATCCGTCACTTGTCTTACAGATTTTCCCAAGAGCTGTCTTCATTAATGAAGGTAATCGATATGATATAGTTAAGCACTCTAAGGGTATAACCATGTTAGAAGAAAATCAAACCACCATGTATTCATTACCTAACCGGCCAGAGCTTACAGAAACTGAAATCACCTACATTTGCCACAGTCTTACCTAGCATATATTTCATACTAATGAAGCAGATTAAACCGTGGTTGGAGCACCTTTTTCCGGTGTTGGTATTCTTTATTTTAGTGAGTGTATACTTTGCTCCACTTTACACCGGCAAATCACTTGTTCAAAGTGATAATGTACAGTTTGAGGGCACTACGAGGGAACTGACCGAATTTCGAGAAGCCGGAGAGGAAATTGGGTGGACTAATGCAGAGTTTTCAGGGATGCCAATTACTGTAGGCTCCAAATACAATATCTACAGATTTTTTAATCGAGCATTCTTCTATTCCTTGGCGCCCAAACCAATAATGATGATGCTCGCCCTATTCATCGGATTTTATATTTTGGGTAGCACGTTTTCAGAACGTAAATGGTTAAATGCCCTGTTTTCATTTGCTTTTGCATTCAGCACATTTAATGTAATAAGCCTAGAAGCCGGGCATGACAACAAAGTTGTTGCAATCGCTCTTATGGCTCCTGTGTTAGCTGGAATTATAAGGGCCTATCGTGGGGAACTACTTTTAGGTGGTTTGATAACGGCTTTTTTTGGCGGTTTTCAGTTGTATTTTCTACACATTCAGATTACCTATTATTTACTCATTCTAGCTCTTGGCTATGCTATTTTCATATGTATTCAAACAGCTATAAGTAGTAAATGGCCTGACTTTATTCGTTCTAGTGCGATACTTGTTATAGCTACAGTTGTGGCTATTGGATTAAACTTCGGTAAGCTTTACTCTTTATACGAATACTCTAACTATTCCAATAGGGGAGGTTCAGAGTTGTCTTCAAGCAATGCAGGATCAGGCTTAGATAAGGATTATGCGCTCGCCTGGAGCAATGGCCTGCTGGAACCTTTCACTATTGTTTTTCCCTATTTTCATGGAGGTGCTTCATCCGGTGAGCAAATCAGCAATACTGCTGAAGTCTACAGGCAATTAAGTTCTCGTGGTGTGGATAGACGCACTCTCCAGAGTATCACGACTTCAGCACCACTTTATTGGGGTGAGCAACCTTTTACAGCGGGACCAATTTATTTCGGAGCGATCATATGTTTTCTTTCGGTACTAAGTCTATTTAATCTAAGAAATCAAATAAAGTGGTGGGCGTTAGCATTTATAGTTCTATCGATACTATTATCTATGGGTAAGAGCCTAGAATGGTTTACAGATATATTTTTTTACTATGTTCCTCTATATAATAAATTTCGATCAGTGACGATGATAATGTCAATAGGTCAGCTTCTTGTGCCATTGCTTGCATTGCTCATACTTGATCAGCTTTTGGATAAAAAGGGATGGACTGGTGACCTTAAAAAACCTCTTTTCAAAAGCTTTGCCTTGATCGTCTTTTTAGGCGTGATATTTCTTTTGTTTGGGTCAGTTTTTTTTGATTTTCAAGGCCCAAATGACAGCCAATATGGTTTTCCTGACTGGCTGTTGAATGCTCTTGTTCTAGACAGAATTAGTTTATTCAACCAAGACATATTTAGGACGCTCATTTTGGTAGGGTTGGTGTTTGTTATACTATGGCTATTATCAATTGAGAAAATCAAGAATGAGATAGCTTTGACAGTGCTTGCATTACTTGTTATTGGAGATTTGTGGTTGGTGAATAGACGTTACCTCAAGGAAGATGATTTCCAGAGGAAAACACGAGTGACGGAAAGTACTTTCTCTCCATCACAAGCTGATATTCAAATAAAGAGGGATACATCCTACTACAGGGTTTTAAATCTTACCGTCAATCCTTTCAGTGATGGACTGACGTCATACCATCACTTTTCTGCAGGAGGTTATAGTGCTATTAAAATGCAGCGCTACCAAGAGTTGATCGACCAATACCTTAGCCAAGTAGACCAGGGTGTGCTAGGTATGCTTAATACTAAGTACTTGATAGTAAATGGTTCGTCTGGCCCACAAGTACAAAGAAATATAGAAGCTCTAGGTAATGCTTGGCTGATACAAACACTAAATTTGGTAGCCGATGCTGATGAGGAGATAGAGGCGATTGGTAATATCAATTTAGCTAGGGAAGCAGTATATGACTATCGCTTTTCTGAGGTCGTAAGTAAGTCAGCTTACTCGGGACATGGTGTACTAGAACTGGTAAATTATCACCCGGAAGAGATGACATATAGATATTCATCCAAGGAAGATCAGTTTGGAGTGTTCTCTGAAATATACTATGCACCTGGATGGAACGCTTATATAGACAGTGAAGAGGTAGATCATATCCGTGTGAATTATATCCTACGAGGAATGGAGTTGCCTGCCGGTAATCACGAGATTGTATTCAAGTATGAGCCAGTATCTGTTAAGTATGGTGACGTCTTTTCTGGGTTTTTTATGTTAGTCTTAATTGTTTCAGGTGGTTTTCTTGGATATAACAGATTCAAAGAGAGAGTCAAGCGATGAAATCTCCTATATTACTTTTAATATACAATCGCCCAGATAAAACAGCGATATTACTGGAAGCAATAAGAGAATATAGGCCGACTAAAGTCTATATCGCTGCTGATGGGCCAAAGATAGACAAGGACATAGATGTCATTCGTACAACCCGTCGGGTGGCATCAAAAATTGATTGGAAATGCGAAGTTTTTACTCTGTTTAGGGAGGTTAATTTAGGATGTAAGGTAGCGGTAAGCTCGGCTATAGACTGGTTTTTTGAAGCTGAAGAGATGGGGATCATACTCGAAGATGATTGTTTGCCTGACAGTAGTTTTTTTTTGCTTTGTGAAGAGTTGCTTTCAAAGTATAAAGAGAATGATAAAGTTGGAATGATTGCCGGTACGAATCAGTTTTCGAACCAGCTTTTCAATGTGGAGGAGTCTTACTTTTTTGGTACAAACGCCTCTATCTGGGGTTGGGCGAGTTGGAGAAGGGCTTGGGAGCATTATGACGTAAACATGACACAATGGCCAAAACTAAGGAAGGAGAGAGGTTTTTTGAGAAGCTATTCCTCGAATATGCTCGAAAGGCTCAGAAGGCAGGCTGCCTACGATGACGTTTACTCCAATAGAATTGATACGTGGGATTATCAATGGACCTTTGCTCGCCAAAAAGCAGGGCTGCTATGTATTATTCCAAGTGCCAACTTGGTAGAAAATATCGGAATGGATGGTGGGGGTACTCATCTGAAAAACTCAAATTATGTTGGGCAACTTAAATCTAAACCCTTGGAGTTCCCTCTCAGGCATCCAGTGGGATTATCGGTCAATCGAGAGTTTGATCGATTACTATCTGGCCAAATAGTTTCAGAGGGAATGATTCGCAACATCCTTTACCTAATGATTAAAAGACCATTTAAGAATTATCTGTTGTCAGAGCGTTGATCTTAATAAGCTGATTTAAGTATATTTCTTCTGTTTTCCTTTTGTGTTGGACTATTAATTCAGATTGTTTCTCAGCTTGTGCTAGTGCAGTTTGTGTTGCCTCGAGGTTTTCATCGATAGAGATGCTTGTCTTAAGAATTGTCGAAAGGAATCCCTTCACAGTGTCCGACCGAATGTCATGGCTTATCATTATTCCAGGTATACCTAACGATGCTGAGAGGCCTAATCCATGAACTCTTGAGCCAATAACGAAATCAAAGCTATTGTAGATGTCCTTGTAATCTGAAGAATCATAGGAATAGCGAATATTCAGATCTGCGAACTCCTCACTGGCATATTCAAGTTCGTCAAAATAATGACATACGATCTCAAACTCAATGTGATCTATGATATTCAAGAGTCGCTTATAATATTCTTGAATATAAGCTCCAACCTGATCATTAACCCTATTGTCCTTGGGAGTTCTGTGCGTAGCGTAAATCAACCCTACTCTTTTGACATTATAGACTAGTTTATTCGTGACTGAAGAAAATAAAGCAGGGCATGGTTGTTGGATTGCTCCAAACGATTGAAGAAGCTTCTCTGCTCTTTTGTCTCTTGTAATAACTAAGTTTGCCTTTTTCAAAACTTCGATTTCATAGGGCTTGAAAGAGTCTATAGAAATGGGTTCACCCATACCTATTCCTAGAAACAAAGTCGGAACTTCGTTTTTAAGAATGAAGTGATACAGATCCTTTGAAACCTCCCCGTACCATGAGGGAGAACCTGCAAAGACTACAAGATCTACGAAAGTTCCCCGAGAAGTTGGTTTGAGTGAGTTATCAAGAAAAGGTGAGAAAAGGGGAACCCTGAAGAAAAACTTAAAAACAGAATTAAGTGATTTGCGCTTCCAACCTATAAGGTACCTTACCTGCGGATGTTTGTTATATATAATAGCATTGAACGTGGTAATTTTCTTTAGGAGATTTATACATCCTATTAAGATAAACTCATCCCCAGGATTCCATTGTCGAGTAGTGGAAAATACTATATTCTTTGTCCGCAATGTTTTTGATTGATTAGTAAAAGAAGCCTTTGAACTTATATTCGAGTCACAAGATTTTTTCTATTTGCGAAAGTACACATTCGACGGATACCGTGTTTATTTTCAAAGTAGATATATGCTTGTATCTATTAATGACATACTTCTCACCCTTTTCCTCCAATTCTTCATTAAGAGCTTTAGGATAGATATGTGTGATAGGCTTGTTCAGCTCTTTAGGGTATGGGTGAAACCTTCCATAGTGGTTGCCATTTGATATACAAATAGTGTTAACACCTAGAGCCGCTCCTATATGAGCTGGTCCGGATTCATTGCACACTATAAGCCGTGCCCTGGAAGTAGTTTTAATTGACTCGATTAAGCTAATTTTTCCACATAGATTTTGGATTTTTTTTGGAGAGCCGGAAACAATCAACTCTCCCAGTACAAAATCAGTTTTGGCACCAAGTACAATTCCTCTGAGATGCTTCTGATCAATTAACCACTGAGCAACTTCCCTGAAGTTTTCTGGACTCCACATGCGGTAGGGCCGGCCGGCTCCTGGATAAATGACAAAATAATCTAAATGAGTATTATCCAAGTTGATTTTCAAACTGGGATTGACCTTTGAACCCGTTATTTCTTTTATGAATTCAGCGTTTCTATAATATTCAAAGATTCCCTCTGGAGCTGGCCTAATAATGTGGCTATACCACCTTTTGGTAATCAGGCTCAGTAACATTGGCATATTGTTGCCTGTATCTTCAGGAGCAATTCTAGTAGGGGAGACACTACATCTGACAATTGCGTCTTCGAGCATAGTCATCCTGGAATTCGACGCTACAATTGTGGTTTCAAGGCCTAATTCTCTGATTTGGCCAAGTTTTTTCAGACGATAAAGAACTTCATTATTAAACTTTCGTGAATCTAACATAATCAATTTCTGGTCATCAATACAATCAAGAGCTGCATAAAGCGATTTGAGACCAGGAGGTATAATAAAGTATAATTCTTTTTTGTTGCGAGATAAAAGGGTTATTAAGTTTCTAAACAGTATATAATCACCAATAGCATCTAATTTGATAATGGCTGTACCTTTTAGCTTGACTGGTGCAGGTCTGAAAAGAATTATACTATCCAACAGATAATAGAATCCGAAGGACAGCAGATTCAAAGACCGTCTGATACTCAGTTTAAAATAAAACCAGAGGCGTGTGAAATCTGAAACTGTTATATGATAATTCTTTAGCAATACCTATTCGGATTAATAGCTTAACCTTTTTAATCACAGTGGAATATTAGTATCGGAAATTAAATGGAAAGTGACCACCTTGGCAATTATTTATTCATCAGAAATCATCTTATTGCACTATTATGCTTCGCTTCTTCAGAAAACTGGTTCTTACTTTTTTTAAAATCAACAAACTCGAAAGACGGGTGGAAGAATCCAAAATATTGACCGCCCGGTTGCTTGCTAATCAGAATTTAAAGGATAAAAAAAGAATTAACCGCAATATCAATCTTGCAGAGTTTAAGGTTTTTTCTCAATGGGGTGATGATGGTATACTTCAATATCTAATCGACACCTTGCCGATAGAGCATAGAACATTTATTGAGTTTGGTGTCGAAGACTATAAAGAATCCAATACAAGGTTCATTCTCATCAATAATCATTGGAAAGGCCTGGTTTATGACGGGAATGGCAGTAACATAAACGAGATTAAGAAGGATGACATATACTGGAAGTACGATCTTGTAGCTGAAAAACAGTTTATCACTAAGGCTAATATTAATTGTTTAATAGAGAATAGTGGATTCAGTGGTGAAATCGGAATTTTAAGTATTGATATTGATGGTAATGATTATTGGGTATGGAAGGAAATCGAAATAGTCAATCCAGTTATAGTGATTATAGAATACAATGCGGTCTTCGGTTTGGACAGAGCTATTACAGTACCCTATGATGCAGATTTTAGTCGAACCAAAGCGCATTATTCTAATCTGTACTTTGGTGCATCTTTGAGAGCCATATGCATGCTTGCCGAGAATAAAGGTTACTCGTTCATTGGTTGTACTTCAGCAGGTAACAATGCATATTTTGTAAGACAAGGATATGAGTCTGATTTGTCAATAAAAACCGTAGAAGAGGGTTTCATAATGTCTAGCGCTAGAGAAAGCAGAGATGCTAAGGGTAGATTGTCTTTTATTGCAGGTCAAAAGAGGTTAGAGGAAATAGGAGGAATGAAGGTTTTCAACGTAGTTACGAATGAGATAGAAGTGCTTTAAAAGTGACATAATTGGACCTATTGTAACCATTCATTGTCATATAAAATAGCTGCTTTAAAAATTATGTTTGGTAATCATCACTATTGATCAATAGTGATGGTAGTGTTACATAAACTGTGTC
>DIYH01000002.1 GCA_002435755.1 Flammeovirgaceae bacterium UBA6059
CGTATAAAAGTCAAAGCCTGAGAACCTCCCCAGGTGTTACCCGTAATCGCTCCTGAAAGCAACCCGGTGACATTTGTTAAATACAAGGCAGCACTATTACTATTCTGTCCTGAGTTAGTGAAATCATTATTCTGAATTGTTGGATTAGCTCCCGTATTAATTGAAACTGCACTATTGCGTAGTTGGAAAATATTGTCTGCCAGGGTCACATTATCACAACTACCAAATGATAGTGCGTTTCCTTGTCTCGATCCTGTTGTAGAAGAAAAATCAATCCCTCTAATTTCAATATTATCGACATTAGAAGCTGAAAGAATCGTACCACTGGCTAGATGAACTTTAAACCCACCTGCTCCACCTGGTGCTGTAGTTCCGTCTATGATGACTGTTTCTGTAATTGACGGTAAGGCTGATGAAAGTGTCAGTTGTCCATCTACAGAGAACTCAATGCCATCAACACCTGCATTAGCGTTAGCATCTAACATGGCTTGTCTCAAAGAGCCAGCACCTGCGTCATTGGTATTGGAGACCGTGAAGCTATTAGTATAAGGAGCAGGTTCTGATAAAGATAGCGTGGTAGCCGCGACCTGACTTACACCATTAAGTACACCATCATTTGTGTCATTCGCTGGCATAGCATTCTCACCTACCAGGTCATCGAGTTTTCCAGCCTCCTGCGTCATTGGGTAGTAAGCAATTAGCCCAGGTTCCGTACCATTCAATTCAGCGTCTTTTAGCGCATTGATTTCTGAAGCTGATCGGGTAGTATCCCAAATCCGCACTTCGTCTATTTGGCCTTGCATCAATTCATTTGGAGGAGCTGAGGTGTCACCACCAATATGATAGTCATTGCCGGTGCTAGGAAAAGTCCCCGAGTAGGCTAAGGAACCATCCTCCGCTCCACCGACAAATACTCGTATCGTGCTGCCATCCCATGTTCCAGCCACATGCGTCCAGGTATTGATAGGGAGGGTAGTGGTACTTATCGCGTTGGTAAAGGCAGAGCCGTTGTGTACCCAGAAAGTGAGCTTCATTCCATCAAGCCTGAGAAGTGTCTGAAGGCCTAACGATCCATAGTTCCCAACAATAGTGTGAAAACTCTTGGATATGGTGGGATAGACCCACGCTTCCATAGTCACATCGGTCGTAGCGTTTAAATCACTTCGTATTTGGGCACCAAGATCTACGAAACTAGTTGACCCATTAAAAGAAGATGCCGCGTTGAATCTTGCGTCTATTGAATACTGTGATGCGACCAGGTTGCCATTACCTGTAAAGTCAGTGAGTACATCAGCTGCAATATCCACAGTTACCAGCCCAGGGGAGAATGGAGTAACATCTACCGTCCATGTGATGCTGTCAGAAGTGGCTAGATTAGATATTGCTCCATTCCCGACCGTTAGATCACTAGCTTCAAAATTGGTTACTTGCTCGTCAAATGTGATTGTAATTCCGATAGGATAATCTGAAGTCGGGCTAGAAGGGCCTGTGATAGAAGAGACACTGGGTGACTGGGTGTCTATTGGGCCTGCAGGTGAAAGCGGAAAGTTTGCTACAATCCAGTCCGTTGCTGGCTCCATTGCCACTAGAGACCCATTGTAAATCGCGGGCGTATTATCCTGATCTGTGACCACCGATGAGCCTGGGCCATCTGAAAAGTCGTAATAAGCCACCAAGCCCGGCTCAGGGCCATTGAGTTCGACATTTTTGAAGGCGTTTATCTGTGATGCTGATCGTGCATAGTCCCAAATCCTCACTTCATCAATGGCGCCATCAAGATAGTTATTGTGATCCCATCTTCTACCCAACCTCCATTCCTCAGTTCCTGTTGGTAGTGGTAGCGACTTTGCAACGCTAGCCACTTGCACCCCATCATAATACATCTTTATATTGTTCTGATCATAGGTAGCGGCTATATGCACCCAAGTATTCATAGTGGGCATGGCAGCCGCAGCATTCTGGAAAGCCCCATTATAAAAGCCGGCATTAAGGTTACCACCAGATTCATATATCATGAACTCAATATTACCGTCACCAAGAAACGACTCCCCGATAAGCATAGCATTGGTGGTCATGGAAGTGATGTAAAACCAGCCTTCAAGCGTAATAGTATTCCCTATGGAGGCATTCAAAGTACTAGGTAAGGTCATGTATTCACTACCGTCAAAGTCGAGAGCATAGTTGAGTGGTACGTCAGTTGACCAAATAGGTCCATTAGCAATACCATCAGCTGCTGGAGTATTTGTAGCTCCATTCAATAAGGTGCCGTTTTCGGCTGTTCCTGCCAGGTCATTGAGTACAGTGCCCGAGCCTTCGTTGAAATTGTAGTAGGCGACAAGATTGGCCTCACTCCCACTCAACAGGGCATTCATATTGTCACTTAGTTCTGATGGAGTCCTGAGATCATTCCAGATTCTGACCTCATCGATTCTTCCGTCAAGAGCAGGATCACTACCTGTAAAATGCCCAATACCGAAAGAAGTAGCAGAACCATCGTATGTAGCTGTACCAGGCCCAAATGTACCTCCTGCGTTTTGGGTATAGCTTACCTCTACGCCATTGATATACAATCGCTGATCACCGTTGGTGATCGTCACAGCAACATGGGTCCAGGTATTGAGATAAGGTATAAAATCCTGCCTTGCAACTACACCTAGGCCAGCCGTATATACAATGAAATCATTTCCATTAAATCCAAAGTATGGATCATCTCCAGCGAAATCGGTAATCGTCATGTACCCAGCTTTTAGCGCGTCCACTTTGACCCAAGCTTCTATTGTAAGCTGAGTAGTAGCACCATCACTGAAGCTATTGACCATGATATGATCCGCCTCAGAGTCATTACCATCTAGTTGAAGCGAATAATTCTGTGCTATTCCTGATAAGGTGAATAAACACAAAGACGTAAAAAGTAGAAGCCTGAAGGCCCTAACCGGGTACGATAATGTCATATTTTCAAGAGCTATAGCCGCTGAGTAGTCTAGGTCAAATACCGACTTGTAGTTAATCAAGAAAGCCCTTCTTAAGAACTTTCAAAATTGTACAAATCAGCTGCTGAATATAATAAATTGGAGGAGTTGCCCGTTAAGCCAAACATTATTTTTCGATGAATATGTCGTAAGCACAGACCAGTGTGTGCAACTGCCTGACTATTAACTCTATTCAATTCTTTGCTGGAAAAATACCATCTAATTTTCCTACCTTTAATTTGGATAAAACTAGTTTTCGATGAAAGCACTGACCTGCCTGGTATTCCTGTCACTACTTCTTTCGCTCTCTGCGCAAGCTCAATACCCCTTTGGTTCCAAAAAGGAACAAAAACTGTATGATGCGCTGGAGAGCTACTACAATGACTATGATTATGAGAGCATCCTTGAGGAGGAGGAAAGTATACTTGAGTACTTTGAGCCTAAGCAAGACACGCTAACGGCATTGATGTACTCATTCCTGAGTGAGGGATATTATTTTGTTGGCCTCACAGAAAACGCGTATGATTATTCTAAAAAAGAGCTTGCTCTCAGACAAAAAATAGATCCTGATAATGATGAGGGCATAAAAAACATTATTGACATGCTCACTCAATATGCCGATGACATGGGTAGGTTCGATGAAGCTGAGGGCTATTATCTAGAGTTGTTGGAAAGCGATCGCAAGACTTACGGTAACAAGAGTGACAAGTATGCTCAAACCTCTCTATCTGCCGCACAGCATTACGGTTATGTAAATACGCTTGAAAGTCTAAGAAAGGGAATAAAACTACTAAGGCCAGTATCCAGGAACCTCGATGATGATGAATTACTTAAACCTCAGGTTTATAGTCAATTAGTCTATCTCTACGGACAACTCGGATCGAGAAGACTAGCTGAAAGAAGCTTTGAGGAGGCCATTGGGCTATATGATGTCCAAGGTCGCTATGCAAGTAGAGAATGTGCAATGACCTTCAACGATTATGGGATTTATCTACAATCAATAGGTAGCTACCCAGAGGCCGAAAAAATACAACTTGAGGCATTTGGCATAATCAACAGGCTATCTGGAGACAACAGCGATATTCAAGACATATTATCTGGAAGTATCGCTAAGACCTACATGGCCCTGGGCAATTATGAGGCCTCTGATCAATACCTACGAGAATCTCTGGAATTAGCAAGAGCTTACTATGGGGAAAGCTCATTTAACGAAGTAATAAGTACCATTGGTCTCGGCACAAATCATTGGCTTCAAGAGCAATGGCAGGAAGCTGAAGATACCTACAGAGCTGCACTATCTATTATGGAGTCGCTTGAAGCAAGTTCTAGCTTGGAGTATGCTACCGTAATAAATAATCTGGGAACAGTTTATCGAGACAAGGGAGAGTTAGACAAAGCTTTAGATTATGCCATGCAGGCTTTGAATAGTTTCGAGGAGTTGGTGGGGACTAAAAATCCAATTTACATAAAAGCTCTTTACAATGTTGGGGATGTTCATATGCGAAAGGGTGACAGTAAGGCTGCAGAAGAGTACCTAAAGCGTGCCAGACGTACCGCTTTGTCAGAATTTGGTGAAATCCATCCCGAATATGCTAGAATCACGCTCAAACTAGCCATTAACCAATGGAATTTGGAAAATATGGAAGAGGCTCAGGAGTTGTACACGTCTGTTTTTGCCAATTATTTTCAGCAACTAGAGAATAATTTTCCAGCGATGAGCGAAGAGGAAAAAACCAAATTCTACAATAACAAAATCAAACCAGCATTTGAGCAGTTCAACTCATTCCTTGTCGAAATGAGCCGAGAAGAAGAGCCATTGCTTGGACTGATGTATGACTATCAATTAGCTACAAAAGGTCTATTACTTAATGCAACTAATAAAGTTCGTAGCACAATTGTCAATAGCAATGACAGCACATTGATCCAGAAATACGAAACCTGGGTTGACCAAAAAGAGCAACTCTCAAAGCTTTTTAGTTCAACAAATGAAAGTGTAGATAATCGTAATAAGCAAATTGACTCGCTCTCTAACCTTGCTAACCAATTGGAAAAAGAGTTGAGTGAAAGTTCAGCTGCTTTTGCAGGCACATATACACAAGGCAAAAAAACCTGGAGAGATGTAAAAGCTCAGCTTAATCCTGGAGAGGCTGCTGTTGAGATCATTCGGTTCCGAAACTTCAAACCAACCAAAGGAGGTAAATACACCGATGAAATCTTCTATGGTGCGTTGATCATAACCAGTGAATCAGAAGAGCAACCAAACATTGTTCTCCTAAGAAACGGCGCTCAACTCGAAAATCGATTCCTGGCGAACTATCGTAACGCCATCAAGTTTAAAATGGACGAAGACTATTCTTACCGTCTTTTCTGGAGACCTATCGCTAACAGGTTGAGAGGTATCAAGAAGGTGTATTTTTCGCCCGATGGAGTGTACAATCAAATATCAATTTACACCCTGCTCAATCCTGCTACCGGAAATTTCCTAATCGATGAGATTGATTTGAAAATCATCACCAACACCAAAGACCTTACTATTGCGGATGCTGGAACAAGTAACGATAACTCAAAGGCCTATCTATTCGGTTATCCGAATTATAACCTTGGTGTGATCGAAGACGACAGCAATAATGCAGACTTAGCCAGTGATGTAGCCCAGGCAGTGAGTCAAGGTAGAGGGGATCGAGAAGTGAGAGGTACAAGAGGTGGCACTCGAGGCGGAAGAGGTCCTGAAGGTACGACTAGAAGTTTTGGTGATCCCAATGGCGGTGGATTAAGTCGTGGTTTAAGAGGTAATCTTCAACGCTATATGAGCGGAGGCAACTTAATGGCGCTTCTGCCTGGCACTAAAAGAGAGGTAGAATCTATCGCAGACATCTATTCGGAAGCCGACTTGGAGCCTGCTCTTTATCTCGAAAATGAAGCAACTGAAAAAGAGATCAAGACTGTTGACAACCCCAGAACTCTACATATTGCCACACACGGTTTTTTCCTGGAGAGTGAAAAACTGCAAGAGGCTGGAGGCGAGGTGGACACCTATGTAGAGAACCCACTGTTGAGGTCAGGACTTATACTGGCAGGAGCCAATAGTTTCATAGCTGCTGGCCAGATCTCGGACGAATACGAGGATGGAGAGGATGGAATACTAACAGCCTATGAAGCTATGAACCTCAATCTTGACAATACGGATTTGGTGGTGCTCTCAGCTTGCGAAACTGGCTTAGGTGAGGTAAGTAACGGAGAAGGCGTTTATGGTTTGCAAAGAGCTTTTCAGGTGGCAGGAGCGGAGAGTATCATCATGTCTATGTGGACGGTAGATGATGCTGCGACCCAGGAACTCATGACCAGTTTTTATGATGAGTGGATAAAAACTGGCGATAGGCAACAAGCCTTTGTTTCTGCCCAAAAAATATTAAAAGAAAAATGGGAAGCACCTTATTATTGGGGTGCCTTCGTTATGGTGGGAAAATAGAAGGGAATGAATATAGATGTTATGAGTAATAAATTGATCAATCGCATTTTTAGCATAATACTAATCAGTGCAGTCACACTGGCTAGTTGGTCATGTAGTGATGACGATGAAGGGGAGGCTATTCCTTTACCCGTAAGTCCGACGGATATCACTGCCTCCAATCCCGCTTGGGCCATCGCTTCTTTCGCTGAAAATGGTGAGAATAAAACTTCAGATTTCAACAACTCTGGATTTGAAATTTTTTCAAATGGAGATTTCCAGATTCTCTTAGATGGTTCGGTTGACTCTTTTGGGAGCTGGTCTATTAGTAGTGACGATTTAGTCCTTACCATCAGCCTGTCCAATCCAAAACCAGGAACTTCAGCTATTGATGGTGATTGGAATGTCACAGCCAAAAGTGGGAATGCCTTGACCTTAAGGTCCGTTGCAGGAAATAGCATGTTTCAGTTGACAAAATAAAAACCCCGACGATAGTCAGGGTTTTTGATCGAATGATTAGAACTTGAAATTGAGTTTGATGTCTTTTATTGATGACGAGTGGCGATCACTTGCGTCATTCCATTTATTTTTTCAGGGAGCCCCACTGTGAGCATCTCAGCACCCTTACATTTGACCTCAGTAAAGTTTGATCTTAGCCAGTTTCCGGCATGTTGACTTTCAATCACTTCCGTAGCAGCCGCTGATATCACTTTCTCATTTTCCCATAATAGTGCAAATGTGGCGATCAGTATAGCGAGGGTAAATATCTTTTGCTGTTTCATATTATCATTCTGTTGACGTCCTGAATACTTGACTCCAATCAATAGGTTACAGAAAATTCTTTTTTATTACAGTAACAGTTCAAAAAAACGTATTTAGCCCGTCGACAGCAATCTGAGCTAGACCAACTGCCGAATCTTTGGAATGAACAGGAGAAAAGTTGTAACGAACCGAAATCCAGTTTTAGACTCTGTTTCACATTACACGTCTTCAACAAGCACATCATCTTGATCGATGCTCTGGAAATTGCATAACTTCCAGCTATGGCATCACTGCACAAGGAGTTTCTGATATCACCTTCTCACGGCTTCCTACCGGAAAATGAACCATTGGTCCGATTGCCTCGCTACTACGTAGCATGGGATGAGCTGGGATATAACCTACCGGAAATTATTACTGCAGACGTCTTGGCTGAGGAAGTGGCCAGGCTACCTATGATCAACACTGACAAGTTAGGCTCTCATCTCGCCTATGAGCGCGCCATGCTAGTGCTGTCCTACATCAGCCATGCTTACCTCAATGACCCAGAAAAGCCTAAGAAGAAACTACCAGATGTACTGGCTGTGCCATGGTCAGAAGTGGCCGAACGACTCGACAGGCCTCCGGTGCTATCACACGCATCAGCTGTCTTACATAATTGGACTTTGATATATCCGGACCAGCCTATTTCGTTGAATAACCTTGCTATACTTCAGCAATATCGAGGAGGTGTTGACGAAGCATGGTTCTTTCTAGTCACAGTTATGATAGAGTTTGAAGGAGCTTCCATTGTTAATGCTCTTATCAATCTTTACGAAGTTCGCGAGCAAAACCAAGATAGACAAAAACAATTTCTGAAAAACATCAGTGAAGGGATCGGCAACATTACCAACACATTGGCTAGAATGCCTGATAAATGTGATCCCTATGTTTTTTATCATCAAACGAGACCATTCCTAGCCACTCTTCAGAATGTAGAATATGAGAAGGCTCAACCTGAACCACAAACGTGGTTTGGCGGTAGCGCGGCACAAAGCAGCTTGATACAAGCCCTGGACATTGCGTTTGCGGTAGCACATGAAGAAAAACACTCAGCAGCTTTCCTGATCAACATGCGCACTTATATGCCACAGCCTCATCGAGCCTTTCTTGAGTATCTGGAAACTGTTGCTAGCATTCCTGATTTGCTATCGCAATCTTCAGCCGAAGAGGAATTGGCACTAGTGAGAAAAAAACTACTCGAGTTTAGAAAGGGTCATCTTAAGATATTTCACCAATACATTGCATCCCAATCCAAGAAAGCAGGGCCAGGAGATACTGGTACGGGTGGTACAGATGCTGCAGCATTCCTCAAACAGCTTAAAAACGATACAGAATAGGGATTTGCAACCGTTTGGATAAATTTCACTTTTGCCCCAACACCTCTCGTTTAAGTAAGTTATCTTTATGTAGTTAACCCTTAGATGCAGATGAACGTCCTGTCCATAGCATTAGTGACTGTGGTATGGTCTACCATGCCCCAGCGCTCGCATATTGACTATCGTCAATACAATTACAAACTCCACCGAGGGGCTAAAATGGAAATGCGTCATATTCCAATGACCCGTACATCAGGACACAGCTACACAGAATTTAACAGGAAGAGAAAGTCTTCTAGTTCGAGATTCGAGATTCAGGCTACAAGGACGAAGCGCAGAGGTGATTGGAAACAAGCTAATCGCAAATTCTATAAATAGCTCGAAATAGGATTAACACCATTTTTAATTGCAATCTTCCCAACACTTCCGACTGAGAGTGCTCATTTAAGCCAATCAAAGAAGATTTTTGCCGTTTACGGATCATTTTGCTGTTAGATGACCCTCTTTACTTGAGAATTTCGCAAAATTAGAATCAGTAAGGCCTAATCTGATGCGGATTTTTCATTTTTTACGTAAATCTGATTTTTTCTTGTTTTTTTCTGAGCTTTGGTAGTTCACAATTCGAAAACATAGTCATAACATTGAGGCTTCATTAAAAATATTTCAGGGCAAAGAACACTTTGCTATCAAGTTTTTAACGCAAACCTTAATCTTTAACAATTATGACAGTTTTTCTACAGTTTTTATCTGTACTGAGCGGCATGAAGGGCCTATTCATCTCTTCTATGGCCACTACTGAGGCAGTAGCTAATACCGCCAACGCGGTTGCTGCTAGCTCAGGTGAGGCGGCTGAGCTCAACCTCGCGATCACCGATACGCTGTTGACTGCCAATAACATTTGGATGATGTTGGCCACAGCATTGGTATTCATCATGCACCTTGGTTTTGCTGGTGTAGAAGCAGGCTTTGGCCAGAGCAAGAACACGGTCAACATCCTGTTCAAGAACACGCTTACTCCTATAATAGGAGTGTTGACCTACTTCATCTGTGGGTTCAATTTAATGTACCCCGGCTTTGACGTGCCAGGATGGTTTGGTTTTGCTGGTTTCGGACTAGAAACTTCAGCAAGTGCCGATGTAAGTGCTGAGTATGCCGGCGCTGGTTACACTTATTGGACGGACTTCTTGTTCCAGGCCATGTTTGCTGCAACCGCAGCTACTATCGTATCAGGTGCTGTTGCGGAGCGCATCAAATTGAGCTCTTATCTGATCTTCACCGTTATTTTCGTAGGGCTCGTTTACCCTATCATCGGTAGCTGGAAGTGGGGCGGTGGCGTCCTTGATGACTGGGGATTCTACGATTTCGCCGGTTCTACGCTCGTACACTCAGTAGGTGGATGGGGAGCCCTGGCGGGAATCATCATATTAGGCCCTCGACTTGGTAAGTATGTAAATGGTGAAGTTGTAGATAAGCCTGGCTCAAGCGTTCCGTTAGCTGTAATTGGTGTATTCCTTCTCTGGTTAGGCTGGTTCGGGTTCAACGGTGGTTCTGTACTATCCGGAGATCCAGGACTGACTTCATTTGTCCTTGTGACTACTTCACTTGCAGCCTGTGCAGGAGGTATTGGTGGTTTCGTCACTGGCTACTTCATGTTCAAGCGCCTTGATTTAGGAATGGTACTTAACGGTATCCTAGCTGGTCTTGTGGGTATTACTGCTGGTGCTGATGTAATTGAGCCATTGAATGCCATCCTTGTAGGTCTCATCGCTGGTGTTCTAGTAGTTTTCTCAGCTGTCGCACTAGACAAGCTTAAACTTGACGATGTTGTTGGTGCGGTATCTGTTCACCTTACCTGCGGTATTTGGGGTACCCTGGCCGTGGGTATCTTCTCTACGAACCCTGAGCACTCTTTCCTAACACAATTGACTGGAGTTGCGATTTGCGGAGCTACTGCATTCGCCGCAGCATTCATCATTTTCACACTTATGAAGATGACAATGGGCATCAGAGTCTCGGAAGAGCACGAATCAGAAGGGCTCGATAGTCATGAGCATGGTATCAGAGGATATACCATCATCACAGAATAAAAAATAGGTCTCCACATCAACGAATTGGACACTCAGCGTGTGGAGACCATTCCATCCATTATCAATAACCACACTAAATGATTAACAATGAACTTTACAAAAATAATCAAAAACAGTCTGCTGGCGGGCATGATAGTATTACTTTCATCGCAAGCCTATGCACAAGAAGAATCTTCACCACTTGTAATTAGTGGTTCCGTAGATACCTACTATACATACGATTTTTCAGGAAGTGACAACATCGGTACTTCTTTCGCGGACGATAGAAACTCTGTTTCTATCGGTATGTTGGACTTGAACCTAAGCCACACCATGGGCAAAGCCAGCTTTGTTGGTGAAGTGTCTTTTGGTCCTAGAAGTTTTAAGTCAATTCCATTATTCGATCTCGGAGATGGTGATGAAGCAATCATGGGTATCCAGAACCTGTATGTATCATATGCACTTAGTGATGTAGTATCACTTACTGCTGGTTACATGGGGACATTTGTAGGTTATGAAGTGATCTCACCCGCAGGTAACTTCAACTATAGCACTTCTTACCTATTTACAAATGGTCCTTTCCAGAATTCAGGTTTGAAAGCAGATTTTGCTATTGCTGATAACTTCAGCTTCATGGTTGGTCTTTTCAACGACTGGAATGTATACACTGACTTCAATGGTGTATCTGACTTTGGAGCTCAGTTGTACTATGCACCAGCTGACGGATGGGATATCTACCTTAACTTTGTGAGTGGTTCACCATCAGGTACAGTGATTGACCTCACTACGGGCTATCAAATAACAGATGGTTTCTACCTTGGCCTAAATGCTGCTGATTACAGCATTTCTGGTTCTGGTGACGCTGAAGGTGGATACAGTGGTGTAGCACTTTATCCTCAGGTAGGACTTACCGATAATTTCTCATTAGGACTTAGAAGTGAGTACTTCACTTTTAAAGATGAGGTAGACGAGTCTGGTGCTTTGGTTACTCCTAGTTCAAACGTATTCTCGAATACATTGACTGGCAACTTTAGCCTTGATCAGTTGACTTTCATCGCTGAAGTGAGACTAGACGGAGCTTCTGAGGACATCTTCGTTGATGCAGATGAACTAGCAACAGCATCTGCTTCACAACTTACGCTAGCAGCTATCTACAAATTCTAAACGACACCAAATTCTGCTGAAAAAACGTAAATCAGGGGCTGTATGTAGCTAATCAACAGCAGAATTTGTAATTATTCATCCGAAGGTGCATTTTTTAGGTCATTTTCATCACATTTGTGCAATCAAAATGTGAATCGCCTAAAAAATGCACCTTTTTTTTACGAATCAACGGAAAATATAAATCAAGAGATCAAATTTTAAAGCTTTAACAATGTCAAAATCTAAACTCGAGTACATCTGGCTTGATGGTTATAAGCCAACCCAAAGCCTTAGAAGTAAAACCAAAATTGTTGATGACTTCAGCGGTAAGTTGGAAGACTGCCCAGAGTGGTCATTTGACGGAAGTTCAACAGAGCAAGCAGAGGGTGGATCATCCGATTGCCTACTTAAGCCTGTATTCATTTGTCCTGATCCTGCAGTTACAAACGGTTACCTAGTGATGACTGAGGTACTAAATGCGGATAGCACTGCTCATGAAAGTAACGGTAGAGCTACAATTGACGATGAGGACGATGATTTCTGGTTTGGTTTTGAGCAGGAGTACTTCCTATGGGATACTACGACTAACAGACCTCTTGGATTCCCTGAAGGTGGTTTCCCAGCTCCACAGGGACCATACTACTGCGGTGTTGGTGGCCAGAACGTTTTCGGTAGAGACATCAAAGACGAGCACCTTGACCTTTGCCTTGAGGCCGGACTAAATGTAGAAGGTACTAATGGTGAGGTTGCCGCAGGACAGTGGGAATTCCAAATCTTTGCAAAAGGTGCTGCTTCGGCGGGTGATCAGATCTGGGTAGGTAGATATCTTCTTGAAAGACTAGTTGAGAAATATGGCCTAGCGATCAACTGGCATCCTAAGCCACTTGGCGACCTTGACTGGAACGGATCTGGTATGCACGCCAATTTCTCTAATACCCTAATTAGAACTGCAGGATCTCAAGCAAAAATCGAAGAGGTGTGCGAGGCTTTCAGAAGCGTAGTAGATGAGCACATAGCAGTATATGGAGCGGACAATGATCAGCGATTGACGGGTCAGCACGAAACTGCTGCGATCACTGATTTTTCTTATGGCGTGTCAGATAGAGGCGCTTCTATAAGAATTCCTGTTTATACAGCAAATAATGGTTGGAGTGGTTATCTAGAAGATAGAAGACCAGCTTCAAATGCCGACCCATACAAAGTGGCAGCAAGAATCATTAAAACGGTAAAAACGGTGAGCTAAGCTCTCGAAAATCTTAAAACTGAAAAGAGTGTCAAGTTGACACTCTTTTTTTTGCACTTTTCACAATTCTAAGATTAACAAAAACGCAATAACGTCTAATTGAGAATGGTCTCAATTAAAGATTTCTCAATTAACTCTTAAACATTTTCATTATTCGCAATTACTACGATCCTACTTCTAAATTCTTCCTCCAAACCCTTCTTGTTCCACAGAAAATTCTGTCCCTAGTTTTTGCAAACTACAGTCGTGTTTTTCTTAATTTGAAGGTTCGATCAAATCGAAAACACAGCTAAAATCCTTTTGCAAACGTTTTTCCAGTGAGATAGCCGGGAAAATAATGGGATAAACGGAATTCATTGAAATATGTGGGAGAAAGGGAATACACTTTACACACCAGAGCTTGAGCACGACGCGTGCGGCATAGGGCTCATTGCGAATATTAAAAACGTACCTTCTCATAAGGTGGTATCCAACGCGCTTGGCATGCTGGAAAGCATGGAACACCGCGGTGGCCAGGGAGCAGAGCCTGAAACCGGAGACGGTTCTGGTATAATGATTCAAATCCCTTACAGCTTTTTCGAGAAAGAGAGCCAAAAGCAAGGTCACAACTTACCAGAAAAAGGAAACTATGGTCTTGGTGTCATATTCTTTCCCAAAGACGAACATAATAGGCATGTCATCAAGGAAAGCTTTGTGGAGGTTGTCGAGTCATTATCACTCAAACTGATTTACTTCAGGTCGACTCCAACGAACAGCAAATATGCAGGTGCAACTGCGCTCAGATACGAACCGGAAGTAGAGCATTGCTTTATCACTGATGCAAATGGGCAGCTTACCGGAATTGATCTTGAACGAAGGCTTTATCTACTAAAAAAGACTTGCAACCGGGATCTTGGTGCGCGAGCCCGAGAGATGGGTGAAGACTTCTACATCGCTTCATTGTCAACTACCACAATGGTGTATAAGGGTCAGCTAAGAACAGACCAACTTCGTTTCTACTATCCTGATCTCAAAAATCCGGAACTTGAGTCATCGTTTGCCTTAGTACACTCAAGATTCTCGACGAATACATTCCCAAGATGGAAGCTGGCTCAGCCATTCCGTTACCTTGCTCACAATGGTGAGATCAACACCATTCGCGGGAACGTCAATAAAATGAAATCTAAGGAGGTGATGATGGAATCTCCTTATTTCTCTCCGGAGGAAATACAAAACCTTTTCCCAATATGCGATCCAGCCAATAGCGACTCTGCTAACCTTGATGAGATGGTTGAATTGCTTGTATTGTCAGGGAGAAGCCTTCCACATGCACTTATGATGCTTGTGCCCGAAGCTTGGCAAGACAATAAGCAGATGGATGAGAAGAAAAAAGCATTCTTCAAATTCCACGCCTCCATCATGGAGCCGTGGGATGGCCCTGCAGCATTATTGTTCACTGACGGTCGTTATATCGGAGGTACACTCGATCGTAATGGTCTGAGGCCCTGCCGATACACCATTACAAATGACGATTTCTTGATAATGGCCTCAGAGAGCGGTGCTCATGAAATTGATCCAAGCAAGGTTGTTCAGAAAGGCAGATTACAACCTGGCAAAATGCTTCTTGCCGACCTGCAAGAAGGGCGTATCATTGAAGATGATGAGATCAAGGGCGAAATATGCAATCAGCAGCCCTATGAGGAGTGGATAAAGCAAAACAGAGTCAAGCTAAGACGTATACCTGACCCTGAAATAGAAGTAGATGATCTTACTCCGGTTGATCTACTGCACCATCAGCGTCTTCACGGCTTTACGCAAGAAGACCTAAAGATGGTCATAGAGCCCATGGCCAGCATGGCCAAAGAGCCCGTAGGATCTATGGGGTTAGACATTCCATTGGCAGTATTGTCTTCATTCCCTCAGCATCCTGCTTACTACTTCAAGCAGATGTTCGCCCAGGTGAGCAATCCACCAATTGATCCGATCCGTGAGCGCCTGGTCATGTCGCTATTTACCCGTCTTGGCGCTGGTAGAAATCTCCTATCGGAAAGTGCTGAGCACTGTCGCCAGATTCACATCACCCAACCGGTACTAAAGCAGACCATGATTGACAAAATCAAACTGCTTAATCCGGAATACTTCAGATGGAAGCGTCTCCACATCACTTTCAACATTGAGAATGGGTTGGAAGCTGGAATTAAGCGTCTTTGTGAAAAGGCTGAAAAAGCAGTCATGGACGGTTTCAACGTATTGATCCTTTCCGATAGGAAAATAAGCGACAAACGTGCGCCAATACCGTCACTATTAGCCACCGGCGCGGTGCACCATCACCTAATCAACAAAAAACTTAGATCAAGAGCTGGTATAGTCGTCGATGCGGGTGATGTTTTTGAGACACATCAATACGCCACATTAATAGGCTATGGAGCAAGCTGTATCTACCCCTATATGGCCTTTAACACCATTCGCTCCTTACAGCGCAAAGGCCATTTCGGTGATCGCACTTTTGAGGAGCTTCAGCAGAACTATATCAATGCTGTTGGTGGTGGGCTATTAAAGATCATGTCCAAAATGGGCATCTCGACCCTGCAATCATATCAGGGTGCGCAGATATTTGAAGCGGTTGGGCTGTCTAAAAAAGTAGTCAAGACCTGCTTCAATGGCACTGTATCCAGAATCGGCGGAGCGACTTTCAAAGACTTTGAGAAGGAGATTCTGGTAAGACATAAAAAGTCTCATGATCTGAGAGGTCGTCAAGGGCTAGAAATAGGTGGTGTCTATCAATGGAAGCGTCAAGGTGAAGAACACTTACTTAGACCAAAATCCATCCATCTACTACAAAAGTCAACAAAGCTCAATGATTACGACTTGTTCAAGCAGTATACGAAAACTGTGGATGAGCAATCTGAGAAGGTAATTACACTTAGGAGCCTAATTAACTTCAAAAAGCGAAAACCAATTTCTATCAACAAGGTCGAACCCGTTGAAAATATCCTTAAGCGTTTCGCAACAGGAGCCATGAGTTTCGGTTCCATCTCCCACGAGGCACACTCTACACTGGCTATCGCAATGAATAGAATTGGTGGGAAGAGTAACAGTGGAGAAGGTGGGGAAGATCCAGTGCGATTCAAAAAGAAAGGTAACGGTGATTGGGAGCGCTCTGCTATCAAACAGGTTGCTTCGGGCAGGTTTGGAGTATCTAGTTATTACCTGACTAATGCCGAAGAAATTCAAATCAAGATAGCTCAAGGTGCAAAACCCGGTGAGGGTGGACAGCTCCCTGGACATAAGGTAGATGACTGGATCGGTAGAGTAAGAAACTCTACTCCCGGTGTTGGGTTGATTTCTCCTCCACCGCATCACGACATTTACTCGATAGAGGATTTAGCTCAGCTGATCTTTGATCTCAAAAATGCTAATCGTCAGGCACGAATAAATGTGAAGCTTGTTTCAGAAGCTGGGGTTGGTACAATTGCTGCAGGTGTTGCCAAAGCATTTGCTGATGTCATCTTGGTTTCTGGTGGAGATGGAGGCACTGGTGCTTCACCGTTGAGTTCGCTAAGACACGCCGGTTTGCCATGGGAAATGGGACTTGCAGAAGCCCAGCAGACACTCGTTAAGAATGGTCTAAGAGGCAGAGTCGTTCTTCAAACCGATGGCAAAATCATGACTGGTCGAGACCTTACCATCGCTGCTCTTCTTGGTGCAGAAGAGTGGGGTGTTTCTACTGCTGCTCTGATTGCCGAAGGATGCATCATGATGCGCAAATGCCATCTTAATACATGCCCAGTAGGAATAGCAACCCAAGATGAAGAATTGAGAGAGCTATTTACAGGAGACCCTCAGCACGTGATCAACATGTTCACATTCATGGCCCAGGAGATGCGAGAGTACATGGCTCAACTAGGTTTTGCCACTGTCAATGATATGGTTGGCCAAGCCAAGGCCTTGGAACTTCGATCAACTGAAAATCTGCCTAAATCAGTCGATCTCAGCAGCCTTATTACACAAGAGAAGACCTGGTCCAATGATACCTACTACAATAGCAGAGAGCAGCAGCATAGGATTAAAGATATCCTCGATGTGAGAATGATCAAAGCTGCTGCACCAGCACTCGAAAGAGCCGAATCAGTATCTGAAACTTACAAAATCGTCAATACCGAAAGAGCTGTGGGTGCCATGCTTTCAAATGAAATTTCGAAGGTCTACCATGGTGTTGGTCTTCCCGAAGGTACCATTCGTTATAGTTTCAAAGGTTCTGCAGGTCAGAGCTTCGGAGCATTTGCTGCTCCCGGCTTAACCCTGATGCTCGAGGGAGACGCTAATGATTATTTCGGTAAGGGACTCTCAGGCGGTCAACTTATCGTCTATCCTGATGTCAGATCGAAGATTGTGCCTAACAAGAATATCATTATTGGTAATGTGGCACTCTACGGTGGCACTTCTGGCGAAGCATTCATCAACGGCATGGGAGGCGAGCGATTTGCTGTCCGCAACTCAGGAGTAAATGCAGTCGTCGAAGGAATCGGAGATCACGGTTGTGAATACATGACAGGAGGTCATGTTGTGATTCTTGGACCTACCGGAAGAAATTTTGCAGCTGGTATGAGTGGTGGTATAGCTTATGTATTTGACCCACATAACAGCTTAGCAGAAAACTGCAATATGGAAATGATCGATTTGGATCCATTGAATTCGGATGATACCAAATTGGTCAAAGCTTTAATCACTAAGCACCTCAGATTCACTGGTAGTCAAGTGGCTGAAGAAATACTCACGGATTGGAGCAGATATGCTTCATCCTTTATCAAAGTAATGCCTAAAGAATACAAGGCAGTATTAATCAAGAGGGCGAAGAAAAAAGTAAAAGAGAAAGTGTAATGGGAAAGCCAACTGGATTTAAAGAGTTCAAAAGAGAACTACCACCAACTATTGATCCCAAAACAAGGGTCAATAATTATAAGGAATTCTATGTTGAGGTAAGTGAAGATAAGTCCAAGCAGCAAGCTGCGAGATGTATGGACTGTGGAATACCATTTTGCCATAACGGCTGCCCACTGGGAAATAAAATTCCCGACTTCAATGATGCAGCTTACAATGGCAACTGGAGAGAGGCCGCTGAGATTCTTCTATCAACGAACAACTTCCCGGAATTTACCGGTAGAATTTGTCCTGCGCCGTGCGAAGCTTCTTGTGTACTAGGCATCAACAAACCACCTGTAGCGATAGAGTTCATCGAAAAGACCATCATCGAAAAGGCTTTTGAACTAGATCTGATCAAACCTCAACCACCAAAAATCCGAACTGGTAAAAAAGTGGCGGTAGTAGGATCTGGTCCAGCTGGTTTAGCCGCGGCAGCACAGCTTAACAAAGCTGGTCACAGCGTCACAGTTTTTGAGCGTGATGACAAAGTAGGTGGATTACTGCGTTATGGCATTCCAGATTTCAAGATGGAGAAGTGGACGATTGATCGTCGTATCCGAATCATGGAAGTCGAAGGTGTCAACTTTAAAACCAACACTAATGTCGGCGTAGATGTATCCGTTGACGAACTGAAATACAACTACGATTCGATTGTACTGTGCGGTGGTTCAACCATTCCAAGGGATCTGCCTATTCCCGGTAGGGAACTCAAGGGAGTCCACTTCGCAATGGAGTTCTTAACTCAACAGAACCGAAGAGTAGCTAATCTGGACGTCACCGAAAAAGAGATCTGGGCAACTGACAAAAATGTGATCGTCATCGGTGGAGGCGACACTGGATCAGACTGTGTAGGCACATCCAATAGGCACAAGGCCAAGTCAATCACTCAGATAGAATTACTTAGCAAACCTCCTGTCGATAGAGGAGAATTGAACCCATGGCCGGAATGGCCAATGATCTTACGTACATCATCCTCACATGAAGAGGGTGCAGATCGTCAGTGGTCGATCCTTACAAAGGAGTTTGTCGGTAATGGCAAAGGAGAATTGACGCACCTGAAAGTGGTCGATGTAGCGTGGAAGGGTGGCAAGCTTCAGGAGTTAGAAGGTAGCGAGAGGTTGATCGATGCGGATCTCGTGCTCATTGCCGCAGGTTTCACTAACCCTCAACGAGAAGGCATGCTCGAACAACTAGGCGTTGAACTGGATGAACGACAAAATGTGAAGTCTGACAAATACCACACTAGCGAACAAGGCATATTCGTTGCTGGCGACATGAACCGCGGACAGAGTTTAGTTGTATGGGCCATTAGCGAAGGACGTGAGGCTGCAAAAGCCATTGATGAATATCTCATGGGTGACTCTATTCTAGAATCCAAGGATCAATCTGTGATGGATCTTGTTGACCATTAAAGTTGGTCATTGACTATTTTTAGTTCGTTGAAGAACTAAACCATGAGTCTACATACGATTGAAAATGATCAACTCAGCGCTACTATTGATGAGCAGGGTGCTGAGTTGACTAGTCTTATTAATAAGTCCAACGGCCTTGAGTACATATGGAAAGCCGATCCCGAGCATTGGGGTCGACACGCACCAGTACTCTTCCCTTTTGTCGGAAAGCTCAAGGATGACGCCTTCAGTTACAATGGGCATAACTACCCCATGGGTCAACATGGTTTTGCTAGGGATCAAAAGTTTAAAGCAAGTAAGTCATCCGCTAACTCGGTTGAATTCCTGCTTGAATCTGATACACAAAGCAGAAGCAAATATCCTTTCGATTTTCGTCTATTCCTTACCTATACCCTATCGGAAAATGAGTTGACGGTTGGCTATCGCGTTGAGAATCCATCTGAGGATAACCTCTATTTTTCAATTGGCGGTCATCCGGCATTTAACTGCCCCATCCAGCCAGATCAACAAAGAAGCGATTACGGTCTAAAGTTTGAGCAGACTGAGGATACTGAAATCCATTTTCTGACTGAAGGTCTTTTTGCAGGCGTCACAGAACCGTTCAAGGGAGATACCTTGGACATTGCTGATGATCTCTTTGATCGCGATGCACTTGTCTTTAAATCGTTGGACTCTAATAGGGTTGACCTCATAGATAATCAAGGTAAAATTTGGCTGACATTCAACTTTACTGGGTTCCCATATCTTGGCATATGGTCAAAGAGTAGTAATTCTCCTTTCGTATGCATTGAGCCATGGTTTGGTATCGCAGACCAAGCTTCCCATGATGGAAATATCAAGACCAAAGAGGGCATTCTCTCTTTGAAAAAGGACGAGTCGTTTGATTGTCAATACGGCATTCGACTCCATTAGTGAGCCATTCATTCCACAATCAATATTTCATCTTTGCCCGATTTGGCTCTTTCGACTTTTGGGGCTTGTCAAAGTCAGCTTTGATGGTTGGTCTGCATTCCCTATTTTGATCAAAATCCGAGTATCATGCGGCTAACCACCTTCCTAATATTATTAGCTCTTCTTACATATTCCTGTACAAAGAAGAAACCTGTACTTGAAGTCGATATTGCCATCAAAAACGGTCAGGTCTATGACGGCATTTCTGAATCACCACACTCATTTACGGTAGGTATTGAAGCTGATAAAATCGTTTTTTTTGGGGCTGAGGAGATTATTGATATCAAGGCCAAGACGGTTATTGATGCTTCCGGAAAAGCTGTTGTGCCCGGCTTTATAGATCCACATACGCATACCACGCAAGACCTTAACGATTCAGTCGCCAGACATAACCTTCCTTTTCTTACACAGGGTGTAACTACCGTAATCAATGGAAACGACGGCAGGAGCCCTATTCCGGTAGGTAGGGCAATGAAGCTATGGGGCCTATCAGGTGCTGGTACAAACGTGGGTGTGCTAGTGGGACATGGACATGTGAGGCGTGCAGCGATGGGTATGGAAAACCGACCTCCTACATCGGAGGAAATGCAGGAGATGCGCGAAATCGTCACTAAAGCCATGGAAGATGGTGCCCTGGGCATGTCAACAGGGCTTTATTACACACCGGGCAATTATGCGTCAACCGAAGAGGTGATAGAGCTGTCTAAGATCGTCAGTGAATACGGAGGGGTCTATGATACGCACCAGCGAGATGAAAGCAGCTACTCCATTGGGTTGATGAACTCTATTAAAGAAGTGATCAGGATTGGAGCTGAAGCAGATATCCCGGTACATATCTCCCATATCAAGGCACTGGGTGTAGATGTCTGGGGGAAGGGAACAGAAATGGTAGCCTTGATCGACTCTGCAAAATCTGCAGGAATTGACATTACTGCCAATCAATATCCATATGTGGCAAGTGGTACCAGTGTGGGTGGCAGTACTTTTCCTAACTGGGCGCGTGCCGGAGGTCAGGAAGAGATGATCAAGCGCATTGATGATGAAGTGGTTGGTCTGACCATAAGACAGGAAATGCGAGACAATCTCAGGCGCAGGGGTGGACCTTCTTCCTTGTTGATCACTAGAAGTGGTAATCCAGACTGGATCGGCTTGACGCTTGAGGACTTGTCGCAGGAGTGGAGGCTTGAGCCCATTGAAGCAGCGCTCAAAATCATTAAAGCCGGTGACGCTTCTGTGGCTAGTTTCAATATGACTGAAGAAGATATTGCCATACTGATGGCTCAACCATGGTGCATGACCGGATCAGACGGTTCAGCAGGTCACCCCCGGAAGTACGGTACCTTCCCGAGGAAATTCAGAAAATATGTGATCGAAGACTCTGTGATCTCATTTGGTCGAGCTGTAGTGGCCAGTTCTGGACAGGTGGCCGAAACCTTCAACATCAAGAATAGAGGTCAAATTAAGGAAGGCTATTTCGCAGATATTGTAGTGATGGACCCAACCACCATTCGTGATAACTCCACATTTGAAAAGCCAGAACAATTTGCTTCGGGAATTGATTATGTGCTTGTCAATGGAGAAGTAGCGATCGAGGAAGGTCGATATACTGGTACATTGGCAGGGAAAATCCTGAAACGCGAATAATGTTTGATTACTACTTCCTAGGTTTCATTCAACTGGTCATTGGCCTGTTCTTTACCTTCAGTCCACCGAAAAAGCCTAACGATATGTATGGCTATTGGGGTAAAGCCGCCAAGAAGAGCCTTGATCATTGGAAATCGGCTCACAAGACTTCAGGACCACTGTTTATTCTTTCTGGCCTTTTGGCTTTGCTAAGTGGCTATTATTTCGAGAGCTCGGCATTGGATTACGCTCGCTCAATCAACCTATTTATGGGACTAGGATTAGGCATACTGGTCATCCTAATCACAGAAAGCAAGCTCAAGCGTATCAGCTCTTAAAGGCATTTGTTCCTGCCGCCTGACTACCGTCAAATACCCTAATGGCGATTACTTCCGCCTCGGCAGTTTTGACTCCCTCATCAGAGTAAAAATCACACCAGACCACCGTCTTTTTACCTTTTACTTCTGTGATCTTCGCTCTCAGATGCACTTTCCGATTTGGTGTGGGTTTTAGGTATTTGATGTTCATCGATCCTGTAGCATAGCGATACTCAGGATGACTATCCATAGACCGATCTTCGACTTTATAGGCATAAGCCATTGCTGCCCCCATACAGTGACAATCAATCAAAGTTGCCATGATCCCTCCATTCATCAAGTCCGCCCAGCCATGATATTTCTCCTGTGACTCCCAGTCCAGAAGCGCTTCTTCACCTTCCCAATAGCTTTTGATTTGAAGTCCTTGTGGATTACTCGCACCACAACCGTAACATACGTTCTCTGGCATGTGATCCTGGAAATAGTCTTTGGCCATAATCTGTTGCTTTTTGATTGTATCTTCGTCAAAAATACAAGGAGTCCCTCGCCTTCCAAAGTTTACGGCGGACAGGTTTGAGACTACCGTAAACGACTGTTATCCCCATGATCCACGCTATTGACTTACACTTTCTTGGACACGAACATACCATCGCGAGCTTTCTCATAGAGACAAGTGAAGGACCCGTACTCGTAGAAACTGGCCCTCATTCTACGATAGGTTATCTTGAAAAGGGGCTATCGCAATATGGTTATCAGCTGTCCGATGTGAAGAAGGTCTTTCTCACACACATCCATCTTGATCATGCAGGGGCGGCCTGGGCATTCGCCAAAAATGATGCGACCATCTATGTACATCCATTTGGTGCTAAAAACATGGAAGATCCTTCAAGGCTAATCGAGTCTGCAAGGCGCATTTATCAGGATAAAATGGATGAGCTCTGGGGCGAGATGAATGCTATACCAGCAGCACAGCTACATGAAGTAGCTGACGAGGAAGTTTTCGATCTCGGCGATGTACAACTTAAGGCGTGGCATACACCTGGTCATGCAAAGCATCACATTGCCTGGCAGTTGGGTGATGACTTGTTCACTGGTGATGTTGCAGGCGTCAAAATTGATCAGGGAATCGTAGTGCCACCATGCCCTCCACCAGATATCAACATAGAGCACTGGGTCGACAGCATCAACCTGATTAGAAAACTGAATTCCAAGCGCCTTCATTTAACGCACTTTGATGCTATCACAGACATTAAGAGTCATCTGGACAGCCTCGAGCATATCCTTTGGGATTGGGCAAATTGGATGAAAAAGCCCTTTGATGAAAACAGGTCTGTGGGTGAAGTTACACCTGAATTTATGAAGTATGTTGCCGGCCAGCTCAAAGATGCTAGCTTAGGAGATCATGAAATTCAGCAATATGAAGCGGCTAACCCTTCATGGATGAGTGTGGCTGGACTCCTTAGGTATTGGAAAAAGAAGACTGAGGCAGCTTGATCCATTTCCTTTCTTTTGAACTCACCTACTACCAGGTGGGGATCATTGCACTTGTTGCAGTGTTGATCGGTACCGCTAAAACTGGCGTCCACGGTTCAGGTATGATTGCTGTCCCAATGCTGGCCTCAATTTTTGGTGGTAAATTATCAAGTGGACTGCTCTTACCCATACTTTCGTTGGCGGACATTTTTGGGGTATTCTATTATCATCGGCACGCCAGTTGGCCCCATCTTAGAAAACTCTTCCCTTGGGCCGCCTTAGGTGTAATTTTAGGGACGGCAACAGGAGCCTACATTGACGATGAGGCTTTTAGGCTCATCATGGCCATTATCATTTTTGGCAGTGTGGCCATCATGTTGTGGCTTGAGCAAGACAACAAAGAGCATGTACCTGATTACTACTGGTTTGCAATATTGATGGGGGTAGCAGGAGGTTTCACCACTATGGTGGGTAATCTCGCGGGATCGGTAATGGCACTTTATCTGCTATCCATGCGACTACCCAAAAACTCGTTTATAGGTACTGCCGCATGGTTTTTTATGGTTATTAACTGGTTTAAAATTCCATTTCACGTATTCATCTGGAAGACGATCACTTTGGACTCGTTTCTACTTGACCTTGTCACATTACCATTTATTGCGCTCGGCGCTGGATTGGGGATATTGATCACAAGGCAAATCCCCGAAAAGGTCTATCGTTATTTCATTATTCTAATGACCTTGGTCGCGGCTGTTTTCATGGTGGTCTGAAATATTGTTAATTTCAATAGATAGGTTCGATAAAACGATGGCAGAGAATGAAAAAATAATGACACTTCACCCGCAAGGGAAGCAAGGAACAAGAATTGATCTCAAAAAATGCGAACAGATCAAGTCTGCTATTTTGACCACTCTAAATGAATTTAATGAAGCTACTCTGAACGATCTTGTAGCAAGTGCTGAAGAGATTCTCAGGGGTAGCTTCGATGGTAAAGTGGTCTGGTATGTCGTAACTGTCAAACTCGACCTGGAAGCCAGAAAGGTTATAGAGCGTATCCCCAAAACCAGTCCTCATCGTGTCAAAAGAACAGATATTTAAATGGGAAGCCGAAATAAAGGGCATTGATGGCAAACCCAATACTTCATTTGTTGATCTTCCATTTGATGTGCCAACTACCTTCGGCACAAAGGGTTGGGTCAAAATTAAGGCTACATTTGACGGAGTAGAATATAGAGGCTCACTTGCAGATATGGGTCAAGGCCACTTTTTGCTCTTGCGTAAAGATGTGAGGGAGAAGATTGGTAAGTCAGTTGGAGATAAAGTCCAAGTGACACTCCAAAGAGATCTGGAAGAACGCGTAGTAGAAGTGCCTGAGGAGTTGCAAAAACTTCTTGATAGCCATCCTGATTTAGGTGCATTTTATGACAGCCTGTCTTATACTAATCGAAAGGAATATGCTCGGTGGATAGCCGAAGCAAAAAGGCCTGAAACAAAAGAAAAACGTCTGGGATTGACGTTTGAAAAACTCTCAACGGGTAAAAAGAATCCTTTTGAAAAGTAAGTGAAGGGCCCAATCCTACTCAAGCCCTTCTGTTCATGAAGCAAATTACAGTTTCGTAATCATGAACTTTTCCTTTTTGAGCTGACTTCTTCGATAGTTTTTCAGCTCTTTATTTAGTCTTCTAATGTTTTTCTTATTGAGTTGTACTTGCTTCTTACCCAGGTTCTGCTCATAAACAAGGCTGTCTGAAGTGTTATAAAACCTTACCATCGCGTCCCCCTTACCATCAACATAATCCTGTACCACCCAATAGCCGAGCTGAGCTTTTTTTGGCTTTGCATTGGAGGTATTGCTTATCAGAATAGTGCCCATCATTAACACTAACACAAAAATCAGTTGTTTCATCATCACTTTTTATTTTGGTACTTGTGATGAAAACGGGTCTTTATAGACACATATTCAAAGTTTCCTCAAACAACCAGTTTCAACCCAAATTGGTCATTCTTAAGACCTTGTTTGAAGAATAGAAGCTAACGGCTTAATGTCTCCGTAACTCGCTCTTTGTAGGTTCTCCCGATAGGGATCTCGGTACCATCTATGTACACAGTACTCTGATCAAACGCACTTATACTATCACGCATAACCAGATATGACCTATGTACTCTCAAAGCTTGATCGGTTGGAAGTTGTTTCTCAAAATAGCTCAACGGTTGGTAACAAATGATAGGTTTTTCACTACTGTGAATGATCACGGTTTCGTTGATACTTTCGAGATAGGTAATGTCTCGGATCATAACATTAAATGTCTTATTCTCAGCTTTGATCAGAAGCTTTTCCTGCTTAGGGGTCGGTGTTTTTAAAGTTGTCAGTTTGTCAAGCGCCTGAAGAAAGCGCTCGAAAGCGAATGGCTTTACCAGATAATCTACTGCATTGAGTTCATAACTTTCCACTGCAAATTCCCTGTAGGCAGTGGTAAAAATGACCTTAGGAGGTGAAGTCATTGTTTTCAAAAAGCTGATGCCACTAACATCCGGCATTTGAATATCAAGCAAAAGAAGATCAACAGGCTTTTTCCGCATCAGGTCAGCAGCCTCCAATGCATTCTCACATCTTCCCATTAGCTCAAGATACGGAACCTTTGCTACGAAATGCTCTAATAAATCAAGTGCTAACGGTTCATCATCAACGATAATGCAGCTAATATTCATCGGACTCAACGTACTTGGAAAGATCAATGGCCATCGATGATTCATACGTGTCAGTGTATTCTTTGGTTTGAAGGTCAAAGCCTCCAGGGTACAACAGCTCTAGCCTCCTTTTAAGGTTATCAAGCCCGATTCCTCTTTGGGTAGACTTTTGAGCATTGTCTTGAGAGGAGTGTGCATTTTGGACAACATAGCTGAGTAAATAGCCATCAAGTCCCAACTCTACAGTTATCCAATTTCGCTCTTTTTCTTTCCCCACACCGTGCTTAAAAGCATTCTCTAAAAATGGAAGTAATAGTAACGGAGCAATCTGTTGATTCCCCACATCACCTGGCATTTTCAAATCAACTTTAAGATTATTGAACCTAAGCTGCTCAAGGGAAATGAAGTTTTTTAAGTTATCCAGCTCTTGCTTCAACGTCACTTTTATGTTGGAAGCCTCATAGATCATATAGGACATAAGTTCACTCAACTTTAGCAATATGGGGCCTGCTTCATTGTCCTTACGCTCCACCAACGAATAGAGGTTATTCAACGTATTGAAGAAAAAATGTGGGTTGATCTGGCTCCTAAGAAACTTAAGTTCGGTTTCTAGTTTTTCTCGTTCCAATTTTTGGGTAGTCTGCTGACTGAAGTAAAAGTCCTTAAGTACTTTGATCACTACAGCTACACTGGATATGGTCACAAAATGGTTGGCCCTGCTAAAAACCTTCCATGGTGTCCAAAAGTAGCTGTCAGGATAATATTGATAGATACCAATCGAGATGCAAAACTTGATGATAAAGGTTTGAAGAAAAGTTGCCGCACCTATTAGAAGAATGTTTGCTGCGAAGAAGTAGAGTGTCTTTTTCCTCTTAAGAAGATGCGGTAAGAATATGTATAGATTAATGTAGACTATTGGGATCTTCAGCACTAGCTCAAAAGCCTGTACGTAAGCTACGTTTTCCCAGGTATTCACTACTCCCCCATAGATGAGTACCCTGTAGATATAGTAAAAAGACCAAAACGAGATGTGTAGTGCTGGCCGACTATTGAGCCATTTATCAAGGTAGGGTTGATTCAAAAGCTGCATTCATGAATCGAACGAGGAGTACAGCAACCCAGTTACAATACATTGGGATTGACTATTTTTAGTCTGGGAACGACAGCTTTAAATCCCTGAACTGCAATGAAAGTATTCCACAACCTCGAACACTTAAAACCGAAAGAATTAATTCCAGGCTTTCATGGAAAATTTGTCCATGGAGAATGTGTGACAATGGCTTATTGGGAAATAAAGAGGGGTAGCATATTACCGGAACATAACCATGTCCATGAGCAAGTCGCTACAGTGTACGAAGGTGAGTTTGAGTTGACAGTTGATGGGGAGACTCAAATACTTAGCCCAGGACAACCGGTGGTCATTCCTTCCAATGCTATCCACAGTGGACGAGCTATCACTGACTGCAAGATCACAGATGTGTTCAGCCCTGTGCGTTCAGAGTATAGCTCTGATTAATGAGGCTTTTCAAATTGAGGCATGTCCTCATAGAGGTGACCTTCGTCAAACTCTAGCTGAGTGTCCTCGCCATCTTTCAATATCCTAATAACCATCCAAACGGTCACAATAGGTAGGAACAAAAACATTGTAATCACCAGTTTCTCCGGCACTCCAACAAACGGTCCAATACTATAGACGAACAAATAGATTGTAGCGAAAATAATTGGGAACTTGACGTTTTTCATAACGATCAACTAACCGCTCTTGCAAAGGGATTGTTTTAAAGCCTGAGACAAGTGTGAGCACTTATCCAGTGATTGGGCCTAGTTTAAAGCAGTTGACTTTAAAATTCATCCCCCATATATACAGTCTCACCCACTTCCCTTGAAATAGGAATAGGCGCAGCGATGCAGCAGGTAGACCCCAGTAGAAATGTACCAAGTTCGTCTATCTGATTGACCGTGTTACCAAATTTGGTGTTTTGATCAAGCACTATGGTACCCACTGCAGGGCCACCGACTATCGATACATACCATTTTCTTCCTTCATCATCTCCCAATGTCACATTTATCCGTTCATTGCGCAGTGCGGGCAGTGACGGATCATTTTTGTAAACCCATGGCCTCAATAACACCAGATCACCTCTAATGTGCTCTATATCTAATATCTCACCAGAGACCGGAGCATGAATACGATGGTAGTTGTTGTTATGTAGAAATATGTTGGTAAAGTAATAGTCAGAAGGTATCTCCTCTTGCGATCTACCAAAAATGACGCGCACTTCCTTCTTTTCTCCTTTGATATTGATGAGGTCAAGATGATCTATACGACCATAGTCACAAATAAGCCCTTCACAAGGCCAGGCTGCTTTTTCCCTGGTTTGCGGTAGCTCCTGATACCTGCGTGTAAAAAAATCCTGAAAGCTCTGGTAAGTAGAAGCCCCACTGGCAGGAGCAAACAACTTCAAATACTCAGGGTCCTTGTAATGGACGCGACTATAGGCTGGGATTACATGCCTGGTCCAGGATTGGTTATAAATGCCCGCATATAGCTGAGAAATAAATCTTTGCCATGAAGCAGGTAGATTACCCCACACATGGAGCGATAGGAATCGATAAAAGTCTGTCATGGTCACCTCTGTTTGATTATTCAAACGAGAACGTGTTACAGGTGACACCCTTTTCGATCCAATGTAGTTTTTAACTAGACCAATAGCATCCTATTAACAATCAATTACGTTGGACTAACCAGAAACAAAACATTATGATAGTAACCACAACAAACACCATCGAAGGCAAAAAAGTGAGCCGCTACATAGGCATAGTCACGGGAGAGGCCATTATAGGCGCCAACTTCGTGAAGGACTTCTTTGCAAGCATTACTGATATTGTAGGAGGTCGCTCTAGCAGCTATGAAAAAGGGCTGAGAGAAGCTAAAGATATTGCAATAGCTGAGCTCCAGGAAAATGCTCAGCGCATGGGTGCCAATGCAGTATTAGCAGTGGACCTTGACTATGAAACGCTTGGTCAAGGCGGCAGCATGCTCATGGTGAGCGCGAGTGGTACTGCTGTGGTATTAGAATAAATTAATGGGGCTGGTTACTCACCAGCCCTTAGCATTACATCTCCACTGATCGTCTCCAGGTGGTGGGCTTCACCACCATTGTTGACATTCACGTGGATTTTCTCGCCTACGATCTGTCTTAGCCCTTCCTTCCCGTCAAGATGATCAAGCTCTACATCAGCGTACATCGCACCTGATATGGTACTTGCATAAACTTCAGCGCCTGTCTGATCAGGTACGGTCAAATCGATATCGCCTGCAATTGTCTTGATCGTATAGCTTTTACTTCGCAGTTCCCCTGTAACATCCCCTGAAATCGACTCAACATCAACCGTCATATCTCTAGGAATAGATATCTCAACAGTAATTTCATTGCGATAGCAGTAATTATACTTCTTGCTAGGGCTCCTCTTAAAGAAATCATCCAACCGCTTCTTATCAGAACCGATAAAGATTCGATCACCTTCTTTGTCAATGATCAGTTCGTAAACTTCATTGTTCTGTCCATCATTGATCATGGCATTCACATAAACTTCGATCTCATTGCCATCAGTATTGTGTAGTCTGATATCACCAGCGTAAGGAAACTCCAGCGACAGTCGACTTGCACCTTCCATCGCGACATTCTCTTTGATGATTTTTTCTGGGATTGGTTCCTGGTCATCTGCGACTGTTTTCTGAGCTAGCAGCTCGAGACCTACTAGCAACATAGGGAGGATAAAAAGCCTTTTCATTGTGCCTTCCTCATAAATACATCACCACTGATACTATTGACGCTGAACTCTACACCTCCGCCATTGAGTGTCCCTTTTGCGCTGATTTGGCCTCCCAATCGATCCATTCCATCTTTCTGAGGAAGCACAAGATCCAGGTTGGAGTATATCTCTCCGCTCACGCTTTTCATGTCAAAGCTGCCTTTGCTATTTCCCGGTAGGGTCAAGTCAATATCACCACTTGTCGATGAAATAGAATGGGGTCCATCCTGACTGAGTTGGTCGTATATCACATTAATATCTGAGCTCAGCGTCCAGATCACCAAAGGGCCGGCGGCATTAGATATTTCAATATCCCCAACATTGGAACGCGCTTCTACCTCTCCAACCATGCCCTCAATAGTCACATCACCACCTGACCATCTCATCGCCTCCACTTTTAGTTTCATGCGCTTAGGAATGGAGATAACATAGTCAGCATCATTGGCAACCCTGGATGCCCCTCTTAGTACATATTTATCACCAGACTTTCCGAAGTATAATCCTACTTCTGTATTGTCTTCACCTGTGGCAGATAGCGGCTTGAGGCCTTTTGCCTTCTCGGGGATACCTTCATAATCATTTGTTTCAACGATAATTTCTGTACCATCATGACCTTTGATGGTGATATCATCCCCTACACCGATAATCTCCATAGTCATTTGTGAGCTACCATCTAGTTCCTGACTCCATCTGGCTGGTTCGCCTCCTCTTCTATCCCAAGAGGTACGTTCAATTATGACATTCGCGTCCTCGAATGCCTCAATGGCAATTTCGGTTCCTTCAATCATTGTCAATTGAGAAAGGCCTTCCAGCTCTTCACTCAAACTCCCGTTTTGTGCTGTGGCTACTTGAACCAGGATCAACGCTACCACTAATACTTTTAACTTTTTCATTGTTGTTATTTTGAGTGTTGTTAGATCAATATTTGAATAGCAGTCTCAGCACTTTGCCTGACCACTGATTGTACATTTTCATCGGTTGAGAGCTGCTTCAATTGCTTCAAGGAGCTCTTCTCTTCCAATCTGACCATCATTTGGATGAGCGTAACCTGAATGATCGGGTCGTCCTGATTGGACAATGACTTGACCAAAGAGGCGCGTACCCATTCACTGTCAGCATAGTTCATTAAAGCCTCAGCAGCTGCTAGCCTTACGTTTGGACTTTCGTCAGTATTAAGCGTCTTAACTAGCGTCCCAATCAATTCTTCGTCGGGTTGGCTAATCGCTCCAGTGAGGCTAACCGCCCTGATTCGATCACTTGCCGAATGATTCGTCAATGTCGATTGAAGTACAAGGCTTTTTGTCTCACTCAATTCTTGCTGCATAGCCATGAGCTGCGCTGAGTTGTCTGCTGGCTTGTTAATCAAGAGACCTATCGCAATTCCGCAAATCAGTAATGCGAATCCCGCCGCTATTTGATATCCCCAAGATCTATTGGCCGTGAGTTGAGGTGTCATGGTTGCCTTCTCTTCTGCGAGCGCCTGTCTAAACCTCATTTTCGAAGCATGACTAGGCTTCAGTTCAGGCATTTCACCTAACTCATTTGACATTGACTGAAGTTCTTCTACCTCAGCTTTCAAATCTGGATGGTCTTCTAAAGCCTTTTGGAACTCTGCTTTCTCCTTTTCTGATAAGCTCTCATCCAGATAGTCTGGCATTAGCTCTTCAATTCTTGATCGCTTCATATCAGTTCATTTGAAAATAAATCGTTCTTAATTCCTTCAGCGCACGGTGCACTTGTACTTTGACATTGGCCACCGTGATCTCCTTGATCTCAGCAATGTCATCATAATGCATTCCTTGCATCTTACTCATTACCAGCAGCTCCCGCTTTTCTATGGGAAGCTTTTTCAAAGCTTGCTCAAGCTGCACCTGTTGCTCTTTGTCATACCCATCTTCTGCGGTCAAACTGGAGTCTGCCATGGTGGTCACATCAGAGAAATCGTCTCGCTTTTCCATTTCCTTTCGATAGTAGTCATGAAACTGATTTCGCGATAGCTGGTAGATCCAGGTCTTAAACTTCAGATTAGGATTGTATGTATTTCGGTATTTCATAATCCTCACGAATACATTTTGGATCAAGTCCTCGCTTGCCGCCTGATCATGGGTCAGTCGCATAAAGAAGTTGAAAAGCTTCTTTTGATAGCGCTCGAATAATTCTTCCAGATGATCCAGACGCCCATTTTGGACTTCTGTCATCAACCATTCATCAGTTTGTTGCAAGTCGATTAGTGATCGTATTCAGGTGGGTTACACCGAAAAAATGAAATGGTTACAATGTAGGAAAATAAAAAATGAATGTCGCAGCTAGGTCACAAATCCAGCCACTTCTTAAGCTCCTTGATCTTCTCGGCAGGGACAATCGGATCTATCTCACATACTGGATCTGTGAGTATAAATAATCTTCTAGAACTGTATGGTTGGAGCTCTTTGATCGCATTAACATGAATGATCATTTTACGACTGATTCTAAAGAAGAGCTTTTGATCTAGGGTGGGCTCAAGTTGATCTAAGGTTCGGTCGACAGGTAATCTGCGGTTCTCGAACGTCTTAAGGTAAACCGACTTGTCCAGTGCATAAAAGAAAGCGACCTGCTCAACTGGCACACTTTGGCTCTTACCCCCGAACGTGACAAGAATCCGCTCCCTCTTCTTTTCAGAAAGACTTGCTCTAAGTCCATCAATATTTTGGAATTGGTTGCCCTGGAAGAGTTTGCGATACTTTTTAAGACTTCTGGCGAGATCTTCTTCCTGGATAGGTTTGAGCAAGTAGTCAATACTAAAATGATGGAAGGCTTCTATCGCATATTGATCGTAGGCAGTGACAAAAATGACCGGACAATTGATCTCTGTGTAATCAAAGAGCTTAAGGCTAATCCCATCCGATAGATGGATATCTAAGAATATCAAATCCGGCTGAACTTGATTTAGCAGCATTGTGCTCTCCGAAAGCGATTCAGCTTTGCCAATGATCTCGAAGCTTGGGTCAAGCTTATTGAGAAGCATCGACAACTTTTCAGCAGCTAATGGCTCGTCTTCTATGATGACTACTTTGGCCATTTATCGGATTCGATTAGAGGGATTTCAGCAACATAGGCATTCGCCTTGCGGTAAAAGCGCGGCTCGTTATGAGATAGCAAGGCATACTTTTCATGAAGGTTTTGCTGACCTACACCCGTACTTTCTCTGAGTTGATCACGCATCTGGTAATTATTCCTCACATAAAGCCATTCACAGTTTGCTTCAATATCGATGACCAGAGGACTATCCTTTGATATTGTGTTGTGCTTGATAGCATTTTCAATAACTACTTGCAAGGACAATGGAGGTACCCACTTATTAAGCGCATCAGCGTTGACGTCATAATTGACGATTAGATTATCCCCGAATCGTATCTGATGTAAATACAAATACGATTCTATAAACTTTAATTCATCCTTGAGCTTGATCACTTGCTTTTGATTAAGCTCAAGTACATACCTGAATACCTCTGAGAACTTCTTGATAAACTGGTCTGCCTTTTTTGCATCGATGTAGACCAGGGTCGATAGTACGTTGAGACTGTTGAATAAAAAATGAGGATTAATCTGGTTGCGAAGCGCCTCATATTTAGTCACATAATTCTGCTTCTGAAGCACTTGGCCTTGTAGCTTTAGCACTTGATTATCCTCACTAAGCTTCATGAACTCATGTAACGAAAAGAGCAGTGTAAACCCTATGAAAAACATAATGATGGTAACCAATTCGAACTCCAGATCATCGTCAGGATCTTGATTGCCGGCGATACTTCTATAGAGGAAAACCGTGATCACCGTGAAAATGCCAACCAGAAGTAGGAGCGTACCAATTTCGATCATAAACCTTTTAAACAAGGCACGCTCCCATGGCAATATTTTATTAAAAAAGTCAATGACCATGCTACTGATAAATGAACACAGTACGACAAGGAAGATGTTGAGAGGAAGCTCCTGTACATAGAGAATAATGAAATCAAGAGCATTCCGATCTTCGGTATCAAATAGATCCTCAAGCGCCAGTATACCTGAAATGATAGAGGCGGTGAAAAAATAGAAGATAATATACCTGGCGTCTTTGATCATTATTCCTCTCCCGATACGGTCAAACTCGCTTCTGCAACTTGAGAAACCCTAAAGTAACCCAATGCTATATTTTGCGAATTAGAGACATTGCTAATGTTGCTATAGATCTGAGCTGGCGGTGTATCGATCAGTTGTCCTGTTTTTCCGGTAGTGTCAAATAGCAAAAAATAATACTCATATCCACTTCTATCGAGCCCTATTTGTCTTACCACAACTTGATCGCCTGGCTCAACTACAATTTCTTCATTCGGAAAATAGCCAATGATCTGCTGACCGTTAAATAGATCGTCCTTAGCGACGATATTGTTTTTATTTCCCGGATCGGCAAAAATCGCAATCTCTCCATTGACGACAATTTGCCAGAAATAAAAGTTGTCCTTATCAGCTGGATCAGTAAAGTCTACCGCCACTTTCAATCCTCCATCTTCGAACGTGTTTTCCTCTTCAAACACCGTATAAGCATCATCAATTGGTGGCACAGACGTCATTGCTGCTGTGGAAACATAAATGTTATCGCGCCATTCGATGTAGAGCTGATATTCGGTAGCTTCTTTGATCACCAGTTCGTCGTTCAAGTACATGCCCGTACCTTCAGCACGTTGGACAAACTCATAAACAGCTCCATTTTCTTCTATGACTGACACCTTCGCGTCAGATACTCGGGGAGCACTTTGATTATCAAAATAACTGCTTAGGGTACTCAAAGAAACCTGATGTTCTACAGGTTCACCAGAAAGCCGTTGTTCAAGGTTGGCCTCAACAACAAGGCGATCATTGGTCAATGGTAATTCAAGGTCTACTTCCTGTTCGCAGGAAAACAATGCTACTGAAACAATGAAGAATATATAATTAAGAGATTTCATCTGATTAAAATTTGAAGTTGTAAGTGATTGTAGGAGTAATGCCAAATAGGTAGCTCTGGAATGCTTGGGTCTCTCCCGGATTTTCTTCATTCTCTACGAAGTAGATGGAAGTGGCATTTGCCCGATTATAAATGTTGTAGAAGCCAAAAGTCCATTCATGGCCCCCTTTGGCCAGCGGTCGCTTGCCCTGGAATGTAGCAGATATGTCCAGTCGATGATAATCAGGCAACCTATCTTGGTTTCTACCTTCGAACTGTGGTACTACCAAACCTGCAAACTCATATCGGCCTTCCGGGAAAGTTGCAGGGATACCGGAGGCATAAACGAAGTTGGCAGATAACTTCCATCGCTTGCTGATCTGATACATACCTGTAACAGATAGGTCATGGCGCTTGTCAAAATTGGTTGGGTAGAATGTGCCTCTATTGATACCAGGGTCGCCTTCTCCCAAGCCTTGTATCCTTCTTTCAGCGCGAGCGAGTGTATAACTGACCCAGCCTGTTAACCTGCCGGAATTCTTCTTGATAAAGGCCTCCAATCCATATGCTCGACCGTCTCCGCTCAGTACGGCAGTTTCGATGAAGTTGTTAGTCAATAAATCAGCCCCATCTACAAAATCAAGCTGATTCTGCATGTCTTTGTAGTAGGCCTCTACTGAAGCTTCGTAAGCATTGTCCTTGAAATTACGGAAGTAGCCAATTGCTATCTGATCACTCAACTGAGGTTCCAAATACGGACCGCTTGGCAGCCAAACATCTAGTGGGGTGGGTGCCGTGGTATTAGAAATGAGGTGGACATACTGTGTGGTTCTATTGTAGGACAACTTTATGGACTGACGTGGATCAAGCACATAGCTGGCAGTAAATCTCGGCTCCCAATTGAGAAAATTAGAGATTGATCTTCCGGAGGCATACCTAGTTTCACCTGTTACTACCCCCGGTTCATAGCGTGAGGTTAATGAGTTATAAATTACGGGTTGGTCGTTCTCATATTCTTGAATCGGTTCCTCGCCAATCCTATCAAAATAGCTGACCCTCAGACCTCCTTCAAGACTTAAAGCGCCGAAGTTAGTGAGGTAGCTGACATAGGCAGAAGTCTCTCTGGCGTACTTTCTATCAAGCTCTATTTCATTGATACCGGACCCTTCCAAAGGGCTGATCAAACCAGGTCTGAAATCATACCATAGGTTGGAAGCACCAAAAGCCAGGCTGTTGCGATCATTGATGTAGTAATCAAAATTGGCCTTGACATCATAGGTAATGATGTTACTGCTTTTATTGAATTCACTTCCTGTGGCAAGGTTATCAATGGAGTAATCATAGTTAGAATAGACCGCTGAAAAGTTGGCGAATAGCTTATCACTAAAAAGGTGGTTCCATCTCAACGTGGAAGTAGCATTTCCCCAACCATTACTGAAGATGTTTCCCAACTCAAACTTGTCTCTGCCGAAATAGCCTGAAAGAAATACCCTGTTCTTTTCATTAATGTTGTAGTTCGCTTTGACATTCAGATCATAGAAGTAGGCGACATTGTCATTTCCTGCTAAGGCCAAAAAAGCATCACCGTAAGATCTTCGTCCGGCCACCATAAATGATCCCTTATCCTTAACAATTGGGCCTTCAGCCAGTAGCCTAGCGGAAACCAATCCAATGCCTCCTTCACCTTCAAACTGTTGATTGTTACCCTCTCTCTGCCGAATGTCAAGCACAGAACTCAATCGACCTCCGTATCTGGAAGGAATCCCACCTTTGTAGAGAATCACATCCTTTATAGCGTCTGGATTGACCACAGAGTACAAACCCAGCAAGTGAGAAGCATTGTAAAGAATGCCTTCATCTAGCAAGATCAAATTTTGATCCGCTGAACCACCTCGCACATTGAAACCTGAAGCCCCATCCGCAACGGAGGTTACGCCCGGAAGTAACTGTATAGACTTTAATACATCTGGCTCTCCTAGTACAGAGGGTACATCCTTTATGGTCTGAGACTCAAGGCGCTGAACACTCATTTCGGTAGATACCACATTTTGGTTCTCCGCCTTATCGGTGATCACAATTTCTTCTAATTCTGATAGGGCAAGTGGTAAGCATACATTGAGTTTTATGTCTTCATTGAGATCAATCGTCTGACTGATAACATCATACCCTACATAAGTCACTTTGAGGTTGTAAACCGCTTTTGGCAATGTAAGACTATAAAAGCCATAAAGGTTGGTTACCGTACCCGAACCAAGTTCCTCTACCAGCACAGTTGCGCCAAGAAGGTCTTCTCCGGTAGCTGCATCTTTGACATAGCCGCTGATGGTGGACTTGTCCTGAGCCAAGGCATCCAAGCCTAAGGTCAGGAGGACCACTATTGCGAGCCATTTTAAGAGCGTAAATCGTAAATAATGATATGTTTTCATCTCGTGTTTTTTTGAGATGAAACTGCTCTTTCTGGTAAGCGATTAGCTCCTTACTGCTGAGTCCGACAATGTACTGGATGAATCATGCAACCGACATGATCAAGTCTACATGTTCATTCTAGAACTATAGCTAGATTTCATCCTCTCCAAGCTCAGGGGCCGGCCATTGGATTTTGGATGGTGTCTTGGAGAACTTGATAGGTTGATTGATCAATGGAACTGATGAAGATCGATCAAACATCTCCCTGTTTTTGAAATGCGGGTGTTGCTCAACTTCTTCCATCTCAAGGATCGGGGTGAGACAAATATCATTTTTAGCACCCAGATCTTCCCAATGATCTCTAGACTCACTGGCAAAAAGTTCTGCCACCTCTGCCTTTGTCTGTTCAAAATCCGGATGATTAGGAATAGACTTCTCTTTCCATTCGGGACGGTTGACAAGGTCACAGAATATCGACCAGAACTTTGGCTCTAATGCAGCCATAGCCACCCATTTCCCATCACTTGTCTGATAGATATTGTAGTTCGGTAGGCCACCGCTTAAAGCCATTTTTTGATTGTTCGGGGTTTCTCCAGACCAAAGCGTATTAAACGCGATGGTAGCAAATGGAAGTAGTCCATCTGTCATGGAAACATCTACTTGCTGACCTTCACCGGTCTTATGTCTACTCAGCAAAGCTGCCATCACCGCCTGAATGGTTTGATAGGTGCCAGAGGCGATATCCGCTAACTGGGTGCCCGGTATGACGGGTCTGCCATTTTCATCTTTGTTCTGGCTCAATACACCGGACAAGGCGAGGTAATTGAGATCATGGCCTGCAGTTTGCGCCATAGGCCCAGTTTGGCCAAAGCCCGTAAGTGAGACATAAATGATTTTTTGATTGACTTTTTTAGCCTCTGCATAGCCCAGCTCCCAGCTGTCAATCACTCCAGGCCTGTATTGCTCTATTACTACATCAGCACTTTTGACTAGCTCCATGAACTGTGCTTTACCCTCAGGAGTACGTAAGCCGATTGCAACGCTTCGCTTACTGCGGTTCCATGCCATATAGTTTGCCGACTTACCATCAATAATGGGAGGATAGTCTCTCACATAGTCAGGAGACTCTGGGTCTTCAATCTTTATGACTTCAGCTCCCATATCGGCTAACATGGCGGTAGCCCAAGGTCCGGGGAGCAGCCTGGTGAGGTCCAGGATTCGGTAGCCCAGTAGTGGCCCAGAGGTGGGTTTTCGATGCTTCTTTGTCTGAGATTCCGCATCCGCATTGAATTTATGATATGGAATAAAGCACTTTGAAAATCGAAGCATCTCATTGATATTGCTGACCTTCAGCTTACCGGTGAGTATCGCCAGTTGAGGATTCATCTCACCGAACTCAAGTGCCACATAGTGCTTTGCCTTGGCCCGAACTACACAGACAGGATCTCCAACAAGACCTTCCTTAAGTTGACAGACCTGATCCGAAATCTCTACCGTAAACTTCCCTCCTTCATCACCTGATATATCGAAGTGTATTGTGGTTTGATACCCTTCAGCCTTTTGAGGAAGAAAGCGATTAGGAATTGATTGCGATATGGACTTGAGATCCGACATTATGGAGATAGTTAGGTACTAAAGTAAAAATGCAGCTTCTGAGAAGCTGCATTTTTGTTTCTTAAGCCATCACTGGCTCACTCTTTCTTGCTCGATCTCTTAATGAATCAGGCACCTGGAATCGTTCCCCATATTTTTGGGCAAAGCCGTCACAGTTCTCAACAAACTGCTGAACACCTATATAGCCGATGTAGCTAATGGCTCCACCGGTATAAATTGGGAATCCAAAACCAAGAATAGACCCAACATCTCCATCTTCACCTTTGGTGAGAACACCTTCTTCCAAACATCTATAGGTCTCTAGTGCCATGATGGTCAAATAACGCGTCTTGATTTCCTCATATAACGGATGATCGTCCTTCGTTGGAAAGTGATTACTCAACTCAGGCCATAAATACTTCTTGCCTTTTTCGGGATACTCGTAAAAGCCTTTGCCTTGACGCTTACCCGGTCGATCAAACTGCTCAACCATCATTGGAGCTACTTTTGCTGCAGCAGACTCATCTTTACGATCCAAATCAATCTCAGTCTGACGAAGGATCTTCATCACCAAGCCAAGATTTACTTCGTCTGTCACCGCCAATGGCCCGACAGGCATGCCTGCATCTAATGCTGCATTTTCTATCAAAGCTGGAGGAGTTCCTTCAAGCAATAGGCCCATGCCTTCATTGGTGAATGTGCTGAACACCCTTGAGGTAAAGAAACCACGGCTGTCATTCACAACAATAGGTGTCTTCTTGATCTTCATCACATAGTCGATGGCAGCAGCCAAAGCATAATCAGAAGTCTTTTCTCCCATGATGATCTCTACTAGTGGCATTTTATCAACAGGGGAGAAGAAGTGAAGCCCAATGAAATTCTCTGCATTCTTTGAAGCTTCTGCTAGCCCTGTGATGGGTAAGGTCGAAGTGTTAGAAGCGAAAATGCCATTCTCCATCATAACGGCTTCTGTCTCTTTAGTCACAGTCGCTTTCAGGTCACGATTTTCAAAGACAGCCTCAATCACTAGGTCACAGCCTTCTAGATCGGCCATCTGATTGGTAGCATTGATTTTGGAAAGCAAAGCTTCCTTCTTTTCAGCACTGCCATAACCCTTGGCAATGGCCTTATCCATCAGTCCAGTGCTATAGGACTTACCGGTATCAGCGGCTTCTTGCGATACATCTTTGAGCACACAATCCACACCAGCCTTGGCAGTGACGTAAGCAATACCAGCACCCATCATACCAGCGCCGAGAATACCTACCTTCTTAAATTCGAACTTGTCGACACCCTTTGGCCTGGCGCCCCCTTTATTGGCTTTGCCAATATTGAAGAATCCTGTGCGGATGATATTATGTGCTTCTTTGCTAAAGAGCGACTTCACAAAGTATCTGGCCTCTACAATAATGGCCTTCTCCATTGGAAGCTGGCACCCTTCATAGACGCAGCTCATCGCATACTGAGCTGATGGGTAGTTGCCTTTGGTTTTCCCTCTAGTCAATGCCGTACCAGCGCCAAACACCTGGGCCACCTTTGGAGACATAACCTCACCGCCAGGGATTTTGAAGCGCTTGACATTCCATGGTTGGTCTGATGTGCCTACCTCTTTGATCCATCTTTTGGCAGTAGGTACAAGTTCATCCAGATCATTTACCAAGTGATCAACAAGCCCTTTCTTCAGAGCTGCTTCAGGACGAAGTTGCTGTCCTTGTACGATGATCTGTAGCGCATTCTCTATACCAATCATTCGCGGTAGACGCTGTGTACCTCCACCACCTGGCAGTAGGCCGAGCGTTACTTCCGGTAGGCCAATTTTATACCCTGCATTATTCCATGCGATTCTGTGATGACATCCCAGGGCTACTTCATATCCACCACCCAATGTATTACCATTAATAGCCGCAACGAAAGGCTTGCCTCCAGTCTCCATCTCGATGAATCCCTGGTTCATTTCAACTACCTGGTTGAATAACGCTTCCTGATCGGTCAGACTTGTGAAATGCTTGAGATCTGCCCCGGCAATAAAATCTTTCTTTGCTGAAGTGATGACCGCACCCTTCACATTGTCATCAGCGATAGCGTGTCTTGCAGCGCTAATGATGGCTGGTACAGTCTTATCATTGAGTACGTTGGTAGGGTAGTCTTTCATATCGACGGTTATCACCGCGATCCCGTCACTGTCGACCTCATAGGTCAATATGCTGTTGTCTATTTGTGCACTCATCGTCTATACCCTTTCAATAATTGTTGCTACACCCATACCGCCACCGATACAAAGCGCGGCAGCTCCTACTTCCTTGTCCTGTGCTTCCAGTTCGTCTAGCACTGTACCCAGAATAATATTACCAGTAGCACCAAGTGGATGACCCATGGCAATCGCTCCTCCGTTTACGTTAAGCTTGTCTTGATCGATCGGCACATCATCGAGGAATCTCATAATCATCGATGCAAAAGCCTCATTTACCTCATAGAGATCTACATCATTTTTCTCCATGCCAGCTTTCTTAAGCGCTTTTTGCGTTGCTGGGCCAGGGCCTGTCAGCATGATGGTGGGCTCAGTTCCTACTACCGAGAATGACTTGACTTTCGCTCTTGGTGTAAGACCAAGTGCCTCACCCATTTCTTTACTGCCCATTAAAATCACGGCTGCTCCATCAACAATAGCTGATGAGTTTCCAGGGTGGTGCACATGATTCACTTTCTCTAGTTCAGGATACTTTTGAAGGGCAACATTGTCGAATCCACCCATGGCACCCATCATCTCAAATGATGGATTCAAGCCTGCCAATACATCTTTGGTAGTGCCAGGTCTCACGTTTTCGTCTCTATCGAGAATCGTAAAACCGTTAACATCCTTAACAGGAATGATAGATTTAGCGAATGCCTGCTTTTCCCAAGCCTGAGCTGCACGCTCTTGCGATCTCACAGCATATTCATCCAACATGTCTCGCGTATAGCCCCACTTAGTTGCGATTAGGTCAGCTGAAATACCCTGAGGTACGAAGTACTGATCAAAAGCTACTGCCGGATCCATAAAGATCGATCCTCCATCACTTCCCATCTGGACACGAGACATTGACTCAACACCTCCAGCAATCATCAAATCAATCTGACCTGACATGATTTTCGCCGCTGCGATATTAAACGCTTCAAGGCCTGAAGCGCAAAAGCGGTTGATCGTCATGCCAGAAACGTTATTGCTGTAGCCAGCCTGCTGGGAAGCAGTCTTTGCGATATTACCGCCTTGCTCCATCACTTGGGTCACACAGCCCAGAATTAAATCTTCAACCTTGCTTGTATCAAGGTCATTTCTTTCTTTAAGTGCCTTAAGGAGCGTTACCACCAATTGGGTTGGTGTTACTTCCCAAAGCGATCCTTTCTTCTTGCCGCGGGGTGTACGTACCGCGTCAAAGATGTATGCATCTGCCATTGTTAATGTGTTTATTCTTGATTTACGTTTCTAATTCAATTCATTGAGAGAAAGCTTTAACACTTCTCTCTTTACCCTCACTTGGAAAGGCATAGTTGGCATTTAAATCAATGCCCTTAAAACAACCGATGGAAGAGTTTAGAGAACTTCAGCATCTCTCCAATGTTACTGATCTTAATTTTGCCCATCATAACGGCCATTTCTGGATTACGCTTGCCTAGTTCTATTTCTTCATAGACTGTGTCCTTTGTAGCCACGGTGCATGTAGCATCTCCTTCGTGTCCTTCCTTTACCTGGCAAGCACCATTACCTATGATAGCAGTGAACTGGCCCCCATTGTTTCCAGCTATATCAAAGTGGAATACGGCTTCAAAGTCTCCAGCCTTCTCAGGTTTGAATCTCGCTTCTAGAGACCGAATGATCTCACTTGCCACTTCTGGTTTTTTATCCATATTGGGTTTTGATGATTCTTTCTTCAAAGGTTTTTCAACAGGAGAATCATCCTTGTAGGCTGATCCATATTGTGTGTCATCTATCACGGTCTTGGCAATGATCTCACGCATGATCTCAGAAGTTCCTCCTACGATAGTACCAACACGAGCATCTCTGTACATCCGCTCAATTGGGAAGTCTTGCATGTAACCGTACCCGCCGAACATCTGGAGACATTCGTCGGCGACTTTTTTGCCTAGTTCTGAGGCGAGCAGTTTGGCCATGGAGCATTGCTTAACAGCGAACTCTCCCTGATCATGCAGCCATGAAGTATGATGTACAAATTGCTTTAGTGATTCGACTTCAGCAGCAAGGTCAGCGATCTTATGCCTCAATGCCTGGAATTTGGCAATAGGCCTTCCAAATGCTTCACGCTCCTTCATGTACTGCAGTGTCGTGTCCAACGTGTCTTCACAACCACCAACAGCCATGATAGCTCCTACCAATCGCTCTAACTGAAAGCTATCCATGATGTAGTAAAAGCCCTTTCCTTCGTGACCTATTAGGTTGGAGGCAGGCACCTTCACATTTTCAAAGAAGAGTTCGCCAGTATCTGAGCTATGCCAACCCATCTTTTTGAGCTTATTAACCGTAAAGCCAGGAGTATCTTTCTCGATGACCATCAGGCTAATACCTGCTGGTCCTACATCTGGATCAGTAACAACAGCAGTTGTTACAAAATCTGAATAGTAGCCGTTGGTGATGAAAGTCTTTGAACCATTCACAATGTAGTGGTCGCCTTCCTTAACAGCTCTGGTCTTGATGCCAGCGACATTTGACCCTGCATGTGGTTCCGAAATGGCCAATGCCGCAATCATTTCTCCAGCAATCGCAGGCTTCAAGTATTTCTCTTTCAATTCCTCCGATCCAGCCTCAGAAATATGAGCAGTTGCCATATATTGATGTACGCTGACGGCAGCTGGAAGCCCTGCCGCACCACATTTCGCTAGCTCTTCAACAAAAGCCACAGTATAAAAGAAGTCTGCATCGCTCCCTCCATACTTTTCAGGATAATTCACTCCCAAAAAGCCTAAGTCACCCATCTTTTTCCAAACCTCTCTAGGAATTTGCTCTTGCTTCTCCCATTCAGTTATGTGAGGTTTGACGTCTCTATCAATAAAGTCCCTTACCGACTGCCGGAAAAGGACATGATCTTCATTGAAATACGGTGATTTCATCTATCTAAACTTTAGATATTATTTGATTGCTGACAATTAGAGAAAGATTCAAAATGTTCGAGTTCAAGGCTTGCGCAGTTTGAGAAATGCGAGTTTACAATTAGTAAATGACCATTTTGAAAACCAGCGTAACGCAGAAATCGGCGGTTGCACGCTGCACATTATGGATTTTCTCTTTAGGCGAAAATTTCAGTCTTGTCAGTTATAGTCAGCACCTCATCATCCATCAATCGAGTAGCCAAACCTTGCGTCTTAGGCATCTCATAATGGAACCAATACTTCATGGTATGCAGCTTGCTTTCATAGAAGTCAAGCTCAGAGCCTTGAGGATTATTCGTGATAAGCTCTCTTTTAGCCACTACAGCTTGCTTGAGCCACTGCCATCCTACCGTAATGATGCTGAACAAATCCATGTAGAGGTTTGCATCCGCCAAGAATCTCTCATTATCTCCTTTCAGCGCGAATTGTAGCAGGTGAGAGGTCACCTGACCCATTCTTTGAACTTCTGTGTCTAACTGATCAGCATAACGCTTGAGATCTTCGTAAGTCTTGGCTTCTTCAGTAGTCGCACCGATCATCGAACGTAGGTACTGGATACTCTTACCATTCGCTTGGGTCACTTTTCGACCTAACAAGTCAAGGGATTGAATTCCGGTAGTGCCCTCATAAATAGTCGTGATACGAATGTCTCGGTAGAACTGCTCTAACTCAAAGTCAGTAGTGTAGCCATATCCGCCAAATACCTGGAGGGCGTTGCTCACACTTGCGATACCATACTCACATGGGAAAGTCTTCGCGATTGGCGTTAGCAGGTCAAGAAGTAATGCGTACTTGTTTTGCTCGTCACCAGTAGTTGTATGAGACAGGTCGTGATATTTAGCACACTCAAGTACGAGCGACAAACTGCCTTCGATCACCGCCTTTTGCATTAAAAGCATGCGCTTCACGTCAGGGTGGTTGATGATCATCGTTGGTGGCTTCAAAGGATCTTTTTCGTTCAATCTTCTACCCTGAGGACGCTCATTAGCATACTCCAATGCGGAATAATAAGCGGCAGATGCGATAGAAACTCCGGTCACACCAACCATGATCCTGGCCTCATTCATCATCTGGAACATGTAGGTCAATCCTTTATTGGGCTGTCCTACTAAGTATCCCACGCAGTTGTCTTTCTCGCCCATCACCATGTGACAAGCAGGAGCTGACTTCTGACCCATTTTGTGGAAAATACTTGCAGCAATGATATCATTAGGTACCATCTTACCGTCTTCTTCACGAAGCTTAGGCACTACAAATAGCGAAATCCCTTTTGTGCCCGCTGGAGCTCCATCTATTCGCGCTAGCAATAGGTGGATCACGTTATCCGCATGCTGATGATCACCCGCGGTGATAAATATCTTTTGGCCTTTGATCTTGTAGCTACCGTCATTTTGAGGAGTCGCTGATGACTTCATATCAGACAGTGAACTACCCGCATCAGGTTCAGTAAGGCACATGGTGCCGGTGTACTTACCAGCATACATTTTTGGTAAGAATTCATCTTTCAATTCCTGTGAACCGAATGACTCGATAAGGTTAGCTGAACCTTTAGTCAGACCGACGAAAGGATAGCATCCGTTGTTAGCTGCTTGGAAAATAAAGCTGAAGCAAGACTCAAGAATTGTTGGGGCTTGCATCCCTCCAGAATCCAACGGGGCATTAACGCTAAGCCATCCGCCTTCACCCATTTCTTTGAACCATGGGCCGATTTTAGGATGTACTGTTACCGCGCCATTCTTGGCTTCTGGCTCGTCATGATCCATTGATTTTAAGTGAGGATATAGATGCGTATCGCCAATCTGCTGAGCTGTATCAAGCATCATATCCATGGTTTCTTTGTCCATGTGAGCGAAACGCTCATACTGTAGCAGCTCTTCCGCGTCATGCGTTTCATAGAGCAAAAACTTCAGGTTGCGAGAGGAGTAATATTGCTTTGCCATTTCTTGTTAGTTGTAAATTCTTTTTAAACTCTTAATGATTTATCGCGCTGTGAGTCTCAGTCGATGAGCTCATTCACTATAAAATTTCTTGTTTGATGTTGCGTATTCAACAAGGATATCAGCAGGTGTAAATCGCTTGCCTTTGTCCCCAAGTTGCTTCATTTGATCAACTATGGTTTGGGCTCCTTCCTGGTCTACATACCTGAATGGGCCTCCTCTGAATGGAGGGAAACCGAGCCCAAAGACAGCTCCGATATCTCCGTCGCGAGGCTCCTTGATGATACCTTCCTGAAGGCACAAGGCAGCTTCATTGACCATAATCAATGCCATTCTCCGCTGTATCTCTTCGACAGGGATGGACTTACGATTGCTACCTCCAAAGAACTCATAAATTTCTTCATTGGCTTTGCCTCGTACTTTTTTTCCTGTTTTCGGATCATACTGCAGGAAACCCTTTTTGTTCTTTCGTCCTTTGAAACCCGCCTTTTCAAGCTCAGCCATCACATTGGAAGACTCTGCCGCTCGCTGATCAAAGAACGTTCTCAATTCACCTCGATTGATATGGGCACCCACATCTATACCTACTTCGTCCATCAAGGTGATAGGCCCTACCGGAAAACCGAATTGCTTCATGGCCTTATCCAGCACGAGCATATCCGCTCCTTCTTCAAGCAATAGAAGGGCTTCATTCATGTAGGGTGCCAAGATTCGAGTGGTATAAAAACCAGGCCCATCTTTTACTACAATGCAGGTCTTGCCTTGCTTGATGCCCACATCAAGTGCTGTGGCTGTCACCCAATCGGCGGTCTTATCAGTGACGACTATTTCTAGCAGGGGCATCTTTTGCACTGGGGAGAAGTAGTGCATCCCAATGATTCGCTCAGGTACTTTGGCTTTCTCAGCTATCGCAGAAATAGGTAACGCGGAAGTATTGCTAGCAAATACACAATCATCTTTGATAACTGCTTCAGTATCGGCCAACACCCTGTGTTTCAAATCCAGATCTTCGAATACAGCTTCGATGACCATATCAGCATTGTCATAGCCTCCATAGCTTAATGAGGTGTTGACGTTATTAATGATTTGCTCTGAATCAGCTTTGTTGAGTGTTTTGTACTTGACCTTCTTACTCAGTGCTTTCCAAATATTTTTCTTTGCCTGGGTAAGCATGTCTTGGCTGATGTCTTTCAGCAAGACATTCATGCCATTATTGACACTCACCTCGGCAATGCCTTCACCCATCAATCCAGCACCCAACATTCCAAGCGTCTTAACTTCCCTCGCCTTGTCCTTATCTGGATTCTTCTTAAGGGCATTCATGCCAAAGAAAATGTGAATCAGCTGACGGCTCTCAGGTGTTTGCATGAGGCCGTCGAACTTAGTCGATTCTTGTTCCCAGGCCTTTTCTCTGGGTTTACCCCATCCATCTTTTACAGAAGCAAGGATTTCTAGCGGAGCAGGGTAGTTACCATAGGTAGATCGCATAACGACCTGCTTGGCTTTATCGAAAACTATGTTTCGCGATACCGAAGTAGCTTCTAATAACTTCTCGGTTGTTGACCTCTTATCCTTTCTTTTGAACTTTCCCTCAGCGATTTGAAGCGCTAGTTTCTTGGCTGCCGTCAACAACTTGGGTTGATCTACCAGCTGATCTACAAGGCCCATTTTATATGCCCGGTAAGCGTAGATGTTCTTACCGGTCAACATCATATCAAGAGACTTCTGAAGACCTACTAGCTTTGCTAGTCTGTAAGTACCACCAAGTCCTGGTAAGAGGCCAAGTTTCACTTCCGGCAGGGCCATCACCGTAGAAGAATGAGAAGTGGCAATTCTCGCAGCGCAGGCAAGCGAAATCTCTGTTCCACCACCCATACAAGCGCCATGGATAGCCGAGACAAAAGGCTTACTGCAGTCCTCGATCCGTGCGAAAAGCTTGTGGCCAACAATCGCTGTAGATTTAGCTTCACCAGGCCCCATTTTCAGAAACTCCTCAATATCTGCTCCGGCCATGAAACCCTTTTTTCGACTGATGAGGACTACCGCCTTAATGGCAGGCTCTTGCTCGATATCAGTCAATATCTGCTCAAAATCACCCACCATACCAAGGGTCACCTTATTCCATTCTTCACCTTTAAGATCCATCCAAAGGATTCCTACTCCTTCCTGGATCTCTAATGACAGAAAATCATTTTGAATAAGTTGCTTCGGAGCTTCAGGCATTAGCAAAATTTAGTATGCATGCAGAGTATAAATATATATCAAAAAATAGTATGCATGCCGAATAAATTGAAAAATGTCGGTCTGAAAGGGATCTAAAGGCTATGAATTAACAATTCAATAATAAATAGGACAGTTTGAATCGATCGATTTAATTATAGATATGGATTTTCGATTTTGCGAACTGATGTGTAGATTCTATCCTTTATACCAAGCTTATGCTCAAGGATTATACATGTGATGAGGTGTTATTTGATGAGATGCTTGCTAAAAGCACTAGCGCTGTAGCTCACTATAAGAAGTTTGTAAAGCAATTCGGAGAATACGACAAGCAGGACTTTTTAAGGCTAAAGGATGAGGCGAAAACGCAATTCTTCAATGAAGGAATCACGTTCGCCACCTATAATAACAATGCTGAAGGGACAGAACGTATCTTTCCTTTTGACCTGATTCCAAGAATTATTCCTGCTAAGGAATGGGACACCATCGAGAAAGGTCTAATACAACGGAATATGGCGATCAATGCCTTTCTCGAAGACCTTTATCACGATAAAAAAATCTTAAAGGACGGAGTTGTACCTCATGAGCTTATTCACACTTCTAATAACCTCTTGGTACAAATGCACGGCATCAATCCTCCAGGGGGGATTTATAATCATATTTCGGGTACGGATGTCATACGGCACAGTGACGGCAATTACTATGTACTGGAAGATAATGTGCGAGTACCGAGTGGTGTGAGCTATGTACTTGCCAACCGCAACTCTCTTAAGAAAACCTTGCCCAAGCTTTTCAGACAGTGTAAAGTTCAACTTGTCAAAGAGTATCCGGATCAGCTGTTGCAAATGCTCCACACCGTTGCACCACAAGGAGTCGACGAACCGACATGTGTTGTGCTAACGCCAGGCATGTATAACTCCGCTTACTTTGAGCATAGTTTTTTGGCTCAATCAATGGGTGTAGAGTTGGTAGAAGGAAGGGATCTTTTTGTGGAGAAGAATTTCGTCTACATGAAGACGATTTATGGCCCGAAACGTGTGGATGTCATTTACAGACGTGTTGATGATCTCTTCATAGATCCGCTGGAGTTCCGTTCAGATTCTGCATTGGGTACAGCTGGATTGATGCAAGCGTATCGTGCCGGAAATGTCGCCTTGGTCAATGCTCCTGGCACAGGCGTAGCTGATGATAAGGCGGTCTATATCTATATGCCTGAAATCATCAAATACTATCTGGGTGAAGAAGCGATACTAAGGAATGTACCAACTTATCGCTGCGAAAAAGATGATGATTTCAAATACGTGATGGAGAATGTGCATCAGTTGGTGGTAAAGCCGGTTGATGAAAGTGGTGGCTATGGTATATCGATCGGTACAGAACTGACGAAGGCTCAAATCGAAGAAGTAAAACAAACCGTCAAAGCCAATCGGCGTAAGTACATCGCCCAGCCCATCATGTCACTCTCAGTTCATCCGACGTATATCGAAGAAGCCGACACATTTGAACCAAGGCATATTGATCTTCGCACTTTCTGCTTGTTGGGTAAAGATTTTCAATATGTGCTTCCCGGTGGGCTGACAAGGGTAGCCTTGAAGAAAGGTACATTAATCGTCAACTCGTCACAGGGTGGTGGATCAAAAGACACCTGGATACTTTCATAACAGTTATTGATTGCGGTAGCGCCTAAAAACTAAATGTATGTTATCACGAATAGCCAATAACCTTTTCTGGATGGGCAGATACCTTGAGCGTGCCGAAAGCATGACAAGGTTTACTAAGGTCAATTATTTCTCGGCCTTGGATGGCCCAATTGCAATCAGTCGCGATCTTGCGCTGAAAGCCATCCTGAGAATGAATGGCACCAACCTGACTGACCAATCAGAGGAAGACACACTCCAGCACGTAACCTTTGCCAGAGACAATGGCAACTCAGTCATCAGCAGTGTAGTCGCAGCTCGCGAAAATGGTAGAAGTGCCAGGGATGTGATCAGTGCGGAGCTCTGGGAATCGATCAACAAATACTACCACTTTGTCCAGGACTACAAGGTTGATGATTATAAAAAAACGCACCTTTTCGATTTCTCTCAGCGTGCTAACGATATGGTGACGGTGATCAAAGGGAAGGTCGATAGTACACTTGTGCACGACGAGACCTGGGATGTGATCAAAGCTGGGTTGTTTGTCGAGCGGGCGATTCAAATCCTTCGAACTGTTCAAATCAAGTATGAGGATATCGAAATGCTTGCGAAAGAAGATTCTTCAATTGCAGTACGTTCCTATCAGGTGGCTACTTTGCTCGACACACTGGAGTCGTTCGACATCAGCAAGCGGCACTGTACAGGTGCTCCTGATTTAACAAGCGCTTTGCAGTTTCTGATTCTGCAGCCTGAGTTTCCGAGAAGTTTCCTTTTCTGCTTTGACAAAGTGAGGTTTCACATTGATCGATTGAGCCAGGCTAAATACCCAGCAAAGGATTCTGTAGAGTACTTCATCGATAAACACCTTAGCAGAATGAAATACATGGTAGTCGATGAGGTTGAAACTGATGTGACCGGCACGATAACCCAACTCACTAACCTGATGTACGAAATCGCTGGCAAAATCGAGCAACAGTACATGTCGTGATCCATCACTACAACACAGTCTATCACGCTGACAACAGCTACGAGCTACCCGTCAGGCAGGCGGTTTATCAGTTGCTCGTCCTACCGGAATCGAATGGCCAGCAGCAACTGCTGGATTTTAAAGTTGAGTCAAGCTCACCAAATGAGTGGTGGACAGCAACCAACGCGTTTGGTGCCCAGTGCATAATGCTCGCCCCACAATTTCCAGTGGACAATATCCAATTTGAGATCAAGTCTTCTGTAAATGTTGAAAGTATCAACCCGTTTGACCGACCATTTATTTTACCTCAAGCACAATGGGAATTAGTATCTTCTCATGAGTTCAAAGTCGAAAATGCGACTTTCCTATCACAGACCGATTTGACTCATTTTCCCGATAGGGATATGTCTCACTTACCAGAAAGAGATGAGACCAAACCGGTACTAGACTATTTAGTTGCCCTTAAATCATTCCTCGCTAGAGAAATTTCTTACGTGCAGGGTGCCACAGACGCACATACTCCTGCCGATATGGCTTGGCAAGTAAAAAAAGGTGTCTGTCAGGACTTTGCTCATGTGCTGATCGGATGGTGCAGAATGATCGGTATACCGGCTCGATATGTTAGTGGCTATCTCAGTCAAGGGCAGAATTTCAGGGGCGATGCGCAATTGCATGCGTGGGCAGAATGCCTACTTCCAGGAGATGGCTGGGTAGGCATAGATGCTTCCAATGATTTGCTGGTTGATCAACATTACATCAAGATTGCCCATGGTCGAGATTATTACGATTGCTCGCCCATGACGGGTGTTTTGATTTCCGGGGGAAAGCAGGTTTCTTTACATCGCGTGTCTGTCGACATGCATGCTAATCAATAGATTTTTATGACCTACTGCCTGGCTATTCGCCTGAGAAAGGGAATTGTTGGAATAGCGGATACCCGAATCACAACCGGAACTGAAACTACCAACGCCAAAAAGCTTTTTACCTACGAAGGAGATCGGCAGTCACTTTTTTTGATGACCTCTGGACTTAGGTCTGTTCGTGATAAGGCACTTACTTATTTCTCGGAGGTTCTCAACCATCAGCATCAGGAGTTTGACAAAATGTATAAGGCAGTAAATGCCTTTAGCGAAGCAATCAAGCAGGTCGCCAATGAAGACAAAAAGTCATTGATTGAGGCCGGATTACATTTCAACATCCATACGTTGGTCGGTGGCCAGATGGCAGAAGATGATACTCACAAGACTTTTCTGATCTACCCAGAAGGCAACTGGATCGAAATGGGTCAGGCGACTCCTTTCATGATCATTGGCAACTCTGGATTTGGTAAGCCGCTACTCAATCGATCAATCAATTTTGATTCAGACATCCGTTTCGCTTTAAAAACAGGCATTCTCAGCTTTGACTCTACACGCGTGAGTGCCAATGACGTAGGATATCCTATTGATGTTTTTGTCTATTATGGAGGAAGCTATCGCTTCATACAACGTCGCTATCAAGAAACAGAGCTTCGAGATCTAAGCATGATCTGGGCAGAAATATTGAAGCGTGGCATCAATGAAGTTCCAGAAGACTGGATGGAGGAGTTGATTGGGCAAAATATTGGCTCTTCTTTGAGCTAAGTCACAAACCCCTGGAAATTTTCCGAGCTGACCACTTCGAATGGTGTATCGGGGTAGGCCTTATCGAAGGTGATAGGAAGCTTAGCTTTTTTCTTATCAGAATACTTGAACTCGAAAGCCTTCAACTCTCCATTGGATTCTTCTACAAAGTCGACCTCCTGTTGCTGCTTAGTTCGCCAGTAGTACGTATTGACCACCCTATCCCGATAATGATTTTGCTTATGCCGCTCAGAGATCAAAAAGTTCTCCCAGAGTTGTCCTTTATCATTACGATAGCCCAATGACGAAAAATTCGATACCAGCATATTACGCAGACCATTGTCGAAAAAGTAAATTTTGCGTTTGGTACTGATCTCATTTCTCAGGTTTCTGCTGAAGGGTTGTAGCTTGAAAATCACGAAAGTCTTTTCCAGAATATCAATGTAGGTACTGATGGTATTTTTGTCTATCCCTACCAGGTTGGATAGTTCGTTGTACGATACCTCATTGCCCACTTGGAAGGCCAGCGCTTTGAGCAGTTTCTCAATGAACTCGGGCTTGCGAATACCTGCGATAGACAAGACATCCTTATAGAGATAACTTGAGGTCAGCTGCTTCAGGATCTTTTCTTCGTTTCCCAGGTTGATCACCACTTCGGGATACATACCGTAGATCAACCGTTGCTCGAGTTGTTGTTTACTCTTAAGGTAACCTAATTCATCCTCCAACTCCTTCCAGCTGATGGGGAACAGGTTGTACTCCCATTTTCGGCCGGTAAGCGGCTCGTTGACCTGTTGATTGATCTCAAATGCTGATGAACCACTTACAAAAAGCTGTATCTCAGGCAACTGGTCAGTAATCAGTTTCAACGTTATGCCTATTCCAGGGATCCGCTGCGCCTCGTCCACAAATACAATACTGTTGTCTCCAATCAATTGATGAAGTTGGCTAGTATTGATCCCAGTCAGCTCACTTCTGACCAAGGGATCGTCTCCATCCAGGAATAGATAATCTTTATCCGTGGCGATAAGATCTTTGAGTAAAGTAGTCTTTCCGGTTTGCCTTGGGCCGATAAGTACAATAGCCTTTTTTCTCTGGGCAAGGTTGTCTCGGATGACTTTAGTAAGCTGCCTCTCAAGCATTATTCACCAAAAGTAATGATTTTCAGTGAACGTATTCACCAAAAGTTATTACTTTCAGTGAACGTATTCACCAAAAGTTAATTTTTTAATCCAAAAATTGCTGTTATGCCCTTTCAATCAACATCGCATGACCATGAGCACCAGCGGCACATGCAGCAACTAATGCCAGCTTTCCGTTTTCTCGATTCAGCCGGTTCATTGCCGTAGTAACTAAGCGAGCTCCAGTAGCTCCAAATGGATGACCTAACGATAATGAACCCCCATGAATATTGAATTTGTTCATGGGAATCTCACCAAGCTTTGATTTCAGGTTGAGTTTTTCTTTTGCCCACTGATCCGAATCCAAGCATTGCAGATTGGTTAATATCTGGGCAGCAAATGCCTCGTGATATTCAAATACATCAATGTCATTCAGGCCAAGCTTTTCCTGATTTAAAAGTCGGTAGGTAGCGTAGGCTGGGCCAAGTAGTAGTTCCTCATCAGGATCTTGCCCTGTGAAAGTGTAAGCCTTAATGTATGCCTTTGGTGTCAGTCCCAACTCTTTTGCTTTAGACTCACTCATCAAAAGCACAGCCGCAGCACCATCCGTAAGTGCACTTGAGTTTCCAGCCGTCAATGTGCCATTATTTTTATCAAATGCAGGGCGGAGTTTAGACAGTTTCTTCGCGGAAGTATCTCCGCGATAGGTATTATCAGTACTCACAGGTTTGAATCTCGGTGCAAATTCTGCGGGACTCATCTCATCATCAAGGATGCCATCTTCTGCAGCTTTTGCAGCGAGTTGATGCGATCTGGCCGCAAACTCGTCTTGTGCCACTCGACCAATGCTATAGCGAGCAGCCATCAAGTCACAATCCTGACCCATTGTTCTACCAGTTGTAAACTCAGCGATTTGAGGTACCGCGGGTTTAAAATCTGCAGGTCTCAAGCTTGCAATAAACTTGAGCATCTCTGCAGGCTTTTTAATCTTCTGAGCAGCAAAAAGCTTTTTGCGCATCTCCTTGCGGAAAGGAATAGGGATGTCAGAAACTGAATCAGTGCCTCCCGCAACGATCACGTCTGACTGACCTGTGGATATCAAATCCGCGCCATGGCTAATGGCTGCATTCGCCGAGATACAGGCTTGGCTAATCGTATGTGCTGGAGCAGTTCTTGGAATCCCAGCAGTAAGTCCTGACTCTCTCGCAACGTTGGGTGTAGAGATGTTATGAACTACCGTACCCATGATCACCTTTTGAACCTGATCAGTATCCACTCCCGCCTTGGTCATCAGTCCCTTGATGGCCATAGCACCCAACTGGTAAGACATGAGATCTTGATAGGCTGTACCGGCTCTCTGAAAGGGTATCCGGCTACCTTCTATAATGGCTACTCGTTGCAATTTCATGCGACTAAGATAGGACTATTGTCCACCTTCTTTCTTTTTCTTCTTAAAGAGACCTTGGATCAGATCCTTGGCTTCCTCAACGGGAGCAGCAATTGTACTATCGCCAACAAGCTTTTGTAATTCTTGGGTAACCTTCTCTTCTATCTCTTTCTCTACTTCTGCTTGTTGCTCCTTCAGCTCCTCTTTAGCTTTTTCCTTTTGTACTTCTAGTTCTTGCTCAGCTTGTTGCTTTACGGCAGTTTGGACGCCTGCCGTTGCGCCTCCTTCACCAGGTTCTGCTCCGGCGATTCCTACCTGTGGGCTGTCGTAAGTTCCTTTCAGAGCGAGCTTGAGGTTGATTTCATCGTCTACCGCATTATTACCTCCGGTCAGTGAAGCCAAGGCACTGTTAACGGCAGTTCCAGCTGCTCCTGCTGGAACACTCGTATTGATAACATAGTCGAGGCTACCATCAAGGCCTGTACTTCCTGATATGCTAGCACTTCTCCCACCTAAGTTGATGTCAAAAGGATCTACTGCAAACCGTCCTCCTTCAATCTTTGCAGACAATACCAGATCAGTAATATCTGCAATGGTTCCTTGATTAAGATTAGTTGAGCCTAAGTTGGTCACAGAGGAAATCGACTGTAAAATCTTCACATCTTTCAATGCCGCTTTAGCCACATCTATGAGACCCGCACCACTAAGGCTTTCGTAGATGGGCATCATGTCTTGTCCTAGTGCTCCACTCATTTTGAAGTTGGTAGAGAAGTCTCCGGTTATATTCTGGGCTATTGGCGCTAAAGCCTGTACCATGTTGAAAGCTTCATAAGATTTGCTGATCGACATGGCCTGAATACCAAAGTCGAAATCAAACTCAGGGTTTTCAAGGTCTTTTGTGACATAAGCCCCATCCATTTCGAACTCACCATCAAGCAAGTTGAAACCAACGCCATTCATATTAATAGCACCATCTCTGACAATGATGTCTCCGTTCAAATTGGTTAGTGTAAGGTTGTCATAGAGGACTTCATCAATCGATGATCTTAACAGAAAATTGATGTTCTCAGGTACTTTCACCACTTCGAGTGCAGCAGTATCCTCTTCAGTGGCTACTGGAGTTTCTTCATCTGACATCCATTCGTTTAGATCGAAACGGCTTGAGTTGAAAATTACTGTGCCATCGAGAATAGCATCTTCCTCTAAGGCATAGGCCATGTAGTTTCTTATTGTTCCATTGACCTGCATATCACTCCGGCCAGCAGTAGCATCAAATTTCTTCAGTTGAATTGCCTTGGGATTAAAAGACGCCTGGGATAATTTGATTCCAAAACCTTGAGGCAGGTCTTCACTGACATAGTAGAGATCGGTAATTTCCATATTTCCTGCTGTGGTCAATCTGTCGTATCGCTCAGCATCAACATCAGACATCTTTCCTTTCGAATCCAGGTCTGCTTTGATCTTCCCTTTGAGTTCCATTCCTTCTTGGGGAAATATCTTCATCACCTTTTCAAGGTCAACCTCTCCATGAACTGCAAGATCCCAAGTGTAGTCTTCAAGGTTTTCTAACGTCAGCGTAGCGCCCACCTTTTCACCATCTAGTAGCATTCCAAATTGATCTACTTTAATGATGGTCTCAGCCATTTTTGTAGAGGTATTTATTACGCTTGCTTGCATTTGCATGTCTTCCATCGGTATGGGATACTCGTCATATTTGACATAGCCATCCGCCAGTGCCATTTTCAAATCAATCGTTGGTATAGTTTGGGCTATACTATCGTAAACTCCACTTACTTTGAGATTGGCTTCAAAGATGCCTTTCATATTCAATCCTTCCATTGGCACCATAGAGGCCAATTCCGCTAGGTCAAGTCTGGCGCTCACATCCGCATCCATGTCATAATTGATGAGGTTCTTAATGAATAGCTTTGCATCGATTGGATTATTTCCCATATCCATGTGAAACTGACTGATATTGATGGTGGTGTTGTCGATGTTCCCATCTTTATTATCCACTCGCATGTCCGTATTGATGTTCGTTATTGCGGTAGGTAAGTCAGGATATTGAAACATAGCATCCGAAACTTGCAAGCCGACATTGAATGCCGGCATTGTTGTCTCGTTGAAGGTGCCGGCTACTTTGCCGTCAAATTGAAACTCACCTGAAGTTTTCAAATCTTCAAAGCCTTCTAGAAACACCCCCGGCACAAGCGAGAGCACACTTTTGAAGGCCGTTTCCTTTGCCCCAAAACTCATGTCCATGTTAATGTCATCACCAGGCATGGCTACAAAACCATCAAAGCCGATTCCAAAATCGTTGAGCCTGATATTATTTTCCTTGAATGTGAATTTCATGGCATTGAGATCCATACCTAGGGTTAGGTCAGCTGCTAATTGCTTGTTGGACAGGTACTCTATGTCATCGAAAGAAATGTCAATTTTTGCGATAGCAGTCTCGGAAATCATATCGAATACATTCGAGCCAAAATCACCGCTACCTGCATGATTAAGTCCTACAAGACTCATGTAAAATGGCATGGTACGATCATCGTAGATCACAACCGCATCATTGATTTCCCATCGATCAATACCGATATCTATGGCGCCTCCAGATGACTCCTCCTCAGGTTGAGCTACTTCCTCTGATGCTACCGCAATGTCATAATTGGCACTGCCATCCTCAAGCACGATCACATTGATCTTGGCATTATCGAGATAGATACCATCAACCACAATCTTGCTGCCCATCAGTGAGAATAAATTGACCGCAACTTCAAATGAGCCCACGGAAACCAGGGTATCTCCATCAAACTGATCCACTCCTACAATGCCAAAATTGTCCATCCCAACAGATAGACTTGGAAAATGAGAAAGCAGTGACAACCCAAGATTGTCAACATCATAGAAGACTTCAGCATTGAGATTCTGATCTATCTGCTCATCAATAGTCGCCTTGATATCATCTTTGAAAATGATGAGGATGACAGAAACTGTGATTATGATGAGCGCCAAGAATACGGCGAGACCTATTAATACCTTTTTCATCGCTTACGGTTTTAAAATGTTCAGAGTACCATCAGAATAACGCTTTCGTCTTCTTTGGATTTGCTACAAGAGGCTATTTATCTTACGAAGATTGCGATGAATCCGAGATTTATCATAATCACTCCGCATTATTAATTGGTAACGTTCCATAAATCCAACACATTAGACTATGTCGCTTGATTTTGAACCTTCTCATTTTAAGACACTCATTTCACAGAGCGCCGATATTGTGAATGAGTGGTACGGCTCGCACTTAAGAGAAAAGCCGATCTATAACAACTATAACCCGTCAGAGATTCAGGCGTTCTTCGATGAGCCACTACCGGAAAATGCGACCGAGGCAGAGGAACTACTTGAAACGATCCGCACCAATATTTTTGAAACCTCAAATTTCAATCCCAGCCCTAACTACTATGGCTATATAACAGGCGGGGGTAATCAAGCGGCTATCCTAGCGGAAATATTGCGAAACGCACTCAATCAGAATAATCTAAAATGGCACAGTGCCCCGGCGAATTCTGAGATAGAGAAGATCGTGATCAAATGGATAAGCAAGTTCATAGGCTATCCTGAAGATGCCGCTGGCGTACTCGTCAGTGGCGGATCTGTCGCCAACTTCCTCAACCTGGCTGTAATGCGTAAGATTAAATGCCCAGTCGACATGGCCAATGAAGGCATGTATAGTGCGCCAATCATGACGGTCTACGTCTCAGAACAAGGGCATTCCAGTATTGACAAAGGGATGGACATGTTGGGCTTGGGTAAAAAGTATCTTAGGAAAATACCTGTTGATCAACACTTCAAAATAAACCTGGATTCGCTTGAAAAAGCTATCATAGAAGATCGAGAAAATGGTTTTCTGCCCTCTTGCATCGTGGGTATTGCCGGCACTACAAATACCGGATCTGTTGACCCACTTCGAGAGTTAGGCGAGCTAGCGCAAAAACATAACCTGTGGTACATCATAGATGGCGCCTATGGCTTACCAGGAGCGGGAACACAGTTAGTAAGAGATCAATTTGATGGTCTCGAAATGGCGGATTCGATACTACTCAATCCACATAAGTGGTTTTTTGTGCCATTTGAAGTCGCTTGTGTTATAGTCAAAAAGAAGGAGCACCTGCGCGATACCTTTAGTATGGTGCCGGATTATCTAAGGGGAGGGAAAGACCAATCAGACCGAGAGGATCTTATGGATTACAATCTACAGCTAACTAAGGACTTTAAAGCACTCAAAGTTTGGATGACTTTCAAAGCCTATGGCGCGGAGAAACTAAGACTCGCGATTGAAAATGATTGCCAATTGGCTACTTACGCCAAAGAACTAGTTGAGGAAAGCGATGATTTTGAGCTGTTGGCCCCAGTGCCATTATCTATTGTTTGCTTTCGCTACGTTGGAAATGGTGGTTATTCCATTGAACAGCTCGATCAAATTAATGATCAGCTTCTTGAACTCATCGAGAATGATGGGCGTATTTTTTTTGCAGGAACGAAAATTGACAATCACACGTCACTGCGTATCAATCTAACCAATCATCGCCGCACGGCTTCAGACATTGATTTCCTGTTCAAAGTACTAAGAGAACTTGGCCAAAAAGCAGAATCAGAACTAAAGGCCTAGACCAGTACAGGTGAATTCTTTTGGTAGAAGTTTCTAATGCTTCGGGCAATCTGATCCGTCTCTACTAAGAAGCCGTCGTGACCATATCGTGAATCGATAATATCTAAGGCTGATCTTCTTGTATTTGCTGCCAGAAAGATCTGTTCTTCAATAGGGAAAAGTATATCTGAGCGTATGCCTATATACATTGATTTAGCTTTAATTCTTCCTAGTGCAGCTTCGATACTATCCCAGTCTCGACCTACATTATGTGAATCCATCGCATTTGCTAATGTCCAATATGTATAAGCATTGAACCGTTGTGCTAGCTTCTCACCCTGGTATTGCTGGTAAGAAGAGGCTTTGAAGTCACGCAGCTTGTATTCATGGCTATCATCCTGCTTGTCCTGGTAAATGCTATAATTCCGGTAGGAGAGAAGGGCAATGGATCGAGCAGTTTTCATTCCATTTATGCCGGCAATTTCGGTGCTTTCTTTCCACGTGGGGTCATTTACGATGGCCATTCTCTGTGATTCATTGAACGCTATTCCCCAAGGAGAATGCAGCGCATTGGTCGCCACACCAATCAGGTGCTCAATATCTTCAGTGTACTGAATAGCCCACTCTACGGCGTGCTGACCACCAAGCGATCCTCCCATCAGGACATGGATCGAGGGAATATTAAGGTGCTGACGGAGTAAGTCAAAAGTTCGAACAATATCTCTGTTGGTTAATTCAGGAAAGTCATGGTAGAACGGCTGACCTGTAATCGGGTTTGTACTTAATGGGCCCGTAGAACCATAACAACCTCCCAAGGCATTAGCGCAGATAATGAAATACTCCTGAGGATCAAACAACGCGCCATTTTCAAAAAGTCCCGGCCACCAATCCTCAAAATCTGAGCTTCCCGTCAATGCATGACAAACCCAAACAACATTGGACTTGTCCGCATTGAGCTTGCCAGAAGTTGAGTATTGAAGTTGGAAACCGGGTAATGTCCCCCCGGTCTCCAACTCAAATAGATTGTTGTATTCGAAAATGTGATTTTCTACCATCGCTTATGCTAGCTCTAGCACATCTTTAGATACTTGTTCGAACGCTTGCTGAAAATCGGCCTTGATATCGTCGATATGCTCAATTCCGACAGATACACGGAGCAAGTTCGGATCAACTCCCGCATCCAATTGCTCCTGATCACTCAACTGCTGATGTGTGGTTGACGAAGGGTGGATGATCAGTGTCTTACTATCACCGACATTTGCCAAGTGGCTCACGAGCGAAAGTGCATTCACGAACTTCTCCGCTACTTCTTTGCCTCCTCTTACCTTGAACGTGAATACGCCACCAAAACCTTTCTTCAAGTATTTTTTCGCAGATTCATGGTATTTGCTACTTGCTAGACCAGGATAGTTGACACTCTCTACTAAATCGTGATTCTCAAGCCATTCAGCTAAGGTGAGGGCATTATCTACTGTACGCTCGACACGCAATGAAAGCGTCTCTAAACCTTGAAGCAATAAGAAAGAATTGAACGGACTCTGTGCTGGGCCAAAATCTCTAAGACCTTCTACACGTACCCGAATGGCATAAGCGATATTAGGTAGTCCTAGAGGGTTGCCTTCACCAAATACTTCCCAGAAGTTCAAACCATGATAACCTTCCGCTGGCTCTGAGAACTGTGGAAACTTGCCATTACCCCAGTTGTAATTACCGCCATCAACAATCACACCTCCGATTGATGTACCATGGCCACCAATCCACTTAGTTGCGGAAGCGACTACAATATTGGCACCATGCTTCAGTGGTTGAAACAGATATCCCCCGGCTCCAAAAGTATTATCAACAACTAATGGAATATCGTGCTTCTGAGCCACCGCGGCGATTGCTTCAAAGTCAGGCACATTGAACTCTCCATTCCCAATACTCTCCAGGTAAATGGCCTTAGTGGTTTCGTCAATTAGGCCTTCTATTTCTTCTGGGCTATCGTCTTTAGCGAAACGCGTTTCTATCCCGAGTCGTTTAAAAGCCACTTTGAATTGATTATAGGTTCCACCATAGAGATGGCTAGTTGATACCAAGCTATCACCTGTTTGCAAGATGTTATTCAAAGCAAGAAACTGGGCGGCCTGTCCTGAAGCAGTGCCCACCGCAGCTACGCCCCCCTCAAGTGCAGCAATTCGCTTCTCGAATACATCTGTCGTAGGGTTCATTATCCTTGTATAGATGTTCCCGAATTCCTTGAGTGCGAAAAGGTTAGCTCCGTGCTCAGCATCTTTGAAGGTATAAGATGATGTTTGATATATAGGCACTGCACGTGACCTTGTGGTTTCATCTATCTCCTGACCAGCATGGAGTTGTAGGGTTTCAAATTTTAATTCTGACATGATAATTGGAAGTTTATTGATTTAAGAATTTTATTTCAGAGATATGTGTACGCCGTGCTCGACGAACTCTAGTCGGCGAAAGGGTACTTTGCTAAGTGATGTCTGGGCTGACTTAGCAACAACAACACATACAACAGCAGTCGTACGTAGTGTCAAATACAATAGATGAGTTATTGATAAACGTTGATTCGTTTAGGAAGGTGCTCGCAACGTTACTTGGTGTCTTGTGACTTTTCATCAGTAATTTCCATTTATATTCTCCCCTTGGGGATCAGGAATTAGCACCTTGGACCTGCATCTTGGTTGCTAGCGCTTCAAAGAGCCTGTCTCTCCACGCTTCTTTATAAATCAATTACCGGAATAATTGACTTGAGAGAACAAACGTAGAGGGCGTTTTTATTGTTTCCAAATGTTTGAATAAAAATTTCAGTCCGTCTAAAAGATCGGGATCGTATGATAACTTTTATGAATTAGGAAGTAATTACGGCAGATGCGTAGTAATATCTTGGTATACTTGAGGAAAGGTTAACTTCTATAAATGGTTTCTCAAAAAGCCTTTAAGCGACCAGATAAGTTGATTGCCAATCTCAGCTTGGTTATTCTGATTATCTGGACCTCATTTATATTCAATAACAAAAACGGTGACCCGGGATTTGCTATCAGACATCTGGGTATGTCTTTATTTTGCTTTTTTTTCTTAGCCTATTTCTTCATTTATCGACAGCTCAAACTACCACAGATTAGCAGGCTTCAGTTATTAGGTCTTGTTTCTTATTTGAGCTTTTCTTTAGTTGGAATTATATCTGCTTTTCTCGGAGTAAATGCTATTGAGGGCATATTCCCATTCTTGATCAATGTAAACTTGGTCTTGTTGATATGTATCAGCATGTACATGTTTTCGAATGGAATCGATATAAAGTTCTTGTCCTTCCTTATCACAGTTATTGGGGGTATATCGGGCTCTTTTGGAATACTGCAATATTATGATTTAGTCCCGGATATTCTGATATCCGGTGCACCCCCCACCGCTTTACAGTTCAACAGGAACTTTTTCGGATCATCTCAAGTGCTGGTTCTACCCTTTGCTTCAACGGCCTGTATATATTTAAACGGACGAAACAAATACATTTCGATCACCTGTTTGGCCATTGTTTTGACCAGTATAGCCGTTTCTGAAACCAGGTCTGCAGTTCTGTCACTATTGATTTTTGGATTTGTGGTAATTCTGGCGGTAGTAACACACCTGCGACGAAGTGCGACGATCAAGATAAATAAGAAACTAGTATGGTCAGCAATAGCTCTTGCTATTATAGCTGGTCTTGTTTTGGGGCACAATTACTTTAATAGTGTCTCAAATGGGTTGAATGCCTATTTAAAAAGTGATAATCCTTTTCGACGACAAAGCTCGATCGAAGAACGCCTCACTATTTGGGAAGGCTCAATTGATATTTTAAAATCAAGCTCTGTTTACGGTGTAGGTTTTGGGAATTGGAAAATTCATTACGCCAATAACCCCTATCAACCGAATAGGGTCAAGTCAGGTAGGGTGGTGCTTTCAAAAGCCCATAATGTTTATCTCGAAATACTCTGCGAAACAGGTATAATCGGTTTCCTAGCATATGCCGGATTTGTGCTGATTATCTTCAAGATACTGATTTCTTCAAGTATTGGTAATTCATACGTTTTTCTGTTTGGAGCTGGGTTTTTAGCATATTTATCCGATTATTTTTTCAGTTTCGGTAATTACCAGCCTACTCATATGGTGTACTCCGGCCTTATGATCGGTTTTATTATGAGTCTCTCTGGTGCGAATAATAATACTAAATCATCAATTCGAATCCCAAAATTGGCTATTTACCTTGGGTTGTGCGTCACCGTAATAGCTGTGTATTGGACCTATTCTTTCATGATTTTCGAGCAACATATTGAAAAAAGCCAGGATAGTAGTGCTAATAAGGAATTTGCCCAAGCGCATTATCAACTCAATAATGCTATCAAAAGTGTCCATCCCTTGAACCGACATGGCGACTCACCCCATTTACAACAAGCTTTGGTTTACAATCAAGAGAAAAAGTTCGATGAAGCGCTTGAATCACTAAATAAGGCTTGGGCCGACCATCCCTATAGTCCAAGACTCAACGCCACTTTCGGTAGAAGTTATTTCAGTAAAGGTCAGCTTGAAAAGGCCTCATTTTATTATCAAAAGGCTTTCGATATTCAGTCAACTAATAAACGACTCGCTGAAGAATTGGCCGTCTGCTATTTCCAAAGCGGAAAATACAAGGATTGCGTCAACGTATTGGAGAAGTTCGATGGAAGGCTTGATCCAAGTCCTCAAATGATGCTTAAAATTGCAAGGTTTAATGCAAAAAACTCCAAAAGCAGCAGTTAATCTAATACTAGCGGCTCAATGTCACAAAAATATCATCCATCAGCTGCAACTTGATTTGCTTCTCATTGATGCCTAGTACTTTATAGGTCATGCCATAAATATCTCCTTCGTTGATCAAGCTCAAGGTGTCATTTTTAAGTTGCCAACTAAGCGTATGAGAAAGAGTATCAGTACTGAAAATACAACCTGGAAAACCCTGGGCTGTAACTGTAACCTGATCATCCCGGAAGGTAAAATTCCCATTCATGGTAAATATTGAAGCATCAGAAACGTCGGGAAATGCGGTAGGATCTGTGTCCCATTGGGCATCCCAAGATCCGTCTAGCACATCCTGTTCTGATTTGGTTTCTGGTGAACTACAGGCGCCTGCAATTAGCAGAAGTAAAGCCCATCGTATTGTATTTCTCATAACAAGTAGCGAGTTAAATATACTTCATCATGAAGTCAACCATTTTTTGCTTTACATTATTATATGGAGGATATAACGACTTGGCTGATGTAAGACCAACTCTCTGTTTGAGAATAGCTTTTTGGTTCGAAAACTCAATAAAGCCAAACTCGCCATGGGCCTTACCAATCCCGCTATGGTTGACTCCTCCAAACGGCAAATTAGGTTGCATAAACTGCAATACACAATCATTTATACAAGCTGTGCCAGAGCTGGTTTTTGCCAGTATTTCCTCAGTAACATCACTGTTCTTTGTAAAAACGTACAAGCTTAATGGTTTGTCCTTCGAATTAATGTAGTCAATTGCTGATTCTATTGATTCATACTCCACAATGGGTAGTATTGGGCCAAATACCTCATCAGAAAGTAGGTCAGATTGTTCCGGTAGGTTAATAATAATAGTGGGCTCGATTAATCTTTCTTCAGCATAAGACTTACCTCCGTGTACAACATCAGCACCAGATTCCACTGCATTTTTAATCATTGATTCCAATCGATTGAAATGCCTATCACTGACCACCCGCGAGTAATCCTTGATTTCACTTAAACTTCTTTGGTCGGTGGGGTACAGTTTATTGATAGCAGTCTTTAGTTCAGAGACGAACTCTGCTTTCTTGGATGGATGTAGCATTATGTAGTCAGGCGCAATACAGGTCTGGCCATTATTGACCCATTTACCCCATGCAATCTTCTCTGCCGAATCTTTTAGGTTCGCAGAACTATCGACTATCGCAGGCGATTTTCCTCCAAGCTCTAAAGTGACAGAGGTCAAATTTTCAGCTGCAGCCTTCATAACGATCTTACCAACAGCAGTACCACCAGTGAAGAAAATATGATCGAATGGAAGCTTAAGTAATGCCTGAGTCTGCTCTACTCCTCCTTCTACTACATAAAGCTCATCGGCCGGGAAATTATCATTGATAAGTCTTTTCATCAATGTTGAAGTGTGAGAAGTCACTTCAGAAGGCTTTAGAATGGCTGCATTGCCAGCTGCTATCGCAGAAACTGTAGGGCCCAGAAGCAAATTGACCGGATAATTCCATGGAGCGATAATGAGACAGACTCCTTTAGGCTCGTATCTTACCATACTAGATGTACCGAAGTAGGTCACATTACCAGATACTGACTTAGGTCGCGCCCACCTTTTCAGGTGCTTAATCGCATGATTGATCTCTGAGATCACCACATAAGTCTCTGAAAGATCGGCTTCCAGTGCGGGTTTCTTAAAGTCTGAGTAGACAGCCCGTCGTATTTCATCTTTATGCTGCTCAACAATCAATCTTAACCTCTTGAGCGTATAGATCCGATCTCTTATGGGTCGCTGGCGCATTTCAACCGCCCTCCTTTTCTGAGTGCTAAAGACTTCAACAAAGCCATAACTCACTTTCACTGCTTCTAGGTCCGCCATCATTTCATCAAGTTTTGGTAGAATGAAATTAAGTCAAAGCACCCTCAAATTGACCTAATCCTAGATTCAATTTCATTTTATATTAATTAATTGTTAAATTTGTTAACATATAGTTAACATTAGGTCTTTGTTTAAGTCTCTACTCATTGGTACATATCTCGTTCTACTCTCTGGCCTGACCTCTAAAGGTCAGGAGAAGATTGGCACTGAAGCTATTTCCGATTTCTTTCGGAATGGGAATATTGAGATGATTCAAGAGGTAACGACTTCACTCGAGGAGAACATAAAAGCTTTCAAAAGTCTCAGAAGCAAAACTCCAGACGAAAAGCGATTCCTGAAGAAGTTGTTTTACAGAATACAGAGTGAATACTTGCTTAACTACAAAGGCTCTGCCTCACTATTGGAATTGTTCGAAGATGCTAAGGCTTACGATTGTGTTACAGGTACGGCTCTTTACGCTTTGGTTCTTGATGCCCTTGACATTGATTATTCGATCAAAGAGACAGATTTCCATATTTATCTACTCGTTCATCTACATCAAAAAGATATCCTTTTTGAAACAACCGACCCACTACACGGATTTGTTGACAACCCAGTGGTAATCAATGATCGCATTAAGCTTTATCGCGAGGGAGAAAATGCCTCGGAAATGATACTGACCAGTAGTACGTCTGACAACACTTTTTTTACCATTCCTTATCGTATCGACAGGGTTATTTCATTATCAAATCTTGCAGGGTTACAGTATTACAATCTGGCGTTGGCTGCTTATAATGCTGGTAGCCATTCGTCGGCCGAATCATTCATTGACTTAGCAATATCTCTTTATCCTAACAATCGTTTTTTTGGTTTTAAAGAGATCGTTCAGATAGATATGGCTCAATCTATGAGCGCCTTATATCAAAATAGATAGAGCTTACTCTATTATTTTAAACTCCACCCTCCTGTTTATCGCTCTGTTTTCCGGTGTGTCGTTTGTCACGGTAGGTTCCGTCTCTCCATACCCCTTTGACTCCATTCTGCCACTCGAGATGCCATTATCTACAAAATAAGAATAAACTGCATCAGCTCTTCGCTGGGATAGGCTAAGATTGTAGCTGTCATCTCCAACAGAATCGGTATGGCCGCCAATTTCGATCTTTCCTATGTCATTGGATTGGAGAAACTCTAATATCCTTTCCAGTTCCGGATATGAGGCAGTCTTTAATGTAGCCTTGTCAAAATCAAAGAAGATATTGTTGATAACGATTTTGGTACCTACTTTGATTGGCGCCAGAAGCAGGTCTTTTTCATATATCTGTTCGTCTTCAATGTCGTTCAGATCTACATTTTCATTCACAGCAATAAATCCCTCTTTTTCCGCTAAGAAACCATACATCGCTCCAGGTCTCAGTTTGAGTTGGTAATTGCCAGTACTTGCCTGTGATACCGTTTTGCCTACATCCACACCATCAGGAAGTCGTTCTACAATGATATCTGTAGAGAGTGGCTCATTAGTTTCAGCATTGAGCACCCTGCCCTTTACTGTTACGAACACTACGTCTGGCTCTGGCTCATCCGTCGTGAAAAATTCATCAACGTTGAACCTAAATATATCAGTGTCCTCCTCTTTATTACCCCTGGTAAAGTAAATGTGAGTGCTTGAGCTCGGCATATTGAAATAGACATCATCATCCTGAGTGTTCATAGCAGCACCGAGGTTTTGAGGTGCGGACCATTTAGTCCAACTATCATCTAGTCGCTTTGTCACAAAAATATCAAGGCCCCCATGACCGCTATGACCTCTCGATGAGAAATATAGTGTATTGTTATCGTCTGCAATAAAGGGGGCAGCTTCCTCGTCAGCCGTATTGAGATCTGAACCTATATTAAGCGGCTCAGACCAGGACTTATCAGAATTCTTGAAGATCACGTAAAGATCCCTATCTCCATATGTCTCATCTCGCTCCACAGCCAACACCATGACATCATTTGAGGTATTGATGAACTGGTCGACCCTTGGACTGTAATTGTAATAATTGTCAATTTCCAGGTTTTGCGGCTTGCTAATGTCACCATCAGCAGTCATGGTCGCCATAGACACACCTACAGACATTCTATCTCTTTTGCCATATCGATTGCCTAGCAGAAATGTCGTATTACCCTCTTCGTCCTGAGTGATCGAGCTGATAAAATTGGGTCCGGCGTTGTTGAGAGGAGGGCCCATATTTTTAGCAGGAAGCCATTCTCCAGTTGCTTCATCGAGCTCGGAATACCAAATGTCTTCATTGTCATCAACGCCACCTGCATTGTCAGGATGAAACTGTCGGCTGAAATAGAGCGTCTTACCGTCGGGTGAAAGTATTGGGCTATGCTCAATATAAGTGGAATTTACGTTAGTGCTGAGACGTTCAGCCTCAAGGTTTTGATTGACACCTGGGGCAATGTTGATTAATACATTGATTGGAATGTTGGAGGCAGATAAACCAACAGCATCGATACTATTGAACCCTGGAACTACAGCACCATCAAGTACTATCTTGACATATTCAATTTCATAACTAGTCATCTCAAAGAATAGATTAAGAAGCCTCGTTTCAATTGGGAGAGGACGTGGAGTTAACTCAAACAATAGATACTCTCTGTCCTGAGAATCATAAGCGTAAACCGCTTTCACTGCTCCAGGATTTTCAGTTTCGGCGATAGCCACCTGTTGAGCTCTGATAGGCGTATCGAAAGCCAGCACGATGAACTCCTCTTTGTTATCATGGCGTGGCTTCCAGGCATTGGGGCTGTCTCCTCCTTTTGGGAAGAAGTTTGGCCTGTGTAGTGCTTGAATAGCTGAATACTGAAGGGGTCCTGTCTCAGAAGACACTTCATAAACGTTAGAAGCCCACACCACGGTTTCCTGTGCCTGTGCCGACCATACAGTGCCCAAAACAAGCATCAGGCTCAAAATCTTAGCGTACATATATCGATGATTAAAAAGTACTTGCAATGAATGATTCTTTAAGATCCCTATAGCTAGTTAATGATTCTCACTTCCACACGCCTATTCATGGCTTTGGCCTCATCTGTCCTTTCTGTTGAGAGTGGTTGTGTACCTCCAAAAGCCTTCGTTAAGACCCGGTTTTTCTTGATCCCATTGTCGACAAGATAATCTTTCACTGCGTCCACCCTGTCCTGGGACAGTTGCATATTAGCTGAAGAATTACCTTGAAAATCTGTGTGTCCTTCAAGCTGAATAATTTTGTCTGGTCTTTCATCAAGCCATTCAACAAGATCGTTTAATTCGGAATAGGAGTCGGAGCTTATGACTGATCGCCCCCTAGCAAAAATCAGGTTGTCCAGTTTGATAAGACGCAGTTCCTTGCTGATCGGCAAATAGAAATTTTGGACTAGGTCGACCTCTTCTTCTACGCTAGGCGCCATTTCAGATTTCACGGCTTCATAACCAGAGCCGCTGACCTCAATATTATACTGATTGCCGCGAAGAAGGTAGATCGTATAGTTACCCTCTTTATTGCTTGAAACCATACCCATATCATCGTAATAGGGAAGCTTTTCGTAGAGCACTCGCCCTTCGATCTTCGAGCTATCCTCTTGAGAGTACAATGTACCAGTCACCCTGACCATCGCCGTACTTCCACTTTGTGCAAGCGCGATTTGCCCTACACTTAACCCTATTATAATAGTAGCATTGCTAATGAAGCATCTCATCCGTTTCATGATTAGACAAATCAAACTTTAAATAACTAAAAATATTCCTTAATAGTAAATATTTGGCTTTGCCTATCTACTATTATCGATCAATATGATCTATTCGCCTGCAAGAGGACCTGTAGAGGCCAAAAGTTGAGGATCTGAAGAAGCACCAGGATATGATATTTCCTTGAGCTGCGCAATGATCTTGTCTCTGACGTAGAGAAAAGTGGGCTCATGCTTCTCACTAATGGGCTCAGAGGGCGGAATATCAACGCGCAGAGCATCTACCTGCACTCCATTTTTCCAGAAACGGAAGCATAAGTGTGGACCTGTTGCCAATCCAGTACTTCCTACATACCCAATCGTCTGACCTTGAGCTACTCTTGTCCCTTTACGAATACCGCTAGCAATCTTTGACATATGCAAATACTGCGTGGTATAAGTACTATTGTGCTTGATCTTGACATAATTGCCATTGCCTTTGTGGTAAGTTGCTTCCAGGACCACACCATCACCCACTGTCCTGATGGGGGTTCCGGTAGGGGCCGCATAATCTGTACCGAGGTGGGCCTTAAACCTCTTTAATACCGGATGGTATCTCCTACCGGAATACCTTGAACTGATCCTAGTAAAATTGAGTGGTGCCCTTAAGAATGCCTTTCTCAGACTGTTTCCTTCTTCGTCAAAGAAATCCACACCACCTCCTTGATTGTAGTGCACTGCATAGTATTCTCTATCGAAATGATCAAAATAAGCTCCTTTGATCTTACTTATCCCTACAGCCTCTCCGTCCACCTGTTCCTCTTCGTAGATCACTTTAAACTTGTCTCCTCGTTGGATTCTAAAAAAGTCCACCTGCCATGCAAAAACATCAACGAGCTGATCAACAAGCTCAGGAGACGCTCCTTGCTCCATCATTGTCTCATACATTGTCGACTGGATGATACCAGAAATGGTCTTTTCTACTAACCGAATCTGTTTTTCCTGGCGCTGAGCATAGACTGAATCTCCAAGGCCATACACCACATATTCATACGAATTTGGTTCGTGAACAAAATATTCAGCTTTAGGAATGGAGTCTTGTGTCACTAATAAAAAATAGTCTTTACCAGCCACAAGCTTTCTTACATCATAAACTTCTTTGGCTTCACTCACAAGTGAATTGATCGTAGCATATTCTACCTGGTAGGGTAACAATATATCTGCAAGATTTTGACCCCATCTGATCTTCCTTTGTACAACATTCAGCGAGTCAACTTCAATACCATAAAAAGTCTCCTTCGGTGGCTCAGGTGGCTTGATAAGTAAACTGTCTTTTGCGCTCCCTAGTTCCTCTTTGGGTTGGTCAGGTTTACATGAAGTAATAAATAGGAAGGCGGCTGCCCACCATAGCAAATTGCTTCTAAAAATGGTTTCTCTGCAGAGATTTAGGCTTATCACTTAGAATAATTATCTATTGCTGATTGTAAGAACGATCTAAAGTTACCGACTTCAAGATCATAGGCCTTAGGTTCAACCAGAAGTTCCTCATTTTGATCCAGTATCACATAATACGGCTGAGCATTGTTATTAAATCTGGTTATCTGGAAGTCGGCGTTTTGCTTTCCGATCGTTTTTTTGATTTTTCCATCGTAGGATGATGTGTACCACTGGTTTTCGGAAAGCTCGGTCTTTTCATCAACATAAAGTGCAACTACGACAAAATCATTTTTTAGCATCTTCAGTACTCCCGGATCAGACCATACTCTTGCTTCCATTTCACGACAATTGACACATCCATGGCCTGTAAAGTCAATAAACAAGGCCTTACCCTGCGATCTTGCACAGTCTAAAGCTTGATTATAGTCAAAATAACCCTCTATACCGTGTGGGAAATGTAGTAGGTCCGAATACTTTGGTTCCTCACAAAGTTCATTTTTCCTGGATGTAACGGGAGAGCCGCCGCTGTTCTCACGCACTATACCAGTTAAGTTGAAATCATGTGTGGACATTGGCGGTAGATATCCTGCCAGTGCCTTCAGAGGAGCGCCGAACATCCCCGGAATCATATAAACCACAAAGACGAATGTGGACATAGCTAAAATGAGTCTGGGAACACCAATGGATTCCGTTAGGCTGTCACCCGGCAACCTTAGCTTACCGAGCAAATACAGCCCCAGCATCAGGAAAATGACGATCCAAATAGCCAAATAAATCTCACGGTCCAGTATACGCCAGTGATAAGCCTGATCGGCAATGCCCAAAAACTTGAATGCAAAGGCCAACTCCAAAAATCCCAATACTACCTTCACACTGTTGAGCCAGCCACCAGACTTAGGGAGATTGTTGAGCCAGTTAGGGAATAGTGCAAAAAGTGAAAAAGGCAGTGCGAACGCTAATGAGAATGCAAACATCCCAAGTATCGGCTTCAATACTAGGCCTCCTGCAGACTCCACCAGAATACTCCCTACGATCGGCCCGGTACAGCTAAATGATACCAGCACCAGTGTGAATGCCATAAAGAAAATGCCAATCAGACCACCTTTGTCAGACTGTGCATCGACCGCATTGACAAATCTGGATGGAAGTGTGATCTCAAACAGTCCTAAAAAGGACAATGCAAAAACCACAAAGACGAGGAAGAAGATGACGTTAGGTAGCCATCCTGTAGCCAGATCATTAGCGACTTCTGGCCCCATAAAGGGTGCTATGATCGAGCCTATGACGGTGTAGATCAGAATGATAAAAAATCCATATAGTAGCGCTTTGCCCGTTCCTCCTCTTCTGGAACCATCTCTGCCAGTAAAGAAGGTCACTGTCATCGGGATCATCGGAAATACGCATGGTGTCAACAAAGCAGCAAGTCCTGCCAGAAACGCAACAACCATAAAAGAAAGTAGCGAATACGGGTCCGAAACATCCCTTTGTGCAAGAAGCCTGGGTTTTAATTCCTCCTTGGCAGGTCCATTTGCTGATGTATCTTCAGATGCTACTGATTTTTCTTTGGTGCTTGCTCCAAATATTTCTGCCAGATCGAATGTGTCATCAAAGGGTATGCACTTACCATCAATATCTGAGCAGACCTGGTAGAAATAATCTCCTGAAATATTCAAGGGTAGGGATAACACTTTAACCTGCTGGGTAAAAAGACCCGTTCCCGTGAAGTAGTTCACATCACCCTCCCAGATCTCGTCGTACTTGGTCTTAGCACCGACCGCCTTAACTGCTCCGACCAATTCAAAGCTTGGGTCTTCATTGAAGTTGATTTCGGTTAGCATTGGACCCAGGTCCGGATCAAAGTCATTGGAATACAGATACCAATCCTGATCGATTACGGACTTAAAGCTGATAATGATCTCATCTCCAACCTTGGGTTTCGGATCACTGCTCTCAATAGTCCATTTAGCCGGTTCTAGTATCTGAGCAAATGCTCCATTCACAGTGCCCAGCACCAGAAAAAATAATAATCTCAGTCTCATATGATTTGCGTTAGCACCATTAACGCCAGGGAGGTCAGCCAGTTGATTTCGTGAATACATTTGTCAGGCAGCTATCACTGTTGCTTGTGCTTCGCCGCGAAGTGCTTGTAGAATAAGGTAATCGTTTCAATTCCTTTGTAGTAGTTGAACAAACCGTAGCTTTCGTTAGGAGAGTGAATGGCATCTTCGTCCAGGCCAAAACCCAGCAACATAGAATCCAAACCCAGCTCCTCCTGAAACAGGGCTACTATAGGAATGCTACCTCCTTCACGCATGGGTATGGGCTCTTTATCCCAGGCTTCTATAAAAGCATCTTTAGCAGCTTGGTAGGCAAGGGAATCTGTAGGAATAACCGCCGGTTCTCCACCGTGATGGGGTCTCACTTCGACTTTCACCGACTTAGGGGCAATTTTGTTAAAGTGCTCTGTGAAGAGGTCTGTGATCTCTGAGCTGACCTGATTTGGGACAAGGCGCATAGATATTTTGGCGTATGCCTTAGAGGGAAGCACAGTTTTGGCACCCTCACCTGTGTAGCCTCCCCAGATACCGTTTACGTCCAGCGTTGGACGTATTCCTGTCCTTTCAAGAGTAGTGTAACCCTTCTCTCCAAATTCCTCATCGATCTCCAGCTCGTCCCTGTACTGACCAAGATCAAAAGGGGCCTTAGCCATTTCTGATCTTTCAGCTTGTGTCAGTTCGGCCACCCTATCATAGAAACCAGGAATAGTAATGTGTCCGCTCTCATCTTTCAATGATGTGATCATTTCACAAAGCACGTTGATAGGGTTAGCAACCGCTCCTCCATACATACCTGAATGTAGGTCACGATTGGGCCCTGTCACTTCCACTTCTACATAAGTCAGGCCTCTTAGACCTACCGTAATAGAAGGATTATCATTATTGATAATACCAGTATCAGATATTAGGATCACATCTGCCTTTAAAAGTTCTTTATTGCTCTTGACAAATTGTGCTAAGTGTTCACTCCCCACTTCCTCCTCTCCTTCTATCATAAACTTCACATTGCATGGTAGCTCGGAAGTGCTCGTAAGAGCCTCAAATGCCTTGATATGCATGTACATTTGGCCCTTGTCATCACTAGACCCACGCGCATAAATGCGTTCATCCCTAACTGTAGGTTCAAAAGGAGGTGTGTCCCATAGATCGTAGGGGTCCGCTGGTTGCACGTCATAGTGACCATACACGAGTACAGTAGGTAGTTCTTCCGATAGGATCTTCTCAGCATAAACTATAGGATGGCCATCAGTAGGCTTGATTTCCACACTATCCACTCCCGCTTCTTCAAACTTACCTTTGAGATATTCAGCCGCACGCTGAACATCAGATTTAAACTTGGAATCTGCACTAACTGAGGGTATTCTCAATAATTCGAATAATTCCTCCAAAAAACGTTGTTTATTGTCCTCAATGTAGGCTAAAGCTGTCATATAGATCAGTGAGTTTTGCTCGCAAAGCTAAATCAAAAAAGTAAAGCGTATTAGAACCCAAAGCCGTCCTTATCCTTGTCTTTATCGATAGTGTCAAACGATTCATCATCCAGGAAGATATCGTCTGGTGATGAAAGGTTATATGGGTCCGTGATACCGAAATAATCTTCACGAAACCTGTTGATAAAGCCTAATGTCTCTGATTGATCTCCCACAACAGTGGTATACTTACCAAAACCTGCCTTAGCAACATCGCTGCGCTCGCTGATCGCGGTATTGAACTCTGTGTTGGAAGAGTACATCAGCAATCGACCACCTTCATAGTTGAAGTAATACCAGGAGGCCGGAGCAATCTGGAGGAAGACATTGACGATATCACCACCATCCTGGTCCTTTCTGAATTCCATAAAACCGTCAACCATTCCGTTGATATCATTACGATAGATATTGGAAAGACCTATCTGCGAGGTGTTGTACCATGCATTGTGATCTTTGGAGAAAGCCATGTCCACATTAGAAATCACAAGTGTCTTATCGAGCAGCTGCGATGCATTATAGAATGGCACATAGTCTCTTTCAGAGCGCCGTTCGAATGTCTTAGCATCTCGATCACCTATAAGATCAGCCAATTTATAGATCTCATCCGCCTCATTGGTATGGGCAATCGGAGCTCCTAATCGCTCAATAATATCCAAAACATCAAGGGTCATGGCATCCGTGATCTCTGGGTGAAGCTCCATATCAAATGCCATCATCGCGTCTATAGTATAAAGACCAGAATCAGGCTTAGCAGCTCCTAGGGCTGATGCTGAGACATTGAAATTCTCAGTGTTTTCTATAAAACTCACCGGCCCTTCAAAAATAAGGGTGTTCGAATTGTCATTGAATAGAAAAGTAGTACCTGCATACGACTCACCGCTGGTTTTGTCTGCAGGTTCAATCTTGAATTGTCCACCTTCCAGGTTATACTGTAGCAGTCCGGTTGGTTTGAAGAATGGCTCGTCATCAAATGAGCGACGATCATCTAAGAAAGCCATGTAAATCTCTCCTGACCTGGCAGAAGTAAAGAGTCCGGCCGTGATGACCTGGCCGCCATCAGTTAGAGCCGTGGATACATCGATCTTTACTTCCGGGCTTTCGGCATTGTGGTTGTAACTTATCCAATAGTCATAATCTGATCTGCTAGGTAATATGGCCTGGACATACCCCTCGAGCTGAAGTGCTTGTCGATTCGCATACATTGTTGCGTCACCTTTGAAATAGAAACCGGGAGAAATGATGACCTGTTCCCGTTCAACTATACGGCCACCTGAGACAGTCATTCGCTGTGTCTTATTCTTGGATATTGGTACGTCCTGCAGGTTGAACTCTTCGAACTTGATATTGAATGAGTCATTAGCAGCATTGACCAACTGGTATGTCGCACTACCTATAAACTGGTTTCTCGATAGGATCTTTATGTTACCATCAAAGAGGTGGTGATACTCATTGAGCGTATCGATCACAAGGGTGGCATTCTCAAAGGGGGTCAACTCGGCATTTTCCAGGATAGTAGTTTTACCACCTTCAGGAGTGATTTTGGCATCTGCCACTATGATATAAGGAATACCTTCAATATCTAATTCAAAGGTGTTGATGTCATATGTAGCATGTGTGGCATTAAAGGCCAGGCTATCGAGTTCTGGTCGGGTAGTATAGAAGTACGACTCTTCGATAGGTACCGCCTCTGGTTTACTCATGGTGACCGTTGAGTCCTGAAGGTCCCAGACTGCACTTGTAATCGAGGTTTTCATTTGTGCATAGGGGAAGCCAATAGATGGCACACCTGGTCGCTCTGGACTAAGCTGAGCAATATTAGCAACCAGATCAAAGTCAATACTTATGTCTTCACCATCCATTGCGGGTTTTTCAGGGTCTTCAGTTAAGACTTTAAAATCGGCATGACGTGCTGAATAATCATTCTCTCTAAATGCCATCTCTTCTGAAATAGCTTCCGAACCCCTGGTCAGCAAAGTCCCCTCTCCATAGACACCTATCGAAGTGACGTTTACCTGTCCATCCAGGGTTGCGGTCGAATCATAAAAGCTAAAGGGCTCTTCTAAATTGGCAATGAGCATGCTATCCTTTAATGGTATCCATAGCATTTTGAATTCTCCAAACGTGGCTTGGGGATACGAGCCTTCACCAAGTGTACCAGGATCGATCTTACCAGAACTACCTATTGCACTCGTCGAATCTAGGTAGAAGATAAAATCATCAGAGGTCACAGAAGTTGTCAGGTAATCGATCTCTCCATCTGATCTCAGGCCATCATTCGTCAGGCTAATTTCATTGTAGAGTTTCGCGTCTCCTTCATAGAGGTTGTATCCCTCTTCCGGTATTTGATGTACAAAACCTAATGAGTTATCCGGTTGGATTGTCAACTTTTCGTCAATAGGAGGGATGATACCCCCGGAGTAAAAGGTGCCCTCAAATGAGATATGGGACAGATCTCCACGGTCAAGACTGTCCATTTCGAATGGTGGGATGAAAAATCTAACAGACTTATCATAGGCACCATCTAATATTTCGTCGCTATCAAAGTATACTGAGGCAGGAGAGCTACTAACAAAATAGGGGTACTTCAAAAATTCTTCACCCCCAGACTTATTGGTCGGATCGTTGATATACAACACCCCGGAAGTCTCATTAAGATGATTGTGAAGGGACGTCTTTTCATCACTTACCCCACCTTCGGCTAATGTATCTATCACAGGAATTTCAATATGAATACTGTCAATGGTGGGCATGTCAACGATAAATTCTTCGTACTTGAAATTGAAGTCTTTACCCTTATACTGGAAGTCTCCGGATACAACCATTCCATCAAACTTCAGATCACGTCCTTTCAGGATATTGACTACCCCACTATCCGGCTCCATATACACATGTTGATCGGTAGTAAACAATACGCGCTCAACTCCACGAACAACGAGCTCTGTACTGTCGAGTCTTAATGTAGCATTGGACTCTTGAGTCACCGAAGGAACGATAAGATTATCAAAGTCTTTTTTGCCCATGTTCGACTTGTAGTAATGGTCGGCCTTATGTTTGATCAGAATCTGACCCGTCAAAGGATCATATTCTATGAAACCGAACTCCCACAAGTTTTTCATAGCCCCTTTCATTGCATCTAATTGGACATTATAATGTCCTGCGAGTTCAGCGATATAGAACGTTGCACTCTTCATTTTGCGAGCGTAGTTGATCACTGCAACCAAAGGGTTAAAACCGTAAATTCCAGAGAGCTTGATCAATCTGTTTTTATGGAAGTAGTCATGAGACTCGAAAACGGCAGGAACAAGATTGGAGGCATTAAGAATAGATATGTCCATGCTATCGCCCTTTAGGTTCCAATCGATCATGTCTGCGTTAAAGTCCATCTTGAAGTAGGAAGAGTGGTAATTAGTATTCTTAAAGCCTCCTTCTTCTTTAAGTAGCCTGAGTCGAGACTTACCATAATCATAGGTAAACTTTACCGCCGGATGAAATATAGAGTCCTCTCCATGGTAGATCACAATGGAAGCGTTCTCAGAATGGATCAGAGAATCTCTAAATTCAAACTTGGTGCTCTGAGCAATGAACGACCGGCCTTTACCATCCAATACCTCCACCGTGGATTTCTTACCAGAAACAGACTCTCCGGTCATTACCGAACCTTCAAGTGCGATACCTCCTTTGTAAGTAAGTCGCTCCGCCGGGATCTTTAGCTCAACATCTGAATAGTGAGACTTGAACTTAGGATAAGTCGCAGGATCAATATTCCTACGCCTTTTCACGCTTCTAAACACGAAAAACCCATCTACTTCACCTTCAAAAAATTGCGTGAAGCGCAGTTTCGACTTGACTGCTTTGATGTAGGGAATGTTGGTTTTAAGATTGTATTGTTCAAGATCCACTTCTACACCATCCATACCAGGTATTTCACCAGGCCAGGCCACCGTACCTGCCTCTCCTATAAAAACCCTGTCTTTCATAATCAGTGTACCCGTCGCATTGCGGATACCTATTGAATCATAAATAGAGGCCATCGACATATCGATATTCTGGAAATTGACGATTGCCCCTTCCAATGGTGGTGGTTGATCCTCCTTGATCAGTTGATCAACAAGATCAATATCTGCCTCGGCCAGATGAACATTATCATTATTAAAGATCCGGTCTTCTTCTTCCTGGGTCCAGGCGTTTGACTCTTCTGCCACTGTTTCTTCTTCTGCCCAGGGATCATCACCCCAACCGGTATCCGCCCAAGGGTCCGATTCTTCCTCACTACCCCAACTGTCATTACCCCAGCTGTCAGGGTCTGACCATCCATCATCGTCACCCCAGGAATCATCTGTATCTCCCCAACTGTCATCGCCCCAGCTATCATTATCTTGGGAGTCCCAGTTGTCATTACCCCAGCCGTCCTCTTCTTTTTCGTCATCTTCGAATGTGTCTTCTTCAGCTATGAACTCCTCTTCAATAGGAAGTGGCTCCTCTTCGGGCACTTCATCAAATGCTGGCGCCATGGCGGCCATTGCTATAAAGTCAAAGTCATAAGAACCGTTCTCAAACTTCAGATTGTTGTAGTGATGCCTGTAGAGCGAATTGCGTCCGAAGAGATAGGCCATGTCTGTATAAAACCGAAGTAATTGACCTCCATCTTTTTGTGAAATGACATTCTTGTTGATCTCCAGGACCTTGGACAATTGATCCCCAGTGATCCCTGCTTGCTCTACAGCATAAGTCAGATACAAAAAATACCTGGTGAAATATGGAAATGTGGAGAGCCTCCTCTTGCGCATTTCTTGTGCTATCTCCATTGTGGTGGTCTTCTGCTCAGCTGTGAACCTCGACCAGTTGGAAGTAAGGTCACTTGCGATTTTGTCGACGGCCTCATCCCCAACCCTTCTTAGACCTTCCGCTACTTCAAGATGAAACTTCTCAGGGTCTTGCGAAAAGGGGAAATGCTGCGCATCAGAAGTCCAACTGAAACTCAGAGCAATTAGAGAAAGACAAAAACATTTGACAATCAATCGCATACACCTAGTCACAAGAAATAAAATTACCGAATAGTCCAGTAACAACCTATTGGAGGTTATTCGGATTTGGTAAAGGTAAGCTGGGCCCAATCATCTTTTTCCTGCTGAGCAATCAACGAAAAACCAACCTCTTGCGCCTTGTGGTTGATATCGTCAATATCCTTTTTGTAGAAACCACTAAGAAGCAAATGACCATCTTGTTTACAAAACCTGCCATAATAGTCCATTTCGTCCAATAGCACGTTTTTGTTGATGTTTGCCAGCACTATATCAAACGGATTGGTATAAATAAAATTTTGGGCACTTGCTTTTTGTGTGTGTATCTCTACTAAACTGTTAAGTTGGAAGTTGTCATGACTGTTTTCCAGGCACCAGTCGTCAATATCAGAACATTCGATATGGGTAGCTCCGAGTTTCGCTGCGACAATAGCAAGTATACCGGTACCAGTACCGAGATCAACTACTGATTTACCAGAATGATCGAGCTTAAGTTGCGCATTGATCATTTGATGCGTCGTAGCATGATGGCCAGTTCCAAAGCTCATTTTTGGATCTACCAGAACTTCAATCGGATACTTCGACAGGTTTTCATGAAATGATGCCCTTACTAAAACCTCATTAGCTACGATAATAGGATCGTAGTTTTTCTCCCAGGCCTCATTCCAATTCTCCTTAGGTATGAGTTTTGTTTCATATTTCAGTTGGTACCGATCTGCTATCTCCGCCACGAAAGCCTCATCGAACCGGTCACCTTCTGAGTATGCTTTGATGCCTTTATCAGTTTCTTCGAAAGTATCAAAGGGCCCCATACTAAGCTCTGCCAAGAGAATATCAGCCATCTGCCGATCAACGGTGAAGGTCACCTCAATAAAATTCATCTATACTCTGATTAGTAGAAGCAACTATTGACAACCTGCAAAAGACTCAAATGAGGTGAAGTAGACCGAAAACTCCGCATCTCGAGATTCATCTGTGAAATAGACAACAAAATCAGCAAGATCACGATTATCTATAAATGTCCAATGACCTTGCTTGTTCGCATATAAGCTATTGTCTTCCTCAAAGACGATAATATTCGCAAATGCTTCCGAACCTTCCTCATAGACCTTGAAGTCTGCCTCATAGATTTTATCGGTCTCATAGATAGTGCCATAGACCTCACAGTAGTTAGGCTGAACTTTTTCCGGTAGGACCAAAGACCATAAGCCCAGAAGCAATACTGGCAGTGCAGTCATCAGAATGACTTAATAATATCTACAAAGTCTCTAGACTTGAGGGAGGCACCACCGATGAGTCCACCGTCTACGTCCGGCTGAGCAAAGAGTTCAGGAGCATTAGACGGCTTAGCACTACCACCATAGAGGATACTCGTTTCATCGGCTATCTGCTGTCCATACTTACCAGCAATGTGAGTCCGCAGCTTGTGATGCATTTCCTGTGCTTGATCGGAGGTAGCCGTCTTACCAGTGCCAATAGCCCAGATGGGCTCATAAGCGATCACAATTTTTGAAAAATTCTCTTGTGACAAATGAAAGAGGCTATTGGTGATTTGCTGAGTTACGAACTCATATTGCTCATCTTTTTCGCGGATTTCTAAGGATTCTCCACAACAAAAGATGGGTGTCAGTCCAGTACTGAGTACTTGATCCACCTTTGCCGCCAGGAGATCATCCGATTCTGCAAAGTACTCACGGCGCTCACTATGCCCAAGAATGACATAACTAACACCTACAGAAGATAGCATGCCGACGGAAATCTCTCCAGTATAAGCGCCCGACTCATGTTGGCTACAGTTTTGCGCTCCTAAAAAGATGTTAGCAGCATCTCCGATCAGGTCCCTCGCTGTTGTAAGGTGAACATAGGGAGTGCACAATACCGCTATCGTATCATCCATTACCTCATCTCGCACCATATTGACAATCTCCGAGGTTAGCTTTTTCCCTTCTTCGAGGGTATTATTCATCTTCCAATTGCCAGCGACAATATGCTTTCTCATAGTTATTTACGATTGCTTGATTAGTTGTACTTATTGAATATACGCGCCACCTTCGACTTTATTTTTTCATTGTACTTATCGGAAGGATCTTCATCAATGATTCTTGATGCTGCCCCTTGCCAAATGGCCTGATTATTAGAGGCGTCTATAAGATTGATAAGAAGCGTGCCGCGCTTAAAGCTCACAGTTGGTGCATCATAGGTCTCCCAATAGTAGTAAGTGGTCTCCGGTGTAGTCATGATCGCTGTGCGCTCCTCTATGATCACCTTAAAATCCACTAACATCTGTGGGTCTTCTTCGGTATACTTTAGGCCCTTAGCTTCCAGCTCAGCAATGATTGACTCACGAATGAGTTCTCTTGTCTCGGGGTTGTCATACTCAGGAGCAATATGGGAGTATTCATCAAGACACTCCATACAGTAGAACGTCTGGTATTTACCAAAATCCACTGCACCATCTTTGCGTACTTTGACTGAAGCACAGCCAACGGCAAAAATCATCAATAGGGTTATAATTCTGTTCATAGTGGACTCTTGCTAATCTTCGATAACTAAGGTAGGCATTAATGATAATCCTAGAACGAACCCTATCGGAATTGTCATCATGATCTGGGATGAAAAAAATCAGGGATGAAGCATGATCTTCATGCTTTGGTCAAGTTTTTGATCGAAGATCCGGTATGCCTCCACACCATCTGACAATGGCATATGATGAGAAATGATGCGGTTGAGAGGGTACCTCTTTTCATTAACTACTTGCATCAACTTGCTCATGTAGTACCTGGCAGGACATCTACCAGATCTATATGTCAGGTTTTTATCATACGCCTCTACCGGACTAAAACTCATTTTGTCGGATGTATGAACCCCTACCGTGGAAATTACCCCTCCGGGACGAACAACCTCGTAGGCAAGTCGTGCAGCTGCGGGGTTACCAACTGCCTCAATTGCTATATCTACGCCTCTGTTTTTGGTTTTAGACCTGACCGTGTCAACAGACATTTCTGATAAGTAAATAGGCTTTGCCCCGAACTCTTCGGCCATTGCCAAACGCTCACTAACACTGTCTATGACATAAATATTTTTGGTACCAAGGTCGCGCGCACCAAGAATGGCCATCAAGCCTACAGGACCCGCGCCAACTACCGCTACGGAGGTCTCACTATTCACGCCTCCATTGTCTGCCGCATAGTATCCTGTCGAAAAGATGTCGCCAATCATCAGGAGTTCATCCTTGTTTCCGGTAGGGTCCACCTTCACCAGCGTCGCATCAGCCATGGGTACCTTCACAAACTCCGCCTGAGCACCGTGAAGCCCGTGACCGCCGCTTACCCAACCATAAAGCTGACCTATCTCACATCTGCAAGTAAGCCCAATCTTGCAATAGTAGCACTGCCCACAATTAGTAGTAAATGGACTTACCACAGTATCTCCTGACTTAATATTATGCACACTTGTTCCTATTTCCACTACTTGGCCCAGAAACTCATGTCCCATGATAGTACCCCTGTCAAGGCCTGTCTCATGCCCTCGATAGATGTGAAGATCAGACCCGCAAATGGCCGTAAGCTCTACTTTGACGATCACATCAGTTGGATGCTCGATCAATGGATCGGACACTTCTTCAAATGCCAACTGCTTTACATCCTGAAAAGTGATTGCTTTCATTATGCCAGTTTTTCTGCCAGAAACCGTGCCGTATGGTTGTCTTTGAGCTTAATCATATCTTCCGGTAGGCCTGTAAAACAGACTGATCCACCTTCATCGCCTCCCTCAGGTCCCAGATCAATGATCCAGTCAGCTGACTTGACGACCTCCATATTGTGCTCTATGATCAAGACAGAGTTGCCCTGATCGACCAGTGCATTGATAGCGGTGAGGAGTCGCTGGATATCATGAAAATGCAGCCCTGTAGTAGGCTCGTCGAAAATGAAAAGAATATGATCTTTTTTAGAAGTTCCTCCTTTACCAAGGAAACTAGCCAGTTTTACACGTTGCGCTTCTCCTCCACTTAGAGAGTTAGAGGATTGGCCTAGTTTGACATAGCCGAGACCCACATCAGCCAACGGTTTAAGCTTATTGACTATTGTCGTCTTGTCTTTGAAGAATTCTAGACTTTCGTCAATCGTTAGATCAAGTACTTCTGCGATATCAAGTTCATTGTATTTGATATCCATGATCTCGGACTTAAATCGCTTGCCTTTACAGGTCTCGCATGTCAGGTTGATATCTGCCATGAACTGCATCTCAATCTTGACGACACCCTCGCCCTGGCAGGTCTCGCAACGACCGCCATCGACATTAAATGAAAAGAATGATGGCTTATATCCTCTTTGTTTAGCCAACGGCTGATCTGAGTACAACTGGCGAATCACATCATATGCCTTGACATATGTCACAGGATTGGAGCGGCTACTTTTCCCGATAGGATTCTGATCCACAAATTCTACCTGAGTGACGGCCTTATAACTACCGTCTAACCTGTCAAATCTGCCTGTAGCCTCCCCTCCAAGGCCCAATATCTTGGAGAGCGCCGGTGTTAATATCTTCTTGATGAGTGTCGATTTTCCTGACCCACTTACTCCTGTTACTACAGTGAGTACACCTAGCGGAATTGACACGTCAATGTTCTTCAAGTTGTTTTCTCGAGCACCGATGATCTCAAGAGATTGATTGAACTTTCGTCTCTGTTTCGGAACCTCCACTTCATCCTTACCATTGAGAAACCTGGCCGTATGCGATTGGTCTTCAGACTGGATCAGCTGCCAATCTCCCTGAAAAACTAGCTCACCTCCGTGAGCACCTGCATCCGGCCCAATATCTACGATCTGGTCCGCTGCACGCATCACCTCTTCCTCGTGCTCAACGACGATTACCGAGTTACCAAGATTGCGCAACGAGAGTAAGACATCAACCAAGCGCTGAGTATCTCTTGGATGCAATCCTATGCTTGGCTCATCCAATATATACATAGAGCCAACTAACGCACTGCCAAGTGAAGTAGCTAGCTTGATACGTTGATATTCTCCTCCGGATAGGGTGTTGGTGAGCCGATTAAGTGTCAGGTATCCAAGGCCCACTTTGTCCAAATATTCTAACCTAAACTTGATCTCCTTGACTAATCTATGGGCAATACGGGTGTGATGTTCGTTTAGCTCGAGACTGTCAATGAACTCTATCACTCGCGCAACCGGCAGCAAAACCAATTCTGAAATCGACTTATTGGCGATCTTGACGTAACCTGCATCTTTTCTCAATCGGGTACCCTTACAATCAGGGCAAACTGTCCTTCCCCTGTAGCGAGAGAGAAGTACACGGTACTGGATCTTATGGGTCTTGGACTCTAGGTGTTTAAAAAAGTCATCCAATCCATCGAAGTAGTCATTTCCAGTCCATACTAGTTTTCTTTCTTCTTCTGACAGCTCATTGAAAGGTCTGTGGATCGGAAAATCGAATTTTGCACCATTCTTTAGCAGCGGCTGAAGCCATTGCCCCATAGTCTCACTTCTCCAGGGAGCAATGGCCCCTTCGTAGATGGACATATTAGGGTCAGGAATCACTAAATCCGGATCAATGCCCAATATCCTGCCAAACCCTTCGCAGCGCTTACATGCACCATATGGATTGTTAAAGCTAAAAAAGTTAACTGATGGCTCTTCAAATAGCATTCCGTCTAACTCAAACCTATCGGAATACTCAAAGTGCCGACCATCAGCCAATTGGACAATGCATGTGCCTTCTCCTTCGAAAAAAGCCGTTTGAACCGAATCCGAAAGTCGAAATAAGGCATCTTCGTCTCCCTTCTGCACCGAAGATCGATCGATCAGGATCTCAATGCGATCTTCTGGTTTGAGCACTACATTTTCCAACAGCTCTTCAATGAACTGCGTCTCACCATTGACCAGCAACCTTGTGTAACCTTTACTAAGCAGGATTTCAAGTTCATTGGTGATGGTCCGCTCCTTCTTACGAACCAGCGGACAAAAAATCATGAAGCGCGTATCATCCTCAAATTTGTTGATAGCCTCCACAACAGAAGTTACTGTATCTCTGGTTACTACCTGTCCACTCACTGGTGAGTACGTTATGCCTATTCGAGAATAGAGCAGTTTTAAATAATCATAGATCTCAGTAGTAGTGCCTATAGTAGATCTCGGGTTTCTTGTGTTCACCTTTTGCTCTATAGCGATAGCTGGAGAGACCCCTTTGATATAATCAACCTCAGGCTTTTCCATACGACCAAGAAACTGTCTGGCGTAGGAGCTAAGGCTTTCAACATACTTTCTCTGTCCTTCTGCAAAGAGTGTGTCAAATGCAAGTGAAGACTTACCAGAACCAGACAAACCCGTGATCACCACCAACTTATTTCTTGGTATGGCGACAGACAGGTTCTTTAGATTGTTGACTCTGGCTCGCTTAATAATGATGTATTCTCGAGGATTGAGATCATCGATCTGGGTTTCGTTGAGAGTAGTGGTTTCTGGCAAGAGGTTTGTTTGATTTGAGAAACTGGCGCAAAATTATTGAATGATTAGAACAATTGATATGCGACCATCAATGATATCAAATGATCCTGGCAAAGAAATTGTTTGTTCAATTACTCAAAAGAAATCCCCCAACTGCGTTTGGTATTCTTGTTCTTATTTACATAGATTTGAATTTGTGCTAATAAAAAATCAATCTAACTCTAACTCCATTCTATGATCTAAACCTCTACTTCACATTAAACAGGTAGACAGATGATTAGAAAAGAAGTAAGTGATAGCCAACTGGTATCACTCTACATGAAAGGGGATGAAGAGGCTTTCGCGCAATTAGTTGAAAAGCACAAGTCGCGAGTTTTCACCACCATCTATTTAATTGTAAAAGATCAGTACACTGCGGAAGATCTAATGCAGGATAGCTTTATCAAAGCCGTCAATACCATTAAATCAGGTAGGTATAATGAAGAAGGAAAATTTCTGCCTTGGTTGTTGCGTATAGCGCATAATTTGGCGATTGACCATTTCCGCAAGGCCAAGCGATATCCTACTATCGTTATGGAAGATGGTAGCAATGTTTTCAACACTTTAGAGTTTTCTGAAGATTCTATTGAGTCATTGCAAATAAAAAAGGATACTCATGCGTTACTAAGAAAGTTAATCCAGGAACTTCCTGAATCACAGAAGGAAGTACTGATAATGAGGCATTATATGCAGATGAGTTTTCAGGAAATAGCAGATGCGACTGATGTCAGCATCAACACTGCTTTGGGGAGGATGCGATATGCCTTGATCAATCTTCGAAAGAAAATGCAGAAAACAAATATCGCCTATGACCCAAACTTTTACAGAAAATGACTTACTCCGCTACGCCTACGGCGAAACATCTAGTACTGAAAACGTAGAAATCGAAAAATCCCTCTTGTGCGACGACTTGTTGCAAGAGACATACAATCAATTGGTGGCCACACTCGCTGAGCTGGACAAGTGTGCAATTAAACCAAGTGATAGTGTAGTACAGCGTATTCTTGATTACTCCAAATCCTCTAACTTGCCTTCTGTATTGAAGTAATCTCTACAGATGCGCAAGAAAGAAAGATTTGATGCTTTCATAGAACACTTTAAGGAAAGATTTCCGCAGGCGGAAACAGAGCTCCACTATTCCAATCCTTTTGAGCTACTTGTAGCTGTAGTCCTCAGTGCGCAATGTACTGATAAGAGGATCAATATGGTGACGCCAGAGCTCTTTGCTGACTTCCCGACTCCTGCACACCTGGCTGCTAGCTCGTTTGACGAACTATTCCCGTACATTCGGAGCGTCTCGTACCCCAATAATAAGACCAAACACCTCATCGGCCTAGGCAAGATGCTAGTGGATGATTTCAACTCAGAAATCCCTGAAACACTGGAGGATTTGCAGAAACTGCCGGGAGTAGGAAGAAAAACAGCTAATGTCATTGCTTCGGTGATCTACAATCAGCCGACAATGGCAGTTGATACACACGTGTTTAGGGTATCTAAGCGACTGGGGCTAGCGACACTTAATGCCAAGACGCCTCTAGAAGTGGAGAAACAACTTGTCCGCCATATTCCTGAAGAGCATATTCCGAAAGCGCATCATTGGTTGATATTACATGGGAGGTATGTTTGCCTGGCAAGATCACCAAAATGCAAGGCGTGTGATATCTCTTACTTCTGTCGTTATTATGAGAAAAACTATGGTCAGGAAGCTACTTCTTGATCCATGAAAATTCTCCTCCTTCATCAGTACTTCAAAACTCCTCTACAAGGTGGAGGAATCCGTTCATATCATATCACCAAAGCCTTAGCACGAGCAGGACATGATGTCAAAGTAGTCACAGCTCATGACCAAGCTGAAAGCATTGAGCATGTTAAGGGTACGGAGGTGCATTATTTGCAAGTGCCTTATGCTAACCATTTCAGCTTGGTTCGTCGGCTATTTGCCTTCTGGTCATATTATATAAAAGCACTTAAACGAATAGATGAGCTAGATCGGGCAGACCTTGTCTATGCTATAAGTACACCTCTATCGGTCGGATGGCTTGGTAAAAAAGTAAGTGAAAAATGGAGGGTCAAATTGGTTTTCGAAGTTGGCGACTTATGGCCAGAGGTACCGATTCAAATGGGAGTCGTTAAGAATCCTTTGCTCTTGAAATGGCTCTACAAGGCTGAGAAGAGCATATATGAGTCAGCTAATAACATCATTGCCTTGTCGCCGGACATAGCGGACTACATTAAGAAGAAAACAGAGCGTCCTGTAACTGTTGTACCCAATATGTCAGATATTGATTTTTTTGAACACACGAAAAGCAATGTTCAGGACCCTTTTGTGATTGGCTACCTTGGTACCATTGGTGTTGCCAATCACCTGGAGTATCTGCTGGATGTAGCCCAATCTGCTGAAGAGCAGGAGATGTCCGTGCAATTCCTCATAATGGGTGAGGGTGGACGCCTTCCGGCTATACAAGAACAGATCAAAAAAAGGGGTCTAAAAAGCATCGCTGTAAAGAAAAAATCTGACATGAAAGGGGTGAGGGACGCTATCAATTCATGTCAAGCGATATTCCTCTCATTTCAGGATATATCGATCCTCCATTCAGGGAGTCCGAACAAATTGTTTGACGGCCTAGCAGCTGGAAAAATCATAATCTCGAACCTTACGGGCTGGACAAAAAAAATAATTGAAGAATCTGAGACAGGCATTTGCTACAGGCCTGATGAACCTGAGGATGCCTGCCAGAGAATTAGGCAGTTGTTAGACAACCCTGACATGGTGTATCAAATGCAAGAAAATGCAAGAAAACTAGCCGAAGAGCATTACAGCGTAGAAAAGCTCACCAACAAAGTCCTGAAGCTAATTAACTAATTTCTAGGCTTATATTTAGATGACTGGAATATCTTGTTGGCATCACTTTCAGCCATGAGGTCAACTAGGCTTAACTGTGGATTCTGCTCCATATAAAGGTTCACAATTTCCCAACCTACCCACCGGCCAATACGACCGGGGCACCTGTCACCAATCTCAAAAATATTGGGGCGCTCTCCTAGAAACTTATTTTTGAGCACTTGGTCCGTCTCAAACAACAGCTCATTCTCAATGAGGTTGGCCCATATAATTCCATCATTATCATTAGCATCTTGCCACTCTTGTTCGGTATAGCCTATAATGAATCGCTCTTCAATACAGGGTAGCACCTGGCCCACAAAATAAAAAGACTTCCCATAATCGATCATTTCGGCCAGCATGGTCTTGTCCTCGTAGTTGGTGTTGTTAAACCAACCTGCTATGAAACTGATGATAATTGATGACATATGGTCTTGATCATACCTCCTAAGGATATAATCAGGTACATCAAGTGGCTTGTACTTCGATGAACTGCCTAAAAAATGATCAAGGCCGATGACCACCAATGAGTCAGAAATGAGGAGGTCTTTGTAGAGACCAGTCACAGCTGCTTGCACTTTTGGAGTTTTGAACTGAGGGTAATATGAGTTGATCCTGGCAAAAGCATCTGATAGGTCTTGAGCTAACCAGCTAAGATCACCGTAAACGGATTGAGTATCACTGTATAGTGTGTCTATATATGGATCATTGATCAGTCCATAAAGCTTTCTTGCTACAATCTGATCTGTTGGGTATTGATCTGTATCCAAAAAGTACCGTGAGAACCCTGGGTTGTTTCTCAGCAGTTGAGTGATTTCCTCTTGGTCGTTTGTAGTAAAAAGTTGATGGTCAATCCTGTCAATTACAATGGGCCCGGATGTTTCGATTTGGGGTACCTCTCTACACCCCTCTTGAGTACACGCTGCATGCATTAGAAGCAGTCCAAAAAACAAAAATCTTTCGAATCTTCCCATTTACTATCTTTAATGGCAAAACTATTTATTTATTTCACGGGCATGCAAAATTACCTGACTTTAGTCCTGATTCTGGTAGGTGTATATACCGCTTCTGCACAGGCCAAACTGGGATTGAAATTCTCGCCCTCAGCCTCGCTCAATCGAATCAGTAATCAGTCTGATACGTTGGATTTTGCTGATGATGGTGCGGCTATCAGGTTTTTGTTTGGCCTTACAGCTGACGTTCCACTTTCTGACACCTATGCTTTCAGTACAGGAGTTATATACACACCGAAGCATATTGCGTTTTCTGCCTCGGGTGAAAATGGTGGATCTTATCCGGTGGACCTTGAAGAATATCGCGTGCATTACCTCATGGTCCCCATCAGTCTCAAGTTGTATACCAATGAGGTCCAGCCTGACGCCAAGTTATACTTCCAGGTTGGGGCCACCGGAGAGGTCAGAATATTTGATGAGCCACATGAAGAGCAATATGTAGGCATTGAAGATTTCAACCTTTTCAATGCCTCAGTATTGCTAGGTGCCGGAATAGAATATAAAGTAGGCTTGAACACCATACTTACAGCAGGATTTAGCTACTACAGAGGACTACTCAACGCAATAGATCAGACAATACCTATTGATGATGAGCTGATCATAAAAAATGATATGATCAGCTTCGATATAGGTGTCAAGTTCTAGACCAACTCGATTACTTCTCCCCCCTTATTGACAAAAGTGTGCTCTGTTAGCGCCAGGGAAGAATCTTCTATTAAAGTCACCCATTTATGGTACTTGAAAAACCACTTCAGCTGTCTTGAGATAAGACCATTTCTGAAGTACGCGTACAAATAGGGGTGTAATGCTAATGTCAGCTGAGGCTCATTTTGTTGCTTCAAGAGATGATCTATATTCTTCTCTATCTCATCCGTGATCATAATGCTGGCAGATATCTTACCAGAACCTCCACACGATGGGCAAACCTCTCGCGTCTTAATATTGAGTTCCGGCCTTACTCGCTGGCGTGTGATCTGCATCAGACCAAATTTCGAAAGCGGTAGAATCGTGAACTTGGAGCGATCATCCTTCATCTCCTCCTTCATCTTCTCAAAAAGCTTCTTCTTGTTTTCAGCTTTTTTCATATCAATGAAGTCGACAACTATGATTCCACCCATATCTCTAACCCTCAATTGACGGGCTATCTCTTTAGCGGCATCAAGGTTGACATGCAAGGCAGTCGCCTCCTGATCGTCTTGGGCATTGGACTTATTGCCACTATTCACGTCGATAACGTGCAAGGCTTCAGTATGCTCTATAATCAGGTAGCCCCCTCCGGCAATGCTCACAGATTGTCCAAAAAGCGACTTTAGCTGCTTTTCTATATTGAACGCCTCAAATATTTTGGCTCTGCCATTATAGAGCCTCAGAATTTTTTCTTTTTTAGGGGCGATGGTCCTGATGTAGTCACGGATCTCATCATGAAGTTCCTTATCATCCACATGGATGCTGTCGAACCCTTCATTGAGCATATCCCGAAGGATAGAATTGGCTCGGTTCATTTCGCCGATCACCTTGTCCCTTGGATGAGCATCAGCAAGGCGGGCTATACCTTTTTCCCAAATGGAGACAATGTTGCGAAGGTCACGGTCTAACTCAGCTACATCTTTGTTCTGCGCAACCGTACGGATGATGATTCCGAAGTTTTTAGGTTTGATCGAGTTGATCAGCCTGACGAGACGTTTGCGTTCTTCGTTACTGCCAATTTTTTTAGATACATTGACCGTATCCGAAAATGGCACTAATACCAGGTATCTGCCTGGTATGGACAACTCACAAGATAATCTTGGGCCCTTAGTAGAGATCGGCTCTTTTACTACTTGTACCAGTATCTTTTGGTTTCTGGTAAGTACTTGGCCGATCTTGCCAAGTTTGTTGATGTCAGGCTCTCGCTTGAAGGTAGATAACCGTGGATTCGGATTACGGCTACCTAGGTTACTCTTAACAAACTTATTGAGTGACTGTATCTGGGGACCTAAGTCCAAATAATGTAGGAATGCATCTTTTTCGTACCCAATATCAACGAATGCTGCATTTAATCCCTGTACAACTTTTTGAACTGTACCAAGGTATATATCACCTACCGTAAACTTGGTTTCATCTTTTTCCTGATGAAACTCAACCAGTTTCTTGTCTTTAAGAAGGGCTATCCGCGATTCATCCTGAGTTGAGTTGATGATTAGTTCATTACTCAATTCTATTCAGTTTACTCAGTGGATGAGGGATATGGATTACTTCTTCTTGTGTCTGTTCTTTCTGAGTCTTTTCTTCCTCTTGTGGGTAGCGATCTTGTGTCTTTTTCTTTTTTTACCGCAAGGCATAATTCAATGTCTTTAATATCTGTTAATTCTCTATTTCGTTGAGATAACCATCTACCGTAGTTTGCACTGTAGGGTCATCATCTAATTCTTTTACTTTCATGAGTGCCTCTCGAGCCTTGTCCTTGTCTCCAACTTCCAGATAGCTTAACCCTAAATAGAAATTGGCCTGAACATCACTATCATCTAAACTTACCAGTTTCTCAAACCGCTCGACAGCCTTATCATATTGACCTGATTGCATAGATAGTATGCCCAAGTTGTAAATCGCCTCCCTGTTAGCAGGGTCTTCCTCGACTACCTCGCGTAACATGAGTATGCCTCGCATGGGATTGGATGACGATACATAAGTCATCGCAATTTTAGTCTTAGCATCAAGATCGTTGGGATTCTCTTCTAGAATCTCACCTAAAGTTTCTCTGGTTTTCTCTGCATATTCATTGGCTCTGTCCACATCGGGAGCAAAGCTGAACGCCTTGTAGTAAGTCTCGCCGGCAAATGCTTTGCCTTGATCTCCTAAAGCATATGCTTGCTCGGCTACCCAGACTGCACTATCTATGAAACCCATGTTCAAATAGGTACTCACCAAAGAGTCCGCAAAAATAAAATAATTTTCTGAGATTCCTGTGTTTAGCTGGCTTTTCCAATATATAATATCTGACTTGAAGCCGTCAGACAACTCATGGGCCGTAGCTGGCTGTTCACCAGAGCTTTGCATGATTTGGCTCTCTGCCTCTTCCTTATCATTTTCTACAACATATTTGGGAAGGTTGTAAAGAAGTATTATCAGCAGCACTCCGGCTGCACTAATTACAATTTGCTTGGCTAACATCTCGGTCAGGTTACTTCACCTTGACGCTATTTTTTACCTTCTCTACGAATACTTTTGAAGGCTTGAAACTTGGAACGTGGTGTTCCTCTATGACCATAGCAGTGTTCTTAGATATGTTCCTCGCTATTTTCTTGGCTCTCTTCTTGTTCACGAAACTGCCAAAGCCTCTCACATAGATATTCTCTCCGTTGGCCATTGAATTTTTTACCACAGAAAAGAAGGCTTCCACAGACACTTGTACATCGGCTCTGTCTATTCCAGTCTTATCGGCGATTTCGTTGATTACATCCGCTTTCGTCACTTCTATTTTTCTTTATCGAATAAAAAATAATGAAAATTAATGAGGGCAAATTTATATTTGCCCCCTCGAAAACAAAATAGAAGCCCACCTTTTTTAGAGCATTTAATTTGTGCTAACTCCTTGAAAATCTTTGCTAAACAAATCTTGCGATGGTATGGAGCGCACAAACGAGACCTTCCTTGGAGAGAGACCCGTGACCCTTACAAAATCTGGCTCTCTGAGATCATTTTGCAGCAGACACGGGTTACACAAGGTTTACCTTACTACCGTAAATTTATTGAAGCTTTCCCTGGTGTAGATGACTTAGCCGCCGCACCATTAGACAGGGTACTTCGCTTATGGCAAGGGTTAGGCTATTATTCCAGGGCGAGGAACCTTCACGCATGCGCTCAACAAGTAGTTGAAGAGTATGACGGTGTATTCCCAACCTCGGCAAAAGAATTGCAAAAGCTTAAAGGAGTGGGCCCATACACCGCATCTGCCATCGCGTCAATGGCATTTGACGAAAAGGTACCAGTCGTAGACGGTAATGTCTATCGTGTACTCGCACGACTAAATGATGATGACACGGATATTTCAAGCAGTACTGCTTACAGGCATTTCTACAATCTAGCTTTGCAAATCATATCTGAAGACGAGCCTGGAGAGTTTAATCAGGCAATGATGGAATTCGGTGCTACGCATTGCACTCCTAAGTCGCCGCTTTGTGAGGGCTGCATATTTCAGAATTCTTGTCTTGCTTATCAAAATGGCACTGTTGCACAACGGCCTGTGAAACTGAAAAAAGTGAAGGTCACTCATAGAAGCTTTCACTATTTGATCTTCCAGTATAATGATCAGGTTCTTGTGAGACAAAGAGTGGGTAAGGACATCTGGCAAGGTCTACATGATTTTTATTGTATAGAAGGCGACCTGGATCAGGAAGGACTACTTTCAAGGCTGGCTGCTACGCTAGGTGATGAGGTTATGGGTGACTATATACTTGAAAATCAGTCAACTGTGATCAAACACGTACTCACACATCAGAGAATTGCAGCAAGGTTTTACCGATTGCGTATGGCCTCTGAAGAAGTACTTGAAGCTACGAGTGCCAAACTTGGACTAATGCAGGTGGAACAAGCGGAATTGGACCATCTGGCCAAGCCTATTTTGATTGAAAACTATTTGAAAAACGGGGCTTTGTCCCTATTTTAGATATTCATAAGAAAAATAACATAGAGTAATGTCAGGAGTCAACAAAGTCATTTTAGTGGGCAATTTAGGTAAGGATCCGGAGGTGCGTCATCTGGATAATGGCCGTGCGGTAGCCAACTTCTCCTTAGCGACAAGTGAGGTTTACAAAAACCGTGAAGGCGAGCGTGTGACCAACACTGAGTGGCACAATGTAGTGTTGTGGACTCCTTTGGCTGAAGTTGCCGAGCGCTTTCTTAAAAAAGGAGGCCAGGTATACATTGAAGGTAAATTAACCAATCGATCATACGATGATAAGGATGGTAACAAACGATACATCACTGAGGTGGTGGGCAGAGAAATGACACTTCTCGGTCGTGCTGGTGATGGCCCTCAATCTGACGGTGGCCCCTCTGCTCCTTCGAGCGACTCTACCAGTACTCCCGCTGCGCCAGTAGAAACCAACGAAACGGACATTGATGATCTTCCGTTTTAATTGTTTAATCAACTTTTAGTTTATTGGAACCCGACCCTGGTGAACCCCTTACGGCAAGTCTGCTGCTCCTAGCGCAACTGCCTTTCTATTTTCTCTCCGGTTCTTTCTTTTTAGTGCTTCTAATTCTCTCTGGCCTCATTTCTGGCTCAGAGGTAGCTTTTTTTTCTCTTTCGCAGGACGAAATAGCGAGATGCAAAAGCTCTGCCAATCCGGCTGAGAAAAGCATAGCAACACTCCTGATGCATCCACAGAAGCTATTGGCTACTATACTTGTGCTCAATAACCTGGTCAATATCTCCATTGTAACATTATCCGCTTTTGTGACATGGCAGTTGACCGGCACCACAGAACCTGAGGGTACAATTCTCGTACTCCTTTCGATTATCATTACTGGATTCATCGTCTATTTTGGCGAGATCATTCCCAAGGTCTACGCAAACCAAAATCGTATTCAGTTTGCCAGGTTCTCAAGTACACTGCTCAATGTGTCTTATAGTTTGCTAAGCCCATTGACCTGGTTTTTACTGGGTATTGGCAATATGATCGAGAGGAGAATCGAACGCAAGGGATACAATGTGAGCGTTGAGCAACTCAATGAAGCGCTTGAACTTACAGCGGAAAAGGAAGCAACCGAAGAAGAAAAAGGCATACTCAAGGGCATTGTAAACTTCGGCACGCTATCAGTAAAGCAAGTCATGAAGTCGAGAGTGGACATCACCGCATTTGACATGGAGACCGACTTTCATGAATTGATGGACCAAATCAACAAGACGGGCTATAGTCGACTACCCATATACAATGAGACTGTTGATAAGATCGAAGGTATACTCTATATCAAGGACTTATTACCTTACTTGGAACAAGAGGAAGACTTTAATTGGCAGGCTTTACTCCGGCCTGCTTTCTTCGTACCCGAAAGCAAAAAAATTGATAGCCTTTTCAAAGACTTTCAGGAGAAGAGGGTTCACATGGCGATAGTCGTAGATGAATATGGTGGAACATCTGGTCTTGTTACTCTTGAAGATATCATCGAAGAAATCGTAGGCGAGATCAATGACGAATTCGATGAGGAAAATGAAATCGCCTACAATAAACTAGACAGCAACACCTACATATTTGAGGGAAAGACCTCACTCAACGATTTTTGCAAAATTATTGATGAAGACATTTCGTTGTTCGAGAAAGTAAAAGGTGAAAGTGAGTCACTCGGAGGCCTCTTGCTGGAGATCAATTCGAAATTGCCCAACTCAGGTGATAAGATTAAATTCGATAGATTTGTTTTTACGGTAGTAGCTGTTGATCAAAGAAGAATTAAGCGTGTCAGAGTTTTTGTCAGCCCTCAAACCAAAGAGCTGCATTCCAATTTTACAGACTAGTTGTTTATTGCTTTTGGGAGCGTGGTTTACAAGTTGTTCTTCTGACTTTGTCCCTAAACCTAAAGGCTATAACCGTATTGAGCTACCTGCTCACGAATACCTGGCCATTCCTGATACGTTTCCTTATCAGTTTCAAGCATCTAAGCATGCCGTTTTGTTGAGGGATTCATCCTGGATTAGCGAGCGCTATTGGGTAGATATTCATTATCCGGAGCTTGGAGCTAACATCCAGGTGACCTACAAGCCTGTGAAGAGCAAGCAGGACCTGCTGGAAGGTTACCTCAACGACTCTTATAAACTCACTAGTCAGCACAATGTCAAGGCCTACGCCATCGAAGAGAGTATTGTAGCTCTGAAAAATGGCAATGTAGCTTCCGTATCCGAATTGGAAGGAGAAGTGCCAACACAGTTTCAGTTTCATGTGACTGACTCTACGCGTAATTTTATAAGGGGTGCGCTCTACTTCAAGACCGCTACTAAAAATGACTCACTAGCCCCGGTAATCGAATATCTCAAACTTGATATTATCCACCTTCTGAATACTCTGGAGTGGAAAAATGATTTCCCGTTAGAAATTGACTGACTGGTCTAATGTCCAGATTTTTTTCGACAAAGATCGAATTTCTCAAAGGAGTAGGCCCTCAGAGAGCAGCTCTTCTCAGTAAAGAATTGGAAATCTTTACCTATGCTGACCTCATTCAACATTATCCATTCAGGTATGAAGATCGAACTCAGTTTCATACTATCGATCAGGTACACGAAGACATGCCTTTCATCCAGATCAAGGGATCGGTCAGGCATATTGAGACAATTGGCGCAGGTAGGAAGAAGCGCCTAGTGGCTCATCTCAAAGATGACACTGATGAAATTGAGTTAACATGGTTCAAGGGTATTCCCTGGGCGCTGAAGCGCATTAGTCCGGGAACAGAGTATGTGGTGTTCGGAAAGCCGAATAAGTATGGTAAGAAATACTCAATTGCACATCCTGAAATTGAACCAGTAACTTCCGCTAACCTCAAAGGAGGTTACTTGCAACCGGTGTATCCCACTACAGAAAAGCTAAAGGCCCGCTACCTGGACAGTCGTGCGATTAGTAAGCTCATAAAAGCACTACTGGTACAAGCGGTGGATCGCTTCGAAGAAAACTTATCCAGCAGGCTTGTTGAAGACCTTAAGCTCATGGATAAGCGTTCGGCCATGATCCATATTCACTTCCCGAAGAACAATCAAACCCTTCAAAAAGCACGGTTCAGACTCAAATTTGAAGAGCTCTTTTATACACAGGTAAGACTACTTAATCTCAAGATATCCCGGATCGAAAAATACAGGGGCATTGTCCTGAATGATTCCAAACTCCTCACTACTTTTTACAACGAACATCTGCCTTTCGATCTGACAGGAGCTCAGAAGCGGGTCATCAAAGAGTGCTATCGAGATTTCAGGTCCGGAAGGCAAATGAACCGACTGGTACAGGGAGATGTAGGAAGTGGTAAAACGATAGTGGCATTTATCTGTATGCTCATCGCGATAGGAAGTGACACTCAAGCGGCATTAATGGCCCCTACTGAAATATTAGCCGAGCAGCACCTCAATGGTCTTCAACCATTTTGTGAAGCCATGGGCTTGAAAATCGCAAGGCTTACCGGCTCATCTAAAAAGTCGGAACGTATCAAGATACATGAGGAACTGCTTAGCGGTGAGCTCAACATTCTGGTAGGTACTCATGCATTGCTGGAAGATGTGGTGAAGTTCAAAAGACTTGGGCTCGCAGTAATTGACGAACAACACCGCTTTGGCGTAGCACAGCGCGCCAAGCTTTGGAACAAAAATCAAGCGTCCTTTCCTCACGTGCTGGTAATGACCGCCACACCAATTCCCAGAACACTGGCCATGACGCTTTACGGTGATCTTGACATCTCTCAGATTGACGAGCTTCCTTCCGGTAGGAAACCTATTAAGACCACCCATCAGTACGATGCGCAACGGCTCAAAGTCTTTGGGTTTGTCAAAGACCAAATTGAGCAAGGCCGCCAGGTCTACATAGTCTATCCACTTATCGAAGAGTCGGCCAACATGGACTACAAAGACCTGATGGATGGTTTTGAAAGTGTGGCTCGAGCGTTTACTGATATTCCATTGAGTATTGTTCACGGTCGTATGAAGCCTGCTGACAAAGACTTTGAAATGCAGCGGTTCGTAAAAGGTGAGACCAAGATCATGGTGGCAACTACAGTTATCGAAGTAGGGGTTAACGTGCCTAACGCCTCAGTCATGATCATAGAAAATGCTGAGCGTTTCGGACTTGCTCAACTACATCAGCTTCGTGGACGAGTAGGCCGTGGCGCGGACCAGTCTTACTGTATATTGATGACCGATTACAAACTAAGCAAAGAAGCAAAAATCAGGCTTGAGACCATGGTGCAAACTACTGATGGTTTTGAAATCGCTGATATTGACCTTAAGCTTCGGGGACCAGGTGACCTGACAGGCACACAGCAAAGTGGTCTAATGGACCTGCTAATCTCCGATCTGAGTAAGGATGGGGAAATCCTAGGACTAGCTCGTGAGAAAGCAATTGCTTTGCTAGAAGCTGATCCTCAACTCGACCTACCGGAAAATAAGCCCATCAAGCGTCACATCAATTCATTGACCCAAAATGTGATCAATTGGTCAAAAATTAGCTAGTACCTCCAAACCATAATTTAAAGGCATTTACTCGGTCTCTGCTCACAATTATTTCTTCTGAGAGCTGGGCGCTGACGGATACTTTAAGTCTGCTATTGGAGTAGACCAGCACATCTTGGATAGCATCAATGCTTACAATAAATGTGCGGTTGGCTCTGAAAAACAGTGCAGGATCGAGCATCTGCTCCAACGACTCCATTTTGTAGTCAACGGTATACTTTGCACCTTCTTTAGTAATCAAATAGACAATACGTCCATCCGCGTAGAGTACGGCAATATTCGCAGTTGGTACAGATCGAATATGCTCACCCACCTTTACAAGAAAGCGATCTTTGTACTTCTTGCCACCCTGAAGTTGATGAAACAAGCTTTCGATTGCCGAACTGTCCATTGATGGTTTGCTGAAATTCTCCTTAAGAGCATTCCATTTTGATAGGCTTTTCTCGAGACCTTCTTCGGTCAGAGGCTTGAGCAAGTAGTCAATTCCATTTGATTTAAATGCATCAATAGCGTACTGATTATAGGCTGTGATAAAAATGACCGGTACTTTGACCTCCACTTGTTCAAATATCTTGAAACTCAGTCCATCGGTAAGTTGTATGTCCATAAAAATCAGATCTAGCTGACTTTGATACTGAGTTATTAACTCCACACCCTTTTTGATGCTTGTACCGATTCCCATCACCTTGGCTGAATCTTCGATCTCTCCAAGCAATCGCTGAAGTTTGTCAGCAGCCGGCTTTTCGTCTTCAATAATTAATACGTTCATTCTATTGGGGTTATGCAGCCTGCACGCGAAGGAGCGGTATTTTGATGAATGTCTGTTCTCCTGCTTTCACATTGACGAATGGCTTACTGGTAAAATATTCGTAAGCCCTAACTAACATGTCTGCCCGATCTTCCATTTCTTCACTTTTGACAAAGCGCTCATTAAGGTTTGCCTCAAAAACAAGATAGTCGTCAGTGTCGTCGATATAACATCTGATTCGCAGCGGGCGCTCCTTCGATATGATGGTCTTTCTGGTAAGTAACTCTACCACGGTTGCTAGTGTATTCGTTACCACCAAATGCTCAGTATCTACAGGTCCTATTTGATTGTCAATCTTGATCGAGTGATCGTACTGATGGTTAAAAAGAAAAGCAAGGCTTTCTAAAGTAGGAAGCTCTTGGTCTAGCGGCTTTAACTCTTCCTGCCGATTTTCAAGCACATATCGATAGCGTTCCGATAGGTGATAGATAAACTTGTCAGCAAGCTTATGGTCTCGATAAAGCAGAATCAGGAACTGCTCCATACTCTCATAAAAGAAGGTCGGATTGATGTTGTTCTTGAATGTCTGCACTTGAAAATCTAGGTTTTGCCTGAGTAACTCTTCCTGCTTGATCTTCTGGGTATTCTGAGAGTTGAGTAATACAATGGACAAATGGATAGCGTTGAACAGCAGTGTGAAAACAGCAAAAATCGATAAGAAAGCCATTAACTCGGTATCAAATCCACCCCATCGATATCCGATCAAATAGATGAAATATGCACTCAGCGATCCACCAATGATCAGCACAACACAAACTAGCGAACCCAATGTCTGAATTACGAATCGTGTGCCGTCTATCTGGCTAGGCAAGTATCGATTAAAGAGCCAAATCCAAAGCCTGATAATCTCATTGAGCAAAAACGAAAGGATCATGCAGAGGTACATCTCCGTGTTGACAAAATTGCCGAGTAGCTCGACCACATTGTCAAAAACCATGAGTAACAGCACGTAGACTAAAAAGCCCTGAATGACAGGCCAAAGCAGGCGAAATTTCCAATCATGTATGTATTGTGCATTCATGCGACTACTGGTTTGGGTAAGATCGGGAGTGTCACCTGGAAAACCTGATGATTGGATATCAACACGGGTTCGTTGGTAAAGAAGCCATAGCGCTTCTTGATATTATCAAGACCGATACGGAATGAATCAACGAGCTCGTCTTTTTGGCGGTTCTCATTCTTGACGATGAGGTTACCATTTTGATCCGTATCGATGGTTACTACTAGTGGCTCATCAGCTGAGAAATAATTGTGTTTTACTGCATTCTCTATTAAGATCTGAAGAGTCAACGGTGGTATCTGATTGTCCATAATCGACTGATCAATATTGATAGTCGTAGTAATTGACTCATCAAACCGTACCCGAATGAGGTACATGTAGGCTTTAACAAAGTCGAGTTCCGCCTTAATGCTGACAAGCTTTACATTCCTGGATTGAATGATATACTGGTAGGTCTCAACTAATCTTCTAGCAAATTGCTCCGCTGGTTTGGGGTTGTCACTGATCAGTGATGAAATGGTGTTTAGACTATTGAACAAATAATGGGGACTCAACTGTGTCCTCAGCGCTTCATACTGCAGTTCTAATTGTTCTCTTTGTAGCTGTATATTCTCTATCTGGCCTCTAGAATAGTAATTGAACGAATAAATCGTAAAGTCCACTACAGCTGTTAGCAGTACTAAAAAGAAACTCACTATACCGTACTTAAGCACTAGATCGATAGGTGCTTCATAGATTTGGAAGGCAATCCATGGGCCAACGAAAAGCATTGAAAATTGCAGTAATATGCCAAGAGCGAATCTTGTTTTGAACTGTGACTTCCAGCTAACCTTGGTATCAATTTTTGCAGCAACTATTCTCCAGAGTACGTCGATCAGTGCAACATACAACCCACCTGCTGTTGCTCTATAGAAATCAAAAACCGTAAAGTCTGCTGAGCCCCACTGTATGTAGTAGTAAAGGCTCAAGCCCAATAGAAACGATATGCCTGTTCGCACTGCTCTCAAAGCTTCTCTATCACCCTACGATATTCTGAATCTGAAGAGATATTTCTGGCCGCTTTTTTAAAGTCTTCCTTAAGCTCAGGGTATTCCGGTAGGAACTCGGCTACTTCAATCAAAACTGAGGCAAGCTCACTGCTGGAAGATATATTGCCACTGGTCTCCATAACGCCCATCAGTAAAGGCACTGTGACATCCGTCTTCTTAACAATACCGCGTAATAATGAGCCTTGTTCTGAAGAGGAGCTTATCGAACCTACAGCTTCGAAATACGCGTTGAGCACTTCTTGATTTTCAGTGTTGATATTGTCAATGACGTTACGCAGCACAGACCCTTTTTCACTACTGGAGGAAATCTCCTGACTGGTATTGAGTAATAAAATGACTGACTTATCAGAAAGGCTGGCATCATTGATAGCCGTGCGCAATACAGAGCCTTGTTCTGAGCTGGAACTTATTGATCTGACCGCATACACATAGGCTGTTGTTAATGGTTCGTTAAACTGATCAAGTTGTTCGGCAGCTAATCGCATTATATGCCCTTTTTCAGAGCTACTACTAATAGACTCTACAGCTTCAAACAAGCCGATCATACTTCGCTCATCGAGCTCTTTTTGTTGAAGTAGGTTAGACAATACGGACCCTTGCTCAGATGAAGAAGATATGGCTTCCACTGCTCTAAAGTATGCCCGTTGGGTAGTTTCATCTTCAAGGTAGCGCGTGTTGAAGGCCCTCAACACTGATCCCTGCTCAGATGACGATGAAATACGACTGGTAGTTCGCAACATTTCCGGGTACAATGCCTTAGGGATACGTTCGTCATTCAAAACTTTTCGGAGTGTTTCACCCTTTTCTGAGCTACTTGAGATCATATCAACAGCTCTGAAAAACTCATCTCCGCTTACGTCATTGGAAAGAAACTTATAAGCATATTGTCGAAGGATAGAGCCTTTGGATGATGAAGAGCTAATCGTTTTGCCAATGGATCTTACTATCTCAGCCAGGTCATTGCCTGTCAGTCCTTTACGCTCGAGGAGATACGCGTAGTATGTCGCCTGGCTACTGGACGAAGATATTTGGTCGATCTCACGTAGTACAGCACCAACTCCTCCCCTCTCAAAAAAACGGTTGATCCGATCCAAGGCAGCTACATCTGAAGACCGAATAACTTCTAGTAGTACATCTTCTAAAAATTGCTTCCCATCCGGATCGTAGGACACTTCACGACGGTTTTCACGGTAGGTATACTGAAGACTACCATTCACATCGCTCTCTATGAGTAGTTCGCGTTTGCTCCCAAAGGCTTTTTTGCTGATCTCAATGTATCCTCCCGAGGTGATGTAGGTGATCTCCTTGTCGTCATCAGTCACTTTAATGTTGCCTTTATATTTGACCTTAAGGGCATAGACCGTGCCGATCATTCTGATTTCAGAGCTGATACTTCGTTCTCGAAGTGTATCCGACCCCATTTCTTTTGCTTCTACACCTGTAAATACAAGAAGGATGCTGAGTAATGTCCACATGATGAATTTGTTATTTTTGACCAGTACAAAAATTGACATTAAGCACATCATATTAAATCATAATGTAGCGAATCGTTGTTATTGAGTCATCAATTTCGCTATTCATTACACCAATCAAAAAAATCATCAACATGAAATATCTGATCCCTGTCGTACTTGTCGCTCTAAGCTTCACGGCTTGCAGTACTCAAAAAGAAGAAAGTCAAAGCAGCCTAACCAAAGAGAAGGCAATTGAAGAAAATCCAGCAGCTGAGGGCTTCAATAAAGCAGGTTCAGATGCTAAAGCCATTGCAATAGCCGATGAAGTAATGAAGACAATGGGAGGCCGTCAAGCCTGGGATGATACCAGGTTACTAGCATGGAATTTCTTCGGTGCTCGTAAGCTATTATGGGATAAACAGAGTGGGGATGTCCGAATTGAAAGTGGTCGGGATGACCTCAAGATCATCATGAACATTCATACCAAAAAGGGTCGTGTGTTCAAGAATGGTGCAGAGTTTTCTGATGCGGATTCTATCACTCACTACCTTGATCGTGGCGAAAGGATCTGGATCAATGATTCGTACTGGCTGGTAATGCCATATAAGCTGAAAGACTCTGGGGTAACCTTGAAGTACCTACGAGAAGATACCACGGTAACTGGTGCCAGTGCTGACGTGCTTCAACTATCATTTGAAAATGTGGGTGTCACACCGGACAATGTCTATGAGGTATTTGTAGAAAAGGAAAAGAAACTCGTCACACAGTGGGCTTTTTATCGAGAACCAGATCAAGAAGAACCTAATTTTATTACACCATGGGGTGAATATGCAAAATACGGAGGCATTATGCTCTCAGGAGATAGGGGAGAACGAGACCTGACAGAGATCCGCGTTTTGTCCACTGTACCTGAAAATGCATTCACCAGTTTTGGCAGTTATTCGCTCTAGAAGGACTTAATCAATACAGTTGATGAAGTTACTTCGCAGAATTGTTCTTATTGTCGTCCTTGGTGCCAGTGGGTTTTTGTTTCTCTCATACCATGACGATATACCTGTTGAAACATTAAAAGCACTGTACGGACAGCAACCGTCGATGTTTGTTGACATAGATGGTATGTCGGTACATTACCGTATAGAAGGCGAAGGAATGCCACTTGTTCTGATCCACGGCACTGCGGCTTCACTACACACCTGGGACGTTTGGACAGAGCAGCTCAAAAGTGATTTTAAAATCATTCGATTTGACTTGCCTGCCTTTGGGTTGACAGGTCCGTCCCCTGATGGCAGGTACAGCCTTGACTTTTATGCTGGCTTTGTTGATAAACTATTGAATAAGCTTGAGGTCGATAGCTTCCACGTTGCTGGGAATTCCCTGGGAGGTGCAATTGCATGGTACTATACTGTTAAGTACCCTGAAAAAGTCAATAAGCTCATTTTGGTAGATGCCAGCGGACATCCAAAAGAAGATGGCCCTCCTTTAATTTTCAAACTGGCCCAAAACGCGGCTTTCTCTTCCTTCTTCAAATCGTTTACCCCAAAGTTCATTATCGAAAATAATCTGAAAGCGGTCTATCATGATGACGCTAAGGTTGATCAGGCCTTAGTCGACAGATACTTCCATATGGCATTGAGAGAGGGCAATCGACAAGCTTTCGTCGACCGTGCTAATGAAAAGTTCACCGACCACAGTGACTTGATCAGGAACATCACAGTTCCTACCCTTATTCAGTGGGGCAAGCACGATACATGGGTCCCTCTTGCTGATGGCCAACTCTTTCAGAATAAAATCCACGATAGTCGGCTCATCGTATACGACAATGCAGGCCATGTGCCGATGGAAGAGATCCCAGTGATCACGGCTCGAGACGCCAAAGCCTTTCTACAAGATCAAAATGAATAGCAGAACAATAATTAAGGAACCTCTTAAGCTCCGAATAGGACAATAAGTCGTCGAGGGGTCATATCATAATTGAACTTGCCTTAACGATAGTGGCTTTTTGATTAGCGGCAAAGTAGCGCAAATCACTTTGGCTACTTTTGATACGTATCCGAGTTATGATGAGAATAGCGATCATCCAGCACTGTCCTGTATTCAATGATCTATCAGCTTGTATCGATAGGGCCTTGTCCCTTACCAGAAAAGCGGCAAGTGAGGGGAGCGACCTTGTAGTCTTTGGTGAATGTTGGTTCAGTGGCTATCCAGCCTGGCTCGACTATGCGCCAGAAGCAGGGCTATGGAACCACGAAGCGACAAAAGAGATCTATGCAGATATGCATGCTAATTGCTTATCCGTAGGTTCCGATGAGATGTCTCAGCTCTTACAGCTAAGCCAGCAACTCGACTTAGCAATTGGTTTTGGCTTCAATGAAGTGGTCCGTGAGCAACCCGGACACGGTAGCATATTCAATAGTTTCGGACTTATCTCGGATGGTGAACTGGTAATACATCATCGCAAGCTGATGCCCACGTTCACGGAAAAACTGCTATATGCGATCGGTGATGGTGCCGGGCTCAAAAGCCATCTGATCGGCGGGGCTCAAGTTGGCGGCCTTATTTGCTGGGAACACTGGATGCCCTTGACCAGGCAAGCACTTCATAACACAGGTGAAGAAGTTCATCTGGCACTTTGGCCAAAAGTCCATGAGATGCACCAGATCGCCAGTCGTCAATATGCCTTCGAAGGCAGGTGTTTTGTCATTGCGGTAGGTCAGTTACTTTCAATACAAGACTTACCAGAATCACTTGAGTACAAGTCGGAACATGAACTGCTACTTAACGGTGGCAGCTGTGTCATAGGCCCTGATGGTAAATACATCATTGAGCCTGTTTTTAATAGAGAAGAAATATTGCTTGCGGAGATTGATTTAAGGGCCATCAAAAAAGAGCAAATGACCCTCGATGTATCCGGGCATTATCAACGCCCAGATGTTTTCGATTTCAAAGTTAATCAGTCAAGGAAATGACCTATTCTTCCTTTTCTTTCCTTCGCTTTTGCTCAATTTGATAAGAAGCAAAAAGGCCGATACCTGCAAACAAAAAGATCATTGAGAAGTATCCTGCCTCTTCGTTGAGTGAGTAAAAAACCGCTTCTAACACGCTCCCAATAAGTAAGCCTACACCCGCACCTATCAAAAGCAATCCGTAACGTAGAGATGTGAACTCTCCACTGTGTCTAAATATCTTGGCATCAACGCCCTTTTCGATCATGGCCATGCGCTCGTCGTTTATGAATTTTCTAATAAAAATGATAAGTGTCACCAATGAAAGGACGGACACTACCGGAACAATAATTGCTACTTCCATTTTATGAATTTTTGAATTTCGCACTTATGACGCGTGGTTTGATTCGCTGGTTACAGGGTAAAAAAACTTTTTTTCCTTTGTAACTTGACATCAACCTGTCGCGTCCAATGCCCAGTGATATCAAGGAGTGCTTCTGATCAAGAACTGATCACCGCCATTCTAAATGGTGATGATAAAGCAGTCAATATGCTCATCGAAAGGCATAAGGGATATGCTTTTACCTTGGCATTCAGGATATTGTGCAACCGGGAAGAAGCAGAAGAGGTCTGTCATGATGCTTTTCTCAAAGCATTGAAATCGTTGAACAATTATCGTTATGATGCCAAGTTCACCACCTGGTTTTATCGAATAGTGGTGAATACTGCGATCAGTCGTAAGCGAAAAGTCAAAGTCTATATGGAAGACATTAACGAAATTCAAGGTGATGTCTCTTTTGCCACTATAGATCGGTTACCGATCGCAAACGAAGAGAGAAGTCGCTATATTGGTCATGCGCTGAGTCAACTGAACGAGATTGACGCCACACTCATCACACTCTATTACTTTAAAGAGATGTCAGTTGATGAAATTGTTGGGATCACAGGTTTTGATAAGAATAATATAAAGGTGAAGATGTTCAGGGCAAGAAAAAGACTTGCTGAACACTTGAGCCTGGCATTGAAAGAAGAAGTAAGCACATTGTTATGAAAGCTGAAAGCGAACAAATACTAATCGAGCTTTTGGAAGATTTTAAAGACTCTTCCAAAAAAAAAGAGCTACTTGACCAACTCAAGGACGATAAAGAAGCATTAGAAGCTTATCAGCTAATGATAGATGCGGATAAGTTTATTGGTGATTTGCCTGCCGAAGAACCGTCTTCTAACTTTAGCAACAACATCTTAGTAGGCTACAAGCGAATCAAGACCCGAGAAAAAAATAATAGGTTGATCTCATATTTTCTAGGGATCGTTGTAGCCGCGGTTGTCGTTGTTTTGTCGTTGGCCGGAGACGCCTCGACTTCAATACCAACAAACACCACACCCTTGCTAGATCAGATAAGCAATTGGATACCCAACTGGTCCGTTGATCTTAAGTTGGACCAAATGATACAGCTCATACTGGTACTTAATGCGATTTTACTAATCGTGGTAATCGAAAAGATCATTAGTAAAAAGAGAATGCCCAATATCTTCAGCTTATAGACGAGCTGCATTCTTTCTGAGCGTATCAATTGACTTGTCTTTGAAAGGGGTATGGATTTTTAAAATCCATACTTTCCAAATCGAAAAAATGAATGTAAATTCAGTTTCCAACTTTCAAAGGCTATGAACATTCTCACGCAACTCCAACATCTCATCAATCTTGCATTGGTCGACCATGACTTCTCCGTGAAGGAGAAAAACATGATCGTAAGCCTGGCAAAGGCCAATAAGATCAAGGAATCTGATATCGAGGAAATGATGGACAAGGCTTTGAAGCGGAGTGATGATGATGAAATCAAGATTCCTGTGCTAACAGAAGACGAAAAGTTCGAATACCTCTACAATATCGTGCAGTTGATGAAAGTAGACTCAGAGGTATTCCTGAGTGAGATCAAATACTGTGAGCAGCTGGCTATAAAGCTGGGTTATAACCGGAAGGTTATTTCCAGCTTGTCAAAGCGCATATACAGTGATCCTTCGATTACGAGTGACAGGGATAAGCTCAAGAGGACCGTGGCAAAATTCTCGATTAATTAATTAACTTTATCCAATGTTTTGTTGAACTTTATTAATATTCTTCCCTAAACACACTTAAACAATGAGTATTAAATCCCAACTAAGCGCGTTGATTGGTCTCGCCAAAATCGACGATGATTTTGCTGATCAGGAGAAAAACATGATCTACATGATCGGCAAGGCTAACGGATTGTCAGAAGGAGAAATCGACCACCTGATCGATGATCCGGAGGATATACCAGCGCTATCCACGCTCTCTGATCATGACAGATTCGAAATCCTCTACAATGTAGTTCAGCTTATGAAAGTTGATCGTGAAGTTTACCTCAGCGAAATCAAGTATTGTGAGGACTTAGCAGTAAAACTTGGATATCACAAGAAGGTGATTTCTGAACTTTCTTCTAAAATCTACAGTGATCCTTCCATCACAGCGGATAGAGATGCATTAATAACAGCCGTTCAAAAGTACCAGCAGTAATATGGAAAGGGATTAACTATCCCTTTTTTCTATTTCTTCTTCAAACAACGTTTCATAGCGGTCGATCACTCGTTCGATCTCAAATTCTTCCAAAGCTGTTTTGCGGCCTTGGGTTATTAGACTCTGTCGAATTTCTTTGTCATTGATCAGTCTTTCAATAGAATCAGCCAACCCCATTATGTCGCCATCTTCAAACAGTAATCCGTTCTGACCATGGCTAATGAGATCAGGATTACCAGCAGCATTGGTTGCTATGACCGGTATACCTAATGCCATAGCTTCTAACAGAGATTGGGAAAGCCCTTCCATAGTAGACGCCAAGACCTCCATTGTAAAGAGTTGATGATAGTATAGGACCTGCTCACGAGGTACCATACCGGTGTATATCACTCTCGACCTTTGCTCGGGTGATAACTCAATTTCTTTTAGTCCATCATCTTCCTCAATACCAACAAACACCAACCAAACATCTGATTTGAGATTTGCATAAGCCTCTAACAGTTGTTCCTGATTTTTTCTTCTTGAGATACATCCAATTACTACAGCTCTACCAGGTAAACCCAACCGCTCTCTAATCTGTACTGCAAGTGCTTGATCCTCTAAAACATACTTTGACTTAGGTGTGCCATTCTTGATCACCTTGATGTGATCGCTGGGGATCCCAAGAGAAACTAGTGCTGATTTCACACCACCACTCACCGCCACTATACATGACGTAGAAGCTGTATAGTACCAGTTTTGCAAAAACAAGCCTGTACTTTTCGGCATCTGGCGTCTCGTATGGATCAGTGCAACAGGCAATCTGAAAATCCACCGTGACAGTCCACTTGTATACCGATCCAAGCTGGACTGTGCATTGATCACGTCTATGCCTTCTTTAAGGACAATGTCCCTGATCTGCTTCATATTGTCCAAGTCCAGTCGCCCTCTGAAAGTCATGGCAACAGCCTCTGCCGTGGAATCCTTGAGTAACTGATAAAGCAATGACTCCCTCCGGCAACCCACAAACACCTGATGCCCACGCTGCGCTAAACCATCGGCCAAATAGAAGATACTATTTGTGGAACCGGCGAGATCTCCCTGATGTGTCAGAAATAACACCTTCATAAAGCGAAATTACCCATTCAGGACTTAAAGCTTTCTTTTCTTTGATCCACTGATAATAAATCTCATCTTGGACTAACAATCATCATGCTTATGTCTAATTGGCAAACACTTACTTATAGCGATTTTGAAAAACTCAAAGAGGTAAAAGATCAGTTTCACCTGGGAGTACAAAATGTTGCCGCAGTAGGAAGGAAGTTCCTCGAAGAAAACAAGGAAGATAAGAATGCTACCCTTGTCTGGATACCTGAATATCAACGGCTTGCAGGTAAATGGATCGATGGTAGTATTCGCTTCAGGTCATCGATCGGGTTCTCTGATTTTGCCGTGCACTTGGTCGACGAGCATGTCAATTCGATATCATCATTTACTCTCCATGATAAGTCACACCCCAAAGTGATGGTCTGGTTGGAGGAGCAAATCGCACATTTCGGATTAGATACCTCGCAACTCATACTCAACTTACCATATGACCTACCAGAATACCTGGCTGGGGTAGGCAAGCCATTTGCGATAGAGGAAATGGAAATAGCAATCGAGCTAGGCCACTATTTTCACAATGGTCATCTCATTGCTGACGAGGTGCGAAAAGCTTACAATGCATCTCGAGTCCAGTGCTGGCCACACCATTTTGACATTTCAACACAAATCACAGTTAACAACACTGGCAACCCCGAAACCTCAAGCTATGTCAATGTGGGCCTTTCGCCAGGAGATGAAGAGATAGCAGTACCATATTTCTTTGCGGCTCCATGGCCTTATCCTCCTACAAATGAACTACCCAAGCTCACCCATGGCAAATGGGTCGATGAACATTGGGTAGGTGCAGTACTGCCAGCCCCTGAGCTAATTGGAAAAGAGGACCAATACAAAAGTGTCCGGAGGTTTATGAGTGAATCCTTTGCTGTTTTCCGAAAGCTTATGACCTATTAGAGAGCTGATTGGCTAATGCCAAAATGATGCTCAAGTTTTGAGTAAAACTCATCCCGGTTAAGTAGCTCGACGGTTGACTCCTTTCCCAGATATTTCGTTTTCAAATGCTTATCTGACAGGGTTATCCTGCCCGATTTAGTAGCCAGGGTAATGAGCTTACCTTTTTTGAACGGAGAGGATCTGTCATTTTGATGATAGTCACACATGTCAAGAAACTGGATGTACTTCCTTGTCTCTAGCGAGAATTGGTACTTCTTTTGATAATCAACACCTTCCTCTGACATCATCAGTAAGTAGTTTTCATCAGGATCTTGTTCAAATCTGAAGTAACGATTATAGTCCAGCATTGACTTGTTCAGCTCTATCCTCTTTGGGTCAATAAACGAATCACCAAAGCCAACATCCACTAGCCAAGACACCCCATCAATACGTACTAGAATCGCCATATGATCAAAATCAGGCCCAAGTGAGCCATCACTACGATATACTCGGGCTGATATCAGTTTACAATCGAATTTTAACTGGAGCAAAAGGTGATAAAACAATCCGTTGAGTTCGTAACAGAAACCTCCTCTTTTTCGCTCAACCACTTTTTTATATGTGCGGTTAACGTCCAGCATGATCTTCCGCCTATGGTGAATGTCCAGATTCTCGAAAGGAATGGCATAGAGGTGAGACCTATGTAACTGCTTCAGATATTGAAGCGTAGGTTGATAGTTACGGCCTACATTGATCCTTTTCAAGTAGCCTTCCACATCGATTTGAGGCTGCTTTACTCTTGATTCGGAGCTCATTGAGATTGAAGAAAGTCTACCGCTAATACTGAAAGTGCTTTTACGCCAAGTACCAAACCACTTTCATCGATATAAAAATCTGGTGTATGATGAAAACCAAGTTTAGATCGATCAGCGCCAGGAGTCATCCCGCCTAAGCCATAATAAAAACCCGGCACCTGCTCTTGATAATAAGCAAAGTCTTCCGCTGGTGTCACTGCTTTAATAAGGGTTACATTTCGTTCACCTGCCACCTTCTGGAGAGAGGGTACCATCTGTGCTGTGAGATCTGGATCATTGTACACTATGGGTGCCACTTCATTGATTTCCAATATAGCGCTAGCTCCATGAATAGCAGCTGTACCTTCTGCAATCTCGCGCATCCTTTTGTGTATTTTTTCGCGCATGCTTTGATCCAACGAGCGAATTGTTCCTTCCAATAAAGCTTCTTCAGGTATGATATTGGCTCTGACACCCGAAATCATTCGACCCACCGATATTACAGCAGCTTCATTGGTTAACTCCAGTTCCCTGCTGATGATACCTTGGTATTGGGTAAGGATTTGGTTTGAGACATATATCGGATCAATTCCTGTCCATGGAGTCGAACCATGTGTCTGACGGCCTTTGACCACAAGCTTCCACGTATCAGCGCTGGCTTGTGCTCCCCTCAGTTTAAAAGTAATTTGACCGACTTCAGTCAATGCGGATATATGCAAACCAAATATAGCATCAACATCGGGGTTTTTGAGTACCCCTTCTTTGACCATCATTTTTGCACCCCCTTCTTCACCTTCCGGAGGACCCTCTTCCGCGGGTTGGAAGATAAACTTAACCGTACCTGGAATTTCATCTTTCATGGAGGTGAGCACTTCTGCTACTCCCATGAGTATTGCCACATGCGTATCATGACCGCAGGCATGCATAACACCTACTTCCTGACCATTGAAAGTGCTCTTCACCTTAGAAGCGAATGGTACATCTGTTCGCTCAACCACTGGCAATGCATCCATATCCGCACGAAGCGCCACTACGCCTCCTGGCTTCCCTCCTTTGAGTAGACCCACGACTCCAGTATGTGCAATTCCCGTTTTTACTTCCAGCCCCAAAGACTCTAAGTGATTTGCAACTTTCTTTGCAGTTCTGAACTCTCGATTACCAAGTTCGGGGTTTTGATGGATGTCCCTGCGCCACTCAATTACCCTGGATTCAATGGATTCTGCCTTAACAGAAATCCTTTTTGTTAAGTCATTTTCCAGACCAACGAATGCCATCAGTAGAAATGCGAACAATACCTTCATATTCTTACTTTCTATTCATGTAATCAACCGCCAATTGAGAGAGCGTCTGTACTCCCAAAAGCATCGCACTATCATCAACATAGAAACCTGGTGTGTAATGCAGTAGAGCAACAACAGGGCCTGGCTTTCCTACCCTAAGCAGCCCAACAACACCGGTATGGGCTACATCAGTCTGCAAGTCTATCCCTATTGATTTAAGGTGTGTTGCTATTTTCTCTGCAGTCTTGAATTCACGATTTGATAATTCAGGATACTGATGAAAATCGTGCCTCCAAGCAATTACTTTTTCTTCAACTTGCTTGCTTAGTTCTGCTATTTTGTCCTCCAGTTTGCTAAAAGACATGCCAGGCATTGCAATAACTGAACTAAGTAAAACACTTAACAGTGCTGTTCTCACTTTCATGCTTGATTTCATTGATCTATGAAAGTACTAAAAAAGGATCAACTAATGCGGATAGACCTGCTGCGAGATAGCAAACTGGTCTCAAGTTGTTTCTTGTTGACTGGCGGAATGTTACGCTTATCTGCTATACAAACTATGACTGTAGGAAAACTCAATAAAGGTCTGGCGAAAACTGTGCTCAAAAGTGTTTGGATCAATATCTACGAAGTAATTCGAAGCATCAAACTGGGTGATCATTCTTGTAATGTTGACCCCTAAGTTCGATTTACTGTTAAGCTTTGCTCCTAATTCAACCCCTCCACCATACTGGTAGCGATCGGTGAAGTGGTCGTTGATATTTCTGGAGTTTCCTTCTTCAAAAGGTGAAGCACCGACATAAGAGAATAGCCAAGCTCCGATATTTGGGACTATTCTAAATATTCTGCCCAGGTCGATCGCATATCCTAGTTTCCCTCCATAATATAAAATATCTGTTGGCCAGACTCCCGTATTTGAGCTGAACTGGTAGGTATGCCAGCGAATTTTTTCGCGAAGGATGGCACGTCCGTGTTGATAAGATTCAAATCCACCAAAGAGGCCCAATTGTACACCTTTATATTCAAAAAGACCCCCCAGACCAAGCCTAAGAGATGAGTTAATTTGGACTGTATATTCATATCTGTTTCGATTGAGGTATCTCGGGTGTGGTTCTTTTTTGCCATAAACCATCTGACCACTACCAAAACCCATGCCCGTAGACCCCACAATTCTCACATCAATCCGTTTTGCGGGTATTGGGAGGTGCCTTGCCTTGATCTTATTGATACTTGGGGCCGACGGTTGACCCAGACAGTTGTAACAAACGAGCAGTGCCATCCAGAAAAGGCCTCCACGCACAGAGGGGCACGAGTGATTACGCATAACAGTTAAGCCTTTTTAATCTAGCTCAACACATTTTGGGGGACAAACCCTTAACCCATTGTCTGTTACGTCATTTTTGTTTACCTCATAATAAGTTTTCTATCTTGTTGATCTTTCAAGCTCTTGGGAGAGCTATGAGCCAGGTTTACTTACAAAAACCCAAAGATGAAAACACTGAAAACCCTTCTACTAATACTCGGTATCCTGACATTAGCACTATTAGTATTTGCCTATATCTATGTTTTCGATAAATCTCCTGACTATGAAGGTAGCCTTGACCTTGACGGATTGGAAGCTCCAATCGAAGTTATCTTTGATGACTATGGCGTCCCACATATCTATGCCGAATCAGATGAAGATGCCTTCCGGGCGTTGGGTTATCTGCACGCTCAAGACCGGCTCTGGCAGATGGAGCTCGTCCGTAGAATAGCTCCAGGAAGACTATCAGAAGTGTTTGGAAATGATTTGATAGAAACAGATCGGTTTTTCAAGACCTTGGGTATCGATCATTACAGTAGAGAAAGTGTTACCGCACTTCAAAAACGCCAGAGCAAAGAACTGGCTTTTGCGGAAGCTTATATCGATGGTATCAACCAGTTCGTAGCGAATGGTTTCACTCCTGTAGAATATGATCTGGTCAGCCTGGAAAAGCAGCCATTCACACTGCGAGACATGTACAACGTGATGGGCTACATGGCATTCAGTTTTGCAATAGCACATAAGACGGAACCTGTAGTCTCCTACATGCAAGCCCTGCCGGAAGAGTACCTCGAGGCTTTTGAGTTGACCATACCTCGTGAGAGCACAGTCATCCAAAGTAACCCTCGGGTAGATACTAGCTATGTAGCTCTCTCTACTACCGTGAATAGCATATTTGAAAAGCTACCACTAGCACCATTTATTGGGAGTAATAGTTGGGTTATATCCTCACAAAAATCTTTGTCAGACAAAGCTGTCTTGAGCAATGATCCGCACATTGGATTTTCACAACCATCTGTCTGGTATGAAGCACATATCTCTAGCCCATCGTTCAACTACTACGGTTACCATCTTGCAGGCACCCCTTTTGCCACTTTAGTGCACTCAGAGCACATTGCGACAGGTCTTACCATGTTTGAGAATGACGACCTTGACTTCTATCGGGAGAGAGTCAATCCTGAGAATGAAAATCAATATTGGGCTATTGACAAATGGATGGACTTTGACGAGCGTGAAGAAACGATTACTATCAAAGATGGAGAGAACATCACATTCACTGCTCGCGATAGCAGACATGGACCCATCATGAATGATGCAGTAAAGACATTAACCAATGAAGCACCTGTCGCAGCATGGTGGACCTATTTTCAGTTCGAGAATTATGTGTTTGAAGCGACACACAAAATGACTGGTGCTAAAACCATCGATGAAGTACGCGAGGCGGCCAGCATGATCCATGCTCCAGGCCTTAATGTGATGTATGCTGATAAGGAGGATAACATCGCCTGGTGGGCCGCTGGTAAACTGGTTAAGCGGCCTGATCATGTTAACCCTAAAACGATCCTAGATGGAGCTTCCGGGCTGGATGATCCATTGGGCTACCATGACTTTTCCGAAAACCCACAGGCTGAGAATCCGCCATGGGGATATGTCTACAGTGCGAATAATCAGTCCGTGTTGAATATCGCCGATAGTACCATTCTCTATCCTGGCTACTACCTTCATGAAGGTCGCGCCAAGCGGATCGTCGATGTGATGGAAAGCAAGGAACAGTTTAGTCGCCAAGACCTTAAAGACCTCTTCATGGATAATTACAACCCTATAGTAGCTGATCTGGCACCAACCATGGTGCAAACTATCATGGGTCGGAACCTCTCTGATACTCAGCAGACCTTTGCTGAAGCACTGGAAAACTGGGATGGTCAGCACAAAAAAAGCAGTGTTGGCCCTCCGCTGTACTACGTGTGGGTCATGTACATGTTTGAGCATGCCATGCTAGATGAGCTACTCCAACTGAACCCTGACTTAGGTGAATCCGTCTTCGATGATTTCATGAGTACACACTTGCGTAAACGTAACATATTCAGCCTGATGCAAAATGACTCTACCCTCTGGTGGGACAATGTAGATACTGAGGCAGTGGAAACAAGGGATGACATCATGTACGCCAGTTTTGTGGATGCCGTAGACTACTTATCAGAAAGGTTTGGTCAAGAAGCTGCTTCACTGACATGGGAGAACGTACATACGCTTGAGCATGGTCATGCGCTGGGTCAAGTCGAGGCACTGCGTCCTTACTTCAATGTAGGCCCGTTTAAGCTGAGTGGTTCAGACGAAAACCTCAACAATCTAGGTTTCCCTTTGACCAAGGACGGAATATTCAACGTAACATTCGGACCGTCTACGCGCAGGATCATAGATTTTGCAGACGTGGGATCATCTGAAAGCATATTGCCTACCGGCCAATCCGGCAACATCTTTAGTGAACATTACAAAGACCAAGCGGAAATGTACGCTGATGGCAAGTGGCGCCCTATGTTATTTGATGAAGAAGATATCAAAGATCAAGGTTTCAGGAAATTGACACTGGTTCCTAATCAAAATTAGAGACAGACAAATCTCTTTGGACAATCCCTCTGAGTACTAAATAGGCAATCAATCCAATAGGTCCCAGCATAAAGGTGAATATGAGTGGAACCACAATGTACAGATGCTTGATACCATGCTTTCGAGCATTGGCACAGATCCAAAGCCCAACAAACAAATCAAACGCCAAATAATGAATCCAGCCAATGAGGACCATTTCTCGTTGGTTGAACATGGTCGCTACACTGTCCAGTGTACTGAAATCCATTCCTGACACACCCGGATATGAGAGCACGGCAAAGAGATAAGCCAGGCATAACAGTCCAGGGATAAGCAAAGAAAAAAGCACCTTTCTGGTTACGTGCCAGTTGGGTGTAAAGAGCAACAAGGCCCAACCAATGGTAGCCAGGCCATTGGTAAGGCTAAAAACTTGGTCTGCCGTCATCACATCTTCTTTTCAGAAGATGCAATCTATTCATACCTTAGGGAATCTACCGGGTTTTTCCTTGCTGCCGCCAGAATCCTGCCGCTACTGGTAGATAATAAAATGCCTATAATCAACATGGCTGGTACTACCATAGCTATCCAGTTGACAGGTAAATGATAGGCAAAGATCTGCGCGATCAGGAAGTCCGTTATCAGATACCCCAAACCAAGACCTATCAATACACCGAAACCTAGTATCCATGAAAAATCCATATTTAACAATGTCACTAACTCAGATATCCTGGCTCCAAGCACCTTTCTCACGCCTATTTCTTTCATCCTGCGAATAATGTTGAGCGATACAAGGGTAAACAGACCTATAGACGAGAGAAGTACGGCCAATAACCCTAGGAAGGAGAAAATGATCACGATGTTCTTGTTGACCATTTGCTCATTCTTGAACCTATCTTCCTGGTAAAACCCTCTGAATGGAGTCGTTGGAAATAGCTCAAACCACTTGCTCTCCAGATACTCGTATGTAGCCAAAGACTCACTGGCTGATACTTTGGCCAAAACAAACTTCGACTTTTCATCATTTGCTACTCGCATGGCCAGCGGTGTTACAGGGTCCCAAAAACCACTTGCATAGAAGTTTTCGGTGACCCCTATGACCGTCAGTCTCGTAGTGTCATTATAGGTAATACGTTTTCCGATAGGATCATCCCAGCCTAAGGTCTCAGCCATTTTTTCATTGATGATGATTGCAGAGTTGCGCTGACTCTCTATCAGATCAGTGTCAAACGATCGTCCTTGTACTATATCAATATCCATAAACTCCAGATAGCCAGGTGTGAAGGTCATCATCAAAGTCTCAAGTTCGCGATCCTCTGTAACAAGGGTATGAGCGTAGTTAGCATAGGTCACATGATAGGGCGTCAAGTGAATGTCGGAGATGTTCGGGTTTTGAGCAATCACATTGGCTAGTTGCCTCGCATCAGCGCCATCTGATACTCTCACGCCTATCAAATCATCGCGAACAAATCCTACATCTAAGGTCTGTTGATATTTGGCATTTTGAACAAATGCTACACTACTCACAAGTGTCATCAATGTGAATGCCACTTGTAGTGTCAGCAATACCCGACTAAGCTTGCTCGTTTTGCCTATGCTGAGGCTACCTCGCAGTATTCTTACAGGCTCAAACCGGCTGACATAAAGGCTGGGATAAGCTCCGGCCACCAAACCCGTAAAAAGCAACAGACCAAATAGGAAGTAGTAGATCTCGGGATCTCTTGTAAAGGAAAGCTCTAACACCATCCCGTCCCACATAGCACCATAAGCAGGTACCATGTAGACCGCTATTACTATGGACAAGACCATAGCAAAAAAGCAAATCAGCAGGTTCTCAAACATGAACTGAAACATCAACTGTGCTTTGTTTCCTCCGATCACTTTTCTTATGCCGATTTCTTTAAGCCGCTTACCAGAATTAGCGATAGCAGTATTCGTATAATTGAATCCAGCAATGAGTAGCATCATCAATGCTAGTGCAAGTGGCGCATGGTAAGAAACGGGATCCATTGCCTCGCTCAGCCAATTGGCATAGAGGTTGTTTGCCCGTTGAGCAAAGGTGGCCAGGGGATCCAGATAATAATCTGCAACCTGCCAATCAGGTCGTGCCTCGTTCTGCACAGATATATAATCTGCCAACAATTCTTCGATATCCCCGGTCATCTTAGATGGATCTACCTGGATAAAGCTTGCCGCGATCAGTCTTCGCCAATCTGTTCGTTCAATGTTCTCAAGCGCATAAAAATTGTTGAAGTTGACAATGATATCGAAATGTAAGCTTGAGTTTTGTGGTTGATCTTTGAGTATCCCTGATATCAGGTAGCTGTGACTTATACCCTCATTATCTACCAAACTGAGTATTTCACCGATAGGGTCCTGATCTCCAAAATATATGCCAGCGGCCTCCTCTGAGATCAGAGCTATCTTATCATCTTCAAACGTCTCAAGAGAACCTCTAATAAGAGGAAAGGTGAACATGTCAAAAATCTCAGCATCCGCAAAGGCAACTCGTTTGGTCAGGACTTTATCACCCCGCAAAAGCACATAGCTCTTCGAGTGGTATTTTGTAGCATATTTAACACCTGCAATATCCGATTTTATGGCGTCCACCAGAGGCATAGGGGTCACACCGTATGGCGTGAACTCACCCGAGGCTTCTTTTCTGATATTGATCTTGTATATCTCCCGATAATTGAGATGGTTACGATCCCAGTCCGCTGAATACTTATAATTGATAAACGCTACAATACAACAAGCCATAGATAGTGCAAGACCAGAAACGTTGATCATGACAAATAGCTTGTTGCGCAACAGGTTGCGAACAGTGATTTTGAAGAAATTTTTAAGCATAATAATAAGTGGTCAGAGGGTATCAGTTATTAGATTACCAATACAGCTGGGTGGTTGCATACTCATGTAGATAATTTTTGACTGTATGCCAAGAAACAGTCGTTTGAATCCTCTTATTAAGAAAAACACTTATATTAGGCGTTCAAATCAGCAGCTGGAAACCATTATTTGCACCGTAACCAATTTAACCTATGGGAATTTTAATCCCTCTGATCCTTATCTCTATTTGCTGTTTAGTGATTTGGCGAGCCGGTGATGGATTCATGACTGCCTCAGAGTACATCGGCAGACATTTGTCCGACGGTGTAAGAGGAGCAACCATCAATGCGATTGCCAGCTCAATGCCCGAGGTATTCACCTCTTTATTTTTTCTATTGATCCTTCAAGATGCTAATGGTTTCTCTGGAGGTATTGGCACAACTGCGGGCAGTGCTATCTTTAATGGTATGGTGATCCCGGCAGTTTCTATTCTGGCTGTGCTGGGCATTGGATTGGCTTCCAGAATAGAGGTTTCCAAAAAGGTCCTCAAGAGAGACGGCATTTCTTTGATACTTGCAGAACTCATCTTCCTTATTCTGATAAGTGGTGCTGAACTAGACTGGTATCATGGCTTGCTACTGATGTCAGTATATGTGGTTTATATTGTTTTCATGTTTGCAACAATGGATAAGTCGCAACGTGCAGAAATGCTTGCAGAACATGATGATGTAGATGATGATGATTTTGAGCTTGATGATGATGTCAAGAATGAGCCGTTTCTTAAGGCGCTCTTCACTTTTGACTTAGAGCGATTATTTATTGGTAAAAACAAAATTACTAATGCCAACGCCTGGCCTTTACTCATCTTTGCTACACTGTCAATCGCAGCAGTGTGCTACCTGCTCGTTGTAGCATGTGAGTGGATGGGAGAAGAGACTTATCATGTGCCCTATTTAGGAGAGTTTCATGGATTAGGCATCCCTGTAATGTTCGTTGCTTTGATATTGGCAGCTGCAGCAAGTAGTTTTCCTGATACCATTATATCAATCAAGGACGCTCAAAGAGGCGCCTACGACGATGCGATCTCGAATGCACTAGGTAGCAACATCTTTGACGTGTGTTTTGCATTGGGCTTTCCGCTATTCCTGTTCACCCTGATGAATGGCCCACTGGCTATGCCCGAACCTATTCAAGAATTGAGCAGTGAATTGCGATTACTTCTACTGTTGTTGACAATTTTGGCGGTGTTTATCTATACGACGGGTAAGTACATGGGTAAATTCAAGGCCTTGATGCTCTTGTCTATTTACTTTCTGTTCGTACTCTATATCATCGGACGAGGTTCCGATAACGAGTTTGCAGGTATGATCGCGAGTCAACTTAGGGCCATCATCGATTTCTTCCAAATTGGCTAGTGCTCGAGCCCAGTTTGTTCGGCACTAATCTCCCATAGTTTGTCCATCAGGCGCTCATCTTTGGCGTAAGGGTTAGGTTCTTTTTGCTTACAGTTATCGAAGTACTTCCCCGATACACTACTCTGCTTCGGATCCGATGCTAGATAGATGGAAGTACGTGCACCTTGCTCCTCAGAGATCATAAAGAGCTTACCAATCTTCCAGACTAGACCCACCCAACTGTCATTATTTTTATCTCCTATTGCGGTCTTGACAACACCAGGATGTAGGCTATTGGCAGTGACGTTGGTTTCCTTGAGCTTTCTTGCTAGATCGTTAGCAAAGGTGACATTAGCCAACTTGGACTGAGCATAAGCGGCAAGGCCAATGTATTTCTTACTTCGATTGAGGTCTTTGAAATATAGGAATCCTTTGTAGTGTCCTTTTGAGCTGACATTGATTATTCTGCCTTGGTCAGACTTCTTGATATTCTCTAAAAGTAAATTAGTGAGTAAAAAACCTGAGAGGTGATTGATCTGCCACTGTCTTTCAAAACCATCTCCAGTTTCTTCATAATCGGTGAAAAAAGCTCCGGCATTATTGATGAGCACATCAAGTGTGGGATACTTCTCTTGTACTTGTTTTGCAAGCGACCTAACGGACTCAAAGGAGCTTAGATCAGCGTGCAGCATATCCACCTGATCACTTCTACTAAGCAGTTTCACTTCATCCACCGCTTTTTGACCTTTTTCGATGTTTCTGGATACAATAGAGACATGAGCGCCTTTTTTGGCAAGGCCAATGGCAGTGTACTTGCCAATGCCAGCATTACCGCCTGTGATCAGTACTGTTTTATTATGCATATCGACTATTAATCTTCTCTTTAGTATTTTTATCAATCTAATTGATTGAATATGAAAACCATAGGTCGTATCATTTGTTTCCTGGTGCTTATTTCTCCAGTCTTTGGACAAGACTTAGGGCTCGGTAAGCTCGACTTTCCTAATTCTGGATCTGAAGAAGCTCAGCCTGCCTTCATTCGCGGTATGCTACTACTTCATAGCTTTGAATTTGATGATGCGGGAGAGGCTTTTCGTCAGGCACAGGAGATCGATCCCAATTTTGCGCTAGCGTACTGGGGGGAAGCGATGAGTTATAATCACCCACTATGGTTTCGTCAATACAAAGAGAAGGCAATGGAAGCACTCAATCGCCTTGCTCCTTACGAAGAGAATAGAATCAACAAAGCTCGCTTACCAATAGAAAAAGATCTCATGCGAGCGGTGCATGTATTGTATCGAGATGGTGATAAAGAACTTAATGATGATGCCTATGCTTCCTACATGGCAAAGCTATATTCAAAGTATCCTGACCATCTTGAAGTCATTTCATTTTATGGATTAGCCCTAATGGGAACGAGTCATGAAGGAAGGGACTATGATACTTATCAGAAAGCTGGTGAAATAATCAAGAAGGTATACGATAAGAACCCTAATCACCCGGGAGCACTTCACTACTACATTCACGCCTACGATGATCCATATTCTGCACCAAAAGCATTAGAAGCAGCGAAAGCGTACTCAAAAGTAGCGCCTGAGGCTTCTCATGCCTTACATATGCCAACGCATATATTCGTTGCAATGGGTATGTGGGACGAAGTGGTCGATGGTAATATAGATAGTTGGTTGGCTTCCGAATCAAGACGATTGAGAAAAGACTTGACATTACAAGACAGAGGCTACCATGCATTTCATTGGCTAGAGTATGGTCTTCTTCAACAGAAGAAGTTTGAGCAGGCCAGAGTATTACTCGACTCGATGGTAATTGATGCTAAGGAGCTACCTTCTAAAAGATTGCGGGTTCACCTGGCAATGATGCAATCTGGCTACATCATCGAGACGGAACAATGGAACTCAGATGCTTGCGACATTGAAGTTGATTACACGCTAGTTGGCAAAGGTGTAAGAGCCGCGAACAAATTTGCTAAGGGAATGGCTGCTTTAAAACGTGGTGATGTGGAATACGCTCGGACTATGCTAAAGGAAATGATAGAAGAGCGTATCCTCGAAGAACCACTAAGAGTCGATGAAGACATGACCGTTTGCCACTCTGTTGGTGGCAAGTACTTCGACGAGCTTGAAATAGATTCTAAAGTTGCAGCGATAATTGAATCGGAGCTGGAAGCATTAATTCTAATAACCGAAGATCGAATTGATGAAGCCTATGCTATACTCGATCAGGCCACAGAGGCCGAATCAGATCTGCCTCTCGCCTACGGCCCTCCAGATATTGTGAAGCCTTCTCATGAGCTATATGGTGAAATCCTTCTTCTCCAAGGTAACCCTGTAAAAGCTAAGTTAATGTTCGAAGAAGCCTTAAAAAGAGCGCCAAATAGAAGACTTGCCATGCGTGGGCTCAAGATGAGTCAGACCATGGTAAAGGACTCAGAGTAAAGGATTTAGACAAGCTTATTCTCTCGTAAATAAGCGAAAAAGCCCTCTTTATAAGTCTCGCTAACCGGGACTATTTGTTCACCAATATGAATTTCCCCTTTCTCTATGAGAGTAATTCTGGAGACTGAGACCAAATAACTCTTGTGTACCCTGAAAAAGGCATTCGCAGGTAACATTTCTTGAAGTTTGGTGAAACTCATGAGCGTCATGATTGGCCCGTCATCGGTGTGAATCCTTAAGTAGTCTTTCATCCCCTCCACATATCGAATGGAATCCAACTTGACCTGCTGCAGTTTGTACTCCGTCTTGACAAAAATGAAATCTATTTCTGGGGTTGTGTTGACAGTGGGAGTTGGGTCACTCTTACCAGAATGATCGAATGACTGATAAACCTTAGTGACGGCCTTTAAAAATCTTTCAAAGGCTATTGGTTTAAGCAAGTAATCAGAGACCTCAAGTTCATAGCTTTCTAGAGCATATTCACTATAGGCAGTTGTAAGGATCACCTTAGGCTTGTTCTTCAATACATTGAGTAGTTGAATACCTGTTAGTCCTGGCATCTGAATGTCGAGGAAAATAAGATCAACTTCCTGGTTTTGAAGGTAATCCATCGCAGCTATGCCATTGTCCAAAGTAGCCTTGCAATCCAAAAATGGTACTCTGGAAACATAGTCAGCTATTTTATCTGCCGCTAATGGTTCGTCATCAACTACAATACAGGAAATCTTCATGGCTTTAGACTCAGCTCTACCGTAAATTGGCCATTTTCCTGACTTATCTCCAAATCGTGACGATCAGCATACAAGAGTTCAAGCCGCCGCTTCACATTGACCAATCCGATTCCACCTGCTTTGTCTTTGTGATCTACTTTGGACAGATCAAAATCGTTAACCACTTTAAATCGAAGTGTGTTATCCATTTGCGATAGCTCCACCTTCACTCTGAAAGCATCCTGACTCCATTGACCGTGCTTAAATGCATTCTCCACAAAAGGAATAAAAAGCATAGGTGCTATCTTGACATGATCAGATGCGATATCTAGTGATAAATGCACATCGTGATTTTTAAGCCGCATTTTCTGCAGGTCCATAAAACTCCTCAGGTGATGTATTTCCTGGCTAAGTCTCACCTCACCTGTATTAGCATCATAAAGCATATATCGCATGAGCTCGGACAGCTTCACAATAGCATCAGAAGCCTGTGGTGCTACTTTATACACCATGCTATCAATATTATTCAAGGTATTGAACAAGAAATGAGGGTTGATCTGGTTGCGAAGCAGTGCTAGCTCACTTTGCAGGTTCTGAGACTCAAGCTCTATTTGACGCTTGTAGTTACGAAACCAGTCTACTGTGAATCTTACAAAGACGGATAGAGGGATAAAAAATAATGGTGTGAAAAACCGCCTGAGATATTCCACAATCCAGCCGATGTGATCGGCAAGTATACTCTCGCTTCCTTTATCAAGGTTAACAACTACCACAGCCAGTGAACCCACACCAACCAAACTATCCCAACCATACTTTAGTATAGGATAAAGAAGGAGTATTGCAATGGTCCATGTCCAAAAAACAGCATTGTTCTTACCCAGATAGAGAGGGACTAGCTTGTAGTAGTAGCTATAAAAGATGGTCATATAAGACACGAGTGTCATTGGAAGCCAACTATAGTAGTCTAGTGGCTCTACATCTTCTGATAGATTATACATCAAGTAGGTCAAGAGGGTGAGCAATACCCAGGGCATTGCATGTAGACCTATTTTCTTCCAGTTCATAATCCAAACATCCACTTTTATAACCGATTAGCCAGCAGACTCAAGCTGTATTATACCTAGGGCGCTTTCTGATCTACGAAATCCAGTTTTAGATCGACAAATGCTTTGTCTCGACTTTTTTCATTTTCGTCTAGAAGATTTGACACCATGTCTAGACTCAAAGAAAATTTTCCACAATACTGATTTTATTCGACTTGTAATAAAATCCACTCGATTGGTACTAATGACAAAAATCGAATCGAAAAGAGCAACAGGAGAAATCAAAACTCAAATATCAATATGGAATTAATCATCAAAAACCTCTCTAAAACCTACGGTAACGGAGTACATGCCTTAAAAGGCATTGATCTGGATATTGGTACAGGTATGTTTGGATTGCTTGGGCCTAATGGTGCAGGTAAATCTAGCCTGATGCGTACAATTGCAACCCTTCAAGAGCCTGACACAGGAAGTATCACTTTTGGAGATATTGATGTGCTAACGCAAAAAGATGATGTACGCCGAATATTGGGTTACCTTCCTCAAGAGTTTGGTGTGTATCCAAAAGTGCCTGCAGATATCCTCCTCGACCACCTTGCAGTGCTCAAGGGAATTTCAAATCGCAAAGAGCGCAGAGAGCTGGTAGATGCCTTACTTCACAAGACGAATCTCTGGGAGGCACGCAAGAAAAATCTAGGAGGTTATTCAGGTGGCATGAAGCAACGCTTTGGAATTGCGCAGGCGCTACTTTCAGCTCCAAAGTTGATCATTGTTGATGAGCCTACAGCAGGTCTCGATCCGGCAGAGCGCAACCGTTTCCTCAATCTCCTATCGGAATTGGGAGAGAACACTGTGGTGATCTTATCCACCCACATCGTGGAAGATGTGAAAGAGCTATGCACCGACATGGCCATCATCAACAAAGGTGAAGTTGTTCTAAAAGGAAACCCATTAGAAACCATAGCCTCGATCCAGGGTAAAGTTTGGACAAAAACCATTGAGAAAGCAGCTCTCGAAGACTACAAAAAGGAGCATATAGTGATCTCAGAGAGATTAATTGCCGGTAAGCCAGAAATACATGTATACTCAGAGAATCGACCTGATCAGTCCTTTTCTGATGTCCAGGCTGACCTGGAAGATGTTTACTTCTCGAAGATTTTCGGGGTACAGGAAGTAGAAGCATTGGCATAATCAGGAGGTATCATGTGGTATGAAATATTAAAATTCGAACTGCAGTACAGAAAGAAGCGACCTGCTACTTACTTGTACTTTGTCATCTTATTCCTGATCTCATTCCTTGCCATATCTACCGATACAGTACAGATCGGTGGTGGTGCTGGTTTGGTAAAGGAAAATGCACCAAGCACTATAGCCTTTATGATGGTGATTATCTCAGCTTTCTTCATGATGATTACCTCGGCCATCATGGGTGTTGGCGTACTACGTGACTTTGAGTTTAAGACAGAGTCAATGATGTTCGTCAACCCAATTACCAAGTTTGATTACTTACTTGGTCGTTTCCTTGGCTCATTCATCATTCTCATTTTCGCATTCTCAGGTTCACTCTTTGGATTCATCATGGGGGAGTTTATGCCATGGAGAGATGCTGACAAGCTACTTGCATTTAATTTCTGGAATTATCTACAGCCTTTCCTTACGCTAGTGGTCCCCAACCTTCTCTTCAGCGGTATCATCTTCTTCATATTGGGAGCGATATCGCGAAAAATGGTGGTTGTTTACTCCAGCTGGATATTCCTCTTTGTTTTTTATCAGGTTGGAGTGAACATGACCAGCGATCTTGAGGACCAGACTGTTGCGGCACTCATTGATCCATTTGCATTGAACACAGTTCAGATCACCACCCAGTATTGGACAGTTGCTGAACAAAATAGTCAAGTCATTCCGCTATCAGGAAATGTGCTACTAAATCGGATTGTTTGGCTGGTTATCGGATTGGCCATTGGTATCGTGGGTTATTTCTCATTCAGCTTTAATGTCGTCAGAGGCAGTTGGTTCAAGAAAAAGACAGCCAAGACAAAGGAAACCACCAACACACAGGTTAAAATACCCAAAGCCGCGATGAGTTTTGGCCTCAGTACTTATATCAGACAGGTGCGTATCATGACTGTTTTTTACTTCAAGCAAGTTTTCAAGAGTGTGCCTTTTCAAGCGATGGTACTCTGTGGTATGGCATTGATGATCGTCAATTCATTTTATATCGGTGAAGTCTTTGGAACATATACTTACCCAACGACATACCGCATGTTGGAATTGATCGATGGTTTCAATTTGTTCTTCATGATCATCCTAGTGAGTTACACAGGTGAATTGATCTGGAAAGAAAGAGAGGCTAATATCAATTTGATCTATGATGCCATGCCTATGCCAGACTTCATCAGTTTGGTAAGCAAGTTTATTGGGCTATTGCTCGTCTATGTAGTACTACTTAGTGTGCTCATGTTGACTGGAGCAGCCATTCAAGCTTCCAATGGCTATTTCAATTTTGAGTGGGGCGTCTATATCAGCAATCTCTACACCGATACCCTGTTCTTTCTCGTGCTTTACACGCTGTTAGCCATGTTCATCCAAGTACTTGTCAACAATAAGTTTCTTGGTTATGCCTTGATGGTAGTTTTCTTCGTCACAATGGCAGCCCTTCGAATTTGGGGAGTCGAGCACACGATGTTCAACTTCGCATCAGCCAACTTGGGCACGTATTCTGATATGAACGGTTTTGGCCATTACATTCCTGGCTTCAGTTGGTTCAATGTCTACTGGTTGGGTCTGGCCATACTCATGTTTGCTTTATCGGTAGTGTTCGCTGTTCGCGGTAGCGAGGCTGTCATGAAAGTGCGATGGAACGTAGGCAAGCTGAGAATGACCAGACCTATGATCACTTTTGCCATCTCTGCTTTCCTCATTTTCTCGCTTTCAGGCTGCTATATATTCTACAATACCAATGTGCTCAATGCTTACCAGAATAGCGATGAGGTCAATGCTTATCTGGCACGGTATGAGAAGACGCTCAAACAATATGAGTATTTACCTCAGCCTAAGGTGAAGGATATTAATATGACAGTGGACTTGATGCCAAGCCAGCGCGACTATATTGCTGCAGGAGTCTATCTATTGCGAAACGAATATGACGAGCCTATCAATGACATTCATATTCAGCTCAACGCAACTCCTAACTTCAGCTATGAGTATGCTCGATTTAATAAAGAGGTGGTCCTGAAAGAGGAGTTTGAAGACTTCAGGTACATGATCTACGAGTTGCAAGAACCTCTAATGCCGGGCGAATCCATCAATTTTGAGTTCAAGACCACATTTAAAACAAAGGGGTTTGAGGAAAATGGCGGTAGCACCAATGTCGTCCACAACGGCACGTTTATCAACAATTTCAACTTCCCAAGTATTGGGTACAATAGTAATGTTGAGCTTAGCTCTGACGATGACCGTGAAGACAATGATTTGACACCAAAAGAACGTTTATTGACGCAAGACGATCCAAGAGGACTTGGGGTGAATATCCTCACCGATGATGCAATCAATGGCGTCAATTTCGAGATTGTAATGAGCACTGAAGAGGACCAGATTGCGATAGCGCCTGGCTATCTCCAGCGCGAGTGGCAAGAAGATGGCAGAAAGTATTTCCATTATAAAATGGACGTACCGATGGAACCTTTCTTCAGTATGGTTTCGGCTCGATACAGTGTGATGCGAGACAAGGTAGTGGTTGAGTTGGATAGCTCAAGCCAGGAGATTGACCTTGAGATTTACTATCACCCCGGACATGAGTACAATCTCGAAAGCATGATGGACGCTATGAAATGGTCGTTTGAATATTTTGGTAATGCTTTCAGTCCATACCAGTACCGTCAGATGCGAATTCTTGAGTTCCCGAGGTATTCGACATTTGCTCAATCTTTTGCCAATACAGTCCCCTTTTCGGAAGGTATCGGCTTTGTCCTTAAAATTGAGGATGAGGATGACGTAAATGTAGCCTCATTTGTAACCGCGCATGAACTAGCCCATCAGTGGTGGGCGCATCAGGTCATCGCCGCGAATGTGCAAGGATCGCAGATGATCATCGAATCGCTGGCACAGTACTCTGCATTAATGGTGATGAAGTCACAATACTCACAAGAGAAAATGCAGAAATTCTTAAAGCAGGAAGTCGATAGATACCTTCAAGGAAGAGCCACTGAGCAAAAGAAGGAATTACCACTCCAGTTTGTGGAAAACCAACAGTACATACACTACGGTAAGGGTGCGGTCAACATGTATGCGCTTCAGGATTACATCGGTGAAGATAGCGTCAACATGGCATTGAAGAGATTTGTCAGAGACTGGAGTGATTACAACACCAATGGCCGTTATTGCACCACTACAGATCTACTCGGATATTTCCGAGAAGTGACGCCTGATAGCATGCAGTATGTCATTTCAGACTTGTTTGAGAAGATTGTACTGTTCGAGAATAAGACTGATAAAGCCACTTATCAGCAAATTGGTGATCAGTATTTGGTCAACCTAGAGGTAGGTGCCAAGAAGTTCGAGGCAGATAGTATTGGTAACGAGTCGGAAGTAGACCTTGCCGATTGGGTGGATATTGGTGTCTTTGCAGAGAATAGCGAGGGTGAGGACAGCTTGATTTATCTACAGAAACACAAGATCACTGAGAATAGCACCAATCTACAGATCGAAGTAGGTGCATTACCGTCAAAAGCAGGGATCGATCCAATCAATAAGTTGATCGATAGAAACCCTGATGACAATACCAAGACGGTCAATCAGACTGAAGAATTAAGTTCATAATTGATATTTCAAGTTCTAATCGCAGAACCCCGGGGCTAAGCTCTGGGGTTTTCTGTTTTGGGCTGCCGAGTGGCTCAATTCCACCAATGGTTGTCTTCAGCCATAATTATTTCATATTTTCATATCCTAAATAGGAATGATATGAAGCAACTAATAGCAGTACTACTTTTAGCTAGTCAGTTTGCGCTAGCGCAAAAAGAAAAGCAGGCAATAATGGCTGACATTGAAGCCAAGAAAGAGCTCTACGCGGAAAAGGCCATGGAGATTTGGGATTGGTCAGAGGTCGGGTACCAGGAAGAGAAAAGTGCTAAGAGTTTGCAAGAGTTACTGAAGAGTGAGGGCTTCCAAGTAGAGGCAGGAGTAGCTGAAATACCTACCGCTTTCATGGCTACTTTTGGTAGTGGCTCACCTGTCATCGGAATTCTTGGTGAGTATGATGCACTGCCCGGCTTATCACAAGCGGCGGTACCCACTAAGCAGGCCAGAGAAGGGATAGATGCTGGTCACGCATGTGGGCATCATCTCTTTGGAGTTGGTTCTGCTGCCGCAGCAATTGCATTGAAAAACTGGCTGAAGGACAGCAAGAAGTCTGGAACAATTCAATTCTTTGGAACCCCAGCAGAAGAAGGTGGTTCTGGGAAGGTATATATGGTACGAGCCGGTCTATTCGATGATACGGATGTGGTGCTTCAGTGGCATCCTGGCAGTGCAAATGGTACTGGAGCTACCTCCACGTTAGCCAATAAAACTGGAAAATTCCGCTTTTACGGCACTTCAGCCCATGCTGCCTCAGCTCCTCATAGAGGTAGATCTGCATTAGATGGTGTGGAAGCTATGAATGACATGGTCAATATGTTACGTGAGCATGTCACGGATCCTACACGGATCCATTATGTCATCACTCAAGGAGGAAGGGCCCCAAATGTTGTTCCTGATTTTGCAGAGGTATACTATTATGTACGCCATCCTGATGTAGAACAGGTCAAGGAGGTCTGGAATCGTATTGTTAAGGCCGCTGATGGCGCAGCACTAGGTACGGAAACAAGATATGAACTTGAGGTCACAGGGGGAGTATACAACATACTTCCCAATGAGGTTTTGGCTAAGCAAATGCATGAAAACCTTCAAATAGTGGGCGGTGTAAGCTATACCGATGAAGAGCGAGCATTCGCAGAGAAGATCGCAGAAACATTGGGTCAGTACAGTCTGCCTCTTGAAGTCTCTGAAGAAATCTTGCCCTATGTATCAGGAGTCGTCGGTAGTGCATCAACTGACGTAGGGGATGTGAGTTGGGCGGTACCTACAGTAGGTATGAGGGCGGCCACCTGGGTACCTGGAGTAGCGGCTCATTCATGGCAGGCCGTTGCTTGTGGAGGTACAACCATCGGAGTTAAAGGCATGATGGTAGCAGCAAAGTCAATGGCTTTGACAGGCCTTGACTTACTAAAGAATCCAAAACTGATCGAAGCTGCCAAAGAAGAATGGATAGAAAAGCGCGGAGATAATTTCAAATATGAGGCGCTCGTAGGGGATCGTGCCCCTGCATTGGACTACCGTAAATGATCTGAATTGTACTTTATTGAGAAAAGCAGGGCCACAGAAGGGTTAGTTAAGGCTTCTGTTTGGGTATGGAAAATGGATTATTCTAAGAGGCGATTAGGGGTTTCTCCTATTTTTTTGATTCCTCTGACTAGGCAAATCTTTGAAATCCTAGTAACTTAAAGTCAAAATGCCTTAATTGTAGCGCTAAACTTTTATTGACGATGACTTCCTTTGTTGCCCTGATCACACCACACCAAAGCGTTTTAAAGATTTTGGGTATTGTACTTCTTCTGAGTACGGGTCTTATTTCTAACAGTATTGCACAAGAATCGGATCCTGCCGTTCTCTTCTTCAAAAATGGAGAGGGATTTAGAGCCCAAGGTGAGTACGAATCTGCGATTACCGAATATGAAAAAGCTTTGGCCATTGACAATACCAGACCGATCATCTTCTATTGGAAAGGTATCAGTCATTACCAACTCAAAGAACACGAAAAAGGTGTTGAGTCATTGGAGCATGCCATCGACCTCAATCCCAATTATAATCAAGCTTACAACGCACTTCTACAAGGCTATACTGAAGTAGCTAACATGACCAAGGTGGTAGAGACGTTATCGAGAATGGCATACGTCGAAGAAGATGTAATGAAGCGGATAGAATACTACAAGCGAATAGCATCCTTACTTGTGAAACAAAGAGAATATGTGAAAGCCTTACCTCACATCGAGGATGGATTAAAGGCTGATCCTAATAACCTCGATCTCCTCTATGCTAAAGCGCAATCACTCAATGGCAGTGCACAATATCAATCAACTATCAACATGGGTAAACCCGTCCTGAGTAAGCTGAGTGGCAATGACAGAGAGAACATCACGCGATTCAATTACGAGGTAGGTTTTGCTTATTATAAACTGACCAATTATAATGAAGCTAATAACTATTTTGAAAGGGCCTATTTTGGTCCCTATCGTTCTCTGATTTCCAAACTCCAACCCAACCATTTTTACAATGTAGCTTATGGTTTCTCTATGATATATGAATATGAAACTACAGAGCACATGCTCGAGACTGCACTGGAAATAGATCCTGGTTTTGCCAAGGCGTATGACTTGTTAGCAGATATTGCCATTAAGCAAGAGCACCATCATAAAGGAATACTGTACTATGAAAAAGCAGTAATGGGCTTAGCTGAGCAAGATGAATATTTGGAAGAGATTTATAACAACAAGCTCATCCCTACCTTGATCAACGCGCAGGAATACAGAGAAGCTGTCAGAATATGTGATCAAGCCCTCGGGAAGTTTCCCAGTAGCCGTAACATCAGATACCTTAAAGCCATTGCCCTTCATCATCAAGATCTTAATGTTGATGCTATCTCTATAATGGAGAATATCATGATAGAACAAGGTATTCCTGCCCTGGAAAAGAGCCTTTACAGCTTTGCTCTTGGCATCATGTACAATGCTAACAATCAGACAGAAGAGGCTAAAGCCAGCTTCAAAGCTGCAAGAAGTGGCGCATTTACCAATGCCAGCCTTTATGCTTATGAGTTGATCATTGAGGAAGAGATCCTTAGCAGGAATTCTACAGGCTTCTAATAATAGCCACCACCAATCGTTAGTCAATAAATCAAGGCAGAGTTAAACCTTTGTCTTTAGGTTGACTCTAAAGAGAGACAATCCTATATTGATATAAACTTTTGCGGTGGGAGATTTCAAAATTAGATCAGGCCAATATCGAGAAAAGGCCAGGGAATATCGAAAAGTTGAGCCTTTAGATACTACGAATGCCAGGTCATCAGTTTCTGGGACCAATTATCGAACATTGGATATCACGGCAGGGATTTCTCCGTATGTTGGAGAGTTTGGTAAGCGACAGCAGGCTCATCTTATTAAGCGGACTCAGTTTGGGTGTACTCCCGAGGCGTTGAATTCTATTGCAGGGTTGACATTGTCACAAACTCTTGCCTCGATCCTTCAAGCAGACTCTGCACCATCACCTCCGGTTAACGACTACAATGGAGCAGACGAATTAGGAATTGACCCTGATATTCCTTTTGGAGAAACATGGATAAGTGCGGCCTTCAATGAAGAGTTTGAAGGTGCCCGAAACATCAGCTTAAAGTCCTGGTGGATTCGGCAAATGCTCGATCAGCCAAACACTATCCATGAAAAAATGATTTTGTTTTGGCACAGTTTTCTGCCAATCCAGGTATGGGATGTCTTCATTTCTAAAGCCTCCTACCAATATGCAGAGATGCTCAGGAGAAATGCCCTGGGCAACTTTAAAACAATGATTCGCGAGCTAACCCTTGATCCGGCGATGTTGATTTACCTCAACGGAGCTTTCAATAATCGAGAAGCTCCTGACGAAAACTATGGCAGAGAACTCCAAGAGCTTTTTTGCATCGGAAAGGGGCCAGGCTCTGCTTACACTGAGCAAGACGTTCAGTCCGCATCCAAAATATTGACCGGCTGGACGCTTAATTGGGAAACACTAGAGAATGAGGCTATCCCGACCTCTTATTTCGAACCTTGGCTACATGAGACGTCTGATAAGCAGTTTTCCAGCTTTTATGGGAATAGAATAATCTCAGGCCGAGAAGGCGAAGCAGGAGCAGAGGAGCTTGATGAATTATTGGAAATGCTATTTGCAAATGACGAAAGCGCTGTACATCTGGCGAGACGCCTTTACACATTCTTCGTTTACAATAGCATCTCAGAGACCACAGAACAAAATGTCATTATTCCGCTAGCCCAAATCATCAGAGAAAATGATTTCAATATCCTTCCGGCAATAGAAGTACTCCTTGGCTCAGAGCATTTTTACCATGAAGAGATCATAGGCGCGCAGATCAAAAACCCAACAGACTTCACATTTGGCTACTGGAGAACCTTAGGCTTGCCACTAGACACACGCAACTCCTCAGAAGCATTTTTGTCCCAGGCAGGCTTGTTATGGCAGATAAGCCAAATCGGTATGGAAATCGGTGACCCTCCAAGTGTTGCCGGCTGGCCTGCCTACTACCAAGCTCCCCAGTTTGATAAGTCATGGATCACAACAGACAGTATAACTAACAGAGCCCTTCAGACAGACTCAATGGTTTTTTGGGGTTTTTATGTGTCTGAAGATCGACAGATCCAGCTGGATATCCTAAGTTTTTTGGAAAGGCTGGATCGCCCCGATGACATCAATCTGATGATTGAAGAAGTCAGCGTACTCTTGCTGGGCATAACTCTTGATCAGTCGCAAGTCGACCTTATCAAAAATATTCTACTCACGGGGCAACAAAATGATAATTATTGGAATACGGCCTGGAACCTTTACATGCAGGACAAATCCAATATCGAATATCAGAATGTACTACTTAATCGTTTGAGGCCTGCTTTTCAGCAACTGCTACAACAAGGAGAATCTCAACTAATGTAAACCATGAAAAGAAGATCATTTTTAAGACACGCTTCACATGGTATTGCTATACCGTCATTATTGGGAGCAATGGGCCACCATCAGTCTTCTGCTCAGTCGCTGCAAAAACTGCTCAATCTCAGCAATACCAGCGATAAAGTGCTTGTACTCATTTTCCTGGAAGGTGGCAATGATGGGCTCAACACTGTAGTACCATTAGCAGATTATGACGCATTGACGAAGGTCAGGCCACATGTGATCCTACCGGAAAATAGCATCATTCCGGTAGAGGGGACTGATTTTGGATTTCACCCTGCACTTTCCGGTTTCAGCAGTCTCTATAGCGAACAGCGACTTCAAGTCATCCAATCTGTTGGATATCCCCAGCAAAATTTGTCTCATTTTAGGTCCACAGACATTTGGATGAGTGCGTCCGATTCTACCGAACTAGTAACTTCAGGTTGGACAGGTCGCTATCTTGAAGACCTACACCCTGCTTATCCAGAAGCATATCCCAACCCGGACAACCCGGACCCTTTGGCCGTAGAGCTTGGGCACGGAGCATCACTATTGTTCCAGGGTAGAGCTGCATCTATGAGCATGGTGCTTAATAATGTTTCTTCATTTTACGAACTGGTCCAAAATGAAGAAAGCGAAGCTCCTGATACCCTGGCCGGAGATAAATTGAGATATGTTAGGCTCATTGCCCGCCAAAGCCAGAAGTATGGAGACTCAGTGATCAATGCAGCAGATAAGATCACAGATCAGCGATCTTATCCTGAGGATAATCAACTTGCTCAACAACTAAAAGTTGTTGCTCGACTCATTGCAGGAGAACTCAAAACTCCCATTTATATGGTTAGTCTTGGTGGGTTTGATACTCATGATGCTCAAGTAGAAAATAGCGATCATACCACAGGAGAACATGCCGAACTGTTGCAAACACTCAATGATGCAGTAATGGCGTTTATGCAAGACCTTGAACATCTAGGGATCGATGATCGAGTGGTCGGGATGACTTTCTCAGAGTTTGGACGAAGGATAGTATCCAACGCAAGTTTAGGTACAGATCATGGTTCTTCTGCACCGCTGTTCGTCTTCGGAAATGGTGTCAGAGGAGGAACGTTAGGCCAAACTGTAAGCATCTCTGGAAATGAAACCTATGAAGACAACCTTGCAATGGAGCATGATTTTAGGCAAGTATATAGTTCTGTTCTCAGCCAGTGGTTTGAGACTGAGGATGCTATGGTCAATGAAGCGATGCTCAGAGAGTTCGGTCAACTTCCTATATTCGGAACACCCATTACAACTGCTATTGACAAAATTGCTGAGAGATCAGTCACACTCTATCCTAACCCAGTGAGGTCACAGGCCACTTTGGAATTTGTAGGTGCTGCTAGTCAACTGGACATCAACCTCATCGCTCTCAATGGAAAACGTATTGCACAACTGTATCATAAAGCACACCCTGGAGGAGAGTTTTCCGTGACTTTTGATGTCTCTTCTCTAAAAGCCGGAAGATATATTATCAGTATTAACGCAAATGGTCAAAAATTATTTAAGCATCTAGTTAAGGCATAATCTTCCAATAAAGGATTTTTTGACCGACCAGAATATAAATAGAATTCACTCATCTCTCAGACTCCTCATGGGATTGGCAACAGCGGCTTGGTAAGACCTGATGCCGACGGTCATCAAGCCTATGATCATCGCAGCTAACCCTCCAATGATAAGGTGCAAAGCGTCTATATCAATACGGTAAGAGAATTGATCCAGCCAATGTTCTGCGTAAATGATTGTAACCGGAACAGCCAATAAGATTGAGAGGAGAATTAAAATCGAGTATTCTTTGGATAACAAAAGAACTATTTGGTCCACTTCAGCTCCATAGACCTTTCTGATCCCAATCTCTTTGGTACGCAAATAAGTGGAGTAGGTGGTCAATGTGAAAAGCCCAATGCAGCTAATGATCACCGAGATGATCGCAAACCAGCGAACGATCTGTCCGACCACCATTTCGTTGCGATAACTATCCGCATATGACTGATCAAGAAACTCAAACTCAAAAGGATATTTAGGGTTCATATTGGTGGTAAGTGCATCTATCTTGGTCACTGCATCCTGAACGTCACCTTCCAGCCTGATCAGAGCCACTTCGGTATCCGACGGAACATAGCTGATGATCATAGGCGGGATTGGTTCATATAGATCACTTACATGATAGTTTTTGATGAGGCCGACGATGTTACCCTCTCTTCCCCAAACAGATAGCCTTTGGCTAATGGGATTGTCAAAGCCCATGATCTTAGCCGCTTCCTGGTTGATGAGGTAGTTACTCGAGTCAGCTCCATATTCCCTTGATAAGGCCCTACCCCCAAGCAATTCAATGCCCATGGTCTCAATGAAATCATCATTGACAAGGATAATACCCATCTCAATATTAGCAGCAGGATCTTTACCAGCCCATTGAGCCGAACCTGTAGATCGTCCATATGAGATCGGGTTGGCAGTGGCTCCACTGACCATCTTCACTTGTGGGATTTTCAAAAGTTCATTGCGATAGGCAGGATACTTTTCGGAAAGGCTCCCTTCCAACTCCACGAGCATCATGTTATCCTTGTTGACACCAATGTCTTTATTCAGTACATAGTTGACCTGGTCGCTAATGATCATGGCTCCAAAGGCAATCACAATAGAAATACTAAATTGGAAGACGATCAATATCTTGCGGTAGCTACCTGCCGACAAACGATGCGTAGATTTGCCCTTGAGCGCATAGATCACCTTGGCCGCCGGCAAAATCACAGAAGGATAAATCCCTATCAGGAGACCAGCGAAAATAATCAGTAAGAGTGTATAGCTGATCACAGAGAGCCCTAGTTGCTCGAAGCTCATCGGCACGTCAATCAAAACTGAAAAGTAGGGTAATAATAGCCAGGTAGCGATCAATGCCAGTACGGTCGCAAAGATCGATAGGAGCAAAGACTCCAATACAAACTGCGTACGCACCGAACCCTTAGGCTCTCCCAGTACCTTACGGATACCCACTTCCATGGTGCGCTTGGTAGACTGAGCTGAGATCAGGTTCATCGCGTTGAGACATACTACCAGGAAAAGGAAAATAGCCGCCGCACTGAGAATCCGGACATATACTATCCTTCCACCTGTGATCACTCCATTGTCAAAATTGGAGTGCAGATATTGATCTTCGATCGACTGTAATATCAAACGCTCATCGATTTCCTCGTCGACATGATTGTTTATTTCCTGCTCAATGCGCTTTGAAACTGTCGGTTGAGTACCTGGTGCCAGTTCTGCAAAAAACCTAATGCTCCCGCTATCCCAACTTGGCATCCAGGGAGACCTTTCAACAAGACCTTTCAATGGAAGAATCCAATCAAAGTCCAATGAACTTAACTCGTTAGGTGCTCTGAAAACGCCACTTACCAAGTAGGGTTCTTCCTCGTCTAACACCAACGTTTGACCCAGTACTTCCGAGAAGTCATCCTCTACTACGTCGAAGAATTTTCGAGCCATCCTATCGGAAACAACAATATTGGAGGGGTCTTCCAACACTGAGCTAGGACCGACCAATAACTCATAACTGAAAACTTCGAAGAACTCCGGTGAGGCATAAAAACCAATTTCATTTCCTATTTGATCTCCCTGTTCTACCAACAGGTCCATGGTCCAGCTGATTCCTGCTAAGGCCTGCACCTCTGGATACTCTGTCGACAAGACTCCCTGAAGCGGCTGAGGAATATAGCCGGTAGTCACCACATTACCATTGGTCTGGTACATATTGCGCCATACACGGTAGATGTTTTCAGAGTTTTCGTGAAACCGGTCCACCTGGAGCTCGCGATGAACCCAAAAGAAAATGAGCATACATGCCGTAAAACCCAGGGTAAGACCAAAAATGTTCAGACCGCTATAGGCCGCATTGCGTTTTGCATTGCGAAAGGCGATTTTGAGATAATTACGAATCATGATAAGTTGTATTGAGTTGTTTGACTTAAAAATGCTTATCGCGAATGGGCGCAGATAATTGATCACCTGGTACCAATAATTGCGTCTGGCTTTTGCCCAGGACTGTCTATTCCCCATCTGGTAATATTTCTCTTCAAGGTCTCCCAGCACCTCCTCGGCTAGCTCATCTTTGAGTAGCCAGGTGATGAGACGCTCTGCTAGCTGTGGCGGACTATGTTGCTGTGGTGTCAACTTAGCTAGCGGAAAATGAGAGTTTGGAAAATGCAGGATACTGCTTCCAGAGTGAGAGCTTGAACTCACGCGAGTTTTTCAAAGCCAATTCTCCACTAGCGGTAATCTTAAAAATACGCTTTCTACGACCTCCCCGTTCGGCAGTAGCCACACCCATCTCTGAGTCTACAAACCCCTTCTCCGCAAGCCGTGTGAGCGTTGAATGTACCGCACCAATGGAAACCGGGCGTTCGGTTTGACTTTCGAATTCATTGGCAATATTGAGAGCATAGGCGTTTTCACTTAGTATGCCTACCAGCAGGAGGATCACCTCCTCAAACTCTCCCAGGCGTGTTTCTATCATTATCTTACTAAATTGTAGAACTAATATACGGAGAGTTTTAATATATGTTCTACAATTTAGTAGTTAATCCTTTCTCCTACCGGAAATCACCAATGCTGACCACCAATATGTTTCTCTCCAAACACCAATAGACATAACCCGTTGATAAGACCTGATCCAACTTTAAACTGCACCATGAAAAATTTCCTAATACTTGCAGCTTTCGCTGTACTTGCTTCTTGCCAATCAGACCCGAATCAGCCATTAAAAGAGGCGCTTACCTTTTATGCCTCCTTTGATAATGGTACAGACGCGGACTTTGCGAAAGGGGATAAGCGCATTTATACTGCGCGATCACAGCGTGCCGCAGATAGTGCAGAAGTAGGTATGCTTAATCCTGATCATCGCATAATCGAGAATCAGGGAAAGTTTGGAGATGCGTTTCGTTTCGGAGCGAAGAGCGACACAGTGGTTTTCTATAAGAGCAAGGACAACATCGCGCATGATGCAACTAACTGGTCAGGAACGGTTTCTTTCTGGCTGAAAGTTGATCCGGTCAAAGATCTGGCACCAGGGTTTACCGATCCGATCCAAATTACCGATCAGCGCTATGATGATGCGGCGATCTGGGTAGACTTTACTGGAGAGAATCCAAGGACGTTTCGTCTCGGTGTATTAGGGGACAGGGTTGAATGGCACAAGGATACGGTCAACACAAGTCGCAGAGAAGAATATGCCAGAAGGTTAGTTCCTGTAGAAGAGCTTCCTTTCTCAAGTAATAACTGGACACATATAGCTATCACCTTCACTGGTCTTGGTAGCGCTCAAAGTATTGCCACGCTTTATCTCGATGGTAAAAATATGGGTAGTATCGAAGGTGTTGATGACCCTTTCAATTGGGAATTGGATAAGTCGAATATCTTTATCGGGATCAACTTCATCGGTATGATGGATGAACTATCCATTTACAATCGTCCCTTTTCAGCGGAAGAAGTTCAACAGCTCTATACGCTTGAAGAAGGTGTAGTTGCTTTGGTCAAATAGGTTCCGTCAAGGTTTTTGGCTTATCAAATGAGTTGTTCGTTTAGAGCAATCAACCCACGGAGTAATTCATAGTTCTTAAGAACTATGTCGGTCAAAATCCACGCGAAGAACCTATTGTTCTTATTCATAGCATCGCTTATTTCATGTAGCTCAACGGCCAATGAAACCTATAATCTTACGATTGAAGAGGTCAAAGACGATCTTCGACAGCTGCATTCAGAATTGCAACGCTACCACGCTGGGTACGATTGGTATTCTTCTAAAGAATCACTGGACATAGCATTTGAAAATGCGATTGATGGTGCAAGAACATCGAATATTATTGCCTTATTCCGGCAAGTTAGAAAGCTAGTTGCTCAGGTTCACTGTGGACATACACGTGCATCATTGCCTGAAACCACACGTTTGGATTTTGAGGCAAAAACCCAATTCCTACCTCTTTCTGTTGAGTTTATTGAAGACAGGCTTTACCTTAAAGCTACAGTTGAGTCAGCCGACCTATCTGTCGGAGATGAAGTCATCAGTGTCAACAGCAAACCCGTTGCTGAAATCAAATCAACACTATATCAATATCTCTCTTCTGATGGCTACAACGAAACCTTGAAAGACGAGCTGACAAACAGGAACTTTTCCTATGGCTACTCACTGTTCATTGATGATAAAGCGAGTGACTATGAACTTCAAGTAGCGGCAAGTGGCACATCCAAGGAAATCACAGTGGCTGGAACGTCTATTCGCAAGCTTCTCGAAATCAACCAAACAGAGCAAAGTGAATTACCTCTTACGTTCACTTCACTTGAAGCCTATGACTATCTTAAGATTTCTACTTTCGGCAGTGGCCGAATAAATCGATCGGGGCAGAATTACTATGAATTCTTAGATGAAACTTTTGAAAAACTGAATGGAAGTTCCAAACCCTTAATTCTCGACTTAAGAGGAAATGGTGGTGGAGACGATATGTATGGTGCTACGCTGGTTTCCTATTTGCTTGACCATCCCTTTAGGTACTTCGAAAAAATAGAGGTCACTGATGATTACTCCGGATATGGGAATATAGTGCCAAATGGAGACTCTCGGCTTATGACCAGTCATGACGGGCTGAGCGTTCAGCAACCTCAACAAAACCGTTTCGATGGAGACCTTTATGTTTTGATTGATGGAAGAAGCTTCTCGACCTGCGCAGATGTGGCCTCTGTTCTCAAGGCTAACAAAAGAGGTATCTTCATAGGGCAGGAGACCGGTGGTGGGGCCGGTGGCAATACAAGTGGTTATAGTACTACCATCACACTAGATCATTCAGGAATTACTGTCAATCTTCCTATGTGGAAGTATACGACAGCACCTGATCCCAATCACACCTTTGGAAGAGGTGTGATTCCCGACTTCACCATCCAAAAAGAAATCGCTGATCTCCTTAGTGACGCTGACCTTGAGTTGACTCAAGCGTTGGAACTCATAAGAGAAAATTAGTTCTCGAGAGTTTCAGTTCTCTTAGTGTGCCTCGAGCCAGTTTTGACCAACACCCATACCCACGTCCATTGGTACAGCCAGATCCATCGCGTGTTTCATCAGGTCTTCGACTTTAGTCTTGAGCAAGTCGAGTTCGTCTTTATGCGCTTCGAAAACTAATTCATCATGTACCTGCATGATCATGCGTGACTTTAGTTGCTCTTTTTTCATCCATTCATGAATGTTGATCATCGCCACTTTGATCATATCGGCCGCACTACCTTGAATTGGTGCGTTTACCGCATTTCGCTCTGCGAAACCGCGGACCGTCTGGTTACGTGAGTTGATGTCACGCAGGTATCGCCTTCTGCCTAGGATCGTTTCGACATACTGCTTTTCTCGAGCTCCTTCTTTCGCATTGTCCATATAGGTTTTGACTGCTGGGAACTCTTCAAAATACGCTTTGATAATGTCGGATGCTTCACCTCTTGGAATGCCTAGGTTTTGCGATAGCCCAAAAGCCGAAATCCCATAAATGATACCGAAGTTGACTTCTTTCGCCTTACGTCGCATATTAGGCTCCACCTCATCAATGGCCACCTTAAAAACTTTAGAAGCCGTAGTGGCGTGAATATCACGGCCTTCTTTGAATGCGGTGATCATGCTCTCATCACCAGAGAAGGCCGCCATGATGCGCAACTCAATCTGCGAGTAATCAGCCGAAAGCATTACGTATTCATCTGACGTAGGAATGAAAGCTTTTCGGATCTCACGACCTTTCGCCGTTCGGATAGGGATATTCTGAAGGTTGGGATTGTTAGAGCTCAAACGACCAGTAGCGGCAACCGCCTGACGATAATCCGTGTGAATTCTATTATCAACTGAACTTACCAGTTTAGGCAATGCATCGACATAAGTTGACTTCAGTTTTTGGTATTCGCGGAATTCAAGGATTTTAGCTGCTATTTCGTGTTCATTAGCGAGTTTGCTGAGAATATCCTCCCCTGTCGCATACTGCCCGGTCTTGGTTTTTTTGGGATTATCAATGAGTTTCATTTTATCAAAAAGCACTTCACCCAGCTGTTTTGGTGAAGCAATGTTAAACTCAGTGCCGGCGATTTTATATATCTCTTGTTGTGCAGAAGAAGCCAACTCATTGAGTTCTTTTGACATTTCGGCAAGGGCATCTTCATTGATAGTCACGCCCGTGTATTCCATATCCGCCAGCACGAACGAAAGTGGCTCCTCCACTTCATGAAGCAGCTTTTCAAGCTTACGTTCTTTAATCTCCTCTTCAAGTTTATACTTGAGCTGTAAGGTGATATCAGCATCTTCACCAGCGTACTCGACGACTTTCTCAACCTCCACATCACGCATATTGCCCTGCTTGGCACCTTTCTTTCCGATGAGGTCTTCAATAGGCATTGGACGGTAGCCCAAATAGTTTTCCGATAGGACATCCATCTTATGAGGTGTCTCAGGATCGATTAGATAGTGCGCCAGCATGGTATCGAAGATCTTTCCGTTGATGTGCACATCATAGTTGCGCATGATCTGGATATCGTACTTAAGGTTCTGCCCAATAATAACCACTTCAGGGTTTTCAAGTACCTCCTTAAACTCCTGAGCAATGGATTTGGCTTCCCCGTCATCAGCAGGTGTTGGCACATACCATGCCTCTCCAACTTTATAGGAAAAAGCCAACCCAACGAGCTTGGCTTCTACTACTTCTAGTCCAGTGGTTTCCGTGTCAAAGCAGTATTCTTTTTGGTGCGCTAGCGCAGAAATAAGTGTTGCGCGCTTTTCTTTCGTATCGACAAGATGATATTCGTGATCAGTATTCTCAAGCGACTTTATTTCTGCAATACCTGTTGAAGTCGACTCCTCGTCACTATCACCTCCTGCGAATAACCCTAACTGGCTAGCATCAGCTTTAGACTTAGTCGTCGCGCCGGCCACCTCTTGCTGAAATACTCGATTGGCCATGGTGCGAAACTCCAGCTCATCAAACAGCGGCTTTAAAATAGCCTCATCAGGTGCTGAGCATTCAAGGTCTTCCTCAACGAACTCAATAGGCACATCAGTAATTATAGTTGCCAATTTCTTTGAGAAAACGCCCTGCTCACCAAATTCTATCACTTTCTTCTGAAGAGCACCTTTGAGTTGAGCCGAATTGGCCACTATGTTCTCAACCGAACCATACTCTTTGAGCAGTTTCACTGCTGTCTTCGCCCCAACACCAGGTATTCCCGGAATATTATCTACAGCATCTCCCTGTAGTCCAAGAACATCTCGTACCTGATCGACATCTTCAATATCAAACTTGGCCAGTACTTCAGGTATACCCAGCACATCTACGCCATTGCCCATGTAAGCTGGCTTGTATAGGTAAACATGCTCTTCAACCAGCTGTGCATAATCCTTGTCAGGCGTCATCATAAACACCTCAAATCCTTTCTTGGAAGCGGCTTTAGCGAACGTGCCGATGATATCGTCGGCCTCAAATCCATCAAGCTCTAGTGCCGGAATGTTAAAACCCTTGAGCAAGTCCTTGATGATGGGAACAGAGACGCGTATGTCTTCAGGCTGGGCCTCACGCTGAGCCTTGTACTCCGGAAACTCCACATGACGGAATGTTGGTGCATGGGTGTCAAAAGCTACCGCGATGTGGGTTGGCTTTTCCTTAGATAGTATCTCTAGAAGTGAGTTGGTAAATCCAAAAACGGCACTGGTATTCATGCCTTTTGAAGTGATTCTGGGATTCTTGCTAAAGGCAAAATGGGCACGATAGATCAATGCCATAGCATCCAGCAAAAACAGCTTTTTTTCGGGCTTGCTCATGCTAGTAAAGGTAGAGGAATTGCTCTAAAAGTCTTCTGATGAGTGTAGTATGAAATCTAGATGTAAGATGAGAGAGGCTAGTTCAGAATGCTCGAAATCAAGGCTTGCGAAGTTTGAGAAATGAGAGTTTACACTAAGTAAATGATCATTTAGAAAACTAGCGTAACGAAGAGTTCGAGTATTATGGACAGCTTCTATTTAAAAGGTAGGTTCCCCAAGTCTACATTCCCTCCCGTGATAATAATGCCCACTTTCTTGCTAGCAAATACACTCTTATGCTTAAGCACTGCGGCAACAGGCACGGCACAAGAAGGCTCAATGATGATTTTCATTCGTTCCCAGATCATGCGCATGGCATCTACGATTTCTTCTTCGGTAACGGTGTAGATCTCCTTCACATGTTGTTTGATGATTTCAAAATTGCGAACACCTACAGAAGTCTTTAATCCATCGGCTATGGTGTCGGGATTCTTGACGGGAATCAGTTCACCTTTATTGAATGACTCCCAGGCATCATTGGCATTTTCTGGCTCTGCCAAGATCATATCCGTACTCGGGCTTAAATAATTCACCGCTAGGGCAGAACCTGCTCCTAAACCTCCACCACCTACTGGTGTCATCATCACATCGAGGTTTGGCTGATCTTCAATAAACTCTTTGGCAGCTGTCGCTTGGCCAGCAATGATCCCGTAGTTATCAAAAGGATGAACGAAGGTCGCTCCAGTTTCAGAAACTACTCTATCGCAAGTTTCTTCCCGAGCTTTTTCGTTTGGCTCGCAGAAAATGATTTCAGCTCCATATCCAGCAACCGCCTTCTTTTTTACTTCTGGAGCGTTCTTTGGCATTACAATGTAGGCTTTAGAACCAGCAAGTTTGGATGCTAGCGCCACCGCTTGTGCATGATTTCCCGAACTGTGTGTGGCAAATCCATTAGTACGATCTTCAGGTCGTTGTGACATGATCACGTTGGTCGCACCTCGCATTTTGAAAGCCCCGATCTTTTGAAAGTTCTCACATTTAAAGAAAATCTCGGCTCCAGTAATGTCGTCGACACTATGGGAGGTCATCACTGGGGTGTTGAGGATATACGGCGAGATACGTTGATGCGCTCTCTTGATATCACTCATGCTGGGTATCTTCTCTGCACTCATAACCGCAAATGTTAGTAAAAGGACAAGGATGAGCAATCCTTTTTTGATGACTTCACCATTTGGTAATCTTCGGAGAGCTAGTACATGCCGATATAGACGCCATCATCTCGCACCTCGATCTGATAAACCTCCAAATGCTCACATCTGTTCTGCGCTTCCTGACCATGCTGCAGATTAAACTGATAGTGATGCAATGGACAGATAATCTCACCAAATGGATTGACTTTACCTTGTGCCAGAGAGGCTCTCATGTGAGGGCATTGATCCGCTACCGCGAATATTTGTTGACGGTAGTTGACCAGGCTTACTTTAATGCCATTGATATCGGCACGGCGTATACCGGAAGCCGGAATGGCTTTAGTAGCAGCATCGATGTTATCAAAAAGTTTATGCCATTCCATATTCATTCCGGTAGGTAAAAGGATAAAGAACTGACCTGTCCTGTAATTTTCAGGCTAACCAGACCTCTGAAGTCCTTTTTGTGATAAGTTAGCGATAGTACTTAAACTGTCAAATCATGAAATGTCAGCGCGCTAAATTCATGCTGTCTCGGAAGGTGACTTACCTCAATTGCGCCTATATGTCGCCGATGATGAAAAAAGTGGAGAAGGCGGGAATGAAAGGGATGAAGATGAAGCGAAAGCCTTATCAGGTGAGCGCCGATGACTTTTTCCACGATACAGAGACACTTCGGTCAATGTACGCAGATATCATCAATTGTCCTGAGCCGAATCGCATCGTGGTAATACCGTCCGTTTCTTATGGCATGGCCAATGTGGCCAACAACCTTGATTTGAAAAAAGGTGATAAGATCATTGTACTCGGCGAACAGTTTCCGAGCAATGTCTATCCATGGATGGCAGCTTGCAAGGCAGCAGATGCTACGTTGGAGATCATTGAGCCTCCTATCGGAAATGACAACCGAGGTGAAGCGTGGAACAACGTGATTCTTGATGCTATTGATGAGCATACAAAACTCGTAGCACTGGGTCATGTCCATTGGGCAGATGGTACGCTATTCGACTTAAAAGCTATTAGACAAAAGACCAAAGCCTTTGGTGCTTTAATGGTCATTGATGGTACGCAATCAGTTGGAGCATTGCCTTTCGATATTCAAGAGTTCGAGCCTGATGCACTTATTTGCGCTGGATATAAATGGCTAATGGGCCCGTACAGCGTTGGTCTGGCTTACTACGGGCCAGCTTTTAATGATGGGAAACCAGTAGAGGACAACTGGATCAATCGATACGAAAGTGAGAACTTTGCGAACCTGGTCAACTATCAGGAAAACTATCAACCAGGTGCATTGAGGTATGAAGTCGGCGAGCATAGCAACTTCATACTCGTCCCCATGTTGCTGGAAGCTTTCAAGCAAATCAGAAAATGGGGCGTAGAAAATATCCAGGAGTACTGTAAAACTTTATCTGCGTCGTATCTTGAGCAGATTCGTGCATTGGGGTACCAAATAGAAGAGGAAGGCTTCCGAAGTAGCCACCTATATGGTATTAGGTTAGGAGAGAATCATAGCCTTGAACGTTTGCAAAAATCACTCAAGGCTAATCGTATTAGTGTATCTGTTCGCGGTAGCGCCATACGAATCTCACCTAACGTCTACAATGATGACATAGACTTCAAGCGGCTCGTTCGCGCGCTGGATATCTAGATTACTTGACTACCTCGACACCTTTCCAGAATGCGACATAGCCCTTGATATTCTTGGCCAGTTCGCTTGTCTCTGGATAGTACCAGGCAGCATCTTTGTTTTGCGCTCCTTCTACGTCTAGTGTGTAGTAGCTAGCCGTACCTTTCCAAGGGCAAACAGTATGTGTTGCGGATTCCTGAAAGAGGTCTTTATTGATTGATTGGGGAGGGAAGTAATGATTGCCCTCAACCACGACAGTGTCTTCACTTTCTGCGAGTACCTGCCCATTCCAAATTGCTTTCATAATTGATCGGTTGTTTTCTAATCAATCAGTACAACGATCATTTGTTCAAATTGGATCAAAGATTTCGTCAGGCTTATGACATAATCCTTGAATTAGCCAGTAGGGCATGATACTAGTTATTCTCAAGACTCCCAATAGACTCTGTAAGTGGTGCAAGAACTATGGTCAATTCATTGTTCTGAGCATTTTTGGTAACCATAAAGAGTTGTAGTCGTATTGATTAGTTATATAAATATTAATTAAATAGTTATATGTATAATAAAACCCTTGGAGCGCTAGAGGAATTTGTACTCCTCCTCATTTTGGTCATGGATAAAGAAGTTTACAGTGTGACCCTGGCGGAAGAATATCATTCTCAGGCAGGAAAGTCCATTTCGCTTCCAGCCATGCATACGGTACTTCGACAGTTGGAAAAAAAAGGATATGTAGAAAGTGCGGTAGGAGGTGCCAGCAGTGTCCGTGGTGGACGAAGTAAACGGATTTACAGCCTCACGACATTGGGCTACCAAATCATTAAAGAAGTGCATCAGGAAAGAAATCGTCTTTGGAAGTTGGCACCCAACTTCACTGGTTGATCAATACTCATTCATGAAAAACGATATGCATCAACCTCCTCGATGGATCACGGCTTTCGTCCAGTGGTATGCTTCGGAACACTACCGTGATGAAGTCATAGGTGATATGCTGGAAGCTTATGACCAGCGAGCGACCCATCAAGGTATCTCAAAAGCCAACTGGCGCTATTTCCTCGATGCTTTAAGGTATTTCCGACCTTACGTCATTTTCGGCGAGGAGAACCATTCTCAAAACACTATTACTTTTTCAACATCTATGAAATCTATCGTAAGTCTCTCATTCAGAAAGTTTAAGAAACAGCCAGGTTATTCTCTGCTCAACCTCGTGGGTTTAGCCATGGGACTTGGTTGTTCGTATCTCCTTTTTCTTTATGTCGCACAAGAAACGTCTTTTGACAGGTTTGAAGGGCATGAAAATGTCTACCGGTTAGGCACTACCTACAAGATCGGAGGTAATATCGACCATTTCAGCAATGCACCAAGACCTGTAGGGCCCACCCTTTCACGTGACTTTTCGCACATTCTATCTCAAACACGGGTCGCCGGAGTGAATGGCCTATACACGCACCAGGCATACTTTGAGTATGATCAAAGACAGGTGACGAGCAACCAAGTTTTTTATGTTGACTCTACCTTCTTTGATGTTTTCCCTTATCAATTAAAAGCTGGTAGTTCGCCTACGCCACTACATCAACCCAAATCGATAGTACTAAGTGAGACACTTGCCACTAGAATATTTGGTAATGCTAATGCAGTTGGGAAAACACTCGAATTAGATGGTACGACAAGACTTAATGTTACAGGCATTTTCACACAACCTGATTTTCATACACACTTACCGATAGAGGCGGTCACTTCTTGGGACATTGGTGCGCGTGAAGGAGAAAATGAGCAGTGGGCAGGATGGCATGTTTACACCTATCTCAAGTTTGATCAACCTCAAACCAAGGAGGCATTTAAAGGCACCTATGAAATCATGTCTTCAAAGTACATGAAGGGTGCCATGGAGAGAATAGAGGCAGAAATGGATCCCATCTTGCAACCCATCTCAAGCATTCACCTGAACTCCAGCTTACAATGGGAAGCTTATCCCAATAGCCAATGGCAAAACGTCTACATCTTCATTCTGATAGGCTCCTTTCTTTTGCTCACTGCACTCATCAATTATATCAATTTAGCCACGGCTCGTTCAGGGCTTAGAGCCAAAGAAATAGGGATCAAAAAAGTAATGGGTAGTACCAGAAAGGAATTGCTGGTATCTATTATGCTGGAATCGATACTCACAGTGCTTGTAGCTGCCGCAGTTGGACTAGTGCTTATAGTATCGATACTATCTCCTTTTAATGAATTGGCTAACGTCAATTTCAATTTGCTAGACCTATTCTCTATTACCAATCTGGTTGTCTATTTAGGTATTACAATCCTCATTGGCTTATTAGCCGGATCATATCCTGCAATTCAGTTATCTGGTCTCTCTGGGGCAAAAATCTTAAGAGGAAGCTTTCAGACATCTAATCGCGGAGTGCTCTTGAGAAAAGCGCTAGTAGTTACACAGTTTTTAGTTTCCATTGCTCTCATCGCAGGCACCACTGTCGTCATGCGACAAATAAACTTTGTAGAAAGTCAAGACCTGGGGTTTGATAAAAATAACTTGATGGTCATTGAGCTTCCTGCACAAGAGAACACTTCAGGTATCGAGAGCTTTGCCAGGGGACTTTCTTCCCATTCAGGAGTCGCTAGTGCGGCTTTATCAAGATCTGTGCCCGGTATAGAACTAAATCTCAGTTTCTTTTCCATACCAGATGCAGACGGTAACTATTACCAGCAGGGCGTTGAATTCATGGAAGTAGACCCTCATTTCATGGACGTGACGTCAATGAAGGTTACGCAAGGAAGAAACTTTATTACAGGTTCTGAAAAAGATCGAAACGCCAGTGTACTGCTCAACGAAACAGCTGCGCAACAATATGGATGGGAAGGTGAAGCACTTGGTAAAAAGATCGGTTGGGGTACAGACTCTTTGGGCAACCGCATCCTTTTTGAGGTGATTGGAGTGGTCAAGGACTTTCACATCGGTTCTTTTCACAGTGCCATTCAGCCTATTGCTATCTTCAATACGTTTAGAACGCCGAGCCACTTGTTGGTCCGGCTTCAAGGATCCGATATCCGATCTTCCATCGACCACATTGCTACACAGTGGCAGGAGTATGACAGCCAGAATCCGCTGCAATACACATTTCTAGACCAGAACTATCAAAAGATGTATGAGGCCGAGCAAAACATATTTACCCTCCTTAAGGTCATTTCGTTAATCACACTGTTGCTGAGCGGATTTGGTTTGTTGGGGTTAGTTGCTTTTTCGTTGCAAGTCCGAAAAAGGGAAATAAGCATTCGTCGTGTGCTGGGGTCTTCGCCTCTTCAAGTCAATACCCTACTGGGAAAAGAGTATCTCAGTATGTTGAGCATCGCATTTATAGCTGGAAGCAGCATTTCATTTTACTTCCTCCAAGGTTGGCTGGATAACTTCCATTACCGGATTTCACTCCAAGGGTGGGAGTTTGCACTCGCGTTATTATTAGTTCTACTGCTCGTTGCAACGCTCTTGTTCCTAGTGACAAGGAAAACGATTAATCAGAACCCCGGGCATGTGCTGAGGAGTGAGTAGAAAGAGGATTGAGAGATTATAGCCTGCTGTTTTAAGAGTTTTACTTCTACGGAGCTACCGCAATAGTTAAAAGCTACTTTGGCGCATTTTGTCTAGTAGAGTCTGTTGATCCAAGACTTCTGTGAAGTCTTCATAGGGGATTCCTTTTTCAAGCAGAAACTCCGTAGTGAGTTTCTTCACAGCATCATGAAGCTCTTCTGGCTGATAGGGTTTCTCGAGGTATTGATCAATGTTGGCCTTGTTGATAGCGGTGATGGTATCCTGATGAGTGGCCAAGCCAGTCAATAGCATCTTCTTGGTTCCTTTAAACCTTTCATCGTCATTGACTTCAATCAAAAAATCTACACCAGTCTTTCCCGGCATGACATGGTCAGATATGATAAGGCCGATCATCTCGCCATTACTGTCGAACTCGTCCAATAGTTCCCAGGCTTCATCTGCTGATTCGCATTCTTCGATCGTGTAATACTCCTCAAAAAGTTCAAGGTCAGTCATCAAAGAGGACAAGACCGTACGCTGGTCGTCGACACAGATTATGTTAATCTTTTCCATAGTCGTAGGGGATTTCGATGATAAAAGAGGTTTCTCCAGGTTGGCTCTTGACATTGATTTTGCCATCATAGCTGTTCACAAGACGCTGCACAATGGACAAGCCTAAGCCAAGGCCGAAGGACAAGCCGCCCACTTTAGTAGTAAAGCTTGGCTGAAAAATTTTCGACTTGATATGCTTAGGAATACCCGGCCCATTGTCTTGGATGGTGATTCGTATTTTCTTGGTTCTCTTTTTTGTGGTGATTGAAAGACTCGGGTCTGTGGTTCCAGCCTGCTGCATTGCTTCGCAAGCATTCTTGATGATGTTGATCCAGACCTGTACAAACTCTCCGCTATTACCATAAATGGTTGGGAGCTCTTCAAAGTCTTTTTTGACATTCACTGTACGTAAAGCAGAGGTCAGAATACTCATTGCCTCACGAATGGTTTCATTGATCTGGAGTCCGTCTTGGCGGTCCGACCGATTGGCTCCCAATTGCTTCACCGATTTTACCACATGGATAGCATGTTCGGCTGCTAACTGCATGTCCTTAAACGCCTTGCCCAGCTCCCAATATTGGGACAGATTGGCAAGTTCAGCATCATTTTCCGATAGGATGCGATCCACAGACAAGTCAGTACGGGCAAGTTTTTTTGCCAGACCTCTGTCCAGTTTCCTCTCTTTCTGAAGTTCATTCGCTTTGGTGCGTACTTCTGCCGTAGATAGAGGAGCGTCACTGTTCGCACCCGATTTATAGTAAGACTGATATTCGGGAGCACGCTCCTTAATTAGGTCCTCTATGCGATCTGATAACCAATCCGTATTGCGCTCCAATACCATGATAGCGTTGTTAAGTTCATGGGCCAAGCCTGCTGCCATCTGGCCAAGAGTAGCCATTTTATCAGCGACAAAAAGCTTGTTCATGGTATTACGATTCTGCATTGATACCTCATGTGCAAGTCGCTGGCGAGCATTTAGCTCATACACCACAACCTCTAATGCATCCTCAAGTGCTTTCTTATACATCTCCGGGTCAGCATCAGTAAGGCCGCCAGATTCTATATAGGCAAGCTGACAGTCTGTCTCGGCTACAATTCTTGTGGCACTAATGTAAGTCCTTGAAAAAAAGCTATAAACACCTACAAACATGCCCTGAGTACTGCGGAATAGTTCATAAAAATTGCCATCACCATCTTGAACATTGCCCGTCATGTTACCTTCCCTGATCAGATATAGCCTATGGTTGGGTTCACCCTGGTCCATAAGTACCTCCCCCTTTTTAAGGAAACGTTGCTCGGCAGAGTCGTTGAAGTACTCCTGCAAAAGTCCGCCGATCCGAGATTGCACTGACATCAGAAGAAGTTAGTAATTTTCAAAACAAACATCAGGACATAGATCATGATGAGCCCCACCAGGCCAATCAAAATACCAACCTTGGTCATGTCTTCTGTTTTGATCAAACCTGTGGCATGCGCCAGCGCGTTAGGAGGGGTAGAGATAGGCAATGCCATACCAAGTGATGCCGCCATCGCCACTGACAGAATAAGCATTTTACTGCCACCAAGCCCTTCAAGCGCCGGTAATGCTGTGCCTAGCGCAGCAATGATCGGCAAGAGTAAGTTGGCCGTAGCTGTATTGGACATGAAGTTGGCCATCAAAGTAGACAGTACCGTAGCAGCCAAAACTATGATGTAAGGTGACAGCTGATCGAAGGCGATATTGTTGATGAGGTTAGCTGCTAGCCCGGTCTTATCTAGTGCCAAACCCAAGGCTATACCTCCGGAAACGAGCCATAGTACATCCCAACTTAGTTTTTTGAGGTCTTCCTTGGTAATGATATTGGTCGCCAGAAATACCCCTACCGGAATAAGTCCTACTACATAAGCATTCATCCCATGTAAGAAGTCAAATAACCATAGCAAGATCGTAAGACCAAAAGTCACATAGACGATATACGCTTTGCTGGACTTTAGAAATTTGCCTTTAATATCAAGATTAACTTGAGCGGTACTCGCTGGATAGAATGCCATCAAAAGTACCCAGACGATAACTAACATGATGAGTACGTAAGGTAAGCCAAACACCATCCATGAGCCGAAAGTAATGGTGTCTGCACCTGTCAGATATTTCAGGGCTATGGCGTTGGGAGGTGTGCCGATAGGCGTTGCGATACCTCCGATATTAGCAGCAAAGGGTATTGATAGGGCTAGTCCGATCTTACCAGCATCTCCTTTGTCAAATGCAGCAAGTACGGGCACCAGCAAAGAAAGCATCATTGCGGTAGTAGCGGTGTTGCTCATAAACATGGAGAAAGTTGCCGTGATGGCCATAATGCCTAGCATCAAATACTTTGGATTGGTGCCAAAAGGCTTGAGTAGCACTCTAGCCAGGTTTTGATCCAGCCTGTACTTAGTTGCCGCCATAGCTAGAAAGAAACCCCCGAGAAAAAGCATAATGATGGGGGAAGCGAATGTCGCCATGATATTCTGATAAGGAATCAGCTCACCAAAATGGGCTTGACCTGCACCGGCAACCAATGGACCGAACCCGGAACTCGATATCGTCATCAGCTCCAGTACGATAATGATTAACGAGGTAGCGTAAATGGGTATGGGTTCTAGTATCCACAACAAGGCAGCAAGAAAGAAAAGGGCGATCACCCGCTGTTGTATCACATCCAAACCCACAATCCCAAAAGACTCAACGGGTATGATGAGTATGAGTAAGGGTATGGCTATTGATAGCCAGAGTTTCCAATTCGTCTTCATAAGTTTTTCCTGCTATGCGGCAAATGTACTGCAGCGTAAGGCCTATGAAATGAACATTTGACCATCGAAAATATGACTTTCACCATGATTCCGGCGAAAATCACTACTAAAGAATAAGCACCTAAGCCGTGTACTCTAGAATACCCTCTTTGATCCTGGTAAAAGTCTCTTTCAGCATTTGCTCATCTTCCTCCAGCAGAGTCACTCTGAATCCGAGCAGGTCAGAACAAAATGACGAAATAGGAACCACACATACGTTTTTAGCTGCGAGCAGGTAGTACACAAATCGCTTATCGAGTGCTACATCGGCATCTGCGAGCCACATGTCCAGTAGCCTGGATACTTTAGTATCCTGGATCTCCATCTTCTGATCGGACTTCAATACATCGGCTTTGAAGATGATCGTATTGTAGAATGCTCCGTTGGTCGGGTTAAACTCAATCTGTGGTAAGTCAGCGAGTATCCCGGCAATTACTTTACTTCTACGGCCAATCCGATCGTTGAGCTCACGCCTGAAACCTTCATACTTCTCATGACCAAGGAGCTTGGGGATAGCCACCTGTGGCAACTTGGTGCTACTTACTTCAATCATTTTAGCGTTATCGAGCGTTTGACACAATCGGTCAAATTCCTGATCATGGTGTCGATTATAATATTCAGCCCATCCACAACGTGCTCCTGGCCAGGGGATCTCTTTCGAGATGCCTTTTAGTGCTATTCCCGGTAGGTCTCCGATGATTTCAGCCAAGGGAGTGGCTTTGGCGCCATTGTAAACGATGTTTTGGTATATCTCATCACTGATGATGAATAGATCAAACTCTCTAGCAATATTGACCATGCCATCAAGAATTTCCTGCGGATAGACCATACCGGTGGGGTTGTCGGGATTGATGATCAACATACCAACGATGCTTGGATTGTACTTCACCTTATTGTACAGGTCTTCGAGATCAGGATACCATGAGTTTTTTGGATCGAGTTTATAAGTGATCGGATGGTGGTTAGCATGCGCAGCTTCAGCGGAAGAATGCGTCGAATATGCAGGTGACGGTCCGATAACACGAGAAGTAGGAAGCAGGTATTGGTACATCTTCGCGATAGCATCACCAAGACCATTAAAAAAAGTGATATCCTCTGCTTTGATCTGTACACCATTTATACGGTTGGTCCGCTCCGCCAGAAATTCCCTTGTCGCCAGCACCCCCTTGGAGTGACTGTACGAGTAAGTCTCATCTTCATTGAGTAGATCGGTCAAGATAGTCTTCATCCATTGCGGTAGCCGCTGATGCTTCTGTATCGGGTCCCCAATATTCTCCCATAGTATCTCATATCCCAGCTCTTTGAGTTGCTCGGCTTTTCGGACGATCCCTCTGATCTCGTAAGACAATTCATCTGCTCCAGCTCTTAATAACCTTTGTCGCATGCTGCTCTTAAAATATGAAGTGCTAAATTTCATAAAAATGCTGAAACACTAAAGGAATTGAGCCGTTTTGAAAATTGACTAGTAGGTAAAAAATGGCTGGAAGAAAAAAGATATTCAAAGAAGAAGTCGCCCTCGGGCAAGCGATGGAGGTCTTCTGGAAGTACGGCTATGAAGGCGCCTCAATGCAGAGATTACTCGCCGCAATGGGCCTCAACAAAGGCAGTCTGTATTATAGCTTCGGCAGCAAGAAAGAGCTTTTCATAAGAGTGCTTGAGCTTTACAGCCGACAGATCATGGATTATCTGAACGAAAGGCTACAGTCCATCGATGATCCGATACAAGGAATACAGAGTATTTACTTAAACCTGATTGAAATGGATGACCCAGAAAAAATAAAAAAGGGTTGTCTGCTTGTCAACAGTGTATCCGAGCTCGCTTTCATTGACCCTTCACTGAAAGAAATGGCGGCTCATAAGCTTCGAAATATGGAAGAATTGTTTATCAAATTTCTCAACATAGCTAAGCAAAAAGGGGAAATCAGAACTACTACACCCAGCGAAGAAGTCGCACTTCACCTGGTCACGCTTTGGAGCGGTATACAGATCAACCGCAAACTATATCCTGTGCAAGATGGATTGGCTGCCATGCTTCGCACTAACTTACGCGTACTCGATAGCTACCAAATAACATCAAAATGACTCGCTCAAAAAAGGCCCTACAACTTATAGACAAACAAATTGCCAAATTGGATACCGAACCCTTTGATTTGGAAGCCTGGAAAAGTGGTGCGCAATCATTGCTGGAGTTGCTCTTTGGAGGACAGCATACAACCATAGGGCGGGTCAAGTCGCTAAAGGTGGACTATAGTAGCTGGGCCCTCCGGGACGCAACTTCAAAATACAATCCTCTGGTTACATGCAAGCAGATGGGGAAGGCGTTACTCGAAAATGCAAAGGACGAGATAGAACTACTCGGCTTGCGGTCTGACCGATCAGATAGCGCTGAAACAGACAATGTGACGGTTAAATTGACTTCCGCTGAACTCAAAAAACTATCAAAAGTCCTTGAGGCAACTCCTAAGGACAAGCATCAAGCGGAATTGGTCAAAGCAATGGGTAAGTGGAAGCCTGAGCGAATCAAAGAAATATTGGGTCAACTCATCGCTTCTAACCCCAAGCTTATCTCATAATCTCGATTTCCTTACGGTAACCATCGGCCAACTCGTTGAACGGCATTACGACGTTGAGGGTGGACTGCTCGAAGTAGGCGCTGATATTATGAAAGTCAACTTCCGTAGGAATAGGTAACATCTCTACTGGAAACTTCATATTGTCAGTTGCTTGTAACCCATGACGTATGGTAAGAAAAATATACAGCGATTGATCGATGATCTTAACTTCAAATGAACCTTCTCCCGCACCGGCTACACGCAATGTAACGTGGTAGTGATCCTCCTCTTTAGAAAATGTCACCTTAGGCTTGGCCATTCCACCATTTAGCGTATTCGCTATGTTGGCGGCTGTTGCAAATCTTTTTAGGTTTTTCATTTTTACCCTTTCTAATCGATTTCCAGTAGTCAATTTTCAGGCCACTATGATTTTAGAAATTTTTCAAGCCATAATGGCAACCTTCAACTTGGCCGGTTGTCATTTTGACACTGAATGGTCAAATAGTTAGTTATAAATACAACCAGATGCTATATGATCCCCTGGTAGATCCAGGTATTCTGGTCTGCTTTAGCTTTTGCATCATCAGGTTAAATCAATTCATCATGGTAATGAAAGCATTGATCTATGTTCCATAACACTTCGTCTCCATCAGTTGTGGTCAGTAAGTCTGATGCCTAAATTGCCGTAGGTTCAAAACTCAAATATCTTTCATCATGAAACACATCTCAGTTACACTACTTATTATCACGATCTGCGGGTCTACTCTTTATGCGCAAGGTGATGAACCTCCACAAACATTAGTTGGCAATGGAGTAGAATCCGTATCAGGATTTGGAGGTATGATGCTACAGTTTTCATCGATAGATGATGATGCGGCCGTATTCACTGGTGGCGGAGGTGCTGTGTTGTTCAACAGACAGTTTTTCTTTGGCGGGTACGGGCTTGGACTTTCAAGTGATATCAGCATCGATGTAGATGGCGCAGACTATGATCTCGATTATGGCCATGGAGGCTTTTACCTAGGCTATATCTTTGCTCCTGAGAAATTGGCCCATATGGCCTTTTCTACAAAGCTGGGCTGGGGTCAGGCCAACCTGAATAATCGGTCAGTGTTCGTCGGACCTAACTATACAGACAACACTTTTTCCATCACGCCGATGCTAGAAGGTGAGCTCAATGTCACTAATTGGTTTAAGATCAATGCTGGTGTGGGTTATCAATACACCGTAGGTGTTGATGATGATCTGTTCGATAGCAATGCATTCAACAGTCCAGCAGTAGGATTGTCATTTTTGTTCGGTTGGTTCAATTAATCGGTACTAATATCAGATAATTACGGATATTGATATCCGAAAAAACAATACAATGGAGACGAATAGAAAATCAATCTTAGGCATCATTCTGATCATACTTGGTGCCTATTTCTTATTAGACAACCTGGATGTCATAGACATTTATATACCATGGTACTTTTTTACATGGCAGATGATCCTGATTGCGATAGGGTTGTTCAACCTACTTACTGGTAATCGCAAAGCAGCATTTGTATTGATCGGGATCGGGGTGTTTTTCTTCTTACCAGAATTCTTTCCCTTTGACGTGTATGACTTTTGGCCCGTTATTTTGATTTTCATTGGGGTATCTTTTTTTCTTAGAAATCGCAATACATCAGCATCGAGTTCCTCAAACGATAATTCCTTTGACGACCTTACTGTGCTTGGGTCAAACGAAAAACATATTACCAGCCAGGAGTTTCAAGGAGGCAAAGCCAGCACGCTTTTGGGGTCTACAAAAATTGACTTGAGAGAAACACAGTTCAGTGGTAATGAGGCAGTTATTGATTCATTCACCATGTTTGGTAGTACAGAGGTTGTGGTGCCCGTTGAGTGGGAAATAGAATCGGAAGTCACGCCCATACTTGGTTCTTTTGAAGATAAGCGGGTTGCTGGAAGAACAGCATCTCCTGGAGCCAAAAAACTATACTTCAAAGGGTCTGTGATTTTTGGGAGTGTTGAGGTCGTTAATTGAACCAATTGTCAAACTTCTGTGGATATCAGCCGGCGAATTGCACTATATTCGCAATAGAAATTAAATGACAGCAGCATGTTCAATCCTGCAATGACCGACGGTGTTTCTTTATTTGTGTGGATCGTAGTGATTCTCATCAGCTTTGTAGGAGCACTAAGCTTTGTTGATTTTCGCAAGTCCAATACAGATAGCAACGAATAGTCCATCAACCCAGATGGTCCTGCGAGAGCTGTTCGGTAAAGTATGTCTTCCGGGCTAGGACATTGGGTACCTCCTCCTACCGGAAGGAGATTAGTTATTCCTGATCTACACGGTTGTCCTCTATCCTTACGTGCCTTACTTGATCAAATAGAGCCTTCAAAAGACGACCAGATCTTCTTTCTTGGTGATTACATTAACAAAGGTCCTGATAACTTAGGGGTGCTGGCCTGCATAAGCGAACTCATCAACAACGGCTATCATATATATCCACTACTCGGCAATCACGATCAATTACTTATTGACTATTTGGATACAGGATCGAAAATCCTTGAAACCAAACTCATAGAACTAAACGGTAGTGGTTTCCTAAGTCAGCAACTCAACAGTCTTAGAGACTACAGACCATTGTTTAAACGGCTCGTGCCTTTTTTTGAAAGCGACGACTTTTTTCTTGTACACGCTGGCTTTGATTTCCAGCGGTCCGATCCATTCAGCGACCTGAGTTCTATGCTGACGATCCGAAATTTTAGTTATAATCCGTCTTTGGCCAAAGGAAAAACTATCGTACATGGGCACTATCCACAGCCTTTGAAAATAATCAAAGAGGCCATAGCTCATAACTCTAAGATCATTCCGCTAGACAATGGATGTGTATATCAAAATCGACCTGATCAAGGTCACCTTCTATGCCTCAACCTTGATACCTTTAAACTATGGCTGCAGCCAAACATCGACCTTCAATAAAAGAGCTTGAAAAGAGCATTGATACGCTCGAAAAAGTAATTGCTCGTACTGAAAAGTATAAGAGCAAATTTTCCGAAGATCTAACAAAGATCAATTCTGCTACTAAATCAAGTGCTGAGAACCTTTTGGCCTATATGGCACTCAGACGTAAGGACATTCGTAAGTTGCAAAGCTATCTGGGTAGTATTGGTGTATCAAGACTCGCGCGTGCAGAAAGTCACGTGATCCCGTCCATCAATGCCTTACTTAAGATCCTGTATTCCCTAAGAGATGGGCACAAGCTGAAACTGGATGAAGCGAAAGTCTCATTAAGTGGGGCAAAATCCAGTATCAAGGTCAACGCTGAAAACCTGTTTGGCAAAGTCAAAAAGAAAAGGTTTGTGAGGATCATGGTTACGATACCTACTACAGCAGCTTTCGATGGAGGGAAAACGATCAGGGAATTTCTGGAAGCAGGAATGAATGTAGCACGGATCAATTGTGCCCATGATAGCCCGGAAGTATGGAAGATGATGATCACCAGCATTCGCAAGGAATCAAAAGAACTTGGTATCCCATGCAAAATCACAATGGACCTAGCAGGACCGAAAATCAGAACGGGTGCATTGAAGCCGGGCCCTGCCGTACAGAAGGTAAAGCCTCTTCGAAACACTTGTGGAGAGGTATTGGAAGCGGGAACCTACACAGTAAGCATTTCAGACCAAGCCGAGTTTGCTCGCCTCGAAACCGAGGCAGATTTAACACATGCAGATGAATTGAAGCTAAGGGATACCAGAGGAAAAAAACGGTCCTTCTTCATGCAACAGCAGGACGAAGAGCTGGTCATACTCAAGTCAAATCGAACGGTGTATCTCGAGAATAGCTGCACCGTAAAGATCTACGGTGGTGGTACAAAACTTGGCAAAGGAACCATCACGGGTATTTCTCCTACAGAATCCGCCCTGTCATTGAAAGTGGGTGATCATCTGAGACTCACGCGTAACGATATCCCTGGAGAAAATGCCTCATTCGACGAGCACGGCCAGGTTGTTAATCCAGCTTTTGTATCGGTCACTCTTCCTCAAGTATTGGACGAGATCAAAATAGGAGAGCCCATCTTATTCGACGATGGCAAAATAGGAGGCATCATACGAGAGACCCTACCGGATCACGCTACGATTGAGATCACATTTGCTCCTCCGGGGGCTAAGCTCAAAGCAGACAAAGGCATTAACTTCCCAGAGTCTCATTTTTCATTTTCCGGACTTACCGTCAAGGATGAAGAGGATTTGACTTTTGTGACCAAGCATGCTGACATGGTCAACTTGTCATTTGTAAATGACGTTTCTGATCTCGATAAGTTTTTTAATGCACTAAATGGTTTGAATGCACCTAAAAGATTTGGGCTCATTCTTAAGATAGAAACTCGTAGAGGTTTTATCAATCTACCCTCACTGCTTCTCAGGTCTATGGTACATTATCCTGTTGGGGTGATGATCGCTCGAGGTGACCTTGCTGTTGAATGCGGCTGGCATCAGCTGGCTGAAGTACAAGAAGAAATCAGGAGGATGTGTGAAGCGGCACATATACCTGTGATCTGGGCCACACAAGTATTAGAGGGGTTGGCAAAAAGAGGCCTTCCCAGTAGGGCTGAGATCACTGATGTATCTGCAAGCCAACAGGCTGAGTGTGTAATGCTAAATAAGGGACCATATATGACCCAGACTATTAAAACACTGGATTATATCCTGACTCAATTACAGGGATATGGCATCAAACAGACGCGGATATTGCCCTCCCTTAAGATGCCTCCGTCCTTTTGGGTAGATTAAACGTCACTGTCCTTTTCGTGATCGCTTACCACACTGTTCGGTACTACATAAGCGCATACGATTGCCGCAATGAACAGTACAATGATGAAGCCAAGCATTAACATATCGATCGAGTTTTTTATAGAGTCACAAATATAGATTTGAATTCATCAAACAGGCAAATTCGTGCGCAATTGTTCTTGATTAGTAGGCACAATACGGCACCTCGTAGAAAAGTAATCGAGTATTTAGGGTGATTAACTTATTTTTCCTGAAACAATAACAAGTCGTTATGGGAAACAAAAAATGGATCTTCGGCCATTCTCACAATCAAATTGCGGACCTCATCTTAAGAATGTTTGCCGGGTTGTCTATGGCTTTTGGGCATGGCCTGGGTAAAGTGCCTCCGTCAGATGGTTTTATTAATATGCTGGATGGGCAAGGGTTGCCCATGGCCGTTGTTTTTGCCTGGGCAGCAGGCCTATCAGAATTCCTCGGTGGGTTGTTTGTAGCACTTGGGTTTGCGACGAGACCTGCAGCACTCTTTATGACCTTAACAATGGTTTATGCTGGTTTTATCCATCATTCAGATGATCCATTTTCCAATAAAGAAAAAGCCCTACTCTATGCTGCAATAGGTATATTCTATGTCATAAGGGGGGCTGGAAAATATAGCCTGGATCGCATGATCAGTAAAAAATGACAAAGGGTAAAATCACCCCAGCACCCTGGGACCTAAGTGGCATGGGCATCATGCATTTCTTTTGGGGCGCAAGGCGCATCGATACCTTTTCTGGTAAGGAAGTGTCAGGTCTGGGTGGTTTTATCATTGCACGATATGACACCAGCCCGGTCGGCCATTACAACGAGCTACTCTACATTCCGGGTAGGCATAAAATCAATGGCAAGTCCTCTTTTTTTATAAGTAAGATCTATGTTGATAGTCAAGACAGTGTGGTAAGTGGTCAGGCGAATTGGGGTATCCCAAAAGAATTGGCAGAAATCGACATAGAAGAAGGCAAAGGGAAAGTCTCAGTGAAGGCCAAAATTAATGGTCATTCTTTTTTTGAGGCTAGTATTGCGTCTGGAGGCTTTTCATTTCCGATTACTACCAAGATCATTCCAATTCCATTACATCAGGATTGGCAAGGGTCCTACTACTATACCAAGTTCGTCGGAAATGGGAAGGGTCGTTTTGGAAGTCTTCAGCTGTCCAATGTAGATGGAAGTCTTTTTGCTGATACTGCTGAGTTTAGATCTCTTTCAACGATAATCGTCGACCCTTTTAAGCTCACTTTTCCATTGGCTGAAACCAAAAGTCATGATTTAACAATTTTGTAATAATCAAAAGGTCATATTACCGCGTTTTATTTAGTGTAGAAAAATATAAACGCCATGACACAAGAATTACAGAACTCGATTGCCTTTCTCGATGAGCATGAGAAACAAGTGGTACTGAACTTTATTACTACACTTAACCCCCAGCACAACATCACTCGACGTGAACACTATAGAAGAGAGGCAATGCGCGAGATCAGACAGGCATTGGAGAGGCAAAAATAAACCCGGAAAACTAGTCCTCAGATAGTACGATAATCATATCTCCAGGACTAAAATCGATCATTTCTGTTTTTTTAGGGTTGACCACCACACCATAGCCTTCTTCGGCATTTTTTGCATCGGCAATAATCCTATAACCGATAGCAACTTCATCTTTTCTGGCGGCTGATTCCAGGATAGTGTAGAAGTTCACCGGCTGCTCCAGCGTCACGTAATTCTCGACTGGCTTAATATAGATTTCCGAGCCGTCCGCGTCAAATAGATCTTCAAATACCCTCATCAGATATTTGTTCTCCGACACCTGGCTCATCAGGAGGCTTAATAGTTTATCACTTACAATAAAATCGTCAGCACTTGTGATATCAGCAAGTTGACGGTTTCTCATGTCCAGCATCTCACTTACTATTTTGAGTCGCTTGGTCTTATCAGAAATACTTCTAAGGTGAAGTAGTGTGATCAAAGTCTGTGCGTCGGCCTCCTGAATAGGGAAGTACTCTTGATAGCAAAGCAATATGATATAGTCATACTGCGGCATGTTCATCTCCTCAAGCGTATCACGATCGGTAGTGTCAGTCACTTCAAATTCAATGGAAATGTTTTGGAGAGTCTCTGCTACTCTCCTTAGTACATGCTTGGCATCATCAAACTTAGAAACAACCTTGACGATTGAACCTGGTGCTACGTAGTTGTCTAATTCTCTTATAATATGACGGGCTCTCGCATTCCATCCAACTATCAGGATTTTCTCCTTGTCGAATTTGGTAGGTGGGGAGTCCTGAATGCGATGCTCTTGGATCTCAAGTTGTGAGCCTGCATTGGCGATCAGTGTATCATCATCTTCAGTAATACCAATGACCCGATCTCCTGCTTGCATAATCGTGTTCATCGGAGGGTTGATCTCCACAGTATTGTCTGCATACTGGATACCCATGATAGCCGAATCTTCAAATGCGAAAATCACTTCTCTGAAGCTCTTACCTACCAATGTAGGCTCCTCCACAAAATAGATTTCATCACCACCAAAGTCCATTAACTCGATATAGACTACACTTAAGCCTGGCTGACGGCTGGTTTGCACCATTATCTTAGAGACAAAATCGTCAGACAAGATGAGTTCGACTTCATCCTTACCTACCATTTTAGCAACATCCCAGTTCTTTTTGCTCTCAATTTCAGCTGTGATGTGGTAAGGTTTTTCCCTGCGCTTAGGGTTGGTGACAATTGCCACTATCGTTTTGATGATCTGCGAGTCAGAGTTTTCATTGTCTTTATCAACAATGATGATCGATTTCGAGTCGTGGAGGTTCGTGATATTAATATCATCCACGTCGATCGGATTACCCGTCCTGCAAATCACCTTGGTATTACCCGTATCACCAATCTTATCGCGGATCTCATCCTCCATTTCCACCTTGTCCTTATCTGCCAGGATGACAATACTGCCATACTTCTGGTTCTCGTTGGCAATTACGATCTCCGGAATGATGGTGAATATCTTGGATGACCAACCTAGGATGATCACATGATTATCTTCTAACACAAACGAACGACCCTTCCTGAGTTCTTCGATTTTATCCATGATACCGTTAGATATCAAACCAATCAGAGTAGACATTACAACGATACCTATCAGGGTAACACAAAGCATAAAAACCCTGTAGCCCCAATACTCTTCAGCACCACCGATGACGCCAGGATCAAGTATATGAATAGTATTAGTCCAAATAGTCGAAACAAAAGATTCTTGAGGATTTGGGCTTAAGCCAACTACCCATACCACTACTGCAAAAATCAAGATGACCACCAATGAGAGTATTCCCAACCAGGATATCAATGAGGCACTACCTCTAGCTATGAAATTATCAAATTGATATTTTGCTCGGACTTTAAATGGAACCTTTTTCATCCAGGTTTAAGTGTTTAATTTGGCTGGTAACAAAAATAGCAGCCTCAAGGGATATAAACAGATATTGAAATATTAATAATACCTCAGGAGGTCCAGTAGCAGATTGTATTGGTGCAATTTAAGCTCTTTTTGCCATATTGACCATTGTCATCTGTTTGACACAGAGCATACTACGCACATCTCTCATTATTGGTCTTGCGTGATAACCGTCTAGTTACCCAACAATTAATAAAATTGAAAAATCTAGTTTACATCGTTTTAGCAGTACTCCTGTTTACAAGTTGTCAGGAGAAACAAAAACTGCGCGTGATCTACACAGTAGATGAGCCTATCGGTGAAATCGTCAAGTCATTTGAGGCACAAATGGAAAAGAGCCTTGGCTATGATGTCGAATTGATCATCGGAGAAGGATCGCATAGCAATATTGATAGTCTTGAAGCCGGTACGGCCGACATTACTATCGTCGAAAACAGTATCTCTTATCAGTCAGAGCGAGGCATTAATGCCATTGTTCCTTTTTATCCACAGGTACTACATATTTTTTACTTAGGTGATACGGCAGCTACTACCGTGGAAGAGCTCTTTTATGGGAAAAAAGTATTCATCGGGCAGCCGGGCACAGCCACCTTTGAGTTTTTGATGGAGCTTTTTAATATTCTCGATGTTGATACCTCCAAGTTCACAATTACCCAAAACATCTTCGAAAATGAAGTGTTTTGTGGCTTCACTGATATCGTCAATGAAGAATATCTGGCGGGACTTGAAGGCTACCGTTTATTTAGCTTTGACAATATTGCACAGTTTGGTAGAGGGTCTTTAGCTGAAGCCATTAGCCTGAAATTCCCTCAAATGAAGCCATTCATTATTCCGCAGCGGACTTACGGTTCACTGACCGAACAAGCTGTAGTCACGATTGCTACCGACGCAGTATTGGTCGCCCGAGGTGATCTCGAAGAAGACCTTATCTACAATATCACCAAGACGATCTTCCAGCATAAAGAACGGTTTACCTCTATCAGCCCATTGATTTACCTTGATTTGAAGGAAAACTTTGATCGTACCCGGCTCAACTTCCCTCTTCATAACGGGGCAAGGATTTATCTGGATCGGGACGAACCCACGATCTTCGAGCGATATGCTGAATTGATTGGTGTAGTGTTTTCCATCCTGGTAACACTCGTTTCCAGCGGCTTTTATCTATCGAAATGGCAGGCCCAACGAAAGAAAGACCGGGTGGACATATTCTATCAGGATATCATGGATATCAAAAATGAACTCACTGGACTCAGTAGTACTGCACAAGTAGCTCAACGAATCAAAAAGCTTAAAGAGTCTCAGAACAAGGCCTTTAAAATGCTTATTGATGAAGAGTTGAAAGCAGATGAGAGTTTCAGGATCTACATGGAGCTATCTAAAGAGACTATCCAGGAGCTGACTGCTCGCTATAAAAGATTGAAAACCTCGGGCAGTTAATCGCTACTATCTTCCCGGGTAGGCTTCACACTGCTCCATAGGTGATCATCATCTTCAAGCCTGCCGGAGCGCAAGTCTGCCTGTAGAAGCGCCTCTTGCTGAGCGATTTCGAGCCTTACTCTATTGATGTACTCTTCACTATTGAGACTTTGTTCTACCAACCTTCGCATACTCTGCTCGTCATATTTGATGAAATTCTGAGCCTGACGATACAGCGTATGCTTACGCCTACCGAGCATCTGTAATACATCACAAGCCAGGCGCACTGAGGTATCAATTGATTCTCGATAGATGTTCTCCACACCTAATTTTAGCAACTCATAGGCATCTATCCTGCTTTTAGCACGGATAACTAACTTAAGATGTGGATAATGCTTCTGTAAAGTTTCGACGAGCCGAAGGCTAGCTTCAGGATCATCGATTGCTGAAATCAATATCTGGGCTTGCTCAACTCCCGCCGACTCCAGGAGATCTTCTCGTGTAGCATCTCCATAATAGACTTCAAAACCCATTTTTCTCAGTAGATCTACTCGATTGGAGTCATGATCCAGGATAGTAGGCTCCACACCATTTGCGCGCAAGAACCTTCCAACCGTGCTACCAAAATGTCCAAAACCTACTAGGATAATCGGTTTGTGTTTTCCTATGTGATCAGGAGGCCTTTCTTCAGACTCCTTGGTACCTACCCTGGGAAGTATGATCCTTTCATTTACGATAGCCAGTATTGGAGATACTGTCATACTGATCGCAGTGACCACCAACAGCAGGTCCAGCAAATCACGATCTACTATGCCAAGTTGATTGGCAAAGCCAAGTAACACAAACGCAAACTCACCGATCTGACTCAGGCCTATTGCAAATAATAGGTTCTGATCCGTTGACAGTTTGAAGAACCTGCCCACTAGTAGTAAAACCAACGCCTTCAACGCTATAACTCCAATGACCAGTCCTGCCACAAGGTCAGGGGATTGACCAATGACCAAAAAGTTAATAGAAGCACCTACAGCTATAAAGAAAAGACCTAGCAGCAAACCTTTGAAAGGTTCAAGGTTGCTTTCAAGCTCGTGCTTAAACTCACTATTCGCAAGAACCACACCTCCAAGAAATGCTCCGAGCGCCGGACTCAGACCGACTAGCTCCATGAGATAAGCAATGGCAATCACTATGAGTAATGCAGAGGCCGAAAACAGTTCTCTAAGCCGGGTATTTGCCACAAGCCGTAGTACAGGTACGAAAAAGTAACGGCCAGCAAGGATGACTAGCACAACAGAAAGCAGTACCGCCAGGGTCTGAAAACCCAAAGGTAAGTTTTCAAGAAAAGAACCGTGACCATCACTGACGTCAGAAGCACTACTGGAAAACAGGGGGAGCAGAGCCAACATGGGGATCACAGCAATATCCTGAAAAAGCAAAACCGAGAAAGAAGACTGGCCATAAGACGTCTCCATAAGACCCTTTTCTTTGAGTGTCTGCAGTACGATTGCCGTAGAAGAAAGCGAAAATGCCATACCCACAGCAAGAGCAGTTGGCCATTCTAGCTCTGTGACATAGGCGATGGCAAACACTATAACGATGGTTAGCCCTACCTGGAAGCCACCCATGCCGAGGATAGACTTCCTCATATTCCAGAAGTTCTTCGGTTCGATCTCCAGACCGATAAGGAAGAGCATCATGACCACTCCAAATTCTGCAAAATGGAGAATGTCTTCTCCCTCCTCACCGATGAAACCAAGAAGATATGGACCTATAAGTATGCCTGCAAGCAGATAGCCTAGCACAGAGCTGAGCCCAAAACGCTTCGCAAGAGGAACACATACTACGGCAGCAGTCAAATAAACCACGGCTTGAAATAGAAAATCACCACTCATCGAACCACAGGGTTTTTGATGACCGCAAGGTCGTTGGCAAATTGACAGTTGTGTGCACGCAACGGGGCGAACTCACCTGACCCTAACAAGTAAAGCAGTTGGCTGTATTGCTTCTGATATTCTTTTATGCCATTGTTATCAAGCCGATGAGTACCCAGTACTGCGAAAGGAGGAAGGTATTCCATTTGGCAGAGCTTAGCAGTCTGTTCAAAGGGTCTCAGGAATTCTGCAATCGTGTAGTTATTGCTGCCGCTCTCGTTATAGACCTCTCGAATCCCTCCCGCTGTGAGTGCATTAAGAGCAATCTTACCAGAAAGGAATTTGCCATGTGGTCCATATGCCCAATTGTACTCCAGCACTAAATCTATCCACTGCTTGAGGAGTGGAGGACAACTGTACCAATAAAAAGGATGGTGAAAGATGATTACATCATGCTGAAGTAGCTCGATCTGCTCAGCTTGAATATCAACGTTGAAATCAGGGTATAATTCGTATAGATCACGGATTGAGACACCATCGATTTGTGATGCCGTTTCAATCAGAGCGTGATTGATACGAGATTCTTCGAATCTCGGATGTGCAAAAAGGATTAGAATCTTACTCAAAGGTCCTTAGTGTTTTCATGATTGTGAAAGCATAACATCTACACCTCCAGCCACTAATAAACCTTTTAGCTCAAAAAAGCTCAACCCAATTGTTCTGATAGGAAACTATCCTGCGGTTTACAATCAGTAGCTGCAAAAAAGAAACTATTCAAAGATATGAACGGAAAGAAGAAGGAATAATAAAACTTCCGCGATTTGATTGGGTCATGGAAAGCTAAATATTACTCGGAATAAACCCGTCCGTATAGGCTTAGACTTGGCTAAAACCTTGAACAGGCACTTACCGTCTATTCGTGCCGAACTTGTCACGGTAATTCTTTGTGGCAGAAATCTCATGGATCTGAGGATCTTTCTCCCACTGTGTCCTTCCGTTGTAGAAGGCCTTAACTTCAAAGAAGTAGAGCGCTCCGTCCTGGATCTTGAACATATTGTAGTCTGGTTGGACATATACATCTGAAGATACCGCAGTGGCGCACCAGCCACCATAGGCAGGCATGTATTTTTCAGGATCTTCCTGAAATGTGGCTCTATTTTCAGCACTTACAAAGTACAGTTTGAGCCCGTCATATTCCAGCTCAAATTCGTCAAGTCCAGCCTGGGCCGTACCTTGAAAATAGCTGACCAGGTCATTACCACCAAAGGCTTTCTCATCTGAGGTACAGCTGTACTTATGTTGAGCACTTGCTAATGATGCCCATACAAGGGCGAATGACAATAAGGTTAGTTTGATTTTATTCATCATTTCCAAAAAGCTTGTTAACCGTATGTACGACTTGCATTGACAAAAGTGGCGAATGCCATCAGGGTTGTCAGTCAGTTGACATTGAGGCTAACGAATGAGTCCTATGAGTTTATAATAATCGAGTACGGTTTTTCGAATTACCTCCCTGTCTTCGAATTTATCAAAAACACTTATAGCCTCATCATTAACATCAAAATATAACTGTGCATCCCCTGTAACAGCAAGAAACAATTGATGAGCAAATGCAACCTGGTCTTTCATATTGCCCATGGCATAATCGATGGCAGTGGTATCATTTCCTGTAGGGTCTATGCTCAACAGTTTGAACTCTTGAGGATCAGTAATGTACTCGTTGGGTTCCACCATCAGGAAAGCTTGATCATTACGCCAGTTGTAGGCTATTGCCAAATGTATTAGTGGATAACTGGCTGTAAGATTGCGATCAGACATCCTGAACACATCCATACCTGCTGCTTCGATCTCTTCTTTATCATAATATGATTGTCTTACATTCTTAAAGAAAAGCTCAGAATCATCAGTCGTCCCAAAATCAATGTCCTCAACCGAGATAGATTCAGGATTGGTTGGTTGACAGGCTACAACCAGTATACTTATTAGAAAAAATAGTACGTATTGGAAATGCACAATAGATGTTAAACCAGAATTCGAAGCAAGAGTTTTCAAAGCTCTTCCAGGTAAGTACATTTGTCATGCTTCAATCGCTATGAAAGAGCTATGTATTGCCAAGGGGTTCAAGTGGAAGACGGGTCCGGAAGATGGGATGATCCTATTGCAAATCTTGTCAACACGGCAAAGGGTTTTGTGCCGAACGAAATGGCTTCTAAAGCTCCTGAAGCCAAAATCGAGAGCATGGTGAAGGGTTATTTTAGTAACGTAGAAGATAGAGCAATCATTGATGCTATCAAGGAAGCAGAAAAAGCTACCTCAGGAGAAATTCGTCTTCATGTAGAGAAACAATGCAAAGGTGATGTATTGGATAGAGCCTCAGAAGTATTCAGCTTATTAGCAATGCACAAAACTCAACTGCGTAATGGCGTACTGATCTATCTGGCAGTAGTAGATCGCAAGTTTGCCATTATTGGCGATACAGGCATCAACCAAAAAGTAGAAACTCACTATTGGGGAGGTATTAAAGACCATATGTCAACGAAATTCAAAACAGACGCCATTGTATTGGGCCTTTGCGAAACGATAAAAACGATAGGGCAAAAACTGAAAGATCATTTTCCGTTACTGACCAGTGATGTCATCGAATTAGAAGACGAAACCTCTAACGGGGACACTTGATGAAAGGGCTTGTTCTATTTTTTATAGTAGTATTTCCAAACTTCCTTCTTGCTCAGAATTTCCCAGAACCTATGGATCCTCCTCGCATGGTCAATGATTTTGCCGGGGCGCTTGATCAACAGCGAGCTGGGCTACTCGAAAACAAACTGAGAAATTATAGTGACTCTACCTTAAATGAAATTACAGTGGTAATTATAGGGTCAACAAGGCCTTATGATATTAGCGAGTATGGTGGTGAGCTTGCCGATCAATGGCAAATAGGTAAGGCTAGTAAAGATAATGGTGTATTACTCCTGGTAGCCATGGATGATCGTAGTGTCAGTATCAGCATCGGCTATGGACTAGAAGCTGTCATTACAGATGCAGATTCCAGAAGGCTCATTGATAAATACATCGTACCCAACTTCAAGAATGGGCAATATTTCCGAGGGATTGATCAAACGACGAGTATTCTAATGGCTATGGCGAACGGGGAATTTAAAATAGACCCAAAGGACCAGGAAAGGTCATTGGGCAAACCATTTTTGATCGTTGTTTTCATCATTTGGTTACTTTGGAACCTTTCGAGGGTTATTCTTCGCGGACAAAAGAGTTACGGCAGTCGACACCTAGATGCCCTGACTTATTTGTGGATGTCCATTGGACTCAGTAGTCGTAAAGGAAGAGGGTTCAATGAGTTCTCAAAAGGTACTGGTGTCTTCTGTAATGGAAACAATGCTAAAGGTTCCGATAGGGATAATCTTGGTGGTGGAGGTGCTAGCGGCTCTTGGTGAGTCAAGTCAGCCTTTTTAGTTTTTCAAACTCCTTATCAAAAGCATCTCTGCCTCCTTGTATCATTTCCTTAGCCTTATAAAACTCGAAGGTGGTACATGCTTTTTTGGAAAAATTGATGACCAGATCAGGCTTGTGTAAAGCAATCCTCGCATTTGTTAGCTGATCCTGAACCAGATCGAGTGACCTGTTGATCAAGTCGGTAAAGCCAAGGCTCTTGTCACTTGGCTTGCTGGTGTATGCTTTGGCGGCCCATTTCTTCACAAAGCTGTTGAGTTTGAGTGAGTAGTTCTGGTCAACTCTTTTCTGTTGGTTCGCATCCATTTTAGGTCGCTCATACTCAATATTGGCATTGATATTCACCACTACTAACTCATCTCCAGGACTTCTCCTGACACGATCCATAGGCATAGGGTTGATTACACCTCCGTCAATAAGCTCTACCCCATCCATTTGAAGCGGTTTGATGACAGTAGGAATGGCCGTCGATGCGCGCAGGGCCCGATACATGCTTCCCGATTCAAATACTACTTCCTTCTGATTGACAATATCAGTGGCGATCGCAGCAAATGGAATCCGGAGATGCTCAATCAAGCGATCATCTATTAGCTCCTCTAGTGATCGAAAAAGCTTATCTCCTTTGATAAAGCCCTTAGTACTGATAGTAAAATCAAAAAGATTGAACAGGTCAAGACGATCTAGGTTAAGCACCCATTTTTTGTAAGTATCCAATTGGCCACATGCATAGTAAGCACCAATGACAGCACCGATAGATGAGCCGGCTATTGCTGAGATTTCATAACCTTCCTCCTCTAATCGCTCTATCACTCCAATATGAGCTAATCCTCGGGCTCCTCCACTGGACAGTACCAATGCTATTTTCTTCCTCTCTGCCATGGTCTCAAGTTATACGAATGGAAATACCCGCACCACAAATTTGTTATACTTTTGACTAAAAATACTGTTGTGATGAATACTCCCTTCCACCTTGCGTTCCCCATCAAGGATCTAGAAGAGACCAGACAATTTTTCGGTGTTCTTCTTGGCTGTGAAATCGGTCGGTCTACAGAGCAATGGATCGATTTCAACTTCTTTGGTCACCAGCTTTCTGCTCACGTCAAGCCAGACGAACTAAAAAATGCCCAGACAAATGAGGTAGATGGTAAAAACGTCCCAGTAAGACATTTCGGAGCTGTTCTAGAGTGGAAGCAATGGCATGAGCTAGCTGACAAATTGAAAGCACATGGCATACAATTCGTCATCGAACCTTACATACGATTTGAAGGAGAAATTGGAGAGCAGGCCACTATGTTCTTTTTAGATCCTAGCGGAAACGCTTTGGAATTCAAATCCTTCAAGGACCCAAGTCGGATATTTGCTAGTTAGGCGGTAGCTAATACTCTAGGCCTGATCAATGCACATAACTGGCGGCATTGATGTCTATCGTACATCCTGTAGCATGATCGGCCATACCACTGGCCAGGAAGGTCACCATAGGAGCAATGTCCTTAGGTTCTGTAAGGCGTTCAAGGGCAATATCGCTTGTAGCATATTGCTCACCATATTTTTCAATAAACTCACGCGCCATATCTGTCCTTACAAAACCCGGCGCAATGTTGAAGGCCTTAATGCCATCTTTACCATAGGCCCGCGCGATTGATCGAGTCAAGGCTACCACTCCTGCCTTGCTAGCGGCATAGGCCATATAGTCGGCAGTATCACCTCTAAAAGCCGCCCGTGATGTGATATTGATGATCCTTCCTGTACTGCTCCTCTTGATGATATGCTCGATTGCCTTCTTGCATAGTATTCCGGTAGCGGTAAGGTTGACCATCATGGTTTCATTCCATTCAGCAATCCATTGATCGTCTCCTGTTTCTACAGGTGAGGGGATTGCTGTACCAGCATTGTTGACCACTATCTCTACTGAACCAAACTGCAACGCTACTCTGTCGAACAAGCTAGCCACTTCATCGGGGCTCGTGAGGTCAGCCTGAAAGGGTTTGGATTCATTACCCAGCACGTGGGCCAGGTTTTCTGCTTCTCGCACATTCTTATTGTAGTGAACAGCGATGGTTGCACCGGCTTCCGCCAGCTTTGATGCGATTGCTTTTCCTATACCTCTGCTTGCGCCAGTCACAAGGACATTGAGCCCTGATAGATTGATGTACATCCCTTCTGATTTGAAAGCCCTAAAGGTAGTAAGCGGGATGGATTAAATGGAGTGGTGCAAGCCGAAAAGATGACCAATAAACTGTGGTCAGCATTGCTACTGTGTTGGGCGCAGGTTGGAATCGTTGTGGCATCAGTAAAACGGCATCTACCATCCAGCAATCCATCTCTTTTTGAAATACTAGATCAAAAATATAATGGACGGTTTGGTCATCTTTGGTCTTGATAACTACAAAGTACTCAGCATAATAGTCCTCTTCAAAATGCTTCTCTATGCGATAGTTACTGAGGTTGACCAACGGATAATACATTTCCGATAGGAGCATCTCCTGAAACCTGCCGAAGGGACCCGTCACCTTCTTGTTGGATGGAGAGGCAAACTCCCAGGCAGTCTTGATACCAAAATCACTCTGTGGAAAAGGGTTTTGCTGAAATGCCTTGAGCTGAACGCGTACTGCTTCTTCAGACGTTAGAGAGCTGTCTGGCAACCAAAGCTCTCTCTGGGCGCAACCCGTACAGATAATCAGAAGATATAGATACAGCCATTTTGAAATTGACATGCCTTATAAAGGCATTCGGGAGTATTTTTGTTCAGGCGAGATACGATCAACCATAGATTTCATTGAGCACTCCGGCAAGCCTGATGCCGGCTTCAAGCAACCTTCTGTCCATAATGTGCTTGTGGTCGTAGACGTATCTCCAGGACAAATTACCGCTCTCAGGGTAGTCATATATCTCAGGCCTTAAGTCCCTCGATTCGTAGATCCAGTCCATCAATGTGCTATTTTGAAGCTGCATGACTTTCGTATCCGAAACCTTATCGAGGGCGATTGCATACTCAGTATAGCTCAATTGCTCATGATCTATCATGCCACTATCCCATAGACTATGAAGATTTCTTTCCATTCGGAAAAACCTAATACTTATGTCATTGCCTCCTCTATCATTGCCATTACCTACATGTAGCGGCTGATGGATATCTCCAATCAAGTGTACAAGACATTTTAAAGCAAATGCTTCGTCCTCATCGGTAAACTTCTTTGTTTTTAATTCTCCAATCAGCCGGTTGATGGTCTGAATGGCATCACTTTCTTCAGGGACCCCAGCTTCCTCGTAAGTCTTGTCATCAGGAATGGTACAGTAATGCCATGGATTCATATGGTCATATGATGGTTCTGCCTTTATCCAATCCATGAAGTTGGCACTCATGGCGAGGCTTTCTCCTTTTAAGATCTCTTCTATTGTATTTTTCGCCCTTTTGGACAAATGGTTTTCTGCGATTTGCCCTACGACACGGTGACCAGTCTTCCCCCAGGTAAGTCCATTAAGATGTAAAGTCAATACCAAAGCCAATGAAAGGAAAATGCGCTTGATCATACTTTTTTATTTCAAAAATAGACAAGCTATCAAGCTTAGAAAACCCAGATGGAATAAGGCTTTGTTAATTGTAGCGGCAAGCACAAAGAAAAAGCGCGCCCGGAAACCGGAGCGCGCTAAATCACCAACCTAACCTAATTATTAATACTTGAAAAGCTTCAAAGTATATTCCTTAAATACGATAAATGAACGCATCAGGTTTTGCATTATTATGTCAATCTGCTAGTAGCTGAAAAGAAAATAGAAGAATACAACAACCCAGGTGATATCCAAATAGTGCCAATAAGTGACCAGCAAATTCATTTTAAGCTTGTGATACGGATTGGTCGTACCAACCAAACTTTTAATAGGGTCTTTACTCATCTTCACTATTTCTATGAAAATGAGCAACAAAAAAATGATGCCTCCAATCATATGGATTAGGTGGAGGCCACTCAATATGTACAAGTAGACACCACCCGTTCTGCCTTCGAAGAGTATGCCTTGATCCACCATCGAAAGCCAACCAACGTATTGGCTTATGGCAAAGCCCAAAGCCAGTACCAGGCCTATTCCTAAGTTATTGCGCAGTGTAATGAGCTCTTCATCACGAAAAAGCTTCGCAACTGTACTCATCACATAACTTGACAGAATGATTATGATCGTACTTACCACGAATTGCTTTGGCAACTTAAAATTCTCCAAAGCAATGTCAGTTGGGCGGGTCGCAAAATGGGCAATCAAAAGAAACAGGAATATGATACCGCTTCCCAATAGCGACAAATACAGTATCAATTGATACGGATGGAGTTTTTCAATTCTCTCCATCGCAGTTTGAGGACGTTGCTCCTTATCTACATATCTACTCTCCCTACCTCCTTCAAAATATTCCATATTAATCGATAACCATTTTTTTGTGTTCAGGTTTCAGTTAACAGTTCATTTTAGACAAAGCCCTATTAAATGGGGGACTAATCGATTGAAATCCCCTACGTACTAAATTAACGGGTACTTTTGCCAATCTGATGCCCTGAAGCGAAACGAGATTTTGAAAGCAAGTGATTTAATCAAAATATACAAAGAGGATGCTTTGGTATCCAGTCTGGCCGAATATATCAAGCCCAACGACGATATTACCATTCACCTGAAAGGCTGTACTGGTAGTCTTGATGCACTAATAGCAGCCGCTATTTATAGCAAACAACATCAGAATCACCTTTTCATAATGCATGAAAAGGAAGAAGCAGCCTATTTCGCCAACGACCTTCAAAACCTTCTACCAGGCAAAGAGATTTTCTTGTTCCCTTCGAGCTACAAGAGGCCGTATCAATTCGAGGAAATTGAGAATGCCAATGTGCTAATGCGAGCTGAAATTCTAAATAAGATCAACCATAAGTCTTCAAGTGGAGAACTTATTGTGACTTATCCTGAAGCACTAACAGAAAAAGTGATCAATAAGTCCTCACTGCTTAAGAATACCTTCACGGCTTCAAAAGGTGAGTCTCTAGATATCAGCTTCCTAACCGAATTACTTATTGAATACGATTTTGAAAAGGCAGATTTTGTCTATGAACCCGGACAGTTTGCGGTAAGGGGTGGTATCTTGGATATCTACTCATTCGCCAGTGATTTACCCTACCGTATAGAACTTTTTGGTGACGAGATAGAGAGTATAAGATCGTTTGACCCATCCAACCAGTTGTCGGTGGTTGAGTTGAAATCGATCAACATCATCCCCAACATTCAGACTAAGCTACTAGAAGAAAGACGTCAGTCTTTTCTGGAGTTCGTACCGAGAAACACTAAAATATGGTTGAAGGATGAGCAACTTACTTTAGATATCATCGACAAGTATTTTGAGAAAGCTGAGAGCAATTTTGATGAGATATTAAAGGCTAGCGGAAACACCCAAATCGTGATGGATCCGTCTGCGCTCTTTGAAACTTCGAATTCATTTATAGATCGACTCAGCTCCTTTGCTAAAGTGCACTTTGGGAATCGATACTATAAGACAGCTCAACATAGTATAGAGTACCCCTGCTCACCTCAACCTTCATTTCACAAAAACTTTGAGTTGATCGTCAAAGACTTGAACGATAATCAGGACAAGGGTATTGGTGTAGTGGTATCAGCAGATAGTACAAAGCAACTTTCCAGATTAAGAACCATTTTTGAAGAACTCGATCCATTTCTTAAGTTCTCAGAGATCAATATTGATCTCAGGGGTGGGTTTATCGATCATAATCTGCAACTGCTATGTTACACTGATCACCAACTTTTTGATCGGTTTCACAGATATCAGACCAAGTCCAAGCATAGCAAGTCCAAAGCACTCACACTCAAGGAACTTCGCAATCTTCAAACCGGTGATTTTGTTGTACATGTAGATTATGGGGTAGGAAGATTTGCCGGTTTAGATACGGTCGAGAATAACGGTCGAGTTCAGGAAGTACTCAGGCTGGTTTATCGAGATGACGATCTTCTCTACGTGAGCGTGCATTCCCTTCACAAAATCTCAAAATACACAGGCAAAGAGGGCGCTCCTCCGGTTGTCAACAAGCTAGGGACACAGGATTGGGAAAACAAGAAAAGGAAGGTCAAGAAGAAGGTCAAGGATATTGCAAAAGAACTCATTGGCCTTTACGCAAAGCGAAAAGCGGCCAAAGGTTTCGCTTTCGATCCTGATGGTTTTTTGCAAGCTGAACTTGAGTCCTCGTTTATATATCAGGATACTCCTGATCAGGCTGTGGCCACCCAAGATGTCAAAAATGATATGGAATTACCACATCCTATGGACAGGTTAGTTTGCGGGGACGTAGGTTTTGGCAAAACAGAGGTAGCGATCAGAGCAGCATTTAAGGCGGTGAGCCAAGGCAAGCAAGTTGCCGTGCTGGTTCCTACCACTATACTGGCCATGCAGCACCATCGAACCTTTCTAGAACGATTATCACAATTTCCGGTAGAAATAGAATATGTCAACCGCTTTCGTTCCACAAAAGCCATCAAGGAGACTCTTAAGAAGCTCGAGGCAGGAGAGGTCAACATCCTAATAGGAACTCATCGAATAGTCAATAAAGATGTTTCTTTTAAAGACTTAGGATTATTGATTATCGATGAGGAACAAAAGTTTGGAGTTAAAGTCAAGGAAAAGCTGCGAGAGTATAAGGTAAACGTTGATACATTGACACTCACCGCGACCCCTATACCAAGGACATTACATTTTTCTCTAATGGGTGCCCGAGATCTTAGTGTCATAGCCACTCCTCCACCTAACAGACAGCCTGTGACCACAGAGCTACACACCTTCAATGAAGAGATTCTCAGAGACGCCATATCTTATGAGCTAAGAAGAGGTGGACAAGTGTTCTTCGTTCACAATAGAGTCCAAAATATAGATGAGGTCGCCAACATCGTACATAAATTAGTGCCAGAAGCGAGAATTGGGATTGCTCATGGTCAGATGGAAGGTGAAAAGCTTGAAAAAGTGATGCTTAAATTCATAGAAGGAGAGTATGATGTACTTGTAAGTACTAACATCATAGAATCCGGACTAGACATTCCTAATGCCAACACTATTATTATCAACCGCGCTCATATGTTTGGTTTATCTGATCTACACCAAATGCGTGGGCGAGTTGGCAGATCCAACAAAAAGGCATTCTGCTACTTATTAAGCCAGCCAACATCTGGCCTTACTAGTGATGCGCGCAAGCGATTATCTACTTTGGAAGAGTTTACAGATTTGGGTGATGGCTTCAAGGTGGCGATGCGCGACCTGGATATTCGTGGTGCGGGAAACCTTCTCGGTGGAGAGCAAAGTGGGTTTATCAATGACCTTGGTTTTGATATGTACCACAAAGTACTCGATGAGGCAATTCAAGAATTAAAAGAAACTGAGTTTAGAGACCTATTCGAAAATGACTTCAAAGAAAAAGTAAAAGCACTAGTTACTGATTGTAGTATTGAAACCGACCTTGAGATTCTCATACCAGATAATTATGTGAGTAATATCTCCGAACGCTTAAGTCTGTACACCAAGCTGGACAATATCAAGAATGAGAAAGAGCTACAGGAGTTTGAGGATTCTATTACCGATAGGTTCGGTCCAATTCCGGATAGTGTTGTTGATCTAATCAAGTCTGTCAGGTTAAGGTGGCTTGGCATCCAGCTTGGATTTGAGCGTATCTCGCTAAAAAAAGATACCCTCAAGTGTTATTTCCCTCCTCCTGATAGAGAAGATTATTTCAAATCAGACACATTTGGACACATATTAAGCTATGTTCAGTTACATGCTAAAAAATGTCGAATGAAGGATATCAAGAACCGCCTCATCCTAATCATTAGCAGTATCGAAGAAATTGATAAGGCGATTATTGAATTAGAATCGATCTCCAAAGAAACAGAGGTCGTCGCACAATAAACCGAGCCAAAAACAATTAATAAAGTATCTCCTATTTGATTTATAGAGCAAAGTTTTATTTTTAGGGGTTGATAAACTTAATTCAAATGCCCATCTTGTTGTGGCATAGTAAGATTGACGGTGAATGCCGGCGAAAATTTAAACAGGTTATGAAAAATTTTGTGAGATCATTAAATGTGGCTGTTCTAGGGACAAGCCTCTCGATGCTCGTTTACTCTTGTGGATTACTTGGCGGTGGTTCTGGTCAGCCAACAAGTTCCGCGCCAGGTAAAGCAAGTACTTCCACTGGATTAGAGTATAATGAAGAAGGGGGGTTTGAAGTAAACGACTATAGGGGTCAGCCCGAAGGACCTAATCTGGTGTATATCGAAGGTGGCCGTACTGTGCTTGGTTCTTTCGAGGAGGACGTAATGCAAACTCGCGATAACATCGAGCGAACCGTCACAGTAGCTTCTTTTTACATGGATGAAACTGAAGTAGCTAATATCCACTGGTTAGAATACCTCTACTATGTACAACTTGACAGTTCGGAAGAATTCTACCAAAGTGCTATTCCAGATAGTACGGTTTGGGCTAAAGAACTGGCATATAATACGCCTTATGTAGATCACTATCTAAGATATCCGGGTTTCAGGTTTTACCCAGTTGTGGGAGTGAATTGGCTACAAGCCAATGATTATTCAAACTGGAGGACTACTACAGTAAATATCAAACTAGCTGAAGACGCAGGATTAGAGGAATATTCGCTAGCAGAAAGTGGGAATCAAAGAATCCCTTTAGAAACCGGTGTAGTACTTCCTAACTATAGGTTACCTACTGAAGCGGAATGGGAGTATGCAGCACAAGCTTTGATAGGAACACAGTGGTTAGATGAAAATCAAACACACAGAAGGCTGTATCCCTGGGATGGTCACGCATTGCGCAATCCTTACGGTAAAAAAATGGGCTATTTCTTGGCTAACTTCAAAAGAGGTCGTGGTGACTATGCGGGTATAGCTGGTAAGTTGAATGATGGTGCAATGATCACCACTTATATCTATGACTACCCACCTAATGATTTCGGTCTATATAATATGGCCGGGAATGTAAATGAGTGGGTCCAGGATCTTTATCGCCCATTATCATTCCAGGATTTTGAAGACTTAAACCCTGTGAGAGTTAATGATTTCCTTGATTCGGAAAGAGGCTATGACGCAGAGGGATATAACTCACTAATCACCAACACAATTAGGGTGTATAAAGGAGGATCATGGAAAGATGTAGCTTATTGGATGTCTCCTGGTACAAGAAGGTTTATTGAGCAAGACTCTGCTACTGCGACCATCGGGTTTAGATGTGCAATGATCCAGGCTGGTACGAATTACTAAAAGGCACACTTGCAAAAAATTAACTAGGCTATCATCAGATAGCCTTTTTTATTGCCCAGAAGCCAAAGCACAGACACTAATTGATTTTGGATCAAGCTGTTGTAAGGTAATAACAGCAGATTCTACAGTAGCTCCTGTAGTGATCACATCATCCAACACCAAAACGTTCTTTTCAGAAAGGCTCACACTTTGGTCCACTGAGAATATTTCTACAGTAGAGGTCCATCTTTCAGATTTACCTTTCTTTGTTTGAGTCTCGGTATACACTTTTCTACTTAGTATATCTACTCTCATCCGAGCATCGAGGCGGTTTTCCAATCCTTGCGCTATCATTTCACTTTGATTATAGCCTCTTCTACGTTGTTTTAAGCTGTGAAGCGGAATAGGGATGATTACATCAAAATCTGATTTCATACCAGAGTTTACTAGCTCTTCACCAAACCATTCGCCCATTAGTATCCCAATATCCGAGTTTCCTTGGTACTTCAACTCTTGAAGTATCTTCTGTGCAATTCCTTTTCGATAGTATTTTAGAAAGGCAAAGGCTTGTTTGACATTCGCTGTGTAGCTCAGTTTTTGCGCTATAGGATTATCTTTAATCTGGTGGTAGTTGGTAAGTGGTAAGCCTAAACGACATGGCAAACAGATATGCTCTTCAACACTATTAAGTGCTCTATCACATGATATACATACCCTCGGAAAAAATAGGCTGACAAATTCTTGCCACATGATTAGATTTAGACAAAAGTCATATAAATGAGTTTAATCGAAGAGTTTAATGCTTACAGAAGCAAAATGAATGAGCGCATCTTGGGCTCAGATAATAAGATAATAAAAAGAATTTTCAACCTTGATACCAACGCATTTGAAGAAGGCGCCCTTCCAAGCAAAACCAAAGAACTGGTTGCCCTATCCAGCAGTATGGTCTTAAGATGTGACGATTGTGTGAGATATCATCTTGGCAAATGCTATGAACAAAAGGTCAGCAGAAAAGAAATTGAGGAAGTCTTCTCAATTGCAACATTAATAGGAGGAACTATTGTTATTCCTCATTTACGTCGAGCTGTTGAATACTGGGATGAGCTAGAGAAAAACGATGATCAAAAAAGATCTTGAGTTAGAGCGCAACTGGCAACAGCTGCTGGCCAGAATTGGCGGGACTTTAGGTAAAAAACCCGAAGATCTTAATGCAGTGCTTTTTCTCATTGGAGTACAAGAGCTGGGTCGTGGGCCAAAAAATTTCTCTAAAGAGGAAAAACAAGACTTAATGCACATCGCGATCTGTAAGCTAATGAGCCTTTCGGGCTACTACGAACTTGAGGGACTTGATGAGCAAGGTTGGCCTCATTGGAGATTAGCAAGAAAGCTGCCTCATTTTGATCTACTTGAGCAGGAAAAACTGTTGAAAATGCAGGCACTAGAGTATTTCGATAGTGAAGTCCAGCTATGACGGCTAACCTAGTATCAATACTACTCGCTATAGTACTTCTGGGTTGCCATCCCAAGGAAAGTACTAATGAAAGCTTAGATCAACCGAATGGTGGTGTATTGAAAATAAATGTGCCCGAAAACATTTATGAGCTTACGCCAGGATCTTTGTCCAACGAGTCAGAGAAGTTCATAGCACAACAATTATTCGAGCCTTTATTCATTTCGAATGGAAACTCTTTCACCCCTAATAAAAGAATAATCAAATCCTTTGACTCTTCAAGAGTCGATACACTGATCATTCCGTTCAAAAAAAGTGTTGCTTTTTCTAATGGAGCAAAAGTGGATTCGGTTTCACTAAGGTATTGGATACAGGGCTTCAACGAATCTGGTTCACAAATTCTATATAGTCCACAGAATCACTCTCTTTTCGTAACAAATTCAAATATTACAAGTGCTCTAACCAGCTTCACTGAAATTGATCACTATTTATTCACAATGGAAGAGAGCATTCCAATAGGTACGGGCCCTTTCAAATTGCAGTCAATGAATGAGGATATAGTGGTTAGGCTTAGCAGAAACACTAATTACCATAATAATCAGCCTTATCTCGATGCGGTAGAAATTAGAATGATAAAGACTAAAGACACTGAAATCGAGGAGTTTATGAATGGTTCTCTTGATTTGGTCAGGCTCGACCCGTTTGACAGGCTACAATTCCAAAGTGCTTTATCACTTGAGGATCATCCTAATTACACCGTCCATCGTCTTGATGAAGTGACGTATTGTTTTGGGCTTGCCTATGGTATGGATAGTTTAGCAGCTTACCAAATTGGCAAAGTACTTAACGAACGACCGATTGTTTATAGTCTATCAGCGACACCTCGGCAATTGTTATTTCCTAATCTATCCAAGGCGGACCTAGCTGATGCTATTCCGGTATCTTCAGACCAATCTGTTTTTAGTCAACTGTCTTTGGAGCAACTAACTGATAAAGGCATTCGATTCAGTGCCCATCAAGAGAGCAGTTCTTTCCTCCATTTGGTGGAAGGAAAGTTTGATGAAAATGGTGTTCCTAGCTTCAAACAAAGCACTGAACAGGATAAAACCCCTGATTATCTCGTTATTCTTAACTACTGGCATGCTTTAGCCGTTTACCAGTATTACCTTAAATCAGATAATGCATTGGATAAAGAGATGATTGATCTCAAATCTCTATATTTCAAGAAACCTACAAAGTTGGAGTGAAATGACCGGTATCGAGGGAATCAGGCAGAACCTGAAGGAGTATAAAAGAAAGTACTATGTCAACAGATTGCTAAGAGGCATACTCATTTTTTTGACATTGTTGCTCAGCTATTATCTTCTGATCACCTCAGCAGAGTATGCCTTTCGGTTTAATTCACTTGGTAGATCGATTTTACTCTTTAGCTATCTATTGTTGTTGCTATATGTAGGTTATAGGTGGATTGCGGATCCACTTATGCGTTTGTTGCTACCGCAAAAACAGATATCAGATGAGGAAGCTGCACGTCAAATCGGAGAACATTTTACTGAAGTTAGCGATAAGTTGTTGAATACCATACAGTTACAAAGGAGCGATGCAGATTCACCACTGATCATGGCAAGTATTGCTCAGCGTACAAAGTACATGTCGATCATACCTTTTCCGAAAGCGATAGATCTATCAAAAAATAAAAAATATCTCAAATACCTTGCTATTCCAGTGGTCATTATGGTATTCGTAGCTTTGATCGTTCCACAATTGATCACGGAAAGCACAGGTCGGATCGTTAAGTTTCAGACGGAATTTATTCCTGAAGCCCCGTTCAAGTTTATCATAGAAAACAAAGAGCTAACAGCCTTTCGAAATGAAGATTTTCTACTGGAAGTAAATTCAGAAGGCAGTGCACTACCTCAGCAGGCGTTTGCCGTAATCAAGGGCAGAAAAATCAAATTGGAATCCAGTGGCCAAGGTCAATTCACCTATAATTTCAAGAAGATACAGCAGGACATGCATTTCTTTCTCGAATCATCTGGCTTTGCATCACCTGATTATGAGATAAAAGTATTGAACAGGCCTAACCTCAGGAATTATAATGTACTCTTAGATTATCCAAACTACACAAAGAAGCCTATGGATAACCTTTCTAATTCCGGCAATATCACGGTACCAGAAGGCACAAAGGTCACTTGGCAGTTTGGTACTCTACATACGGAAGAAATTGACATCACTTTCAATTCTTCAGGAGAAACACAAAGAGCAGAAGCCATTGATAATCAATTGTTTCAGATAGAGAAACGAATTCTGGAGGATGACTTCTATGAAATCAATTTGGCGAACGATGTTGCAGCCAACAAAGAGCAGATAGGGTTCAACATAAGTGTGATCAAAGATGAATTACCACAAATTACCCTCGAACCCTTCCAGGATACTACAATGTACAACTATATCATTCTCGGAGGTACCATTAGTGATGATTATGGCATTTCTCAATTGCAACTCAAGTTCAAAAAACTTGAAGATGAGAACTTTGAGAGCCTCGATTTGCCATTTGCCTATGAACAGGCCAGCCAGAGTTACTTTCACAATTGGAAACTGGACTCATTTGCGTTAGCAGAAGGAGAGGGACTAGAATATTACGTACAAGTATGGGATAATGACGGAGTAAATGGCTGGAAGTCCGCCAAATCGGGAACTTATACAATAAAAGTCCCTACGCGGGAAGAAATCAAGGAACAGCTAGATAAGGAGTCTCAATCCGCTGAAAACCAAATAGATAAATCAGTTGAAAAGGCTGAAGAACTTCGCGAACAACTAGAAGAAATTGATGAAAAGCTAAAAAGCAAAAAAGAGCTTGATTGGCAGGATGAGAAACTGCTCGAGGAGTTGGTCAACAAGCGCGAGCAGCTAGAAGAGGAAATCAAAAAGCTACAAGAGCAGAATCAGCAACTATCTGATAAGAATGAGCGCTTCAATGAACAATCACCTCAGGTAAAGGAAAAAGTCGAAAAACTACAAGAGCTCATGAATGAGCTACTCGATGAAGAAACCAAGAAATTGTACGAAGAGCTGAAAAAGCTTCTAGAGGAAAAGGGGAATATAGATGAAGTTCAGGATATGGTCGACAAAATCGACAATAAAGAAGAGAATCTTGAGAAAGAACTCGAAAGAGCCTTGGAACTTTTCAAAAGAATGAAGCTAGACTATAAGCTAGAAGAAATCGTACAGGACCTTGACGAGACCATAGAAGAGCAACAGCAGCTTGCGGAAGAAACCAAAGAGGGGGACATTGAATCCGAGGAATCTCAGGCAAAACAGGAGAAGCTAAAAGAGAAATTCGAAGAGATCAAGGAGTCAATCGATGAGCTAGAAGAAATCAATCAGTCGCTGGAAGATCCTTCGCCTATGGACGATACTAACCAGGAAGAATCGGAAGTGCAAGAAAAAATGGAGGATGCAGAGCAGAACCTTCAAAACAACAAGAAGAAAAAGGCAAGTGAAAGTCAGAGTGGAGCTGCTCAGAAAATGCAGGCACTGAAACAGAAAATGATGAATATGCAGCAATCCATGGAAATGACAATGATGGAGGAGAACCTCGACCATCTGCGTGATATTCTGGATAATCTGGTAAAGCTATCTTTTGATCAGGAGCAGATCATGAACGATTTCAAAAAGGTCAATCAAAGCGATCCGCGCTTCGTAAAATTATCACAAGATCAACTCCAGCTAAAAGATGATGCTGCGGTGATCGAGGATAGTCTATTGGCACTAGCCAATAGAGTATTTCAGATTAAATCCTTTGTCACAAGGGAAGTGGATGCTATGAACGACTACATGGATGAAAGCATCGATGCACTGAAGGAAAGAAATAAACCCCTAGCGGTAAGCAAAGAACAGTTCACGATGACATCTATGAACAACCTTGCATTGTTGCTGGATGATGTAATGCAACAAATGCAGCAAGCTATGGCAGATGCCAAAGGAATGGGTAAGGGAGGAAAAAAAGGAAAGAAGCAGCAAATGCCAGGACTCAGCGAACTACAAAAAGAGCTTAATCAAAAAATTGATGATCTTAAAAAAAGTGGTAAATCGGGACGACAGCTGTCTGAAGAGTTAGCAAAACTTGCAGCAGAACAAGAAATGATCCGTCAACAACTCGATGAAATGAATGAGATGATGAATCAAGAAGGTGGACAAAAACCAGGAGGGAGTCTTGAACAACTCCTTAAAAAAATGGAAGAGACTGAAACAGATCTTGTAAACAAGCGCTTGACTGAACAAATGCAGCGAAGGCAAGAAGATATATTAACACGTCTGCTTAAGGCGGAAGATGCGCTTCGCGAACGTGAGTTGGATGATGAGCGGGAAGGTAAAACTGCAACAGAGCTTGCACGCGAAGTTCCACCAGCTTATGAAGAATATATCAAGGCAAAAGAAAAAGAAATCGAATTATTGAAAACCATACCTTTACAGCTCAATCCTTATTACAAAAAGGAAGTTAATGAGTATTTTAGACGCCTTGGCAATCAACCACAACAGTAGCTTCGAAAGATGAACTCAATGACTATTGAAATTCCCTCTCTTAACGACAATATTAGGATCGTTGAGAGCTTCATTGATAATACCAAGGATAAATACGATCTCAATGACGACATCTATGGCAATATTATGATTGCTGTCACCGAATCTGTCAACAACGCCATTCGCCATGGAAACAAAGGTGATAAGGACAAGAACGTCACTTTGACCCTAGACCTTTCTGATGCAATGATCAAGTTCATCATTAGGGATGAAGGCCCTGGTTTTGACTATCAAAACTTACCAGATCCAACTTCACCTGAAAATGTGAGCAAGGTAAATGGCCGAGGTATCTTCTTGATGAAGCATCTATGTGATGAAGTCAACTTCAGAGACGAAGGCCAGTCTGTAGAGCTATGCTTCTACCTTAGCTAATGAACGATGTACGGTTTTTCATTGAGGACCTTGATTTCTCTTTGAATAATAAAGAACACCTCATCAAGTGGATCAAAAGCGTTATCAAAGCAGAAGGTTTTTCACTGAATGACCTCAACTACATTTTTTGCTCTGACGCTTACTTGCTCAAAATCAATCAGAGCTATCTCAATCATGACACCTATACTGACATTATCACTTTTGATAACTCCTCGGAAGAAACGTCCATTGAAAGTGACATATATATAAGCCTCGATCGCATAACCGAAAATGCCAAAGACTATGGTGTAAGTTTCGAACACGAACTCCAAAGAGTAATGATACATGGAGTCTTACACCTTATGGGTTGGGTTGACAAAACCCATGAGGACAAACAGGAAATGAGACAAAAAGAAGACGCTTGTATATCTTTGTTGAATACTAATAATTAAGTGTTTCACGTGGAACACTTTTTTCATTTACCGGGTTTAGTGTTCCACGTGGAACGTTGCAATTATGTTTAAGGAATATGATGTAATAGTAGTAGGTGCAGGACATGCTGGATGTGAAGCAGCCGCCGCGGCTGCCAATATGGGATCTAGTGTTTTACTTATTACCATGAACATGAATACTATCGCCCAGATGTCATGTAATCCAGCCATGGGTGGTGTTGCTAAAGGCCAAATCGTACGCGAAATTGATGCGCTCGGAGGACAGTCTGGTATCATTACTGATAAGACAATGATTCAATTCCGCATGCTGAATCTCTCTAAAGGTCCGGCCATGTGGAGCCCTAGAGCACAGAGTGATAGAATGAGATTTGCAGAAGAATGGCGTCTTACACTCGAACAAACACCTAATGTTGATTTCTGGCAAGAAATGGCCACCTCAATTATTGTCAAAGACAATAGAGTAACTGGTGTTAAGACCAGTCTAGGCTTAGAGATAAAAGCAAAATCCGTAGTGCTCACGAACGGAACCTTTCTCAATGGTCTCATCCATATTGGTGAAAAACAGTTTGGTGGTGGTCGTACTGGAGAAGGTGCTGCTAGAGGAATAACCGAACAGTTAGTTGGTCTTGGCTTTGAGGCTGGCAGAATGAAAACAGGTACTCCTCCAAGAGTAGATGGAAGATCACTTAACTATTCCATAATGGAAGAACAAAAGGGTGATAGCAATCCTGGTAAATTCTCTTACACCACTACGCCTGCATTGATGGAGCAGCGTAGTTGTTTTATTACCTATACTAATCCTGAGGTCCACGCTACATTAGAAACAGGATTTGATAAATCTCCAATGTTCAACGGCCGTATTAAGGGATTAGGTCCACGCTACTGTCCATCTATTGAAGATAAGATCAACCGCTTTGCTGAACGCGATCGTCATCAAATCTTCGTTGAACCGGAAGGTTGGAACACAGTTGAAGTTTACGTCAACGGATTTTCTACCTCACTTCCAGAGGATGTACAATACAAGTCATTAGTCCAAATTCCGGGATTCGAAAATGCCAAAATGTTCCGTCCCGGCTATGCTATAGAATACGACTACTTTCCTCCAACACAATTGCATCATACACTAGAGACAAAACTGGTAGAAAACCTCTACTTCGCTGGTCAAATCAATGGCACGACCGGTTACGAAGAGGCAGCTTGCCAAGGTTTGGTCGCAGGGATCAATGCCCACCTTAAGATCATTGAAGAAAATCCATTCATTCTCAATAGATCGGAGGCTTATATAGGTGTCTTGATTGATGATCTTATCAACAAGGGTACCGAAGAGCCTTACCGAATGTTCACCTCCAGAGCCGAGTTTCGTATTCTGTTAAGACAAGACAATGCCGACCTACGCCTAACAGAAAAAGGTCATAGACTTGGCTTAGCGTCAGATGAGCGATTGGAAGCAATGATTGATAAGAAGCAAGACACTGCCAAACTAATTAACGACCTCACGCAGAAAAAAGTTGTACCAAACGAAATCAATGATACGCTGCACGATTACAACACTGCTGCCATCAAGGAAAAGATGGCTGTACACCAATTACTCAAGCGACCTGAAATAAAGATGTCACATTTAAAGACACTTGATCCTGATATCAACCAATACCTATCCAAGTATTCTGATGAAGTATTACATCAAGCTGAAATTCAGATCAAATACGATACTTATATTACAAAAGAGAAGCAACTAGCCGATAAGCTCGGCCAACTTGACGATCAAAAAATCAATCCTGATTTCGACTATCGCAAAATTTCCTCTTTATCAGCCGAAGCAGTAGAAAAGCTTATGAAGGTCAAGCCTTCTACTCTAGGTCAGGCATCACGTATCAGTGGTGTCAATCCATCAGATGTTTCTATTCTAATGGTTTATATGGGTAAGTAGTATGTATGAAAAAGTAGACAGCTGTCCAATCTGCTCCGGACAAGCATTCACTAATCAGCTTATCTGTACCGATCACACTGTCAGCAGCGAAAGCTTTGCTATCGTTGAATGTGATCAATGTAGTCTCTGGATTACGTCACCGCGACCTACATCAGACGAGATCGGCCGTTTTTATGAGTCAGATGCCTATATATCACATAGTAATAAAGGCAATAATCCGATTAACATCATATATAAGCTGGTCAGAAACTATACGATGAAGAAAAAAACACAGCTCATCAAGAGCTATGTTTCTCAAGGTACAGTACTTGATTATGGCTGTGGAACTGGTGATTTTATAGCCTCATGCCAGGCCAATGGATTTACGGTAGTCGGTGTTGAACCTAATGAACAGGCCAGAACTCAGGCAAATCTTCAAACTGGCAACCGCGTCTATCAGGACCTGGAATCTATTGACAATAAAGAAAAAGTAGATGCCATCACTCTTTGGCACGTACTTGAGCACGTACCCGATCCGTTAGTTACCCTCAAAAGTCTAAAAAAGAAGCTGAATAAGGGAGGTCATATGATTATTGCCGTACCGAATCGCGACTCCTATGATGCCAGTCATTACAAAGAGCATTGGGCCGCTTATGATGTACCCAGACATCTTTTTCATTTTAATCCATTGAATATCAAAGATTTAAGCAAAAAAACAAAACTCAAACAGATTGATACAATACCCCAATACTTTGATGCTTTTTATGTCTCCATGCTCAGTGAAAAATACCTTGGACATTCGTTTTCATTCATTAGAGGTATCCTCAACGGTCTAACTTCAAATCGCTGGGCAAACAACAATCACAATAATTACTCCAGCCTTATCTACGTTCTTCGTAAGACATGAGGTCAATAGTCCTATCCCTTTCAGCGGTCATATTAGTCAATTGGTTATTCTCAAGATGCGCCAATCCATCTACCATTAATGGTGGACCACAAGACACAATACCACCAGTGTTATTAGAGACCATTCCTCCTAATGGTCAACTCAACTTTTCCGGGGAAACTATACAGCTACTATTCTCTGAAGATATCAATACTGATAAGTTGAAACAAGAACTGATCATCACCCCCTTTTTCGAAAACGAATTCAAGTTTATCGCTAAGAAACGTTCATTGACACTGGAATTCGAAAATAGATTTCCAGATTCTACCACCTTCATTCTCAATTTTGCAGATGGTGTTGGTGATCTAAACGAGAATAATCCTGTAGTCAATCTTAAGTATGCATTCAGTACCGGCCAATTTATCGACTCCTTAACCCTTAAAGGATACGTATATGATCTGCTTTCTAATGAACCTGCAGAAAAATATCTCATCTCCATGTATGACCAGGACACTAGCTCAGTGTTCGAACATAAACCAACCTACTTTGCCTATGCCGACGAAGAAGGACTATTCACAATTGAGAATATCAAAAGTGGTCGATATCATATCTACGCCATAGATGACAAGAACAAAAATTTACTTCTCGAACCTCTTGAAGAAAAACACGGCTTGCTCACTGACACTCTATCCCTTGACTCCACTGTAGTTAGTATTGAAATACCTGTACTCTTGCAGGATGCCTCAGAGCTCAGTCTTGTGAGAACCAGGTCTCAAGCAAATCGCTTTGATATTCGATACTCCAAACATATCTATGACTACTCACTTCTTCCCTTGGACACCAATACCATCCTACATGACCGAAGTTATGTCGATGATCAATCCACCATTCGGTTTTACCCCAAAACAATTGAAGAATCGGATAGCACCGGATATATCATCACAGTGTACGATAGCCTAGGCACATCAGTAACAGATACGACCTACGTACTCTTCCAAGGCACTTCGGGTAGGATCGATCCCTTTGAGGTTAGCCTCAAAGGCTCACATTCTGAAACTTTAGATTCGATCAACTTTCATGCAACTGTCTCAAAACCTATCAAAATCATAGATCCGGTACAATTTCAATTACTTGTTGACACATTGGTACTTCCCATAGACCTTGACTCTACTATCAACTTCACGACTAATTCTATCACATCGGAAGTCCGATTTGCACTACCCTCATATTATGATTATGTCAACACCTATCTGGACTCTACATCAAAAATATTGAATGCAGATACCCTTAAACTGGCAGAAGACTCAATCTATGCTGACACAGTCAAATACTTTGATAGTATCAAGCGTGACAGGTACACTATTAGTTTTAAAAGAGGATGGCTCTACTCAATAGAAAAAGATACTGCAGTTGCCACTAGCCTAAATCTAACCAAACCCGTAGTTGGCGATGTTGGACTTGTAAGGGGCAACATTTACACAACACATAAGTCGTATTTTGTCGAGCTCATCACCGATAAGAGAAACGTAGTAAAAACACTAAACACTCCTGGTGAGACGTACGAAATACCCGACATTCCGCCTGGTAGCTATAGCATCAGAGTAAGAATCGACACCAATGAAGATGGTATCTACTCTTATGGCAACATACGCCGACATCTCGCCCCTGAACCAATCTTCTTTATGGAAGAGTCGTTTGAAGTCAGGGCCAACTGGGAATTAGAAGGTATTGATCTTTCATTCTGACCCTGTGGATAAATCGGGTATTCCTGTTAATCTAGCCAGTAACAATTCAACCTATATCCACAGATCATTGCTGCTTATCAGCCATCATCTATTCAACTCAGTCTATATTCAATTCATTAACATACAACTTACCCTTTCTTATCAGGTCGGTCACTCCACATTTCTTTATCCACATTTCTATTCACGATGTTAATTCATTCAAAATCACGTAGATACATGTGCATACCATATATCAAGCTAAATGTATAACCATCAATAATCAACAACATATTTAACCGTTTTCGTTTAATATAGCTTATCAACATATCCACACTTCTAATAAAATATAATAACCTTATTAATACTTTACTTTTAGTTATTACGATGTGGACAAACAAGTTCAGCATGAAGCAACTCTTACTTATAGTGTCTCTTTTGGCGAGCACTACGCTGTTAATAGCGCAAGACAATCAGAAGATACAACTCGCTAATGAATACTACATGCAGGGTGATGCTGACAAGGCGTTGGATATATACGGTGAGCTCTCAGGTGATCTAAAAGCTATCCCACTCATACATTCCAATTATTTTGGTCTACTCCTTTCGACCAAAGATTTTAAAACGGCGCGTAAGTACATTCAGCGACTTATTAAGGTGTATCCAAACAATATTTATTACCAGGTTGATTACGGTATTCTGCTAAGCGAACAGCTAGATGTTGAGGAAGCCAAGAAACAGTTTGATCAGATCATACAAAAATCCAACGCTGACCAGTACAAACTAAGAGTTACAGCGCAGTATTTTTTGAGCAAGCAACTTTATGTATATGCATTGAAGACCTACGAGTTGGGTCGTAAATCAAACAATCAATCTTTTGCCTATGCCTTGGAGCTTGCCAATATTCATCGTGTGATGGGCAACAAAGACCTGATGGTAGAGGAGTATCTAAACTTTGCTAGCGCCAATCCTTCTAATCTCAACTACGTCAAAAACATCCTTCAGAACCTTTTGACAGAAAATGACGACCTGCAGAGTTTGGAAGATATCCTTATTGAAAAAGTTCAACAGAAGCCTAATGAATCTATATATAGTGAGCTGTTGATTTGGGTCAATCTGCAACGAAAGAATTTTTATGGTGCATTTCTCCAGGCGCGAGCATTGGAGAAGCGCACAAAGGGAGACGGTGGAAAGATCTTGGATATAGGAATGATTGCTTTAGACAATCAAGCATATGAAGACGCAGTGGAGATATTTACATACATCACCAAAGAGTACGAAGGCACCATCAACTACATCCTATCTCGAAAGCTGACCATCAACGCCAGGGAAGGCATAGTAAAAAACACGTTCCCTGTAGATCCTTTGGAGATCAGAAAACTTGTTGATGATTACCAGTTATTGGTAGATGATATGGGCATCAACAAGAACACGCTAGAAGCCTTGAGAAACAAGGCATTGCTACACGCCTTCTATCTTGAGGAAAAAGATGTGGCAATACAAATACTTGAAGACGTGATCAACACTCCGAGGATTGATCGCCAATTGCAAGCCAACTGCAAGTTGGATCTTGGTGATATTTATATTCTGATAGGTCAGCCGTGGGAATCTACTCTGCTTTACTCACAAGTAGAAAAAGCCAATAAAGATACACCTACCGGTTATAATGCCAAATTGAAAAATGCTAAGCTGAATTATTACAAAGGAGATTTTGAGTTAGCTAAGGGTCATCTCGATATATTGAAACTGGCCACCAGTAGAGAGATCGCTAATGACGCGATAGCACTAAGTGTTTTGATTCAGGATAACACAGCATTGGATACTTCCGATTTTGTGATGAAAGAGTACGCTGCTATAGAACTCCTACTTTTTCAAAATCAATATGAAGCTGCCAAACATGATCTAACGGCAATGCTGGAAAAATACCAGGGTCATAGCCTTATGGATGAGATTTGGTGGTCATTGGCGAACGTGCATAAGCAGCTCGGAGAGTTTGATCAAGCCATCTCTTACCTCGATAGAATTGTATCCGAGTACGAATATGATATCCTAAGCGATGATGCATACTTTTTGATGGCCACAATCTATGAAGACCAACTTCGTGATTATCCCAAAGCAATGGAGCTGTACCAGGAGTTTCTCAAGCTCCACCCTGGCAGCAAATACATCGCTGAAGCTAGGATCCGTTTCAGACAGTTGAGAGGCGACTTTATCAATTAAGCAATCTCGTAGGGCTTGTAGCTCCTTCCAAGCCAAAAAATAGTATGCATGCATAACAAATTTTGTCTATCTTTGATAGTACCTCTCAGAGGAAAAAGCAGCTACATATGAAGAAAGAAGAAACGGTTGACTACAACGTAAAGGTCACTTGGCATGCTATTTCACGCATGTACAATCAGCACGGATTGCCTTACGACATCACAGCTTCCACTGGTTTCGTTCTGCTTAACATAGATTCTGAAGAAGGAACTCCTGCAACCAAGATCGCTCCATTGCTTGGACTCGAGGCACGATCACTTACCAGAATGCTAAAATCCCTTGAGGAAAAAGGCATGATCTACAAACAGCAAGATCCTAATGATCGCAGGTCTGTCAGAATTTTTCTAACAGAATATGGCAAAACCAAAAAAGACATCTCACGAAAAGTGGTCAAGGATTTTAACAACCGAATACGACAGCACATTCCTTTTGAAAAGTTGCAGACCTTTTTTGAGGTCATAAGATCGATCAACGATTTGATCGATCACAACGGAGAAGATCTAGAAACAGCAATAAACACAATAGAAAAACATGAACAGACCTATTAAGAAAGTTGCGGTACTGGGCTCGGGAATCATGGGATCTCGAATTGCCTGCCACTTCGCCAATGTTGGCGTAGAAGTATTGCTTCTTGATATAGTGCCCCGTGAACTCACAGAGATAGAGACCAAAAAAGGACTTACGCTTGAGAGTAAGGTGGTGCGAAACAGGATTGTCAATGATGCATTTAAGGCTACACTAAAAGCCAAGCCTGCTTCATTGTATAGATCGGATTATGCATCAAGAATCTCCTTGGGTAACTTCGATGACGATATGCCCGCTATCAAGGATTGCGATTGGGTGATAGAAGTGGTAGTTGAGAACCTCGAGATCAAAAAGAAGGTCTTCGAGCAGGTTGAGAAATATAGAACTCCCGGTACACTCATTACCTCGAATACGTCGGGTATTCCGATCCACCTCATGAACGACGGTCGAAGTGAAGATTTCCAGAAACACTTCTGTGGTACTCACTTCTTCAATCCTCCCAGATATCTGCGTCTGTTGGAGATCATCCCAACTCCAAAGACTGATCAAAGCGTAGTAGATTTTCTAATGCACTATGGAGATCTCTTCCTTGGCAAGGAAACAGTTCTTTGCAAAGACACTCCGGCCTTTATTGCCAATCGCATAGGGATTTACGCGATTATGTCTGCAATGCATACCATTGAGGAAATGGGCATGACCGTTAGTGAAGTAGATAAACTTACAGGACCAATTATCGGAAGAGCAAAATCAGCAACTTTCCGTACCATGGATGTAGTTGGTCTTGATACTACCGTAAAAGTATCTACTAACCTTCACGAAGGACTTCCCCAGGACGAGTCACGAGACAAATTTAAGCTTCCGGGTATTGTTAAGGAACTCTATGATCGCAAGTGGTGGGGAGATAAAACCAAGCAGGGCTACTTCAAGAAAACGGTCAATGAAGCTGGCAAAAAAGAGATCCTCGAGCTCGATCTGAAAACTTATGAATATGGTCCAAGAAAGAAGCCGTTCTTCAAATCCCTGGAGGCAGTAAAGAATATTGAGAATCTGAAAGAGAGGATACCGATCCTTGTCAATTTTGATGACAAATCAGGTGAATTCTATAGGGCCACTTTCTACGATATGTTTAGGTACTGCTCGATGAGGATCCCTGAGATCTCTGATGAACTTTACCGAATTGATCAGGCTGTAGCATCCGGTTTCGGGTGGGAACTAGGTCCCTTTGAAGTATGGGACCTGCTTGGTCTTCAAGAGACGGCCGAAAAAATGAAAGTTGCCGGTCACACCCCAGCCACGTGGGTTGAGGAAATGTTGGCCGCAGGCCATACAAGTTTCTACAAGTTTGAAAATGGTAAGCGTCAATACTACGATATCCCATCCAAAAGCTATAAGACTATTCCTGGTACGGAAGGCCTGATACTGCTGGACGCTTTCAAAGAAAACAACGTTGTTTGGCAAAATGTCGGAACTACGTTGTATGACATTGGTGACGGAGTACTCAACCTCGAGTTCCACACCAAAATGAATTCGCTTGGTGCAGAAGTAGTCGAAGGTATCAATACTGCAATCACCATGGCGGAGAAAGATTTCAAAGGCTTGGTCATAGGCAATGAAGGTCAAAACTTTTCTGCTGGGGCTAATCTTGCCATGCTCTTCATGTACGCCGGAGATCAGGAGTTTGATGAGATCGAACTTATGATCCGACAATTCCAGGAGACTATGATGCGCGCAAGGTTTAGTTCTATTCCAGTAGTTGCCGCAACGTCCGGTATGGCATTAGGTGGTGGATGCGAATTATCTATGCATTGCGATAGGATACAAGCCCACACTGAAACTTACATGGGACTTGTCGAAGTAGGCGTTGGCCTTCTACCGGGAGGTGGAGGTACGAAAGAGCTCACACTTAGAGCATCAGACATGTACCAAAAGGGCGATCCGGAGCTCAATATTCTTCAGGAGTTTTTCATGAATATCGCTACCGCAAAAGTGTCGACTTCAGCAATGGAAGCCCAGGACCAGAATTTCTTGAAACCATCCGATCAGTTTACGCTTAATAGATCAAGATTATTGGCAGATGCTAAGAAAACAGTACTTGACCTGGTGGCAGCTGGCTACAGTCAACCTATACAAAGGACTGATATAAAGGTACAAGGCCAATCGGGTCTCGCGATTTTCGAAGCTGGTATCGCCGGCATGAAGTTCGGACACTACATCAGCGATCACGACGTGAAGATTGCCCAGAAGATCTCATGGGTCATGAATGGTGGTGATTTATCTTATCCTACTCAAGTGTCTGAGCAATACCTGCTCGATCTTGAACGAGAGGCATTCCTTAGTCTGACAGGAGAGAAGAAAACACTCGAGCGTATTCATAGCATCCTCTTCAAAGGGAAACCATTGAGAAACTAATTGTTGTTAATAACTGAACAAGCAGAAAATTATGGACGCATATATAGTAAAAGGATATAGAACGGCAGTTGGCAAGGCCAATCGTGGTGGCTTCAGGTTTACGAGACCTGATGATCTGGCCGCTGATGTGATTAAGCATCTCACAGACTCTATCGAGAATTTTGATACCAAAGAAGTAGATGACCTTATCGTAGGTAATGCTGTGCCCGAAGCAGAACAAGGAATGCAGATGGGAAGAATGATCTCGTTGCTTTCGTTACCGCAAGAGGTACCCGGCATGATCATCAATCGCTATTGCGGTTCCGGACTTGAAGCTATCCATTTGGCGTGTGCACGAATTCATTCGGGTACGGCCGAGTGCATCATCGCCGGCGGCACAGAATCCATGTCGATGGTACCAACCATGGGCTACAAAACCGCCTTGAACTGGAAAATCGCACATACACACCCCGAGTATTACCTGGGTATGGGGCTTACGGCCGAGGAACTCGCCAAAGACCATGATATTAAGAGAGAAGATGCGGATGAGTTCTCCTTCAACTCTCATCAGAAAGCAATATCAGCGATCAAAGAAGGTAAGTTCAAAGATGAGATCGTGCCCGTCACTGTCTCGGAGACTTACGTAGATGAGTCAGGTAAAAAAGCTACTCGAGAATTTGTAGTAGATACCGACGAGGGACCAAGAGCTGACACTTCAAAGGAAGTTTTGGGTAAACTACGCCCGGTGTTTCGAGCTGGAGGCCAGGTGACGGCAGGTAATTCCTCGCAGACCTCTGATGGGGCCGCTTTCGTAATGGTGATGTCTGAGAGTATGGTCAACAAATACGGATTGAGGCCAGTAGCCCGAATGGTATCTTACAGTGCAGCTGGTGTGGATCCCCGGATCATGGGAATCGGACCAGTAGCTGCAGTGCCTCGTGCACTGAAGCAAGCTGGATTGAAGTTGGCAGATATTGAGCAAATAGAACTAAATGAAGCTTTCGCTGCTCAATCCCTCGCTGTAATTAAAGGACTGGATGTGAATCCTGATGTAGTGAACGTGAATGGCGGTGCAGTTGCCCTAGGTCATCCACTCGGTTGTACAGGGGCCAAATTATCTATTCAGCTTTTCAACGAAATGAGAAGAAGAAATCAAAAATACGGAATGGTGACCGCCTGCGTAGGTGGGGGCCAAGGCGTAGCTGGTATCTACGAATTACTTAACTGATCACGAATAGTTTCGCACATTAAACAGGGCTTCTTCGGAAGCCTTTTTTGTTCCCATATAAAACGAAAGGGTCGATCTGTATACTGCCCTATCAAAAAACCTAAATAATCATGTAATTACCTGTCTACTATCATAAAGTGCGGATATTTAATCCTTCAGTTTTACAGATGAACAATGCTTTTGTTTTAACTTCAATGATAGTAAAGCTATCATTGCCTAAATTATTACTATGTTAACTGATTCATCTTCGAAAGAACAGCGTTTGCAGGCCATCATTGATAGTGCGATCGATGGTGTGATCACTATTACAGATCGAGGTATGATTGAGTCCGCCAACCCTTCTGCACAGGTGATGTTCGGTTACGAAGAAGAAGAACTCCTTGGCGAAAATGTGAGTGTTTTGATGCCAGAACCCGACAGATCAAAACACGACTCTTACATTAATAATTACAATCATACACGTGAACCTAAAATAATCGGTATTGGTAGGGAAGTGACAGGAATGAGAAAAGACGGATCAAAGTTCCCGTTTTACCTGAGTGTCACAGAAATTCAGTTGCAAGGAGAAACAATATTCGTAGGAGTAGTGCACGATATCTCCGAGCTTAAGCTTTCACAAGAGAAACTGAGAAGATACGCCGCAGAACTGGAGCGTAGCAACCGCGAATTGCAAGACTTTGCGTATGTAAGTTCACATGATCTCCAGGAGCCGCTACGTAAAATTCAGGCATTTGGTGATAGAATACTCCGCAAGGAAAAAGACAACCTTACAGACCAGGGGCAGGAATATTTACAGCGTATGCTTAATGCATCCTCACGTATGCAGACCTTAATCAATGATTTGCTATCGTTTTCACGTGTTACTACTAAAGCCAGACCATTCAAAAGGGTCGATCTCAACGTGATCATTGCTGAAGTACTTTCGGACTTGGAAATACTTATTGAAAAGAAAAATGCCAAGATCGATATAGTAGAGTTGCCTGTTATTGAGGGAGACAGGACCCAAATCCGGCAGCTATTTCAAAACCTCGTCCACAACGCTCTGAAGTTTTCAAGGGACGAAGAGGCACCTCACATTGAGTTGACCTGTCGAGAATACAACAAGTATAGACATCTCAGCTCCACCCCGGGAGATGAGATGATAGAAATATCTGTCCAGGATAACGGTATAGGTTTCGATACTAAGTATCTTGACCGCATATTCCACATTTTTCAACGTCTTTCCGGACATAAGTATGAAGGAAGCGGTATTGGCTTGGCTATTTGCAAAAAAATAGCCAATAGACATGGTGGAGGTATATCAGCCCAAAGTCAGGAAGGACAGGGCTCCACTTTTATAGTAACTTTGTCAAAGCAGCAAACTCCAGAAAAAACTAACAACCATGACTAGGAAAAAGCGCCCGGTGGTCATCTTAATTGCAGATGATGATCCGGAAGATAGAATGCTGGCTAAAGATGCTCTGGAAGAAAACAAACTATCTAATGATCTGCAGTTTGTGGAAGATGGTGAAGAACTTATTGACTATCTCTACAATAAAGGTCATTATAAGGATAAGAATAGGTATCCAAAACCTGGCTTGATCCTACTAGATTTGAATATGCCAAGAAAAGATGGCCGGGAAGCACTAAAAGAAATTAAGCGAGACGAGAGTCTTCGCCTCATTCCTATAGTCATTTTGACAACTTCCAAAGCAGAAGAGGATATCATTAGGTCTTATAACCTTGGGGTCAACTCGTTTATAACAAAACCAGTCACATTTGATGCTTTGGTGGAAATCATGAAAACTCTCAGCAAGTATTGGTTTGAAATTGTTGAACTTCCGCCACTTGAGGCAAACGGAGTATAATTGGCTAATAAGGTTAAAATACTACTCGTTGATGATGATGAAGAAGACTACCTGATTACCAGGGATGTCATTCATGATTTCCCCGATAGGAAGAAATATGAAATGCAATGGGTTGACAACTATTATGACGCATTTCAGGAAATCAAGAAAGAGGCGCATGATGTCTATCTTATAGATTACCGGCTAGGTCCTGATAGTGGACTGGACCTGGTGAAGTCAGCTTTCGATGAAGGAATAGTACGTCCTTACATTCTCTTGACCGGACAAGGTGATGATGAGATAGATGAGCAGGCTAGAAAAGTAGGTGCTGTCGACTACATCGTCAAAGGTGTCATCAACCCCAGTGATCTGGAGCGGTCCATCCGCTACGGTATTCAACACATGCAAAATCTTGAGGAGATCAAGAGCCTCAATGAGCAACTCGAACAGCGGGTAGAAGAGCGCACTAGAGCACTGGCGGTAGCGAATGAGGCGTTGAAAGAAAGCCAGAGGCTTTATATCACCATTGCACATAATTTTCCGGAAGGTATCATCAGTGTTTTTGATCGCGAACTCAATTATGTATTTGTTGACGGACAAGATCTCCTGCGCTTAGGCCTGGATAAAGAGCAATTGATAGGGAGAAACATTCGTGAATTTGCCAATGCGAAGGAACTCGATATGCTGGTGAAGAATCTCAAACGATCATTTGCGGGAGAGAGCATTAACCTTGAGTACATTTCTATGGACAACTCTTACTATGAAGTTGATGCAGTGCCTCTTGCCGGAGAAGCGGGAATCATTGATCAGATATTAGTTGTTTCACGAAATGTAACAAAACAGAAGATCGCTGAGCAGGAAATCCGGAAATCGCTCGAGAAAGAAAAGCAGCTTGGTGAATTGAAATCACGCTTTGTGACTACTGCCTCCCACGAATTCAGAACACCATTAAGTACAATTTTGTCTTCTGTTTCTATTCTGGGGAGATATCTCAATGCGGAAAACTTCGATAAAACAAAAGCGGGAAAGCACGTCCAGCGAATAAAGTCATCTGTAAATAACCTCAACCAAATTCTTAATGATTTTCTGTCGATGGGTCGATTAGAAGAGGGCAGGATCATGGTGGACTATACGCAATTTGATATTGAGCTATTAGCTGGTGAGGCCATTTCCAGCGTTCGGCCGTTGCTAAAGCCAGGGCAGACCATCGATTATGTGCATGACTGTGTAGAACCTCTGGTCTATCTTGATAAGCAGATGTCACTTAATATCATGATCAACCTGCTGTCTAATGCCATAAAGTACTCCGACGAGGACAGTACCATTACACTTACGACGTTGCGCAAGCAAACTGAATTATCCATTTATGTAAAAGATCAGGGAATAGGTATACCTGAAGCCGATATTCAGCATATTTTTGAGAGGTTTTTTAGAGCACACAATGCCGTCAATATACAAGGTACCGGTTTGGGGCTCAATATTGTAAAGCGCTATTCAGAACTCATGTCCGGTCAAATAGACTTTGAGACGGAAGAAGGCAAGGGCACTGAATTTTTTGTAAAATTACCAATTGATCAAAGCTCCAAATGAAGAAGATACTACTAGTCGAAGATAATGCAGAGATGCGTGAAAATACTGCCGAAATCCTTGAACTATCCAATTATGAGGTAGTGACAGCTGCAAACGGCAAGCAAGGTATTGAAGCCGCTAAAAAGGAATACCCTGATCTCATTATTTGTGATATCATGATGCCAGAACTAGATGGTTATGGCGTATTACGAGTATTAGGCAAGCTGCCGAATACGGCTAATATCCCTTTTATATTCCTAACTGCTAAAACTGAGAAGGAAGATTTCAGAAAGGGTATGCGCATGGGCGCTGACGATTATCTGACCAAACCTTTTGATGATGTCGAGTTGCTTGATGCCATTGAGTTAAGACTCAAAAAGCACAGTATTGCTAAAAAAGAATTCAGCCCTGATTTAGTTGGACTCAATGAGTTTATCGATGATGCACGAGGACTTAACGAACTTAATCAACTCTCATCGGACCGTACGGTTAGACGATTCAAGAAAAAAGAAGTGATCTTCTACGAAAGCAACTTACCACACGGTCTTTTCTTCGTCAATTCTGGTAAGGTCAAAACTTACAAGACCAACAATGACGGTAAAGAGTACATCACTGGCCTGTTCAAGTCAGGTGATTTTATCGGCTATATGGCATTGCTTGAAGACACAAACTATACCGAATCTGCTATGGCGATGGAGGAGTCGGAGATCTGTATGATCCCAAAGCAGGACTTCTTCAAGCTGATCAATAGCAATCGCGATGTTTCCAATCGTTTTATTAAGATGATGTCTAATAACCTTATCGAGATCGAAGAGCGATTGCTCAAGCTGGCCTACAACTCTGTTCGCAAGCGTGTAGCTGAGGCCTTGATTTTCCTCAAAGACAAGTTTGAAGAGGATGTGGATGGTAATTTCAATATTAGCATCAGCCGCGAAGACCTGGCCAACATTGTAGGTACTTCACCTGAATCAGTGATCCGTACACTATCTGATTTTAAAGACGAAGGGTTAATAGAGATCAAAGCGAGCAATATTACTTTAACTGACGTACCGAAACTCGCGAACATGCACAATTAACAACCTATCAAAGGTTTGCTTTTACATGACGGCCAAAAGGAACTAGCGCCAGGTTTGCCATTTTCAGATGCTGCATGGCAAAAGGTATCCCAATAATGGTGATCGCAAATATCAAAGCCAACACCAGGTGAATGATGGCTAACTCTATACCCGCGAATAATATCCACAGGATGTTCAGGATAAGACTTACACACCCACTTCCGGGATCAGTAGAAACTTCATTGCCAAAAGGAGCTAAGGCAAAGCCCGCTAGTTTAAGCGTCTGAATCCCGAACGGTATCCCAATGATCGTAATGATCAGGATGAAACTACCGAAGAGATAAAACAAAGCAGTCAAAAAACCACCGAGGAAGAACCATAGGATATTACCAATAGTACTCATAAAAAAATTGAGTTAAGACCTGTTTAGCTTAACGTAGCTCAACTCCAAAAGATCAGAATTGGATCAGGTAAGTCTTGCTTGAAACAACTTGACCCGATCCGATTCCTCCTGCAATAACGAGCGATGTATCATCAATTTGAGCAGCGCCTCTTAAATCCATGATCGACAATTCCTTGTCTTGTTTTTCCCAACTCCCATCTTGAGTATTGAAAATGCGCAAGTCGGAAATAGGTTCGACAGGATTACCCACATAAGCAATGCCATTGTAATTATAAGATTGACTTGCTCCACCTATCCAGATGGGACTTTGATCGATGATGCCTACACCCGGGCGGTAGAGTCTTGCGTTCTCATCTTTTTCAGATCTCCATGTAATGGCGATAGGCTTGTCAGGATTGATTTCACCTATCCTTAAAAACGGCTGGAGTGGAAAATTACCATCCTGCCGATTGCCCGCACCCCCCGCAAAATAGAGTTGGTCGCCGATGCAGACACCCGTTGCTCCGAAGATGGAAAACTCGGGTGTGTTGGGAAGATCATCGGCAATTTGCCAACGATTATTTGATGGATCAAAAACCTGGACCTTGTTGATATTCAGACTATCACTCCAACCGCTAACAATATAGATCAGACTGTCATGCCAAACCACCTGTACTTGATCGTCGATTGGTATAGGTATATCCTCAGCATCGTCCAGGAATTGATCTGAGATCGGATTATAGACGTGTACTTTGGAGGATGACTTTTCATGACCATCGGGGAAGACATGATACCCACCGACAATGTAGATCTTGCCGGCGACCGTTGAGGCAGCAGCAGCCACTTTGCCCATTGTATCAGGTAGGGCTGCAATCTCGGACCAGATATTTTCACTTACATCATACTTAAAAGATCTTAATGTGATATCGCTATAAGTCTTTCCTGCCTCAAGCCCACCGAATGTGTATACATAGTCTTTGCCGCCAACTTCTACACTTGCAATAGCATGGTTAGTAATCGCCATTGGCATTTCGGCCAGCTCTCTGATTTTAACTTGTGACGTACAAGCAGCCACCAGCAAAACAGGGATTCCGAAAAAGTAGACTTTAATTTTGTTCATACAACTCCATGGAACGCATCGGCAGATATACGCAAGTTTGGGAATAGTGGAACGAGAGAAGACGCTATTCGAAACGAATAACTCTTCTTTTCCATTATCAATTGATAATTAGTCTTCTACCTCTACGATCGCCTCAATCTCTACGGCTATTCCGCTAGGTAAAGAGCCCATACCTACAGCAGCCCTGGCATGCTTGCCCTTATCACCAAATACCTCCACCATTAGATCAGAAAACCCATTGACGACAGCAGGTTGCTCAACAAAGTCTGGTTCAGAGTTCACCATACCAAGCACTTTGACGATGCGCTTCACCTTATTCAGGTCTCCAAGCTCAGTCTTGAGCACGGACAGCTGGGCGATAGCAACTAAGCGCGCGGCTTCATAGCCTTCCTCGACAGTCAGGTTACTGCCGAGCTTCCCAGTGATATAAGTGCCATCGGCTTTTCGAGGACCTTTTCCCGCCAGGAAGATGAGATTACCTGTGCGCACGGCATTGACATAGTTGGCCATAGGAGGAGGGGTCTCCATCAGCTCAATGCCTAGCTCTTTCAACTTGGCTTCTACATCAGCACCACCTGTCTGCGCTTTCAGCACAGGTGTGTTTTCTTTCGGAGGTGCGCTGCACGCTACCGCAAATGCCAGTAATACGAATAGTTTTTTCATAAGAATATCAGGTTTATTGGCCGACGAAAAATAAAGCATTACAAAATAGTAACTTCCCGTCATACCAAAAAGCACGGAATAGTGGGTTGTCCACCATATATACTATTTGTCCCTCTCCGATCGACTCTGTTCCGAAGATCATGGAGTTCGTAGCGGCTTTCTTCACATACTGACCAGCAAAACCGACCATATGATCATCATCACTATCAATGACACCTACATTCCACCCACCATCGAGATAGCCAAAACGGTGATTGTCGGTCTTCAGTGAGAAATATGTGTCGTCGTACCCGAATGCCAGTGGATGGGTATTGTCGAGTGAAACTCTAAAGATGGCCCCTGGAATGATTTGTTTTGCATTTTCTCGTTCGCGATCACCGTATTTTACGGCTTTGCGTTTTTCGTTCGCTTCCTTTTTGATCTCGTCCTGCTCACTCTTGTCACTATCATCTCCATGCTCACTAAGTGAAGTGAATTCTGCATTTTGCAAAGTCTTGACCGCATCTTGTATTGCGATCAACTTACCGCCATTCTCCACCCATACCTGGATTTTTTGCATCCCTCTATCCCCGATAGTACCATAGTCCCCGCTCTGCATGATCAGTACATCGTACTCGTCCAGGTCGACGCGACTAAAGTAATGTGTGCCAAGTACTGTGACCGGGTACTCCAGTTGCTGCTCGAAGAAATGCCACGTTGCACCAAAGTCAAGAGAGCTCGACCCGTCACCCCCGATAAGCGCAATTTCAGGTTTGTCAAGAAATACGATATCACCGGACCCCATATCAGGCCCCATCTCTGCAAAGCCTGTAGTAGTGCTGAAGATGGTACGCTCGTATTCGTTCGCCATGTCTGTGATGGTTTTTTCAAAACCTTCACCAAGATGGGAATTGTCTCTTTTAGCGATAATCACTGTACCAGGTTCATATCGCTTACCAGAATAACTAAAAGCCTGCTCCGCAAATCGTGTTTTCACGTCCGCACGAAGCAAAGCGCCAAGGAACCTTGCATCCTTCAGGTTTTTCCACTTCAGTAAGAAAGCATAAGCATTATCGGGACTTTCATTCGCCATGAAAGCGGATACTTCCTCACTAGCATCGACTTTGAGCCTTGTTTTTGTGGCATAAGCCTCCAAACCATAGGCATATGGGATCGACCATGCCGTGATATCATAAGTCAAGGAATCTTCGACCATTGTCTGTGGCTCTAACAGTATTTGCGCTAGCACAGACTTAGGCTGATATGCGCTGATGACGATATCGTCACTATCGATAGAGAAATTTGTAGTTCGTTTTGAGGAATACTCAAAACCTGACAACCCTTTAGTTGATGAGGCGGTACCATATTGAATACCCTGAATGTCCAACCAATTTTTGAGATCCACCATTCGGCTTCTGTCCTCACCAGCTTTAAGAACGAAGGTCTTGTAGTTCCCAGTAGGGTCATTGATCCCGTCGTTAAAGAATTTTTCAAACTGAGCTAGCATCTCTGATTGATTCGCCACTGCCATCTCTATGGTAGAAATTCCAGTGGTGTAGTGATGCGCAATACGATCCTTCAGGGTCAAGGTATCACCTTCCTGAGTGATAACCCCCAGACCGGCTCGGCCCGAACCACCCTGTTCGTAGGTCATACCAATAGCACCGTTGTAGGTTGGGTAAGTGTCACCATAGCTAGGATAAAGCAAGTCGAAGTATTGCTTGGTGAAATAAAACCAGTTTTCGCGATCAAAATACTTTGCATGATTTTTACCGATGGTCACCTGAAAGTCTCTTTGCCACTGCGTGATGAGCTCGTGATAAGGTTTGGCCGCTGGAGCGAAATAGTAAGGGCTATTCACACCTTGTTCATGAAAATCCACGTGAATTTGCGGTAGCCACTGGTTGTACTGCTTGATGCGCTGCTGGCTTTCAATTTGTGATTGCCAGGCCCAATCCCGATTAAGGTCGAATAGGTAATGGTTAGCCCGACCTCTAGGCCACACTTCATTGAGCTCCATGGCTTGAGGATCAGGATCGAAGAGTTGATTGCCATACTGCCAGTAGTAGTTCACATATCGCTCTCGACCATCAGGATTAATGCACGGATCAATGATGACTATTGCCTTTTCCAACCACTCTGATCTGTTCTTCAATAGTTCATAGGTGGTAGCCATGGCAGATTCTGTCCCTACGGATTCATTACCATGAACATTATAACTCATCCAAATAATAGGAATCTCTGTTGTAGGACTGCCATCCAATAAACCTGCTCTTCTAAGGTTATCTTCACGGATCGTTTCGATTTGCTGCATGTTTACGGCAGAGGACATGACCGCCATAAGCAATGGCCGATCTTCATATGTCCGCCCATATTCCAACAATTGTACATGCGGCACTTGAGCCGCTATGTGCTCATAGTAGTCGACTACCTGATGGTGGCGGGTAAACTGATCACCTAATTTGTAGCCAAGAAACTCTTGAGGGCTTTGGAGTTGGGCTCGTAAACATGGACTTAAGAACAAGAGAATAATAAACAATTTACTTTTCATATTGAATATTTGATATGTACAGATCCTTATGTTGGGGTACTGGAATGTAAAGAGAATGGCTTATTGAACACTTTTGTAGAATCCCATCTCTATCAAATATCATAAGTGGTATGTTTGATCCAATCATTCGGCATGTATCCAAATCAGCTCGATTCTTTGATAATAGAAAATCATAGTTTGGATTAGAGGTGACTTCTACGTAATAGCGATAGAATCTCGAGGCAAACCAAAAGTAGTGCGCATCACTTCTAAAGACGTTTCCAACAAGTAGTGGGTCGATGATCACTTCGTTCTGTGTGCTATTCTGCAGGACATAATCCAGATCTATTAGCTGATCATTCAATTTGAAATTCTGTGCTCTGGTCAGTAAATAGCCTGATGGTATAAGGAGCAAAATGGAACAAAATACTAATTTCATTGGCCGTCGAACAGCATTAGATATTTTTTTACTGACCACATAACCCACTGCTGAAAATAGTAGAGGCCAACAGATGAGAAAATACTGATTCCTCGGGCTTGGAGTCATGATTACTATTGAGAATATTCCGATACCTATTAGAACTGAATCTTTCAGAGCTGAAGGTACTTCCCGCCATTGCAATGCTACAAAGACCAATGATAGAATTAACACCACCAGTTGAATCCGGTTGATGGGACCGTGAAAAGGATGTAAAAAGTTGTCCCACCAGGGAAAAATTTGAGACTTGGCTAAATTGAGTATCCAGTTGAAAAGCAAATAATCTTTCCACACTCCTAACGCCCAAATACAAATACCAGTGATTAGCGTCATGAGCCCTACCACGGAGATGAATAGGACTAATGACTTAAAAGAGCTCCTCTTTTGTAATACAGATAAGCCCCAAACCGATAAAAACGGGATTAAGAAGAACACCGCTTTTTGCAAAAAAAGAAACCCAATGAACCAGCTAAGTGCTGCAAGTATGGGCTTAGTGGTAGTAGGTTCAAGGGAATTTTGGACGTAAAAGAGAAATGCCAATAAACAAAAAATGCACTGAAGGACATCTGGCCTAATTTGCATTAAAGGCATTGAAAAGACGCTCATTGAAAGAAGTATAGAGATGGTAACAAGCGCGCCGTTAAGGTGCTGCGTGGTTCTTTTTGTAATTTCAAATACTACAATAAAAAAGCCTATAGAGATCGCAATAGCAAAGGTTTTGCTTACATAAATTGTGGCAATGCTATCCTGAAATACACTGATGATGGGAAGAAAAGTATACCACAGTAATGGATGATGGTGTTGAAAAAAATCGACGTAAGGAAAACTTCCTTCCAAAATCAACCATGTCGAATGGAGGTGTTCAAATTCATCAATATTCATTCTTGAACTTAGTGTACTATAGGCGAGGATAGTAATTTGGCAAAATATTAATGCTGATATTGTATTTGATATCGTCAACCTATTTCTTCTTCTTAGGAAAAAGCCAAATAGTAGTAGCAATGAAAACGTTACAGCCAGAATAACCAAGACCACAAGGTTTCGGTCGATCCAGCTGATTAAAATGGCAGTTGACGTGTGATAGTCAGTCATCAATTCAAGCGTTCACCAAAAGTGAATTCATCAATAATCGCTTTTCCGTTTCTCATCATGTTATGAGTCCACGAGTATTCAAACAATCCATTTCTTCCTGTCAATTTCAGGTTTTGAAACTGATCTAGGTAATTGTATAAGACTTCTAATTTTTCTTCAAAACCGTATTCCAGAACTGGATAGGCGAAAGGAATTTGATAAGTATCTGTTGAAATGATTTCCTCCGCTCGGAAGAAATTGTCTTCAATCAATAAGCGGCATACTTGTTCTATTAGCTTGGATTTCGCAACCTCATTTTGGACTTTCGAATCAGGCACTTCCACAATGAATGAAGTCTTATTTCGGGGACTCATGTGCACGCTTCGATTCCTTGGTTCATAACCTCGCGTAAATGGGTATCTGGAGGAAGGGAAGTAAATGGTGGCCCCCGAATTAACCTGCTTTTTGTCCAAGAAGAAACAGCACAGTGTCAAATGTCTAAAATGGAAAGAATTGGCTAGATCCAGTATTTCATCAGGAGGGAGCGGATTCATCATTTTGATTAACAGTGTTATGGGAAGACTGCTGATGACATGTTGACAATCATGACTTTTAACATTATTGGTTTCGATTGAGGTGATCCTTTTGTTATTATGGTTAATTCTTGATATTCGTTGACCGAGCAGTATGTTTTCTTTGAATCTATCAGCCATTGTGGAAGCAATTTGACCAAAACCTTGACTCGGATAATAAAAAGACCCTTCCATATGTTCTGACTTGGAGTTTGGAATAAGCATTTCTTTGATCAAAGCAGTGATTGTTAACTTCTTTAACCGGCTACCCGAAATATTTGGTGACAGTCGATGGGCTGCTAGACCCCATAGCTTTTCTGAATAATTGGTCAGGAAATGATTTGATAATCCTTTCCCGTACTTCCGATATACAGTGTCTTGGAATGTAAGATCTTTAGAAAAATTAAAGCGTCCAACCAGCAAGTACCATAGTGAACCAACTAATTCTTTTAATGAAAGCCCTTTGATAAGCCCTATTGGTGTTAGGGGAAACATTAGAAACCTGCCATTATGAAATATGTAGCTGGGCGTATGGATTTCATTAAGATCTCCTTCAAGAATATCTCTAATTTCCGCAACTACTTCTTCATCATGACCATGAAGTCGATGTGCCCCAGTATCGAACTTGAACCCTCCAGACTCAATGGTTCTGCAATTCCCTCCTGTTTCATGGTTTGCCTCGTAAACCTTAAATGGTAATTGTTTCTTCGCTGCATAGTGTCCCACTGCTAATCCAGCAGGCCCACCACCGAGTATGCTTATCATTACTACGTAAAACTGTTATTTCACCGAAGGCAATATAGTATGTCAAACTATCGTATCAGTAATCTTTAATTGACAAATAGAACCGTTGGCTTAAAAGGAATAGATGGATGATCTTGTTACCATTAGAGCAGTATTAATCACCATTAAGCAATTATCAAATGCGCTTCACTGCAACATTGTTGCGATTATATCGCGCTTTTTCTTACTTGCAACGTTGTTGCAGTAAATGACTGATTATGCTAGAAGCCAAAAATCTCACTAAGAAATATGGATCGCAAGAAGCGCTTAGCAGCCTGAACCTGGATGTAGCACCAGGAGAAGTTTTCTGTCTACTGGGAGCCAATGGAGCAGGGAAGACCACTACCATTAACCTTTTCATGAATTTCATTGATGCCTCATCTGGTCAAGCGCTAGTCAATGGGCTCGATGTGGCCACTCAAGCTCAGGAAACCAAGAGGCATCTTGCGTACATCCCTGAAAACCTAAATCTATATGGCAATCTTTCAGGTTTGGAAAACCTTCAGTTCTTCGCTGGATTGGGTGGTGAAAGACCAGAAGCAGCACAAGCAGAGGACCTTTTATTGGCCGCTGGCCTTCAACCTAACGCAACTAACAAGCGCGTATCTCAATATTCTAAAGGAATGCGCCAAAAGGTAGGCATTGCGATAGCGAAAGCAAAGCAGGCAGATAACCTGCTACTTGATGAGCCCACTTCTGGCTTAGACCCACAAGCGAGCAATGACTTTGCGCAATTATTGCATACACTCCGAGAGCAAAATGTTGCCATCTTGATGGCAACCCATGACTTGTTTCGTGCCAAGGAGACCGGTACGCATATCGGTATTATGAGATCGGGCAAGTTGGTGCATTCATTGAAAAGTGATGAAATCACGCTCATCGAACTAGAAAAGCTTTATTTGGAAACCATGAAAACTGAAAGCCATGCTGAAGCTAGTTATTAAGAAAGAGTTCCTGACGGCCTTACGAGATGTACGTCTTCAGATATCAGGTAGCATATTGATAATACTTATGTTGACTGCTGTCTTGGTGGGTCGCCAGGGACAACAACAGATTGCTGAGCAGCGAAAGGAAGCCCAGGAAGCGATGTATGATAAGTGGGTGAACCAGGGTAACAAACATCCCCACAGTGCAGCACACTATGGACAGTTTGCATTTAAGCCAAAACCGGTGTTGAGCTTTCTGGATGTAGGACTTGACAATTACACAGGTATTTCTGTGTTCCTCGAAGCGCACAAGCAAAATGAGATTCTATTTAGTGCAGCTCAGGACAGCAACGGGATGTCTCGATTTGGCGAGCTTACAGCCGCCTTGATCCTGCAGGTGCTATTACCTCTGCTGATCATATTTCTCACATTCAACATTTTTAGTAAGGAGCGTGAAGAGGGCACATTGAAACTGCTCCATGCTCAGGGTTTGTCGATGCGACAACTCTTTATGGGCAAAGTTTGGGGTACCTATTTCATGGTACTGCTTATCTTCATACCCATCATCATTCTTGCTTATTTCTTGCTGGATGATCAATCCGCGGCTTTGGACCCAGGGGTCACGGTTAAGTTCGTAGGCCTAGCTTCAGGATACGCTATTTACTTCTTGGTTTTTGTTTTGCTCTGCACACTTATTTCTGCCTTTGCGCGGAATTCAGGCTTTTCCCTATTGAGCTTATTAGGGCTTTGGATATTAAGCTGTATTATTTTGCCAAAGGCTACAGCTAATTTGGCTGATAAGGTCTACCCAACTCCTTCGCAATTTGAGTTTCGCAAGACCATTAAGTCGTTGGTCAAAAACGGGATCGATGGCCACAACCCATCGGATGTTCGCTTGGCCTCATTAAAGCAGGAAGTACTTGACGAGTACAATGTCGAGACCATTGAAGAGCTCCCGGTCAACTGGAGCGGCATTGCAATGCAGGCTGGTGAAGAATACACCGATCAGGTATACGATCAGGAGTTTTCAAGGGTCGAGACCATCTTCAAGGATCAGAATCGCTTATCAGAATGGGTCGGTTTCATCAACCCTTACCTGGCTGTTCGACACTTGTCCATGGCCTTAGCAGGAACGGATTTTCATCACCATGTGGCATTTGCCCGAGCGGCCGAAAACTATAGAAGAGGATTTGTTAAGCGAATGAACAAAGACATGGAGACCAATCATAAACCAGGCATATCCTACGGAGACTATAAAGTTGGTGAAGAGATGTGGTCAAGCATAGATCCATTTAGCTACGCACTCCCTTCGTTTGGCGCGATCATGTCCAGCCAGTGGCGAAGTGTTGGAGCATTGACCTTTTGGCTCGTAGGTCTCTTTGGTATCTCAATGATCTACGCTCCCAAAATTTCAAGATTATGAAAACGATATTTCATATACTTCCATTCGAATGGAAGTCGCTATGGCGTAGTAATCTGCTTAAGGTACTTCTAGTTGTAATATTGGGTGCTGGAATCTATGGAATCTATTTCGGCAAATTTGAGATAGATAAGCAAGAGTACCGCATCGCGGAAGTCCAGCAATATGAGCGTCAGCAATTTGATAGCCTGCTCATTTGGTCACAACTAGATACTTCGATAGCTGAAAACAAAAGTAAGTATGAGTTTGCCATGTCTCCAGTCGGTGTGGGCTGGACTAAGCATTTTACGTATTATCTAACCAACGAAACGCCGGAATTAGCCGGTCTTTGTCTAGGTCAACGTGATCTCTATCCGGTGTACTACGGCTTTAACGTAACAGATCTGGCGAGACAAGTTAATACTGCGGAGTTGGCTAATCCTATGAAGTTGCTCACCGGCAACTTCGATCTCAGCTACGTAATTGTTTTTCTGTTTCCTCTGTTGATCGTGGCATTATTCTACAATCTATATGCAAGAGAAAAAGAAGGCGGCACACTTTCACTGCTACAATCCCAACCTGTGGGACTGGGAACAATTCTGTTAAGTAAAGGTCTGCTAAGGCTAAAGGTGGTGCTGGTTCTAGCGACAGTACTTCTACTGCTGGGCTTCCTGCTTCAAGGAATTTCACTATCGCAAAACCTTGGACTCTTTTTCGAATGGTTACTAGTGATCTACGCTTATTGCATGATCTGGACAGGTTTGATGGCTATGATCATCTGGATGCGAAGGTCAGCAGCATTAAGTGCAATGTTGGGGTTGGGAGTCTGGCTGATCTTTACGCTGATCACACCAGCGCTGATCAATCTAGGAGTGCAATCGAGTGAGCCATTACCGAATAAAGCAGATGTCATTCATGCGGTGCGTGCGCTCAATGATAAGAATTGGGAATCACCTAAGTCTTTTGTGATGGACAAGTTTCATGCGGCATATCCCAAATATGATGACGGAGATACAGTCAACTTTCAAAAATGGTATTATGCTAGTTCAAGCATGATAGATCGAGAAGCGAATAAATTAAAAGCTGAAATGGAAGCACAAATCGCTGAACGTAATTCGTTGTTGACAAAATGGGAATGGCTTGCCCCGGCAGCAATGGTACACGAGCGACTCTCAAGAATGTCAGAGACAGACCGACAGAGTCACCTGGAGTTTGTTGAGAAAGTGAACATCTATCACCGTGATCTGAAGGATATTTACTACGAACGTATATTTGCACAGGCACAGTTTGACTTTGATGATTTAAAGCAATTAGAATCTCTACTATGAGGCATTTTGAATACTTATCGCTGCAAAGTCTGTGGAAGTGCGTTTCCATAGCGGCAACCATCTTTTTATTCAGTTCTAGTGCTTTGGCGCAAGGAGGGTTTTGGGATAAAATGGCCAATGTCAGATTTGTAAGTAAACAGGACCCTGCGTCAGGATATTACTATTATTACCCCGATTTCGATAACTATCTGAAAATGAAAGAAGGTCAGATAGTAGAGATCGAAGGGTTCTATCTGCCTTATGATTTTGGTCCAGGCAGTGTCATTCTTTCCAAGTATCCACTAGCATCGTGCTTCTTCTGTGGTGCGAATGGACCAGAATCGGTGATCCAGGTCAATTTTGATAATCCGGTGGACTTCCACACGGATGAAGTTGTGCGAGTCCAAGGTGTACTCGAGCTTAATGCAGAGGATACTGATCGCCTGAATTTTATCCTTAACAAGGCTCAGGTAGTAGAACGAGTTTATTGAAATAAGAAAAACGGAACTTATCTGTTAGTATCGAAGTTTCTAAATGCAACATTGTTGCAAGAATGTTAACTTTAAGGCAAAAGGAATATTCCTACTTCTATACCAACTAACTGATAACTCAATGAAAACAAAAAGAGAGACATTCAAAGCTAATTTAGATATGGTAGGCATGATGGTCTCGATCGCTTGCGCCATTCACTGTGCCATGCTTCCGATACTGGTCACATTAGGCACTTTGGGCGCTTTGTCATTTTTAACGAGCCCGGTACTTGAGCCGATTGTTATAGCACTAAGCTGCATCATTGCGCTGGTATCATTGCTGCCGACTTATCTAAAGCATAGAAGTCAGCCTTTACCATTGATTGTGATGAGTATTGGCCTGTGTCTGGTAGTAACTTCAAGGTTTGAGAGTTTCGAAGCTATCGAAATCCCGTTGACTGTAGCAGGAGCAGTTTCCATAGCACTAGCTCACCTCATCAATTGGCGCTATCTAATATCACTTAAAAAGTAAACCTAACTATCATGAAGTCTATTTGCATTTTCACCTTTTCGCTCATTTTCTTTTTTGCATGTGGGCCTGCACCAGAAGACAAAACATTGACTGAAGCGGGGAAAGTGCATGATGAGGCCATTGCCATCAGCAAAGAGGTTTCAAATGCCCTGGAGGTCTTCGAAGATCTGCCGGACTCAGTACTTGAAATGCAAGGCCCACAGATAGAAGCCTTGAAGCAGGAATTTGCTGATTGGAAAGAGCTAGTAGTGGAAGTGCCGGGGCATGAACATGAGGAGCATGACCATGATCACGATCATGACCATCACCATGGCCCAAATGAACTGGAAGGCCTTCCTTCAGATCAGATCTTGGAAATACAACAAGAATTGAAAAAACAAATTGAAGCGTTGCGTACCAAAGTACAGCAGCTTTCAGAATAAGTACTCCTGGTAAGGATGATGGGGTTTAAGGTAATTCTTTTCGGTTTGGTTAGCTGGAATACCATTCCCCGTCATCGCCCAGGTGTTTAGTGACTAATCTTCTCTGTCAAAACGTCCCTTGGCGTTCTGAATATGGTATCGGAGATGGTTCGAGAGATTCATGAGTCAGATGATACAATTATGAAACTGGTCTACTTTCTGCATCTGCTAATCGTTTACGTAATGATAGTTATACTGCTAGGTTGTGGAGTCGACCAGAAAGCATCAACAGGAGAAAGGTCCTCTACAAATTCAGCAGTAGTTCTTCCTTCTCAAATCGAGCTTGGATATGCTAAAAATTTCTCAGTCTCTTACCACCCCAATTTTAAGTTGGTTAATCTACGCTATAAAAGCGAGGTAAAAGAGATGAATTACGATCAGCGGTTGGTACTGATCGATAGAGGGACCCCAAAATCACAGCTGCCAGATTCACTTCAGAATGCCTGGATAATCGAAATTCCGGTAGAGTCTGTAGCGGCTAATGATGATGGAGAAATAACAAGACTTAAGAGTCTGGGTCTCCTGGATGCCATCGTAGGTATGGGTGGAGGAGCCATCTATGATGCCGAACTTCGATCCAGATGGGAGCGAAAGGAGATAGCCTCTATAGGTTACAGCTTTCATAGTATTCCACAACCGGAGCTATTGATGTCTGCTGGGGCGGATCTATTGATCCTTCATACGTTCGACAATGAGCGTTTGGATGGTATGGAGAAGCTTCGAAAGCTTGCTATTAATGCCGTGCCGCAATTTGCATGGGCAGAACCAGACTTCTTGGGAAAGGCCGAGTGGCTCAAGTATTCTGCACTTTTTTTCAACAAAGAAAAAGAAGCCACTGCCCTCTTCGATAGCATTGCTTCCAGGTGTCATGAGTTGATGGCCAAAGTAAATGAGTTTCCGTCGCGACAGACCTCTTTCCTATTATATCATCCTTCCAATGAAGCGGATTGGAAAGCTCACCGAAACGATTTCTACTCTTCCTACCTTCAGGCCGTTAGCAATAACGTACTCAAGGATGACGGACCCACCCACAGTGTAGGCATCACCAATGAAATGCTCTTAAATGAGGCGAAAGATGCAGATTTCTGGATTGTCAATAGTACTGTGGACACGGACTGGCCACCTGCCAACTATCTCAACAGTTTTAAGGCTTACCGGAATGGTAATGTTTATCACTACCAAAAGCGCACGCGACACGAGCACAATGCTTATGATTGGTACGAAACGCCCCAGGTAAGGCCTGATATGGTCCTTGAAGATCTGGTGTCGATTTTTTATCCTGAGATATTACCTGATCATGAACTCATTTATTTGGACAAAGTCGAATTAACCAAAAGATGAGGCAGCTGATTTTCATATCGCTTTTAGTATTCGCTGCTAGATGCTCCCCAAATTCTTCAGAAAAGAGCAGTGCTGCTGACCTTGCAGGTTTCGATCCTGACAAGGATTACTTTGAAGCAAAGGTTGAACCTGAATATGCAACCCATTATAGCGTGAGCTATCATGGCCATTACAAGGTAGTGCGCACCACTGCCGAACTAAGTTCATGGGAAAGCAATGGTACTGAAACAAGGGGAGATGTAATGGTGCTCGTTCAGCAAGGAACTCCAGTTCCTTCATTGGAAGGAGACTTGGCCAATGCATCCGTCATTTCAATACCAGTAGAAAGAGTCGCGATCAATGTTGAAAATGGTGAAAGCTTCGTATCGGAATTAGGTGAGTTTGATAAAGTAGTAGCCGTTGGAGGAGCGATCTCCTTCAGTGATACCGTTCGCAATCGAGTACTGAATAAGGATCTTGGGCAAATTGGCTATAGTTGGCATCAACCCGCAAATCTGGAAGTACTGTTGGAAAGAAAGGCCGATTTGTTCTTTATGAACATCGGCAATCTTGATTTTGCCGATGTACTGGACAAAAGTAGAAGCCTCGGCCTACAAACAGCCTCCGTATTTGAGTGGGCTGAGGCAGACTATCTCGGTAGAGCAGAGTGGATCAAGTACTACGCACTTTTCTTTAATGCAGAGGCCAAAGCCAATGAAATATTTGATGCTGTTGAAAAGCGTGTCAACTTTTTAAAAGGCATTACTGCTGATTTACGTAACAAGCCTACAATGCTCTGGGGCTACTATGCGGGCAAAGATCGCTGGATTGCACATACCAATAGCATCCCTGCACAATACATGCGAGATGCGGGGGTAATCAACGTCCTGCAAGATTTCAACCGACCCATTCGGAATGGGGGAGAGCGTGTCAGCAGTGAAATGCTATTGGCGGAAGCCAATAATGCTGACCATTGGATGATAGGTGATATTCATTCATCGCCGCTTCCTGGGGAGGTTTTTATGAATGAATTCAGCTCCTGGCGTAATGGTCAGCTTTATCATAATATGAAAAGGATTAAGCCAGAGGCCAATGCTTTCGATTGGTACGCCCGCGCGGTGGTAAGGCCAGATTTTGTGTTAGCGGATCTTATCAAACTGATTCATCCAGAGTTGCTCGCATCACACGAACTCTACTTCATGGATCATTTTGATAAATCCATGAAACTACCCTTAGAAGTGTACGACAAACTATACAACTGAGCTTGAAGCATGTAAGTAACATATTGACCTCATGAGTATGGAACAAACCATATCGACACCAATTAAACCAGGCTTGGCTAATATCAAGTTACCTAGCCATAATCGATTATTCTGGTTTCCGGTCTTGGTGGTTTGTGCTGTAGTTGTCTTTTTATTGGAGCTAGGCATAGGTGCCGTGACTATTCCTGTGGAGGGGATCATCAGTGTGCTCTTAGGTCAGGAAATAGCAGATACTACTTGGAGGACAATCATAGTGGAGTTACGGTTGCCCAGAACACTGGCAGCCATGATTGGAGGGGCAGCACTGGGAGTAGCGGGACTGCAACTGCAAACTTTATTCAAAAACCCTCTGGCTGGCCCCTGGGCATTGGGTCTTACGGCAGGAGCACAACTAGGAGTCGCTTTAGTGGTGACTACTGCAGCAGTCATAGGCTCTTCGATTCTCGAAAAGTTCGCTTTCATGAGCAACTTGAGCATTGTCGCTGGTGCCATGATAGGTTGTTTTGTGGTACTCCTTGTGATGGTATCCATTTCAAAATATGTGAGTACGATCACATTGTTGATTTTCGGATTGATGCTGGGCTTTCTGGCTCAAGGATTAATCAGCGTCATTCTTCACTTTACCAATGAATCACAAGGTAAGATCTATGGTGGCTGGAATGACGGCAGCTTCGCTGGAGTCTATTGGGAGCATTTTCCTGTGCTTTTCCCCTTGGTCATCGTTGGATTGATTGGTGGCTGGTTGATGTCTAAATCGCTCAATGCCTTTTTGCTTGGGGAAAATTACGCCAGAAGCCTTGGCCTATCTGTTAAGAGGACTAGGTTAATTACGTTAGGCTGTGCTGTATTGCTGGCTGGTCCCGTCACTGCGTATTGCGGACCGATTCTGTTTTTGGGATTGATAATTCCACACCTTGCCAGAGGAGTTTTCAACACATCGGATCACCGCATTTTAATTCCGGCTGTCATGTTACTGGGCGCGACCGTAGCTCAAGCAGCGGACCTATTTGTCCATCTGCCGTGGGAGAAGCATTTTCTGCATTTGAATGCAGTCAATGCTTTGATCGGTGCGCCAGTAGTGATGTGGGTCATTTTGAAGAATAGGAAAATGAGAGGTTTCGAAATGTAATTGAGTAAGCTATGAACACTATCCTTGGTCTTAAACTAGCTTTACGAGCACTCGGTAAACGTCCGGCTTTTACAGCTGTGGTTGTTTTCACATTTGCTATCGTCACGAGCACGAGCATTGTAGTGTATAGCTACATAGACGCCCTTCTGTTTTCTCCCCTACCTTTCAAAGAAGCAGATCGTCTCGTCAGGATATACTCTATGAAGGGGGATGAGCAAGGACTGCTCTCCTATCCCGAGTTTTTGGACATGCAGAAAGAGCTTGTGAACATTGAAGAGCTTGCCGTATATCGTGATGGCGGTAGATACAATTTGAGCAGTAGCTATGGTAAGCCTCCCGAGGAGCTGACCACTACTTTCGCCTCCAGTAATCTATTCAGGGTACTGGGAGTCGAACCACAACTTGGCGCCTATTGGCCCGAAACTTTAGATAAGCGTGGCTCGCATACCGTCATGTTGACGCATGACTTTTGGCAAAGGAGGTATGATGGTGACCCCAATGTGGAAGGACTGGAAGTCAACCTAGATGGATTCACTTATCTCAATTATGGTGTCCTACCGGAAGGCTTCAGTTTCCCGGTTCGTAATGAAGCCTTTAGAGCGATGGCTTTTGCGGATTTTGTTGTCACGGCCAGAAACCGTAGACCGTGTATAGGTCTGGCAAGACTTAACGCAGGCGTGACTTTGGAACAGTTCAATGACGAGCTAGCCAAGTTTGCCGCATCCCAAGAGCAGCGACATCAGGAATCCAACCTAGGGATTACTTTTGTGGCGGAACCGCTATCTGACATTTTCATTGGAGAGCTTCGAGGCTACCTGCTTCTGATTGGAGGAGCAATACTCTTTTTGTTGGCGATAGCTGTGGTTAATATCTCTAATTTATTTGTTAGCCAGGCGATTCGCCGAAGCAGAGAGACGACTGTTCGAAAAATCCTGGGCTCAACAAGTCTTCAGATCATTCAAGGTTTTGTATTGCATGCCTTTCTCCTAGCGGTAATAGGCAGTGGTATTGGTCTGCTCTTGGCCTGGTATCTCATGGGAGCATCCTATGAATTGGTAAGTCCTTTCCTGCCCTACTGGACCGTCATCGACATCAACTGGAGTGTCATTCTTTACACTATTGGCCTTGCCATACTCCTCGGGCTTTTGACCGGCGTGATACCATGGTTGTTTCACCGAAGAGTAGGCAATATGTCGGAGGGACTAAAGGAAGGTCAGCACAGTGTGGGTAGTGGTAGACAACATACTGTGCAGAAAGGGCTAGCCACCGCGCAAATTGCAGTGAGCGTCTTATTATTGATAGGGGGAGTCTTACTATTCAAGAGCTTTAATGCCGCACAACAGGCAGACTTGGGATTTCACCCAAGTGAGAAGCTGACCTTCCGAATAGCATTATCCTGGTATCGATATAGTGGGAATGAAAAGAAAAGGGCTTTTTTCGAAAGGAGCTTACGTGAGCTTGAGTCGATTCCTGGGGTCCATCAAGTCGCGATCAATACTATGCTACCGCTAACGGATATTGTCGATACGTCTCCACAATCTCAAGTCTTGTTTAGTGTGGAGGGTCAGTCCGAGGTTGAAATTGCTCAGAATCCTTTTGTGACTATTCAGAAAGTGACGCCCAACTACTTTGACGTCATGGATATCGATATTGAGCATGGTGAATCACTTGATCAGTTCAATCATACGGCAAATCAATTTAAAGCGGTTATCGACAGGCAACTTGCCGATAAGATGTGGCCTGGTGAACATGCCTTAGGCAAGCGGATCAAACTGGATGGACTTGGAGACGATGCACCCTATTTGACGGTAGTCGGCATAGCCAGTGACGTAAAGCACCAAAGTATCACTCAGGATAATATCCCAAGCGTTTATGTTTCATTGCTTTCTTATCCTACAACTGATGGCTACTATGTGATCGATACTTCGCTACCGCAATCAAGTCTTGAAGCTCAACTGAGTTCAGCCATTCTAGACATTGATGAGAACCAACCAACATTTGAATACATGCAAATGGCGGATCGCATCGAGCTAGAAAATTGGCAGTCCAAGGTCTCGAGCACCCTTTTCTTGATTGTAGCCATTATAGGTTGTGTCATTGCTGCAGTTGGTCTTTTTAGCGCGATAACGTTCATTCTAGCGCTACGCGTAAAAGAGCTCGCTTTAAGAAAAGTGCTTGGTGCGACCGATAGCAATATCGTACTCATCATCCTTCAGGACATGTTCAAGATTTCAGGTCTAGGCATTGTGATAGGCTTGATACTATCTCCAATTCTACTCAAACCCATCTCACCGTTCTTGTTCGAAGTGGAGCTGATTGACTTTGTATCATATTCCGTAGTTGCCTTTGCGCTAATCCTAATCTCGTTGGTTGCTGCGATTGGTCCTTCCTGGCGTGCATTGTTTATTAACCCCATCACAGCATTAAGGAGCGATTGATTTTGGATACGGTCATCAAAATAGAACAGGTATCCACAGGATATCCATCTCGGTCAGGTAATCAGACGGTCACTTCTGACCTCAATGCCTCGTTGAACAAGGGTGAGTTGGTATGTCTGCTCGGTCCAAACGGAGCAGGGAAATCCACATTAATGCGCACCATTTCTGGGGAGCAAAAACCGTTGGAGGGCAAAGTATATCTCGAAGGCAAAGATATCCATGCTATTCCACCAAAAGATCTGGCCAAAAAACTGAGCCTTGTGCTCACTGAGCGAGTACATGCAGGTATGCTAAGCGCTTATGAAGTGGTAGCACTTGGAAGGTTTCCCTACACCAGCTGGTCGGGCCGATTACAACAAGAGGATCATCGCATTATCAGGGAGGCGATTTATTTGGCTGGTGCGGAAGAACTAGCGCACAAGACCTTATCAGAATTAAGTGATGGAGAACGCCAAAAGATCATGGTGGCTCGAGCATTTGCCCAAGAGCCTGAGGTCATGATCCTTGATGAGGTGACGGCTTTTCTTGACCTACCCCGTCGTGTCGAGATCATGAGACTCTTACGCAAGATGGCGCAAGATTCTGCTAAGACGATCTTGTTATCCACACATGATATGGACCTGGCGCTGAGGGGTGCCGACAGGATATGGCTATTACCCAAAGGTGGCCAACTGCATACCGGTGCGCCTGAAGACCTGGTGCTGGATGGCTCTTTCGAGCAAGCGTTCGAATCTGAAGGCATTCGGTTTGATCAGCAGTCCGGCTCTTTCAAAATATCCTCCACATTCGAGACGAGTGTCTCTCTTGACGGCTCTGGTTCACAGGCTTTATGGACAAGAAGGGCCCTGGAAAGGAACGGCATTAATGTAGATGAAGGAGCCGAAAAGCGAATCGAGATAAGGGAATCTCAAGGCCATCATAGTTGGATCATCAACGAGAAAGATCATCAACTAGTAGCGTCATCGATTCATGAATTGATCACGCTCCTCAATTCAAATAAAGAACAAAATCATTACTCTAATACGTAATCAATATGCTATTCAAAAAGAATAAAAAACTACCAGTCACAGTACTCAGTGGCTTTTTAGGGGCTGGTAAAACCACCTTGCTCAACCATGTACTCAATAATCGTGAAGGTCTTAAAGTGGCCGTGATAGTCAACGATATGAGCGAAGTGAATATCGATGAGAAACTCGTCGCGAATGGCGCCAAACTATCTCGAACAGAAGAAAAACTGGTAGAAATGAGCAACGGTTGTATCTGCTGTACGCTCAGAGAAGACCTCATGATAGAGGTAGAGAAACTCGCGAAGATGAATAAGTTCGACTACCTGCTCATCGAGAGTACAGGTATCTCAGAGCCCATTCCGGTAGCCCAGACATTCAGCTTTGCGACTGGAGATGAACTGTATGACCTAACCCAGTTCAGTAAGCTGGATACTATGGTCACTGTTGTAGATGCGTTCAACTTCTTCAAGGATTTTGGAAGTGCCGATACCGTTATCGATCGAGACATGACCGATGATGAGGCTGATGATCGCTCGATTGTCAACCTACTCACGGATCAGGTAGAGTTCGCCAACGTGATAATATTGAACAAGGCGGACCTGGTGACTGATGATCAAATTGGCATGTTGGAGAAGACCTTGTACAAGCTCAATCCTACTGCAAAGTTGATTCGAACGACACACAGTAAAGTCAACCCAAAGGAGATACTCAATACAGGACTGTTTGATTATGAAGAAGCAGAACAGTCTCAGGGTTGGCAAAAAGAACTGCAACTCGCTCAGAAAGGTATCGCGCACAGTCCAGAAACAGAGGAATACGGTATTGGTTCGTTTGTTTATAGAAACGCTCGACCAATGCATCCTCAGCGGTTTCTCGACTATGTAAGTCGATCTTTTCCAACTACCGTAATTCGGAGTAAGGGAATATTCTGGTTGGCTTCACGTCCGGACCAAGGTATATTATGGAGCCAGGCTGGAGGTTCATTGAAGGCAGAAGTTTATGGCCGTTGGTGGGTAAGTGTACCTATTAGCCAGCGTGCACAAAGCCTTGCTTACATGGAAAATCAGGAAGAAATCCAGTCGCGCTGGGACAAGAAATGGGGAGATCGTATGAATGAACTGGTCTTTATAGGACAGGACATGGATAAGGAAAAGATGATCGCCGATTTGGACGCCTGCCTGCTTACAGATTTAGAAATCTCTGGTATGGAGGCAGGATCAGACTTCATAGATGAATGGCCCATATAAAAAACTGCTAGATCATGAAGTAGAATAAATCAATCATTGAGTCCCGACCAAACCGTAAGCTTTTTTAGAATTTTTAATGGTCACTAAACTCAATAACCATGAAAACAGTAATTCTAAGACCTGCAATCGGTCTTCTTACGCTGCTTTTAATATGCTGCAGCGATATAGATAATAATGCGCAAGAATCAGATGAATATCTCTGGCTTGAGGAACTGCGAGGCGAGAAAGCCCTTAACTGGGCCGCCGAACAGACAGAACAGACGCTTGGATCACTGGCTAGTGATTCGCTGTTTACAATGTTGCAGAAGGAGGCAGAAGCTATACTTTCTACTAGTGAGAGAATTCCATCTGCAAGGATAGAAGGAGGATTTGCCTACAATTTTTGGCAAGATGATGATCATGTTCGCGGAATCTGGCGTAGAGCTCCAACGTCTGATTATCTTGACGGTAGTCCGCAATGGGAGACCTTACTCGATCTCGATGAGGTTGCTACGAGTGAAGATGAAGATTGGGTATGGCTGGATTTCAAAAAGCACAGTGATAGCGATCAATGCATGATCAAGCTTTCCCGAGGAGGTAAACAGGTGGCGGTTTGGCGTGAGTTCTCGATTGTGGCGAAACGTTTTGTCGAGGGAGGATTTGAAACACCCGAAGCGTGGACTAATCTCGATTGGTTAGACGAGAACAGCCTGTTTATTGCTACAGATTGGGGGCCCGGAACTATGGGTCAAATATTTCCTACGATCGCCAAGTACTGGTATAGAAATGGCACTCAGGACTCAACGGCCACCATTATAGATGCTTCTGAAACCAAAGAGAGCATTTGGCCTATGGTTTATACTTCTAAAAATGGCTCATTCCCTTTCGTTGGAAAGTCACGCGCATTTCATGATATCACCTACTATGCTGTAAATGAAAATCAAAAAGTAGAAGCTCTTCCATTACCCAATGATTGTGATCTACTAGGTATGTATGAAGATCAGTTGCTCGTCAAGATCAATGTAGCCTGGACGTATGAAAACAGCACCTACAAGGCCGGGTCTATTGTCTCGCTCACCTATGGTACCTGGAAGCCTTCTTTACTTTTTTATGGAGAGGACCGATCTTTCGTAGAAGACGCGAAAATTGTGAATGACCGAGTCTACATTCTTGTACTTGAGGATGTGAAAGGGGCACTCAAAGAGGCAAAATACATCAATCGTGAATGGCAGATCAATGATATCGACCTACCTACAAAGAATGGGGTACTTCAAATTACTTCTTCGAACGCTTCTTCAAATGAGATTCTTCTTACTTATAACAATCCGATAAAGCCTGACGAACTCTACCACTACAAACCCCAAACTGATCCGAAACTGTGCTATGAGCTGACTGATCAGTTTGATGCTGAAAATATGCTAGTAGAGCAGCGATGGGTCAAAAGTTCAGATGGCGTAGAAGTCCCATACTTTGTGGTAGCGAGAAAAAGTGTCCTTGAGAATGGTAATGCTCCTACGATACTTTATGCCTACGGTGGTTTTGGAATTCCTGTTAAGCCAAGATATAAGCCGTTGCATGGAAAACTGTGGATAGAAAAAGGAGGTGTGTATGTAATTGCGAATATCCGTGGAGGGGGGGAATTCGGGCCTAACTGGCATCAACAGGCCTTAAGAACAAAGCGCCAACAGGCATTTGACGATTATTATGCAGTTGCAAATGATCTCATCTCAACAGGTGTAACCAGCAATAAGAAACTTGGTGCTTGGGGCGCTTCCAACGGTGGTTTGTTGACAGGTGCAGCGCTAACGCAACGCCCCGAACTGTTTGGTGCAGTGATCAGCGAGGTACCGGTCCTTGACCTGCTGCGGTTTAAAGAGCTGGGAGGAGCTAACTGGAGCGGTGAGTATGGGGATCCTGATGATCCTTCCGAGCGAGACGCTATCGCCAAAATATCTCCGTACCACAACTGCTGTGAGGCGGAGGCTTATCCGGAGGTACTGATTGTCAGCGCTATTTCTGACGATACGGTTCATCCTGCACATGCACGAAAGATGGCAGCTAAGCTAAAATCTTCGGGTGTAGATGTACTGTATTTTGAATCTTCCGAAGGAGGCCACCATGGTTCATGGAATTTTTCAGGAGCCGCTGGCGAATGGGCACTACAGTATAAGTTTTTTCACGACAATCTATTTGAAGGCTCTGACAATTGATGCCCAAGAAGGTCATACATATTGCCAGTTATGAGCTGAAGAGATATTTCAGAGATGGTCGAGCCAGATCATTGGTCATCGCTGTTGTATTCATGTTAATGGCATCAATGCTACTGAGCGTTCGTGATTATCAACTATCATTTGAAGCTTATCAGAATAATCTGCAGCAGGTACGACTCAATTGGGAACAACAATCAGAGAAGGACCCTCATGATGCCGCGCATGATGGCACCTACGTCATCAAACCGCTTTTTCCTTTAGCAATCATTGATAAAGGTATCCAACAGTTTTCCGGTAGCGTAGTACATCTTGGAGCACATCAGCGCAAGCAAAGCACATTGAATGAAGCCAAGGACCACTCCGGAATATTTCGCTTTGGCGAATTCACACCGGCATTTATGCTCAATTATGTGTTTCCGCTTTTGCTGATTTTCCTTGGTTACAACGCCTTTACAAGCGAGAAAGAAAATCAAACAATAAGGCTGTTGCTGGTACAAGGTGTCCCCTTATCGCAAATCGCTTTAGGTAAATGGCTAGCCTTGTTCCTGCAAATGATCGTATTATGGATGATTTTATTTGGAACAGCAGCGATGGTGAGTTTTGGCTTAGGAGCAGACGTGCGGGTAAGCTTATCGGAATGGTTGACGCTTGCCGGAGCTTACCTTCTTTATTTTATCATATTCATCAATCTGATCATTTGGGTCTCAGCAAAAGCATTGTCATCAGGTACCTCCCTGACAATATTATTGACGGTTTGGATTATCATTACATTGATCATCCCCAAGGTTTCTACTAATCTGGCTGGTTGGGCCTACCCATTCCCAACGTTGCAGACTTTCAGAGATAATATCAATGAAGATCAGGCAACAGGCCTCAATGGTCACAACTTTTGGAATGAGGCGGCACAGGATTTTCAGCAACAAGTCTTAAAAGAATATGGTGTTGAGAAGATCGAAGACCTTCCGGTAGCCTATGGAGGGTTGCTGTTGGCAGAAGGCGAGAAATATGAATCAGAGATTTACACCAAGCATTTTGATCTTTTGCAAAGCCAATATGAACATCAGCGAGATGTCTACAGGTGGTGCGGACTGATCTCCCCTATGCTTCCTCTGCGGTTTGTCTCAATGGCATTGGCTAGAACCGACTATGGCTTTCTTTGGCATTTTGAAGATGAGGCCGAAAAATATCGCGTCGACTTCAATACTGCCCTCAACATGAACATCGCCGAAAATGCCAAAGGTGTGGATCACTACAAAGCGGGAAGGGAATTGTGGGCTACCATACCTCAGTTTGACTATATCTGGCAACCGTCAGATGAAGTCATAGAAGGACACAAGATAGAAATAGGTATGATCGGAATTTGGACGTTCATCAGCTTTCTCTTGAGTATCATGTATAGTCGTAAGATCAAGGTGGTGTAGTTATGTGGACCTATCATCAAATACGACTAGAACTGATCTTGTTTTTTCGTAACCGGGCTTACGTTGGCCTCATGCTCCTGCTGTTGATTCTGATGACTCTTGCGGCATGGAATACTAATCTTTACACTCAGTCTAAAAAGGAACAAACATCATCTCAGTTAGCGCTTGTGCGAGCTAACGACGCTCGTTTAGTAGCCGAGATTGACTCACTAAATCGCGGATTAGCCACTTATGAATCGAGCTACTCATTGCCCACAAGCGGTGTAAGGCTGACCTATAATAATCATCGACTTGCCTGGTTGCCTATTCAGCCCTTTTCGCTCATTGCCATTGGACAAGGAGACTTGTTCAGTAACTACAAAAAAATCGTACTATACTTCGATGATTCTTACGAAATGGCCTCCGAAGAGCTGGTTAGTCCTTTGGAGCAGCTTTTTGGCCAACTTGATCTTACTTTTGTCTGGGTCTATTTGCTTCCATTGATCATCCTGCTGATGTCTTTCAATGTTCTTTCTATTGAGCGGGAGACGGGTAGACTCACACTTATTGCCTCACAACCCATTAGATTGTCCACTTGGGTTATTCAAAAGATCGGCATTCGCTTTTTGACGATTTACCTGCTGATCACGGTTTTCACCATTTTTTTATTGGGATTCTTTGGTGTGAGCATCAAATCTAACCTGGCTACTCTTGGCCAATTGTTTATCATGTTGTTCCTGTATACTGCGTTTTGGTTTTTGCTCAGTTTCCTCGTCAATCTTTGTGGCTACTCTTCAGGAAGGAGTCTCATCCTGCTCACAAGCGCTTGGGTATTCTTTGTGTTTCTGGTGCCATCAGTCGTCAACCAACTGGCTAAAGAACTCCATCCCATTCCTTCAAGATTAGAAGTGGTCAACCATCACCAGACGATGTACAATGAGATGGAAAATAATCTGGAAGCCGAGATGGAAAAGCTTTACCAAAGGCATCCAGACTGGCGATCAGATGATCCTGTTACTGCTGATCTTTCTAATTCTACAGGATGGAACATCCAATACCTCGGAAAACAATACCTCGCACAGCTTAAGCACAGGGCTGTGGCTGATAACTACGAAAGCGTCGTGGAGGAAAGAAATACATGGGTTGAGAATTTCAGAATACTCTCTCCGGCTTTGATTGTACAATCTGCGTTGGTTGGTTTGGCTGGAACTTCTTCTAAATACTATAGAAGCTTTTTACGCCAAGCCATTGAATATGCTGACGGCTATCGTCAATATGTCTTCAAAAGAGTTTTCACTAATCATACCTTCACTGTAGATGAAGTCAAGTCTCTTCCTCGATTCGAATTTGATCGAACGAGGGTTAACAAAACTTTCGGAAGAGACTTCATGATACTACTTGTCTACCTGTTTGGCTTTTTGTTAGCCTGTTATGCACTTTCAAAACAAACGTTGCAAATCAAATGAATCTAGCTTCCGCATTACCATTTACCATTCGAAAATATCCTAAACAAAGAATTAGTCTGAACTGGGATGATCGCTCTGAGGTCCTTCAGTCAGATGTGAATCTTTATTGCTGGAGACGTCCAGTTGATACTCAAATAAAGACATACCTTGAAGAGGAAGTCCTCAACCAAGGGCTAAAGATTCAGCGGGCAATTTCAACTGATACTGTTCATTCGGAGCTGGCTGATGTCCGCTTAGGTCTTCCAAAAAGTGATAGTCTAGCAGCTGAGGCTTTCATTGAAGATGTTGCCAGTCTGGCCTCAGATTTTCTGGAGTATTCCGAGCATGGTCGAGGAAGGCTTTATTTAAGAGTGGTAGAAGATGACGCCTGCACCAAGTTTCATACTGATGGCTACACCTTGAGGTTGTTTACGACCTACCTTGGCAAAGGCACAGAATGGTTACCTGAGTCAGCGGTTAATAGAAAAGCATTAGGCAGTAGCAATGATCAGATCGTGAGAGATCATACCCGAATAGAAAGGATGCAGCCTTTTGAAGTGGGCATCCTTAAAGGACAATTGCCTGGCCAGACATCAATAAAAGGAATCGTGCATCGCTCTCCGGGGGTTTCGTCTTTGGAACGGCGAAGGATCATTTTGAGGGTGGATATATAACAAGTTAAACACCAGAGAAAATCTATATGCTGGAAGCAAGGAATTTATCTAAGAAATATGGGAACACGGATGCTCTTCAGGATTTGAACCTGAAAGTTGGACAAGGAGAGGTCTATTGCCTGCTGGGTCAAAATGGTGCCGGCAAGACTACCACAATCAATATTTTTCTTGGACTGATAAGCCCATCCGGAGGGACGGCACTTATTGATGGTGTTGAGGCTGGTCGTAAAGGACGGACGAATCATTTGATTGCATATATCCCTGAGGTCGTTCAACTATATGGAAACATGTCAGGTCTTGAAAACCTGGATTTTTTCAGCCGTCTGTCGGGTCATAAACATTCTCAGCAGCAATTGGGTAGTCTCTTGCTAAAAGCCGGACTGAAAGAAGAAGAACACCGAAAGAAACTATCCTTTTATTCCAAAGGAATGAGGCAGAAAGTAGGAATTGCTATCGCCTTATCAAAAGAAGCCAAGGTCATATTTATGGATGAACCTACTTCAGGACTTGACCCAAAAGCAACTAATGAATTTACAGTGATATGTAAGGAATTAGCGAACGAAAACAAGACCATTTTCATGGCAACTCATGACATTTTCAATGCAGTGAATGTTGGAGATAAGATTGGAATCATGAAGGAAGGTAGACTCATTCAATCCTCAGACACTACAACTATAAATGCTCATGAATTGCAGGAACTCTATCTAAAGACAATTTGAGAAAGCCATGAGAAAAGATTTGGTAAGGTTAATTGCTTCTCAGTTCGGGAAGGGTGTCTTCAAGTCCCGCGCTATGCTTCCGATAATTGGGATTCTATTATTGCTATTGGCATATGCCACTTATAGCGGCATACAATACCATGACCAGAATCACTTTCGAGAAGATCATCAACATATGGCCAGAAGTAGCTGGGAAAACAATCCTGACAAACACCCTCACCGAATGGCCCATTTCGGCACTTTTGCCTTCAGGTTAAAGCATCCGCTGAGTGTTTTTGATTTTGGTATTGAAAGCTATACGGGCAATGCCGTGTTTCTTGAAGCGCACAAACAAAACACCGTAAATTTTTCAGAGGCGGGGTTTTCTACCGGTATGCTTAGGTTCGGAGAATTGAGCCTGGCTATGATCTTACAGTTGATCCTGCCACTGGTTATTTTTTTTATTGGCTACTCATCTATTGTGTCAGATCGTGAGAACGGGACACTAAAAATCTTACTAACACAAGGTGCCTCCTGGAAGGAAATACTATTTGGTCGGTCCATGGGTCTCTTCATTATTGCGGTTCTTTTGATCACGCCCTTTTTCTTAGCCACAATGATCTTTCTACTTACAGAAGACCATACTGTATTGGGTGACTGGGCACGTTTCGCGCTCATTGGTACGTCTTATCTTCTCTATGCTTCAATCTTGTGTTTGGTGACGATTGCTATTTCTGCAAGTAGCCGGTCGGCCAAAAATGCTTTGATTAAACTGCTTGGCCTATGGTTGCTAATGGCAGTACTATTACCTAAAGTTTCGCAAGCTGCAGGAGCTTACTTTAACCCTACACCAACAAAATTAGAGTTTAGAGCCGCGATCGAGGAGGAGGTCAAAAAGTATGGGGATAGTCATAATCCCAATGACCCTTATTACAATACCTTAAGGGACTCTGTCTTGCAAGTGCATCAGGTGAGCTCTGTTTCAGAGCTACCTTTCAACTACAGTGGATTTGTGATGAGTCAGGGCGAGAAGATTAGCGCAGAAATCTATAATCGACACCACGATCTATTAATGGCCCGCTACAGGCTACAAAACCTACCTGCAAAATGGTTAGCGCTAATAAATCCGTATTTGGCTATAAGAAACTTATCTATGGCACTATGTGGAACAGGTTTTGAATCTTATGTCGATTTCCAACTTCAGGCAGAAGACTATCGATACATGTTGGCGCAAAAAATGAATGACCTACAGATCAAATATATCAGTCCAAGTAGACTCAGTGGGTCTGAAGGAAAGAGGGACGTCTTAAACCGAGAAACCTGGAAGTCAATCCCAGACTTTAAGCACGAGTTTATGAGCTTGTCTACAGCACTAAAAAATGAATTGATCTCAGTGATTTCGGTATTGTTGTGGTTGCTACTTTCTCTATGGGGGGTGCAATATTTGTCTCATAATGCAAAAGCCATTTAATGATGTATAGACTACTATTCAGGCAGTTTTTGAGGACACAGGCTTGTCAGCTAGGCTTGCTGCTTGGTCTGTTCGTGGGCATAGCCAGCCTGTTTGTTGGTCAGCAATTTTTGAAGAAGCAGGACCGAATTGCGCTGGAAGTGGAAGAGAAGCAACAAGAGCATATAGAGAGAAATATTAAATATCACGGTGATGATCTGGGACTACTGCTCTACTATCTAAAATTCTCAATTGTCAATGATCAAGAGCCGATTGCTGCTCTCTCTATAGGCCAGAAAGATTTAAACCCAACTGTTCAAAGTGTAAATATAATGACGCTCGAAGGTCAGCGATATGATACAGATTTGGTTAACCCCAACAAGCTGCTTTATGGTAACCTGGATCTTGGCTTTGTTATCATTTATATATTCCCATTACTGATCATCGCTTTCACATATAATCTCAGGTCTGAAGAAGAAGAGACTGGCACATGGAAAATGGTGAGTGTGATGACACGGTCAAATCTGAAGTTCCTTTTGTCAAAACTATTGGTCCGCTTTACACCTTTGGCTATTCTAATGATAGTGCTTTTTGCTCTTGCAGGTTGGTTTCTGAAAATCCCTTTTGCATCACAGCTATTTCCATTCTTTGTGATCAGCTTCTTTTACCTGTTGTTCTGGTTTTCTCTGAGTTTTTGGGTGGTCTCCTTGAAACTATCTTCCAACTTTAACTCGCTCCTTTTGCTAACCACTTGGTTGGGTTTAGTAGTCCTTATTCCTTCTATGGTAAATAGTTATGTGGCGAACAGGTTTCCTATGCCAGAGGCATTCACCACTATCATCAACCAGCGTGATGGCTATCACACCAAATGGGACATTGAGAAGAGAGGCACTGTGGAAGAGTTTTATGAGGACTATCCCCAATTGGCGCATTACGGTTTTCCAACCGAGGAAGGCTTCACATGGCACTGGTACTATGCCATGCAGCACCTCGGGGATGTTGAATCCAGTGAACAGAGTAGATTGATGGTTCAAAAAATCGAACAACGCGATGCAGTCAGTAAGGAATTGGCCTGGTTCATACCTTCAATGCATGTGCAATTGATATTCAATGATATAGCTGGAACAAGTTTGAATCATCATCTTAGGTTTCTCAAATACATCAAGAGCTTTCATGAGGACATCCGTTTGTATTTTTATCCGAAGGTGTTTGAGAAACTCACGGCAGAGTCTATCGATTGGAAACGGTTTGAACCCTTCCACTTTAAAGGTGAAAAAAGATCATTTGATTGGTCTAAAACCTTGCTACCACTTTTTATTGGTATTATAGTTTTTATTGGCTTGTCGGCTTTTGGTGCTCGGCAAAGTTTTAGTGAAATATGAGTAGAAAACCAGTACATATCATCACCGGCTTTTTAGGAGCAGGAAAAACAACCTTCCTCAATCACTTTATCAAGGAGCAGTTGCCGGAACGCATTTTTGTCATAGAAAATGAATGTGGGTTTACCAATGTAGATGGAGCGTTGATCATGGATGGCGTAGAGGAAGTAGTCGAGTTGACAGCAGGCTGTTTGTGCTGCTCTCTTGCAGATGGCCTATTGGACATACTGGAAGAGGCTCATAAACGTAGTGATCAATACGATCGGTTGGTGATTGAAACCACGGGTATTGCAGATCCTAGTTCTATTATTCAGGTTTTTTTAGAACATCCGGCAGTTGAAAACGCCTTCGAACTTGAACAGGTTATCTGTTTAGTGGACGCAGCTAATGTAGAGGAGTGGCTGGAAGAGGCTGAAGAAGCATTGCGACAGGTCTCAGTTGCCGACGTTCTATTGGTTAACAAAATTGATACCGTCACTGAAGATCAGCTGAACTCAGTGATGGCAACTTTAGAAGGGGTCAATCCTCAAGCCAAGGCTATTGCTGGCAAACATGGTATTTTTCCTATCGAGGAAATCCTTCAAATGGGCACCATTAAACCACAATCTGTAGAGCCCATTACCAAGGCACATGAGCATCATCACCATGAGCATGGTCATGGAGAAAACAACAGTCACAAGATCACCACGTTTACGCTTGATTTTCCGCATCCGCTCGATTTAAACGAACTACAACTCGACCTCAATCGCATTGTTCAGCTCTACAGACCTCAAGTCTACAGGGTCAAAGGATTCATCGCGATCCCCAACTACCCCAACCGTGTCATCTTACAATCTGCACGCAGCGCATTTGTGGTAACGGACGGTACACCCTGGGAAGACGCAGAAAATCGTGCAGGTAGACTGGTATTTATAGGTAGGGGTTTGAAGAAAGCAACATTCGAGAAGATGTTTAATCGGCATTTAGTCCCGCCTACCGGTAAATCCGCTTTTCAGGATTCCTAAGTAAAACATGTAGCAAGATATGGCTCAAAATAGACGACATTTCATACAGCGAACCGCAGCAGGATTAGCATTGCTTTCTGCAAGCCCAATGACCTTCTCAAGGAATTTGGCTGAACAATCCGCCACTTATCAAAGCAAGCCATGGATCGAACTATCTAAAGAAGCGTACCTCCACAATGCTGCCCAGATTGGTAAGATGGCCAACGGCAAGCCAATAGTGGCTGTATTAAAGAACAACGCTTATGGTGTTGGTGAAGTACCAGTTGCGCAATTCCTTGATGAGTCTCCTCATGTATTCGGTATAGCTGTGGTGAAAGATGAGGCTGCCTTAGCCATGAGAGAAGGCGGTGTGAAGAAGCCCATCCTTCTCATGGGTGATTTTGATGATAGCTTCGCGGACGAGCTCGTCAATCATAACGTTACGTTGAGTGTACACTCACGTAATGCGCTTTCCAAAATGAATGGAATATCAATTGACCAAAAGGTCAAAATAGCACTCTACCTCGATACTGGTTTGGGCAGAATGGGCATTCCTTACCAGGAAACGTTCAATATAGCTCAGGAAATAGACAAAAATCCTAACCTATCGATTGAGCAGACCTTTTCGACACTTACTTCTCCACAAGATTTTGCCAGGGAGCAGATCTCGAGATTCGAGGATATCATGGACAAGTTAGATCAGGCAGGTATTGCATCCGGACTCAAGCACTTGGCACCTTCTTATTCTCTACTTGATCTCCAGAACTCGCATCAACAGGCTGTACGACCTGGCATTTTGTTACATGGGTCTTTCCCCTCGTCCAAGATGCAGATGGCGGAGCAGTATCCGTTGCAAGTGCCATATCGATTGAAGGCCCCAGTCATTCGCCTGGAAAAACTAAAAGCAGGAGATACCATTGGATTCTCCCGATTCTATAAAGTAGGGCAGGATGAGTGGATTGCAACGCTTCCGGTTGGCTGGGCTGATGGCTATGATAGTGGTGCTGAAAATGGGGCATTGGTGCTTTTGGGTGATCAACTATTCCCAGTTGTCAATGTAAATGCGAGTCATGCCAACATTGCTCTCGGTGCTTCTACTTCTATTAAGATAGGTGATGTGGCTACATTGATCGGGCCTGAGCGACCTGAAATCACCCCCGAGGGCTTTGGTAAGCTTATCAATGGACATAACTACTTGCAGATCAACTATAAAGAATCAATACCTAAACATAGTTATGCATCTTTTTAGGTTGATCGTCTTTTGCCTGGCTGTTCATTCAGCGATAGCACAAGGAGAATACATCACGCTTGACGATGAAGCTAAGTTGTATGTTGTGGAAGATGGACAAGGTCAAGCCATTGTTTTTATTCCGGGCTGGACGATGACCTATCGTTTTTTTGAAAACCAACAATCGTATTTTTCTGAAAACTATAGAACAGTTGTATTTGACCCCAGGGGTCAGGGCCGTTCAGATAAAACACAATACAAAAATAACTATGCTGAGCATGCGAAAGACCTACGTCAACTGATCCTTCAAAAAGGATTGGGTGACATAGTGCTGGTTGGTTGGTCGAGTGGATGCCTCGCGATGTATGAGTACCTGCGCCAGTTTGGAAAAGAAAACCTTCAAAAGCTGGTCTTCATTGATGAACCTCCTAAATGGATAGGAGACAGTGATAGTGAATGGGTGTATGGTACATTTGATGGCTATCGCTCCAGCCTGAAAGGCATGATTGCTGGACCTTCCGATCCTAATGGTATTATTGATTGGATGCTAATTGATCAGGTAGATAGTAGTACCAGGCTGTGGATGAATGCTGAAATGAACCTTACCTCTCCAGAAGTAGCTCTAAGCCTTTATGTCGATGGTCTGGCTTCAGATTACAATGCCGAATTAGCACTCCTCAACGATATCCCCACGCTTTTTATGGTTCGGGATTCGTGGTACAATGAGGTTACTCAATGGATATCCGGTAAAGTCCCAACTGCTGAAGTAGTGAGTATACCGAGCCATGCAGCTTTTTGGGAACGGCCTGTGTCATTTAATGCTAAGCTAGAACGTTTTATTGATGGTGAGCAGTCGTCTGTGAACTCCAGCGAACTCATTTCAAGCTTGATCAGAAAAGGCGACATGCTACTGCCTCGATATGGTCCCACAGCTGTTACTGATGGAGAATGGATTTACGTTTACGGTGGTGCACCTAGCGGCGGCCGCAATGGTGATGATTTTATGCATGCTGGTCTTCATTCTTCGATTGAGAGAATCAACCCAAAGACCCTAAAGCCCGAGTACTACAGCAGCGGACTTCATCGACGAGCAAATCATGCCTCGGTCCTTGTTGACCATAGGCTAGTTAGTTGTGGAGGACGATCACAAATAGGATTAGAACGTCCTAAGATGAACTCATGCGAGTACCTCGATTTCTCAACAGGTGTTTTTCGAGAACTACCGCCACTCCCGGAGGCGGTCAGAACGCTTGGTCTTGTAGAAGTCGACAGTGATATTTATGCCATCGGCGGAGTTGTTCAGAGGCCTCAATACTCTGCCAGTACTTTTAAACTTGCAAGTGGAGGAGAGAACTGGGAACGTTTGGTAGATGCTCCGGAAGGTTTTTCGGGAAACGCCCTGGTCGTTGGCGACAAAATATATGTGCTGGGGGGATACAATGAAGAAGCAATGAAGACAGTAATGACGTTTGACACCAAAACACAACAATGGGAAAAAAAGGAGGATCTTCCCTACCCCCTGAGTGCTTATTCATCGGTGACAGATGGTCGTTTCATCTACATTTTTGGCGACTATGTAAAAATGGATGCTATTCACCTATATGATCCAGAAACCGGAGAACTCCGGCTGGTTGATCAAAAAATGGCACCAAGACGTCATACAGCTGCCGTGCTTATTGGTGATGAAGCATTTGTTATTGGTGGTAACCAAACCAGCGCTGGCAAGGCTTTGACCACCATAGAGGTGTTCAGCCTTTCTGCACTCAGGGAGAAATCGTAAATCACAGATAATGAGAACTCAACAAACCTGTAATCAAAGGCATTTACCACTAAAAAACCTTTTGCAACATTGTTGCAATAATTGATGTCTTTATGCTCAGTCGTTCTCCGGAAACAATGATGACACTTTTTCGACTATTGCTTATTCTGGCCACAGTGCTGTCAACCATGTCTCTTTTTGGACAAGATGTCGATGATGAAAATTTTCCACCTCCTGATAATCCTCCAATAGTTAAAGCCACTAAAGCTAATAGTTTATTAAAAATAGACGGCAGGCTTGATGAACCGGCATGGGCAGGTGCTGAAGCCATTACCGACTTTTTTAGAATGGAGCCTCGACAAGGAGGGGAATACATGCACAATACAGAAGTAAAGCTTCTTTACGATGAGAAGAACCTATATGTGGGAGCTTTTTGTAAAGATTCCTTAGGGCGTCAAGGTGTGCGAGTACAGGATTTAAGAAGAGACTTTCAGTGGGGGGAGAATGATATCTTCTTTGTACAATTAGATCCACAAAACTTAAAACAGTACTGTGTTTCTTTTCAGACTACACCCTATGGTAATCAACGAGACCTACAAAATTTTAATGACAACAATACCGACAATGATTGGAATGCTCTGTGGTCGGTGCGTACACAGCGAACGGATTCCGGTTACTTCGCCGAGTTTGCGATCCCTTTCAAATCTATTCGTTATGAGGAAATTAAGCCCGGAGCATCACCGACCTGGGGTGTGACATTCAGCCGCCTGGCGCGGAGGGACTATGAGCAAACTGTTTTTCCGGCTATACCACAGTCTTTTTCACCTTACCGGATGACCTATGCCGCACAATTGGAAGGCCTGGAGCTTCCCCCACCAAGTGCTAACGTGCGAATAGAGCCTTACCTGCTCTATCAATATGATAACATAGAAGATGGCTCAACTACCATCACTGAAGGAGACGTCAAGCTTGGTGGAGATGTCAAATGGGCCATCAATCCCAGTTCCGTACTGGATATGACCTTTAACACAGATTTTGCCCAGGCTGATGTAGATCGGGCAGTCAATAACTTAGAGCGTTTCAACATCTTCTTTCCAGAGCGGCGACAGTTTTTTCTGGAAAACTCGGGTATATGGGCAGGGGCGAACAATCGGGCGGTCGTGCCATTTTTCAGTCGAACCATCGGACTACAAGGTAATTTCAATGCTGAACCTGCACCCATTGACGCAGGTGGACGTTATACCATGCGTAATGAAAATCGATCCATCGCCGGATTGTATATTCATCAGGCAGAAACCGACAACTCACCAGCTGCTAATTTTATGGTAGGCCGTTACCTTCAGAATTACGGTAAGGAAAACAATGTTGGTATAATGTTTACACATCGACTGGATGAACAATCCAGTGAGTTGGGTAGAGAACAGAACAACAATACGACCTTGACCGTGGACGGTTTGATCCGCCCAAAGGACACCTGGACCATTTCTTACATGGTCACCAGCTCAAGGGACAATTCCAATGATACGCTGGGTCTTGCGGGACGAGTTTCTATCCAGAACACTTCAAATCAGTTCTATTTGGGATACATTACAGATTTTGTATCAGAGCGATACAATCCTGACATGGGATTTGTCTTTCAAAAAAATGTGATGAGACATAGTCCGGGAGGTTACTACATTTGGCGACCTAAAAAGATCCCTTGGATCAGACGGGCAGATCCTGGCGTATTTTTTAATCTCAACCATGACTTTCAGGAGTTTGGCCAGTTTCAACAGGCCAACATTTACATTTTTCCGGTGTACACCTGGTTCAAAGACAACAGCTTCCTGGAAATCTCTTTAAGACCCACCTGGCAGAACATCAACTTTGATTTTACACCTTTGGATATACAGGTTGAGCAAGGTGACTATTTCTACACCCGATATTTGATCCGATACAATACTGATCAGTCAAAAAAATGGTCAGCCGGGATCGATTATGATTTTGGCGATTTCTATAATGGCACACGCAATACCATCAATTTTTCTGGACGTTTAGCGCCAGTACCGCACGCGGCACTTACCATTGATTATGAATACAACAATATTCGGGAATTAGGCGAGCAACGCGAAGACTTGGAAACCCATCTCACCACAGTAGGCACACGATTCGCACTCAATCCAAGAGTCCAGATTTCTGCCTTCTATCAATACAATACGTTCGATGAGCAAGGTCGATGGAATGTACGTGCCAGCTGGGAGTATAGACCGCTCTCTTTTGTGTATTTGGTGTTTAATGACACTCAAATCGATGAGCTGGACAGTCCTTTTCAGGAGCAGCAGTTTATCGGCAAGATCACATATCTGAAACAGTTTTAAACAAAACGCTCTCTCACTTCCTGTAGCAAAAATGTATTTTGCTTGATATAGGAAAAGTAGATATGATCTCTTTTGACGGATTGCCTGGACTGCTCGTTAAGCATTAACGAAAAGCCATTGTTTTGATATTCTTATTCTGTCGAATCTGAAGAGTGAAGTTGGTTGAGACGTCCTTCGGATAGATCCACTTCACCATAACCGGATTATGCAACAGTCATCTACTGGCAGTTTACCACCCATATAATAAGTTGTGTTCATAGGCCCTATTTACGGTCCTATGGGCTGTAAACAGCTATTATCAAAATAAACCTGATTGTAATAATGTCGAAGGCTTAATACATTGCAACAATGTTGCATTAATAAGATGTTTGCTTACATAATAGTGAGTTTCTTGTTTATGGCCCTGCTATCGTTTCTACCCAAGAATGCTTCAGTTATCAACAAAAAAATGGGGTTGATATCCACCATCGGAGAAATTCAGACGAACAGGGTTAATGGATCGATTACCGCGGATGGCGTTTTATTGGATTGGTTTATCCTAATTTTTGTCAGACCCACCTACCATACTACCAGTACAGGTCTATCATCTGCGAGCAGGGAGTATTCCGGATTTTTTACAACAAAACCTCAAGGTAAATCTAAGTATAGATGAATTCTTCATTGAGACAACTTTTTCCAATGCCTTCTGAGCTTAGACTATAAATGAAGTGAGATCATTAGCTAGCATTCTAACCTTATCATCACTATAGAGAACAAAAGCAATTAAACAGATATATGATGAAATCTATACTTTTTCACCTCATTATTAAAAAGGAATTTGCAATAGCAATGTTTCTAGGGTTGTCACTAGTTGGTGCGAAGGCCCAAGACATTACATGGACATGGCAAAACCCCTTTCCGTCTGGTAACAGCCATTTTGATGTGGCTTGGATCAATGATCAGACGGTGTATGTGTCAGGTATTAAAGGGCAGTTTTTTCGTTCTACAGACTTTGGAGCAACCTGGGAGATTTCAGATGTTCCTACTAATGCCGGAGTAAGAGAAATTCACTTTCTTAGTGAAACTGAAGGTTGGGCTGCTACAGACAATGGTGAAATATGGAACACCACCAATAGCGGTACTACCTGGACCCTACAGTTTGAAGACCCGTCTGGCTCAACACTTAGAGACATACATTTTTATGATGAAAGTATAGGCTATGCTGTGGGGGATGCAGGTTTTGCAGAAAATATTCTTTTCAGAACGGCCGATGGAGGCGAAAATTGGGAACAAGCTGACTTGCCTATCAGAGCCGGAGCAGCTTTTTATGGAATGTTTTTCGTTAGAGCCATAAATGCAGATACTGTACTAAGTGTAGGATGGGATAATACCTTTTTTAGTAGTTATGACGGTGGTGTTAGTTGGGATACAACTCATCTTCCTCTATCCGCTGGTGGATTCTATGAAGGTGGACATTTTGTAAATGACAGTACGGGGTTTTTAGTAGGTCCAAATGCTGCGATCCTTAAAACGCTCAATTACGGAGATTCCTGGGAAGTAATGGCAGGTAGTGCAGACTCAACAGATCAAAACACTCATTACTTCTCAGAAGTGTTTTTTCTAAACCAGAACGTTGGATGGGTAAGTAGTTTTGGTTGTCTCTACAATACGACCGATGGTGGAGATACTTGGGCACGCACTTGTGAAGGAACCTATGGGACGAATAGAAAATCATATATTGGATTCAATGATCAGAATCAGGGAATCGCAGTAGCTAACTTAGAAATCTACACAACTACTGATGGTGGATCCAACTTCAATCTGGTCTTGCCTGTTGATCCTGTGAATACATGGAGTGCAATTAGTGAGGCGGAAGGAGAGCTCTTTGTGACTGGAAGTGAGGGAGAAATATTTCACTCTAGCAATGACGGATTAGAATGGAGTATCATAAGTACGCCAACCGATGCGAGGTTAACTGACTTAAGCTTCATTGATCCAAGTAATGGATGGGTAGTAGGAAGAGATAGTACACTGCTCAGAACGAGCGATGGAGGAGCCACATGGCAAGCTCTGGATGCTGATTACAACAGCAATTTTAATGGAATCTATGCCTGGAATAATACAGATGCCGTTGTGGTAGGGAATGCAGGAGCTATTTTTAAAACCACAGATGGCGGTGAGGACTGGACACAAGCAAACATCGAAACAGATAACAATATCAATGCTGTACATTTTCCTAGCGCAAATACTGGTTACGTAGTAGGAAGATCGGGTTTAATGGCTGCTACTACTGATGGTGGGGTGAATTGGACGATTCAAGATGCGGGTGTTCTTTCCCATTTAAATGACGTGTTTTTTGTTGATGAGATGATTGGGTATGCGGTAGGTAACTCAGGACAGATCTTGTTTACCGACGATGGCGGGGCTATATGGACACCACAAGTAAGTCGTCAGTCTTCCACTTTGTACTCGGTTTTCTTTCTGGATGCTGATAACGGCTTTGTGACAGGTCGCGGCTTTGTGCTGGTTACCAAAGATGGAGGTCAGACATGGGAAGAACAAAACACGCCTTCTGGAAACTTACTCAATGATGTGCTATTCACAGCGCCTGATAAGGGTTGGGTAGTTGGCTCCAATGGTAACATTTTGTACTTCGGTGAAGACCTTGATACTGTGACGGGAGTTCTATCGCTGTTTGAGGAAGAGAGTACTGCTATTAAGGTATTTCCTAATCCATCTGCTTATCAAACAACGATTGCTCTACCTACTTCATTTAATGGAAGAGGAACCCTAAGGGTATTTCAAATCTCAGGTCAGTTGGCTTATAGCGGAGAACTCTCTTTTGTCGAGGGCCAAAGCCAGTGGATTGTATCTCCTAGTTTAAAAAATGGCGTATATGGTTTTCAACTCATTGTAGACAATCAAATCAGGGGAGGTAAAATGCTGATTCGGCGATAAAATATTTGTAAGATGATTAAGCAGCTGATTTGTACTAGCCTCATTGTTTTGATCACAACCTTAGCTTATGCTCAGGAGCCAGATACTTTATCTAATTTATCGGAAGGCGAAACGCTTTATGCTCCCAAGTATGATGGTCCAGGTCAGTGGGGATTTGTACTAGGCCAAAATTCATCATTCAGGCAGCAATTTGCTGAAAAATATGATATTGAAGGGGATGCTAGGGTTATGGGACTTGTCGTTCATTTGAGCGGTACCTATCAGAATTCAGAGAATTACGTGGAATTCAATGTATATGAAGTAGCCACCGACGGTTTACCTGGTTCACGTCTGGGAGGAAAGCAAATCTTCTATAAAGACCTGGACCTCTCAGGTGATCCGATGACAGTTACTTTTTCTTCTCCGTTACCAGTAGCGAATTCTTTTTTCGTCACCTTTAATGTACTGGACTATTTGCACGGTGGTTTTGAAGGTGATACTCTGGGGCTGATGGCCGGACTGCCGGGTTCACGTCAAGAGGGTGACTTGGAGAACTTTGGTAGAAATGCGGTTCAGGCGCATAACCACAATAAAGAGGATTGGAAGGACTTTTACACTCAGAACTTCACGCCTATTGCTACTCATTTTGCATTGTTTCCAATTGTAGAGGTAGCAGAGATCATTACAGGAACTGAGGATCCTCATGTTAGAGCTGGACAACTGACCTTGTTGCCAACATACCCTAACCCTACAACTGATAAACTCAACGTCAAGTATTCTCTGAATAGGCCTTCAAATGTCTCAATCTATATTCATGACCTAAAGGGCAGGCAGATGTACTCGAAAGGCCTTGGTGTACAAACTATAGGAGAGTATCGGCATGTCATTGGTACCAGCAATTTCCCTGGCGGGATGTATATCTATACGGTCAAGTCAGATAATGTTAAGCTTACCGGAAAAGTTGTTGTAAACTGATGATTAGGACAAAAATATGAAGCTCGGTGGGTCTGAATCGATTATTAAGTGTATTCCATTGCTTTTATTATGGGCCTGTAATGAGGATGGACCTACTAACGAAGGACCCGATATACAAAGTCCTGTTATAGAGGTAATCTCTTCTGACCCACAAGCCGGTGAAGGTATGATATGCGGGTCTGAGGAATCAAATGTTATCCGTGTTACTACCGGTAATGAGATCAATCTAAGCCTTACATTTTCTGACGATCGCAATCTTTCCCAATACAAAATTGATGTTCATAACAATTTTGACTGCCACTCACATGGAAGACTAGCCGCTTCATGGCAGGTGCTTAGAATAGAAGATGTGTCAGGTAAAAAAATGACTATTGATAAAGTATTGGCCGTTCCAGAAGATGCGTCGGCTGGTGACTATCATCTCCAGATCCTGTGTATAGATGAATCTGGAAATGAAGCCGAGCCAGTTCTCTACAGCATACAGGTAGAGAATTCCATTGATAGCATACCGCCGGAACTATTGCTTTCAGAACCTTCTTCTGATGATTTTGCTGTTTCGAAAGGCTCGGACATCAAGTTTCAGGGCACAGTTATAGACAATTATTCGTTGGGTACAGGAAGGGTTGAAATTACCTACACAGATCCTGAAGGGACTGAATTTTCTCCAATCCAGCAGATTTTTCCTGATTCGCAGGGTGAAGAAGCTATCGTTGATCTAACATTCACTGTACCTGATTTTGCTATCAGTGGGCAACACCAATTTGTGATTCGGGTCTATGACCGATTTAATAATGCTGCGGAAAAAACTTACCGGGTGGATTTTCAATAGATTTCGATCATTTTTCTATCAGCGAGAAGGGTACTTTCAGTGTAATGGTAAAATTTCGCCCTTGTTCAGGAAGGTTCAGTAGCCGGTATCTGCTGAGGTGGTTCAAGTAATAGGTGTTAAATAAATTCTGGATAGAGAACATCAGCTCTATGGTCTGATTGTTCATGTTAATCTCTATACCCGAAGAAAGACTTATCAAAGTATAATCCGGAGTAGGTTCTTCATTGCGATCCACTCGTCTTTGTGCAGCAAAATGTTGAACAAGCATTCCCAGGTAAAGGTTGGAAAACATCCCTTCTCGGAGGGGTAAATTATATTCAACTTCCCCTAATACCGAAAATGGAGGAGTGAAAGGGAGTGCAAGTTCAGTGTTTAGGTTATAATTCCAGACGTATTCCAGCGCGGTTTTGAGGCGCAAGGATTTAAACAAAGCGTATTCAAGGCTGGATTCTACACCAGTAAAAATAGCATCATCCTGACGATAACGATAGACTTGTCCACCCTCAGGCAAAGTAGAAAACTGAGCAGTCGGACCTAGATAGATGTATTGATCAAAATAATTGAAAAATGGGGTTAAGCTGAAGTAAAGCTTTTCTTTCCGGTAGGTCAGGTTTAGATCCGCTTGCCAACCCCTCTCAGTGGTCAACGTGCTATCTCCGAATTCATGACGGAAGGTACCGTGATGGATGCCGTTAGCAGAAAGCTCAGGTGCAGTGGGTATTTTGAAACTACTTCCTAGGTTTAGTTTGGCATTAAAACGCTGGTGTGGGTAGTATGAAACACCCATCCCTCCGGAGAAATTAGAGAAACGCCTTTCTACATTTCCACTTCTTGTATCATGCCCGATGATGTTTTCCTGATCACCATATACAGGTTCCGTATACTCTTCTATATCCCTGTAACCATAATCCAACCTGGCACCAGCATTTATGGAAGTCTTCTTATTGATTTGATATTCCTCGTAAGCAAAAACACCGATATTACCTGAAGTGAAATCCGAGAGCAAGTATTCAAACCCACTTCTTTTATTGAATTGATACTGCGTTTGGAAGCCATAAATCCCTTTGAGTTTATCAGTGATTTGATGATTATACTTGGCGTTAGCAGAAAGCGTCTGCAGGGTTAGTCCCAGCGCTAGTGTTCCTTCTGTTCTAGGCCCTTTCCCATGGGCATGAGGGTTGGATTCTTCCCTGCGATAATTATTCTGGTAACCTATGTCAAGCTCCAGCCAGTCTCTCTCAAAATGAATAATACCATTGGCAATCACTTTAAAATGTTCAGTTACCTGTCGGGGTAATGCTATGTTTCGGGTATCTCCGTCGGGGGTTAGTTGATATGCTCTTGGAATACCCAAAGCCCCTGAGAAGAACCCAGCTTTTTGATGAAAATTGCTGACTGTGATAGTTGCTTGTCCCCACTGTTCTTCCAGACCTACCATGGCTGTAACATTTCTTTCCCTGCCTGCGGTATTTTTTAGAGCTTGATCGTAAATCGGCAAAACAAAGCTGTTATAGATAAAGCTGTCAGCAGGTACTCGGTAGTCACCGAAATCTTGGGTAGAAAACCTGATCCTAAACACTTTGCCTTCTCTATTACCCTGAAGCATGGTAGAGGTACCCAACAAGTGGTTGTTGCTTTTGTAAGTTCCCAGGAAGCTGGCACTCAAAGTATTAATTCGAGGTAACGGTGGAGGTAATATGTTGATCACACCTCCCATACCATCTGAACCATATAACAGGGAGGATGGCCCTTTAATAACCTCCACCCTCTCGGGCGAATACTGGTCAATCTCCAACCCATGATCCGCCCCCCACTGCTGGCCTTCTTGCTTCACTCCTTGGTCGGTAACGATTATCCTGTTAAAACTCATTCCCCGGATTACAGGCTTGGCGATACCAACACCGGTATTGATGGCATTGATCCCAGGCACTTTTTGTAGTGCATTGACAAACGTATTGCTGCTACTCTTTTCCAGAAAGGAACGATCTATGGTTTGGATAGTCATAGACTGTTCCTTAGGTCCAGATTTGAAGGGGTCTGCCACTACCCTAACTTCATTCAGTTCTAACAAGTCAGTGACAAGTTGAAAATTCTTGTTGAGCTTATCACCTACTAATGTGATGGTTTGGATGATGGTTTCATAGCCTATATAGGCTATCTGCAAGTCGTGAATGCCCTCCTTAAGACCACTAATTCTGTATCTGCCATTAACATCGGTTATTGCACCTATCCCTAGTTCTTCGATCTGAATGGTAGCCCCTGGCAAAGGCTCACCTCTTGTGTTTTTGATGATCCCGCTTATTGTATAGCCATCATCCTGGGCGTATGCAGTAAAACTGACGTAGGACATCAGCAAAACAAAGTAAGCACAGTTTGAGAAGTTCATTATTGGAAGAGGAATTCTCTGCAATGAGGAATTCTTCTTGGTTGACCGTTTCCTTATTCTGACCCTCTAAAAATAACCATTCCCGCTTTCTTGTCTGTTGTGACTTCCATGTCTTTCCTAGATATTGGTGAACTTGATTGACTCTCTTGGAACGACCTAAGAACTTGTATAGAATGTTTTTGGAATTTCTTTAGTAGCCTCTTTAAGGAGAGCATCTTATCACAATTTCAGGAAACGTAGCTGAGAAATATTAACTAAGAATATCAAGTAAAGGAACGATCACTTGTCTGAAGCAGTTTTAACCTCAAAGACAGAATGGATCACTATGATGTGATAATTATTGGCGGAAGCTATGCAGGATTATCTGCTGCAATGGCATTAGGCAGATCAAGAAGAAATACATTGATCATAGATGCCGGAGACCCGTGCAATAGTTCTACGCCGCGCTCACATAATTTTCTGACACAAGATGGTGTAGCTCCTGGTGAGATAGCCACTATAGCTAAAGCGCAGGTAATCAATTATCCCACGATCGATTGGCATAGCGGCCATGCTCTTGAACTTACCGGAGAGAAAGGGCTGTTTAGGATGACCACAGATCAAGGCCGGGCTTTGACGAGCAGGAGAGTCATTCTTGCTACAGGATTGAGAGACCTCTTACCAGAAATTCCTGGCTTTGCAGAGTGCTGGGGCAAGACAGTTATTCATTGTCCGTACTGTCATGGCTATGAATTCAGTGATCAGGCAACAGGCATATTAGCACCAGCAGATCAGGCATTGGAAATGGTGAAACTGATAAGCAATTGGACCAGTGACCTTAGACTCTTTTTGATGGGAGACAAAGTTCTCGACCATCAAGAACGAGACAGTATAATAGAAAAAGGCGTTCGAATCATCAGTCAACCTATTGTTGAAGTTGGGCATGCCAAAGGCGCCTTGAAGCACCTTGTACTCGCGGACAATTCTCAAGAGCCGATGAAGGCGCTCTATGCAAGATTACCCACTGAACAAAAGGCTGATTTTATTAGTCCAATGGGTCTGGCTATCCAGCCGTCTGGTCATCTGGAAGTTGATCTATTTGGGAACACATCAGTGGAAGGCATCTATGCAGTAGGTGATTGTGCACATCTTATGAGATCTGTCGCGACAGCCGTTTACACTGGTAACATTGCCGGGGCTATGATCAATAAGGAATTGGCTGAAGAGGACTTTTGAAAGGGTAGTAGAGGCTCTAAACGAAAAAAGCCACTCGACAGAGTGGCTTTTTCTTAATTCAAATTCAGATCAATTGATATTGATCTCAAATGGGATATCTACATCTGTTCCTCCAGTTGATGCGTCTGATGTTGCGGATTTTTGACCAGGTTGGTGCTTTAATAGCACTCTAAACTGACCAGTAGAAGTAGTGGCACTACCAGCAGTCCATCTCGTTGAAAGACCTACAGGTAAACCATTTTCATCTTGGTCATTGTAGTTGAGAGGATCACTTCCATTGTCCACGTTACCGTTTCCGGTAGGGTCTGAGAAAATGTTTTCAGTAAACACAAAGAAGAACTGGTGTTCGTCATCCTCTGCTAATATTTCAGCTGTTACATCTTCGTCTTCTATTGTGTTTGCTAGCGTAATAGCTAGATCGTATTCTACGCCGGCAGTCAGATTGATAGGGCCGTCAGGAGCACCGCTTTGTACACCTTCACCATCTGGGTCAGCCCATGTTACCACAATATCGTCACCACCCGCAGTAGGGGTAAAGGTCAAGACCACCTGGTCAATGAATTCTTCGTCTGCATTGTGATCATGCTCCTCAATGTCAACAGGGAATGTGATGTTGATATCAGTACCTCCTGTGCTGGCATCAGATGTAGCACTTTTTTGACCAGGCTGATGCTTAAGTACTACTGTGAAATCACCAGTAGCGTCTGTATGCTCTCCAGCGGTCCAGGTAGTAGCAAGACCTACTGGTAAGCCATTAGCATCCTGGTCATTGTAGTTAATAGGGTCGCTTGCATTATCGACGTTTCCATTTCCGCTAGGGTCAGAGAAAATGTCATTGGTGAACTCAAAAAAGAATTGATGTTCGTCATCCTCTTCGGCAATTTCAAGGGTTACATCCTCTCCTTCGACAGTGTTTCTTAAAGTAATCGCAAGGTCATAAGTCACACCTTCCTCTAGCTCAATCCCTGCAGTAACCATTCCTGATCCTACACCTTCACCGTCAGCATCAAACCATCTTGCTACAACCGGTTCTTCATCACCTTCTTGTGGAGTAAAGGTCAAAATAATCTCATCAATAAACTCTTCATCTTCATTGTCATCATGCTCAATGTCAATAGGAAACGTGATGTCGATATCAGTGCCACCTGTTGTAGCATCGGATGTAGCACTTTTAAGATCCGGCTGATGCTTAAGGAGTACTCTAAAATCACCAGTCGCGTCTGTGTGACCTCCGGCAGTCCAGGTAGTTGCAAGTCCTACTGGCAATCCATTTGCATCCTGATCGTTGTAGTTTACTACATCGTCTTTGTTGTCAATGTTTCCATTTCCGGTAGGGTCTGAGAAAATGTTTTCTGTAAACTCAAAGAAGAATTGGTGTTCGTCATCTTCGCCTGCTATCTCTGCTGTCTTATCCTCATTTTCTACGGTGTTTTTTAGAGTAATCGCAAGATCATAGGTAACTCCTTCTTCTAACTCAATCCCCTGTGTTACTTCTCCCGACCCTGAACCATCTCCATCAGCATCAAACCATCTCGCTGTGACTACATCTTTATCACTTTCTTGAGGAGTAAACGTTAGAATAACCTCATCGATAAATTCTTCTCCGTCATCATCGCCTGGAGTGGGATCATCATCATCACCACAACTCACCATTGCTCCAACTGACAACATCAGCAAGAACAGAAAGACTAATTTTGAAATTTTCATTTGTATTGCTTTTATAGGAAATATCTGTTTTCCGGCAAGATTAAATTAGATATGCCTTATTTGCAATAATGTTGCATTTAAAAGGCGTATTCCAGTGCTAACGTGAAGTTTCGTCCTGGTGCGTCTACAAAATAGCGTAATCTATCTGAGTAGATTCGATAAGAAGCATTGAGAAGGTTATCGACATTTAGTGCCACATTCCAGCCTCTTTTTTTGTATGAAATATTGTATCCAAGTAGGAAGTAGCCGTCGGGAGGAGCCATAAAGTCAAATATGACGTTTGCCCGATCGATTTCTACATTGCCTCGATCTATATCAATGGGAGCGATTACCGGTGGAGCGTTCCATTGCGGAGCTGTGTAGTTGAGGGATATTCCGCCACTCCATGACCCTTTATTGAGCTGTAGATCGTAGTTAATGTTCAGTGGAGGTATTTCTAATAGTGCCTGCTGCCGTTCTATACTTTTTGCGTGCACATAAGACACTTTTATTTCAGAGTTAATATTATTGTTATGAGCGTACTTCACGTTCCAGTCAGTACCATAAAAAATAGCATCGGTCTGTTCGTAAATGAAAACAGGCAAGATTCCTGCGACAGTAGTCGTAACTTGAATTGGTCTTAGAAAGATATAATTGTCAATTTGATTAACGTAAAAAACAAAGTCAGCCGTTAATTTCTGTTTTCTTAATTCCAGACCCGAGATCCATTTTACGCCCCTTTCTGAGTCAACAGTACGTAATGACTGATCAAAAACTCTATCCGGCGGAGTGACTAAACCAGGATTAAAATCATATCGCCAAAGTCCAAATTGTACCCTTGAGGCGTAGTACCCGAAGGAATAAAGCTCTGCGACATTCGGAGGCCTCCAAGCGTATCCAACGTTCGAGAATACTGATAGACCGTCGTTCAGTTCTTTTCGGAAGCCTAAAGTGTAGGTGGTATTCGAAAAATCTATCTCATTAGAGTAGATGTAGTCGTACCTTTCTATAGTGTCTGCCACATCAAGAGACTGAAAGTCAAAGCGAACCCCTAGTTCAAGCAAACCTTGATTGATCTCATAGGATTGTACAGTATAGACACCAAGGTTGAGTATATCATAATCGGGAATGAAATTGATTGGGTTTGATCCTGGTTCGTTGATACTATTTTGAGAGAGGAATTGAATGCCTGAGTTTCCACGCCACCGACCTACTGTTGGTTGTATCCATTCTGCATCAAACGTATGTGTCCAAAGTTCCAAATCAATAACAGGACGATCATTTAACTCGCCTCGACGAACATCGAATTCTTTTCTGATATTTCGTTGAATACCATATTGAAAATTGAATTCATGATTCTCTTGGTAGTAAGCGAAGTTGGTCTTCAACAAGGCATGTTGAATATCTTGACGGGGGCTCTGAATATCGTAGGTAAATGGCCATGTAATTTTAGGAACCTCTCGATTGATTGCCTCATCTAGATCTCGCATATTGCCAACAATAGAAGCCCTTGGGATACCAAGCTCCTGATCAAAATAGCTTCCCGAAACCCCTAGGTCGAATTTAGGCTGATGAAGAAGGGTATTGAAGCTTGCACCAAACTCTTGCTTGCCAGTATTAGTGAGATTGTAGTCAGCGGCTTGCAAGTCACCCTGATAGATTCCGTGACCACCAATGTTCCATGCAAAGCGCTTAGAACCTTGACCAACATCAAGTTGACTGCTGGGCGCTCTTCCGTTCGTATGGTAAGAGGTGCCAAAGGAACCATTAAGTTTTTTATTCAAAGTTGGTTTTTTGGCATTATATAAGACCACACCTCCAAGTGCATCCGGGCCGTACTTCACGGTAGCCGCTCCTTTGACAACTTCTATCCGATCTACATTCGAAGGATCGATTTCAGGACCATGCTCTTCACCCCAAGCCTGATATCCATGCCTTAAGCCATTATTGATTATCAGCACCCTATTAGAGTGCAGGCCATGAACTATGGGTTTTGCTATGTTCGATCCTGTTTTTAGTAACGACACGCCTGTTAGTTCCTCGGTGATATCAGCGACAGAGGAGTTAAGTGTAGCCAGGTTCGTAATTTCCTTTTTCTGTACCGCTAGTGATTTAATTTCATCCAACCTTTGGTTCTCGATGGTTACGCTTTCCAATTCAGTTTGGTCTGGAGCTAAGTAAACAATATGTCCGTCATCCACATGCTCATTACTTCGAAAATCATGGTGATGAACTACTGTTTTATACCCTAAATACCTCACTTCAAAATCGATTTCCCTTGTACAGATATCCGATAACGTGAAGCTGCCGTTAGCATCACAAATTGTTCCATTCTCAGAATTAAGTAGCCTTATAGTTGCGCCGGGCAATGGCCCCTTTGTATCTATGTCCAATACTTTACCGCTGATTTTGTATGAGCAATCAACCTGAGAAAAAACCTGGGTAACTGAAAACAGAGCAAATAGAGTTATAGCGAGTTTCATCTTTAATTAAACTAGTTCAGTAAGAACCTCTTCTACAAGTAGGTAGCCATCTGTAAGGGGCCTTGATAATCGTTTGAAAGCCCCTGGCTATTTAGAATCATTCCAAAGGGCCTAATTAGGTGTAAAATCATGTCTAGCCAATAAACAAATACAGAGAATTTTTGGGATGATTGAGACTACTATCTTTTAAGCACATGTGGCACAAACGCCATCAACAATTAGATTGACCCTCTCCATCATGTATCCATCAGGAACACTCACATTCGGCACTTGATTGTCATCTAAGCATTCGATTTGTCCACAATGATTGCATTTGAAGTGGATATGGTTGTCGGCGCGATGACCCGTGGTGCACGTATCACGACAAAAACCATAAGTGGCCATAACGCTTTCATTGGGGATCTTATGTATAATGCCAACATCAAGAAATACATGAAGTGTTCTATAAAGCGTGACTCGATCGTATTGAGTAAACCTTTGCTCCAAATCACCTTGAGAGAGTGCACTTTTCTGATCAATAAAAAACTGGATGACATCCAAACGGCAATCGGTAACCCTAAGGCCGTGATTTTTTAGAATTGACTTTAGATCCATATCTATCACTTGACAAACATAGTAAATGCAACTGAATTGCATTTATATAACGAACGCGATTCTGTGTTTCAGATTTTAATGGCGGTTTTGAAAAAGAGAAAATCCGTAGATATAAGAAGTGGACCACACCGAATTTTTTACGTAAACACTGTGACCTTTCTTCCTAAGTAAGTACCCTAACGACCCCAAGGATTTTGGCGTTATGGCACCACTGTGACAGCTAGCGCTCAGGACCCTGCCGGTGATGGAAATGTGGACAATCGTGGTGACGCAGTAAACTACAATGATATGGATGCTGGTGGACAGCCGGTAGGGCTAAATACGACCTGGACTACAGGAGATGCAAGCACGGCGGATGGTGAGTTTAGAGTTGTACTCAAACATCAACCTGATGGCATTAAGACTGCTACTTCCACTGCTACTGACGGAGATAGCGACATTGATATTACCTGGACTTTGTCCATCAATTAAGGGGTTTGTACGTTAGCGCTCAGAGCTCCGGAAGTTTTTTTGGGGCTTTTAATCTTGTTTTAATCACTCGACTCTCGCGAGATTTCCTAAATCGCCATTTTCAGCAATCCGCATTTCCTTGTTAAAGAGTACCTTGGATTCTAGGTGGAAATCCATCCCCGTTTTCTCTTCTATTTGCTCTAATCCAAGGCGTGTGGCTACTGATCTCATTCTTAGTTCCGCCCTCAGTGCGTCTGATGTACCAATATCGGCTCGATCCAGTTTATTGATATAGCCGAAGGTGCTTTCCATATATCCTGATTTTACAGCAACGTACCAGTCATAAACTACGGCATACGAATACGGGGACATTTCTCCTTTAGCAATGGCCTGCTTCAATTTAGGTGTCAGGTCGTAAAAGATCGTGTCTTGCTCCGTATATGCTCTTGTCATGGATACATGGTGGAGAAGCATATCCATCATCCACAGCTCTGCTCCTACTAGCTTCTCCCCAGGATATCCATCAGTGTTAAGCATATCATCTAATTGTGCCATATGTTGCTCGCTCAGTGGCGCAAACTTTCGGTCCATGTACCTATCGAAGCTACCCTGGCTGAATCTGGTGAGTGATTTTATCGCCAGCCATTGGTCGCGCTTAAACATATTCTGCACTTGCTCCTTCAAGTTTTGATCAATCCTATTAACATAAACCTTGTGCAGTTCGTCGTAACTACTGGTTACCTCTTTCCATAGGCTTTCATTGCGTTGTAAGGCTGAGAGGCTTTTTGTTTTCTTGATTTGCTTCAGCGTCCAACCCTGTTTGATACCGGATTTAATATGAGCAACAGCCTCATCTTGTCTGCCAAGGTACATAGCCAGTTGTGCTCCTATTTTATGATTTTTGACGAACACAAAATCGAATTGCTCGGATAGAAGTGTTAGTTGGTCCAGTGCCTGATCATATTGCTCTTTTACTATCATTTTTTCTACCTCAGCGATAGTGGCATGATACTCTGTGTAGTCCTGTGCATGAGATGTAGCAAATGGTAGAAGTATGAATAAAATGAGCTGTTTCATTATGGCAGGTTTATAAGGATAATGCCAAACATGTCAGGAAGGTTGTTTCGTACAGCTTGTAGATGAGTGATATCAACAACGGGTGAGCTCCAATTCCGCTTGACCAATAACAGCAAAGAGTTTGCACTATATGAAGCTAACTTTAGGATATGGGACATCATCATGATCATCACCAGACAGGTAATATCAAAGTAGCTTTCTTTCTTAACCTGACCTTCACGATCATTGAGATCATCGGAGGCCTGCTGACCAATAGCATGGCCATACTGTCAGACGCTTTGCATGATTTAGGTGATAGCCTGAGCCTGGGGCTCTCCTGGTATTTTCAGCGACTCTCCAATCGAGGCAGGACCAATACATTCTCTTATGGCTATAAGCGATTTTCGCTGCTGGGCGCAGTGATCAATGCGTTGGTGCTATTTGCAGGTTCGGTGGTGCTATTGATCCATGCCGTGCCAAGGCTTTGGTATCCGGAGACTACAGACGCGCACGGCATGCTTCTACTCGCTATACTTGGCATCCTTGTCAATGGAGCGGCGGTAGTCAAACTGCGAAAGGGACGCTCTATGAATGAAAAAGTGGTTGCTTTGCACCTCCTGGAGGATGTATTGGGTTGGGTAGCTGTCCTGATTGGGAGCGTATTGATGATGTATTTTGACTTGCCATGGATAGACCCACTTCTATCGTTGTTGATCTCCCTGTACATGCTATTCAATGTCTTTAGTAACCTAAAAGCCAGTATGGTCATCATCCTTCAGGGTACTCCGAATGAGATCGACATAGCCGGAGTAAGAGAAAAGCTAAGGGAGATGAAGGAAGTGATCGATATCCATGACTGTCATGCCTGGTCAATGGACGGGGAATACAACATATTGACGATCCATGTAGTGCTGGATCAGGATTACAAACTAAGCGAGCAGGTGGAGATAAAAAAGGCCATAGAAAAGCTTCTTGAGAAAGAGTCGGTACATCATATGACTATCGCTTTTGAGTCCAAAGACGAGCATTGCACATTAACTGATTGTTAGTTATTATTTAGACTTGCCTAAATTTTGTTTTTGTCATTCCTAATAATTTATTTTGGGTTACTGAATAAGAACAATCTCATGCGCTTCACAATTGCGATATGTTTCATACTGATTTGTAGCCTGACGTTGAGTGCTCAAACTGCTTCACTTTCAGGAAATATCATGTCTGAAGAAGCTCCTGTTGGATTTGCCTCAGTGCAACTGATCAACGAAGCTTTGACAACCGGCACCTACACCGATGATCAGGGCGACTTTGTATTTGAAGATCTTCAGTCGGGGGTCTACACCCTCAAGGTTCGCAGTGTTGGATTTCGGACCTTTGAGACCAATATTGAGTTAGTAGATGGACAGAAAGGCAATGTCAACATTGATTTGATTGTCGACAGACTTAGCCTTGACGAGGTAGTGGTCAGTGGTACACGTTATGAGTTGGATCGTAGAGAGTCTCCTGTAGTGGTAGGTGTACTAAACCCCAAAGTGTTCCAGTCGGTACAGTCCCTCTCCCTATCGGAAGGACTCAACTTCCAGCCGGGATTAAGGGTAGAGAACAACTGTCAAAACTGTGGTTTCACTCAGGTTCGCCTCAATGGCCTGGAAGGTGCCTATTCGCAAATTCTAGTCAACAGCCGTGCGGTGTTTAGTGCGCTGAATGGAGTTTATGGGCTAGAACAGATTCCCACTAATATAGTGGAGCGAGTGGAGGTAGTTCGTGGAGGAGGCTCAGCACTCTATGGCTCCAACGCGATTGGAGGTACCATCAATATCATTACCAGGGAGCCTGTGGAGAATTCATGGCAAGTGGGTAGCAACTTATCACTGATTGATGGTGAGAGCCTGGATCAGTCGGTTAACTACAATGGTACGCTTGTCAGCGAAGATTTACGAAGTGGTGTGACGTTCTATGGATTATACAGGGACAGAGAAAGCTATGATGCCAATGATGATGGGTTCACCGAAATCACGGCGTTAGAAAATAACACTTTCGGTATCAAGGCATTTGTGGAGCCAGGTCAAAACAATCGACTGACTGTAGACTTCAACACAATCCGCGAATATCGTCGGGGAGGAGACCGGCTCGATCTGGCTCCTCACTTCACGGACATCACGGAAGAACTCGATCACAATACAATTATGACAGGTCTCACATTTGACCAATACAGCCAAGACAATCTCAACAAATACTCTTTTTACTTCTCAACACAGTCTACCCAACGCGATAGCTACTACGGCGGACTGGGTGGTGGCCGCACGGCAGAAGACAGTTTGCTGGCGCTGAATGCCTATGGTCTTACCGATGATCTTGCGATGGTGTCTGGGTTTCAATACATGAGAAGCCTTGGTGAGCGAGGAGCCGTTACGACAGGTATAGAACATCAGCTGGCAGATGTAGAAGACAACATAGCTGGATACAATCGACTGGTAGATCAACGTGTCAATACAATAGCACTATTTAGCCAATTAGAATGGAAGCCATCTCAAAGGTTCACCACATTGCTGGGTGCACGATATGATCGTACAAGCGTAAATGGTGAGTATCGCTTAGGAGATATAGCGCGCAGTGGCGATACGGAGTTAGGTGTATTGAGTCCGCGATTTACATTTTTGTACAAGCCCAACAAAGATGTACAATTAAGAGCCGGGTATGCTCGTGGATTCAGAGCACCTCAGGCATTCAATGAAGATCTGCATATATCCTCAGTTGGTGGCGAACCTCTATTTGTGATCTTAGGCGAAAGCCTCGACAAGGAGTTATCGGATTCATATACAGGTTCATTCAACTACATCAAGGACATTGGCCAGACACAATTCAATTTCCTTGTTGAAGGCTTCTACACAGAATTGAGAAATACATTTACGCTAGTCAGTACGGGCTCAACCCTGCCCAATGGCTCCATCCTTGAGGAGGTACGCAATGGAGATGCTGCCTACGTAACCGGCGCTAATTTCGAATTGAGTGCAGCTCCATCTGCTCGTTGGTATTTCCAGGCAGGAGGTACCGTTCAGCAGTCTCGCTATCGCAATGGACAGGTACTGTTCGAACCAGAAGAAACCACTGAAGGAGAACCTGCTATTGTGGTAGATGAGTTTATGCGGACGCCTAACGTCTATGGCTACTTTGCCACCAACTGGTCGGCTACTGAGAAATTCCAGGTTGACCTAACGGGAACATATACGGGAGGTATGATCGTACCGCGTGTTGTGAGTGAGAGTGGCTTTCTGGATTTAGTGGACTCTAACCCATTCCTGGATATGAATATCAAGCTGACCCGTCAATTTAAAGTATCGGATCATTTCGGCCTTGAGTTGAGTGGCGGACTGCAAAACGTCTTCAATAGCTACCAGGATGACTTTGAAGTCGGACCTGTTCGAGATTCGGACTATGTCTATGGCCCCAATCGCCCTAGAACCTTCTTCTTTGGTATCAAGATCGGAGATTTTCATTAGACGCTTTTCCTGCTTTGGCTATAATAGAGGGCGTTCTTGAAGCGAACTGCTTAGTTTTTTGTACCCAATTCACTTTGACCTAACAAGGATCATTTTTTTAAACTTTGATGGGAAGCATTTTTGCCCTATGAAAGGTTCCTCATCAGACGTACTACACCAGGCCATTGATCGCCGATTTGCCATTGATCATGCAGAAACAAATGAAGTGGTCGCAATCAACAATGACTTCTATATGGACATACTTAGCGTTTTCCATGCTCCGGAATGCTTTGATCCTGACGATTTCAAGAAGTATCCTGTTGAAGTAATTCTTGACTACCTCAAGAGGACCCATCAATTCTATCTCCAGAAGAATTTACCAGAACTAAGCTTTGCGGCTGCAACTATGGCTGAGCGTGAACCCAGGCTAGTTACATTGCAAGAGATGTTTCTGACATTCTTTACGGATTTTCGTGATGAACTTGAGAAGCACATAGCAGAGGAGGAGACCCATCTTTTCCCATACTTGGAAGCACTCGGCAAAGCTGACGCTATTGGCAAGTTGAACTATGACGCATCAAGTAAAATGAAGTTGCTTGATTTCCTACTCCATCATAATGATGACCTTGAAAACCACCTACAGGATCTTGTGAAGAAATTGGAGCTAATGGCTGAAGGTGCTAAGGACAGCTTTGCGCTTAAAATGATGATCACTCGTTTGAGCTTTTTCGAATTGGATTTACGTATTCATGGACGCCTGGAAGATGAGGTGTTGATGCCAATGGCACTGCAGCTGGAAAAAGACGTACTCAAATCAGATAGTATACAGTTTGGTGGCTAGCATAGGCGTTGCGTTTTCATTCGTTATCATGGGCCATACCTGACAAGCATTTTTTGTGATAAGTAGCCTTTGCCCCCATCATATACTTCAGTCCAGCCGTTCTTTTCAAGGTATTTGACGAGGAAGTGATTGAGCAAACCGTGTGATACCAGCAGTGTTTTACCATTAGCCAAAGCATCTTTCTCAAGTTTTTTGACGGCCCGCCTGGCGCGATCTTTAGCCTCGCCGAAGGATTCTATTCCCCTTTTATTCATGCCCAAGATCCAAAGGATCCTTGAATTATTGAGCCACCAACTTAAAGGGAGTTTGATATTTGGTGCACTGTAAATTTTACGCTCAAACTCACGGAACAATGAATCAGGTAGTTGAATTTCTTCTTGTTCAAAAACCAGTTGAGCTGTGTTGATCGATCTTGGAATACTACTCGTGTGAATCACCTCAAGCTCTCCAGGCTCGAGCATCACAGGTATAAAGGATGGTGGGTAGATGCCGACACTATCGTAATCTGACATAAACTGCTTTGCCTCTTTTCGCGTTCTCCAACCACGTTTGTCAAGTGCAGGTTCGCCATGACGCAGTAATATGATTTGTGTTAGCAGACTAAAGTCTTCCACAAGATTCATTTCCTCTTGAATAAAGCTGATGGTTTGTGGGTTTGATCCGGACAGCTCCTCAAGCCTTGCATAATGGCTTTCAACACCAATAAGTTGTCCATTGGCATTACACGAAATGCACATCCATAATGAAAAAGCAATAAGTCCTAACCGTAATGAATTGAGCATATCTTTAGTTACGTCGGTGAGTGATTTTAAGTCACCAAATTAGATGCTTTTTCAAGCTTCATCGAGTTATTAGATCACTTTAAGATTATTGTGATACTGCCGCAGTGGCTTCTACTTCAATCAAACAGCCAAAGTGTAACTCTCGTGTGGGGACAATCGCACGAACAGGTTTGTGATCACCGAAAAATTCAGTGTAGATATCATTCACCGCATCCCACAGCCTAATATCAGAGATGTATATTCTTACCTGGATCACCTGATCGAGTCGGCTACCTCCTGATTCGATCACGGTCTTCAGCTTGACTAGGACTAATTCAGCCTGTGCACTGATACCCACTGGTGGTTGTCTGGTTTTTGGGTCAATAGGGAGCTGACCACTGATGTAGAGCAGCCCGTTGTGGCTGATCGCTTGAGAATAGTGGCCATTGGCTGGTGGCAGGTCAGGTGACTGAATGATTTTCATTGTGCTAGTAAGTGATGCTTGGAATGGATAGTTCTTTTAGCGTTACATTCATTTTAGCAACTTGTTGATTGAGGACTTCCTTATATACGCCATGGATTGTGTTTAGCTCGACCTCAAGCTGGCTTTTCATATCATACATAGATTGTGTAGGTCGTTGGTCACCCACATTGATGAAAGCATACAGGCCTGATAGTCGGTTATTCAGCTTAATAGGGAAAGCAATTTTATCCTTAGGGCTCTGGTTACGTACCTGATAGAGCTTTGACTCAATTTCGCTTAGTTTGCCAATGATATCTTCAGCAAGCTCAAATGACTGGCCGGAGAGGTCTGGTAGAACCTTATCGATTTGTTTCAGGATATCTCGAATGCTAATAACGTCCTCATTGGCAAGTGAAGTGAGGTCGCGTACATCCATAGCAAGATCAAACTGGGCCTGGAGGTCCTCCTGAGATACATCGCTTGACCTTGGATCTTTCGATACTTTTATTGATTGCGTGTATTCCTGACCATTCATCATTAGCGTGATAGTATAGTCGCCAGGGACTACACGAGGACCGTAGGCAGGGACAGGCCCTTCGAGTATGATCCCAGGGAAGACTGTTGCTCCTTTATATCTCAGGTCCCATCGGACACTATTGATCCCGGGTTTAACGCTGCTGCGCTTGTATTGCCTGACCAACCGATCCTCCCTGTCTTTAATGGTGATCGTGATACTGTCAGTATCCCGAGTCGCCAAATAATAGATAAGGCCATCATAAGTTCCTCGCACCGCATCTCCAGGCTCAAAGAGGTAGTCATTCGATGAATTTTGATTGGCTAGCTGCCTAAGTGGAGAGATATCGCCCATCTTCCAGAACCCTCTGCCATGTGTGGCAATCACCAGCTCTCTTTCCAACGCTTCGATCCCGGAGACATGAGTATCCGGAAGATTCGACTGAAGCGGCTGCCAAAGAGCACCCTCATTAAAACTCACATATACTCCATGTTCTGTCCCCGCATAAAGTAGCCCTGCTTTCACGGGATCTTCTGCCAACACATGAACAAAATCATCCTCAGCAAGACCTGAGACCATTTTCGACCAATTGGTTCCATAATCATTTGACTTATAGATATAAGGCTGTCGATCATCCATTTCATATCTTCTGGCTGCAAAATAGACCGTTCCGGGAGCATGTTTTGAAACCACTATTTTGCCTATCCGTGAGTTTGATGGAAGGCCTTTTGGTGTGACATTACTCCAGTCTTTTCCCTTGTTTCTGGTAAGGTAAACCAAGCCATCGTCTGATCCTGTGTAGATAGTGTTGGCATCATGTGGTGAAGGCGCTATGGAAAACAAAGTGGCGTAGATCTCAGGTCCGTCCTGGTCTTTGATGATGGGGCCACCCGAATCGCCTAAAGTCTGTGGTGCTGCTCTGGTGAGATCGGGACTGATCTTTTGCCATGTAAGTCCCTCATCGTCCGATTCCCAAAGATGCTGAGAGCCTACATAAAATCGATGAGGTGCTACCGGAGAAAATGCCATAGGATAAACCCAATTCCATCGCTCCGGCATATCTGCCGCCGGTTCGCCCATTACCATGAATGGATAGGGATTTCGTAATGTCGTTTTACCTGTCTTTCGATCATATCGGGTGAGCCCGTTTGTGTAAGCAGAATAGAAGATATCTGGTACTCCAGGCTTGGTCACTACATAGGCGTTTTCACCACCGCCCACAGCGTACATCCAATCTCCATCTGGTTCGCGTGGGTTATGCAGAAAGCCACCATCTGAAGCGACACACACAGTACTATTGTCCTGCTGTGAGCCACAGGCGTGATAGGGAAAATCTTCTGTTACGAAGAGACGGTAGATCTGAGCTGTAGAGAAATCCTGATCCGTCCAATTACGACCTCCATCCACAGAGACACTTCCACCTCCATCATTAGCGACAATCATGCGCTTAGGGTCATCCGGGTCAATCCACAGGTCGTGGTGGTCAGCATGTGGTGTACGGATGTACTCGAAGGTCTCGCCACCATCCGACGATTTCATTAAAACGAAATTCATGATATAGACAATGTCCTCATTCTTAGGATCAGCTTTGATCCTCATAAAATAGAACGACCTCTGCCACAAATCGCGATGATTATTCATTAGCTGCCAGTGCTCCCCTCCATCATCAGACCTGTAGAGGCCCCCATCTTCTGCCTCGATATTGGCATATATCCTATTGGTGTTTACGGGAGATATAGCTAATGTCATTTTTCCAAGCACACCATCAGGCAGCCCTTCATTTCTGGTGAGTTCCGTCCAACTTTCACCACCATTGGTAGATTTATAAATGGACGATCCTGGCCCTCCACTCCAAAGTATCCACGGCTTGCGGTAAACTTCCCAAAGGCTCGCATAGATGACTTCCGGGTTAGATGGATCAAGGACAAGATCGATGGCCCCTGATTTGTTGTCACGAAAAAGGATCCTCTTCCAGGATTTCCCTCCATCTGAGGTTTTAAATATCCCTCTTTCTTGACTGTCGGCGTATGGATTACCCAATACCGCTACATAGGCTACATCCTCATCATCGGGGTGGACGACTATCCTGCTAATGGCTCTAGAATCGGCCAGCCCAATATGCTGCCAATTCGCCCCGGCATCTGAAGACCGATAAACACCATCGCCCTGCATCACATTGCCACGAAGCTGCGCTTCACCCATGCCAACATAGACGACATCACCATTGGATGGAGCTACCGCAATCGCCCCGATAGATGAACTGCCTAGTTGGCCATCTGATACCGGTCGCCAGTGACTGCCACCGCTGGTCGTCTTCCAGATTCCACCGCCTGTCGCACCGAAGTAGTATTCGTTAGGCCGATCCTGATGTCCTGCTACCGCAATAGATCTGCCGCCCCTGTTAGGCCCAAGATTTTCCCATTGCCAGCCTCGATCAAGCCATGCTTGGGGTACCTGACTATAAATCGTGTGGGTAATAAATGTGAGGAAAAAGAGGACAAAGCGCATGATGGTCTAAGATTGTGGTAACTGAATTTAGTAAAGAATGGGATGAAGCTTGCCAAAGCATACAGCAGTGGTTCCAATAAATTCAGGGTGAGGTCAATAAAAGTTGATGAAAGTCACTTTTCATTTCAGTGAAATTCAACATATTTGTATCCGTTTAGAATTAGTCTAAATAGTTATGGGCAATTACTTATTAGGAGAGACGTTTGACCAGGAAGACAGCAAGCCTTGGGACGAACGCGGATTGATGCATCAAGAGGAATGCGTCTTCAAAAAATGCTGTAAAAAGTACAAGAAAAAAGGACGCCACTGTAAGAAATGCCCGAAACTTTAGTCAAAGAACTATCACAGGATGAGAGCTTGCTCTTTCTAACAGATAATAGTCGGTTAGTGCAGTCTGATAGCAAGCAAAACTTCGCACTGACGATTTGTGATGAGGTCACCGACTTGAGACTATGTGAGTTGATCGCGTTCAAACGAAAGGTCGAACAAATAGACATAGTTGCGCTTCTTTCAGACGATGAACCGGATATTGAGATCATTCATTTGAGGCAGTGTGAGAAGTTTTTCTTTTTGGATGTGAGGTTAGTGCTTGAACTTAAAGAGTTACTGGCTGGTGCTTTTGCCATGCTTGAACTGAACAGCATCATCCATAAGAGCATCATTCGCCGTATGATCTAGAGCTCATTAGCAACCCTCAGTCTGGGGTCAGAATCGCCCTCAGTTGCGCTCAAGCTTTATTTAGACCTAATTCAAATTCGGATTTAATTGACCCATTGATCAACTAATCCATTTTTTTAGTGTTGTGAAGTACATAAACTGATAGCAGACAGTGCGTCTTGCCATCAAACGACAAATTTTTAGTTATGAAAGATATATTGAGATCCAAAAGTGTCCTGAAAGAGGAAATCGTTGATATCATCAACAAACAGATCAAAATGGAAGCCCACTCTTCTGCGGCTTACCTGGCTATGGCAGCCTGGTGCGATAAAGAGGGGTATGACAATAGCGCAGAGTTTTTCTTTACCCAGTCTGAAGAGGAACGCAAACATCAACTTAAGCTTTTCAAGTATCTCGTAGATATGGAGTGTGCAGCGATTTCTCCTACTGTAGGAGAGACACAGCACGAGTTCCCCACACTACGCTCGGTATTTGAGACAGCTCTTGAAATGGAAATTTCTGTAACGGACGCTATTCACGATATCGTGAGAGAATGTCGTAAGGTCGGAGACATTGCTACAGAGGAGTTTATGCGTTGGTTTGTCAATGAGCAAATCGAAGAAGAGTATGTCGCCAGGAAGTGTATTGAACTATTTGACACACTTGGAGAAGACAAAATTGCCCTTGGCATGGTTGAAGAGCGAGTGTTAGGAGTGGAATACAATCCTGAATGATAAATGCACTTGCTACACTAGTTAAAATTGAAAATGGCGTTCCTTGGAACGCTATTTTTGTTTCAGCTGAGATTGGTTGGAAGAGCTTTAAAAGCAGCTTATCATATCCTCGCCTTGAATTGATTGCCTGGTACACTTACCCCACCAAGTCAATGCCCTTGAACTAACAAGACTCATTCGCCCCATACAGTGATCACTATACTTCGTGATCCCCCATAGTCCCGGTGTTCACACAGATAGATACCTTGCCAGGTGCCAAGATTCAGACGCCCATTGGTGATAGGGATCGTAGTAGACGACCCTAATAGGCTCGACTTGATGTGGGCTGGCATATCATCAGAGCCCTCGTAGGTATGCTTATAATAGGGCTCGTTCTCTTTTACCATCTCATTGAAATGCGATTCAAAATCCTGACGAACTGTTGGGTCAGCATTTTCATTAATGGTCAGCGAGGCAGAGGTATGTTTGATAAAGACATGTAGCATTCCAACATTGAGCCTCGTGATTTCCGGTAGGGCCTGCTCGACTTCTCTGGTGATCAGATGAAAACCACGGCTTACTGCTGGTAGTCGAATTTCCTTTTGAAAATACATCTATGGTTGGTTAGGTACCCACTCGTACGCGCCGATATCAGGGATGCTATCACGTTCATTTTCTAGCAAATCGGTGGCGATATCGGAAGGCAGACCAGAATCTCGAGCATTGGCCAAGGAGTCAAGTTGATAGTCACGACCCAGCTCTGCGACAAAGCCCGGATAATTCGGGACCTGGCTCAATACATTACTATTAACATCAAAAGCCGGATTAGTCGACCTAAGGATGTTATTAGTCAAATTAAAAAACAGCACCTGGCCTCCTTCATCACTCAAAATGATCTCTTCTCGCTCGCTTCCCCAGATGATCGAGTTTTCCACTTTCACAGACAGTGGCTCGATCAGCAACTGGTCATTGTCCAAGAGAACATTATCAGAAAACTGCACTGAGGGGTCCTCTCGAAACAAAGAAGAGGGGAAGTTGGTGAAGGTACAGTGTTCATACAGGTAATTACCTCCCGCGAAGTTGCCTACCAGGTAGCTACCGCAATTATGGATAAGTGTGTTTCTCGCTAATACATCAGAAGTGAAGGCCTCAATGCCGGCAACAGACATGTTTTGTATGATGGTATGCTCTATGATAATATCAAATTCTGTATCCATATCGGGAGAGCCAACCCGAATGCCTCTTGACCCATTTTTGACAATGGCATGTTTGATCTGGTTGTTGCTGCTCCCTTCAAGGATGTATATGCCATCCCACTGACCAGGGGCGTCCGCAAACTCATCATCAAACCTTGTATTGCTAAAGAGTATCGGCTCTTCCGCTGTACCTAATGCAGTCAGCGTACCTAGCACAAAAAGACCGGCCAAAGGCTCAAAAAGGACTTGTGTGCCGGGCTCAATAGTTAAATTGACCAATGAGTCAACAAGCACAATGCTTGTGATAACGTAAGGTTTTCCGCGGGTCCAAGTGGTACTTTCCTCAATGATCGTTTCGCCAAGGAAGTTAGCATCCTGCCCCCAGGCAATTAGTTTGATATCCTTAGACCGTGTGTTGTAGTCAATGACAATCGAGTCTTTGACGATGTATGGGTTCGATTCGTTGCGCTGGTCGATGGTTGCTTCGATCAACACGAGAAGACTGTCTTTTCCAAGTAGTGGCACTTCATTGAAACCTGCATCCTGCTCACCATTGATGGTAAGTAAGAAGGGGCTGTCGTTGGTGGCCAGGCCTATTCTGTCAATTAAGATGGCATTGTCGCTTGGATTGAAGATACGAACACGCCGAGTAATGCTCTGCACTTCCGTAAGAATCGTGTCAAACTTAACAGTATCAACGGAAAAAGAAATCTCAATGCCTGGGTCTGAGGAAATCACCTCGTCGTTAGGAGTGCAATTCCAGAGCATGGTGGCTATGATCACCGAAAGCAGAATGACTTTGGAGATTGCTTTATACAAAACCGAAGGTGTAGGTTAATAACATTGAGCTAAGCGATAACGAAGAAGTAGCAGATAGATTATTGCTCAGCCCCCTCTTTCATTTTCTCTGCATTTTCGGCGATCCTGAGCTGTTCTATAAAGTCGGCTATATCTCCGTCCATCACATTTGGTAAGTTATAGACCGTGTAACCTATTCTGTGATCTGTGACCCGTCCTTGCGGATAGTTGTATGTCCTGATCTTATCAGAACGGTCGCCACTACCCACCATGGACTTCCGTTGACCCGCGATTTCTTCATTGTGCTTTTTAAGCTCCATCTCATAGAGCCTTGATCGCAATACTTTTAGCGCCTTATCATAGTTGGCATGTTGGGAGCGACCATCCTGGCACTCTACCACCAATCCCGATGGGTGGTGCGTTAGTCGTACAGCAGATTCGGTTTTGTTGATGTGCTGCCCACCAGCTCCAGAGGCACGAAAGGTATCTTTTCGGATATCCCCCATGTTAAGCTCTACATCCACCTCTTCTGCTTCAGGTAACACTGCTACTGTAGCAGCAGAAGTATGAACTCGTCCCTGGGATTCTGTTGCGGGTACGCGCTGCACACGATGTACACCGGATTCAAACTTCAATTTGGCGTATACATCCTCCCCTTCGATACCTGTCACGATTTCTTTGTAGCCACCAGCTGTACCTTCCGTTAGGTTCATGAGCGACATTTTCCAGCCAGCCCCCTCAGCAAATTGGGTATACATCCTGTACAGGTCACCTGCGAAAATAGCGGCCTCATCACCACCTGTACCTGCCCTGATCTCGAGAATGACATTTTTGCTATCATTGGGGTCTTTAGGGATCAGCATCTGCTTCAACTCTTCCTCAAGGGCCTCTTCCTGAGGGACTAGCTCATCGAGCTCCATTTTGGCCATTTCACGAAACTCCTCATCCTTTTCCTTATCGATGATCTGCTTGGTGTTTGCTATGTTTTCGCGGACGAGTATGTACTCGTCATATTTTTTGACCACCTTCTCAAGGTCCTTGTACTCTTTGTTAAGCTGTCCGTATTTCTTCATGTCAGACATAGCATCGGGTTGTACAATCAATTGGCTCACCTCTTCGAACCGATGCTTTATCTCTTCCAGCTTCTCAATCATATTGGATAAATTACATGGAGTCTGTTCGTTGATGAATCTGCAAAATGTGATACCTGACCATCTTCGGTCTTATTTCCGAACAGAACTGCTTTGAAGTCGCAAAAATAGTAAATGCGGAAATCATATTTTTTGATTGCTTGTTCTTTACAGGATATGAAACACTTCTTATGTCCCTTGCCATTAGCGATTATTGTACTAGCAATTCTTTCCGCTTGTGAATCAAAAAACATTGATGCGGATCAACGTAGCGCCGTACAAGAAGAAATGACCAACCGCGAGCTTAAAAAGCTTGCTGACGTGGACATTCTTACGGCAGGTCAACAACAGGCAGCTATGCTGGCTGATACTGCACAAAAGCTGCTAGGTCAGACCCTAATGTCTACTATTCGAAATGAAGGAGTGCCTGCCGCGGTGGCCTATTGTAACGTCGTAGCATACCCTTTAGTAGATTCTCTGGCTAAAGCTAACGGAGCTACTATCAAGCGAGCTTCTCTCCGCGTACGAAATCCTAAGGATGCGCCGGAAGATTGGGAAAAAGAGATATTGGAAGCCTATCAGTACGGCATAGAAAATGGCCAGCCCCTATCGGAAAATGCACAACTGGATGAGGTAAAAAAGTACGTACTCTATACCAAACCTATTGCCATATCTAATGCTATGTGTCTTAACTGTCATGGTACTCAAGAACAGATCTTACCAGAAACCATGACCAAGCTAAAAGAGCTCTATCCTGACGATAATGCGCTAGGGCATCAATTCGGTGACTTGAGAGGCATGTGGAGCATAAAAATTCCGGTAGAGGAAATAGTAAAAAAGATGTAGGTGCTTCTATTTGCTCATTAGCTTGTGATGCGTGAGTGCCTCTAGCACCTGGCTCCTCATGCGATGACTGATGGGCACCCTGTGACCTTTGATCATGATCTCATTGCCTACAATTGCCTCTATCTGATTTCGGTTGACAATAAATGACTTGTGGGTCTGGATAAAACGGTCTTCCGGTAGTAGTTTGAAAGCATTCTTCAGTGGGATCAATGTGATCAACTTTTCGTTAGTAGTATGTACCACCTGATAATTTTGCATACCCTCGATGAAGAGTATGTCTTTCATGGCAATCCGGACAAGTTTTTGGTCTGTTTTGATAAATATCTCCTGCGTTTGAGAAGTTGCCGTTGTGACCCTGAATCTTTTGAAGGCTTTGTTGGCTGCCTGGAGAAATCGCTCAAAACTGATGGGCTTAACAAGATAATCGATCACATCAAACTCATAGCTCTCCAGGGCATACTCAGAATAGGCAGTGGTGAATATCACCGGAGGATGATTTTCGGTAGACTTTAAAAAATCAACTCCACTGAGTTTAGGCATCTCGATATCCAGAAATAATAGATCGACCGCATTTGTATGTATGAAATTACTTGCCTGGATAGCGTTTTTAAACGAGCCCACCAATTCCAGAAACTCAACTTGAGTCACATAGTCCTTGAGTCCCTCTCGGGACAAAGGCTCGTCATCAACAATAATACATCGGATCATAACGCTAGGGTTAAGTTAACTTCAAACAGATTAGTAGACCTGTTCAGCTCCAAAGCATGTCGATCAGCATAGATCAAATGGAGCCTCTTTTTTACATTGGCAAGTCCCAGGCCACCTTCTCCTTCCCTGGGACCAGAGTTATCCTGATCATCATGTGAGTTGGCTATGTTGACTGTAAGCACCTCATTACTCAGCTTCATATTTACTTTAATCCAGTTGCTCTTATGCTCATCCGACTGGCTTACAAACTTGAAGGCATTCTCAAGAAATGGTGTGATCAACAACGGGGCAATTTTCGGAGTGATGGATTGATCTTCCAACAGTACTTTAAGACTGTCATTGAGGCTAAAGTCTATGATAACATCACCATCCTTTCTAACGGCTTCCATGTTAATGTATGCTTTTAGATAGTTGATCTCTTTGTAAAGAGATATCTGTGCGGATTGACAATCATAGATTTGGTATCTCAAAAGACCGCTGAATTGTAATAGTGTTTCTTTGGCTTTATCTCCGTCCTTGTTGATCAGATGATAGATACTGTTGATCCCATTGAAAAGGAAATGCGGGTTGATCTGGGCTTTTAAAAAATCCAGCTCCGATTGTAGTCTCTCCTTGATCAACTGCTCTTTTTGGCGCTCCTTGCGAAACCAGTCTATTGGAAAACGATAGGCCATGGCTAACAATGACCAAACCCCTCTTAGTGCAAAATTGAAAAACACGATTTGAGTATATTCATCAGAACCAAACTTTGAAACATCGGTAATTGACATTCTATCTATTTCTAAGATATCGTAGGCAGAGACCAGCAGTGTGATCAGCAGACAACTTCCCAATGACTCGAATGAATAAACCCACATGCCTTTTTTGAACCTTCGGGGAATGATATAGTAGACCTGGGAGTAGAAAACAACAGCGTTTGCTACCATGCCTACTATGATCGGCCGTAAGAGGGTATTGCTCTCCTTATCAAAAAAACCCCATTCGAGATAGACGATCTCGGAATTCAAAAAGGCCACCATCCCCACCCACACCGATAGATGAACGAGAGGAATGATAACCTTTTTGCTATGTGAAACTGGAAACAAGGCAGTGAGAACTATTCGGCTGTAGACCTTGACATGAAATTACCAAACTTCAACGTGATGCCTGCGAATGGTGCGGAAGCGTTTCTATTACTTATATCAAGGTTATTGACACCTAATATTTGTCGATAACCCACACCGGTACCCATTTTAAACCAATCACTTAATTGGAAGTCCAGGTTGACCCTTGGTCTTAACACATATATGAAGTCCTCTTCATCATTGCGACCAGGGAGTTCTTGTGTCATGCCTCCTATGGCGGCCATCAGGCTAATATCGAGCTTAATGATTTCGCCAAGCCGTGGCGATACTCCGACAAGCACACCACCATATCCCATGGAATAATCCTCAGCTTCTGAACTCGATGATGCTCCTATGCCACCTCCACCAAGGTACCAGCGTTCACTAAGATACTTTGCTCCGAAACCACCTGCTTCAAATGCAGATGTACCATCAATCTGTGTCCAGTTAAATTCGGCCCCACCAAAACCTTCTGTTTCGGTTTGGGCCTCAGCAGTAGAGGATACTAATGAAAGAAGTAACGCCACCACGACTATTGTTATATCTCGTTTCATCTCATTACAAGTTTTCAAACCTTTGGCCTAAGAGCCCCAATGCCTCTTGTACAGCTGTCACACTGTTGCCACCATCACTGGCATGGTAGGAGTTAGTGACGCTGAAGGTTGCTATTCCCATGTTTCGAGATATCACCAGTTGAGCAAACCAGCGTCCGTTGCTTCCTGCATGGAATACTCCGAACGGAGATACATTCCAACCGAGGGCATAGCCAGAATTTCCAACTTCAGAGTGGAGCTTTATCAAAGAGGCCTCTGATAATAGTTGGCTGTGACCTAGATGCACAGCAACATACTTGGCTAGATCATTGACGGTAGTATGGACTGTACCTGCAGGACCAATCGCTTGAGGATTGTCTGAGAATACGTCTCCCGGATCTCTTGGAGACCAATCTCCGGGGCTTCCGGTATGACCCCAAGGTTGATCGGTACCTCCCGCTGTACCTGGAGCGCCAAAGGCTGTTTGGGACATGCCCAATGGCTCTAGTAGTTTCATAGTGAGCAGGCTCTCCCAGGGCGTTCCTGTCAGGGCTTCTAGTAATACACCGATAATGACATAGTTATTGTTGGTGTATCGATGTGTTCCACGCGCTGAGAGACCAGACTCCAGAGCAGCGACAGCCCATTCGAGACGCTTATCGCTGACTGGTGCACCATCCAAATGATCTATTCCCAGGTCCTCATTTTGAGTGACGCCAGCTGTATGCGAGAGTAGTTCTACTATGGTGATGTCGCCATATGGCTCGTTCGCTGCATCGGCGAAAACATCACTAATGGTAGTCCCCCATTCCAATACTTCCTCTTCCACGAGTATTGCCACCAAAGTAGCTGTCATGGATTTAGTAATTGAGCCAACATGCCATTGGTCTGTTGCCGTAACACTGTGAGGACTGCCTTCGGACCTAAGTCCCACGCTGGCAGACTCAAGTATCTCAGTATCCTGAAAAAAAGTTGCAGAGAGTGCGGGAATACCCTGCTCTTCAACAATTCGGGAAAGATGTCCCGAGAGTAAACCATCGCCGGAATGACCGATCTCAGGCGGGTAGGCTGGATCCGGGTTAGGCGAAGGTTCATCATCGCTTCCGCAGCTTAGGAGTCCTATGCTCACTATTGCTGCTAAAAATGAAAGTTTTAATTTGAGCTTTTTCATTTGTTTGATTTTTGATCAAATGTGACCTGCGAAATCACGCAAATGAAATTTGATTGACTACCGTAAAACTTCCATTGACGAGCGTTGACTATGAACCAAAAAAGCACCTGACTTAAGAGATACATTAAACTCTGCTGTAGAAAAGAACAGAATTCTCTAGTCTGTAAGTGTAGTCAAAATGTTTAGGAGAAAACCAGGTGCTTTACTGACACTCACCGGCCGTCCAAGAAGTAACGCCATTGTTTTCCGCGCCACAAGCATTGCCATAAGTTTTTCCGTCACAGCCACATACGGGACGGTAGTCCATGGTACATATGGCAGTAGGGTTGACCTTGCTCTGATCAATGCACTCTTGTGCTTCTTCTTTTTTGCATCCTGCCGACATCAAAATCAGCAGAGCCATGGCTGCTAGTATTCTCATGCCAGTTCTTTATGTCTAAAACAATCGACGGTGTGATCATTGACCATACCAATGGCTTGCATGAATGCGTATATTATGGTGCTACCCACGAACTTGAAGCCTCGTTTTTTTAGGTCTTTGCTCAATCTATCGGAGATATCTGTGGTGACAGGTACTTCTGCGATGGTTTTCCAATTGTTGATTATTGGTTTCCCATTCACGAATGACCAAATGTAGCTATCGAAAGAACCATACTCTTTTTGCACCTCTAGAAACCTTTGTGCGTTTGTCACAGCAGACCTCACTTTCAACTTGTTTCTGATAATACCAGGATCTAACAGCGCTCCTTGTATCTGAGACTCTGAGAACTGAGCGACTTCTTCCGTATCAAAATCCGCAAACACTCTTCTGTAACCTTCTCTTTTTCTCAAAATGGTACTCCAGCTAAGTCCTGCCTGGGCTCCTTCTAGTATGAGAAACTCAAATAGCTTTTTCTCATCATGAACAGGTACGCCCCACTCTTTGTCATGGTATTCATAGTAGAGATCGAAGGTGTTTTCTACCCACGCACAGCGTTTTGGCTCAGTCATTTGGTAATTCTTTATCCAGTCTTTCGACTGTTGAGATAAGGAAGTTCGTCACGTTCTGGTAGAATGAAAAGCTCGTGCGTTCAAAAGTATCCGTAGGTTTATGGTAATAGGGATGGTCTTCCACACCGAAATAAATATGTGGCACACCTTTCCGAAGGAATGGGCCATGATCCGAAGCATAAGTCCAGTCATCCGGCCCGCTCATTGGCCTGTCATGACCAAACCTTACTGAAAGGCTCTTAAAGCCTTCTCCAACTTCTTCAATAGGGCTTTTGAGATATGAATGATGATAAGCACCGGATGCATAAATCTCATTTTTATCATTCTTGCTTACCATGTCCATGTTGAAGATCAAGTCAATCTTCTCTAAGGGTATAACAGGATTTTCTGCCCAATACTTCGAGCCAAGCAAGCCTTCTTCTTCTCTGTCAAATGCAATGAAAATGAGCGAATGTTGAGTAGGGTTTGTCTTAAAATATCGTGCTATTTCTAGCATAGATGCTACTCCGGAAGCGTCATCATCACAACCATAGTATATCTCACTATCTCTTTCTCCCAGATGATCGTAATGTGCTGTAATCAGCATGTATCTTTCACTGCTCCCACGAATCAGCCCATGTATATTCAGGATTCTTTTACCGTCTTCAGAAAAGGCGGATTGTAAATACCCTTCTCCAATTTTCTCAAGGCCAATCTCTTGAAACTGGTTGACGATTAATTCATTAGCCCATTGATGGCCTGCGGTCCCAGGTTTACGACCATTGGCAGTTTCTCCGCATAGTTGCTCTAGTATATTCATGAGGCGGGTGGAGTCACTTTGGGCAAATGCGATACTACTACGGTAGCAGCCCATCAAAATCACTAAGCCAGATACGCGGAGGAAATTATTATTGATAAATTTAGACACTTAACCAAAGGATATTTTCGTTCAACGAAGGATATGCCGTTCGTGCAATTTACCAAAATAACGCTCTTTCTGGCGCTGACCTTTCCCTGCCTCACCTATGCCCAGAATATGGTCTTTCTTGAAGACTACAACTGTTCGTATCTGCGAAGGGATCAGCGACTCCCGGAAACACTCATTTCTGGTCGCACTGTGGTGATGATCAATACCGGTACAGAGCAGTTAATTTCGGGAGCATGGAAAGAGAAAGCGACTGAATTGCATGATTACTTGGGAAATGTGAAGGTTGATGCCGTGGCATATTTCTATTGGCAAGACTTCAAAGCCGGTCGTACCGCTACTGCGAATTTTATCTCCCTGCTTAATACCCGCCAGATACAAAATGTTGTCCTTTTTGATTACTTCCCTGATACGACCAGGTCAGATTACGCAATTAAGATCACGCCGTACAGTGCGGACGAACCCCTCTTTAAAGCCGGTCAGTCTGCCTGGATGATTGAAGGTAATGAGCTAAAAGATATGGTTCGTATTCTTGGTCAGGACATCATCAGAGCAGAGATACCGTATCAGAATTTTTTGATTTCAGACTATCCTGAATTCTTCGATGATACTCAACTATTGGCAAAGCGCAGATTTCCTGTTTACTCTACTGATATCAGAATAGAAAAACTGGCGGTTCCTCTTTTCGATTCTATCGAAATCAAAAAACCTGAGACAATACCTGCCAACATCAGACAAGAAATAGAAGACTATAACAGAAAGGTAGCAAGCAATAATCGCGAGCTCAAAGAACTAATGGCTTCATACCCCTACAAATATGAACTGCTACCTTATCGTGAAGATGGAAGGTTCTATTTTTCTAATGGCTTTCAATTTCTCCTGATGGGTGTACATGCCAGAGGTATTACTTTACGAAAAATGCTGGACTATGAGCTCTCGCGCAATGAAACTCATTACATCAGCGTCCATACGGTGAATGATAAGCCAGTTGCTGTGAAGTATCCAATTGATCAACCTGTTCATAAATACTACATTCAGCATACCATTAGTGGTAACGTCTACATCGGCGATCAATGGGATGCTGGAGCTAACTGGCAAGAAGGTTTGAAAAACTACATTGACAATAACGTCGCTGTAGCTAAGAACTAATAGAGCTCTGAGTTGATAAAGGGTACCAACGCCAATAAGACAGCTTGCTTGTAGTACTCTTTGCGATCTAGCAGTCCTTTGGTGAGAATGCCAACTGCACCATCTTTCTGTTTGGAGTTTTGACGCTCAAATACCTGATCGTCAGCATGACCTAACTCGACACCCGCTCTTACAAGCTCTGCAATTTTTTGCGGTAGCTCGAAGGTTGAAGTACGGGCTTTGCCTGTTTTCGCACCTGAGATGACAACTACCCATGCAAATGCCGTCATGACATTACCATCGTCAGATATTCCTCCTTCTATCCCAACATAATAATCTCCCTGATGAACTTCTTTTGCGTTTGAAGCCCGATTGAGAGCTCCCGCAAGTGTTTCTTCTTCGCTTATAGGCTGATCAGCAACATCAGATGGGACACTTATGCCCTTATACTCGAGTTTTTCCTTGTCGAATACTACATCCATGGTCTCCTTGACACAGTCGATTTTGACGGGATTCTTTGAAGCTATAATCACTTTTTTCATTGTACGATCAACAGAATTGATGCTTAAGAGCGGATATGTGATACCTACGGTCGAAATTAAACTCAATGAATAATAACAATTAGCTTGATTAGAGATTATTTGCTTTATGATCCCCATTGACCAAATTGCAACTGTTGCAGTCTTTCAGTTCACCCGGCACAAATACTGGGCCTTTAAGCAGATGCAATTAGGCTACCGGCATTTAAGCAATGTGACGGGATTGCAATTTCATAAAATGCTCGGGACTGGCGCCGGTAATGGGTTTAGTATATATCCGAACCTTGGGCAGTACGCTATGTTAAGTGTTTGGGATAATACACAAAAGGCCGAAGAATTCTTTATTCAGAGCAGCTTCCAACAGGAGTACAATGACAAAGCGTCTCACAGATCGCTCTATTATCTTAGACCTGTTCATGGCCATGGTCTCTGGGACAAGGTTGAACCGTTTTACTATCAGGCACCTCTTGAGCAGGATAGCCCCTGGGCAGTGATCACAAGAGCCAGCATTAGTAAGAGAAGAATGCTAGAGTTTTGGAGACATGTCCCCTCAGTAAGCAAATCTATTGAGGACCGACCTGGGCTTAAGTTGTCCATAGGTATTGGAGAGTGGCCACTGATCCAGCAAGCTACTTTTAGCGTCTGGGAGAGTTTGAACCACATGAAAGACTATGCCTACAAAAGCCGCCTTCACAGGGAAGTGGTGACGAAAACCAGAGACCGGCAATGGTATAGTGAGGAACTTTTTGCGAGATTTCAGGTTCTGAAATCCGTTTAGCGATATGGGTAGAGCAGACAAATTTGGCAATTGCGAAATGTGTAGTAGGGAGAGACATCTAACTTTCCATCATTTGATTCCTCGTACTACACGCACCAACAAATGGTTTAGAAAGAACTTTGATCGACAGGCGTTTGACGAAGGGGTCAATATCTGCCGTGATTGTCACATTTTTATCCATAAACAGTACTCAGAAAAGCACCTGGGACGTGAGCTTAATTCATTGGATAAGCTTAAGGCTGACCCAATCATTGCCGGTTTTGTTGATTGGGTCAGAAAACGCTAAGCTTGTTGGATGAGTTTTTCAAGCTCACCAATGACTGTCTTCGATGAATCTACCACTTTTACCCTTAAAGCCTTGAGACCGCTGACGCCCTGCAGTTCTTCGAGTTCGAGATGCTCAATCTCCTTTTCCAGATAACCTTTATTGTGGAGGTATTCGAGGTACTGAGTGTATTCGCGAGCATCTTTTTCTTGTCCATATACTACCGCAATTTTTCCAGGCTGAGTAAGACGCTCATCTGTGTTCTTGATCAGTGCCTTGTCAATACGTTTCTTAATGATCTCGTATCGGATGTTATAGGCACCATCGACATCAAACTGCTTTTCATCCATTCTGAATTTGATAGCGAGCGGTGAGCTATGTACCAAAATCAAATGAGTGGTTTCGAGTGGTAGACTCAATTCAGGTATGATCCTGGATGTTTGGCGTGCTATTTCACAAGTCGTGATCAGCTGCCAAAGTCTGAGATTACGCAGATAGAATGGGTCAAACTTTTCCTCTTCAGCCAGCGATTCACCAATGTACATGTTATACTCGACACCATCGGTCTTGTACTTCTCAAAGAAGTGAGGATGCATTTTTTGGGCAATTTCTTCCTCCCGGTCGATAATAGCCCCAACAGTATCATTGATTTGTGTCAGACTTTCCTCGAAGGCCTTTCTGGACTCATAAACCATATTCAACTTCGGGTCGAGCTCATTCCAATAGGCTGATGTAACTGCTTTAAAGTCGGGATGATTTCCTTCGAGGTTGCGAAGTATAGGTTCTACCTCTTCCCGCAAGAATTCGAGCGCTGCTACTTCATCTCCTGTCAGCAAACCTCTTTTAATTTTGGCGATCTGCTTGCCTAATCTATATTGCACTTCGTTGATAACAGGAAGTTGATTGACCTCGAAGCCCTTTTCCAGCACCTTGCTCGCCAGACGGAGTTGTTTACGCAAATCTGCTAATATGGCTTTGTTTCGCTCTGTGCTAGAGTTTCGAATATCAGAAGCGCCATATAATGGGTAGACATTTTCAAAGACTATTTGTTCTGGTTCCGGAGACTCTCCACGCTCCTCTTTTTCGATATAGTCGTATGCCGCATTGATAAACTTCCACTCTACAGTAGGGTGGATTGAGGTGTATTTTTCTTTGATTACTGACTGTACTCTGTTTTCGAGTTCTTCTGCGCTACGTTTTACAGCTACTGCAAATAATGGTAGTATCTCTTCTATTTTGGAAGCGGCAAACATATTCAGATCGCCTGCTTTTGGACTACAAAGCTCAATCATGCCGATGAACTCATTGTCATAGAAGAGTGGTGCCAGTATCAGGTTCATGATACCTTCGTCCATGAGCACTTGCTCAAAACCCTCCATTTCGTCAGACTTGGACAGATCTTCAAAGATGCGGATACTCCTATGTTCGGAAAAGTAGGTGTACATCTCTTCCTGGGCATTAGCACAGGTGATCCCTTCACCAGCCTCCATCATGATGCTTCGGCATACTTTCTTTCCAAAATTGATGAATGACCGCTTGTTTTTCTGGTAACCTGAAATACCAAGTATCAGATTATTGATTTGCAGTAAGCTTTGAAGTTTTTCCTGGAGAGCAAAGAAGCTTTCTTGATCTACAATGCTGTCCTTTTTGAGCAGTAGTTCCTTGATCGATGAGACCACCTCCTGCCTGGTCACATCGACCATGCTGTACATCGCAAACCCACGGAACTCGAAAAGACTCGGCGGTAAATACTCACGCCAGACATCTATATTGAATAAATGATCAATGAGGTACTTGATCGTTTCATCTGACAATTCCGGTAGGTCTCCTAAGAGAACGGTCTCACAAAAACGTGTATTGATCTCTACGTTATAGTATTTGGTAAGTCCCGTTTTTTCGTCTTGCAATGCCGCAACAATAGGGCGGTCCAAATTAAGTGTCACCCCATAGAACTGCTCCATAATGGCGCCATACGCATACATGGCCTTGCTTTCAAACATTTCTTTCAGGTCCATGTTTTGGATCATCCCTACAAACGAGCCAGCACGGTCCATGATGTCCTGCATTGGCCGGGTAATGTAGAACATGTTCATGCCAAATGGATCTACAGCCGAGGTAAGATTGTCATCTACCAAAGCTTGAGGTACCAGTGCTGACATCAGCATGTTGACCAGATCACGATGTTCGTCAAGAATAGCAGGGTCTTCAATCGGAGCAAAAAGCTCGGGTGCAGACTCTAACTGGCGGACGATTTCCCGAGCATGACCGGCAATAAAAGCATTAGAGTCATTGGTTTTGACCTGCCAATAGCCAATAATGTTACTAAGACTCAAAGTCGTCTTGAACGGAAATTGAAATTCAGGGGGTAGAAGTTCTTTACTCATACGCTAAAAAGTAAGGTGCAAGTCCAAATACTACGTATCTTAAGTCATATTAGTTCATTATTGTTAAGTCGTATTTCATGTCAAAATATTGTTTTTCCCGGTTGCTAAGATTTTTTTTCACTTTTTGTATGCTCTTCAGCATCAATAAGTTGGCGATCCATGCTCAATCAGCTTCAAGATATTTGCTTAAAGCGGATCGTGTTTTCGATGGTGCGGAGATGAAAGTGGGCTGGTGGGTGCTGGTAGAACAAAACACCATCGCATGGTTTGGTCCGGCCGGCGATTTCAAGAAGAAAGGTGCCCTGGAAGAGATCAATCTGGAAGGACTCACCCTGATGCCCGGACTGATTGAGGGCCATTCTCATATACTACTACACCCATACAACGAGACTGGCTGGAATGATCAGGTGTTAATCGAGTCTGAGGCTGAGCGAGTAGTGAGAGCAGTGGTGCATTGTGAAGCTTCGCTGATGGCTGGAGTTACCACAATGCGTGACTTAGGTTCTGAAGGAGCAGCATACGCAGACGTTGGAGTAAAAAGAGCCATTGAAAAAGGGATCATACCTGGTCCGAGATTGATTGTAGCTGGAAAAGCGATAGTTGCTACGGGAAGTTACGGTCCCAAAGGATTTCATGACCGTGTAACTGTTCCGCTAGGTGCGGAGGCTGCAGATGGTCATGACGACCTGATCAAAGTAGTCAGAGATCAGATCGGCAAGGGGGCTGATGTAGTCAAGGTCTATGCGGACTATCGCTGGGGTCCAATGGGTCAGGCTATGCCTACATTTACGTTAGAGGAGTTGAAAACTATGGTGAGAGTGGCTGAAAGCAGCGGTCGGCCTGTAGTAGCACATGCAGCCACAGCAGAAGGTATGCGCCGTGCTGTAGAGGCGGGAGTATATACTATTGAGCACGGCGATGGAGGGACAAAAGAAGTATTTGAGTTAATGGCTGAAAAAGGTGTAGCGCTGTGTCCAACACTAGCTGCAGGTGATGCTATCTCCCAGTATAGAGGCTGGGAAAAAGGTGCGGATCCAGATCCAGCGAGAATCGTACAAAAGAAAAAAAGCTTCAAAGCAGCTCTTGAAGCCAACGTGCCAATTGCATTTGGCGGTGATGTAGGGGTATTTCCGCATGGTGACAATGTGAGAGAGCTGGAAATGATGGTTGAGTATGGGATGAGTACAATGAATGTTCTCAAATCGGCCACTTCAGATAATGCGGAGTACTTACAGTTAGAAGATCGGGGTTCAGTGAAAGAGGGATTATTGGCAGATCTTGTAGCTGTCGAAGGGAGGCCAGACCAAGATATCACAGCAATGCGCGAGGTACGCTTCGTCATGAAAGATGGTAAAATCTACCGTCAGGATTAACCGAAAGAAAGAAGCCCCCAGGACGGGGGCTTACTAAAACCTAAACTACTTCTATTGAGGTGGGATTGATTTCCCTTAATGGAGGGAATTTCTTATTCCGCATAACTTCCCCAACCGGTTTATCGAAGGTAGATGCGATAGAGTTCTGGTACAATGAGCCATATCACTTGGGACACATGATAATTGTCACTGTCAAGTATAAAAATTAGATTCAGGTCATGCCGGAAACTATCCACCCTATCATTATTATTGGCGCTGGGCCTGCAGGCCTGGCTGTAGCGGGCCGACTAAAGCATTCAGGTATTGATAGCCTGATCCTCGAGCAGGCTGGTCAGGTCGGTAGCTCATGGGTCAACCACTATGATCGGCTACATCTGCATACTATTAAAGAATATTCCCACTTACCGCACTTTAAATTACCCGAAGATTGGCCACAGTACATTTCTAAAAATCAGCTAATTGATCACTTAACAGACTATTGTATTCATTTTGACCTATCGGTAAAATTCTTCCAAAAAGTGATCAAAGTGAAGGCAACACGTACTCATTGGGAAGTAACAACGGACCAAAATAAAGTCTATACTGCCAACCAAGTGGTAGTATGTTCAGGCTACAATAGGGTACCTTTTGTCCCTACTTGGCCTGGTCAGCGAGATTTCAAGGGCACTCTGGTACATAGTCGATCCTATCAGAATGCCAGACCCTATGCAGACTGTAAGGTATTAGTCGTAGGAATGGGTAACACCGGGGCTGAAATAGCTCTGGATTTGGTAGAAAATGGAGCCCAACCGTCTGTCAGTATCAGAGGACCAGTCAATATAGTTCCCAGGGATTTTAAGGGGAGGCCTACTCAGAAGACAGCCATGATACTAAGGAAGCTACCCAATTGGCTTGGGGATCGAGTAGGCGTCCTGCTCAGAAGGATAGCTGTCGGTGATTTGAGCGAATGGGGGATCAAAACCCCTCATGACCCCCCAGCTGCTCAACTTCGGGAGTACGGTAAAACCCCTGTCATCGACCTGGGAACGGTCAATCGTATCAAAACAGGAGAGATCAAAATCGTTGATGACATCCGTTCATTTACTGCGAATGGCGTAATCTACCAATCCGGCGAGCAGGAAGAATTTGATCATGTGATACTTGCTACAGGTTACACCGCAGACCTACCGGAATTTATAGAGATCACCAGTGACCATTTTGACAAAAAAGGGGTACCGAAATCAGCATGGTCCGAGGAATGCACAGGACTCTACTTTGTAGGATTCAATACCAGTTTTAGTGGTATTCTCAACGCAATCTATGAAGAATCTGAACAGGTGGTTGATAAGATCTTAAAGGAGATAGATCTTACAAAGGCCGATTAGTACTTGTTCGAGCTTTCACGACATAATGTGATGGCCTGTTCTCAATAAACCGCATTGAGGATAGATAGAGATACCTTTTGCAATTACCAGACAATAAAGATCGATTGCTAACCCTAATAAAAACTGCAATTACGAATAAAATAATGTAACTATATTTACTGCAATTACGAATAATATGAAGTCATGAAAAAAACGAAGCTCGGAGAATTTGAAGAAATGGTGCTCCTTGTAGTGGTAGTTCTTCAGGAAAATGCTTACGGCGTGGAGATCAAGCGAGAGCTTGAGGCGCGCTTGAAGGAACAACTCAGTGTCGGCTCGATACAATCCGCACTGAAGCGAATGGAGGAGAAAGGCTTTCTCAATTCGGAATTCGGTGAGGCTACCAATAAACGCGGAGGCAAAAGGAAGCGCATTTACACTGCAACACCCTTTGCTCAAATGGTACTAAAAGAACTGAAGGAGATACGTGCAGGCTTGTGGGAGTCCATACCGACAGGCGATGTTACGCTGAAAACCATATGAGTCATACGATCGACCACCAACCACCGCAGTGGCCTGTTAAGCTGATGCGCCATGTCCTCAACCACGACTATCTCGAGGAGATAGAAGGAGATATGGAAGAGATCTACCTTGAAAACCTTGAGTTGCATCCTGTGAAAAAAGCACGGCAACTCTATATCAAAGAATCATTAAAACTCATTCGCCCCCAACTACTAAGGCATTTTGAGGGCAAACAACAACTAAACACTTACGGCATGTTCAAGAACAATATAAAAGTTGCCATTCGGGTATTCCAAAGAGATAAGGTCTACTCATTAATCAATGTGGTAGGTATGGCTACCGGACTGGCTATAGCATTATTGATACTGCTTTATGCACAGTTTGAGATGAGCTATGAGAGCTATAATCCTAACGCAGACAGGATAGTAAGAATTACCATGGACTATTTGGACGGGGAGACCCTAATCGATCAGGATGTGGAAACCTACCCGCCTTTAGGTCCCAAAATAAAAGCTGAGTTCTCTGAAGTAGAAGAATTTGCGCGGACATATGGACTAGATGAAGTGACACTCAATGTTGATGATAAGAATTTCCGTGAATCAGCAGTATATGCGGCCGACCCATCGTTCTTTGAGATGTTTGGCTACCCATTTATTCAGGGTACAAACGAGTCAATATTTCGAGATCCGATGGAGGCGGTACTGACCGAATCGTTGGCCTTGAAAATGTTTGGCACCACCGATATCGTTGGTGAACGCATACTTATTCCAGATATGGATCAAAACCTTCACGTTGTAGGTGTAGTGAAGGACAGTCCCGCTAATACTCATCTAAAGTTCAACTTGATGATCTCGTTTGAGACTATGTATCGATTTGATAAGGATCTTGATACTCAGTGGAATAATAACAACACTTACACCTATCTGATGCTCAATCGCCCAGACCAATATCCTGCCTTTGAGTCCAACCTGTCCAATCTCAATGACCAGCTTTATGAACTAGATCTGTTACGTGAGGAACTGGTTATCAGCCAGAAAATCAAGGACATTCACCTTTATTCTGATAAGTCATTCGAGCCAGAGCAGAACGGCGATGGCACAAGAGTCATTTTCTTGGTTGGTGTTGCGCTGATGGTCATAGTCATCGCCATCGTCAACTATATCAACCTTTCAACAGCTAAAGCAATGGACAGGGCAAAAGAGGTTGGCATTAGAAAAGTGATGGGCTCAACGTTGGGTCAGCTTCGTTTTCAGTTTTTTACCGAGTCCCTGCTGGTCAATTTGCTGGCGGGTACCCTTGCCGTACTTGCCATGGTGCTATTGTTTGACTTCTTCAGGCATACCGCCAATCTACCAACAACTTTTGCATTTTTAGACCAAGTTGACTTTTGGTTACTGTTAGGAGTTATTCTTGCTACAAGCACGTTGATCTCTGGCATCTTTCCAGCTTTGATCCTGTCCTCCTATCAGCCTGTCGCCATACTCAAGGGCAAGTACTCACATAGCAAGGGTGGGGTTCTACTGCGTAAGGGACTCGTGATCTTTCAGTTCTCGATTACCATCTTTCTATTGGTACAGACCCTAGCGGCTAATTGGCAGCTTGACTTTATGCGTACGAAAGACCTGGGACTTAATGTCAATCAAACCATTGTCGTGAGAAGTCCGCACACAGATGAGCTAAGAGGGAAGTTTGCAGCTTTTAAAAGTGACCTTCTCAACCAGTCAACTTTTAGTAATGTCGCGCTATCCGAGACAGTACCAGGACTGCCTACGAGTCAGCAGAGTACCAGTACAGGCATCAATCCTGTTGAGGCGCTTGAAGATCGCAACTTCAACTTCTATGTAAACTGGGTAGATGAAGACTACCTGGCAACCATGCAGATGAAGTTGATTGCCGGAGCGAATTTCATTGCCGGAAGTAAAAACGAAAATGTGGTCATTGTAAACGAAGAGGCCATTCGCCTTTGGGGTTATCAGTCACCTGAACAGGCTGTTGGTACTAAACTCGACATGTGGGGAGACCAACGGACTATTATCGGTGTTATTCAGAATTATCAACAACTCACAGCCAAGACAAATTATCAGGCCATTGTTTTCAACTATTCAAATGACTTCAATAGTTATGCTAGCATTCGGACGAACACCGCCGACCTCAAGTCGCAGTTAGGAATGGTGGCCGAGATATATGAATCTCATTTTCCTGCTGCACCTTTTGATTACTTCTTTTTAGACCAGGAATTTGACAAGCTGTATCGAGAGGATGAGCAATTCCAAACAGTATTTGGTTTGTTGACGGGTTTTGCGATTTTGATTGCCGCACTTGGGCTCTTTGGCCTGGCATCCTTTACTGTTTCTAAGCGCGCTAAAGAAATTGGTATTCGTAAGGTGTTGGGTGCAGAAGTTGGTCAGTTGATGACATTGATTTCCAAAGAGTTTGTCTGGCTTGTGCTGATCTCAATGCTCTTTGCTATTCCGGTAGCTTATATGAGCGTCAACGACTGGCTCGATGGTTATGCCTTTCGCATTGAGATCACACCGGGACTTTTCATTGTTCCCGCACTTGGTGTTTTGTTAGTTTCTTTCATGGCAATCTTTTCCAAGACATTGAGAGTGGCCACCGCAAATCCTGTCACTTCTTTAAGAGATGAGTAGGCCAAGCCCTGGGTGTAAGATACGTCTTTGTATTAGCGTCAATTTTAAAGGATGCCCGAGTTGAGCATCCTTTTTCCCTTTTTCAAAGCTGCGTCAAAAGGTACCCTTAAGAGGATATGAGCCAGCCCGTCAATCAACTACCCCAATGGCCGAAAAAGCTATTACGGCTCCTACTCAACCATGACTACATCGAAGAGGTGGAAGGAGATCTGGAAGAGATATACCATAACAATCTGGAGCTGTATTCAGAAAAAAAGGCTAGAGGGCTCTACATCAAAGAATTACTAAAACTTATACGCCCTCCACTGCTACGCCACTTTGAAGGCAAACAACGACTTAATACCTATGGCATGTTGAAAAACAACCTAAAAATAGCGATCAGAGTATTCCGAAAAGATAAGGTCTACTCGTTAATCAATGTGCTTGGAATGGCGACAGGCTTGTCTATTGCTATGTTGATCTTTTTGTATGCTCAGTTCGAAATGAGCTATGAGAGTTATAATCCAAATGCAGAGAGGGTCGTACGTTTAACGATGGACTACCTCAATGGAGAGGTTGTTGTAGATCAAGATGTAGAAACTTACTCTCCACTTGGCCCTAAGATAAAAACCGATTTTTCCGAAGTAGAAGAATTTGTTCGTGTTTACAGGTTGAGTGAGGTGACGCTTAATGTCAATAACAAGAATTTTCGAGAAGCAAAGTCATATGCTGCCGACCCTTCTTTCTTCGAAATGTTTGGCCACCCTTTTGTTCAGGGTACTGATGAATGGGTCTTTAAAAACCCGTTTGAAGCTGTACTCACTGAATCATTGGCCGTGAAAATGTTTGGCAATACCGATATAGTTGGTGAAGGAATTTTTGTTCCGGAAATAGGTCAAAACCTCACTGTTGTAGGTGTAGTGAAGGACAGCCCTGCCAATACTCACCTTAAGTTCAATTTGATTGTATCGTTTAACACCATGTATCAATATGAACAAGGCCTTGCTACACAATGGGACTATCATACTACCTATACCTACCTAATGCTCAACAGAGCTGATCAATATCACTCATTCGTGATCAACCTGTCAAGGCTCAATGATCAATTGCACGAACTAGGTTTAATGCAAGGAGAACGTGCTATTAGTCAGAAGATCAAAGACATTCATCTTTATTCTGATAAGCCATTCGAGCCAGAGCAAAATGGTGATGGCACGCATGTCATTTTCTTGATCGGTGTAGCGCTTATGGTGATCGTCATCTCCATCGTCAACTACATCAACCTGTCAACAGCAAAAGCTATGGATAGGGCAAAAGAAGTTGGTGTCAGGAAGGTCATGGGCTCAACGCTCGGCCAGCTTCGCTTTCAGTTTTTCACAGAATCGTTGCTAGTAAGTGTACTGGCAGGCGGCATAGCCGTGCTGGCTATGGTTTTGTTGTTTGACTTTTTTCGGCAAACCGCCAATTTGCCATCAACATTGACCTTTTTAGACCAAGCTGACTTTTGGTTGCTGTTAGGAGCTATTCTTACCGTCAGTACGCTGATCGCAGGCATTTTTCCGGCTTTGATCCTGTCCTCCTATAAGCCTGTAGCCATTCTTAAGGGTAAGTATACGCATAGTAAGGGTGGTGTTCTGTTACGCAAAGGTCTTGTCATCTTTCAATTCTCGATTACTGTATTTCTATTAGTTCAGACCCTAGCGGCAAATTGGCAACTTGACTTTATGCGCTCCAAGGATTTAGGGCTCAACCTGGAGCAGACTATTGTGGTAAGAAGTCCTCACACTGATGAGTTAAGAGGGAAGTTTACAGCTTTTAAAAATGACCTTCTCAACCAGTCGACTTTTAGTAATGTCGCGCTATCCGAATCAGTACCAGGACTTCCAACCATACATTTAAGTACTAGTCAAGGTGTTAATCCGGTAGATGCACTGGAAGTTCACAACTTTAACTTCTATGTCAACCGAGTCGATTCAGACTACTTGGCAACCATGCAAATGGAGCTATTGGCCGGAGCGAATTTTATCACTGGAAGCAATAATCGACATATGGTCATCGTCAACGAAGAAGCCATACGCCTTTGGGGATATGAGTCACCAGAACAAGCGGTCGGTAAGAAACTTGATATGTGGGGCGCCCACCGTACCATCATCGGGGTAATTAAAAACTACCAACAGCTCACCGCTAAGACCAACTACCAGCCCACAATATTTTTGTGCATGTATGACCGCAGTTTCCACTCTTACGCTAGCATTCGTGTGAGTAGTACTGATTATAAATCACAGTTGAGACTAGTAGCGGAGATATACGAATCTCACTTTCCTGCAGCACCATTTGATTACTTCTTTTTAGATCAGGAGTTCGACAAGCTATACCGTGAGGATGAGCAATTCCAAACCGTCTTTAGCTTACTGACTGGCTTTGCCATTTTGATTGCTGCGCTTGGTTTATTTGGCTTGGCATCCTTTACTGTCTCCAAGCGATCTAAAGAAATTGGTATTCGCAAGGTGCTAGGTGCTGAAGTCAGTCAGTTGATGACGTTGATATCTAAGGAGTTTATTTGGCTTGTCTTAATTTCTATGCTGTTTGCTATTCCGGTTGCTTATATGATTGTCAACGACTGGTTGGAGGGCTATGCATTTCGCATTGACATTACTCCAGGGCTTTTCGTAGTTCCGGCACTTGGTGTATTGCTTGTTTCTTTTGTTGCCATCTTTTCAAAAACACTTGGAGTGGCTACCGCAAATCCAGTGACTTCTTTAAGGGATGAGTAACCATAAACTTAATTGACCTGAGATTGTCAAATCATTGAACTTACACGACAGCTCGAGTCGTCATTCCCTTGCGACTTTGCGCCACGCGGAGCGAAGTTTAGGAGACTTGGGAATCTAATGTCAAAATTACACCTGTACTCAAGAAATTAGTCGGAGATTCCCAAGTCTCACTCGTACCTCTCTTGCAAGGGAATGACGGAATGGCATTGTAGTCAGTAGGAAGCATAAATACCAAAGCAGATATTAATTTTGAAGGATGCCCGAAGTGAGCATCCTTCTTCCGTTTTACAATGCTGAGTCGACACTCAACAGGGCAGTTGAGAGTATTGTCCATCAGACCTTTTCTGATTGGGAGCTAATATTGATCGATAATGGATGTACTGACAAGAGCCCCCACTTAGCAAAAAAATGGACGCAGCAAGACGCAAGAATTAACTTAACGTCATGTGATGATCAAGGCATTGCTTATGCTCTGAACAAGGGTCTAGCTATTGCAGATGCGGCTTATGTTGCTCGTATGGATGCTGATGATTGGAGTCACCCGAATCGACTGGAAAAGCAAATAGGCTTTCTTAATGAATATCCAAAGATTGGAGCAATCAGCTGTCAAACCACTTTTCAGTCTTCTTTCTCGAAATCAGAGGGTTATAGCCATTTTGTAGATTGGCAAAATGCAATTTTATCACCTGAAGAACACTATGCTAATAGATTCAAAGAGTCTCCTATTGCACACCCTACCGTGGTTTTTCGAAAACACCTCATAGATCAGCATGGTGGATACAGTACTGCGCCTATTCCAGAGGACTATGAGCTATGGCTTAGGTGGATGGAGGCTGGGGTCTTGTTTGCAAAAATTACCGAAAAGCTATTGACCTGGAGTGATCAATCCTCGAGACTGAGTCGTAAGCACCCCAATTACGCTGAAGCCTCATTCTTCAAAGTGAAGGGTCAATACCTGTCTAGATGGATGGAGAAGTATGTATCAAGTGATAAAAAAGTTGTAGCATGCGGGACCAGCAAAGAATGTCGGCAGAGGGCTACATGGCTAATGGAACAAGGTGTGCGAGTAGACTTCCTCACTGATATAGTCCATCGCAAGCCTCAGAGTTTTGAGTTTTTAGCTTACCGGGAGATCAAATCTCCAGAACGGCACTTTGTGCTCAACTTAATTCGGAAGCGAGGAATTGGTGAGAAAATAGAGCGCTACTTCACCAACATTGGTTTTACCAACGGCCAGAATTTTTTTTCGCTAGCATAGCAAACGTAGTTCAAGCTCTTGTGAAGTAGATATAATCCAAAGCAGGGGGAACGATATCTTCCGCTCTAAGCCATGCAACGATCTGTCCGCGATGATGTGTGCTGTGATTGACCACATGTGTCAGAATGTCCCGTAAGCGTGTTTGTTGGTCTTCCCCCTTAGTATCGACATAGGAGATATTCTCCTTGAAACCTGACTTTGAAGTTTCGAGCACTAGCTCTTGCCATGCTTTATTGCTCTTTTGATTGAGCTCTAGCAACAAGTGGGTTGGAATGGTATCAAAGAGTCCCCACTTTGGCTTGTCCTGCCCACTTATCCGGTGATGCCAGATGACCTGGGCGACTGTGATGTGACTGAAGAGCTCATCGATTTTTTTATTCTGGTAAGCCCCCTCCTTCACAAAGGAATAAAGCATCTCGTTAGCCCAGGCATTGTACAAATAGAGGCGACTGAAGTGTTTTTTAGCGTTCATTTCGTTTTTGATCAAAGAGCCATTTCAATAGTGATTTCTCAGCGAAGGCATTGTTCCAACTATCGTGTCTGACGCCCTCATATTCGGTATACTTCACATTGGCTTTCTCAGCTTCAAGGAAGTTAACAACTTCTCGGCTCAATGTGACTGGCACCACATCATCATCGGTCCCGTGAAACACCCATAGCGGAATATCGACAAGCTCAGCAAATCTTAGAGGGTCAGCTCCTGCACAGATGGGGATACCGGCAGCAAACATACTCGACTGCTTTTGAAGCAGATCGAACGTACCGAAACCTCCCATTGAAAGCCCCATTAAATAAATTCTGTCTTCATCGATTTTGTACTTCTGTTGTAGCTCCTTCATCAAGCCAAGTACCAAGTTCATAGGCCTTGAAAAGCCGTCTTGCCAAGACAGATGAGTAACACCATAGTTGTTTTCGTATCCGAATGTGAGATTGGCCCAGAACTCTTCTTTTGCGCACTGAGGAAAAAGCACAAAAGCAGGATACTTCTCTCTGTTTTTAGGTTCCAGGAATAGCGTGCTGCCATGAGTCATTTGGAGTTCATTGTCAGACCCACGCTCTCCTGCGCCATGTAGGAATATCACCAAAGGATAGGCCTGATCAGGATCAAAATTCAGAGGACGGAGCAATTGATAGGGAAGAGTATCCGAATCCTGTATATGCCAGTCTTTCTCAAATTGGGCTATCGCCAACAGGGGGCTTACTACCAGCCATAGTAAAGTCGCTGCTCGTATCATGCTCTACTCACTTTTGTCCATCTTAACGCAATAATGGTCAATGGGATTACCCAGATCAAGTCATTCATGATAAGATGAAATGCAAACCGCTTAGTGAAAAGGCCATCCAGCAATATAAAATATGTCCACGGTCCACCTGCTACTTTCAGAAATATAGCCGGCCAAATCAAATACCCCAACTTATGAAAATAAATAGCCGTCCAGATAAACACACCAGCGAGAAGTAGCACTCCTAAACCTTGATATGTAACAAGCGATGAACCTTCGTTCATCGCTCCTTGACTCAACCAGTTCACGAAAGCAGCCGGGAAATTGTAAATGAATAAGCCCCAGGCCAGATTATAAATGCCCGCCAAGAGTAGTACCCCTCGCATCCATGGATGTACGGTTGTTTGATTTTTCATTTTTCTTGATTTGGCCTAGAACCGATGTACCGTCTAAAGCAACGGACCATGAATTTATCACTTTGCATTGTGCATTTGTTTATGGAATCTATACTTTGATCCTTCAGTCCCGACCCTCTTATGAAAAAATTCTTTCCAGTTCTATTCTTGGCAGGTATTGCATTTGGCTTTGCTGTTAGTGAAACTACCAAGCTTTTTGATCAATCCGATATCAAAGCTTCACAACGTCTCATCGGGGTGGATTTTACAGATGCTGAGATTGATACCATGCTGACCTATCTTGAGCGTAATCGTAAGGGCTATGACTCTATGCGTACCCGCAAATTGGACCCAAATGTGGTGCCATCGATGGTGTTTACGCCATTCCCGGTAGGGCTCTCCATACCTGAAAATGAAGGTCCGATCGACTGGGAAGTGGATGAAACCCTGAAGCTGCCTAAAAACAAAGAGCAACTAGCCTACTACCCAGTGTGGAAGCTGGCCGGATTGATCAAATCGGGCAAAGTCACTTCACTGGAGCTGACGCAACTGTACCTGGAAAGAATTAAGAAGTATGATGATCAACTGCTTTCGTTTATCACCGTCACTGAGGAATTGGCGATAGCCCAGGCTAAGCGTGCAGACGAAGAGTTGGCTGCCGGAAAGTACAGAGGCATACTGCATGGAATACCATATGGTGTAAAAGATCTGGCCGCTGTACCCAACTATCCAACCACCTGGGGTGCAGAAGCTTACAAAGATCAGGTGATCGATGAGACTGCTACTTTAGTCCAGAAGCTTGAGGATGCCGGTGCAGTGCTACTTGGAAAATTGGTGTCGGGTACGCTCGCTAGAGGAGATGTTTGGTTTGGTGGTAAAACTAAAAACCCCTGGGACCTTGAGCAGGGTGCCAGCGGCTCATCAGCCGGACCCGGCTCAGCGACTTCTGCTGGTCTTGTAGCGTTCTCCATAGGTACAGAAACCCTTGGTTCTATTGTTTCACCCTCTACCCGCTGCGGGATCACAGGTCTCCGGCCTACCTACGGACGTGTGAGTAGGGCTGGCGTGATGGCATTGTCATGGAGTATGGACAAAGCGGGCCCTATGTGTAGGGACGCACGAGATTGTGCCATTGTCCTTGATGCGATCAGAGGAGTGGACGGGATAGATATGACGGTGGTCGATGCAGGCTTTAACTATCTTGAAGATACGGACCTTAGCGGGATGAAGATCGGCTACTTCTATGAGCAATTTGAGGCAGACACCTCTGACAATAGTGTGAACAATGATAAAACCTTAGAGATTATTCGATCAATGGGTGTCAACCTTGAGCAAGTGGAACTGCCCAAAGACTATCCTTTTAATGCTTTTGATATCATTCTGAGAGCTGAAGCGGGCGCTTTCTTTGACGACTTGATCCTGTCAAGGCGAGACAGTCTGTTGGTTGAGCAGCATAAGCGATCACGTGCCAATTCGCTTCGACAGGCAAGGTTTATTCCAGCAGTAGAATATCTGCAAGCTAATCGTCACCGACGCAACCTGATTGAAGATATGCATGAGAAGATGCAAAGATATGACCTGATTATCTCGTCGACTTTTGGAGGCAGGCAGTTACAGATTACCAACCTCACAGGTCATCCCTCTATGGCCATCCCCAATGGTTTTGACGAGAAAGGGCGCCCCACAAGTATCACACTGGTGGGTAACTTCTTTGATGAAGAAAAGCTAATTGCCTTTGCAGAAGCGTTCCAGGCAGCTACTGATTTTGAAGAGCAACACCCACCGAAGTTCTTAGATTGATTCCCACTACTGATGTTGAGGCTTTAGCAGATCGTTCACTGCCTTTACGGGATTGAAAGTAATCAAAGGAACTTCTACGAAAATGGTATTCCAGTCTGACATAGCTCCGTTCCAGAGCCCTGGGAGTTCCTGGGCTTTGAGATCCCTGCCACTTTTTGACTTCTGAGTAATGAAACCAGTCATTGGGTCACGGTACTTGAGTAGGTCAAACTTTTCCCCTGTGTAGTCCTTTAGACTGCAAACAAGATCAACTGGATTAAAATGGGTAGCCTGATCGAATACTGCTTTTTGATTAGGATCATCAAGGCCTATTTGCGCGGTTTCTACCACTTGTAAAGAGACGGAACCATCACTATTCTTGGCCCAGAATGGACCGCCACCGGTATCACCTTCGTTTTTGACCATTCCACAAACCCTGATCGGTCGATTCAGCTTGTTTCGTAGAATTTCTGTTTTTTCCTGAACTGTACCATTGTCCAGATCAAGCTCTATACACAGATCCTTCTCCAGGAAATTGATAATCTCGTTGATCAATTCGCTGTTGACATCACTTTCAAGTAATTCGAGGTACTGGAAGATTTTGTGCTGATACTCTGCAAGAATGCCTGAAATGATCTTTTTGTAAGTGTAAGTATCATCCTTTAAATGATCAGGAACGACATTGTCAATGTTCTTGATAATAGCCACATCGGCATCCAGTTCATTGAGGTTTTCTATCAACGCACCATGGCCTGCAGGTCTGAATAGTAATGTACCGTCATCTTCTCTAAAAGGTTGATTGTCCATGTCTACCGCAATCGTGTCGGTGGATGCCTTTTGTTGACTGAAGCTTACATCATATTGTACATTATATTGTTTTTCGTATTGCCCCTTGACATCCTCAATATGCGCTTTGAATTTTTCTTCATGCTCCGGAGATACTGTGAAGTGAATAGCCACTTTGCCGTTTTTGTCTTTGGCATAATGCGCTCCTTCTACAAGATGTTCTTCTACAGGTGTTCTATTGTAATCTTCATAGCTATGGAACTTCAGTAAACCTTTTGGAAGACTTCCATAGTCAAGGCCTGCTGATGTAAGTAGACTCTTGAGTATTTTGACATATTCTCGTCTGACATGGGATTCTTCCAGTGCTTCTCCAGTTAACTCATGATGGTTGGCTTTCAGGTCATCATAAAAAGCAAATTTTTCGAGGTGCTTGAAGAAACCGAATACTGAACTGTCGCTTTGGTTCTCCAAAAGCTTTTCATAGTCAGCATCAGAACCTGAATAACTCTCCATAAAACTGAAGAGCAACTTGAACATTCGGCTTGCTGCACCCGAAGCAGGTACAAACTTTACAATTTTGCGGTTTCGAGTCAGGGCATCAAATGCTTCCATATGCTTTGAAATATCCGCTTCCCCGACCACTTTGATCCCATGGTCCCGTACTGCAGGCTTGACCAACGGTAGTGGAGGAAACCCCGACTTAAAAAAGTCAATTTGTGACTCTACCTGCTGTGGTGATGAACCTCTATTTTCTATGAATTTGATGTCTTCAGAACTGAACATATCGTGTACTCTTTACTCAAATGCTAAAGTATGTAATATTAACAAGGTGCCAGAATATCGAAAAGTTAAGAATGCATTAATGACCCGATAATGTGAAATGCTATTGATTTGTACTTTTGATAGTTAGTTTTAGTTCAGTATTTTGTGTTTGGATAATCATATACGCATGGAATCGAAGAAAGACCTCATTAACATAGCTCCAATTTTTTACGGGATCTCGATGGTTCCAAAACACCACTGGGAGAGCTATGGCTTTGCCTTACTAGCGATAGCAGGTGCAGACGGAGATGTGTCGGACCCGGAGATGGATTGGTTGCTTCAAGATCTGGCCGAATCAGTGGGTGTACCTGAGGAGGTAGTTAATGCCTGGGAAGACTATAACTATGAGGAAGCTGACCTTGAGGAGATTTTTCTTTCCTTCAACATCCATAGTACTGTCAATTTTGCCAAACTCTTGGTCTATGATGCTATCAGGATGGCTTCTGCCGATGATGATTTTGCTGATGATGAGCGTGATAGTATGGGGGAGGCGGCCCAAATACTAAGATTATCCCCGGAGGCGATGCTTTCTATCGAAGCTCTGGTAGACTTAGAAAAAGCTGCTGAAAAACTAAGAGTCACCCTGTTTTAGTCATAATGTCAGCAAAGAAACACATAGTCAAGCTCCTTCACTTGTATTGTTATGCTAATGAAGAGCTTAAAGAAGATGAAGTCTTTATTAAACACAAAGGCAAAAAGATCTGGCCGGTCAATAAGAAGTACGCGAGTCTTAAACCTGGTGAGAAGATAGAGATGAATGTTGAAATACCAGATGTAGAAGAAGGTGAGCTACTATCGCTGGAAGTCTGGGACTGGGATTTGTTTTCTGCCAATGACCATTTGGGTAGTGCTACTATGAAAGTGGATGGCCCGGGAGGTCCGTATCTTGTTGATATGAGACCTTCCAGTACCGAAGAAACAGCTCGCTATTCGATACAGTGGCAGGTGCCCTGGTCCGAATGATCCACTAAGGCAGCTTTTCAGTGTGCATCACAGTGGCCTGACCATCTACAGCTATTTTATTGCGATCCTTCGAATAGACCCGAGTTGTAAACACTCCTTTGTGCTTTCCTTCTTCCACTGAGATAAGTTCGATTTTCGCATAGTATTCCTTGTCAGGAAAAACCGGCCGCTTGAACTGGAACTGTTGATCAATGTAGATACTGCCTGCGCCAGGAAACTGTGTTCCCATAATCTTGGAGATAATCGAAACAGAGAATATGCCATGAACAATCGGCTGCTTAAATGGAGTTTGGGCGGCATATGCTGCATCTAGATGTATCGGGTTTTTATCTCCTGATAGCTCGGCAAATTGATTCACCATTTCCTGTGTTATCACAAAATCTTCCTGGTACTGATCACCTACTTTCATCATTGGCCTAGTGCTTTTTCGTATAGTTTTCTTGGAGGCACTAAATATACAGTAAATTCTAAGGTGTAGGCCGTGAACGGATTAGCCGAAATGATGGCGTTTCTTCTACGCTGACGTCTTTCGGAGACAAAAAAATTGAGATTTCGCTGTGCTCCCAGACCCACACTTGCCCAAAGAAAATCGTAGACCTCTCGATTCATTCCAATGAAGAGGCGTAGTTCGGACTGTCGTAGTTCGAGATTGGTGTAACCCGGCAGCACTTCTTCTTGCATATGGTAGCTAGCCCCTGATACTTCTATGCGTGCGTTGAATTGCGTTTTGACGTCAGGAGTGTAGATGATTTTGGCACTCTTTGGTAGCAGTAGTTCCAGCATCCAGCGGCTGTTAAGGATCTTGTTATAGTTAAATACAGGGAAGACAGAAGGGATGCCAAGATCATATCCAGCATAAATACCATATGCTATTTCGGTATACGGATCACGTTGTTTACCATATACAACGGAGATATTTCCTTTAAAAAAACGGCTAAAACCAATGGCAGTTATTTTATCGCCATTCAGGTCCACACCAAATCTTGACTTGATGAACTTGCCGTTTTCTAAGTCACGCTTGAGATAAAACCGCATGCCAATACTACGCAATGATTTGTCCTCAAGGCGGTCGTAAAGAGGGTAGTTAGTGTCCTGGATATCTTCAAAACGAAATTGCTCGTGAGCATACGAAAGTCCCAGTGCCAGGCGTAGTTTAGGATTAAAAGTAAGCGGTACATTTAGCTTCAATCGCAATCTACGATTAGTGCTTACTTCCGCACGCGAATCACCGAATTCAGTCGACTCAAGCCGCATTGGGTAGTCCCTTACGGCATTGTATTTGAATTCAAAAAATGTAGGACGAATGGCTTGAATTACCTTCAGAGAGGGCACATTGTTCTGCACTGTATCTTCTATATCCTGTCCCTGGGCTTGCGCTAATTCGGATAGAGTGCAAAGTCCAAAGGGTAGGAGCCAGCAAAAGATTTTGATACTTGCTTTGATAACAATGATTTTCTTGAACAAACCTTGAATATACTGGTTTTTTGACCTCTTGTGGAAACTATTTCATCAAGTCTTGAATTAACTTTTCATCAATCTAATAAGACTATGAATTTTGAAGCAGACGTAATCGAGAGAAGCTCAGAGATACCTGTGATCGTGGACTTTTGGGCTCCCTGGTGTGGTCCTTGTCAGGCATTAGGACCAATTATAGAGCAACTTGCTGTTGAGGCCAGTGGTGTGTGGGAACTGATCAAGATCAATACCGACGACCATCCCGAATTGATGGAACGTTTTAAGATCAGGGGTATACCTGCAGTCAAAATGTTTGATAAAGGAGAAGTCATTGCCGAGTTCGGTGGGGCCCTGCCGAAATTTCAAATCGAAAAATGGCTGGATGAACATTTGCCTTCCGAGCAAAAACAAACATTTGCTGCAATTGTCGAACAACTTGAGTCCAACCCCAGTGATCTTGACGCTTTAGAATCATTTGTTGATGCTAATCCGGATTTTGTTGATGCTAAGATAATGCTGGCTAAAAGCCTCATCTTCTCTAATAAAGATGCTGCGGCTGAGCTAATCGATCAGGTACGTCCCGGCCATCGTGACTATCATCAAGTGGAGCCTCTTGGCCATTTGCTAGAACTTATGGAACTTGAATTAAGAGATGAACACCCGACACAAGCTAAGCTTGTCAGCGTAAAAGGACATTTGCGGAATGCTGAATTCGACCAGGCTCTGGAGACTTTGATTTCAACAGTTATGGTAGATAAGTCTTATTTAAAAGAACTACCACGACGAGCCACAGTAGCACTGTTTCAATGGTTGGGTCCCTCACATGAACTGACCAAAAAGTATCGCAGGAGGTTTGATATGGCGCTGTATTAGTCAGTTGCTCATGGCATAACTGCGTGTGTGCTCAAAGTTGATGATATCAAGTAGCAAATCAGTAATATGCGTTGGGCTAACGGTAGGATGAAAGCCTTCATAACTGAAATTGATGATCGATCCATTTTCCATATTGAAGCTGATGATTCCCTTTTGCTTCAGGGGATACTTCTGAAGTACAGTGATCTCAAGCTTTGTTTCTGATTCATCATTTTCATAATGACAATTGATCGACCAGTTGAGTTTTGGGTCTTGTTTTGAGATTTCGTTCAACAGATTGATGAGAGTTATTTCGTCCATAAGCAGCGTTTTGCGCTAGCACCACTCTCAATATACTACATCTGAAGGACTAAGTAATAATACCGGACGATTTGGCGAACGCCGCGATTTGTGCGGTGTTGGACAAGTCTAGTTTACGCATGATGTTTCGTCGATGCGTATTGATGGTCAGGTCAGATAAGTTGAGCAAGTCACCGATCTCTATTGCCGATTTACCTTCTGCTATCAATCTTATGATTTCGCGTTCCCGTTTCGACAATTTAAGATTGTCTTTGATGTTTGAAGTAGCTGCGAGGATGTTCTCGACATCATCGAATACTTCAATATCATTATACACCTTATGGATGACATCAACCAGACGTTCAGTGTCAGTATTCTTGAGTAGGATGGCCCGGGCCCCAAGTTTTTTGAGTCTTCTTACAACAAACTCTTCCTGGTAGATCGTCAGGAAGATTACCTTCTTATCAGGATATTTCTTCTTGATGACCTCCATGCAGTCAAGGCCATTGAGGTTGGGCATATTAATATCTAGTATCAATATGTCAATCTCAGACCTATTTGGACCGGCCAAGGCGTCCAGCACCTGTTTCCCAGTGGAAAACTTGTACAGGACATTGAGCCCAGGACTATCGTTAATTATTTTTTCGATGCTCTCCATGATCATGGGGTGATCATCTGCGAGCAGCACATTGATGGCTGGCGACATCATAATCTTATCTCTATGACAAACTCACTTCCCTTAGCTAATTTGGAAGTTACATAAAGTTGGCCATTGAAGCTATCCACACGCGTACGAATTGTCTTGAGGCCGATCCCCTCCTTAGTGGTCTGTGGGTCAAAACCTCGGCCATTGTCTGTAAACATGAGCGTGCAGTAGTCATCCTTAAAGTAGCTGATATCAATATTGATCTCGCTGGCACCTGAGTGTTTGATGGTATTACTCAGGAGTTCCTGGATGATCCTGAAGAACTCACGTCCAAGGTCTTCCGATTGATTATCCTCCAGGCCATGACTTTGATAGTTGATCTCAATCTCTGCAGAGTTGGAGATGTTTTCTGTTATCTGTGCTATGGCCGTATCCAGGTTGCTACCGCCAAACAGGCCTTTGTGCAGTCGGTGAGAAATACCTCTAACGTCTTGTAAAGCATCTTCTACAAGTCCTTTTATCGGCTCCAGGTCGACTGAAGCATTTGCTGAAAGGCTATTAAGTTGTAAACCGATCACACCCAGCTGACTGCCTATACTATCATGTAGGTCAGCAGCGATACGCTGCTGCTCTTTTTGCTGCCCTTCAAGAAAACTATAGGTAGCCGCAATTTCCAGATCATCAAGCATCTCCTGGGTCTTACGTAATTCAAGTTCTTTTTTGGTGACTTTGCGTTGGTAGAGGAAGACGAAAACGATGATGGATACTGCCATCAGGAGCATACCGGCAGTACCGACATACAAGATTAAAGCTTGCGATGACATATCAGTATTTGTTTTGAAATAAAGAAAAGGTTAAATAGGCAAGGTGAAAGTATGAATTAATGCCTAAAAAGAAAGAGTTGTAAGAGGCATTCGATAGTAAGCCAGAGAAAACAGGAAATATCTATGGTGCTATCCTGTCCGTTATAGATTCTCCTTGACGTAATATGAAATGTGCTCTAGCTTCAAGCTAAACTGACACAGCGCCCATGTGAGTGCTTGATCATAGCACCCATTTGGTACAAAAAAGATTGCCTTGTAAAAGCAGTCTCTAGAATTATTTTGCCCACTAATCGATTTAGAAGTCACACCACATAGGGCATGGCAATCCAAAAGCCAATATGTTTTCTTTTTCAGGCACAATTCCCAAAGGCAGCTTACCGTCAAATACTGGGAAAAGATCATTACCGTCGGCGGTCACCGGCACCAAGATGAGTTGTGTCTTATCTTCATGAGGGCTGGCACTATTCCATCCTAAATAGGCTCGGATACTGATGACGGGGGCACCAGCATTTGATCGATTATACTCCCTGATGTTTTGGAGAGGCCAAAGACATGGCCCAATGCCATGAGAAGATTAGGGTTACCGGATGCTCAAGCTGCTCTCAATCAAAAGTTGCTATCATACGGAGATACTTTCAATATCGTCGGTGTAGCTGACAATTATCGTCATCAATCGCCAAAAACAAGTTATGAAGCCTTGCTGTTCTGGTATTTTAAAAATCCCTGGGGCCACTATTCAATTCGGTTAAAAGAGGATGTATCATCGGATTTGCTTGATAGAGTCAGCGCTTATTGGGAGTCTGCCTATCAGGATAAGCCATTGGAGTACTTTTTTCTCAAAGAGCATTACGAAGCACAGTACTCCGCGGAGCAAAAACTAGAATCAATTATGTGGTTATTTAATGGGTTATCCATTTTGGTTGCCTGTCTAGGCTTGTTTGGCCTGGCATCATTTATGACCAGAATCAGACTGAAGGAGCTTAGTATTCGTAAGGTCATTGGTGCCAACAGCGTACAACTATGGCTCCTGCTTACCTCGGATTTTATGAAGTTAGTCTTTGGATCTATGATAGCGGCAGTGCCCCTTTTTTATTTCGGCAGTGTCGAGTGGTTGGCACAATTTGAGCTGCAGATGACCCTTGGTCTATTGATGTTTATAGTGCCTTCGGGGGTTGTGGAGCTACTGTCATTAGCCATATTGAGCTATCGCATACTAAAGGCCCTTCGTCAAAACCCCACGCGATGTTTACGGACTGAAGTATAGGCTCTGTTCAGTAGAATTATAGGCCTCTTGTTTCAATACTCTGAGCTTTAAGACCCGTGCTTGAAACAGGTCACCAATCCCCAACTTATGATCAATGACTTGAATAGATTTCCCAACGCATAACATAACCATCCGTATTTTAAGAGATCCGTAAAATCATCAGAGGCAATTCGGTGGTTGTATTCATAAGAAAAAAGAAAGGCGAAAAATGCGGTAGTAAGATATATCAACAAAGCTGAATTGATCCAAAAAATGAATGATCTTCCAATATTTTCGACTTCTTGATTTTTGTAAATCAAATAGTAATCGTTGAGCACAATAATAGTTAGATATAGAGTAGTACAAGAGCGAGCCAAGGCATTCATGACGTGAAAGGGAACAGAGACAATGGATTGGTAACTGTAAAAGGCTAGTACAACCCAGAACATAGCTTTTAAGAGTCTACTGGCTATTCGAGGTTTGTAGAAAAGGAATACCAATATCAGTTCAAAGAACCCAATAATATGATAGAAAGGCATATTATTGAGTCCGTTGAACACCAAAATAATCGTTCCAACATTGAGAAGCTGATTCACTATCAAATAGTAAAAAAGCCATTTGTATTGTTTTAGAACAGCCGGAAAAAAGAGAAAAGTTAGAATCGGTAGAAGTTCTGATAACTCAGAAGAGCCTACAATAAACCTATACCAGTCTAACCAACTCATTTGCCTTTAATCATAACAGTCCCAAGGGCAAGGCCATCCAGCAGCTAGAGCAGTTCCCCCATCTTGAGATTCCTTAGGTTCTTTACCTTCGAAAACGGGATAGAGATCATTGCCATCTTTGGTTACTGGCATAAAAACAATATCAGTTTTATCGTCATAATTACGATTTTCATCCCAGGCCAAATAAAGTCTGATGCCCTCAATAGGCTGTTTGGGGTCACCACCGTTATATTGCTCTATAAAGCTCATTAACTGCTTCACATTGTCAAGTCCATAAACATGACCCAAAGCCATTTGGTTAGGATCTTTTCCTTCTTCCCTGAGGTGCTGGATATAGTCGTCGATTTCTTTTTTTGCGGCTGCTACATCGATAAACTTGCCGTCTTCATTGATAGGTGTTGCCATAACTTTTTGCTACATAAATTAATCACTGTTATCAAAGACATCCAGTTGTTTACAGACTTTTCGATGAATTTTTAAACTGGTGAACAACGGTCTTTTGGAAATAAGACAAAGCATTATTCAAATGTTATAACTCGCTCGGTATCAAAAGAGTTTAGAAGAAAAAGCCAAGACTAAAGTAGATCCTGAAGTCTTCGAAATTGAGTATGCTGGCTTCCAGCTGTATAGGACCAAGCACGCTCATGTATCCAAGACTGGCACTCAGTGATTGTAACCACTCGGCATTTACGAGCTTCGGATTGTTGCTTTCACCGAACTGATCTAACCTCCTAAGCCCTTCATAGAAATCTGAATGTGACTTCTGACCATAAATGGCAACATTGATGGCAGGAGTGAAATAAGTATTAGGTAGAAAACTCCACTGCCACATCAGGTTCACTGAAGAGACTTGTGATGCAGGGATCTCACCTACCTGTAAACCAGCAAATGGAATAAAATAATTGTCCCTTCGCTGTTCCAAGCCGCCTAAGAAGAAGTACTGCATCAAACCGTAGCAGTAAAAATCAAGTGTGTTCTCTGCTTCCATTTTAAAATTGTGCCCCAGGTATAACCTCGTGATCAACTGTGATTGGCTGGTCAGTGGAAATACTTGCTCATAATCCAGTTCCAGCTTGATGTTGCTGGCGACTTGTTCGTTAAAGCCCTGCACAACATTGGAGTAGTAGTTGACATCAATTTGGTTCCTCAGATTGTACTGTATATCGAATAACACGAATGAACCCGCAGTAGGAAAAAAGCGACGATTATAGCTATTATGCTCGTAGCGGAGATACACACCGAAGTTGTCGTTTCTTAATTGATTTATCTCTGTTGTTGTAGAGTCAGGCGATATACCCTTGTCTGCAGCGGTGAGCTTGGGCTTCAACTGATTAAACTCTGCTTTTACTCCTCCCCCGATGTAATCGGTGATTGACAGTTCTTTATTGAGTTGCCAAACTCCTGATCGATAGTTGTAAAAAAAGTCTTCTGTCAATCTATCCTCTATATAGTACTGTTGTAGCACTTTCTCAGATCTGTATTCCAGCCTTGTCCACCATTTACCTTTTACGCCAATGGGTTTTTGTACTTGTAACCTAATGGCCGGATTCTCAGCTGCATCCACTGTTGCCAGCATGCGCGAACCTGGTCCGATCAAGTTACGAGAGGTCAGGTTGAGCAGAATACCAGCACCTCTGTCAGAATCATAGTGTAGTGCTGTTTTGAAGCTGTGATGTCTTTTTTCACTGGTTGAGATTTTCAGAGTCTTGGCTTCCCCGGTCCCGATGATTTGATAATCCAGTTTCTTAAATAGCCTTGTTCCATACATATTTCGGATGCTGGCCTCAACTTCATCTAATGTATAAAGCTCATATGGATCAAGCTCCATTTTCCTGATCATTAGCTCTTGTATTTCCGGCTTTACCCCCTCAATATGGATGTCAGAGAGCGTGATAGTATTTTGGTGTGACAGGTCAGCTTGTTTGGCTTTAGACTGGCCCTCCAGACTGATCAGGGCTTCCATATTATCCAAAACAGCTTGCCTTCCTTGTTCGATAATGGCCCGTGCCTGATTAAATTCCCCGGTGGTATAGGTCAGGTGAGGTAGGTGATCGATCAATACATCGGTGTTTTTCTGGTTTTCTTCGTTGATACGCAGAGATTGGATCATTCCGGTTTGAAAGACTAGGTTGAGGAGAGAGCCAGAAAGCTCCTCTTTGGAGTAAGGGCCTCCAGATACATCACTTCCGATGATGATATCAGCACCTTCGGCTACCGCAATGTCTACCGGAAAATTGTCGAGCACTCCACCATCGACGAGCAAGGTCTCCTCATATTCAACTGGTGTGAAAATTGTTGGTATGGCCATACTTGCCCTGATGGCTTGCGTAATATTGCCTGACTTAAACACCTGTTTTTTTCCGTTGACTATGTCAGTTGCCACGCACCTAAACGGAATAGGGAGTTGATCAAAATCTGATACATCGCCAACTGGGTAAAATAGACGCGAGAGCGTCATGCCCAGTTCCTGACCTTCGATTACACCTAGCGGAAATTCGAGTTTACCCTTGTAGATATCAAGCTCCACAGCATACCGGTCAAACTCATCTCTTTCGGACGTTTCAATAGCACTCAATGGAATCTTATTGCTTAGCAACTCCTCCCAATTCATCTGGCTTGCGATTTGCGCTAGTGTGTCTCCGGAGTAGCCCATGGCATACAGACCTCCTAGTACTGCTCCCATGCTTGTGCCTACGACCAGGTCCGGGGTGATACCTAGTGAGTCCAAAGTTTGAAGTAGCGGAATATGGGCCATTCCCTTGGCACCACCTCCACTAAGGACGAGTGCAATTTTTGGCTTGGACTGTCAGTAGCCTTCATGGCAATAGACCATGATTAACAGTACCATCAGTGCCACTTTTTTCATATAGCTAAAATAGCAGAACCTCGAGCACACTTTAGACTAACGCCAAATAATCAGCATCAGTCAAAGACAATCGTCTTGTTGTTGTAAATCAGAGTTTTGCGCTGTAGATGATGGTAGACTGCACGTGACAAAACGATCTTTTCCAAATCACGACCTTTCCGAACCAGATTCTCTACTGCGTCTTTGTGCGAAATATGCGTTACATCTTGTGCGATAATAGGACCAGCATCCAAATCAGCAGTGACGTAATGACTAGTAGCTCCGATAAGCTTCACACCACGCTTGTGCGCATTGTGGTAGGGTCTAGCTCCCGGAAATGCAGGCAAGAACGAATGGTGAATGTTGATGATGCGATTGGGGTATTGATCAATGAAGTCAGCAGAAAGGATCTGCATGTATCTTTCCAGTACAGCAAAATCTACATTTTGCTCTTTTAAAAGGGCGAGTTGCTTGGCTTCAGTTGCTTGTTTGTTGTCCTTGCTGATTGGGAAATAGTGAAAGGGGATTTCGAAACGTTCTGCCACGGGGGCGAGCAACTCGTGGTTAGAGATGATAAGCGGAATATCGACATTCCATTCCCCACTTTGGTATCTGGCTAGGAGATCGTGGAGGCAGTGAGACATTTTTGACACAAAGAGGGCCATTCGTGGTAGCCTATCGGAAAAATGGATGGACCATGTCATGTCATTGGGTCTGGCAATCTCTCTTTCGAAAATCTCCTTTACTTCAGCTCTTGTTAGAGAAAACCCTTTCATCTGCCATTCCACACGCATAAAGAATATATTCTCTTCAGTATCGACATGCTCGTCCAGATCAATGATGTTGCCATTGTGATGAGACAAAAACTGGGTGACTATTGCGATGAGCCCACCATGATCAGGACAATGGATCAAGAGTGTAGCTATTTCATTATTATCAGTTAGCGCACGCATTGTATGAATTCAAAAAACGTTATTGTTAGTGAGTCATTGTTCGGCTGCAAGACCTGGGTTGACGTCAAAAGTCAGCAAAAGTAGTTGGTTTAACATCAACCGGAAAAGATGGCATAGTATTGGAAAGAAGTTGATTGAAATTATAAGGATATGAAATGAGCATAAACATTCGAGACCGAATTTGTATCAAGCGATTGATGGCAGGAGCGCCTAGTGATGTTTAGCGCGAATTCCATAGCCTGCCCCGTAGGATTGCGGGGTGACCGTTGAAAATTAAACTCATATATATGAAAAACTCATTTAATACAACACTGCTGTTCATCCTAATACTCTTTGTACAAACAGTTGGTGTGCGGGCACAATCGGTGATTGCGGTAGTAGGGAAAGCCAAAGTAGAAGCTACACCTGATGAGGTCAGGCTTAACCTGTCGCTGAGTGAACGAGCGTCAGAGTATGAGACAACTGTAGATGGTTTGAATCAAAGAACGCAAAGGCTGGTACAGGTTCTGCTACAGCACGGTTTTAAAGAAGAAGAGGTAAAAACCACGGGCTTCAATGCTCAGCCCTATTACGAGTATCAAAATGGAAAACGCCAGCAAAGAGGCTTTTCTGCCTCTCAAAACCTGGAAGTGATATTTGCTTATGACCAGGAGAGACTGGTAGCCATCGTCAAGTCGGTATCAAAGGCAGATGTAGAGCCTAACTTGAGCTTGGGATTTCAGCTCAGTGATGATCTGACAGCATCATTGAAGAAACAGCTACTAAAAAAGGCCATGGCGGACGCTAAATCTGTTGGATCCATTTTGGCGACCACACAGGGCATGGACCTTGATGGGTTTCAAGAAGTGAGATATGGCTCTATCCAGAATAGTCCGCAACCACTCTATCGGGAAAGTGCCATGATGATGAAAGCAGAAGCGGATGTGAGTAACTTTGGCGGCATTGAGGCCAAGACAATACCTCTTTATGAAGAGGTGACTGTAGTCTGGAAAGTCAAGTAATAGTATTGCCTTTAGAAGCCAGGGTGACTTCTTTCGTTGGAGGAAGTGCTTTAGCACTACGAAATTCATGATGTAGTTAGAATCAACGGCTCTGTCAGGAGTAAGGTGAGCCTATTGGTAGCGGTTTAAGTCTTTGAACTTATTGAGGAGGTTGTTTCCGAATGGACGTGAAGGTTATTCGGCTAATACCTGTATTTGGAAGGGCCTTAAACCGATGGCTCCAGCAGCTCCGGCAAAAGTCGTATATGAGCATTACCCTCGACATCAAAGAGCCAAATGAATTGCTCCGGCTCAAAGAACAATCTGTCTTCCTCAACCTTATGAAAATGCAAGTCCAGTAGCAGCTTCTTGCCGCTTTTGGACTTCTGGAGGGCGCCCATTATTTTCTCGTCGAGTGTAGAAAGTAATGGCTTGAGATCAACTCTTGTTTGCTCTGTCAAGTAACTCTGCATGGTGGCGTTAGTAAGCCATGCCAATGTGTTCATCAGCTGATTATCGCTGATGATTTCCAGTTCAATATCCTCAAGACTCAGCCTTTGTGAAGGATCAAGCTCTGGACGAGCTCTTACCTGCAGGGTAGATGCGATATCCCCTGTAGTCGTGAGTGTGAATACCAGATTGTCCATTTCTATTCCTGATGTGACGGATTGTATGACCAGGCTTACTCCCTCATAAGACAACTCGAGACCTTCCAACCTGGACTTGAGTACCTGTGTCAGTAGTTGGTTAGGTACGGTCACGGCTACCTTAAGGTCCAGGCCTTCAGCATCCCTAGCCTTGGAGCGATTAAGAGGCAATGGTAGTGGCTCGAAATCTAATGGCTCTTCAGGTGAAATGGCCAACACACTGGTACAATGAATGTTGACCCTGATCGTGTCTTTAACTTTAGGATCGAAGTAGGCAGTAAACTCTTCCGGTCGACTATTTAACCACAACAACACAGGGTTTTTAGCAATGCGATGCGGGTCTGTCATCAATTGCCATACTTTTTTGACTTCATTGCGGATAGGCACAGCCTTACTGATGATCTCGCACAGACTGGATTCCAACACAGCCTTGTTCTTTTCGATTTGCTTGTCGATGATCTTCTCCAGATTGACCTTGATCAATAGCAAATCCATTTCAGGTTTTTCAATCCAGGTAACCTCAGATAATGTGCACTGTGGGCTGAGTTCCCATCGTTCGTTGAAAGCCAGCTTGGTCTGTACACTTAGATTGATGGAGAAATCAATAGGCTGCTTATTAGAGAACTTGATGCCTAATACCCGCTTACTGAGTACTGCGGAGACACTCAGTGGGATGGAAGTGTAAATTTTTGCGCCCGAGGAGAAAAGTGTGGCGCGCCCGAGCGTTTTGATCACGACCGATAGGCTGTCTCCCTTTTTATTGAGGCGCATTGCTTCATCGGCCAGGGTAGGTGGCAGTTTTTCATTGATTAGCTGCTCCAGGTCCCTGGTTACAAAATCAAGAGGAAAATTGAGAGTTGATAGATTGCTGATGTCAGCATGATAGTCGTATGCTTCAACAGGTTCATTGACGACTTCTTCATTGCCTATCTCACTTTGGCTACAGCTAAGGAGCAGTAATAGGCAGAACCAATATCCATAGCTTTTCATCACCATGAAATTAGGTAAGAATGGCGATACTGACCGAACATCTTTTCAGCTTCGACATTGGCCCTCATGATTTAGCCTGTCACGCTCAAGCCAACGTGGAAGGAAGCAAGCGTCTGGATAGATATAGGAACTATGTTATGTCCTCCTTAAAGCAGAATTGCCACCCTAAACATTTGAGGTGGCAATTGACCATTATCACCCGCTCATTAACTCATGGATTCCTAATGTAGATGTTGCCATTCATGTTCTGCATCATGTACTCAGGTCCACCGCCATTGATCTCTCCGTACACCCAGGCATTGATCTCTATTTTAAACTCTCTTCCTTCACGAGAAGTCTTGGGTTCAGACTGCCTGATCTCCATGTCAAAGTCACTGAAGATTTCGCCTCGCTCTGATTTCATTTTGGTAGTTGCCTTGATCCCGGTAGGGAAGGTCACATCGATATCACCATTAAGCGTGGTGAATGCCATGGGCTCCCCATCGGAAACACTTTTGAAATTGGCTTCAATATCTCCATTGACAGTATTGCTGAGTACCGAGCCGGCCACATCGATCAGCATGATCCTACCATTTACATTATTAACATCCATATTACCAGACACTCCTGTGATTTGGATGTCTCCTTGGTTAACCGTTGTTAGCTTGAGGTCAAAGTTTTGAGGAACTTTTATCTCCATGTAGATACCGCGCTTCCACGAATTCGTCTCTACTTCTACAACATTGTTGTTTTCTGTAGCCTCTAACTCGATGGGGTTGGATGAAATGCGTCGCATACCCTGAGATCTGCTATCTCTCTCATCTTTATTCTTGGATTTGTCCTTATACTTGGGACAAGACTCACAGTCCGAATTGATCTTATGCATGTGATCATCTCCAGGTATAGCTGTGATGAGTACCTCGCTTCCACTGTAGCTTTCTACGTTGATACCTCCATTGACCATACCAACGATCAGCCTGCCTCGTTCACCGGGTTTAGACAGGGGTATTGTCAGGTTTTGTTTTTGCGCCAGTGCACTCCCTATCGGAATGATCAGTATGAGTGCTATGATAAGTGTATTTTTCATTGTGCTGTTATTTTCTTTTGACGTACATATTACCATTGAGTGTCTCAAAGCTGAGCTCCACTCCGCCACCTCCTATCGTAATGGCTGACCTATCTTCGAGCTTGTATTTGGTACTAGCCCCGTTGTTTCTCACCTTTAGCTTTGCCGGTGTTTTGTCGTATGCAAAGTCAAAATCCGTGAAGAATTCACCATTCAGACTTTTGAAACCAATATCAGCTGACAAAGCACTGGGGAATATGGAGTTAATATCTCCATTCAAAGCAAAGAACCTGCCAGCGAGCGTAGGAGCATTATCAAATTGAGCCGTTAGTTGTCCATTGATTGTGCTGGCCTTTACCACGTTGCTGACGCCTTCAAGGTGGATAGACCCATTAACATTGTCGGCGCTCACCCTACCGGAAACATCATAGATATTGATGTCACCATCATTAACTGTAGCAGTTTCGATATTGAGTTCTTCAGGCAAGCTTACCTTGAAGTCAAAATAGAACTCTCCGTCTTTATCGCTATTCCATTGAAAGTGGCAGTTGTTTTTACAGAGGTATCGATCACACAGCCATTCCACTTTGCTGTAGATCAGTAGTGTATCAGAAAGCCTTTCCATCCCTAGGCTGATACCATTGATCAGGCGATCAAGTTGAGCTTGGTTCCTGCCTATCATCTCTACATCGGCGGACACATCAATCTGGCTGCCCTGACTGCCACGTACTTCTATCGATCCATAGACATTGGATACTATGACGGTGTTGACCCCATCAGTATCAACCGACTCTTCATAGTTTGTTTCGTAAGTCTGACACCATCCCCAACCAGATATTAGTATAAGGATTACGGTAAAAGTGTTTTTCATGATTAGATGCTTTTTAAACTTTGAGTAATTTTTTCCTTGGCCAAGGGATTGATATTTGGCCTATCGAGCAGTGACTCAAGCGCTGGTTTGGCACCAGCCTCTTCTATCTGCACCATTAGCTCAGCTATGGCAATTTGTACCAGCGGATTTTCCTGATAGGCGATTGACGCTATTAGAGCCTCCCGTACCTCCGGATAATCTGATTTGGCTGCCAAAGCCTCCAATGCTGCCAGCCTCACGTTGGTGTTTTCGTCCATTTGCAAAGCCTTCACTAAGGCCTTGATGACGGTGTTGTCAGCACTGGAGAGCTCCAGGCTGATGTTGACCGCTTTGAGGCGATCCTGGGCTTTAGGCTGCTCTATCAATGTCAGCATCATCATCTCCTGCATTTGGTTAACCTGGCTGGTCAATGCAATCATAGAGGACTGACTTGGGGAGTTTATCAACCACCCCAGTGCAAAACCCATTACCAACATGGAGACAGCTGCTGCTAAAAGCCATGTACTGGAAAAGGTCTTTTGCTCTTTGCTGTCATGACTCTCTAGCATGGCATAGAACTTCTCGTCCATACGATCGGAAGGGACCTCTATTGGCCCTTCCAGGTTTTCCCATAGCAGGGCAGATTCGTCGAATTCTACCTTGAGATCGGGAAAACGCATTAGATATTTATCTAATGCCAGTTGCTCGTTCGCTGGTAGTTCACCACTGACGCTTTCCAGCCATCTCTCTCTCGCTTCTTCGTGGTTTTTGATCTTCATTGCATTGACAGATATATGTCCCTTAGTTCTTGTATTGTTCTGTGCACTCTGACCTTGAGTGCGCCCACCGAGCAGCCCATGATTTCTGCGACTTGCTCGTACCTTAGTTTCTGAAACTTCACCATCATCAGGAGTTCATACTTCTCATGTGGGAGTTGTTTCATCGCTTTCTGTAGCAATTCCCTGTCTTGTACCTCCGTCAGTTGTGCCTCCACATGCTCCTGATGTCCTAGTCGATTGCTCCAATCTTGATCGCCCATTGGTTGATAGCGATTATTTTTTTTGAAATAATCGGCCATCACATTTCTCGCCAGATGATAGTACCACGTGGTGAACTTACCCTCTCCACTGTAGGTATGCTTGTACTTGAGTATCCTCAAAAAGACATTTTGCACGAGATCTTCGCTGATTTCCCTATCGGAAGTCATGCGATAGAAGAACCCATACAAAGGCCCTTTATGGCGCTCGTAAAGCAGGCTAAGTCGATCAGTTTTGCCTGCTTTTACACTTAGCATCAAGCTATTATCATCAAGTCCTATCAAGTCGATCTAGAGTCTTTGGCAGCAATCATGGACGGAAACCTCACGATTTCCGATAGGTTACAGTAAAAGAAGAAAATAGGTAAAAATCTTTAGATGCAGCTTTATACTGCCATTTCAGCTACTCCAACAATTTTCATGTTCACAACAAAAAGGACTGGTTTCCCTCCAAACTTGAATACCAGATCTAATGAGCTGCGTGATCTCCTTAAAAAATTGAACTATGAAAAACCTAAAACGAAAGATCCTGGTGCCATTTACGGCCATATGCAGTATTGTAGTGGTGCTCTTTGTGTCAAGTATTGCGGTAGCGGATGGCAAATCGAAAAATGAGGTAAGCGAACTGGCCACAGCTTTTATTGAGGCTGTAGATGGGAATGATGATGCTGCGCTTATAGAAATGTTGCATACAGATATGATACAATATGTGCGACTTGACGGCAACCTGATCCCCTTTCAGGCAAAAGACTTTATTCAGATGATTGCTGACAAGAAAATAGGAGGAGTGCCTAGAGAGTTTACGCTCGAGGCAGTGGAGATCGTACGCGATAAGACGGCCTATGCTGATGTGAATGCGGTAAGCCACGAATATGATTTTATGTATCATATTTCGATGGCCCATAATGGTAGACGTTGGGTGATCGTTGGGATCATTGCTGATATCAAGAAAGCCTCATAATGAAACGATTGGGGTTGGTTTTGATGTTTATATCTCCTTTTGGGCTTTTCGCCCAAAAGGAAGTTTCCCTGGGAGGTATGCAACTAAAATACGTGCTCAAGGATGAATATGTCGAGATAGAACTCACGGCACCCACAACGGGATGGCTGGGAGTCGGCTTTAACTCGAGAAATGATATAGTAGGAAGCGACTTGCTATTGTTTCATGTGGTTGAGGATGAGGCGGAAGCACTGGACATGTATGTCGTGACTGCAGGTAATCCACAGCTCGATACTCGTCTCGGTGGGTCTCATAACATTGAGATACTCGACTATGAGGAAACCCCTGTATCGAGTAAAGTGAGGTTTAAAAGGCCACTGTTTGGGGACCCTAGATATGACTACAAGCATCAACTTGGGGATGAGTTTTGGTTGATATTGGCCTATTCGACACATGACGAATTTGCTCATCACTCCAGAATGCGTCAACATGTTCGCTTTTCCTTCGAAGAATAATAGGCTAAATTCAGATTGTGTTAGGTCTATCTCGATATCAACTTCTGATCAATTTTGGTATTTGGTCTGTCATCTCCCTATTCACGGCTACCCAGCTTTATCTTCGATCTCTTAACGCCGGGGGAGGAGATAGTTGGCTTGAGACGTTCCTGCTTCAGCTGTTGGTCTGGTGGATTTGGGGTCTTATCACTCCGTTGGTCTATTGGTTGGGTGTCAGGTTTCGTATCGACAAAGGTCAGTTATGGCTCAATGCTTTTATTCATATCGTTTCGGCTGTAGTACTGGTAGTGATCTTCCTCGGATGCTATTCGGCTGTCTGGAATCTCTATAATCATGGAACCATTACTTACTCAGGTGTTGAGACCATTTTTGTGATTCTCTTTCTAAACCTTTTTCACTGGCATTTTTTCATATACATGGCGATTATCGGAATAGTGCATGCCCGTTCATACTTCTTGGAAAGCCAGGAACGTGCGGTAGAAGGGCTGAAACTGGAGAAAGAGCTCCTGGCAAGCCAGCTCAGTTTCTTGAAGATGCAGCTTAGGCCGCATTTCCTATTTAACACACTCAACAGCATCGTGAGCTCGATAGAGCAATCTAAGAAGGAAACAGCTGTCAATATGACAACTGAGTTGAGCGAGTTACTACGGCTTTCGTTGCAAAGATCCGATCAGCAAATGATCACACTTAAAGAAGAGCTGAATCACTTGCGTACTTACCTGAACATTGAAAAGCATAGATTTAAAGACCTTGAAGTAGGCTATGAAGTCGAAGACGCCTTGGAGGAAGCTGAAGTGCCTAACTTTGTATTGCAACCTCTTGTAGAAAATGCCATCAAGCATGGCATATCCAAAAGGTCTTCAGCAAAGAAAATCAACATCTGTTGTGCAAATGAGGAGAATGCATTGACACTCTCTGTCTACAATGAGGGCCCTGGGTTGGACATTCGCAAAGAGGGGGTAGGCTTGACCAACATACGCCAACGTCTCTTGGCGATTTACGGTGATCTGGCGTCTTTGAAAATATGCTCATATGAAAGCGGTGTGCTCGCAAAAATCTTGATCCCAACATGAGCAAATTGAAGGTAGTTGTGATCGACGATGAGGAAGATGCTCGAGAGTTGGTCAAGATCCAATTGAAAGCAGATAATGATATTGAGATTGTTGGTGAAGCTGATGATGGGTTAAGGGCCATAACCCTTCTCGATCAGGTGCAACCAGATATCGCTTTTCTTGACATCCAGATGCCTGAGTTGAGTGGAATCGACGTAGCAACTAAAGCAAGCCATCAGCCTTACTATATCTTCATTACCGCCTATGATGAATTTGCTGTTCGCGCGTTTGAGCTCAATGCTATTGACTACTTGCTTAAGCCATTTACGAAGCAACGCTTTATATCTGCTTTGGAACGTGCTAAACAAACTATCAAGAAGGATCAGCTGCATCCTCATCATGTTGTCGGATTACTCGAAGACATTTATGACCCAAAAAACAATCCTCAACAATACATTCGGAGGTTGACGAACAAAACAGGGACAATGACAGAATATATTGATACCTCTGCTATTGTAGCCATCAATGCGGATAATCAATATGTCAACGTAATCACTGAAAACAAAGAGTATCTGTTAAGACATAGCCTGGATTATCTGGCGGAGGTGCTAGACCCTTCTTTGTTTTTCAGGACTCATCGATCCCATATTGTCCGGTTGGACCGGATATTGTCAATAGAGCAATATGAGCCTCGCAACATGCTTATTCATCTTACTAACGGGATGAAAGTGAAGCTCAGTCAATCTCGAAAAGAGCTTCTCAATAAAAAAATGATGCATGGCTAGAGACAAAAAATCTGACACTCATCTAAATGTCGGATTCTCTATTCTTATTTGATCAGAGGTATTAAAGCCCAAAAGCCTCTTTTACCTTATCAACATAGTCCAGCTTTTCCCATGTGAAAAGCTCTACTTCTTTGTCTACTTGAGTGCCTTCCGGGGAAGAAAAAGACTTGGTAACAACTTCGGGCGTCCTACCCATATGTCCATAAGCAGCAGTCTCAGAATAAATGGGTTCTCTCAGCTTAAGTCTTCTTTCAATTGCTATTGGACGCATGTCAAATATCTCCTCTACTTTTCGGGCAATTTCCCCATCGTTGACACCAACTTTTGCTGTGCCATAAGTATTAACATAAATGCCCATTGGCTTTGCCACTCCTATGGCATAAGACACCTGCACCAGGATTTCATCACAAACTCCCGCTGCTACCATATTTTTAGCAATGTGCCGGGTAGCATATGCTGCTGAGCGATCCACTTTGGAGGGATCCTTACCAGAAAATGCTCCACCACCATGTGCTCCTTTACCACCGTAAGTATCTACGATAATTTTGCGACCTGTTAGCCCCGCATCGCCGTGTGGGCCACCGATAACAAATTTTCCGGTAGGGTTGATGTGATAGTTGATATCATCGCTAAAGAGCTTTTGAAGCTCAGGCTTCAACTGTGACTTTACCCTCGGAATCAATAAGTTAATGATATCTGATTTGATCTTAGCCAACATCACATCATCATCACTATCAAAGGCATCATGTTGGGTCGAAACAACTATGGCATCAATACGCTGTGGCACATTGTCATCGCTATATTCTATTGTCACCTGTGATTTGGCGTCAGGTCTTAGATAAGTGATCTCTTTGTTTTCCCTTCTTAACGCCGCTAACTCAATCAGAATTTTATGAGAGAGGTCTAGCGCCAAAGGCATATAGTTTTCTGTCTCTTTGGTAGCATAGCCAAACATCATGCCCTGATCCCCAGCACCTTGCTCCTCTTCAGAAGCTCTATCAACACCTTGATTGATGTCTGGAGACTGCTCGTGTATTGCTGATAATACACCACAAGACTCAGCCTCAAACATGTACTCTGATTTGGTATAACCAATACGTTTGATTACATCTCTAGCAATCTGCTGTACGTCCAGATAAGCTGAAGATTTCACCTCACCAGCGAGAACTACCTGACCAGTCGTAACCAACGTTTCACAGGCTACTTTAGACTTTGGGTCAAAAGCTAAAAAATTGTCTATAAGTGCATCACTTATCTGATCGGAGATTTTATCGGGGTGACCTTCAGATACGGATTCTGAAGTAAATAAATACGGCATATGGTTTATCTAATTATTAAGAAGAGCGCAAAAATATACTAATCCATAGACTATAAAAATGGATTATGCTTGAAGGATAAATACGGTCGGAATCTTGTGCAGATCGGGCGTCTGTCTGTTCCATTGGGCTATGCTCTTGGTTTTAATTGATTCATTGGTTCCCGTAATATTGGTCGCGATGCAAAGTCTTGTGTGCTTGCCACAGACCTTAATGATGTCTTCTAGCAGTTGATTGTTTCTATAAGGTGTTTCCATGAACATTTGAGCTTCACCCAACTGGTGAGCGTCTTTATCTAATGTAGCCAGTGCTGTCTGGCGCTTTACTTTGTCAATGGGCAAATAGCCGTGAAACCTGAATCGCTGACCATTCATGCCAGAGGCCATCATCGCGAGTAGGAACGAAGATGGTCCGACCAATGGCTTAACATCAATGCCCTTTTCATGCGCTTTAGCAACCAGCTCGGCACCCGGATCGGCTATTCCAGGGCTGCCTGCTTCAGACATGACACCTACAGATTTACCATTTGAGATGAAATCTAGATAGCTGTTGATCCGCAGTGAATCGGTCTTCTTATCAAGCACAAAAAAAGTGAGGTCTTCTATCGTCAAGCCAAGGTTTAGGCTACTGATGAACCTGCGACTCGTGCGGACGTTTTCGACAAAAAAAGTATCAAGTTGCCCAATTGTAGTTAGAGCCTCCTGGCTCAAGGTGTTTTTCCCAGTCGAAGTTGCCAGCTCCGAGGGGATTAAGTAAATAATACCCTTACCCATCCAGGTAGCTTTTCAAGGCTTCCAAGAACTCGGCGGGTTTCTCGGCGTGGACCCAATGCCCGGCCTGGTTAATGGTCTTTAGCCGGTACTCAGGAAACCTAATGGCCAATTCTGGTAAGTCATCGTCTAATATATAATTAGACTTCTGGCCTCTCACGAACAAACAGCGCCGATCAAAAACCTTTTTCAGAGGTATCTCTTCCCCAACATTCTCGATCTGGTTTTCAATCACATCAAGATTGATTTTCCAATTGAACTGATTGTCCTTGCCGCGCCCTAGATTTTTCAATAGGAATTGCCTTATGCCCATCTCAGGGATCATGCTACTCAATTGATTATCGGCATCCTGTCTTGATGAAAGCGTATCAAGATCAATGCTTCTAAGGCCATGTAAGATGGTCTGATGATGTACCGGATAGTACTTTGGCCCAATATCAACCACGATCAAGTCCGTCAACATAGCCGGATACTGCTTAGCAAATGTCATTGCTACCTTACCTCCCATGGAGTGTCCCATGATGATGGCCTTGTCCATATTTTGATCCTGCATGAACTCTTTGACATCCTCTGCCATTACTTCATAGTTCCACTCATCATTATGTGTTGAGCTGCCATGGTTACGCTGGTCCAAAAGGAAGACCTGATATTGGCTCTCTAGTTTTTTCCCAACACTGATCCAATTATCAGATGCCCCGAACAATCCATGTAGTATTATCAATGGTTCACCTTGCCCCACTGATCGATAGTGTAGTTTCATTGAATTTATTCCTCCAATTGTCTTTGGTACATCTGTATGGTGTTTTCAAGGCCATAGTAAATAGCGTCGCAGATCAAAGCATGCCCAATTGATACTTCATCCAACCGAGGTAGTTTTTTGTAGAGATACTTTAGGTTTTTTAGGTCCAGATCATGACCTGCGTTGATACCTAAACCTATGTCCTCAGCCCTTCGAGCGGCATCTATGTATGATTTGATAGCTTGTTCCCTATCGGAAAGGTATTCACGCGCATAAGGTTCTGTGTATAGCTCTATACAGTCTGCTCCACAAGATCTTGCTCCTTCTACCATTTCTACATCAGGGTCTACAAACACTGAAACCCGTGTACCAGAGTCTTTCAATTTTGCAATTATATCTGAAAGTAAATTCCTGTTTTCTACTGTATTCCATCCGGCATTGGATGTCAAGACATCTGGTCCGTCGGGTACTATCGTTGCTTGGGCAGGCCTTATGTCAGCTATGATCTGCATGTACCGTTCATCAGGATACCCTTCGATATTGTATTCGGTAGTGACGATCTCCGCCAGGCCATAAACGTCTTGAGTCGTAATGTGCCGCTGGTCGGGTCGTGGATGTACTGTGATACCCTGAGCTCCGAATCTTTCGCAATCTTTTGCTACTCCGATGACATCCGGATTATTGCCACCTCGAGCATTTCGTAGGGTGGCGACCTTGTTGATATTGACACTTAATCTGGTCATGCTTATTGTGTACCTTTGAGCGCAATTTACAAGGAGTCCCTGAGACTATTACCAGAAAGCTGCTCGGGCAGTTTTATCTATGCGTTTAGTTTAGGTTCTTTGATTACTCAAGATTAACTAACAGTACTATAATGGCCTTAAAAGCGAAAATAGAAGCAGAGATCAAAACAGCCATGTTGGCAAAAGATAAAGATAGATTAAGAGCCCTTCGTTCAATTAAATCACTAATAATGCTTGCGGAAACAGAAAAAGGAGGTCAGGATGGACTCTCTGCAGATGCAGAAATGAGTATCCTGGTCAAAGCAGCTAAGCAACGTAAGGATTCACTTGAGGTGTATGAGCAACAAGGTAGGGCTGACTTAGCCGCTGTTGAGCAACAGGAACTGAACGTGATCGAAGAGTTTTTGCCAAAGCAGTTGAGCGAGGAAGAAATGAAATCGGAAATTGAGCAAATCATTACCGAAGTGGGGGCCTCATCAATGAAGGAAATGGGCAAAGTAATGGGTATAGTATCAAAAAAGCTGGCAGGTAGAGTTGACAACAAAAAGATGTCCGGAGTGATCAAGTCTCTACTCTCTTGAGCTGTGAAGATTCTTGACATCATATTGATTGTGCTACTGTTGTATGGGGCCTTTAGAGGTTATCAAACAGGCCTTTTACTAGAGCTCCTCAATTTTATATCTTTTTTCCTGGCGTTGATACTGGCCTTCAATTTCAAAGATTGGGGTACCAGGATATTACAGAGCTTTCTCGACCAACCAGAGCAATTACTGTCGATAGTGGCGTTTGTGATCATATTCATTATTGTAATTGTTGCTTTGAACTTATTAGGAAAAGGCTTAAAGTCCATTCTGGATATGACCTTGCTCGGAAGTGTTGATGATGTCGCTGGTGGCTTAGTGGGAGCTTTGAAATGGGCACTGATGATCAGTATCTTCCTATGGGTATTCGAGCTTTTCAATATAAGTGTATCCTCTGATTACAGCGAGGGTACGATTGTATTTCCATATGTTTATTCCATTGCACCGTACTTGCTTGATTTACTGGCGGTCGTATTCCCGATAATTCAGGATATGCTTGATGGAGGTAAGGAGTTGCTCGAAGATAAAGAGCAAGTTGCATTCCTATTCAGCTAGCACAAAGTTGCTACGGTGATATCCTGTTAACATCAATTGGGCTATCTTAATGCTTTTAAATCTAATTAGAGAATGAGTATAAATCCCGTCTTGACGGAAGAAGGTGGTTTTAAATACATTGAGAGGGGCTCTGGAGAAGTGATTGTTCTTCTTCACGGCCTTTTTGGTGCATTGAGTAATTGGGAGGGAGTGATCAACAGGTTTTCCGACAGGTATAGGGTCGTGATACCAATGCTCCCTATTTATGAAATGCCCATAAGAGAGGCAGGACTTGATGGCCTGGTTGACTTTTTAGAATCGTTCATAGCATTTAAGAGGTTGGAGGAATTCAACCTAATGGGTAATTCTCTAGGAGGGCATGTAGCATTGATCTATACACTTGCTAACGCGGAAAAAGTAAAGAAGCTTGTTTTGACAGGGAGTTCTGGTTTGTTTGAAAACTCCATGGGGGGCAGTTTTCCTAAAAGGGGTAGTTACGAATACATCAAAGAGCGAGTGGAATATACCTTTTACGACCCAAAAACTGCTACAAAGGAATACGTGGATGAAGTATTTGAAACGACTAAGAGTATCCCTAAAGCCTTGAGAATTGTAGCGATTGCCAAGTCAGCCCAACGACATAACATGGCAAAGGATATCACACGAATCGAAGCACCAACGTTATTGATTTGGGGTCTAAATGATACGATTACCCCCCCAATGGTAGGGCATGAGTTTAATAGGTTAATCAAAAACTCTAAATTGAGGTTTATAGACAAATGTTGTCATGCACCGATGATGGAGCACCCAGAGAAGTTCAATGATCTTCTTGAAGAGTTTTTAGAAGAAGAAGTAATGGTATGATAGCTAAGGAGCTGATCAACTATATGATTCCACCGCTGAAGCCTACTGACGAGGTTCATAAAGCGATGACCTGGATGGAGGAATTAAGAACCTCGGAATTGCCGGTAGTAGACAATGGCAAATTTCTTGGGGTCCTCAATGAAGAACTGATCTTTGAGAATAATCAAGAAGAAACGCTTGTACAAAGCTTAGTCCTTACAGGTAATAAAAGTGCACTAAAGGAGGATAGCCATTATTACGAGATCCTTAAGATGTCATACGATCAAGAGGTGAGCCTTGTGGCGGTTGTTGATCAGAACGATGAGTATCTTGGTGTTGTCTCTATCCGTGATGTTGTTGAGGCGTTTGTACAGACTTCTTCCGTACATAGTCCTGGTGCTATATTTATTCTCTCTATGAGCCTCAATGATTATTCGCTCAGCGAAATAAGTAGACTTGTAGAATCTAATGATGCGAAAATCCTAAGTCTACATACTACGCAGGACGTTGATGACCCTTCTAAGATCAAACTAACCCTTAAAATCAATACTGAAGACTCTTCACGGGTGTTAGCCACTCTGGAAAGGTTTGGTTATTCGGTAGTCTCTCAGTTTAGCAATCAGTTAGTGGAAGATAGTGACAAGGATCGCTACGATATCCTGATGAAGTACCTTCAGATTTAAGGTACTATGAAAATTGCTATTCACGGTAGGACGGTCAAGCAGGACATGCTACGGTATATCGAAGAGATATTTGAAGAGCTGTCGAAGCAACACGTAGGAATTGTCATTTCGGAAAGTTTCAAAAAGAAGAATGAGGACTGTGGTTATGACTTATCGCAATTCCAGGCCTATAAAAAGAAGTCTGATCTTGAAGCAGTCAATTTCATCTTTAGCCTTGGGGGAGATGGTACATTGCTCGAAACCATAACACATATTGATCGTCTGGAGATCCCAATACTCGGTGTTAACATGGGAAGGCTTGGTTTCTTGGCCACCATCGCAAAAACGAATATCAAATCAGCACTGAAACTTTTTTTTGAAGGAAAGTACAAACTGGATAGCCGATCGCTGATTCATATTGATAGTGTTCCAAACATATACGGGGAGTTGAACTACGCCTTAAATGAATTTGCCATTATGAAAAAAGACTCTGCTTCTATGGTAGTGGTGAACTGCTACATTGATGGAGAGTACTTAAACACTTATTGGGCTGATGGCTTGATGGTGTCAACGCCCACAGGTTCTACCGGATACTCTCTATCATGTGGAGGGCCGGTGGTGCTACCGCAATCAAGTAATTTTATTATTACACCCGTTAGTCCTCATAACCTTAACGTGAGACCTATGGTGGTGTCTGATTCAAGTGTCATATCTTTTGAGATTGAGAGCCGTGGATTGAACTTTTTAACTTCGTTAGATTCAAGATCTTATACTGTTGATAATAAAGTGAGACTCTCTGTTAGAAAGGAAAACTTTTGTGTAAAGCTCATTAGGCTCGAGGGTTACACTTTCCTTGATACACTGCGCAATAAGCTGAATTGGGGGTACGATTCCCGCAATTGATCGAAAAATCGTTTTTTTCTTGATTATCATTCATACATTTGTTTGCAGCGTAAAATGCGGGTGGTATGAAAAAAGTTATAGCCGTTGTTACAATACTCCTATTGGCTGGAAGCTTCATAGCAGAGGAAGCCGAGGCTCAGAGAAGGCGTAGATATAAGCCAGGGGTCAACCGAAGAATAGGTAAGTACAAGGGGAGTCGCTCGGCTATGAGCAACAATCATAAATACAAAGTGCTTGGCTTTTCGATCAATGCATTCAATTATTTTGGTGACTTGGCTCCTGTGAATAGGGCTGCCAGTACTGATATATCATTTACCAATCCTGGTTTTGGAATTCTTTACGGTCAAAGAATAAGTCCTTGGGTAACGGCCAGAGGCAGCTTCACTTATGGACAGCTTGAAGGTGATGATTTTGAATCCCAGGATGTGACCAATTATGAAAGCCTAACTAGATACACCCGAAACTTACAATTTAGGAATAACATTTATGAACTTACAGTAGGCTTACAAATAGATATTATACCCAATTACAGAGGCCCATATTCGCGAGCTCCTGTTGCGCCATTTGTTTTTGTCGGACTTACAGGTTTTTATCATGATCCACAGGGTTTAGCTCCCGAATTCGACCAGGCGGGTAATCCACTTGATGAAGCTGGTCAGTGGGTAAAGCTAAGACCACTAGGTACAGAAGGCCAAAATAGTGAGTTTACTGATTTAGACCCATATAGCAATTTTCAGTTGGCGATACCCTTGGGGTTAGGTGTTAAATTCAGGCTTCCTAACAATTTTGATGCAGTATTAGAGTTAGGCTATAGGTACTTGCTTACTGATTATATTGATGACGTTGGTGGCACATATGTCGACCTTGGGATTTTTGATAACAACCTGGCAAGAGCTATGTCAGACAGGTCAGCCGAGCTGAATGCTGTGGTTTCGGGAAACCCGAGAGACTTTGAAACGATTCAAGCAGCAGGCATTGGGGGCGTATACACCTACACTTCACCTATTGATGGAAACACTTACAGAGCTGTTAATGGTTATGGGTCTTTTCCCTTGGAAGGAGAACCTCCCCTTGTGCGAGGGAACAAAGATAATGACATGTACTTCATCACGTCAATCAAAATACATTACATCATTAGTGGTGGAAGAGGGAGCGCTAGATATAGATAATTACTCTTTAGTTGATAAATAGAAAAATACTTATGCAGGCCAGGCGCTTAAGCGTCTGGTTATTTTTGTTTTTGGGAGTTCATGTAACTTCAAATGCCCAATTCTTAGAGTATGGGGCTGGGGTTGGTGTGCTCAACTATGCTGGAGATCTCGATAATGGCTACCCCGTAGACAATCTAAGGTTTGGTATTCGTGCGTTTCACCGGATGAATCTTAGCGATATTGTTGCTGTCAAGTACTCCATTGGATACGGCAAGATTGCCGGCAGTGACGATAGACCTATCGATCCTTTTGCAGGCATTAGAAGAAGAACATTCGAAAGGGGAGTATTTGAAGGCACCCTTACATTCGAATACAACTTTCTCGATTACAAAGACGATAACTCTCCAATACGATGGACGCCATATGTGTTTGGAGGTGTTGGCTTTGCCAGGATATTTGGAGAACGTACCAAAGACTACAATAAAATCCAGCCGATTATTCCATTCGGAATAGGGTATAAGCATCTTATTGGGAAGCAATTTGCATTCGGCTTTGAGTTTGGCTTAAGGAAGACCTTTTTTGATGAACTTGATGAAGTAAGTGATGGTGACGTCCAAATCAGAGATTTCAGCTATGGTAATCCTGAGGATAATGACTGGTACTCTTTCAGTACAGTTTCGATTAGCTATATACTTTACAAAATACCTTGCCCATTTCGCTATATTCCCAATCGCTCTATCTACAGGTATTGAATTGAACTTAGTTTCCAATTCTTTGAAAAAAAGATGAGATTTGTGGTTCGATTTTAAAGAGGGCGCTTTTTGATGTATGGGGAATGTCATTGACAGAACAAACTTGCCTGCGCATGTAGCCATTATTATGGACGGCAATGGTAGGTGGGCAAAGAAGAAAGGAGCGGCGAGAATATTTGGACATCAAAACGCAATCAAGGCAGTTCGGGAGGCGACAGAGTTTTGCGCTGAAGAAGGAATATCCTATCTGACTTTATATGCTTTCAGCACTGAAAACTGGGCAAGACCGAAAGACGAAGTAGAAGGCCTAATGTCGCTTCTGGTGTCGACTATTAAGAAGGAATTGCCCACGCTGATTGAAAATAACGTGCGTTTGTCAACCATTGGTGCAGTTGAGTCATTACCAACTAAGACGAGACTAAAACTTGATGAGGCTATTAAGATCACGAGTGTGAATAATGGCTTGAACTTAATATTGGCATTGAACTACAGTGGAAGATGGGAAATCACCGAGGCTGCAAAGGAACTTTTGACAAAATGCCTTGAAGATGGCTTATCCCCCAATGACATAGATTCTCAACTTCTAGGTGAGCATATGAATACTAGGGGTATTCCAGATCCGGAGTTGTTAATCCGAACAAGCGGCGAAATGAGAATTAGCAATTTTATGCTTTGGCAACTTGCCTATACGGAATTATATATCACAGACGTCCTTTGGCCCGATTTCAGAAAATCGCACATGCATAAAGCAGTTACTGCCTATCAACAACGTGAACGGAGGTTTGGCAAGATAAGTGAACAAGTAAACTCCTAAGAACCGAATGAAATCAAAGATATTAGGTCTGGCACTAGTGCTATTGGTATGGACAGATGTAAGTGCCCAGATCCGGTATAATTACAATCGGAGACAAAGCAATGATCTTGAGATCAACTACTCTAACCCTAAAGAGTATGTAATTGCTAATATAGAAGTACTTGGGTCAAAGTTCCTCGATAAAAATGCCTTGATCTCTATCTCAGGCTTAAAAATTGGGGACAAGATCAAAATACCTGGAGATGCCATTTCAGGAGCAATTAAAAAGCTTTGGAAGCAAGGTATCATTGGAGATGTAAAGATCTACGCCAGTAAAATAGAGGGAGAAGAAGTCTCGGTAACCATCGAGCTTTCCGAGCGTCCAAGGCTCACTAGATTTGCGTTTGATGGACTTACCAGAACCCAGGAAAAAGACATCAGGGAAAAAATCAACCTCATTAGAGGTCGTGTGATTACAGATGCATTAGTCAGAAATGCCGAATTGACCATCAAGAGATACTTCGCCGACAAAGGTTATCTGGATGCTGATGTCAAAGTAGTACAACAACAAGACACTTTGCTCTCGAATAGTATCCAACTCAATGTAGAAGTTGACAAGAAACGCAAGATCAAAGTAAACAAGATCAACATTGTTGGTGATACAATTTTTGCCGATGCGAAAATCAAAGGCCAGCTGAAAAAAACTGGAGAACGCCCGAGGGTTTCTATTTTCGAGGATCTTGCAAAGCGTACTGTTTCACTATTCAAGCCAAAAGGACTTAAGGAGTTTATCACCACGAAGGAAAAAGTTGATCCTAAGGAATACCTCAATACTCATGTCAAGCTTAATATCTTCAAATCGAATAAATATATCGAGTCAGATTTTGAGGCGGACAAGGAAGGTCTCATAACTTACTATAACAGTAAAGGATACCGAGATGCAGCAATCTTGAGTGATTCAGTTTATTTATATGATAACAAGTCCGTGAACATTGACCTTATGCTAGAACCTGGTCAGAGATACTATTTCCGAGATATCCTTTGGACTGGCAACTATGTCTATGCTGATGAAACGCTCAACAGGGTGTTGGGTATTAACAAGGGAGATGTTTATGATCTGGAGCTCGTCAATAAGAAACTCAACTATAACCCAACCGGAACAGATATTAGCTCATTGTACATGGACAATGGTTATCTGTTCTTTAGCGTTAATCCTGTGGAAGTAAGGATAGAAGAGGACTCGATAGATCTCGAAATGAGGATATATGAAGGAGCGCAGGCTAAGATCAGCAAAGTGATTATTGCTGGAAATGATCGAACTAGTGATCACGTGATCTTACGAGAGTTAAGGACACTACCCGGTGACTATTTTAGTAGAGCGGAGTTGATAAGGACACAAAGGGAGCTATCGCAATTAGGCTATTTCGATCCTGAACAAGTCAATCCAGTGCCAATGCCTAATCCTGCAGACGAAACGGTTGATATTCAATGGAATCTTGTAGAGCGACCAAGCGATCAGGTGGAACTTTCTGGTGGCTGGGGAGGAGCCTTTGGGTTCGTTGGTACGTTGGGTTTGGTTTTCAATAACTTTTCACTGAGGAATATTACTCATTTTGACAAATGGCGACCATTGCCGGTAGGAGATGGTCAGCGCTTGTCTGTACGGATGCAGGCTAATGGGCGTAGATTCCAGAGCTACACTTTCTCATTCTCCGAGCCATGGTTAGGTGGCCGGAAGCCGAATAATTTTGGTGTAAACTATAGCTACTCAGTACAGCGAAGTGTAAACACGATAACCAATGAAGTATTTGGCTCACTGAGGGTACAGGGTGTAACACTCAGTTTGGGTAGGAGAGTTAGATGGCCGGACGACTTTTTTACGTTAAGTAATTCTATCTCCTATTTGAATTATGACCTTTTCAACTTTGGTCAGACCCTTGGTTTTGAGACAGGAGTTTCAAATAACATCAACTTCAATACGACGCTTGCTAGAAATAGTATTGACAATCCAATGTTTCCAAGATCCGGTTCTTCGATTTCCTTGAGCGTGTCTCTCACACCCCCTTATTCACTTTGGAATGATCTTGATTTTGAAACAGCACTTCCGGAAGATCGCTACAGATGGGTTGAATATCATAAGTGGATGTTTGATGCAAAATTCTACACCAAGCTGTTGGGCAATCTAGTCTTGGAGACCAGAGCGCATATGGGCTACATTGGTAGTTACAACAACAGGTCAGAAGTAGGTCCGTTTGAGCGGTTTTTCTTAGGTGGTGATGGGCTCACTGGTCAGAACTTCCTCTTAGGAAACGATATCATAGGGCTTAGGGGATATGAAAATAACTCTATAGTTCCACCACCGGATGAAAACGGTATCCAGGGAGGTACAGTTTACAACAAGTTTGTCATGGAATTGAGGTATCCGTTATCACTTAATCCTTCTGCCACAATTTATGTCACCTCGTTCCTTGAAGCGGGCAACAACTGGAGTGAGACTAGCAATTTCAACCCGTATAATCTGAACCGATCCGCAGGCTTTGGCGCAAGGATATTTATGCCAGCATTTGGATTGTTAGGAGTAGACTGGGGCTATGGGTTTGATGTACCTCCTGGAGGCCTAGGTGTCTCCGGACCACAGTTCCATTTCTCTATTGGTCAACAATTACGATAGACATATGAAATTTTTCGGCACAGTAGTTGTACTTCAGTTTTTGCTTCTTGGTTCATTGTATGCTCAGAAGTTTGGTTATGTCGACACCAAATATGTGCTGAGCAAGATGCCTGAGTATGCTGCGGCGCAAGATGAGATCAATCAGCTCTCGCTGGCATGGGAAGAGGAGGTACAGGAGCTTTATAAGGCTGTGGAGACTATGGAAGCAGAGCTCAAAGCTGAAGAAGTACTGTTAACACAGGAAATGTATGCAGAGCGGAAAGAGGAAATTGACTTAAAGTGGAGTGAGGTTAAAGACTATCAAAAAAAGATATTTGGATTTGAAGGTCTCTTCTTTCTAAAGAAGAAAGAATTAATCAAACCAGTACAAGATAAAGTATTTGAAGCGGTAGAAAAGGTTGCAAAAAACAATAGATTGCAGATCGTTTTTGACAAGGCTGGTGAACTAGTAATGATTTATACAGATCCCATTCACGACTATACAGACTATGTACTTGAGGAGTTAGGTTTGGGTGATGCTAACGATACAATCAAATAGGTTATTAATTTCTATAATTATGAAAATCAGAAGTTTAATTATTCTTGGGCTTTTGGCTGTTGGCACTACTGCCATGGCACAGCAGAACTTGAAAATAGGCTATACTAACGTAGATTATGTATTGAGCTTAATGCCCGAGACGAAGCAGGTGGAAGCAGAGTACAATGCTTATCAAACACAGATAGAAAATCAATTGCAAAGCAAGATCACGGAGTTTCAAACCAAGGGTCAAGAGTTCCAGCAGAATGCTGCTACCATGACTGACCTGGTAAGAGCAGACAAACAAGCCGAACTGCAGGGCTTGCAAACTTCAATCGAAAGATTTCAACGTGAAGCGCAAGGTTCGCTAAGTAAGAAGCAGGCGGATCTGTTCCAGCCGCTTTTCGACAAGATCGGAACAGCGATTAATGCAGTAGCTGAAGAAAATGGCTATACACACGTCTTCAGTTCGGGTGTTCCAGGTATGGATGTATTGCTCTATGCTACTGAAGAGAACGATATTTCTCCTCTTATTCTGAAGAAGCTGGGAATTGATCCTCCAGCAGACAATTAATGCGGAATTAGAAACTAGTATTAGTGAAGCCTCTGCAACGAGGCTTTTTTTATGTCAAAAATCCAAGAATAAGCCCAAGGAGAATGATCCAGGGTGCCCTGATCTTTGTGAAAGAAAGTAAAACAAATGTAATTAATATCAGGCTATAGTTGAGAACACTGACCTCTATAGGCTTTGCTAGCAGGAAAGCAGCAGCGATAACCATACCACAACTTACTGCATTAACACCCTCGAGAGATGCCTTGACAAATCGATACTTCTTTAAGTCAGTCCAAAATCTGCTAACAAAGAATATTAAGAATGTGCCTGGTAAGAATATACCAGTTGCCGCCATAAAGGCACCTAACAATTCACCCCCAACCCCGAACTCACGCATGGAGAGGGCACCTACATAGGCACAGAAAGAAAAAACTGGTCCAGGAATAGCCTGAACCAAAGCATAGCCTGATAAAAACTCCGAGGAATTCAAATAGTCTTTGTACTCAACGAACTCGGTAAACAGGAAAGGAACCAATACCTGGCCACCGCCAAAAATGAGGCTACCTGTGCGATAGAAGTTTTCAAAAAGCCGGAGAGGTAAATAGTCTGTAATGCCACCAAGAGATGCCGCTGTTATTAATACAGTGATCCACAGTATGAAATTGGACCAATTGATTTTAAGTCTAGACTTTTCTTCAACATCTTGTTTTTTATACTTGAAACCTGTGATAACACCACCACAAATGATCATAGCAGGATAAAGGAACGGATTGACAAAAAACAATGAAAGGAGAAGTGCCAGCACCAGTAGGATTTTGGCGGTCGTAGTATCAATTATCTTTTTGATGATAATAAATGCTGAATAGCCGACAATACCTACTGCCATTGGCTGGATGTACTTCGTAAAGTCAAGCGAGATATGCTGATCTGTAAAATAATTGGTAGCTATGCCAGCTGCGGTCATGATCATAAATGCTGGAAGCATCCAAACGAAGAGTGTGAGATAGGCTAGGTTCGGCCCGCCAATCTTGAAACCGAGTGCGGTAATTGTCTGAGTAGACGTAGGGCCAGGGAGCACCTGGCAAAGAGCATTCAGTTCGATCAAGTCTTTCTCTGTGAGGTAAGCGCGTTTTCCAACCAATACATCAAGGAACATGGCCATATGTCCTTGTGGTCCTCCGAATGCAGTTATAGAGAGAAGGAATACGTCTCTTAGGAAAATATAGTAGCGTACCCTTCTGATCATTGACTGAGCTTACTTTTTGAGCCCTATCTCGACTAGCCTTTGATGAAGGAACTCCCCGGCTGTGGTATCCTCGTATAACTTGGGGTTTTTGTCGTTAATACAATTCTCCAGACAGCTCAAGTCCATTTCTGATCTTGGATGCATGAAAAATGGTATCGAGAAGCGCGATGTTTGCATTAATTCCTTTGGTGGATTTACAACCCTGTGAATGGTAGATTTAAGCTTATTATTAGTCAATCGGGCCAGCATGTCACCCACATTGACCACCACCTGATCTGGTAAAGCTGTAATTGGAATCCACTTTTCATCCCTTCTCAACACCTGTAAACCATCTGCGCTAGCTCCCATCAGGAGCGTTATTAGATTGATATCACCATGTTCAGCAGCGCGAACAGCATCATCTGGTATGCTATCCGGATCTTCTATCGGAAAATAGTGAATGGGTCTCAATATGCTATTTCCATACTTTACTTTATCCTCAAAATAGTCTTCTTCCAGCCCAAGATATATGGCAATGGCACTTAGTATTGTCATTCCCGCATTTTCCAGAGTCTTGTATGCATTAAGTGTTACCGTCTCTAGCCTGGGGAGTTCATCGGGCCATATATTGTCTGGATATTCCTCGTTCAATGTGACATCATCTGGCACTTCCTGTCCCACATGGTAAAACTCCTTTAAATCTCCGGTGCTTCTTCCTTTGGCATGCTCTTTACCTTTGCCAATGTACCCTCGTTGACCAAAAAGCTCTGGTTTCTCGTATTTGACCTTAATGTCTTCCGGCAACTCAAAGAACTTTTTAACAGTAGTGTAAAGCTTGTCAGTTTGCTCTTCAGTCAAACCATGGTTTTTTACCGCTACAAATCCAATATTGTTGAAAGCATCACCTAATTGCTTAACAAAGAGCTGTTTGCTGAGCTCATCACCAGAGTTAAAGTCGGCAAGATCAAGTGAAGGGATTTCGTCTAGAAGTGCTTGAGACATTGAGTTATTTGTTTAATGCAGTACTAAATTAGCCTTAATGCATAAAAAAACCATTGACGGGGAGTCAATGGTTTTTTTATGTGTCATGTTGATATATTATTCTACAATCACCTTGATAGAGGCCGCCATAGGTTCACCATAAGAAGCGTGCACCCCATCGGCGAATTGTAACGTCAGTGTGTACTCTCCAGGTTCAAGCTCCAAAGTCGTATCTCTTTGGCCCTTGCCATAATGAAGAGTAGAATCACTCATAGGGATCACTTCTCCCAATGGCCAGTGAGTCTGGTTGATCAAAATATGATGATGACCAAAGCCTTCTTTTACTGCTCCGGCTGGTTCTATTTCCATGCCTTCAACGCCCATTTCTATATAAACCGGACTTCCTACCTTAGCTCCATCTTCTGGATACTTAAAGAAAACGCGTGGTTCGACCTTTGGAGTCTCAGCTTTTTGAGCTGGGACATTTTTGGCTTCCGCCACCTGTTCTTTGTTTTGATTCGATCCTCCACACCCCCAGAGTAGGATCAACATTGCCGGTAACAATAACTTGGATTTCATAATTATACTTTTAATTGGTTGCAAAACTATATGAATGTCAATCTAATGGAAAATTTGACCCAATACTTTCAGTGATTTAAGGTCAGACCAGTGATCGTACAAGTTTTGAAAATAACCTATTAAAAGGCCAAGTGTTTCAGATCTCATTTGGCCAGAGGCATCTATTTTCAAATCATAGTTGGATCGAATCAGTCTATCGATGAACTCGTCTATACTTATATTAGAGCTTTGAGCAATGGTATTGGCAATCAAATCCTGCGCACTTGTAATACCATGACCTAAGTATCTGCTCAGTTTAATGATGAGTTGCAGATGAAAATTTTCATAATTGCTTTTAAGCTGATCAAGTACTTGAAGTGAGTGGTATAGAAAGTCAAACTGCTCTGTTTGCTCTTCTTCCTCCTTAAGTACCTTGGATAAGAATTCTGACAGGAATATGGCTATGCTCATCTTGCTGACCTCAAAAGGAATACTCTGGTAGCTATCAGCTATTTTGTATTCGCTCAAGCGTTGGAGGTCATTTCCTTTGCGATGATATGCTACCAGGTCTAGCAGCGTGAGTGGTTGAAAAAAGCCTAGCGTCTTTTTAGACTTACTGCTCCTTAGTCCATTGACGATATAGCTTTGTATCCCAAACGTTCTGGTGTATATCTTGACTATAATGGACGTTTCTTTGTACTTAATGTAGCTAAGACAGATGCCCCGGGTTTTGAACAGCATTATCTGACAACTGCGAATTTCCCAACAAAAGTCTCTTCTCCCAGATCATCACTGCAAAATATAAGATATACACCTGTAGAAACTCGCTGACCATAGAGATCAAGTCCATCCCATGAGGCTGACCCACCATTGGCAAAAAATTCTCTTACCAACCTTCCCGATACATCAGTAATCTTCACGTTGACATCACTAGCTAAACCCGAAATACCAATCGATCCCTTATATGCTGGGGTGATGGGGTTGGGAAAAACTTTAACATCTGTGAAAGTGGGCCCTGCATCTGTCGCGTCGCTTCTATATGAGACGAGCCCCTTAGTGGTAGAGACAAATACTTCTCCGTTGATCGGATCGATGGTGATATGCTCAACCGTATCTGAGGGAAGAGGGCTGTTATCAGTTGTGAAGTGATGAACCAGTTCATTCCCATTTTCAGAAAAAAGCCAAAGCCCTTGACGTGTTCCCAGCCATTTCCTGTTGCCACCATCTACCGCTACCGCAGATATATACTCATCTTTCAGAAGCAGGTCACCATCGAAAATGGGTATGATGGCATCTGAAAAATCAGGAATAAACGGGCTTTGTGAAGATTGAAAGAAAGCCACACCTTCACTGGTGGCAAGCCACACCTCATCATTCTTATCAATTGCTATTTGATTCACCTGGTTAGATGGCATATCATTGGACTGTCGGCTAACATATCGCACCTCAGGCCCATTTGGGTTGTAAGCATAAAGCCCTCCTCCACGACTTCCTTCTATACGTATCCATGCGACTTCCGACAAGCTACTAGTTGTGATTGCTACCGGAAAACGTGCGGTATTGCCAAGTCCTAGTGATAGACTATTCCATTCTCCTTCTGGAGAAAGTATGTGCACTGACGGGTTAGCATCATAGTTGGCAATCCATAGGTCACCATTCGTTCCTTGATGAATAGATGTGATGAGTGGACCGTAATCCTCACGCGGAGGAGGCAGTAGTGGACTACCAGGAGTTTGCTCGTCGATCAGCACATCTGTAGCCTCATTGAAAACTCCAATGCCATATGCTCCCCAATAGTCACCAGCGACTGAAGAGAGATCACTCAATCCTGATAGATTACCTATTGCCCAATCACCATTTTCGAATGTAGAATAAACAGCGTCTGCACCTATAGGCCGCTCAAGAAAGTCGCTGAACTCTGCAATTCCGATGACATGACTCGAGTTAAAGACCAGTTGACTTAATCTATCTGTGTGAGGTCCAGAGGGAGCTATGCCTGCTTGGCTTCCTTGCACTGAATGAACAAGTTGAGCACCAATGCTCCCCAAATAGAAGCCGGAAGCAGAAGATATGGCATCAGTGATTGTTTGATCAAAACTGTCTACAGCTATAAGGTCATCAGTGAATAATGCTGATGCTCCACCACTATTTTGAGTAATTACAAAAGGAGCATTGTTGGCCAATCGAACCCTCTCCAATTGATCTACTCCTAATTGGTCAGTCAAGCCTGTCCATACACCATTGCGATAGCTGAACAACCGCCTACCAGTACTTACCAATACTTCAGCACCAGTGTGCCTTACTTGCCTTAATGCTGAGAATGCGCCCTCTGGATTCTTCAAAAACCAATTATTGAAATCCTGAAGATTAAGCGTAGGATCTAAGGAGGCAATTAGCATTCCGATAGGGGTGGCGAGGTATACAGAGTCAGTAGTGAGCGTAATATCTGAGATGGGTTGTGAGGAGGCATTGGGCCCAATCTCAACATAGCTCTCAATTATTGATTTGGTTGAGCGGTCGAGCACCACTACTCCTACACTCGTGGCAATATAAATCCTACTAGTATTGAATTCAATGTCGAAGATTGTTCTGTCCTCCAACTGTGGTGCTATGGCCAGGTCAGAAAATTCGACAAGTTCGTTTTGTTCAAGAAAGTCGATTGTACCGCTGGTATACCCAATTGCAAGAACATCAGCATCACTACTACTTTTCAGAGTACTGATCCCGGCATCACTTAGCCCATCGATCTTGGTGATTTTATTGATGCTATTGTCTTTATTGTCCACATAGAAAAGCCCATTTGCAGTAGCAGCATATACCCTGGTATCTGTATTTGCCACTCTTAGGACATTCATATAACTGAAATGTGTACGCCATGTGCCTATCGGAATATCTGACTGAGCCAAACCCTCGTGGAACAGCACAAACAACATGAGTATGGCCAAAGCTCTAGTCTTCATAATAGCATCTTCTACATCGTGCCTCATAAGCTTGCGCTTCACCTACTAGTACTTTTTCTTTTGAGTCTTTCAACCTGAATGAATAGTGAGCTACCGCCCCACACTTCATGCAGATGGCGTGGACTTTGGTGACGAACTCGGCTATGGTGATGATCTCCGGCATAGTACCGAACGGCTTGCCTTCAAAATCCATATCAAGGCCTGCAATGATCACCCTTTTTCCTGCATTCGCAAGCTTATCAACCACTTCAGTGAGGCCATTGTCAAAAAACTGTGCTTCATCAATACCCACCACATCACAGTCTCCTGATAGCAGCATGATGTCATCAGCAAAGGATACTGGCGTAGAACGTATGGCAGTTTCGTTGTGCGAAACCACATCGTGCTCGTGGTAACGATTATCGATTTTAGGCTTGAATATTTCTACTTTCTGTTGAGCAATCAACGCGCGATTCAATCGTCGGATGAGCTCCTCCGTCTTACCACTGAACATGGAGCCACAGATGACTTCAATCCACCCTGCATAAGGACGATTTTTGCTGCTGTAGTTATCAATATGTGGCTCAATGAACATCCAGGTAATTTAGTCAGAATAGGATAGATGAGGTAATTTGTAACGCTCAGGAGCGGCTACTTCAAGGTCACCGTTGCAGACAGCTTGACAAGCCAGGCGTATACCCTCCAACAGCTTACCTTGTTTCATAAATCGCTGTTCATTATCCGTGATCCCATCAAGGTTTTCACCCCCAGAGATCACCTCAATACTGCAAGTGGTGCAGCGGCCCTTGCCACCACATGCATGCATCCAGTCTTGACCATTGGACTGAAAAATGGAAAGAACAGTTTGCCCGGACCTATCGAAGTGCAAAGCCTTTTGACCGAGGTTTTTAATTATGATCTTTGGCATATTCTATAACTTTATCCAAACTAGAAAAGCCCATGGTTGAAGCACAAATTAACCATTCCCAAATAGAAGAATACGCAAAGAAAGTTGCTGACCAATTAGCCGAGCAGCATTTTGGTGATCACGAGACTATAAATGGGCAGGATATACTTCGTTTGTCTGAAGTTAAGCAGGTCAATTTCTTCATTCTCAAAAATCTGTTTGAAAAATGGCAAGAGGAAACACGTAACCTAAGGAGCCCTTACTTTAACTATAAAAGCGAGAAAGTGACTAAAGCGTTGGTCGCTTTTATGAATACTCTATCTCAGAATATTGAGATCAATCGAGATGATTTTGAGCCTTTGCTGGTAACTGCAGTACAAGACACCCTATACTTAACCTTTACACCATTTGATCATTTTTGGGCGGACCTGTCTCAAGGTCCGGATACTTTGACCATTAAAAACCTAAAGGCAAAAGGGAAGTACATCAAGCATAACAAGCACATCTATGATGGCTTTTTGGAGTATGTAATCCAGGCAACAGAGGATAAAATCTCTAAAGCTGATGCACTTACACTACTTGAAGGGCTTATAGCAGATGATAATCATAAAGCGGAGGACAATGAAACTATGATATCACAGCTATCTCAGATCCATCCGTTGGACATGGAAGAGATTTACAAGACTGACGTGCCTGAAGTAGAAGCGGAGGTCCCAGAAAGTGATGAAGATGTTTTGAATGACCTCTTTGATGAGGAGACCCTGGTTGACCAAGAGCCTGAGGCTAGTGAGCCTGACCCTATCGTTGAAGACCAAGAGGAAGAACTGGCTTCTCTGGAAGAAGAAACTGAAGAAGAACTCGAAAGTTCCTCTTCAGAAGTTGTTGATGATCCTGCTCCCGAAATCTCAAGCCCTGAGCCGGATGAAGCCGTTGAAGAAACTGAAGATGTCGAGCTAGTTAAAGAGGAGCCCGAGCAAAGAAGTGTTGAGGAACCCGAACTGGTAAGACCAAAGAAGCTTATCAGAAAACCAGTGGTAGATACATCAACTGATGAAGAAGCGGCCTCTAATAGCGAAAATCAGCTCAATCAAAAATTCAATCAGGAAAAACCAACACTTAATGATCAACTCAAGGATGATGAGAAAGTCACCATAGCGGATATCCACGAGACACAAGGGACAGGTAAAATGCAGGAGAGCATATCAGTGAATCAACGATATATGTTTATCAATGAGCTCTTTCAGGGTAATGCGGATCAATACACCCAGGCTATCAATGATATTGAGCGCTGCGAATCGTTCGACGATTCTGTTGAGCTGATGATTCAGAAATATGCAAAAAAACTAGACTGGAATATGAACAGCCAGGAAGTAAAAGAGCTATTAAAGGTGATCTTCAAAAGATACAGATAGTAGCTAGCGCATCAAGACCTGCATACGGTGAGCATCCAGCTTCAAAAATACGAACAGCAGTATCGTAAAGGACCAGAGGGATGAACCACCATAGCTGAAAAATGGTAGGGGAATACCTATAACCGGAAAAAGGCCAATGGTCATGGCGATGTTAACGGCAAAATGAAAGAAGATCACCGAGATGACGCCATAGCCGTAGATTCTTGAAAAGTTGGATTTTTGACGTTCGGCTAAATGGATTAATCTAAAGAACAGCAGGCAGAAACCTCCTATTAAGATCAAGCTACCTATCCAGCCGTGCTCTTCTCCAATAGTACAGAAAATAAAGTCAGTACTCTGAGCTGGCACAAAATCGAACTTGGTCTGAGTACCTTCTAAGAACCCTTTACCAAAGAAACCTCCTGAACCGATGGCTATTTTTGATTGGGTCACGTTCCACCCTATTCCGAGAGGGTCCGCGCTCGGGTTGATGAGTGACAAGACTCGCTTTTGCTGATGCGGCTTTAGCACCTCAGTCATTAAGAAGTCCACACTTTTGACCATCCCGACGGCCAATATCACACCAATAATGACACCTACTATGGTCCTAGGAGACTTAATAGATAGTCCAATTGCTATAAGTCCCAAGACTACCAATGATATAATAAGTACTGTTTGACTAACAACTAGCGTCAGGATGAATATAAGTATTGCCAATAGGCCAATTGCTACGATCAGAGGTGACATACCCTCTCTAAAAAAAACAAGAATGAACGAGCCATAAACCATCGCTGTTCCTGTATCACCTTGAAGGATGACGAGTAATAGTGGGACACCTATTATGATTCCTGAGATGATTTGAGTTTTAATCTGCGTAAACTTTACATTGGGGGAGCCCAAATACTTGGCTACCGCTAGTGCAGTAGCAAACTTGGTGAACTCGGAAGGCTGCAGTCTAAATGAACCTATTTCAAACCATGACCTTGAGCCAGCAACTTCTCGACCAAAGAGAAGTACGAAAATCAGAATCAGTATGAAAAGGCCATAAAAGGCAAAGCCAAATGAGTCATAGAACTTATAGTCCAGATTCAGGATACCAATGATGATAAGCATACTACTTCCAATAAAAAGCAGCTGTTTTCCAGAGTCAAGAGTTAGATCAAAGATGTTTCGGTTGAGCTCTTCGTCATATACCGCGGCATAGATGTTGAACCATCCAAGAAAGACCAATACAAAGTAGATCAGTACCGTGACCCAGTCAAGATTATATACAGTTCTGTCTCCTTGTCGTATCAATACAAAAAGTCTCCTTTCAAAACAAAGTCTTCTAGCCAGGGACGGGTAATCTCGCCACGTATGTAGTGCTCCATAAGTAAGCTTGCAATAGAGGCCGCTGCTCTGCCACCCCACCCGCTGTTTTCGACATATACCGCTATCGCAATTTGCGGATTCTCCTTAGGGGCAAATCCCATAAACCCTGAGTGATCAGCTCCCTGTGAGTTTTCCACTGTACTTGTTTTTCCACATATGGCTATGTCTTTGATAAAAGCACGTCTTCCAGAACCGAACTGGATGACTTCTTCCATGCCATCAATCACAATAGGATAATGCACAGAATCAATGCCCACCCAAATTGGCTCTTTGTATACATCGCGTTTAGTACCCTCATCATCTATGGACTTGATAATATGTGGAGCGTAATAGTAGCCTCGATTAGCGAGGGTCGCCCCAAGGTTGGCCATTTGGAGAGGTGTCACAAGGACCTCACCTTGCCCTATACTTAGAGAGTAGATGTTAGAAAACTTCCACCGGTTAGTCCCATACATGCGATCATAATACTCGATCCCTGGCACATAGCCACTTTTCACTGTTGGCAGGTCGGTGGGTAACCTTACTCCAAGACCAAAGTTATTGATATAGCTTTTCCACTTTTCCAAACCAATTCTCGCGTCAAGGTAGGTGTTGTCATCCTGATTTTGGTTGATCACCCTTCTAAATACTTTGTAGAAGTAGTTGTTGGACGATAGTCTGATAGCTCTCTTTACATCATAATATCCGTTAGGGGCAAGATCACCTATCAGACGGCCATCGCTATAGATCTGCTCTTCAGGTGTGACCACACCCTCCTGTAATGCTACTAGCGACTGGACTGTCTTGAACATTGATCCCGGAGGATACATCGCCATTAATGGTCTATCGAAGAGCGGTTTCAATGTATCTGATTGTAGGTTATTGAAGTTCTCTGAGAACTCTCTACCAGAAAGGAGATTTGGGTCGTATGATGGTCCGGAGACTAATGCAAGAATCTCGCCGGTAGATGGCTCAATAGCAGCGACACTGCCTGTTTTTCCTTCAAATAAGTATTCAGCATATTGCTGGAGTTCTGAATCAATGGTGCTGGTCAAATCAACTCCTGGAATCGAGAGCGTGTCATACGAACCATCCTTAAAGGCCCCTTTTTCTACACCACGAACGTTGACCATCTTATAGCTCACTCCACGCTTGCCTCGAAGAACATCCTCATACTCACGCTCTATACCGCTGATGCCTATGAAATCACCTTGTCTGTAGTATCCTGTCGTATCGCGCCGAAGCTGTCGTCGATTGATCTCGCCAACATATCCCAGTGCATTGGCCAATGTGTTTTGAGGATAGCTTCTTACCGTTCTTGCGAGGACATAAAAACCCTTATACTTGATCAACTTGTCCTGGAGCTTCGCGAATTCCAAATTCGAAAGCTGTCCGATGAATTTGGAAGGTTTAATATAAGAATAGCGCCTGGCAGCAGCTATTTTAGACTCAAACTCCTCTTTTGTAATACTAAAAAAGTTGCAGAAGTCAGTTGTGTCGCTCACCGCCACTTCTTTGGGCACTACCATCAAATCATAGATAGGGTTGTTGTATACCAGTAGTTTCCCATGTCGATCATAGATCAACCCGCGATAGGGATATTCTACAATTTTTTGAACAATATTATTCTCAGCAGCAAGCCTGTAGTTACTATCCAGTACCTGGATGAAAAACAACTTGATCAGAAAGATCAGCGCAACTATAAAAATCAAACCCTGAACAATATATCGACGACCTTCATTCATCAGTTTCTATCGCTAGTAGAAAAAATATACTGGAATATCATCATACATACAACGCTGTAAGCAGTACTAAAAAGCACCTTTTGAGTGGTGATCCAGAACAAGCTTACCCCTCCTGCTTCTGTGAAGAATAACGCTAAATGGTGAACAAAAGTGAGTGGAACCGCAAAGGTTAAAAACCATGTTAGGCCGAGTGATCTAAGGCCGAGTTTGATGTTGGATTCGATGGTATTACCGCTGAGGCTGATGTTAAGCCAAAAGGGCCTGAGAAAAGCTGCCAGTACGCAAGCACCTGCATGCATCCCTGGAGTATCGTAGTACATGTCTACAAAGAGGCCTATCAGGAAGGCAACTACTAGTGCAGCTACCCTATTGAAACTATATGGTAGTAAGAGAATCAGCATTACGTAAGGAAAACTGAAGGCAACCTGGAATAGCTCCAGATCCTTTAAGATCATGACTTGCACGATCAATAAGGCCATGCCCAAAATGACTGCCCTTACCATCAGTATTCCAGTGAGTTAAGTTCCAAAGAGTCTTTTTCTATTTTCCCAAGGTTTTGGATGAAGTAGACATGTTTCAAATTACTGTAGTCAGCAGCCAGTTTAATGCTGATATCGTAAAAAGCCGCATTTTCCGGTAGGTTGATAGATGATATCGTACCCACAAGCAACTCTGGTGGAAAGATGGAGTTAAAACCAGAGGTGAGAATACTATCGCCAACGTCGATTTTGACGTGCCTTGGTAAATAGAGCAGTTTGGTTTCAAGAGGATCTGTACCGTCCCATTGTGTTGAGGCAAATGTGCCACTTGCTTTGTGATAAACTGATGTCAACAGACCAGTGTGTATCAGTGTGTAAACAGTAGCAAAATTGGTTGAGACATCCTTGACCTGTCCCACAACCCCCTTTTGTCCTATGACGCCCATATCTTTAGAAACCCCATCTTTTGTACCCTTATCAATGGTCATGAAGTTCAGAGTACGATTTACTGATTTGTTGATTACCTCAGCAGGGTTGAACAAGTATCGCGAACTATCGAGGATGACACTATCACTGACCAAACTGCGCTTTTGTTGCATAGTTATCCGTGCTAACTCTTTTCTTAGAAAGGCATTTTCTTCAGCCAGTTGTAGATTGGCGCGTGTCAGCTGAAAGTAGCTGCTGACATCAGCTGAAATTTGATTGACCCTACCGGTAAATGCATTGGCAGAGTTGAAAAAAAGCGCTCCCTGGTAGCTATTGTTGCTAGTGATGAGCCATACCGAAATGGCCTCAAGAAAAACGAAGATTAGAAATGCCCTGTATCGATAGATTAATACGAATAAAGTCTGCATGAACTAGGCTGCATCAGGTCATCAGCACTGCTTTATATCCGTTAATGTTCTTTAGAGAAATACCTGTACCCCTCACTACTGCCCTCAATGGATCATCAGCTATGTGTATGGGCAGCTTTGTTTTCATCGCAAGTCGTTTGTCCAGCCCTCTTAGCAAGGCTCCACCACCTGTGAGGTAGATACCATTATCATAAATATCAGCTGAGAGCTCTGGAGGAGAAATCTCAAGTGCCTTCAAAACCGCTTCTTCTATTTTAGATACAGATTTGTCTATGGCAAAAGCAATCTCAGAGTATGAGATCTTAATGACTTTTGGGATACCTGTCATGAGGTCTCTACCGCGAATCTCATAGTCATCGGGAGCATCGTCCAGCTCAGTCAATGCAGAACCTACTTCTATTTTGACGCGCTCAGCAGAACGCTCACCAATCAGCAGATTGTGCTGACGTCTCATATAATCGAGAATGTCCTTATTGAAGGTGTCTCCTGCCACCCTAATAGACTGATCACAGACTATTCCCGATAGGGCAATGACTGCAATCTCGGTAGTACCTCCCCCTATATCAACAATCATGGATCCTACAGGTCTTTCTATATCAATGCCAATACCAATGGCCGCAGCAATTGGCTCGTGGATCATGTAGACTTCTTTAGCCCCTGCATGCTCTGCAGAGTCACGTACGGCTCTTTTTTCTACTTCAGTAATGCCTGAAGGAATACAGATCACCATGCGGTGCGAAGCAGGGATAAATCGACGATTGTTACTATCGATCATTTTGATCATGCCACGGATCATATGCTCAGCAGCATGGAAATCTGCTATTACTCCATCCTTTAGCGGTCGGATGGTTTTGATATGCTCATGGGTTTTTTCATGCATCTGCATGGCCTCCCTACCAATAGCAAGTACCTTATTGCTCTGCTTGTCAATAGCGATGATGGATGGTTCGTCAACGACGATCTTATCCTTGCTGATGATCAAGGTATTAGCTGTACCCAGATCAATGGCAATATCACTTGAAAAGAAATCTAAAAAACCCATCCTTAGTCCTCAATAAATTAAGCTGATCAAAATAGATAATTAGCTGCAAAAATAGTCTTCTTAGCTTACAATACTAATGGTAAAAATGCCTGAATCCGGTGAATACCATAGACATACCATTTTCATTGCAGTAATCAATGGAGAGCTGGTCTTTGATAGAACCCCCTGGCTGGATGACAGCCTTGATACCTTCCCCATGAGCTATCTCAACACAATCAGGAAAAGGAAAAAATGCATCTGATGCCATAACAGCTCCTGCAAGGTCAAACCCAAAGCTCTTAGCTTTTTTAATGGCTTGATTTAGTGCATCGACCCTGGACGTCTGACCTACTCCACTTGCAAGCATTTGACCATCTTTGGCTAGCACGATGGTATTGGATTTGGTATGCTTAGCAATCTTGGATGCAAAGAGCAACGATACTCGATCCGCATCGCTAGGCGAGGTGTCTGTAACAGTTTTCAAGTCTTCAAACCCATCTGTTTTCAAGTCAGATTCCTGTCGAATTACACCATTGAGTAAACTCTTAAATTCGAAATGGTTTCTATGGTCAACTTTCTGCTTTAGTATCACTCTCTTCTTCTTGGTCTTGAGTAGATCCAAGGCAGGTGCTTCATAGTCGGGAGCAATCAATACTTCACAAAAAAGCTTGTGAATTTCTTCTGCAGTCGCCAGATCGATTTTCTTGTTGGTGATCAGGATACCGCCAAAAGCTGAGACCGGGTCAGCAGCAAGGGCCCTGAGATAGGCATCTTTAAGTGCGTCAGCAGTAGCTACACCACAAGCGTTGGTATGCTTGATGATGGCAAACGCAGTGTCATCACCGAATTCAGCGATAAGCTTAGTAGCCGCATCAACATCTACCAGGTTGTTGTATGAAAGTTCTTTACCATTGAGCTGATCAAATATTTGAGATAGATCTCCATGGAAAAAACCTCGCTGATGTGGGTTTTCACCATATCGGAGCTCTTTTGATACTCTAAGGCTCAACTTGTGGCTGTCGATCTCATGATCCTGATTGAAGTAGTTGAAGATAGCCGAGTCATAATGTGAAGAGATGTCAAAAGCATATCCAGCAAACCTTCGCCTATCCTCCAAACTTGAGGCACTTGCGTTTTCTGATAAGATCCTCTGCACCTCATCATACTGCTCTCTTGACGAGACTATCATGACGTCCTTAAAGTTTTTAGCGGCCGCCCTTATCAGGGAAATCCCACCGATATCGATTTTTTCAATGATATCCTGCTCTACATTGGTGTTGGCCACCGTCTCTTCAAATGGATATAAATCGACAACGACAAGATCTATCTCAGGAATATCGTACTGGCTGATCTGCTCAACGTCTGTGGATAGTTCACGTCGGTTAAGGATGCCTCCGAATACTTTCGGATGAAGGGTTTTGACTCTGCCTCCAAGTATAGAAGGGTAGCCAGTGAGGTCCTCTACGGCCACCACAGGAATGCCCAGTTCCTCAATAAAACGTTGAGTGCCTCCGGTGCTGTAGATCACAACTCCATCTTTATGAAGTTGCTCGACTATCGCTTCGAGATTGTCCTTGTAGAAAACGGAGATTAGCGCAGATTTTATTTTTTTCAAGCTCATAGAATATCACCTCAAATGAAGGCGCAAAATTAGACTTTTTATCATCAAATAGCAGTTCCACTATGGATATCGAGTAAGCTATCTGCCATAAAGAGACAGCAGGTAGTTTTCAATGACAACTGGGAAATGTTGGTATTCCAACTCATGGATCTTTTGGGCGAGTGTTTCGGGTGTATCAACCGAGTTGACAAGACACTCTGCCTGAGCTAATACAGCACCGTCATCATAAGCTTCATTGACCAGGTGTATTGTTATACCACTTCTCCATTCACCATTATTTATGACTGCTTCATGCACCCTTATACCATACATTCCTTTGCCTCCAAAAGCGGGCAGTAGCGCCGGATGTATATTGATGATTTTATTGGGGTACAGGTCGATAAGCGACTTTGGGATAAGCCATAGAAAGCCAGCAAGCACGATGGCATCTATTTGTTGCTGGTGAAGCATATGGAGTAGCTCTTCTGATCGGTATAGTTCCTGTTTGCCAAATACGAGTTGAGGTACCCCAAGTCGTTTAGCACGCTGTAGAACAAAGGCATCAGCCTTGTTGCTGAGAATCTGGCCAATTTCGATTCTGTCATGATCCTTGAAGTAATTGACAAGGCGTTCTGCATTAGTGCCGCTTCCTGAGGCAAATATGGCAATCTTGATTTTGGACATGGTTAGAAAAATGACATACTGAATACTCCGCTCAGCATCATGAGCTTACAATAAAGACTCAAAAAAGAAAAATGCTTTCTTGCGTCGGCCATGATTAACCGATAGGTAAAAATCAAGAATGGTATCGCAAGCAACGCGAAATATGTCGTGAGTATGATGCTCTGAATATGAAAGGTGAAGTAAAATATGCTTATAATAAATAGTCCTATGATGACATAGAGTAAGAGCTTGGTTTTACGGAGACCCCAAACGATAGGAAGGGTCAGACAGCCATGTGTCGCATCTCCTCGCCAGTCCTCCAGGTCTTTGATGATTTCGCGTATCAATGTAAGTGCAAAGGCAAAAAAGGCATAAACAAATACTAATGGCTCTATCGATCTGTAATAGATCGACACCACCAAAATCGACAGACCTGTCATTAGTGATACAGAAAAGTTACCGATAAATGGAAGCCGCTTCAGTTGGTTAGAATATAGCCAGAGAACAAAAGAAGAGAGTACATGGGTCGCTGCTACCCATGGACCAACGTAAATGCCGATCAATACAGCGATCATGTTGAAGCTTGAGTGCATGAGCATGATCACACGACGCTTGATCATCTTACCGACTACAACACGATCCGGTTTATTGATCAAGTCAATCTTCACATCGTAGTAATCATTGATGATATAACCGGCTGCAGCAATGAGCAAGGTACTCACTACCAGGAGGTGAAGTTTGACATCATAGGCCATTTGCCATCCTGGCTGAGGGTGGATGAGAAAAATAGCAGCCATGTACTGACTCAATGCTATGATCAGCAGGTTGGGGTATCGAGTGATCTTGAGTATGCCTCGGAACGAAAAATTGGCTGGCTCATCTGACATGGTAGCAAAATTACCTCACTGCTCAGAGATCATTGTCCTATTTTTTGAATTGGTCAGCAATAAGTGCTGAGATCAGGGTATAAAGCTCCTGCATCTTCGGGTGATCCGAGAGTAGTTCTAAATGTCGTTGCATTGTAACGTCATCACCACGTCGCGCCGGTCCAGTTTGGCTTTCAAGTGGGCCATTTTCGAATGCTTTGTTGATTGTCTCCAACACCAGCTGCTTCAGAATAGTATTGTCAAAACCTTCTCTCTCAAGTTGGCCAAATGATTGACTAAGGAGATAATTTGTGAAGTTGCTTGCCAGCACAGCTGCGAGATGAATCCTTCTGCGTTGATCAGAGTCCGCATATCTCACCACTCTACTTATTTTAATGGCTAACTGGAGGAGTCTGCTTCTCGTAGTGAAGTCTATTGCTTCAATGAAGATGGGTACATCAGACAAATCGAGTGACCTGCCCTTAGAGACCGACTGAAGCGGGTAAAGTACACCTATACTCTGAGCAGTATCAATCCCATAGAGTGAGGATAGGTCTGTAGAACCGGACGTATGTACTACTGTAGTTGAGGCCTGTACTTTCAGCTTACCGGCCACTTGACCAATGAACTCATCAGATACGCAGAGTACAATGAGATCAGCCTGTGACTTGGTGAAATCTAGTGAGTCGAGTATGCTCACCTCATGAGGAAGGTTTTCAGCCACCTTAAGCGCTTCAGCTTTTCGTCTGGCGAACACTTCTAGAATAGTCAATCCGACAGCACTAAAGCTCTTTGCCAATTGATGGGCCATGTTGCCAGCTCCAACCAAACTTATATTCGCTATATTATCCATGGATCAATTCGAAGCAAACAGCATATTTGAGACAACCTAATGAAATATACAATTGACCGGTGGTTTGAAAAAGGAGAGAAGACATTAATCAATGGTCATCGCATCTTTCATCTTAGTGAAGGTAGTGGTCCAAACCTCGTCTTGCTTCATGGATTTCCTACAAGCAGTTGGGACTGGCAGTGGATATGGCCGGAGCTGATTCAAAGCTACCGTGTTGTTGCCCTCGATTTCATGGGCTTTGGCTATTCGGATAAACCGAAAAATATTGAGTACACGATTTCTGGTCAGGCGGATATTGTGGAGGGGCTACTCCAAATCAGGGAAATCAGTTCTTTTCATATCTTGTCACATGATTATGGAGATACCGTAGCTCAGGAGCTCCTTGCCAGGCATCACGAGCGTGACATTGGGATGCAAACATTGACCATGCTCAATGGTGGTCTCTTTCCTGAGACCCACAGACCTAGATTTATTCAACGGCTGCTAGCTGGACCGTTTGGTAGTCTAGTAGGTCGTTTGCTGACTTATCAGAAATTTGCCAGCAGCTTCAGTGAAGTATTTGGACCGCATACCCAGCCAACGGGTGAAGAACTAGTGGCATTTTGGGAACTAATAGCCTTGAACAATGGCCAAAGAGTTTATCATAAACTGATAAGATATATGGCGGAGAGACGACAAAACCGTACCAGATGGGTGGGAGCGCTTCAGCACGCTGCTATACCGCTCGCACTTATTAATGGTGTTGAGGATCCGGTTTCCGGTAGGCACATGGTCACACGCTATCGCGAAATAGTATCAAACGAACACATCTATGAATTGGCTGGGATAGGCCACTATCCGCAGACAGAAGCACCCGAGAAGGCATTTGCGGCCTTCAGTTCATTTCACTCATCCGTCCTGTAGCTCTTTAGCCAACTCTGGATCGACCTCTTCCAGTGATACATCCTCTATCTTGCCGAACAAGTCAGAACCATCATTTTTGTAAATATCAGCGATGGTCTTAGCGTATCGTTCCTTGATCACACGTCGCTTTAGTTTGAGCGTTGGAGTGAGTTCGTCCGTTTCTGGCGACCAGGTATATGGCAGTACCCTGAATTGTTTTATTTGCTCCCACTTGCCCAAGTGCTTATTGAGCTGATCTACCTCCTTTTGCAAGACCTTGATGATATTTTCATTATTCACAAGCTCTTCATAATCAGAATAGAGGATGAAGCTACTGCTCGCGATTTCATTGAGCTTATCAAAATTAGGAGAAATCAATGCTGCAGGATACTTTTTGCCCTCACCGATGACCATGGCCTGATCTATCATTGGTGACTCTTTGAGCTTGTTTTCTATGATCTGAGGTGCGATATAGAGTCCGCCGGAGGTTTTGAAGAGCTCTTTTTTTCTATCAGTGATCTTCAAAAACCCGTCATTGATCTCACCGATATCACCCGTGTAGAACCAGCCGTCTTTGATCACTTCACTAGTCATTTCCGCATTTTTATAATAGCCCATCATTATGTTAGGACCTTTTACGAGGACTTCATTTTCCTGACCTAACTTGATACTCACCCCATCAATAGTTTTTCCGACATGCCCTGCTACCATACCATCGAGTTGTGTAGCAGTCACTACTGGCGATGTTTCCGTTAGACCATAACCTTCCAGCACCTTGATGCCAGCAGCCCAGAATACCTTTGCAAGTCTGGGTTGAAGTGCTGCTGCACCACTTTGAATATGCCGTACGTTTCCTCCAAGAGCCTCACGCCACTTCGAGAAAATGAGCTTATCTGCTACAGCCAATTGACGCTTGTAGAGTACACCTGGCTTCTTATCAGGGTCATACTTCAAAGCTAAGTTGAGTGCCCAGAAAAAAACACCCTTTTTCACAGTGCTAAGCTCTTCGCCTTTGGCAATGATCTTGTCATATACTTTTTCCAGAAGCCTTGGTACTGTATTGAAGGTATGTGGCCTGATCTCTTTGATATTGTCACCTACAGTATCGATGCTTTCGGCATAACAAATGGCGACCCCCAGATATAGATACATGTAAATGCCGGTACGCTCATATATGTGATTGAGTGGCAGGAAGCTCAGCGCTCGGGATTTACCTGGGGTAATATCAGAGACTCTGGAAGCAGCCAACGCATTGCTAACTACATTTTTGTGCGATAGCATCACACCTTTTGGATTGCCCGTAGTACCTGAAGTGTAAATGATCGTCAACAGGTCTTGCTCTGATATTGTTTTTTTAAGTTTAATAAGGGGAGCGACATCTTCATTAGCCCCTTGCAGGCCCACTTCGGTCCAATGTGTACTACCTTTTATCTTGTCAAAAGAGAAAATCTGGTTTGTACCCAGATGAGTAGCAGCATCCAATATCTTCTTGAGATGCGCCATGTTTGAAACGAAAGCCATTTTGACCTCCGCTTCTTCAATGATGTACCTGTAGTCCTCGACACTTAGATTGGGGTACATGGGCACGAGTACTGCCCCAATCTGTTGTGTCGCTAGATCAATGAAGTTCCATTCTGGTCGGCTTTCGGATACCAGGACAATGTTGTCTCCTTTTTTGATGCCCATTTTGAGCAGGCCCAGACTAACTTGATCACAGATCTTAACTATTTGTTCGGTACTATATTTTTTCCATTTGCCGTCTCGTTTGAAGCTGATGGCATTGGATAGGGGGTACTCTGACTTCTGATAGGTTAAGAAGTCAAAAGCTCGTTTGATTTCCATAGCTGCAGTTTTCTAGTCAGCTAAATTAGTATGCATGACGAATAAATAGTGTTATTCGACTAGTTTTCTAGCCTATGGACAGATCAGTGAATATAGAGGTCTTCTATAGCTGTTTCGTACTTTTTATGAATGATGCGTCGCTTCAACTTCAATGTAGGTGTGAGCTCTCCTGAATCTACACCCCAAGGTTTATCAAGCACCTGATATTTCTTGACCTTTTCCCATTGGCCAAAGCTTTTATTGAAAAATCTCACTTCCTGATCATAAAGATCGCGTACCAGTGGTTGTTCTATAAGCTCCGAAGTATTGGAAACATTGATATGGTGCTGGAGAGCAAACTCTTCTAACATCTCAAAATTGGGAACGATCAATGCTGAAGGGAACTTGCGGCCTTCACCCAACACTATAATGTACTCTATGTATGGAGATTCTTTAAACTTATTTTCAAGTAACTGCGGAGCTATGTATTTGCCGCCAGAGGTCTTGAACATTTCCTTTTTCCTATCGGTAATCTTGAGATAGCCGTCCTCCGACAGTTCGCCGATATCTCCGGTATGAAGCCAACCATCTCGAACTACTTCTTCAGTAAGTTCCGGTTCACGGTAGTAACCCATCATCACATTAGGCCCTTTGACCAGGATCTCTCCATCTTTAGCGACTCTGACTTTAACACCATCAATCAACTTGCCTGCGTGCCCGATTTTTATATCCTTCGTATTGATGATCGAAGCACTGACAACAGGCGATGTTTCCGTCAGACCATAGCCCTCACCTATTTTGATACCAGCCGCCCAAAATACCCTGGCTAATCTTGGTTGCAGTGCTGCTGCTCCACAGCCAATGCAATCTATGTTTCCCCCAATAGCCTCCCTCCACTTCGAGAATACCAATTTGTCTGCCCATCGAAGTTGATATTTGTACCACCTACTTTGTTCGACATTTGGGTCGTATCGGTGGCCGATTCTGAGCGCCCAAAAGAACACCTTTCTTCTTATGCCCACTAGCTCATAGCCCTTAGTTACTATTCGATCATAGACTTTTTCCAGCAATCTTGGGACAGTATTGAAAGTATTGGGCTTGACTTCAAGGATGTTTTCGCTGATCCTGTCCATGTTTTCAGCGAAGTACACAGATACTCCCAAGTAAAGATAGACGTACAGCGCCGTGCGTTCGTAGATATGACACAAAGGCAAAAAACTAAGTGCCCTGGCTTCACCATGAACAACCGCTAATCTTGGCGCAACACCCAGAACATTGGAAACAATGTTGCTATGACTGAGCATAACTCCTTTGGGCCGACCAGTAGTACCCGAAGTATAGATGATGGTCATGAGATTTTCTTCATTGACTTTGTCCCGCAAGTCTTGAATAGTGGTATCGCTCACGTTAGTACCCATTGAGACAAGGGACTCCCAGTGCTTGTGACCTTCGATACTCTCAAAGCTATAAAGCTCTTCGAGCGGTTGATGCTCTGTAGCTGCCACTATTTTATCGATTAAAGACTGGTCCTCTGCAAAGGCAATCTTTATTTCAGCATGCTCAAATATATACTGATAGTCTTCTACGGCAATAGTAGGGTACATTGGCACAGTAACACCACCAATCTGTTGTACAGCAAGATCAACCCAGACCCACTCGGGTCTATTTGATGATACTATGGCAACTTTGTCACCTGCTGTTATGCCATTTGCCACCAGGCCCTTCGCGATAGCAGCACAAGTATCTATGACCTCACTTGTAGAGTAATTTTTCCAACTGCCCATGGACTTCTGAGCAAGTGCATCATACTTCGTGTGGCAGGATGCCTGATGATAGAGAAAGTCAAAGACTCGCTTTAGTTCCATTTTGGGGACAGGTTAACCCAATGAAACTAACTAAAAAAGATGACTTATGCCGGGCTTATTCTACTCCTTTATCACGCACCTTGATAAACTCACCATATCTACGGTGTATCGCAATCGTGAGCCCGACTACCAAGAGCAGTGTTCCGACCCAGAGAATGTTGATCAAAGGTTTTTCGACGGCTTCAAGTATGATGTAGTCCTTTTGGCGAGTACTAACGCCAAAAGTGAAGTTATTCTCTTCCGGATTCACCTCAAGAAGTGTAAGCCTCGCTGCTAAATCGTTGACCTGATCAGGAATGCGACCGACCATCTTATCTTTGATAAGATAAATGGGTTCTGCGATGTAATCTCCGAAACTTCCCATCAGCTTGATTTTAGCCTTGATAGCAACATCTTCTGCACCCAAGTCTATCTGGGGGAGCTCTTCTATTCTTTCTACAGCCTCGAACTGTGCTACATAGTCATTAACAAAAAACTGCTCTCCGACCTGAACGGTTTTTTCTTCCTGATCACCCCACGGGATGTCGTCATCCGGGTCTGGAAACGTGCGCACATGAGTATAAAGGTCCTGACCAATGGTCCTGTTTATATCCGGAGAGTATACTATCATGTCCATTGTTTCATTGATCTGCACTCTAGGATAAAGTGTAAATTCACGACCGTTATCCTTGACGTACTTTACTTCGAAGTAACTGTTCTCCTGATTGATGAAGCTTACCGTGTCTCCTGCTTTGACGTACATTGTACCCTCGATGATCAGGTCTCTTTTAGCTTTTGCCTTACCAAGAATGGGTAAGGCTTCCAAGTCTTCTGTCTGGACATATCCAGGCACCTCTCTCACTATTTGGCGCATGCCCATATAAGTAAGCGTGTAGTCACCCATATCACGTGGCTCATGAATGAACAAGAGTAGGTTATTGCGATTTACCTCTTCAGGAAAGTCCTTATGCCATATCAACCCCGTATTATTCATACTGACAATGGTCGAATAGCCTGAAGAAAACAATATACCGATTAACATCATGGCCACTCCAATGTGTGCGATTGATCCACCCGATAGTCGATAGTTGCTCTTAAGTACTGACGAAAGGATCTTAAGGTTAGCAACGATAGAATAGACACTGGCCGTCAGTAACACCATATATGCAGGATCGGTCATCTTACTAACCATGATCACAGTACTGGAAAGGATTAATGAAACCACTACGGGCATGAGCAAAGCATTTTTAAGCTCTTGTGGATTCATTTTTTGCCAATAGAAGAATTGGCCTGTGCCGGATAGAATTGCGATTGCTACCGCAAACCACATTTGAAATTTGGTATAGAAGCCGACTTGGTCAGCTGGGGGAGCTAAATTGGAAATACCTCCAAACAACTCGACGATGGCGTTGTATACTGGTATTGAGGTTGGGATGATTACTTGGAATCCCATTAGACAAAGCGTGGTAGTCCCAATGAAAATCCAAAACTCTCTGGAATAGGTGGAGACTTCTTCTTCCGAACTAGGCATTTTTTTCCATGCTCTAGCCAGCAGGATTATCGATAACAAGACAAAAGCAAGTAAGTAAATCAACAACTGACCGTTAAGCCCTAGATCTGTGAAGCTATGTACAGAAGAATCTCCTAATATTCCACTTCTGGTAAGGAAGGTAGCGTACAGCACAGACAAAAAAGTAGTTATCGTAAGTATTAAAGCAGCCTTGAGCGCTGTGTTACTCTTTCGAAACACAATCATCACGTGCACAGAACCTACTAATATCAACCATGGTACGTAAATGGCATTTTCTACAGGATCCCAATTCCAATATCCTCCAAAATTGAGTGTCTCATAAGCCCAATAAGCACCCATTAGGATACCAACGCCAAGTACCAATGTAGAAAATAATGCCCATGGAAGAGCGGGTCGCACCCACTCACGTAATTTGCCTATCCATAAGCCAGAGAGGGCGTATGCAAAAGGCACCATTGTGGTAGCAAAGCCTAGGAACAAAGTAGGTGGATGTATGACCATCCAGTAATTCTGGAGCAGGGGATTTAGCCCGGTACCATCTTCTGGTACAAAATCGGGATTGATTTGAAAGATAGGGGCGGAAATTGCATCGCGGAGCAATATGAAAGGAGAGCTACCCAGCTTTATATCAAACAACACTATGCCTAATATCATGGAGGTCAGAAATGCCTGCACCAGCGAAAAAACCGTCATAGTAGGCCCTTCCCAAAACTTGTTGGTGTTAATGACAATGACTCCCAGCAATACATTCCAAAAGAGCCAAAGCAAAAAAGACCCTTCCTGCCCTTCCCAAAAACAAGAAATCTGATAGTAAATAGGAAGTAGCTTAGACGAGTGCTGGTAAGCGTAGTAGTATTCGAAATAATGGCTATTAATGATGTAGAAAAGCGTGCTTACCACACCAATAATCGCAATACCATGCAGGTAAAAAACACCTCTTGCGTAGACTTTCCACTTAGGTTTGTCCAACTCAGGGCTTACTGTATATTGGAAATAGGCGTAGGTTGCAACAAGAGATAATACAAAAGCGCCAATGACCAGAAAATGGCCAAGATTGCCAACGAAGTAATGCATCTAATTCTGTATTATAATACCGAGCCCACTTGAACTTCCTCTTCCTGATACTTCGATGGACACTTCATCAAAATCTTGTCTGCAACAAAATAATCCTTCTTGTAGGACCCTATGACCACTACCTGCTCTGAACGCATAAAATCTGCGGGCATAGGCTCATTATAGATCACACGCTCTTCCTTAGCGTTATTATCAACCATCACGAAAGCAAATGACAGCAGGTCTCGGCTTTTCTCAATGCCTACCACATTGCCCTCGCCATCCTTTTTAAGTGTCCCAACTACATGAATAAGGTTTTCATTGCCTTCATCCGCCAACTCCTTGGCCACATCAAATGAGACGTAAGTACTAGCGTCTCCTGCGGTGGAGACTATGATCATGATAGCAATTCCTATAACGATGATACCGAGTATGTGTGTCTTTTTCATGTTCCTCGCAGTTTGAACTGCTTGTTGACGTTAGTGTTCTCTCTCCTTGAGCTTTTTCTCGAGCTTGGAGAGTTTCTTGTCTATAACGATTAGGTAGATAAAAAAACCGACCAACAATGTACCGATCACAGCTATGACAACATAAATCTTGCCCTCTGATCTGAACTGATCAGCCATCTCTACCGATTGTGCTATTGCAAAATTACTTAACAAAGCGAAAACGATACCTAGAATTATTCTCATAAGTGTTATTCTTCTAATGTCTCCTTTATTCTGCGCATGCGGTATCGGATTGATGTTATCCAGCAACCCAGCAAGGTCCATCCAACAACCGCCGGGTAAAAAACAAACCGAAGATTAGAGTCAAGATCGTAAGCATTAAACCCAGGGTTGCCACCACTACCAGGATGAAGAGAATCGGTTAGTCTGGGAAGTATAAACAATAAAGGGATCAGCGCGGCGTAAGCAAAAATATTATAAATAGCGCTAATCCTTGCGCGTTGCTGTTCGTCCTGAAGGGACCCTCTTAGAATGAAATAAGCAAAATAGATGAGCAACCCGATGGCAGCTGCGTTTTGTTGAGGATCATTACTCCATGGAGCTCCCCAGGTGTAGTTGGCCCATAACATCCCTGTCAATATGCCCAGCACTCCAAAAAGAACACCTACGTTAGCTAGTTCAACACTTAGGTGGTCCAGTTTAGGATCGTCTGCAGAAAGAAACTTAATGGCGTAGACCATAGATGCTGTAAGAATGATGATCATCCCAAACCACATCGGAACATGGAAGTAAAGCACACGTATGGTCTCGTTGAGGATAGCCAATCTAGGTACAGGGCCAATTAATCCTGCAATGAGCACGTAAAAAAGCACCCCAATGCTCAGCCACTTCCACCAGTTTTGATTAAGAAAATTCATAAATCAACTGCGCCAAAGGTACGGGAAGAGCAGGAATGACAATGTGATAATGATCACGTTTATCGCCAGTAGCACTAATATTTCGTCCGCGCTACTCGCTCGATCAAGCCCGTCGATTGCATTCTTTGATGCTTTGATGATCATCAAGAGCATAGGTAGTACCACGGGGAAGCTCAGGATGGCCATAAGTACAGCATTGTTACCTGCTCTTGAGGCTATGCCACTCACCATAGTCAGGGATCCGGCAAAGCCAATAGAAGATAGAATCAAAATCACAAAATAGAGGGCTTTGTCTTGTACAGGATTTCCTAGAATAAGGCTAAAAAAAGCATAACCAAGGAGCGCAAGGATGAGCATCAGTAGGCTGTTATACCCTATTTTGGATATGATGAGGCCCTGGGGGGAAGTAATGTGATAGTAATAATAATGCCTTTGCTCACTTTCCTGAAAAAAACTCTTTGCAATAGCATTCATGGCTGTAAACAGCATAATGATCCAGAAAAGTGCATTCCAAACGATCGGACCAACCGCAGTTCCCATTTGAAAACTTAAATAGCATATGAAGATAGAAGCAGCTGTGTATAGGAGTATACCGTTAATTGCGTACCTGTTTCTCCACTCAAGTGAGATGTCCTTTCGGATGAGGTGAGCTATTTCACTAAATAATGGCATGTTTAAAGCAAATCTAGCCTAATTCGCCTGACTATACAGGAATGAGCTTGTTGTACTTTGGTAGTCAGTATTATTCCCTTTAGCATTGCAAAAAAAATTGAATGAGAGTCCTTGTAACAGGTGCTGCTGGGTTCATTGGTTTCCATCTTTCTCAAAGATTACTCTCCGAAGGTTGTCAGGTTCTAGGCATTGATAACCTCAATGATTATTACGATCCTCAGATCAAAAGAGACCGGCTTGCAATCCTTACCCAAAGAGAGAGTTTCTCTTTTGAGAAAATTGATCTTGTCGATGATAAAGGGTTGGCAGACATCTTCAAGAGTTCTCCATTTGATGTGGTTGTTAATCTTGCAGCACAAGCAGGCGTGCGTTACAGCCTTGAAAACCCAAGGGCTTACATCGATTCCAACATAGTCGGCTTCACTAACATTTTGGAGTGTTGCCGCCATTATAAATCCGGGCAATTGATTTTCGCCTCCTCAAGCTCGGTTTACGGAGCAAATACACAGATGCCATTTTCCGTAAACGATAATGTGGATCACCCTCTATCACTGTATGCTGCTTCAAAGAAGTCCAATGAGCTAATGGCGCATACTTATGCTTCATTGTATGGGCTCCCTGTAACTGGCCTTAGGTTCTTCACCGTTTATGGACCTTACGGACGTCCTGATATGGCCCTTTTCCTGTTTACGAAGGCCATTATCGAAGGCAAACCTATTGACGTCTTCAATCATGGCAAGATGAGGCGTGATTTCACATATGTTGATGATATTGTTGAAGGGATATATAGACTTACCAGAAAGCCCAGTACCCCGAATGACAGGTGGAATGGAGACAACCCAGACCCTTCATCGAGCTTTGCACCTTACAGAGTTTACAATATTGGAAACAATGCTCCCGTTGAGCTTGGGCGATTTATCGAAGTAATAGAACAATCTATCGGTAAAAAAGCGACCAAAAACTTAATGGACATTCAACCTGGAGACGTACCTGCTACTTTTGCCAATATTGATGCACTTGAAGAGGCGGTTGGGTACAGACCCTCAACGCCTATTGAAGTCGGCATCAAGAACTTTGTTGATTGGTATATTAACTATTATCAGGTAAAATTATGAAGGGCATAATTCTAGCTGGAGGGTCAGGTACAAGGCTTCATCCTCTCACTCTTTCGGTCAGCAAGCAAATCTTGCCGATATATGATAAGCCGATGATCTATTATCCACTCTCTGTGCTGATGTTATCAGGTATCCGTGATATTCTGATAATTTCTACGCCCAGGGATTTGCCGGTATTTGAGGAGCTACTTGGAGATGGGTCTCAGTTAGGTTGTTCTATCAGCTATGCAGTGCAGGAGAGACCAGAGGGTCTGGCTCAAGCTTTTATCATAGGAGAATCATTTATTGGTAATGACAAGGTGGCGCTTATTCTAGGTGATAATATCTTCTATGCTTCGGGGTTGTCAAAAAAGCTACAAACCTGCGTTGACCCTGATGGTGGAATTGTATTTGCCTATCATGTATCTGATCCTGAGCGTTATGGTGTGGTAGAGTTTGATGATGACCATCGCGTTATTAGTATTGAGGAAAAACCGTCTCAACCGAAATCTAAATTTGCTATACCAGGATTATACTACTATGACCAACAGGTAGTCGACATTGCCAAGAATCTTCAGCCTAGCCCTCGAGGTGAACTGGAAATCACAGATGTGAACAAGACATATTTGGAAATGGATAAGCTGAGTGTTTCAGTTTTTGATAGAGGCACAGCATGGCTTGACACTGGCACGATTTCTTCCTTATTGCAAGCGAGTTCTTTTGTAGCTGCGATCGAAGAACGTCAAGGCCTCAAAATAGGCTGTATCGAAGAAATAGCATATAAAATGGACTTTATAGATAACACTCAATTGGAGAAATTAGCGCTACCCTTAGTTAAAAGTGGATATGGGGCTTATCTAATGGAATTACTATGAAGGCCAAACCGACCACTTTACAAGATGCTCTAATCATTGAGCCAGCTGTCTACAACGATCACCGAGGATACTTCTATGAGGGCTTCAATATTGAAAAAATACAAGGGCTAGTTGGACGCAATTTTGATGTGAAGCAACTGAATTTTTCAAAGTCTCACGGAGGAGTTTTAAGAGGACTTCATTTCCAGCACCCTCCTTTTGATCAGGCAAAGTTGATTTCGTGTAATTCCGGAGAGATACTTGATGTCATCGTTGACTTGCGCAAAGGATCACCTACTTATGGCAAGCATGAAAAAATTCTTCTAACTGGTGAAAACAAGGTGAGGTTTTATGTGCCAAGTGGTTTTGCACATGGATTTGTGGTAGTCAGTGAGACAGCTGAAATTATGTATGCGGTTGATCAGAACTATTCAGCTCAACATGATGCAGGAATTATTTTCAATGACCCTGATCTAGGCATAGATTGGTCAATTGACAAAATTGATTTGATTATTTCAGATAAAGACAAAAACCTACCGACCCTCAAGGACCTGGACAACCAATTTGAATACAATGGCTAAAAAAAGCATACTAATAACCGGAGGAGCTGGATTCCTTGGTTCTCACTTGTGTGATCGCTTTCTCTCCGAAGGCTATCGAGTGATCGCTATGGACAACCTCATCACAGGCAATCTTGCCAATATTGAACATCTCTTTAAAGACAAGGACTTTGAATTTCATCATCACGATGTTTCGAAGTTTGTTTTTGTACCAGGCAAGCTGGATTACATTCTACACTTCGCCTCTCCCGCAAGCCCTATCGACTATCTAAAGATGCCTATACAGACTTTGAAAGTTGGTTCTTTAGGTACTCACAATCTGCTTGGATTGGCTAAGGTCAAGAACTCGAGGATACTGGTAGCTTCTACATCGGAAGTATACGGTGATCCGCTTGTGCATCCGCAAAAGGAAGACTACTGGGGAAATGTAAACCCTGTCGGGCCAAGAGGTGTCTACGATGAAGCCAAGCGGTTTCAGGAGGCCATCACTATGGCGTACCATACATTTCATGGTCTTGAAACGCGAATCATTCGCATTTTTAACACATTCGGCCCAAGAATGAGACTGGATGATGGCAGAGTATTACCAGCTTTTATTTCTCAAGCCTTGAAGGGAGAAGACTTAACTGCTTTTGGTGATGGCTCTCAAACAAGATCTTTTTGCTATGTAGATGACCTAGTAGAAGGCATCTATAGATTGCTATTAAGTGACCATCATGAACCTGTTAACATTGGTAATCCTGATGAAATTACCATAAATGAATTTGCGGAGGAAATCATAAGATTAACCGGAAGCAAGTCCAAAATAATATATACTCCTTTGCCAAAGGATGATCCAAAACAGCGTAAGCCAGACATCACCAAGGCTCGTGAAATACTAGATTGGCAGCCGAAGTTTACCAGAGCGCAAGGTCTTAAGCCAACACTAGAGTATTTTCAAAAGGCCTTAACAAGGTAACAGACAGAATAAATATGAGTGAGTTAAGGGTAGCCGTTATTGGGCTTGGGTATGTTGGTTTGCCTTTGGCGGTAGAAGTTGCTAAGCATTATGATGTACTGGGATTTGATTTGAACCAGGAGCGAATCTCGGAACTGAGATTAGGAAGAGACCGTACTCTGGAGGTTGAGTCAGATGATTTGAAGAAAGCCGCAAGGCTTAGTTATTCATTTGATGAATCTGATTTGGCGAACGCCAATTTTTACATCATCACAGTTCCTACGCCAATTGACCGGTATAAAACCCCAGACCTCAATCCGTTAAAAAAAGCTTCCAGTACTGTAGGGAGCTACCTAAACAAAGGAGATATTGTAGTCTATGAATCTACTGTATTTCCAGGCTGTACAGAAGAGGAATGCGTCCCCATCCTGGCAAGGGAAAGCGGATTGGCCTTCAATGTTGACTTTTTCTGTGGATATTCTCCTGAGAGGATAAACCCGGGAGATAAAGTCCATCGACTAACCACCATCAAAAAGGTGACAAGCGGGAGTACGCATGAAACAGCAGCCATAGTAGACAATTTCTATCAATCATTGATAGAAGCTGGTACACATTTGGCCTCATCCATCAAAGTTGCTGAAGCTGCCAAAGTCATTGAAAACTCGCAGCGTGATATCAATATTGCCTTTGTGAATGAATTGGCGCTCATATTCGATAAAATGAACATTGACACTCTTGAGGTGTTGGAGGCAGCTGGTACCAAGTGGAATTTTTTGCCTTTCAAGCCAGGGTTGGTTGGTGGGCATTGTATAGGTGTTGATCCCTACTATCTTACTCATAAAGCAGATAGTCTTGGCTATCACCCACAAGTGATTCTTTCGGGTAGACGGATCAATGACAATATGGGCCAATATGTGGCGTCATCAGTAGTAAAGCTCTTGTCTCAAAAAGGAATAGCAGTTGCCAAATCAAGAATACTTGTACTTGGTATTACTTTCAAAGAAAACTGTCCTGATATCCGGAATTCAAGAGTGATAGATATCATAAGAGAGCTGCGGCAGTACTCTATGATCGTTGATGCACATGATCCACATGCGGATACGCAAGAGGTAGAGGAGGAATATGGTTTGGGGCTCGTGAGTCAAGTTGATCTTTCTTACTATCAAGGAATAGTTCTAGCTGTGTCGCATGATGAGTATGGCGATTTAGACTGGTCTGTGGTCGATCAGGAGAAGGCCGTTGTTTATGATGTGAAGGGTCTCATTCCGAAAGAGTTTGTGGATAACAGACTCTAATCACTTACTTTTGCGGCCTTAGTCGTACGAATGAGCCAATTATACATTATACCACATGATCATGAGATCAAACTTGATCATCGAATAGAAAGATCGGGCCATAAACCTTTGCTCATTTGGTTGACGGGCCTATCTGGTTCTGGTAAATCTACCATCGCAAATGCCTTGGAAAAAAAGCTCTTTGCTGAGAGTTATCAGACTTACATTCTTGATGGGGACAATATTAGAAGTGGCCTCAACAGAGATTTGGGTTTTGATGGCGATAGCCGCGTTGAAAATATCCGAAGAATAGGGGAAGTAGCCAGGTTATTCGTCGATGCAGGTTTAGTAGTGATCACCGCATTTATAAGTCCGTTCGAGAGGGAGCGGGAATTGGTACGAGAGATTATTGGTTCTGAGAACTATTTCCAAGTATTTGTTGACTGCCCTCTAGACGAATGTGAGAAAAGGGATGTCAAAGGTCTCTATAAAAAAGCGAGGAGCGGAGAAATCAAGAATTTTACAGGTATTGATTCACCTTTCGAGAAACCCAATAACCCAGATTTGATAGTTGACACGATAACTTCCAGTTTGGAAGAGAGTGTTGATCAAATTCTTAATCAAGTCATAAAGCGAATTAGCTAATACATGAGCAAGTATAATCTTACCCACCTCAGAGAACTTGAGGCTGAGTCTATATATGTTATCAGAGAAGTTTTTGCCCAGTTTGAGAATCCAGGCATATTGTTTTCTGGTGGCAAGGACAGCATTGTGGTAACTCATCTGGCGAAGAAAGCTTTTGCGCCTGCCCGAATCCCATTTCCACTTGTACATATTGATACAGGGCATAACTTTCCGGAGACCATTGCGTTCCGTGACAACCTTGTTGCGGAGTTGGGGGTCAATCTTGTGATAGGTAGTGTACAGGAGTCTATTGATGAAGGAAGGGTGCAGGAAGAGCGTGGTAAAGATGCCAGCCGAAACTGGTTGCAGATCACAACGCTTCTAGACACTGTAGAGCGTAAACGTTTTGACGCACTTATAGGAGGCGCCAGACGAGACGAGGAGAAAGCAAGGGCCAAAGAACGCTTTTTTTCGCATAGAGATGACTTTGGCCAATGGGACCCTAAGAATCAGCGTCCTGAGCTATGGAATCTTTTCAATGGAAAACATCACTCAGGGGAGCATTTCAGGGTATTCCCAATAAGTAACTGGACAGAGATGGATATCTGGCAGTATATCCTGCTTGAACAGATTCAGATCCCATCATTATACATCGCACATGAAAGGGAAGTGGTCTGGAGAAATAATACTTGGCTTCCTAAATCGGAATTTCTTGAGCTTAGGCCAGGCGAGGAGATAGTAAATAAGAAAGTGAGATTCAGAACATTAGGTGATATTACCATAACCGGAGGTATTGAATCTACCGCAGATACATTGGAAAAGATAGTGGGCGAAGTATCAGCAGCTCGACAGACAGAACGAGGTAACCGGGCAGATGACAAAAGATCAGATACCTCAATGGAAGATAGAAAGAAGGAAGGTTATTTTTAGCAGACGGCACTATGACAACAGAATCAACACAGCCCAACAATTATCTCGACATGGAGTTGCTGCGGTTTACTACTGCAGGAAGTGTGGACGATGGCAAGAGTACTTTGATCGGAAGATTGCTATACGACTCAAAATCCATTTTCGAAGACCAGCTGGACTCAGTAGAGAATACAAGCAAGAAAAGAGGGCTAGAGCACATCGACTTGTCCTTGCTCACAGATGGACTGAAGGACGAGCGGGAGCAAGGAATCACTATAGACGTAGCTTATAGGTATTTCGCCACACCTCGTCGCAAATTCATTATCGCAGATACGCCGGGTCATATTCAGTATACTCGTAATATGGTGACCGGGGCGTCTACGGCCAATTTGGCATTAATCCTGATTGATGCCCGAAAGGGGGTAGTCGAGCAAACCTGCCGCCATAGTTTCATTGCATCGTTGCTTCAAATTCCGCACATTATCGTCTGCATCAATAAGATGGATCTGGTTGATTATGATGAAAAAGTATTCGAAGAAATACGTGAGGAGTATGAGCAGTTTGCAGCTAAGTTAGATGTCAAGGATATTAGGTTTGTGCCTATCAGTGCCTTGAAAGGAGACAATGTTGTTAACAAGTCGCAAAACATGTCATGGTATGAAGGAGCTACTCTTCTCTACACACTCGAGACGATTCACATTGGAAGTGACTACAATCATATCGATTGCCGGTTTCCGGTACAAACAGTAATCAGACCTCACTCTGACAAACACCACGACTATCGAGGATATGCAGGGCGGATTGCAGGAGGCATTTTCAAGCCAGGTGATGAAGTAATGGCAATGCCGTCCGGTTTGACTTCAAGAATAGAATCCATCGATTCTCCGGTAGGGAAAGTCGAGGAAGCTTTCGCTCCTATGTCAGTAACACTGACTTTGGAAGATGATATAGATATCAGTCGAGGTGACATGATTGTCAGAACTAATAATAGTGCCGAACCAACTCAGGACATAGAGGTGATGCTTTGCTGGTTCAACCAAAGTGGGCCTATGTCAAGAGCTAAATATACCATAATGCATACCTCCAATGAAGCCAAGGCCATCATAAAGGAGATTTATTACAAAGTTGATATCAATACACTGCATCGATTGGAGGAGGACAAGGATATCAAAATGAATGATATATCCAGGGTCAAGCTACGTACCACTAAACCTCTTCTCGTAGATAGCTATCGCAAAAACAGATCAACAGGAAGTATAATATTAATTGATGACACCAGTCATGAGACTGTAGCTGCAGGAATGATCATATGATGGAGTATAACGCTCTTATTGGTATTGCCAAAGAAGCTTCAGAAGCCGCTGGCAGAGCTATCCTTGAAGTATATCACTCGGAAGATTTTGGAGTTGAATCCAAGTCGGATAACTCACCTTTAACGGCTGCTGATAAGGCGGCCCACAAAGTCATTCTTGAACTACTAGAGCCAACAGGACTGCCGGTTCTTAGTGAAGAGGGGAAGTCTATTGATTACAAGGATCGAGTTGAATGGGATCATTTCTGGATGATAGATCCTCTTGACGGTACTAAGGAGTTCATCAAAAGAAACGGAGAGTTTACCGTGAACATAGCTTTAGTCAGAAATACTGAAGTAATAGCAGGAGTGGTATACGCTCCCGTGTTGGATTGGCTTTATTGGTCTGTTCCTGGTAGGGGTGCTTATAAAAGGGAAAAGGACAGTACAGCAGTACCTATACTAGTTTCCAGACGGAATTTAAACGACGCAGGCATCAAGGTGGTAGCATCTAGATCCCACCTCAACGAAGAGACTCAGGCATATATAGATTCGCTGAAGAATGCGGAGCTCGTGTCCATGGGCAGTTCTCTGAAAATATTGCTTGTAGCGGAGGGGAGTGCTGATGTCTATCCTCGTTTTGCACCAACGATGGAGTGGGACACGGCTGCTGCTCATGGTGTCATAAAAGAGGCGGGAGGAAACGTCTTTCAAAATGGAAGTGATGCTGAGCTTACCTATAATAAAGAGAAACTACTCAACCCACATTTCCTGGTCAGGTGTTGATCAGGTCAATAAGTGAATACTTGTATCTTTGCGCTGTTTTATGCGAGGCTATTATTTGATTAGATTTTCGATTGCTTTGTTGACCATTCTGTTGGTTCAACAAATTGCGCACACTCAGACTTCCCAGGTACCTTCGATAGATAACCTGAATGAAGTGAGAGTAGATGATCTTACTGATGATCAGATCAGGCAGTTCTTAGATAAAGTTGAGGAGAGCGGCCTGAGCCAGCAGCAACTTGAAATTCTTGCGAAACAGCGAGGCATGAGCAGTACAGAAATTGCCAAGCTACGGGCTAGAATATTGAACCTTAGAACTCAACCTGCAACTAGCGTGGATCAAGAAGGAATAGACAATGTTAACAGGTTGAGGGATGATCCTTTGGAAGAGGAACAAGATCAGTTTGCGTTTTTCGAACAATTGATCCTTCCAGATTCATTGAAGGAAAAAGAACTGGAAATATTTGGCCTTTCGATTTTTAGGAATGCCAATATCAATTTTCAACCCAGTGTCAACATTCCCACACCAAGAGATTATGTGTTAGGCCCGGGTGATGAGGTGATCATCGACGTATATGGAGCTTCGGAGCAGAGTTATCAAGAAGTGATTTCGCCAGATGGGAATATATTGATACCTAATCTAGGGCCCGTCTATCTTTCCGGATTGTCGATAGACAATGCCAAGAAGAAAATAGTAGCAAGACTCGCAAACATCTACTCCGGTCTCCGCTCCTATGGAAACCAACCCCCCAATACTTTTGCACAGATCAGTCTCGGACAACTACGTAGTATCAAAGTAATTGTGGTTGGCGAAGTTGTAATCCCTGGGACGTATACGACCTCATCATTATCCGGTGTATTCAATGCGTTGTATTATGCAGGAGGACCAACGGAAACGGGCTCCTTACGGCAGGTGGATATACTACGTGATGGTAAACTTATCAAGTCATTCGACCTCTATGAAGGCCTGATTGATGGTAAGCTCAACAAGCAGTTTAGTTTGCAAGACGAAGATGTAATTCTTGTCAGGCCTTATCTCAACAGAGTCATACTTGATGGGGAGGTAAAACGGCCAGCAATCTATGAGTTAAGACAGGGAGAAACGTTAGCAGACCTAATTAAGTATGCCGGTGGGTTCAATGAGAGAGCCTATCAAGAGCTTGTCAGCATTTCCAGAAATGACAGCCAACGTCGATCAATTACAACAGTTAGCAAATCTGGGTTTGATGAAACGGTGCTGAGGAATGGCGATGAAATAAAAATAGAACCAATAAGAGGGCTTTTTACTAACAGGATAGTCTTAGAAGGAGCTGTGAATCGACCTGGTGAGTACGAACTGAGTCAAGGTTTGAGCTTGACGCGTGCAATCCAGCTTGCGGGAGGTCTTCGGGAAGATGCTTTTATAGGTAGGGCAATAATAATTAGACAAAATGAAGATTTGACATTGACGAGTCAAGCCGTTAATGTTAAATCCTTAATGGACGGTAGTGCCGAGGATATTATACTTCGAGCTGAAGACTTCATTAAGATCAGTTCAATATTTGATTTGACAGAGACTCAAGTGATTTCTATAGAAGGAGAAGTCAACAACCCGGGGAAATATGCATTTGTCGAAAATCTTACAGTGGAAGATTTAATCACATTAGCCGGAGGTCTTAAAGCCTCAGCATCTAACTCTTCTGTAGAAGTTGCAAGAAGGATTGTAGAAGAGAGTAGTGATGTATCTACGATTTCCGAAATCACCTCTATTCCTGTCAGGAGAGACTTGGAATTAGGAGATGGGGCTAGCACTTTCAGACTGAAGCCTTTTGATCTGGTATTGGTTAGGCAGTATGCCGGATATAATGAACAGTTGATAGTAGAAATCGAGGGGGAGGTAATGAATACTGGCCAATACGCACTTGAAAAACGAGTAGAGAGGATTTCTGATGTCATCCAACGAGCAGGAGGTCTAACGCCCTATGCTTATGTTAAAGGCGCTACTTTAATAAGGCGAACAGAGTTTTATCAATCACCCGAAGAAAAAAGAGATGAGACGCTCAGGCTACTAGAAGCTAAAAGGAGAGCTCAGGAGGAAGGCTTGGAATTGGAAGATTTAGATATAGAGACTCAGCTAATAGAGACCTCTGGCGAAACAGACGCAGCGTCTCAATTGAAAAGAGAGGCTTTCGAGATACTACAAGATCAGGATACGCTGCTGCAAAACATTCGTGTCAAAGAACGCGAATCTATTGGAATCGACTTAGCCAACATACTTCGCAACCCAGGCTCAAAATATGATTTGATATTACAAGAGGGTGATATCATAAGCATCCCTAAGCAGCTGCAAACAGTAAGATTGCAGGGAGAATTACTCTATCCTTCAACGGTAAGGTATGATGGGACTTATAGTTTTAAGGACTTCATATCTCTTTCTGGAGGTTTTACCGATGATGCTAAGCGAAAAAAGGCATATGTGGTTTATGCCAATGGGTCTGTTTCCAGAACCAGATCATTCTTGGGGATTAGAAACTATCCTCGCATTGATCCCGGAGCTGAGATCTTTGTGCCGAAAAAGCCGGACAAGCGTAAACTGAGCCCTACGGAAATAGTAGCAATTGCAAGTGGATTAGGTACAATAGCACTTATCATAAATAACCTTACTTCTAATTAGCATGTCAGAGGATTCGAGAGCCCGACGTGCTTCGAGCAATGTCGAAGAGATAGATTTACGTGAGCTAGTAGTGCTTTTAGCTTCTAAGAAAAAATTTATTCTAAAGTGGACTGCACTTTTTAGCCTTCTCGGTTTACTAATAGCTTTTACGTCCAGGACGGAATACGTTTCACATGCGAAATTACTGCCTGACTCTAACTCACCAGGACCCTTAAACTTAGGAGGTCTTGGAGGTCTTGCAGGTCTCGCGGGTATCAATCTGGATGCGGGACAGTCTGGAGTAATGTCTCCAGATATTTATCCTCAAATAGTTGAAAGCTTACCCTTCACAATTGAAGCGTCCAAAATACCAATATACTTTGGTAGGCTTGACCAAGACTTACCTTCTTTTGATTATTTCAAGGAAGTACAGAGTTTGTCATTAGGTGAGTTTATGCTAAAGTATACCATAGGTCTACCAGGTGTTGTGAAGACGATATTGGTGGGTACCCAGGAGCCAAATACCTCCGTAGCTGAAAGAGGTTTTCAGTCATTTACCAAAGAAGATCAGAAAATATTAGAATCCTTTTCAGACCGTATTAACCTTGAATACGATATTAAAACGGGTATGATAACACTTAAAGTGGAAATGCCTGACCCGTATGCCTCTGCAGATCTGACAGCCCAGGTAACAAATTTGTTAATGGACCGGATAGTGGAACATAAAGTTGAAAAAGCAAAAATTAGCTTAGCTTTCATTGAAGAGAGATATCAAGAGGCTAAGGTCGCATATGAAGGTAGACTAGGAGAACTGGCAAAGTTCTCTGATAAGAATGTTAATATAGTGAGTTCTGTAGCCCAAATAGAAACACAAAGGTTGCAGAATGAAGTAGATGTTGCCTTCGGCGTTTTTAAAGAGTTAGCTACTCAGTTGGAGCAAGCAAGAATCAGCGTTAAAGAACAGACACCTGTCATGACGGTGCTTGAGCCTCCAGCAGTTCCTACCGAAAAGAGTAAACCTAAACGGCTTGTTATTTTGATTGTTTCTTGCTTGACAGGCCTATTCTTCTCTATATCAATCGTTTTAGCCAAATTTATTTTCGTATCAAATGCTAAATAATAAACAAGTACTCATTACCGGAGGAACTGGATCATTCGGAAAGAAGTTTGTTGAGCTAATTCTTAAAGAATATCCTGATGTTCGACGCATAGTTATCTACTCTCGTGACGAACTCAAGCAATTTGAAATGAGACAGCAATTCTCGGAGAAGGATTACCCCCAATTGCGTTACTTCATTGGAGATGTCAGGGATCGTGAACGTTTAGCAATGGCTTGCGAAGGAGTAGATGTCATTATTCATGCTGCTGCCATTAAGCAAGTAGATACAGCTGAATATAACCCAACCGAGTGCATAAGAACCAATGTAGACGGAGCAGAAAATGTAATCCACGCTGCTCTTGGAAATGGTGTTCAAACAGTTGTTGCCCTTAGTACTGACAAGGCCTGTGCACCTATCAACCTTTATGGCGCTACTAAACTTGCATCAGATAAGCTATTTACTGCTGCCAACAACATCAAAGGGTCAAAAGACATAAAGTTTTCAGTGGTACGATATGGAAATGTAATGGGATCCAGAGGCTCTGTTATCCCATTTTTTTTGAAACAGAAGAGTACTGGTATACTGCCAATCACTCATGATGGTATGACTCGCTTTAATATTTCTCTGGAAGAAGGAGTAAGACTGGTGTTTTTCGCGATATCCAATGCTCTAGGAGGAGAGATATTCGTTCCAAAGATCCCTTCCTATAAGATAACCGATGTTGCGAAAGCGGTCGGACCAGAATGTGAACTAAAAGAGGTGGGTATTCGTCCAGGTGAAAAACTTCATGAAGAAATGATCACCGAGACAGATTCGATCAATACCATTGAATTTGGAGACTATTACGCAATCCTTCCTTCTGTATCCTATATGTATTCTAGAGAAGATTTTATCCGACACCATAATGCGGTTCCTGTTGAGTTTGGGTTTAAGTACAACTCGGGCACAAACACAGAGTGGGAGACAGTCGAGTCAATCAGACAGAAAATCAGAGAATATATGGACCCTAATTTCTCTATATGAAAGCCATACCATACGGTAGACAGGAGATTTCAGATGAGGATGTTTCAGCAGTTGTTAAAACATTAAGATCAGACTATTTGACTCAAGGCCCTAAGATCGAGGAATTTGAAAGAGCCTTTGCGAAATACGTTGGATGTCAATATGCGGTAGCTGTAGCCAATGGGACGGCTGCACTTCATTTATGTGCTCTAGCACTTGATGTAGGTCCTGGACAAGAAGTGATTACTTCACCCATCACTTTCTCAGCTTCGGCAAACTGCATTGCTTACTGTGGTGGCAGGACAGTATTTGCAGATATTGACCCGGAGAGCTATTTGATTGATATCTCTCAAGTCGAAGAGTTGCTTAACGGCCCCAATCATGGTATTACAGGGATGGTTTTGGTTGATTTTGCTGGAAGACCTGTTGACTTGGAAGCATTCAGGTATTTGGCGGATAAACATGGGCTTTGGATTATTGAAGATTCTTGTCACGCACCTGGCGGTTTTTTTGTTGATAAGAGTGATCAACAGCAGAATTGTGGAAATGGTAGATATGCAGATTTAGCCATATTTTCCTTCCACCCTGTTAAGCATATAGCTGCTGGTGAAGGAGGGATGATTACAACTAATGATGTGGCCTTGTATGAGAGGCTGAAAATGCTCAGAACACATGGCATCACAAAGAACTCTGATCAGTTTAAAAATGCTTCCCAATCTATCGGAGGTGATGACCAAAATTATCCAGGCTGGTACATGGAAATGCAATCACTTGGATACAATTATCGGTTAACTGATTTTCAGGCCGCTCTTGGTTTAAGCCAGCTTTCACGAGCCTCAACCAATATTGACAGAAGAAGAGAAATAGCATCAGTTTATTGGGAAAGCTTCCAAAATGAACCTTTCATCTTAGGCCAAAGTGGTGACATGGATGGGCACGCATATCACCTGTATTTAATAGAGGTTGAAAACAGGTTGGGCCTTTACAATCATCTGCGAGAACATAAGATTTATCCTCAAATACACTACATTCCTGTTCATCTAATGCCTTATTATAAGGACTTGGGATGGAGACAAGGAGATTTTCCTGTGGCAGAGCGTTATTACTCCAGATGCTTGAGCCTTCCAATGTTTCCAAGTCTAACGGACGATGAACAATCATACGTGATAGATAAGACAAAACAATTCTATGCCTAGGTTGGCTATTATTCCGGCAAGAGGAGGTAGTAAACGCATACCCAGAAAGAACATTAGGCCGTTTCTTGGTAAGCCAATCATGGCGTATTCTATTGAATTGGCTCTTGATAGTGACCTGTTTGATAAGACGATTGTAAGTACTGATGATGAAGAAATCGGTAAGGTTGCGATGAGCTATGGTGCAGATGTTCCTTTTTTAAGAAGTAACGAAACAGCAAGTGATACAGCTACAACTGCAGATGCTCTGATTGAGGTTATCCAAAAGCTTGATATGAGCTATGAGGAAGCCTGTTGCATTTATGCGACAGCACCTTTACTAACCAAAAAGAAGCTTCAAGAGGGATATCAGCATTTCAAGAAAGGGCAGTTCGATAGTGTCTTTCCAGTTACGAGGTTTAGTTACCCAATACAGCGAGCACTGTCACTTGACTCTGTAGGAAAGCTTGAAATGATCCAGAACGAAAACTTAAATAGCCCTTCGCAAGAATTAGTTCCTGCATATCACGACTGTGGGATGTTTTACTGGTTTTCACCTGAGAAATTGGAAAATACACGCGCCTTAATTGGGCCAAACTCCGGGGGAATTGTTTTTAGCTCCTTAGAAGTTCAAGACATTGATGAGGAAACCGACTGGCAAATGGCTGAAATAAAGTACAAAATGCTTTTTGGTTGATGAGAGAGTTGATCTTGAGGGCTGATGGAAATGCGGAGATTGGCTTAGGACATATTATACGATCGCTCTCTCTGGGAGCGATGTTTGCGCCTTACACCAAAGTCACACTTTATACAAAATGGGCTTCAAGCTTCATCCGCGAAACGGCCAGCTCAATGGGAGTTTCTGTGCTTCAGTTGAAAAAATCAGAAAGCTTTTCTGATTTTCGTAAGCTCATAAATGATGAAAAGGTTGTTTCATTGGATGATTATTCTAACAACTGTAAAGACGAACTCTCCTTAAAATCCATCGGGGCGAGAGTAATCACTATCAGTGATGATAATGCCAGGCAAGTTGAGTCAGATGCTTTGATCAATCATGGAATTGGTGCGGAGAGATTAGAATACAAGGGGCCAAAATCTACCCAGTATTTACTCGGACCGGAATTTGCCCTACTCAGACCAGAAATCCTCATGGCTGCCGAGAGGGCAGAATATTCCAAAAGAAAAAAAAACTTAGAAGCTGTAATCTGTTTTGGCGGGGCAGACCCACTTAACTTGACTAAGAAATACCTTGCGGAATTGAGCAGAGCTGAATTCATTCAAGGTATTAATGCTGTAGTGGGTGAGCACTATAGGTATTTCGACGAACTTATTGAGATATCAAAAACGGTTCGACCTGAGGTCCGAGTGCTCAAAGGGATTAATGCCATCGAGATGCAAGAGGTCATGCAAGAATCGGATTTAGCGGTTGTTCCCTCAAGCGGAGTGTTACTTGAAGTGTTAGCGATGAAGCTTAATGTGATTACCGGTTATTATGTTGATAATCAAAAGGGTATTTCGGACTACCTCAAAAAAAACAATATCCTTTTAAGTATTGGTGACTTGAGGTCAGCCTGTTTAGACAATGACATTGTTAACAATGCTCTGGCAGATAAGTATCGGCATAACTTTGTAGATGGAAGATCGGCAAAAAGAATCTTGCGTATGTTAAGACCCATGTTCAATGATTGATGCTCATCTTGATATTCGTCACGCGACAATGGATGATATGGATTTGGTATTTGAGTGGTCTAACGATCCACTAGTGCGAGAAAATTCTTTTCATTCCGATCCTATAGATTACAAAAAGCATTGCAATTGGTATGCTAATAGAATGCAAAGCGATAAATCTCATTTTTTTATAGTCCATAAAGATAAATGCCCATTAGGCTTGGTAAGATTTGAGAAGGATAGCTCTAACACCGCGCTGGTAGGAGTACTTGTAGCACCCGAATATAGAGGGAAAGGAGTATCAAAATTGCTGTTGAGTTTGGCAATAACTACATTTCAAAAAACGTATACCAACATCCCGATTCATGCATATATCAAAAAATCCAATACTCCATCCATAATGCTTTTTGAGAGGGTGGGTTTTACCTTTTTGCGTGAAGATATCAACAATGATATTGAGTGCTTAGTCTATGAATTTCCTTTATCAAAAGCAGTAGAAGTATGAGAATTGGTCATAAAGAAATTGGCGGCACCAATCCGTGTTTCATTATAGCCGAGTTGTCAGCTAACCATGGGCGAGATATTGAAATAGCCAAGCGTACAGTGGAGGCAGCAAGAAAGGCTGGTGCTGATGCAATCAAACTTCAAACATATACCCCAGATACAATAACACTCAATTGTGATAATGAGCATTTTAGGATAAACCAGGAGACCTTGTGGGACGGAAAAAAGCTATATGATCTATATGAGGAAGCCTATTTGCCCTGGGAGTGGCATGAGGAATTATTTAATCATGCGAGATTGAATGGTCTGATATGCTTTTCTTCTCCATTTGACCATACCGCAGTGGACTTTCTAGAGGCACTCGATGCTCCCGCATATAAGATTGCCTCTTTTGAAATAACGGATATTCCTTTGATAGAATATGCTGCTAGTAAAGGGAAGCCAGTCATTGTTTCCACAGGAATAGCGGATGAGGAAGATATCGAATTGGCCGTGAGTACGTGTAGATCTGTTGGTAACAATGAAATTATACTGTTGAAATGTACATCTCAATATCCAGCTAGAATTGAAGATGCTAATCTGTTAATGATCCGTGATCTGGCTGAGCGTTTCGGCACTTTATCCGGGCTTTCGGATCACACTTTGGGACCTTTGGTACCTACGCTTTCGATTGCTATGGGAGCCAAGGTGATCGAAAAGCATTTTATTCTTGATAAATCAATAGGGGGTCCCGATGCTGATTTTTCTCTAGATGAAGCAGAGTTCTCTGAAATGGTAAACTCCGTTAGAGAAGCAGAGAGGGCATTAGGTATAATAGATTACAGCCTATCTCAAAAGGCAAAAAAGAGTAGGCATTTCTCTAGATCACTATTTGTGACAAAAGATGTTAAAACAGGTGACGTAATAACGGAAGATAATGTAAGATCCGTGAGGCCAGGTGTGGGTTTGCATCCTAAATATCTTAAAGAGGTCATTGGGAAAAGCTTTCTCAAAGACCTGTCGGCTGGAACTCCTTTGGACTTGAGCACAATAAGTTAACCTGACTTGAAGTCCCTCCTCAGAAATGTGTTGCGGTTTACTTCTGGCTCAATTGGCGGAGGTATATTCAACTTCCTGACTTTTTTCTTAGTAGCAAAGCTCGTTGGTCCTGAAAAATGGGGCGTTTGGATGATTTTCAATATTGTTTTGAAGCTTAGCCCAATAGCCCAACTTGGTGTAACAGAAAGTGTACAGAGACAAGTGCCTATTTTGAATGGGCAGGGGGACTGGAAGGAAGGTAAAAACCTTCAGGATACATCATTCACATTTGTACTGGCAGCAGGATTTTTATTGAGTGTTCTATGTGCTTTAGTATTGCCACTCGCTGTAGAAATCTCTGCAATAAATGCCATCATCTTGGCACCTATCCTTTTTTTTAATTTGATCAATTTTAACTATGGCGCCTATTTCAGGAGCAACTATCTCTTTGGTAAGGCCGGTATAATATCTTTTGCTAATGGTTTCTTATCAATTGCTAGCCTATTACTTACCTATAGATATTCTTTTGAAGGTTTTATTGTTGGACAGCTGATAAGGTTTGGGTTGGTGTCAATCATTAGCGCTTGGCTGGCAAAGAGGAAAATAGAATTCAACAGACAGTTCGCTACAGTTAAACTGCTGGTCAGTGATGGAATGCCAGTTGTCTTGATAAGTCTGATCAATTATTTGCTCATGCTTCAAGATAGATTGGTGATTTCTTATTTTTTTGATATCGAACAACTAGGCCATTACGGTCTCGCATTCCTTCTGATTAATCCATTACTTCTGGTGTTTGGTGCGGTTAACGCTGTGATGTATTCGAAACTGTCTTTTGATTATGGAGAAGGTGGTAGGGTGATTGCTCTGTCTCGATTGACAGCCTTGAGTAACCTTCAGAGTTGGGTGTTCGCTTTTTTGATTGGAATAGTCTACTACCAATTGCCGCTAATTGTAGACAAAATTCTTTTTGACTATAAACCGGGTCTATCTGCTGCGGAATATATTCTCTTAGGTCATGTTTTCTTTTTTTCGTTAGGACTTCTAAACAATACTTTCAATACGCTCAATGAACAAAAAAGAAGACTCAAGGTGTACTTTATCAACGTGGTTCTAGGATTAGTATTGAACCTGATTTTTTTATTTTTCTACAAGTCAATAGCATCTGTTGCACTGGCCAGCTCACTTACATTTTTGCTTTTATTCGTTCAACTCTATTTGGCGCTTAATAGGATACAAGAAAAAAGCCTTCACATCAAAGGATTACAACTACTTCGGCAGCTGATGGTACCTACTGGATCTATTATTATTATCATTATCATTAAATGTCTGATTGATTATCAATCTTTAGTATTGACTACAGCATTACGATCTGTATGCTTCTGCGTAGTTATGGGAGTTTACTTGTATTTGATTATTGATAAGGGCATCCTGGTTAAATTCGCTAATGAATTTTTCTTTTCTCGTAGATAACGCTCAACGTGAAGTATTAATCAACACCTATGTTGGAGAGTTATTAAATAGGAGCCTGGGTTATTCTTATGGCCAAGATGACTATGATTTTTTCTACTCTCGGCGAGGGTATGATTTTATGGATCGGACTAAAGGAAGTAGTGACATCCTTCTATACCCAAGCTACAATGTGCTAAGGACGCCCGAGCAGATGAGCAGGGCAGTCCGGCTTGGAGCTAAAATGGTCGCCACGCACGCCGAGCAAATTTTTAACAAAGCACTCTACGAAGAGAAACTCAACACTAAGTCTAAAAAGAGCTATAATCGTCACATCTCTGCTCATTTAGTTTGGGGGTCTTTTTTTGCCAATATGCTGAGAAAACATACAGAAATACCATCGGATAAGATATGGATAACCGGTAACCCTAAACTGGAAATATCTCGAAAGATTGATCAACATCGTTCACAGGTTGACGGTAAAAAAAGAGTGTTAGTAGTTTCGGACTTCACCTTAGCTGATATGAATAATGCGGATTGGGCGGATTTCAAGATTAGGTATAAAGCAAAGTTTAGTACACCCTTGAACGAAGTATATCAGCAAGCACGAAGTAAGAGCCTAGCCTGGGTAAGGGAAGCAGCTTTGCGTTTTTCTAATGTTCTTTTTTCGTTTAGGATTCATCCCGGAGAGGATATATCGGCATACAATGAATTGTTGGGAATCAATAATGTTGAAATAGTAGGAGATGCCTCCTTTGTTGATGATATTGTTAGATCTGATATCATCTATTCTTTCACTTCGACTTCCATATTTGAAGTATTAACTCTGGACAAACCAAACTACAACATGAAACTGGTTGATATACCAGAGGAGCGAACGGCTGAGTATTTCAAAATATTTGAGTGGCATAGCCAAGAACAGTTTTTCGAAAAGATCGCTGACTTGGATTCTGGTAAGGTTGAGAATATCACAGCAACGAGAAAAGAGCAAGTAGAAGAGTTTATGTATGATGGACACAATAACTCTCTACTTCGCACGGCCATTGCAATGCATGAAATATTGGGATACAGTCAAACTAGATATAACTGGAAGGATTACTATTCAAATTATGCTAATGCTAGTTTGGCTTTGCTCAAAGATCGAATAGTGAAGCTTGGTGTATTTGCCAATGACCAACTGGGTATATCTAATTGGGTTAATTCATTTGCTTCTCAGAGAGCCAAACAGGAAGAATCAAACCCAACCAATCTTGATCAAAAGTTTATTGATCAAGCTAAGCTCACTGTCAACGACCTATTGACAGAAGATGAGTTTAGGGTTTTAAAAACAAGATCATACAAGATTAGGAAAGAGGAAAATGGCAACTACATTGACTTCTGATAAGACGTCACGCTACATATTGTATGCACTGTTAGTATTCTCCTGGTTTCCTATCAGAGGTATTTTCCTACCGGTTATACACTTTGTGCCAGTGGTCTTTCTTGTCTTAATGGCTGCTATTGGCAAGATAAAGGTCAATACTCACGCAACACTTATAGGTTGCTTGTATATCTCGATGCTGCTCCTTTTGCTTATTGTAAACCAAAACTCTGGATATCTAATTCACTATCTGATATTTCTAATCTTAGTTTTTCCAATCTTTATCTTGTTATTCGATATCCCCAGGCTTACCGAGGATGACGTCTATTGTTTTCTGAAGTTGGTAGCTATGATTACAATATTTGAATTCATACTGGGATGCATTCAAATTGTACTTTTTCAGGGCTTAACATTGCAGTTTAGGGATCATGCCTGGGATCAGGTTACGGGGACAACCCTTGGAAGGTCGTCACATACCTTCTCAATTAAGATGCTCTTTCAATCTATTATACTGGCATTCAACTATAGGGGACTTGTTGGGAGATCTAAAAGATTCCGCTTGCTATTTCTTACAGCCATATTCTGCGGTTTTGCTGGTGCCCTTATTTCAAGTTTCATGCTTGGTGTATTATTGGCGGTTTTTGGATTGATTGTGATTTACTTGTTCCAGCAGCTGAAGAGTGTTTTTAGTATTTTGGTTAATACTAAGATTGGTTTATCCAGGCTGGTGAGAGGTTTGAATATCATAACAGCCTCAGCTATTTTACTATTTGTATTGGGCTTTGCATTTGTAACCACACAACCAGGTAACGTAGATTCATTTGTCCTAATTTTTCAGGAGTTGATGGCTTTGGACTTTTCGAATGCTTATCGTTTTCAAAAAGTAACGGCCTTTTTCGATACATTGGAATACATGTTGGTGAATAGCTGGATCGACCTTTTTTTCGGTGTTGGTCCCGGCCAGTTTTCAAGTCGGGCAGCTTTGATCTTAACTGGAGAATATCTGTACCCCCAACCGTCTTATCTTCCAGTTTCAATGACTTCTGAGACTTTTCAGCATATATATCCACTCTGGAATGAAAGAACCATTCGCCAATTTGGTGGCTCAGTTTTGGCAATGCCCACTAGTTCTTTTCAAGCGATCTTTACAGAACTAGGCCTAGTTGGCATTGCTTTTTTTGGTATTGTTTTTCATCAGGCTATTCTATACAAAGGTCGAAGTACTTTAACCGTACTAAAGTCCCAGTTTCTAAACTCGGTTGCCATCATTGCTTTCCTTACCATGGTTCAGTTGACGGTTGAATTATGGCTAGAGTATGCTTCGTTCACGGTTTTTATTTTTACTTTATTTCTGATGAGTAGAGCAATAACTCGATCACGATCCACTGCTTAGTTGAAAGTTCTTTTTATTCATAACGAGTATCAAGAGTGGGGAGGCGAAGACCTGTCCGTTAGTAACCTTATCAAGCTTTGTAGAGATAATGGCCTTGACGTAACCACTTACATCAGGTCATCAAACGAGCTGGGTGACAGTATTAAAGATAAGTTCGGTGCTATGAGAAGCTCGTTTTACAATAGGCGCTCTATTGCAGAACTGAGCAGGCTTTTGGACGAAAATCGACCTGATGTCGTCCAAATCCAAAATGTTTTCCCTCTTGTTTCCCTTGCATCTTTGAAGTTGATAAAATCAAAAGGATACCCCATAGTTATGAGATGTCCAAACTATCGGTTATTTTGTCCTACGGGCTTGTTCGTTGATGCCCAAGGGGAAGTGTGTGAACAGTGTACGGGCTTTTTCGGTGAACTATCTTGTGTTATTAAGAACTGTGAATCGAATATTGCAAAGAGTACGGCATATGCTACCAGAAATGCTTACGCACGACTTAGTAAGGGTATAATCGATTTTGTGGATCGCTTTATTGTGCAAACCGAATTCCAATTTAGAAAGTTTGTAGAGCATGGTATTCCAGAGAGCAAATTAGTTATCGTTCCAGGGTTCTCTCATAACGCTCCAATTATGAACACAACCAGTGGTAGTCAGGAGCATATAAGCTTTATTGGTAGAATATCAGAGGCCAAGGGTATAGGTGAATTTGTTCAAGCTGCAGCACGATTTCCGGAATATAAATTTGTAGTAGCTGGTGCTTTAAATAATCAGGCAGAAAAATGGATTAAAGAATCCACAAACAATATTGACTGGCTAGGTTTCCTTTCAGGAAAAGAACTTGATACAATATATATTAAATCTAAAGTTGTAGTTGCGGCTAGCAAGTGGTACGAAGGATTCCCCAATGTCATTCTCAAGGCCATGCTTCACAATAAACCTGTTATTACAAGTAATTTAGGCGCTATGTCAACTATTGTTGAACATCGAAAAACAGGTTATTTGATTGGGCCAGGATCAGTAGATGATTTGTGCAAAGGAATCAGGGAACTAACCTCAGATAATGATCTGGCTCAAAGAATGGGAGCTGCAGCTGGGCGTAAGGCGCGCATGGAGTATACACCAGAGAGAGTTATTCAGATATTAACGCATACCTATAAAGAGCTTTCGAGAAGTGATAGCTAAATGTTGACAAGCCTATTTGGATTAAGGATTAACTCTGGAGAATATGCAAGACTGATAAACGATGACCTTATTGGTCAAGCAAATTACTATTGCTTCCTCAATAGTCATATGCTTTATGAGTATCAAAAAACACATAGGCTAAAGGAGGTTTTAGATGCTGGAGAGGCCGTGATTCTTCCCGACGGCATGCCAATCCTTTTGTCCTTGAAATGGATCAGACATATCAAGGCGGACAGAATAGCGGGCAATGACGTCATGTTTTCACTGATCCAAAAAGCTCAACAGGAACAATTGAGGATATACTTGATTGGTGGAATGCAAAAGACACTAGACAATATTTCTGTTAAGCTCTTAAATCTAAAAATTAACCATAAAACATATTCACCTCCATTTAGGCCAATAGAAGAGTTTGACTTTAGGGATCAATCAGATAGAATCAATGAATTTGCCCCTGATCTGATTCTGGTAGGCCTGGGTTGTCCAAAACAGGAATTGTGGATGTACAACATGAGGAACCTGGTCAAAGCCCCCATGTTTGGTTTGGGAGGTGCTTTCGCACTCTTTGCTGGTATAGATAGTCGCGCTCCAAAATGGATGAGGTCTATGGCCTTGGAATGGTTATACCGTTTGGCTTTAGAGCCAGGTAGACTTTGGAAACGATATCTTGTCACGAATTCTTACTTTATCTATTTACTTTTGCGTGAATTTTGGAGGGTACGAATTCGGAAGCTAAAATGAAGAAGGCATTAATTACAGGAATCACAGGACAAGACGGGGCATATTTGTCCGAATTGCTCTTGTCCAAGGGATATGAAGTACATGGTATTAAGCGGCGTGCTTCACTTTTCAATACAGACCGTATTGACCATCTTTATCAGGATCCGCACGAGAAGGACTTGAAAATGGTACTGCACTATGGTGACTTGTCAGATTCAATGAACCTGACACGTGTGATCCAGGAAGTTCAGCCTGATGAAATATATAATCTGGGGGCTATGTCTCACGTGAAGGTCTCGTTCGACACACCAGAGTATACTGCCAATGTTGATGGTATTGGTACCCTAAGGATATTAGAGGCGGTAAGACTACTAGGGCTGACTCAAAAAACGAGAATATATCAAGCCTCTACATCAGAACTCTATGGTCTCGTACAGCAGGTGCCCCAATCAGAAAATACACCATTTTATCCCAGGTCACCATACGCCGTGGCTAAGCTATATGGATACTGGATTACTGTCAATTATCGGGAGGCGTACAACATGTATGCCTGTAACGGCATACTGTTTAACCATGAGTCCCCTAATCGAGGAGAGACTTTTGTCACAAGAAAAATCACACGTGCAACTGCAAGAATAGCACTTGGGCTTCAGGAAACGCTGTATTTGGGCAATCTGGATGCCCAACGCGATTGGGGGCACGCACGGGATTACGTAGAGGCAATGTATCTCATGTTGCAACAAGAAGAGGCAGAAGATTTCGTAATTGCTACCGGGATCACGACCAGAGTGAGGGATTTTGTCAAATTGGCTTTCGAAGAAGTTGGAATAGAGCTAGAGTTTTCCGGAAAAGGGGCTTCTGAAACCGGTGTTGTGAAGAAGTGTAAGGGTGAGTTTGTCATACCTGAAGGCCAGACAGTTATTAAAGTCGATGAAAGATACTTTAGGCCTACAGAAGTAGACCTTTTGATAGGAGACCCAACCAAAGCCATGAAAAAGCTTAATTGGCAGCCGAAATATGACTTACCAGGGTTGGTAAATGATATGGTGATGGCTGACGTAGAGTTGTTCAAGAGAGAGAAGTTTTTAATGGATAGCGGTCATAAGGTGTATACGCCAAGTGAGTGATGGACAAGTCTGATAAAATATATGTTGCAGGCCATCGCGGTATGGTAGGGAGTGCGATTGTTAGAAGGCTGACAGCCGAAGGTCACAAGAATATTATCGTTAGGAAATCGTCAGAACTGGACCTTAGAGATCAGCGTGCTGTCCAGAATTTCTTTGTGACTGAGCAACCACAATACGTTTTTTTAGCAGCGGCCAAAGTAGGTGGGATTAATGCTAACAACTCGTATCGCGCTGATTTTCTGTATGATAACTTGATGATAGAGGCTAATATAATTCATGCTGCCTATCTAACTAATGTAACTAAGTTGCTACTGTTAGGCAGCTCTTGCATCTACCCTAAATTCGCTGAGCAGCCTATTAAAGAGGAAAGCCTACTTACAGGCAGTCTTGAGCATACTAACGAGCCCTATGCCATTGCTAAAATCGCCGGTATTAAGCTTTGCGAGACCTTTCGAGATCAATACGGTTGTAATTTTATTAGTGCTATGCCCACGAACTTGTACGGGCCAAATGATAACTATGATCTCGATAGTTCTCATGTCTTGCCCGCACTGATCCGTAAGTTTCACAGTGCGAAGCTGAATGGAGAAAAACAGGTGACGTTATGGGGGAGTGGAAAGCCATTGAGAGAGTTTTTGCATGTCGACGACTTGGCTGAGGCTTCATTTTTTCTAATGCAACACTACAATGAACCGGAAACCATAAACGTTGGATACGGTGAAGATATCTCGATTTACGATTTGGGATTATTAATTAGTGACATAGTGGGTTATGATGGTGAGATTGTTTTTGATTCATCTAAACCTGATGGGACTCCAAAAAAGCTCATGGATAACAGCAGAATCAACAAGCTGGGTTGGACTCCTAAGATCGGACTTAGGAAAGGGATATCGACCGTGTATAAGGAGGTCGATAAATCCCATTGGTAATCAGTATTATAATCATTTGATATTTTTTTTGTCAATTTAGTTTTAAATTGCGCCCTGCATTAAGAAGTCTACAATGCCACGCAGAAGATTCTCCAAATTTTTTCCTGTAGTTTTTTTATTGATTGACCTCTCGATGTTGAACATCGGTTTTGTCATCTCTAATTTCTTGCGATTCGACAGTCTGTGGTTCTCCTCTAGCAATTACCCATTATTACTCGCCTTTTTGAATCTCTCATGGACAGTGGTATATTTTTCATCGGGATTGCATAATCCTGATAGGGAAGCCACGCTACTCCAGCAGATCAACAAAATACTTACTGCCCTTGTCATCAATATTGGAATTGTATTTACATTCTGGGCGGCCACAAAATCATATTACTATTCGCGTGAGCATATTTTTTATGCTTATCTGATATTCTCAGCCTTACTGATAGGCTGGAGGTTGTCTTTCGACCATTTCATTAAATATTATCGAACCAAAGGATACAACATTAGGCAAGTGGCCATTGTCGGGTACGGCCGTATTGCTAAAGGACTGGAGAAGCACTTCCAGGAGAACCCCCAACTTGGCTATAAAGTGGTTGGTTTTTTTGACCATATGCATAAGAGTGATGATGTCATTGGATCAGTGGAAGACTTTTACGCTTATGCCAGAGAGAACGGCGTAGATGTAGTGTTTTGCTGTTTGCCCAAGCTCTATCACGAGGATATCAAGGAGCTTGTGGACTTCTCGGAAAACAATCTCATTAAGATCAAGCTCTTGTCAGACTTCAGTGCTGTCGGTACGAGAAACCTTTCTGTGCAGCAGTACGGATCTATCCCCGTCATCAACGTTAGCTCCATACCTCTGGATAGTAGCCTCAATAGGTCCATTAAGCGGTTTTTTGATGTGGTTTTTTCATCTGTGGTAATCTTATTCTTGCTATCATGGCTATTGCCATTGATTGGGTTATTCATCAAGCTCGAATCTCCTGGCCCCATTTTCTTCAGACAGGCACGTCATGGGAAGAACAACAGATCATTTTCTTGTTTCAAGTTCAGAACAATGGTGATCAATCATGATGCTGACTCTAAGCAAGCTGTGAAAAATGATCCACGAGTAACAGCTCTAGGTAAATTCTTAAGAAAGACGAGCATAGACGAACTGCCGCAGTTTTTGAATGTATTTTTAGGTGATATGTCCGTTGTAGGCCCCCGTCCTCATCCAATCAAACTTAACGAAAAGTATTCTCCAAGGATCGATAGGTTCTATCAGCGCCATGCGGTAAAACCTGGAATTACTGGCCTTGCTCAGGCAAAAGGCTACCGCGGAGAGACGTCCCAGTTTCGTGACATGTATGGGCGTGTTAAGCTTGATCGATTCTATATCAAGAATTGGACCCTGTCACTCGATCTTAAGATCATCTTCCTGACATTATTCTCGCTAGTCAAGAATAATGATAACGCTTACTAGTACTAGCGCTGCGCTATGGCTAGTTTTGCGTATTAACTAGATTTCAACAATGTTTGAAAAGGTAGAAGCATATAAGCAGGAGCTTAAGGATATCGCTGTTAAGTCCGCCGAGGAGCTGGAGCAGTTTCGGATGAAGTTCATTAGCAGAAAAAGCGTAATTGGCGATTTATTCAATGATTTTAAGCGCGTACCTAATGAACATAAAAAGCGCTTTGGTCAGGAATTGAATCATCTCAAGAGTCTCGCTCAAGAGCGCTTTCAGCACTTTGTTGTGGAACTTGAACAGAATACAGGGAATCAGGCGAGTCAGTCTATTGATTTGACATTGCCGGTTCAACCAGACCAGCTTGGTAGCCGCCACCCGATCAGCATTGTGGCTAACAAGATCATAAGTATTTTCGAGAGGATAGGATTTTCGGTGGCTGAAGGACCCGAAGTAGAGGACGACTGGCATAATTTTTCCGCGTTGAACTTCCCAGAAAATCACCCTGCTCGTGAAATGCAGGACACTTTCTTTATCACAAAGAACCCTGATACCGTACTTAGGACTCATACATCCAATGTACAGATTCGCTTAATGGAGAACCAGAAGCCTCCATTCAGGTCAATCATGCCTGGACGAGTCTATCGCAATGAAGCCATTTCAGCTAGGGCACATTGCTTTTTTCATCAGGTAGAAGGTCTCTATGTAGATAAGAATGTAGGTTTTAAGAACCTAAAGGACACACTATACCACTTCGCTAAAGAGATGTTCGGGAAAGAGACTAAGGTGAGATTCAGACCCTCATTCTTCCCATTCACAGAGCCGAGTGCAGAGATGGATATCTCGTGCTTTATATGTGGTGGGAGTGGTTGTAAAGTTTGCAAGCAGACAGGCTGGGTGGAAATACTTGGTTCGGGAATGGTAGATCCTAATGTTCTTAAGAATTGCGATATCGACCCTGAAGAATATACGGGATTTGCTTTCGGCATGGGCATAGAACGCATTGCCATGCTCAAATATCAAATTGATGATTTACGCTTATTCTCTGAAAACGATGTGAGGTTTCTGAGCCAGTTTACAGGAGCAGATACCTAAACTAAAGTAGTCTATCGATAAGCTGATCTACGCTTAGCCCTTCAGCCTCTGCCTTAAAGTTGCGAACTATCCTGTGCCTCAAGATTGGCTTTGCCACAGCTTTGACGTCCTCTATATCAGGTGAATACTTGCCATTCAATAACGCTGTGCATTTAGCACCGATGATGAGAAACTGGGAGGCACGGGGGCCTGCACCCCATTCTAGATAGTCGTTGCTAAGTGAGGCCGCCTTTTCTGTTCCAGGTCGGGTGCTATGTACAAGTCCCACTGCATATTCGACCACATTGTCCGCAACAGGTACGCGGCGTACCAATTTTTGGTATTCTAAAATGTCCTCTCCCGTTACCACTGATTCAACTTTTGACTGCACTTCTTGCGTTGTGTTTTTAACTATATCCACTTCTGACTCATAGCTTGGATAGTCAAGTTTTATCATGAACATAAAGCGGTCGAGCTGCGCTTCAGGTAGGGGGTAGGTGCCTTCCTGCTCTATCGGATTTTGTGTTGCCAGTACGAAGAACGGCTTTTGTAATTCGTAGTTCTTGCCTCCAATTGTTACTGAATATTCTTGCATGGATTCAAGCAATGCCGCCTGGGTTTTTGGCGGAGTTCTGTTGATCTCATCAGCCAAAATGATGTTAGAGAATATCGGCCCTTTAATGAATTGCAGGTTTCTGTCTTTGTCTAAGGTCTCCGCTCCCAAAATATCTGAAGGCATCAGGTCAGGAGTGAACTGTATCCTGTTGAACGACAAATGCAGAGAATCAGAGATCGTATGGATCAGAAGGGTCTTGGCCAATCCCGGTACGCCAACAAGAAGTGAGTGGCCTTCACAAAATATTGATGTCAATAACAGCCTGACTACTTCCTCCTGCCCAATGATGACTTTAGAGATCTCACTGGTAAGTTTAGTGTATACTTCGTGTAGGCCATCCGCCGCTGCTACCTCTGACTCAAACTCCTTCATCTACTAATTCGGTTTTTGTAATATGTTACAGTAATCGTACTCACTGTCGATGTTAATATAGACATCTCCCTGTGCTTTATTAAACCACTCAGATAAAATGCCATTTCTTTTTTCAGCCTTAGTAGCTGCATAGATTTTTTGGTAGTCATCACGGAGATTGGCTTGATGTGGGGCGATACGATCTTGATAAAAAACTATCCTTACTGCTTCTGTGCCATCGTCCATTCTGAACTCCATCGGAGGAGTGATAGACCCTACCTGCATTGTATCTATTGTAAAGAAAACTACTGGGTCAAGTTCCTCTACCGAAATTCGGCTGGCACCAGTAGCATCTGAGAAAAACCCACCATTTGAAGAAGTGCGTTGATCGTCAGAATATTCTTTAGCCGCCCGAGCAAACGTGATAGAATCATTCTCTATTGCACCTTTCAAGCTATCCAAATAGACTTTGGTGTCTTCCACATCTTGCTGTGAAGAATTAGGAATTATCAGTATGTGTTTAGAGTTGAATGAGTTACCTCTTCGTTCGATCAATTGTATAATATGAATTCCAAAATCTGTCTCCACGGGATAAGATATATCACCGGGCTTCATGCTAAGCGCCGTAGCTTCAAACTCGGGTGCTAACTCGCCTCTTTTGAAGAAACCTAGTATCCCTCCGGACGGGCCAGAACCTGGATCCATAGAATACTCTTTGGCCAGCACCCCGAAATCTTCACCTGCTAGTATTCTATCTCTTATTCCGTTGAGTTGTGCCTTTACTTCGTCCTTTTTTGACTTGCTAACTTCAGGTATCTTTACAATTTGCGCAATGGATACTTCGGTTGAAAAGTAAGGCAAGCTATCCGACGGTATTTTCCTAAAGAATCTGCGTACTTCCGCGGGGCTTACTTCAGTGTCTTTAGTGATTTCTCCCTGCATGCGTTGTACGATCAATTGCTCTTTGATATCATCAAAAAGCTCTTGCCTGAATTCATCGATTGTTTTGCCGTAGTATTCTTCGATGGCCTCCTCAGAACCGATCTGTGAGACGAAATACTGCATTCTTCGATCCAGATTGTCATAGACCTCACTGTCAGCGACCACTATACTGTCAATTTCTGCTTTAGCCACTAGCAACTTGTTGATAATGAGTGACTCAAATATGTTGCATTTGGCATCACCGGTATTGATCTCACCTCTTGCAAGAAAATCGATGTAGGCCTGCTCAAGCTCCGACTTAAGGACGATGTAGTCATCAACTTTAGCGATGATCTTATCAATCACTACACCTTTACTGGCCTCAGTTTGGGCCATCAAAGACCAACTCCAACATAGAGTAAGGACGAGAGTGTAGAAGGACTTAGTATATTTCGAATATCTCATTTTCCAACGCCTCTTGGTATATGCTATCCTCAAGAGCCCTCTTGAGGTCTACCTTTCGTTTATTTATAATAATGTTTTTAATGTCATCACTAATGAACTCCAACGGAGATACTTCATCTGAAATTTTGTATTCAAGCAACTTCAAAAAATAAACATGAGTATCATCTGAGCTTTCCACGAAATCATTAGTACGCAAGAATTGAACTTTGTTAGGAATACTTGCCAACGGCGTATTCAGAGTTACGTCATCAAAGTTGATCCAGATAGAGTCTTCTGTAAATGATTTCACGGCAAAACGAAAAGCATATGAACGTATGTCCTCGATATCGCCACCCTGCTTGAAAGATCTAACTTGCCTGCGGAAGTCACTGATTCTTGGAGCCTCTTTTGGTACTTGTGCAAACAGGCACTTTACAATGTTCTGCTTCAATAAAAAGTTATCCTTTTTCTCTTCATAGTAGGACAGTATTTCTTCTTCACTAACATCTTTGCTGAGCCTATCCTCTATCCAGTACTTTTCATACTCATGAATGATCAGCGCGTACCTATAATCTCGTACCCTTCTTTCTATCTGCGCCTGATCTATTTCGATCACCTCATTGGCTTTATTAATTAGCAGCTGCTTGCCAATCCAAGAGTCTACATACTTTCGAGCTATGTCTGCACTGTCATTTGCATTCTCACTAGTGTTTGGCATACCGAGCTCATCCCTGTAAAGATAGCTTTCGCCTACTCTAGCGACAGCCACCCTTTCTTCACTTTCTCCTTCTTCAATCGGCAAAGTGAGCATGTCACACCCCATCAAAACAGAGATTGAAACAATCATCAAAATACTGATAAGACGCTTTTTCATATCAGGCGGCAAAAATATAGCTTACCATATGATTATTAATGACTTAGTGGATATACTTGGTCAGCCGGCATACATTTTTACCAGACTGCTGTAAGAATTGAATATCATCCATAATCCGCTTTACCAACAGCAAACCAACACCCCCTTTTCTCTTCGCTCTGATCAGATCTTCCATGGAAGGTTCCCGATACTCACTTAAGTCAAAACCTTTACCATGGTCTGAGATTTCGAACACTATCTGTTTGGTATTGTAGTCTATTTGAAGCTGTAATTTCTCGTTTGGATCACAATCGTTCGAATGTATAATTAGGTTAGCGCATATTTCGTCTACTGCTAGTATCACTTTGTTTGATTCGGCATCAGGATAATGATTTTGAGCGAGTATGTCACTCACAAACCTTCTGACCTCCCTCAGGTGATCCTTTTTACATGCTATGTCTAATTTATAGATCACTTGCTTTTTTGATAGCTTCTTCTTTATTCTCTTCAATAGTCAGCAACTGATCAAGCCCTAGAATTTGAAAAACCTGTAGGACTTTCTCTTTCATTCCAAAAAGCACTAAAGTCATTTTTTTATCCTCGAGATCAGAGATATAGGACATGAAAACACCTAACCCTGCTGATGAGATATATTCCAGTTCTGATAGGTCTACAATGATCTTAGCTCCCTGTATGGCGACCTGACTCATCTCTTCATCAAGTTGAATAGATGAGCTTGCATCTACTTCACCTGTGACTTTGAGTATCGTTATTTCATTTTCGCTACTTCGGTCAATATTGATCATAATTCTTATCTAAACTTTACTACCACTATTGAGTAATCATCATCTAATGAATCATTTTCACAAAACTTATAGAGGGCTTCAAAAATGCCATTTGATATTTGTTCCGGGCTTTGGTTGATATATTCCATTAACGTATCACTCAATTTCTCATACCCGAATTGCTCATTTTCACCATTTACAGCTTCTGTGATCCCATCGGTATACAAGACGATGATGTCCCCGGAACTATACTGAAACTCGTTGACTTGAACGTATTTCTCGAAGTTGGAGTTTCTGAGGATACCAAGCCCCAATCCCTTGTTTTTGAAATATTCGAGCTCTTTAGATTTTGATGAATAGTAGAGGGTTGGACAATGACCAGCACGCGCAAAACACACCTTACTCTTCTTGGTATCAATCTCGAAATATGTGGCAGTAATAAACGAGGTTTTCTCCAAACATTGACTTAGAGCATTATTGGTAACGACCATTAGCTGCTTAGGGTCTAGGCTAAGCTGTACCAGACTATGGAAAATACCTTTCATTTGAGACATGTGAAAAGCGGCAGAGGTTCCCTTGCCGGAAACGTCGGCTATGATCAATGCGAACCTATCTTCGGCGAGCTTGAACGAGTCATAGTAATCACCTCCGACTTCATCAGCCGCTACTGATATGCCATGAATGTCAAACTTCTCGCTCTGCTCCAAGGCACTGGGAAGCAAACTTTGTTGCACCCTACTGGCAATTTTGAGTTCCTCTTTATAGCGTTCATTTTCAATGGCATCATTGATCAATTGGAAATTTTCCAATGATATGCTCGCTTGGTTGACAAACGTATTGATGATATCAACCATTTCTTTATTGAAACTATCACCCACTTCCTTAAGCAGTGCAATAGAGCCAATTTGTTTTTGCTTAGCAATGATCGGGAACAGCAGGATCGACTTGAATTTGACTCCTTTAAGTGTTGCCGAAAGCCTTTGAGAATTGCTGATATTGTCAAATTCTGTATTGATCACTTTCTTAAGAGCCGTATTTTTTACAGCCTCTTTCACATCATTGATTTCCTTATCTGAAATGTTGTATTTCGATAGGATCGGAGGGTTGTCCTCAGTGATCTCCAACCAGGCGGCATCTGCAAATACCGCACTAATGGTGCTGTCCAGAAGTATTTCGTATATCTGCTCTTTCTTTTGGCCGGTTGGCTGGGATTGGCTTTGACTCAATCTTTGAAAGTTCATGGCTTCTTCGAGCTTCTTTTCAAATACCGAAGATGTAGGAAGGTTGAAGAGAATTACTAGCGCCGAAATCAGAGAGTAGACTGAGATAAAGCTGAAAGAAGCAAGTATATATACTGAGTCAAGGAGATCTGTGACAAGAACATCCTGATTCGAGTAGTCGACCAAACCATCGAGGAAGTAGAAAAGATAGATGATCACCAGAACGATAAACAAGATGCTTTTCCACTTCTGCTTAAAATTGAGATAGGCAACCCACTTGAGGTTGAAGCTTAGCACCAATCCCATTAACACCAGTATCCCCAGGAGGATATTGAAAAATGGGTCAAACAGAGCATAGCCAAGAATGTCAAAGGCCAAAGCTCCAAGAAGTGAGTACTCGAAAATCCGCCAGAATGCCAGCAGTGATTTCGTTTTTTGATATAGTATGAGCCTCTTCCAAACGATCAGGGTAGAGACCGTAAAAGCAATGATCAACCCAAGGTTGATATGATAAAAGAAATTGATGACCAATGGGTTCTTTGCCAGACTTGTATCACCAAATACTGAAAACAGAAACTTGATTGCCAATGAGACGACTGTGGTGATGAGTCCAGTTACAAAGACACGCCATAGCAAGTCTATAAAATTGACACTTTCAGCCTTGTTGATGCGATAGCGATAAAAGAGTACGATGCTCAACACAAAGAGACCGAGCGCTATCTTCGGAGCGAAGCTGGGAAGGCCGAAGGCAATATTGTTCTTGGCACTGAAGAGGGCGGTGAGGTCGAGCAATAGCAGTAGCAGCCAGGTGATCACACCAAGGATGACGCTCAATCTTATGACTGCCTTATACCCAAACATACACCTGAAACAAGAAAGGGCAATTTAACAATAATTGCCCTTTGATAACTCTAATGAAAATTATGTAAGAAGGTTGCTTATCGGCTATAGTTAGGTGCCTCACGTGTTACATGAACATCATGAGGGTGACTCTCAACCGCTCCAGCGTTCGTGATTTTCACAAATTTGGCATCTTGCAGCGCAGTGATATCACCAGCCCCACAGTATCCCATACCAGCTTTTAAGCCTCCGGTTAACTGATAGAGCACCTCTTCTACCATGCCTTTGTATGGTACGCGACCTACTATTCCTTCAGGTACCAATTTCTTGATATCATCTTCAGCATCTTGGAAATAGCGGTCTTTTGACCCATCTTCCATGGCCTCTACAGAGCCCATACCGCGGTAAGACTTGAACTTGCGCCCTTCAAAAAGGATGACCTCACCAGGTGCTTCTTCCGTACCCGCTAATAAAGAACCGATCATAACGGTATGAGCACCTGCGGCAATAGCTTTAACCAGATCGCCGGAGAACCTTATACCTCCATCTGCGATGACTTTAACATTCCGATCTTTGATTGCGTTAGCAGCTTCAAAAACCGCGGTTAATTGGGGTACCCCAACGCCCGCTATGATCCTGGTGGTGCAGATACTGCCAGGTCCGACACCTACCTTGATAGCGTCAGCACCAGCATCTGCCAGTGCTACTGCAGCTTCTCCTGAGGCCACATTTCCTACAATCACATCTAGATCTGGATTCTTTGATTTGATCAGTTTACAAGTGTCGATCACCCCTTTGCTATGACCATGAGCGGTATCAATGCTTACAACATCGACACCCGCCTTAACCAGCGCTGCAACTCTGTCATCTATATCCGGTGTGATACCAACAGCAGCACCCACCCTCAAACGGCCGTATTGATCCTTGCATGCATTAGGCCGGTCCCTGTTTTTAAGTATATCCTTATAAGTGATTAGGCCAATTAACTTGCCGTCCTTATCTACAATTGGTAGTTTTTCGATTTTGTACTCCTGGAGTATTTCCTCTGCCTGATCGAGATCTACCCCTGCGTGAGCAGTTACCAGATTGTCCTTTGTCATGATCTCACTTACCGGCACTTTGAGGTTCTTTTGAAATCTGAGGTCTCGGTTCGTGATGATTCCTATTAAGCTCCTGTTTTGATCTACAACAGGAATACCTCCGATGCGATATTGGTTCATGATCGCGACGGCATCACCAGCCTTACTGTCCACATTGAGCGTTACCGGATCAAGGATCATCCCGCTCTGTGAGCGCTTTACCTTGCGTACTTCTGCTGCTTGCTGCTCAACAGACATGTTTTTGTGGATAATGCCAATCCCTCCTTCCAACGCCATAGATATGGCCAGGCTGGACTCTGTTACTGTATCCATAGCAGCTGACACCAATGGTATGTTAAGCTTGATGTTAGGAGTCAGGTAGGTCGAAGTATCTGTATCTCTAGGCAGTACTTCAGAATAGGCAGGCATCAACAATACATCGTCGTAGGTTAATGCTTCGAAAAGGAGTTTGGAGTTGTCAGCAGTCATGCAAATAACAGGGGTTATTATTTGCAGTGCAAAATTAGAAAGTCCGCTGCACATATAACAGTGGGGCTATCTTTTATTTTATCCAGAATAGCTAGGTTCGCTTTATGGACTACATTCTGGAAGGTTTGAAGGCTGGTTTGGTGCAGATGACACTGCTGGAAGCTGTTGCAGTTATCTTCGGTTTGGCGAGTGTTTGGTACGCTCGTTTAGAAAATATTCTGGTTTACCCTACAGGAATCGTAAGCGTTATCATCTATGTCTACATATGCTTTGGTGCCAAACTCTACGCAGACATGGGTATTAATGCATACTATTTTGTAATGAGTGTTTACGGTTGGATAGTTTGGTCCAAAAAAGTAGACCCTACACATCATATTCCCATTACACGCAATTCCCTATCGGAAAACATCAGTGCAGTCATCATTTTAGTCCTGTCTTTTTTTGTTTTGAGATATGTGCTGGTTAATTACACCGACAGTGATGTTCCGGTGTGGGACTCAGCAACTACAGCGGTTTTCTTTGTGGGCATGTGGTTGATGGCAAGGAAAAAGCTGGAGAATTGGATTGCCTGGATCATTGCTGATGCGGTTTCTATTCCCTTGTATTTTTATAAGGGGCTGTTATTGACAAGTTTCCAATACATGGTATTCCTTGCCCTGGCGATCATGGGATACATAGCATGGAAAAAAGACATAGAGACACGATCATCACATGCCTAAACGTATAGCCATTATTGGACCTGAATCTACAGGTAAGTCTACCCTGGCAATGGACCTGGCTGAAGAACTGAAGACTACTTTTGTTCCTGAATACGCCCGAGAATACATTGATCAACTAGAACGTCCCTATGAATACAAGGACCTGTTGTCGATAGCTATGGAGCAGGCAGCTCGTGAAGATAAGTTGGTTGACGAGGCGAATAACCTTTTGATCGTTGATACTACGCTTACAGTCGTTAGGGTATGGAGTGAGCACAGGTATGGAAAATGTGATCCATGGATCAAGGCAGAAGAACAGAGAAGGCCATATGCTCTCACATTGGTATGTGATATTGATTTACCCTGGGAAGATGATCCTCAGCGTGAACACCCTCACATGAGAGAACATTTTTTTAAGATCTACAGAGATCATGCCAGGGAGCACCCTCCTTGGGCACTTATTTACGGCGATAGAAAAGCAAGGCTGAATATAGCTCTAGAGGCTATAGGAAAACTTTGAGAAAGTCTAAAACCGATTTAAGCTGAATGAATAGACCTGCGAAGGCAGCTTATCCGAGTTTAAAATTTCGTAGGTCCATCAAAATCCATTAGGAATTCTCTTGACTATTGTTGAGCATCAATAACGCTACAGTATTTGAACCAGTCTCCCCAGTCATTTCCGATAGGTGAACCGTCAGGAGGACCAAGAGGTGTGTTCTGTGGCATCTTCATTTCTCCGTTCAGATAGCTATCGATCTGGGCCAGCATAAAGTTGTAGTGGGCCTTGTCTTGTGCACTGCCAGAACGTGCTTTGCGCTCAGCAATTGACTGTACTTCCATGATTTTGGCATGAGTGATAGCGCGCACCTGTTCATGAGCCCGGGTGTCATTGGAGAGCTTGATCATATGTAGGAGTACTTGCCCATTCACGATGTATTGAAGTTGTCTCAAGTAGCCGGATTTGGCTGAAGCATTGAAGCTGGCTGCAATGACCTTATCAATGACCGCAGATAGGCCTGGCTGCTTTGCATCACGTGCATTATATTGAACCAGTCTACCGGCGCGCTCCGGATGAAATATAAAAAATGCAGGTAAGCTAGCTGCTGTTTCTGCGGCAGCCATAGCATCAAAGGTTAGACCTGTTCTGCTCTTAAATGTTTCTCTGGTGCGAGGGTAACCAAAGGGTCTTGGCGGTAATTTCTGAAGCAAAGATTCCGGTAGGGCAAGCTCCTCTGGACTCATTGTACGGATCAAGGCGTCTAAAGCTTCCATCTGGTCAGTGGCTGGTACCATCTCTGTGACCATCTGTCCATCTCCTCTCAGCGCGTAGGTATAGTTGAGTCCCCCTACCACCTTAGCAGCGGCTTCTACCTGGTAGCGGTGGAAGAGGTACATAGGAACCAGTGCTTCTTCTATAGTGGCCATCGGCATACCCTTACGGATGGCTTTTTCCGAGAAATTACCAATGATCTGCTCGCGAATGTCCATCATACGATTGAGCTCATCTGCGGCATTTTCACCATTGTCCCATAGATGTGAATAAGGGTGCGCACTTCCGGTGGGACGGCTGTCCTGATCGGTGATATGCATAATGTCCTGGTCAAATGCTTCATTAAGGATCCTCTCTAGTGCCTCATCTTCATCTACACCGTCTGCAAAATGACTATAGCCATACTTGATTGCGATCTTGTCCCACTCTCCGATATCTGTGTCGTAGGCTTCCGATAGATCAATTTTACCATTGGCATTCATCTTGACCAATGGATGTGGATAGTCCATCACTGAGGCACGATCTGAACGGTTGGACGCATAGCTATGTACCAAACCAATGGTATGTCCAACTTCATGAGCGGATAGCTGTCTTAGTCGGGCTATTGCCAATTGCTTCATTTCTTCTGGTGCTTCCGTACCATTTTCATAGGGCGACAGAAGGCCTTCGGCAATCAGAAAATCCTGGCGTACTCTCAGAGAGCCCAGGCTTACATGACCCTTGATGATCTCTCCAGTACGAGGATCAGCGACCGAAGCTCCATAAGACCAACCTCTTGTGGACCTATGCACCCATTGGATCACGTTGTATCTGACATCAAGCGGATCAGCATCTTCGGGCATCACTCGTACCTGAAAAGCATTTCTGAATCCTGCTGCTTCGAAGGCTTGGTTCCACCAGGCGGCACCATCGAGCAGTGCTGATTTGATCGGTTCTGGAGCTCCTCTATCGAGGTAATAGATAATAGGCTCTACAGGTTCGCTGATTTCTGCATTGGGGTCCTTCTTGACCAGTCTGTGACGATTGATAAACCGCTTGATCAAAGGCTCGTCAATAGGTGTTGCATAATCGTAATAAGAAGTAGAATAGAACCCTGATCTCGGATCAAATTTGCGCTTTACATAATTGTCATCTGGCAGTTGTATGAAGCTGTGATGCATCCGGACTGTAACTGCCTCGGGAGAAGGTGTTACTGACCTGATCCAAGCTCCTGTAGGCTTACCAGTAAAAGTCAGAGTCGCCTCAAACTCTGAATTTTCCGGAAAATTCTTTGTCATTGGCATGTACATGGCCGAACGAGATCCTTCCAACTTGTAATTACCTTGCTTTCTGCCACTCAGTCGGTTAGCCACACCGTGAGCATCTCTCAGGAAAAAGTCGGTGGCGTCCACTAATACACTCCAATCATCATGTGAATCAACTTTAAAGCCCCACAACACACTTTGTGCAAATGCTTGCTCGACAGAGGCAGCTTCGTCTGGATTATCGCTAATGGCACGGAAGCCATAATTGGGCTGTACTAATAATACCTTTGGGCCTGATCGAACAAACTTTACTACTCGCTCATTGCCGAGCTGTCCTCTGTCAAGCCCTATATCATTTGAGCCAACACCGGCTGCTAAAGCATTAACGTAGAGAAACTCATGGTCCAGTTTATCTATCTGAAGAAATAGCTTGCCTGTTTTGCTATCCCAATAGAAGTCAAAGTATCCTGAGTACTTATCCATGCCCTGTACCCTGTTTGTGATGGACTTGTTCACCTTTGGCCCTTCAGGGTCTCCGGGTTGCATTGTGGTGACACCTGTGGTGGGTGCGTTTTGAGAGGTCTTGCAGGCAAAAAGCAAGGTTAAGCTGAGAAGAAGAGCAAGTTTATTCATGGAGTATTTTAGTTATTGTCGAATGACTAATTTAACCCAAGCGTGTCAGGAATCACTGAAAAACATATCAAAGGTCAATATGCTGGGGTTGATGGCAAAAGTGAGTTTGGACTTTTTTTTATTGCCATTCTGCCTCCTGAGCCCATACAGAAGGAGGTGACGCTTATAAAGGAAGAGGTAAGGGATAAATTCGGATCAAAACACGCACTCAAGTCGCCACCACATATCACATTGCATATGCCCTTTAGATGGAAGCTGAAGAAGCTGGATAGACTCCATACGGCTACTAACCTGATGGCTAAGGATTTGATACCATTCAATATTGAACTCTCGGCCTTTGGCTCCTTCCCACCCAGGGTGATCTTCATAGATGTGGTCGAAAACCAGCATCTGCGAGCTCTTCAAAATCGTATCGCCAGGCTTTCTCGTTTGCATCTGGGTCTTGACAATGCGGATTATAAAAACCGGGGGTTTCATCCACATATGACCATAGCTTTCAGGGACCTTAAGAAATCTAAGTTTGCCAGTGCATGGAGCAAGTTTCGATCTCGCAGCTTTCATACCACCTTTTCGGTAGAGCAACTCACTTTACTCATGCATAGAGATAATCGCTGGTCGGTCTATAAGACTTTTCCTTTCAGCAGAGGGGGGCATAGTAGCATCGAATAGTTTTTTATCGTACTTTCCATTTTTGGCTCAAGATTTGTAACCAACCTTTTCAAATAACACATGACTATGAAAACCAAATTCTTATTTACCCTATTGATGGTCGCCATGATATCGGTGGCAACTGCTCAAGAATACAAAGTAGTAACTACTGTAGAATCTATTATCCCTGCAGGGATAGGAAGATCGAGGATGATCAGTCCTATGCAGGAGGTTGACACAGATCTCTACACCACCGAACGGACCAATGGAAAAAAAGGCGGTGCACAGGGGGATGTCAAGCGGAAGGCACTGAAGATCGATAATTTCGAAGAGACCAAAATGCTCAATTTCTTTAGTGTCACAGGTATCAACTTTCAAAACATCGCTTCTAATGATGCAATGATCAGTGACAAACTATCGTCAATGGCCGAAGAAGGTTGGGAGCTGGCCTTTGTGACCAGTGGCGTGGAGAGTGATGCTGGAATTGATGACGGTCAGGGCATTTACATCACACGATACGTGTTTAAGCGATAGCGCAATATCTAACACTTGAAAGGCTCAGGTTGATGCCGGGCCTTTCCTAATAGACTATTTCACCCCATTCATTGTACTGATAGAGCTTAAGGCTTTTCGTGCTACCAAAGGCTTTCATGTGCACAAGGTTCATTTGATCATCGAAGGTTTCCAGTAACAAAAAACTCTCAACTTCAAGTGATTGCAGTTTTTTTATCTTGGGCACTTCGATATAGCACCACATCACATCACCTTCGATTTCTTCTCCCAGGTAGTTCATTTCTACAGACTTACCGTTTACCTTCATTTTCAGTTTTTCAAGAAAGTAGCTGTTGAGGGCATGATGCACTACATCTTGTGACACGTCTGACATGATGTCAAGCTTATCATCTCCGGTATAACGCCGCAAAGTGTCTTCCAGATCATCCAGGAAAATACGGCAACTGATCTCTATGGCTTTAGCCTCCTCATCGTACTCCATATCGATTACACTGATATGAAAGGGATGAAGCATTGCGCCTATTATCAAATGAACAGATATCAACAGATAAGACAACATAGAAGATTGAGAATGTCTGCTTATTTTAGGGCAAATCTATACGAAATACGTAACTCCTGAGATGTCGGAATTTGAGTTGTTTTTTGGGTTAGGACTAGATCACATCCTGGACATTGACGGATATGATCACATCCTCTTTGTCATTGCGCTTTGTGCCATTTATGAAGCCAGGGAGTGGAAGCGGATATTGATATTAGTGACGGCCTTTACTATTGGTCATTCGATAACGTTGGCTATGGCTACCATGAAACTGGTGACGCTGGATGCTTCCTTGATTGAGTTTTTGATCCCTGTGACCATATTTATTACCGCGTTGGTAAACATCGTCAACCGAGATCATGAACTCACTCCGAAGCAAGTAAAGCAAAACTATGGGCTTGCGCTTGGGTTTGGTCTCATTCATGGTATGGGATTTTCCAATTATTTGAAAAGCTTACTTGGCCAGGATGAATCTATTGTAAACCAACTATTTGCCTTTAATGTAGGGCTGGAAGTAGGTCAGATAATAATAGTTGTGGTCTTTATCGTGGTTGGGGTTATTTTGCGCACCTTTTTCTTTGTTGACAGAAGAGATTGGGTGACTATCGTATCATCAGCAGTCATGGGAGTAGCTATCACATTGATGATCGACACAAAGTTTTGGTAATAAATAAGAGACAATAATTATGAAAAAAGGATTAATTATCATTTTCTGTCTGATCGGTGGATATGCCTTTGGACAAGGTAAATGGGAGCAGAAGTTTGAGCAGCTTGGTACGATGCTTCCTTCGCCCAATACCTATAGGACTGCCTCCGGAGCTCCTGGTGTGGAGTACTGGCAAAACCAGGCGGACTATGATATGGTCGTGGAACTTGACGATGCATCTCAGAGTATCACGGGATCTGAGACAATAACCTACTACAATAATTCCCCTGATCCATTGAGCTATTTGTGGGTACAGCTAGATCAAAATATGCGTGCACCAGATAGTGATACACCATTGATCAGGCCTACTGGGATGTCGGATAGCATCGCTGGTAAAACGCTGCAGGCCATTTCCAGATCTGGTGATTATGTTGGTGGGTTTAAGATCTCAAAAGTTGCGAACGCTGATGGAAGCTCACTTGATTATTCTATTGTGAAAACCATGATGCGCGTAGAGCTACCTAAGGTGATGAATACTGGAGACCAATTCTCATTTCAGATTGACTGGTCGTACAATATCAACGACCGTATGCTAGATGGCGGCAGATCGGGATATGAGTATTTCCCCAAAGATGGAAATTACAACTATACCATAGCACAGTTCTACCCGAGAATGGCTGTGTACGATGACAAAGAAGGCTGGCAAAACAAGCAATTCCTCGGTAGAGGAGAGTTTGCGGTACCCTTCGGTGATTTCAACATGAAAATCACTGTGCCTGCTGATTTCATTGTTGGCGCTAGCGGTGAACTACAAAATGCATCTGAAGTGCTTACCTCCAAAGAGCTGGAGCGGTTCAATAAGTCAAAAAGCACTTTTGACAAGCCTGTGATCATCGTAACCCAAAAGGAGGCGGAAGCCAAAGAGAAAAAACCAGTACGCAACCAGAAGAAGACCTGGGAATTCAAAGCTGACATGGTAAGAGATGTGGCCTTTGCCGCTTCTCGCAAGTATATCTGGGATGCTATGGCAGTAGATATCAATGGTAAGACGCCATTGGCTATGTCTTATTATTCTAAAGAAGGCAATCCGCTTTGGGAGCAAGAGTCTACCGTTGCGGTAGCGAATACTTTAAGGACTTACTCCAAGCATACCATCGATTATCCTTACCCTGTAGCTATATCAGTACATGCTGCATCCATTGGTATGGAGTATCCTATGATCTGTTTCAACTTTGGAAGACCAAATGAAGATGGTACCTACAGCGCTACTACGAAGTGGAGGATGATTGGTGTGATCGTGCATGAAGTCGGACACAATTTTTTCCCTATGATCATCAACTCAGACGAGCGCCAGTGGACATGGATGGACGAAGGTCTGAACACATTTGTACAATCACTTTGCCATAGAGAGTTCTATCCTGATATGCCTTTGCGTAGAGGTACTGCATCCAGCATTGTCAACTATATGAAAGGCGATAAAGAGGGTATCAGACCCATTATGACCAACTCAGAGCAAATCTTACAGTTTGGTAACAATGCCTATGCGAAACCAGCCGCAGCATTGAGCATACTCCGTGAGACGATCATGGGTCCTGAGTTGTTCGACTATGCGTTCAAGACTTACTCAGAGCGCTGGGCATTCAAGCACCCTAGCCCCGCTGACTTTTTCCGTAGTATGGAGGATGCTTCTGCTATTGATCTTGACTGGTTTTGGAGAGGTTGGTTCTATACTACCGATAATGTGGATGTAGCTGTAGACAATGTGAAGTGGTATCGCATGCAGACGGATAATCAGCAATTTGAGAATCGCGCAACTGCCAAAAATGCAAAGATCAATGGTGGTGGAGAAGCGCAGAAAGCGACCAATTTCGAAGAAGCAGCTGAGACTTTCACATTTACCAGCACAAGTGATAGGGCCTATCGCGAATTTAAAAACAAGGTGGATGATGAAGCGATCAAGCGTGCCAATGCTGATAAGAACTTTTATGAAATTACTTTCAAGAACGTAGGCGGCCTTGTGACACCTTTGATCATTGAATGGACATACGAGGATGGAAGCAAAGAGAAGGAATACCTTCCAGCTGAAATCTGGAGGCTTAATGAAGAGGAGGTGACCAAGGTATTTGCGAAGGACAAACAAGTAGTTAACATTGTACTTGATCCTGATAAAGAAACCGCTGATACTGAGCTTTCGGATAACGTGTTTCCAAGAGCAGATATGACCTCAAGGTTTGATCAGTTTAAAAGCCAGAAATAAGTAGTAATAACCTGTTTGCAATACGAGGGTGTCGGTAAAAAGTCGACACCCTTTTTTTATGTCTGTGACCGCTGATGTATTTGTAGGGTTGCGCTGAATTAATCAGATTATTTTTGAGGGTTTTATATCAAAGACTACATCGAATGAAAAGGATATTGATTGTTGCCAGTTTATTGATTTCGTGGCAAAGTTGGGCTCAAGGAGAATGGAATCAGAAGTTTGAACAATTAGGCTCAATGTTGCCTACAGGTAATCAATTCCGTACGGCTTCCGGTGCTCCTGGGGCGGACTACTGGCAAAATGAAGCGAACTACGATATCGATGTAGAGCTCAATGACGAAACCCAGGTCATTTCCGGTAGGGAAACCATCACTTATGTCAACAACTCTCCTGATGTACTTGACTATCTCTGGGTACAACTGGACCAAAATGTACGTGCCCAGGATAGCAACACTCCTGGTGTGACTCGTACGAGTATGTCGGATTCGATCGCCGGTAAGAGTCTGCTGCGAATCACGCGAGACTATGACTATGATGGAGGCTTCAAGATCAGCGAGGTAAGTTCTACCTCAGGTGAGCCACTTCGCAAGCTGATCAATAAGACCATGATGCGGGTTGATTTGCCAACAGCACTAAAGCCGGGCGAGGAATATAGCTTTGTTATTGACTGGAGCTACAATATCAATGATCGTATGCTCATAGGTGGCCGATCAGGATATGAGTATTTCCCGAAAGATGACAACTATCTCTACACCATAGCACAGTGGTTTCCACGTATGGCTGTGTACAACGACCTGGAGGGTTGGCAAAATAAGCAGTTTCTTGGCAGAGGTGAGTTTACCTTACCTTTTGGAGACTACAAGGTGCGTATCACGGTTCCCGCTGACCATGTCGTCGCTTCAACAGGCACACTACAAAACGCCTCAGAAGTCCTAACATCCAAGCAGCTAGCCCGCTTCGAAAAAGCCAAAAACACTTTTGATAAGCCAGTAATGATCGTTACTCCGAAGGAGGCCGAGAAGAACGAACAGTCTCGATCCAAGGAGAAAAAGACATGGGAGTTTCATGCGGAAGATGTAAGAGATTTTGCTTTCGCATCGTCCAGGAAGTTCATCTGGGATGGTATGTCAGTAAAGCTCAGCACTACTACGCCGTTTGCAACGTCCTACTATCCAAAGGAAGGAAACCCACTTTGGGAAGAGCACTCTACACTCGCGGTTGTAAATACGCTGAAAACCTATAGCAACTTCACAATTGACTATCCCTACCCTAAAGCGATCTCGGTACACGCAGCGGCTATAGGCATGGAGTATCCTATGATCTGTTTCAACTTTGGAAGACCGAATGAAGATGGCACCTACTCTCAGCGTACGCTAGAAGGGATGGTGGGTGTGATTGTGCATGAAGTAGGCCACAACTACTTCCCGATGATCATCAACAGCGATGAGCGCCAATGGATGTGGATGGATGAGGGCATTGACACGTTTCTTGAACATATGACCTTAAAAGAGCATTATCCCGATTTCAATTTGACCTGGGGTACTCCTAAAGGTGTCATTCCATACATGAAGGGTGATCCTGAGAGTATGCGACCAATCATGACCAACCCTGAACAGGTGTTGCAAGGTGGCTACAATGGGTACGGCAAGCCATCGGCCGGTTTGGTACTACTTCGAGAAACTATCATGGGACCTGAGCTTTTCGATTATGCTTTCAAAGAGTATGCTAAAAGATGGGCATTTAAGCATCCCTATCCTGCAGACTTCTTCCGAACTATGGAAGATGCTTCAGGTATTGATCTGGATTGGTTTTGGAGAGGCTGGTTCTTTAGCACTGATCATACAGATATTTCTATTGACAATGTGGCCTGGTATCGTATGAAAACCGATGAGAAAGGTTTTGAAAACAGAGTATCAGCTGAGTCCAAAAGCCTGGGTGGCTCTGGAGATCAAAAAGCTTCCAACTTCGAAGAGGCTGCTGAGACATTTACGTTCACGGGTACATCTGATCAAGCCTACCGGGAATTCAAGAACAGAGTAGATGATGATGCGATAAAAGCTGCAAATGAAAATAAGAATTTCTACGAGATCACTTTTAAGAATAAAGGAGGCCTGGTGATGCCATTAATTATAGAATGGAGTTATAAGGATGGTACGACAGAAGTGGAGAAGCTACCAGCAGAAATCTGGAGACTCAATGAAAATGAGGTCACCAAAGTCTTTGCTAAAGACAAAGAAGTAGTAAACATTGCCCTTGATCCTAATTTTGAAACAGGAGATACTGATGAAACCGACAATGTATTTCCACGTCAAATGAACGGGTCAAGATTCGATCAATACAAGAACTCTAATAGGTAAACGACAAATCCGAAGTAGTTTTTGAATACAGTAGACAAAGCGAGGAGTGAAAGCTCTTCGCTTTTTTTATCTCTCAAAGTGGTCTGTCGAGTAGCCAACGGGTCTTAGAATAATCAATGATTCTTGCAGCTCTATCTTATTATACTTTTCTGACCACTTCTAAAACAGTGTTTTATTTGCTAAAACACTGATTTATTATTCAATTTCGACAAAAGCGAAACTAATCTGTAACCTTCTCGTTTTGCTCTAGTACTACTTTTAACCTCACCCATATGAAGGGATCACAAATTGGAGAACTGGAGGAGCTGATTCTCCTCATTACTGCATCACTTTATGATGATGCTTATGGAGTTGCTATCATGAAAGAAGTCGAACAAAAAGCCAATCGATCGATCACCATTAGCACAGTGCACGCTGTGCTGAAACGGTTGCAAGAAAAGGGATTTCTTACTTCTAGATACGATGGTGCCACTCAGGAGCGCGGAGGTCGACGTAAGCATCTCTTTACAGTCACTTTAGAAGGCAAGAAAGTACTTGAGGAGAGTCGATCTCTGAGAAACACCATTTGGGATACCATACCGAGTGTAGCCTTTGGCAATGGTTGATCACTGGCTGCTGAGATGGCTAGAGCGCTTTTGTGACCCCATACTTTGGGAGGGTATTCAGGGAGACCTGGAGGAGCTCTACAGCTATGAAACAGATACCATAGGGCCTGATAAAGCAAAACATCGCATGATCCGTCGGTCAATCGGATTTTTTCGACCTGCTTTTTATCATAAACAAACACAACTCAAAAACTCAATAGAAACTATGCTACGCAACAATCTAATCATCACTATTCGAAACCTGAGAAAGCATAAGGGCTACTCAGCTATCAATCTACTCGGCTTAGCCATAGGCATGGCAGCTGGATTTTTGATTCTTCAATATGTCGCTTTCGAGCTGAGCTACGATGACTTTCATGTCAATAAAGACAATATATACCGTATGCGGCTGGACCGTACTAATGCAGGAGAGATACGCTCACAGTGGGCGGCTGGTGCTGCAGGAGTGGGTCAGGATATTGCTCAGGATTTCCCGGAAGTCAAGAGATATACCAGGATGACCAAAAGTTATGCGGACATCAGCTATAATCAAGAGTATTACCAGGTTGATGATCCATACTATGTTTCTGAAGACTTCTTCATGATGTTCACAGTCCCCTTGATTTCTGGAGTTGATTCATTGGTGCTGCGCGACCCCTATACTGTAGTGCTGAGCCAATCGCTTGCAGAGCGCATATTCAAAGGTGAAGACCCGGTGGGCAAAGAGATAAAAATGAGTGACCGGAATGATATGCTCGTTACCGGCGTATTTCAAGACCTACCGGAAAACTCGCATATGAAGTTTGACTTGCTCTATTCGTTTGAAACCTATGTCAAGTTGACGTCCGAGGAGGTACGTACGGCTTGGCAGTGGGATGGTTTCTTGACCTATATTGAATTGTATCCAGGCACTGATGTAGCAGACCTTGACGCGAAGCTACCACAATGGATACTTGACACGCACGGTGAAGAACTCGCCGAATACAATGCCGGTATGAAGTTTTATCTGCAACCGCTTGATGACATTCACCTCATTTCGAACTATCGAGGAGAGATCAAGCCTACCGGCAACAAGACGGCCACTTACTTTCTTGCTATTGTGGGGCTATTCGTATTGGTCATTGCCTGGATCAACTATATCAATCTGACTACCGCCAGATCGCTACAGCGGGCAAAAGAGGTCGGAATACGTAAGACACTTGGTAGCTTGAGACGTCAATTGATTGGGCAGTTCATTTTCGAATCGTCCTTCCTCAACCTCATTGCATTGGTAATAGCCACTCTCATTGTGCTTTATTTTTTTCCTTACTTCAATGCATTTGCTGGTAAGTCAGTCGCTTACACCTGGCCTGCCCAGCCAGAGTTTTGGCTAGGCCTTGGTGGTATTTTCCTGACAGGCATTGCTCTTTCGGGTTTTTATCCGGCTATCGTGATGTCGGGATTTAAGCCTTTAGTCGTGCTACGAGGCTCATTTGCCAGAAGCAAATCAGGCAATCGATTAAGGCAGGGACTGGTAGTTGTGCAGTTTTTTGCTTCCATCGTTTTGATCACCGGTACCTTCATCGTTTATCAGCAGATGTCTTATCTCAGAAGCCAGGAGCTGGGGGTCAGAATAGACCAGACACTCATTATTGAGACTCCCAATTTCCAGTCGGACTCGGTTTACGCAAGTCGATATAGTGTATTTGAAAACCTTGTCGAGAGTGAGTCCTTTGTCAAAAACATCACCGAATCTACAGCTACCCCTGGTAGCACACCGGGATGGAATGCTGGGGCTATTCGTCTTGTGACCCAACCTGAAGAAGAGAGCAATCAGTATCGGGTAGTAGGTATGGATGCCAATTTCATAGACTTCTACGAACTGGATATGGTTGCCGGTCGGTCCTTCGACGAATCTTATGGTGCCGAAGAAGAAAATGTGATTATGTCTGAGCGAGCGGTGAAGCTCGCCGGCATCAACAGCCCGGAAGAGATCATTAACCAAAAACTGTTCTTTTGGGGAGATACGTTCAATATTGTAGGCGTTGTGAAAGACTACCGTCAGGAGTCGCCAAAAGCGGAATATGATGCATTGATCTTCCGATATTTTGAACATCCTGGTGGATTCTACTCTATCGACCTATCTGGAAATGACATGCGGAACATCATCAGTACGGTTGAAAGTCACTGGTCTCAGGCTTATGCCAATAAGCCTTTTAACTACTACTTCCTGGATGATCATTACAATGAGCAGTACAAATCGGAGGTACGTTTCGGATCCATCTTTGGCCTCTTCTCGGGTCTGGCCATATTTGTAGCATGCCTGGGCCTTTTTGGACTCGCTTCCTATATGACTTCACTGCGGTTGAAGGAAGTCAGCATTCGAAAAGTATTAGGTGCCGCTAATGACAACCTTTGGTTGTTACTCACCACAGACTTCTTGAAGCTTGTAGGAGTGTCGATTCTCTTGTCGATCCCGCTGACCTATTACCTCATGGGCGAGTGGCTTGAAAACTTTGCCACAAGGATTGGGCTCAATGTTTGGCTATTCCTCATCCCTGCAGTGATCCTTGTAGTGATCGCGCTGGCAACAGTGAGCTATCACACACTGCGAGTGATCTTTACTAATCCGTCAGAGAATTTAAAGTATGAGTAATGTACAGAGCCTCAAGTGAGCTGGATCACTTGAGGCTTTTTCTTTTAAAGGCCATGAGGACTAGCTTTTATTAGAGCCTGTCATCTCCCGATTTCTCCCTATCTTCGTCCTATCAAAAGGGGTGCCTTACTGACAGGCTGAGATTAGACCCATGAACCTGATCCGGGTAATGCCGGCGTAGGAAACAGAGATTGTCTCAATACTGATGGTATGTTGCCGCTTTTGATGGGGTGCCCACTCCTGTTCGCAGGTACAAAGGCTGAGATCATACCCATCGAACCTGCCCGGATAATACCGGGAAGGGAGGTATGGTAAACGTGTGTTCGGCTTCCCCGGCTGAGCGTATTGTTATACCAAAATACAAGTACAATGAAATCATTATTCTCGGGCATTCTGCTAATGCTCGCCACCATGCAAGGCATGGCACAGTACACCCTATCGGGAAAAGTTACTGACCCCACTGGAAATGCATTACCCGGTGCAACAGTCATCCTTAAAATGTCCAACCAGGCTACTGCTACTGACGATGACGGTCATTATCAGTTTCGCGGCTTAGCCGAAGGTAAGTATGTACTCAATATCAGTTATGTCGGCTATACTACCGCCAATATTACTGTCGAGCTTTCACGAAGTGAGGAAATAGACGTGACCCTCGAAGAAGATATCCAGTTTAAGGATGAAGTCATCGTCTATGCTACCAGGGCCAATGAAAACACACCAACTACGTACACCAACTTCTCTCAAGAAGACATCCAGGATCGTAACCTTGGCCAGGATATGCCTTTTGTGCTCAACTTCACACCATCAGTGGTCACCACCTCAGATGCAGGAGCAGGAGTAGGCTATACGGGTATTCGCATTCGCGGTAGCGACCCCACCCGTATCAATGTCACTGTCAATGGGGTCCCTATTAACGATTCGGAATCACATGGCGTCTTCTGGGTCAACATGCCTGACTTTGCTTCTTCGGTCAACAACATTCAGGTCCAGAGAGGAGTAGGTACCAGTACCAATGGAGCGGCTGCTTTCGGTGCTTCGATCAACCTTCAGACCAATACCCCGTCTACTGAGGCCTTTGGACAGATTGACAATAGCTTCGGCTCGTTTGATACTCGTAAGCACACCGTCATGATCAATAGTGGTCTGATCAATGATCGTTGGGCATTCGAGGGCAGGCTATCGCAAATCGCCTCAGAAGGGTACATTGATCGTGCCAGCTCCGACCTGAAGTCTTACTACCTTTCAGGGTCATACTACGGTGATAAGACCGTTGTGAAAGGCTTAGTCTTCGGTGGCAAGGAAGTAACTTATCAGTCCTGGTTTGGTACTCCTGAGGCTAGACTCAACAATGACCTGGAGGGAATGCAAGCTGTCATCGCCAATAATGGTTACACAGAGGAGCAAGCTCGGAATCTACTCAATAGTGGCCGTAAGTTTAACTTCTACCTTTACGACAATCAGGTAGATAATTACAATCAGGACCATTATCAGCTCCACCTTAATCATCAGTTTAATGACTACTTCAACTTGAGCGGGGCTTTCCACTATACTTATGGACGAGGTTATTTTGAAGAGTACCGCAATGATGATGACTTTTCATCTTATGGCTTAGGTGAGATTATATACGCACAAGAGACATTGTTCAGCAATGGGACTGATGATACGGGTAATTATTTGAACTCGACATTTGGTTCAAACTTTCAAAACCAACCTGAAATCACCTTTACTCCTGTACTAGTAGATGGTGACACTGTAAGAAATGGTGGCGGTGATATTCTACTCAATGCTAATGCAGGCAGAACTCAAGGTGACTTCATTAGAAGAAGATGGCTTGACAATCATTTTTATGGCTTGACCTATGCAGCGAACTATTCTAAAGACAAGCTTGATTTGACGTTAGGAGGTGGTTACAGCAAGTATGATGGAGATCACTTCGGTGAGATCATTTGGGCAGAATATGCTGGAGATTCAGAGATTCGTGATAACTACTATTTCAATGTAGGAGAGAAGTCAGACTTCAACGTTTACCTGCGCGGTAATTATCAGCTTAGCCGAAAGCTGAATATGTATGGAGACCTTCAGCTGAGAACAATAGACTATTTTACTCAAGGTAATGACAATGATCTGCGTGAAATTGACGTTCAGGACAACTTTACCTTCTTTAACCCAAAGGTCGGCTTGACTTACAACCCGAACAGTACCACTTCTCTCTACGCCTCATTTGCAATAGGCAACAGGGAACCAGTACGGAATGATTTCATTGATGCTCCTGAAGGTCGTGTACCAGAGCATGAGACCTTACGAAACTTGGAAGTAGGGATCAGAAAACAAACAAGCAAGACTTTCTACAATGTCAACTACTACCTGATGGACTACAAGAATCAGCTGGTGTTAACCGGTGAGCTTAATGACGTAGGTTCGAATGTCAGGACCAATGTGGCAAAGAGCTATCGGATGGGTGTCGAACTCGAAGGTGGCATCCAGCTGAGTCCCAAACTACAGTGGGTAGCGAACTTGACGCTAAGTCAAAATAAAATACAGTCATTCACGGAGGTGATCTATGACTATGGTCCGGACTTTGATGAGTTCAACATCATTGAGACGAACTATGAAGATGTTGACATCAGCTTTTCACCTAACCTGATTGGTGGGAGTCAACTCACATTTCAGCCTTCAGCGGCATTTGATATTGCTCTGCTTTCCAAGTATGTAGGTCAACAGTTTCTTGACAATACACAAAATGATGCTAGGTCCATTGATGCTTATTTTATCAACGACCTAAAGCTCGACTATCGCTTTACTGTTAGAGGTTTGAAGCACCTCAATCTATCTGTGCTTGTCAACAACATCTTTGATGTAATGTATGAGTCGAATGGCTACACCTTTGGTTATGCTGGAGGTGGCGCAGAGATCAGGGAGAACTATTACTATCCACAGGCCGGGACCAATTTCCTTGCAGCGCTCTCACTGAGATTTTGATCAGGAATCCAACCCTGTCAAGGTTCGAAACCTTGGCAGGGTTATTCATCTTATCTGACAATTCTTGAAAACCTGATCAGTCTGATTTTCGCGCTTTAATTTTGCTGTATGTCCTCACACCATATCATCCGTGACGAGCAGGAGCCTGCGTTGATAATACTTGATCCCCTGGCGATTGACCGGGAGCATCTCAATGGATTATTGGAATGGTCACCTACAATATTGGTTAGTGATAAGCATGCCCAACAACTGATCAACTGGGGAGTTAAGATCGACCTGGTCATTACATCACCAGATTCATATTTTGACAACTCTCAAAAAGAGCTTTTTGATCATCTTGTATTAGACGATAACAGATCTGAACTAGATGGAGGCCTAACTTACCTCCTTAAGAAAAATCACCACTCTGTCAACGTAGTGGGTAACCCTGATAATGAACCGGTCTTCTTACACCCACTAATAGGTCAGATGAACTGTGTGCTGTTTGAAGCCAACAAGAAAATCATAATGGTGCGCACTGGTATACATCGAAAATGGTACAGCGCACACATAATGCTCACCATCCAGCCGCTTGAGATGATGTACTTGTCTTCAGATGGTCTTTTCGAAGATTTAGAAAATCAAAAAGTGGACGATGAGTTGCGACTCATTACTACTGAGGATGGAATACTCAAGCTACAGAGCAATTTGAAGCCATTTCTATTGGTGGAGGAGCTCTAAGGCTTTTGACAGCTCAGCATCCTATCCTTGCCCTGCATATCCTGATGCAGCTCTACTTTAACATAGCCTTGATTTTCGAAAAGTGCTACAGTAGCATCACCAAAATGTTCGTTGATCTCACAATAGATCCATCCACCTTTCTTAATGGCCATCTTACCCTTTGTAGCAATATGCTCATAAAATTTCAGTGGTGAATCATCGGGAACAAACAGGGCAAGTCCAGGTTCATACTCCAAAACGTTTTTGTGCATTAAGCCTTGCTCTTTTTCGGTGATGTAGGGAGGGTTACTCACAATGATATCGTAGCGATCATTGGGTAACGACTCATTGGCAATATCCAGCAGGCTTAGCTCCAGTACTACGTTGTTCTGATTCGCATTTTCATGAGCAATCTTCAGAGCTTGATCGCTGATATCAATAGCCGTAACTTTTGCTCCTATTGATTTTGAGGCCAGGGACACAGCAATACAACCACTACCTGTACCAATATCGAGTATGGTCAGGTTGCTTTGATCACCATGTCTTTGTAAGATCAACGCAACAAGCTCTTCAGTCTCAGGTCTGGGAATAAGTACTCCAGGAGTAACCCTAAATTCTTGCCCATAGAAGTAAGACTTACCAGTAATGTACTGTACAGGCTCATGTTTTTTGATCCTGTCAATGGCTTCTGACCAGAGTTGCCTTGTGGTTGTTGACAGATTGAGTTCGGGATTTAATGGTAATTGATGAGGGGGTACCCCAATGATGTCTTCAAGTAAAGCCTTTCCGATTGCAGCATTCTCCCCATGATCATAAATACCATCTAGTGCCTGATCGATCTCGGTAAGTAAGGTTTTTGTGGAAGTCTTCACACCTCAAAACTACGCCTTCATCCTCATTCCTGCTCTTGAAAGTTCCTGGTCGTTATTTTTGTTATTGTCTGACGGAGTGCGTGTACCTTTGAGCGGCGAATGGAAGAGCACATCAGATACATGCGCAGAGCCCTCGAATTGGCCGAACTAGGAAGGCTATATGCTTCACCTAACCCAATGGTTGGTTGTGTGATTGTGCAGGATGATCAGATTATAGGTGAAGCATGGCACAAGGAGTTTGGAGGCCCTCATGCGGAGGTGAATGCTGTGAATTCTGTTTCTGATAAATCAAATATTTACGGTAGTACAGTGTACGTAACGTTAGAACCCTGTTCGCATCATGGTAAGACACCTCCGTGCGCCGCGTTATTGGCCGATCTAAATCCGGCAAAAGTGATCATCGCCAATATAGACAGTAATCCAAAAGTAGCTGGTAAGGGCATTGAGTTGCTCAAAGCAGCAGGAATAGAAGTAGTTACCGGGGTGCTTGAGGCAGAGGCTAAAGCATTGAATCGACGATTTTTCACAGTCATGGATAAGAATAGGCCTTATGTTATTCTGAAATGGGCCCAAACCTCTGACGGCTTCATTGCGAAGGAAAACTATGACTCAAAGTGGATCTCTAACCCGTCATCCAGAAAACTGGTGCATAAATGGCGTGCTGAAGAGGATGCGATATTGATAGGTCATAACACAGCCAAACACGACAACCCTTCGTTGACTACACGAGATTGGAAAGGGAAGCATCCCACAAGGATAGTGATAGATCAAAGCTCGGGCCTGCCATGTGATCTACAACTGTTCAATCAAGACATTGCCAAGACCTATCGTATTGTTTCAGGCCATTCCACTGATCCACATATCATATCCCTACCAGAAATCACACCATCTGCTCTACTAACAGAGCTCAGTGAAAAGAGTATTAGCTCTGTCATTGTGGAGGGGGGCAGACATACACTTCAACAGTTCATAGATATGGAACTATGGGATGAGGCGCGTGTGTTTGTCAGTGAGACCAGATTTAAAAGCGGAATAGAGGCACCCAACATCGATCAGTTACCACATAAGATGGAAGATGTGTTTGGTGACAGACTAATCTATTACTACTCGTAAATAAACTATGGCTGAAGAACTAATCATATCCAATAGCGTAAGCAAACAGGAAAAATACGAATCACTCCTACCCCAAATTAAAGGATTAATTCATGGAGAAGAAGACCAGGTTGCCAACCTGGCTAATATTGCTTCGGCCTTGAAGTTTGGTATGGGTTTCTTTTGGGTAGGTTTTTACATGGTTAAAGATGAGCAACTTGTACTTGGCCCTTTCCAGGGCCCCATTGCCTGTACCCGTATCAACAAAGGTAAAGGCGTCTGTGGTACAGCCTGGGCTGAGTCAAAGACCCTTATAGTACCTGATGTAGATACTTTTCCAGGCCATATTGCCTGTAGCTCTGCATCCAGGTCAGAGATAGTCATTCCTATTATTCGAAATAATGAGGTCATTGGGGTCCTGGATGTTGATAGCGATCAGCGCAACGATTTTGATGAGACGGACCAACAGTATCTTGAAAAGGTAGTGGGCTTAATTTAGGCTCAAATGTCGCCACTCTCTTCTTTCCTCACGATCAATGCACCCGCGATGATATCATGAAGGGCTTGTTTTTTATCAGTAAATCCTGCCATGATGTAGCCAATCAGAAAAATCATCCCCGATAGGATCTTAGCAAGGTTTCTGATGAATGCTTTTGGGAAGTCGAGGGCTTCACCGTTCATGTCTGTTACTTTCAATCCAAGAACCAGTTTACCTACAGTACCTTGATATTTACTCGCTTCCATCAGTGAGTAGTACAATACCTGAAGTATCAGTGCAACTGTGATGGCGGCACCTGCAGCCCCAATTATAGTGGCGGTCATTGCCATGATCTCTCCTTGGGACATGTACTCCCAATCAATGTCATCATTGAACGTGAAGAAACTAATACCGAATAAACCAAGAATAGGAAATATGATAATTGATTGGGCTACCTGAATAATGATATAGTCAACAATGTAAGCGACGAATCTAAGCCAGAAACCGGCATATGCTGTTAGGGACATAATTATTGAGGTTAGTTCTTCTCAATATAGAAAAAATAGGTCAATCACTGAAGTGACTATCGAAAACCTAGGATTTCAGTTCAGCCACGACAGTCTTCCCACCAGTGGTCTTTTCCCCGATGTTAACCTTAACTTCTGCTTCAAGAGGAAGGAATAGATCTACTCGGCTGCCAAATTTGATAAAACCGAATTCAGTGCCTTGCACCACACGATCGCCCTGGTTCACATACCATTTGATACGTCTGGCCATAGCGCCAGCGATTTGTCTCATCAATACCTCAACACCATTTTGTTTTTGGATCACTATTGAGGTACGTTCGTTTTCAGTGCTTGATTTAGGGTGCCATGCAACGAGGTATTTACCCGGATGATATTTGAAATATTTGATAAATCCTGAAATAGGATTCCGATTGACATGGACATTGACAGGAGACATGAATATGGATACCTGTTTCCTGATCTCATCAAAGTACTCCGTTTCTTTCGTTTCTTCGATAACTACTACTTTGCCGTCTGCCGGTGCATATACCAAGCTGTCATTGATCGGAGTGTGTACGACAGGATTTCGAAAGAATTGTAATACCAACAGGTAGAGCACGAGGCTAATAGCAATAACAACGTTCTCCACCCACCTTTCAGGACTGAGATAAGTGCTGATCGTCCAATTTATGGCCATCAGCACCACCAACATTGTAAATAGTATTGTTCTTCCTTCTTTGTGTATTGTCATAGATCAATTAGAATCCGCCACGATACTTGTAGGTCTTGGCTACTTTATCAATGGCCACTATATAAGCCGCAATTCTTAACGAGACATTATACTCCTGGGATACGCGATATACATTGTTGAAAGCAGTTTTTATAATCCTATCAGACCTCCTGTTGACACGCTCACCTGTCCATTTGTAGCCTAGTCTGTTTTGTACCCATTCGAAATAAGACACTGTAACTCCACCAGCATTAGCCAAAATATCAGGAACAGCCATAATACCCGCATCGTTCACGATAGAATCAGCCTTAGCAGAAGTTGGGCCATTTGCCCCTTCGACGATAAGTCTGGCTTTTACTTTTGCTGCATTGCGGCTATGGATCACATCCTCTTTGGCCGCAGGTACAAGTACATCTACATCGAGCTCGATGAGCTCTTCATTGGTGATCTTAGCTACTCCAGCAAATCCTTCAAGAGAGCCATTGTTCTTATCTCTGTAGGCTATAGCATCATCGATGTTGATCCCCTTCTCGTTCACATATGCGCCTGAGAGGTCACTAATGGCGGTTATACTTGCTCCACGCTCTTCAAGTAAGCGTGCTGCCCAAGAACCGACATTACCGAAACCTTGAATGGCAATTTTAGCCTGGTACGGATTGATTTTTAGCCTCTCCATTGCCGCTAGTGCCGTGATCATCACTCCCCGTCCGGTTGCTTCAGTTCTTCCCAAAGATCCTCCCAGTACTAGTGGTTTACCTGTTACGACAGAGTTTATGGTCATACCCCTTGCACGCGAGAATTCATCCATCAACCAGGCCATCTCCCTAGGGCCAGTACCCATGTCAGGAGCAGGTATATCACGGTCAGGGCCGAAGACTTCATGCATTTCTTGCGTGTATGCCCTTGTTAATCTTTCGATTTCACCAGGTGACATTTCTCTGGGGTTACATCTTATGCCTCCCTTGGCACCACCATAAGGGATATCTACTACAGCGCACTTCCATGTCATCCAGGCGGCAAGCGCCTTTACCTCATCAATGTTGACATCCATATCGTACCGAACACCTCCCTTGGAAGGACCGAGTATCGTAGAGTGCACCACACGATAACCTTCGAACACTTTAATGGAACCATCATCCATTGTCACCGGAAGTGATACAATAACCTGACGGGTAGGGGACTTCAGTACGTCATATACTTCATCGTCCAATCCAAGATGCTGCGCTGCGATCCGGAAACGAGACATCATTGACTCAAAAGGATTTTCCTTATCCTTAATGGGAGCCGGTTCTATGTAGCCCATGAATTAAAATTTGAGGGTTGAAAAAGTTGTTGTTTATGCGGGGCAAAACTAATGATTCGCCCTTGATTAAAAGATTTTTTGGGTAAAATCCTGATTGAAGGTCATTTAAGTAATTTGAAAAAAATAATGATGAAAGGAACTGATAGCAGCAATCCATCAAACCGATCTAGAAATCCACCGTGACCCGGTAGCTTTGTGCCACTGTCCTTTATCTCCATACTTCGCTTAAAAAGCGACTCCACAAGGTCCCCGTAAGTACCAGCTATGATGATAATACCAGCTACGACCATCCACTGCCACAACATCATTTCCACAAAGTAAATGGACAGCACATAGGCCATCAATATGGACGTAATTGCTCCACCCATACTTCCCTCCCAGGATTTTTTAGGTGAGACACGCTCAAAAAGCTTGGTACGACCAAAATTGACCCCAGCAAAGTAAGCCCCGGTATCACTTGCCCATAGAAGCAAGAGTGGCCCAAGTATTAGTTGGTAGCTATACTCGCCATGAGAAAAGGCGATCACATTGAGCAAAGCAAATGGAAGAGCGATGTACAGTATGCCAAGAAAAGTAAAACCGATATTAGTAAAAGGGTGCTCTTCATCTCGCTTGTAAAGCTTGATGAAGTATATCAACGATACTACCGGGAAAATGCAGTAGTACCAGTTAGGATCGAGTACACTGCTCTCTACCAAAAAAGAAAGTGAAAAGATCAATGCCCCTGAAAGTGTCCCAAGCAGTCGTAAAGGCACGATACCATTAGCAGCGATGAGTTTGTAAAACTCAAATTGGGCTACCATCGTCACGAAAAGAAATATTGCAAAATAGGTCCACTGGCTATAGACAACACAGAACATCAAAGCGAAAGCCCCGATCAGCGCGGTGATTAATCTCTGAGTGAGATTGTTGTACCTATTCAAAACGGATATCATCCTCTATGATTTTCTTGCCCTTCATTATATCATCACGGTCGACATGGACCTCAAAATGACCAAACTGATAGGCCGAATCTTTTTTGCTCACCACAAATGCAGGTATCTCATTGTCTTCAAGAACAGCCTTTACGATTTCAGCGCGATGTTGCAAGTTGTCTTGATAGACCTTTTGCCAGTTACTCATTTGGTGGTAGAAATGTCTTTTGTTGTTGATAGCGAACGAATAGGTAAGTCAGTATACTACCGATAATAAAGAAAATAACTACCGTTTCCAAGGGAGTGGATTCGGTTTCCTGAATATCAAAATCAATGGCCCCAATCTGGTAGAGATATAGCATGACCAATGTGAACCCATTATTGATAAAATGAGCGATCGACGCATACATCAGACTGCCTGACCAATAATAGAGGTAACCAAACAGTGCGCCAAGAAGCATTCGGGGTACCAGACCATAGAATTGCAAGTGAAAAAATGCGAAAAAGAAGGCTGAACCCCAAATGGCCAAATGTACTTTGTGTGTTGCTTTATGGAGCTCATTTTGGATGAGTCCTCGAAATAGAAATTCTTCGCCGACTGCAGGAATCAAAGCGATGACGATCATTGCCAGTAAAAATTTCCATGTGGAGTCAAACGAAGTGAGGAAAATGGTGATCTGCTCCAAAGAGGCTTCCTGCTCCTGGGCATAGTTTTCAAACCAATCCAATACGGCCGGAAAATCGAGTTCTTTGTTCCACTCAATAAACACACTATTGACAAACATGAAACTTATCGTAATGGCCACAGTAAGGAGCACTGGGATCCATACATTCTGTGGGATGCTTATAAGGTCGTTCAGGCTTTGGCTCTGATATCTTCTGACGAACCAATATGGAGCGAGGATAAAAGCGAAAATGGCTGTCACACCCTGGAGGATAATTAATGGTAACCATGAGCCGGGATTACTCACATTGGTGACTTGCATTAAGGCAGTCATGCCATCAAACTCGTAAAAAGGCAGTATTGCCACCAGACCAACCATATTACCTACAAACAGCCCAATTACGGCATATACTACGATCATTATCAGATTGAACCAATGCCTGCCTTTTTGGGTTGTATCTGCCATATTGTCGATGTTCAACGAGCGGTGTACTTTTGCAGCCGAAAAGTTAGCAAGATTCGGGTTCCTACGAGGGAACCCAAAGGCTAATTTGCTAGAATGATAGGATGATATTGAAGCATCATGGTTAGGATTGGAGATATAGAAGTAGGTGATTTTCCACTCTTGCTAGCGCCAATGGAGGACGTGAGTGATCCACCCTTTAGGGCGGTGTGCAAGGCCAATGGAGCAGACCTTATGTACACGGAGTTCATCTCTGCCGAGGGCTTGATCCGTGACGCAGAAAAGAGTGTTCAGAAGTTGGATATCTATGATTATGAGCGCCCTATCGGAATCCAGATTTTCGGCGATAAGATTGAGTCGATGCGTGAAGCTGCGGCTATTGCCGAGGCGGCTAATCCTGAGATTGTAGACATTAATTACGGCTGTCCTGTGAAGAAGGTGGCTTGTAAAGGGGCAGGGGCTGGTATTCTTCTTGATCTACCGAAGATGCAAGCCATGACAGCAGAGATCGTCAAGCGTGTGAATAAACCGGTGACCGTTAAAACAAGACTCGGTTGGGATCACAAGACTATCAAGATCGTAGAAGTGGCTCAGCGCCTTCAGGATGTAGGGATAAAAGCATTAAGTATACATGGTCGCACCCGACAGCAGATGTACAAAGGTGAAGCCGACTGGACGCACATTGGAGAGGTGAAAAATCACCCTGACATTCATATTCCTATTTTCGGTAATGGTGATATTGACTCTCCGGAGAAGGCCATCGAGTATCGTAATCGCTATGGGGTGGATGGGATTATGATCGGCCGAGCGGCCATTGGTTACCCATGGATCTTCAATGAGATCAAGCACTACATGAAGACAGGCGTGCATCTTCCGGTACCATTGCTCAGAGACCGAGTAGAAGCAGTCAGAAAGCACCTCGATTTTTCAGTACAGTGGAAAGGAGAGCTCAAGGGTATTTTTGAAATGCGCAGGCATTACACCAACTATTTCCGTGGTATTCCTCACTTCAAACCCTACCGGACAAGATTGGTGGAGAGTGACCGGCAGATTGATATTCTGGATACGCTGGAAGAAATCCTAGAAGAATTCGAGGGAGTTTATGCCATGGCCTAAGTAATGGAGAGTCGCCCTAGCGTCCTTGCATGGTTTATGCTCATTGTACTTTCCCTTATCTGGGGAAGTTCATTTATCCTGATTAAGCGAGGGCTGGAAGTATTTTCCCCGATGGAGCTGGGATCATTGCGTATAGTAGCCGCCTCATTGTTCTTAGCACCTATCGCAATCAGCCGCTTCTATAGAATCAAAAGAAACCATCTTCTTCTACTTTTTATTATAGGATTGATGGGAAGCCTGTTACCGGCGTTCTTTTTTGCGATAGCGCAAACCCAGATCAACAGTAGCCTGACCGGAGTGCTCAACGCACTTACACCCCTATTTGTATTGGTGATGGGCATTATCTTTTTCAAGCAGAAGTATATTCCTGGTAAGCTAACAGGGATGATCATAGGCTTTGCGGGTACGGTTGCTCTGATCTTGAGTGGTAGCTCAGGACAATTCTCGGATTTCAACTATTACGCACTCTTTGTAGTACTTGCCACTATATTCTATGGGGTAAATCTCAATGTGATCAAGTACTATTTAGCTGACCTGAAGGCACTGACCATAACCAGTGTTTCGCTACTCTTTATGGGACCTATAGCAGGAATGGTGCTGTTCGGTTTGACCCCCTTTCTGGAGAACATGCAGCACACCGAAGGCGCTTGGTTAGCCTTTGGCTACATCGTCACGCTCGGTGTAGTAGGTACAGCACTGGCATTGATCATTTTCAACAATCTCGTTCAAATGACAACACCAGTTTTTACTAGTTCGGTGACGTACATCATTCCTATCATAGCAGTAATCTGGGGAGTTGTCGATGGCGAGGTGCTGTATCCGGTGCATTATCTCAGCATGACTGCCGTACTTGCCGGAGTTTATCTTGTCAATCGAAAATAGCTTGAAACTCTTTGGGATAGGTTGTCAAATCTATATCCATAACAAGCGGGATGAGGAAATAGATGGTCACAACAATCAAGAAGCTTGAAATCAGGTTGAGCCGGAAACCGGCCTTTATCATATCAGATATTTCTAGCCTTCCGGCACCAAACACTATGGCATTAGGCCCGGTGGCTATAGGAAGCATAAAGGCACATGAGGAGGCAAGGGTGGCTGCTATCATCAGAGCGTAGGGATGTACACCAACGATGGCTGCTAGTGTAGCCAGAATGGGTAGAATGATAGAAGCAGTGGCTACATTTGAAGTGACCTCAGTCATGAAGTTGACAAATAAAGCTATAGCTAGTACTAACAAGACCACATGTATTCCTTCTAGAAGTGTCAATTGCTCACCTATCCACATGGCCAGGCCGGACGATTGAAATGCAGCGGCCAAGGATAATCCTCCTCCGAAAAGTAGAATAATACCCCATGGAAGTTTCACTGCAGATTCCCAATCCAGGATCTTACTTCCTGGTTGAGATTTTGCCGGTAGGAGAAAAAGCACAATAGCTCCTGCAAGAGCAATTACTGTATCGTCAATGCCAGGAAGCAGTTTTTGCAAAACAAAAGATCGCAGGATCCACGCGATAGCTGTGACCCCAAACACGACTGCAATCGCTTTTTCCTCTGATGACATTTTCCCGAGATCAGAAAGCTCTTTTTCAATGGTCTCTCTACCTCCCGGAATGTCGATGGTGTCCATTGGAAAAACCAGCTTCACCAATACCCACCAACATAGCATCAATAATACCAACACCATTGGCAGGGCGAAGAAGAACCAATCAGCAAAGGTCACTTCAGCATCAAAGATCTGCTTGGCCATGGCAGTGAAGATGACATTAGTAGGTGTGCCAATCAATGTAGCCAGCCCACCTATTGAAGCTGAATAGGCTATACCTAAAAGAAGTGCTTTTCCTAGATTGTTTTTAATCTCCTGGCTTTCATCATTCATGTAGACGAGTAGTTGTGAGATCAGAGCCATACCTATGGTCACCATCATCAATGTGGTAGCGGTATTGCTGATCCACATTGACAAAAACCCTGTTGCCAGTATAAAACCCAGTACTATTCGTTGGGCGTTTGTGCCTACAGTCAATATGATATTCATGGCGATCCGCTTGTGCAGTTGCCATTTTTCGATGGCGATAGCGATCATAAACCCTCCAATAAAAAGGAAGAGCATCTTGTCACCATAGACTGCAGTTGTTGCTTTGACAGTTGCTCCACCAGTTAGCGGTAGTAAGACAATAGGCAATAATGAGGTAGCGGCCATGGGGATAGGCTCAGTGACCCACCAGGTAGCAATCCAAAAAGTACAGGCTAAAACTGCCTCACCACTCGAAGTTAAGTTGGGGATGTCGGCTATCATCACCACGGCAAAGCCTAAAGGGCCAAGAATTAATCCTATGATCTGTTTAGTGCTCAGCATCTTCCCAGTGGAATGATTTTTCTCCTGCAGTAATTGCAATCGGCAGCTTGTTCTGAGAAGGCGGTAGTGGACAGGTGGCGTACTCAGTAAAGGCGCAGGGTGGATTATAAGCCTTATTAAAGTCTAGTACTACTATACCATTCGCATCAGGTGGATCAGCATAGAGATAGCGGCCAGCGCCATAAGTCTCTTCTCCATTGGTATTGTCGCCAAAGGTGATGTAGAACTTTTCCCCATTCATTGAGGGGTCTAGCGAATAGGTATGGCCATTAATTTCAAAAATCAATCTGCCCGGAGATTCTACAGGATACGTCAGACCCACAATGTTTTGGATCATTAGTGTTTTGGGTGGATCATAAGGCTCGAACCTTCCCTCTATTTTCCAGTCCTCATTGATCTCGTAATATGGAATATCTAGTGGCTGTACCAACCTTGGATGTTCCAAGTTCTTGACCCTTAAACCAAGTTTATCTGCACGTTTGATCACGTAAAAACGGTACGATTTCCATGATAAGGTTTTTGGCTGATCTACACCGTAAATCGTGTCTAGTGATGCCTCAAGACCATTGATAAGCAGCTTTTGGTCTTGGCTATCAGAGATGATTGCCAGATTTTCCACCCATTCGATAGTTGCCAGCTGCTCTGGTAGGTCTTCTGGTAGTACAATGTCATTTTCTTGGGCCGAACCTATTTTATTCTTGCCCCGATTAAACCAATAAAGTCCTGCTAAATTGACAAAGCCTTCTTCACTCTTCAGAAAGTCAACCCTTTCTTGCCGCCATTTCATAAGACCATCGACGTAGACCGGGTCAGGCTTTATTTGACACGATAGAGTAACCAAAGCAGGAATGAGGAGATAGAGCAGTCGCTGCATGTCAACAGTAAAATAAAAAAATAACTGAACTGAATCATTCTGTTATTTACTGAACGGCACTAAGGTTCCTCATCAAAGACCCGGCGGAGAACTCTCAGTAGAAGAAAAAGATACTGTTAGACAGCCAAATTAGAGATCCCAGAACCTATAGGTGTAGCTAAACTCTACATATGTTTGGTGGTAGGATTGGTCAAAGGTTTCAACCCTAATGTTATCAAAATAGTGGGATGCATCGAAATTAGTCACCCTATGAATGACTCCAGCTCCTAGATATGCTTTCTGATTTAGAAGTATCTTAAAGCGGCCGCCGAAAGTATATTGAGTTCTTCCTGTGAAGTAATCATTGATAGATCTATCATTAGCGCTTACGAAGGATTCTGTTGCGAAATACGAGTATTTGTTGATGCCAGCTGTCGGAGCGAATCTGAACTTGTTACCAATGTTGAAATTGTAATCTGCAAAGATTCCATAGTGGAAAATGTATCTTGGCCAGGCTCCTGTGTTGGGAGTTCGAATAACATAGGTATTTTCATCTAACCAGATATAGTTTCGACTATTTCTTAATCTTTGAATTACTGCAGGACTTGTTTCCCGAAAAGTGGTTCGCAACATTTGTTCCCCCACTTGATATACCTCTGGTCCAGCTGACAGTCCAATCTGAAATTTTTTATACTCAAAAGCAGCTCCAATGCTGTAGCGCACTGATGTGTTGACAGTTACTACATATTCTTGATCGACAAACTTGGGTACAGGCTCTTGAGGTATAAAAGAGATACTACCACTACCACTTCCGAATCCTAAAGAGGAAAAAATCTGAGCACCAAAGATTATGTCTGGATGTCGGAGGACATTTTTTGATTTGATAGCGACTACTGGAGGGGCTAAGTTCGGGGACTGTTGGGCCACAAGACCCCCAATGCAAAAAAAGATTATGTATAACGCGAGTATTACTCGTAGCATGATTTGCTTCTTAATTTAGATATAGGTGACTTTTGCGTCAATCGGTAACACTAATTCTTAACTTAACCCTTAACCCTATTAGCATTAATTCGTGCATCCAGATTGATTTGTTTCCAACTGGTTAAACTAAGCTGACATTATTGAGATTTCAAGTGTACTATTGTTGCTAATGAACAGGTCAATAGAGCTAAAGATTCGATTACAAAACTACATTTTCCTTTACCCAATCCATGTTAAAAATGATGGATGGATGGATGGACAGTCTAAAAAAGTATTACCACGAGTTGTTTTTCTTGCTCTATAACGACCTTTGCTTCATTAAAAGAAGGGGGACCAAAACGTAGGGTAGGGTTATTACTAAATCCAAAGGCTTCCTTAGGCATTCCAAACCAGTTTTTGTCTAACTCGCCATTCCTGTTTTCATCAAAAAATGCACTTATCGCATAGGAGCCAAATGGGACTTCTTCAAAGACTGCCTGACATGATTCTCTCATACATGAGACAGTGGAGCCTTGTACTAAATCATCAGAAAGGAAAGTCTCGGAGCTACTGTAAATTGCAACGAGCACATCACCTTGATCTACGGGTAGATTGTCTATCTGAACGGTAAGTGTAGCTAGTTGCGCAGATGAAGTATGAAAATGGAGCAGCAAGAGACTGCTCCAAAGTATTGATTTCAAAGACTACCTGTTTGATTCTGAAAGCTCGTACTCTTTTAAGAATCGTTGTGCCTCATCAAGATTCTGGAACTCAAAATCTTTCATGACACCAGTGCTATCATATATCTCAACTTTGACCATGGTCACATGCTTAGCAATGTTGATCTGACTCACCGAAGAGACGGCTTCACTTACTGCATATCCCCCGCCAGGCTGTTGCTTAGGTATGATCATCGTCTTGCGTCGAATACGGCCACAATAGGTGCACTTGTAATGCTTTATAGTCTCCCCCTCTTGTGTATCAGTAGCCACGGTGACCATCTCTTCGCGTTCCAGTTTGAGTGTATGGAGGTTACAACGATCACACTGTTCTACGCCCAGTCGACCTTGGTATTTTTCGATTTTTATGGCACCTGACTGTTCATCGATCCAAACATCATAATCGACCGAGAAAACAGCCTCTTCTGCTTGCATTTTATCGTCCAGGTACTCATCTTCCTCCTCCTCACTGAGGAGCCTCATTTTGTTACCAGTTTCCGGGTTAACTCGAGGTGTGTATCTAAACTTGTTAAGTTTTTTGTTAAGACGGGTCGGGTAGTAGTATTTCAGGATAAGGTAAGCAACATAGCCATGCATTGTGCCTAGCGCTATTCCCATAAACATTCGAATAAAAAACCAGGCAACACTTTTTTCGACAACCTCGCTGTTATAAGTGTTGACGATAAAGAAAATAGCAATACCAAAAGCAATGTGAGTAGCCTGAAGATACCGGACACTATATTCACTCGTCACATCATACTTGCCTTTTAGCTCTTTAGCTGAAGCGATTTTCGCTTTCAAGTAGATATATATGAGTATACCCACCAGAACCGCAGCAGGAGTAAGTAAGTACATTGCTTGGTCCCAAATTTCTAAAAAGTCGTGCATGCTTTGATTTATGTTTAAATTCTCCGAGTAAAACTAGTTATTTGCGCTGAACTCATCGCAACACTTTTCCGAACAATGAACGTGTCCAGTACCCCGACATTATCACCAGGATATTCAAAAAGAACAAAGAGCTCTAAAAAGACAAAAGTCTTACAGCCAGGGGATAGTGTAGTGGTTCTCGGTGCTGGGTCATTTGGAGGATGGACAGCTCTTATGTTACAAGAGAGAGGTCTCAATGTCACGCTAATAGATCCCTGGGGTCCTGGTAACAGCCGATCCAGCTCAGGTGGAGAATCGCGGCTTATGAGAATGGTGTATGGGGAGAATCAACTTTACACCGAATTGGCCACCCGTGCTTATCTGCTTTGGGAGCGATATCAAAAGCTGTTTGGCAAACGATGCTTGTATCCTACCGGAAATCTTTGGCTTTGCCCTGAACATGACACAGTGATAGAGAAAGCCATTGAAATATTGGATGACAATAATTTACCCTATGCAAGGCTGGATCAATCAAAAGCGGCAAGACAATTTCCAGCCTACAACCTCGATGATACAGGGTTTATTCTTTACGAAAAGAAGACAGGCTATCTGCTCGCACGTGAATCCACTATCGCAGTACGCAACTATTTTGTTCGTAAAGGAGGCAAGTACCTTCGTTGTGTGGCTGACATTGAGAATTTGATAAACTACGGAGATGGGCTTGAAATCTCTGATGGTACTAGGATCAAAGCACATGCGTACATCGTAGCTTGTGGGCCTTGGCTGCCCAAGTTGTTTCCTGAATGGCTATCGGAACACCTTCTAATAACCCGACAAGATGTACATTATTTTGGAGTGCCTCAGTCATCGGCTCCTCATTTAGAGGCTATGCCTACCTGGATAGACCATACAAGCGATCAGTTCTACTATGGTATTCCCAACACTTTTTATCGAGGGTTGAAGATCGCCTCTGATGTAAGGGGAGAAGAAATTGATCCTACCAGTAGTGATCGGTCTGTACTAGCCGAGAATACTGAAAATGCCCGAGCCTATCTCTCTCATCGTTTCCGGGGAATGCAAGATGCTCCACTACTGGAGAGCCGAGTGTGTCAATACACAAATACCAAGGATGGTAATTTTATCTTCGACACACACCCTACACACCCGAGTATTTTTGCTTTAGGAGGTGGATCCGGTCATGGATTTAAGCATGGGCCGGCACTTGGAGAGCGCGTGGCGAGTGTATTGTTAGGTGAAGATACTATTCCGATAGACTGGTTGATCAGTAGTTAAAAGATAGCACCAGCTCGTTTTCAGTTACCAGCTCATTGAGGTGATATATGCAACGGGCCTGACCTCTGGGGCTTCTTATTTCGAGCCTGTATCGATTCATCACCTGGCGGAGTTCCTTTCGGGAAATGTTGTAGATGTCCAGTACCTGCTTCTCAAACTTCTTAATCTCCTCCATTTTATTGTTGTAGAACAAATAGTAGCGTACTAGGTCTATAGTGCTCGAGTTGCCCATAATGCCAATGTTTCCATTATATTGCTCTATAGACTCGAAGGTACCTTTCTTAAGGTAGGTCACCGGTCCGGTAATGATCTCTTCATACATGACCATCATTTCATACCCGTATTTGTTGACTACCGGATAGTTGGCGTATACATGAGTGACTTTAGTTTCCGTATTGAAGATCTTAACTGTATCAACAAGGTGAGAAGGTATAGTTTTCACCTCATCTCCTTCCTTGGGTCTCAAGTAAACGACATTATAGCGATCATCATAGGCGACCCTACCGGGAATGCGGTTGTCGTCGACAATAACCTGTCCCTTGTACCAGTCATAGTCTTCTATCTTTACTTTCTGTCCTACCAGCGTGCCTATTGGAGCTAGTGCCAGCACTACCAAAATCAACTTACAAATCTTCATGATGTTAGTGTTAACAGATTACAGGGGAGGTACCCTGATATTAAGATTGTTAACTAAATTCGTTCAAAACTAGCCAGAAGGAACCTATGATAAAACAACGCTGGGGGATAATAGGTTTGGGCAAGATTGCAAATAAGTTTGCAACCGCGCTTAAAGATTTTTCAGAAGCTCAATTATTGGCAGTAGCATCAAGAGACTCCAGCCGATCAGAAATGTTCGCCTATAAGCATCGGGCAGATCGCTATTATGGAGCTTACGAAGACCTGGCCAAAGACCCTGAAGTTGATGTGGTTTACATCGCCACACCTCATATAACCCATGCCGAATTGTCCAAGCTTTGTTTGGAGAATGGCAAACATGTGCTTTGTGAGAAGCCTTTCGCGATGAATGAGTGTGAGGCAAGAGATGTATATGAACTGGCGAAAGAGAAAAGTCTGTTCATCATGGAAGCCTTATGGACGCGATTTCTCCCTACTTATAAAAAAGTACGTGAGTTGGTTGATACCAATTCCATGGGTAAGATAAGGTCAATCAGTTCAGATTTTGGGTTTAAATCAAAGTTTGATCCATCCAGTAGACTATTTGACCCTAAGCTTGGTGGAGGCTCGATTTTGGATGTGGGTATTTATCCCATTTTTTATGCTGTTACATTGCTGGGGGAGCCAAAAAATATCAAGGCGATTGCCGGTTTTGGTGTCACCAATGTGGACGAGAGTTGTGCGATGATCTTCGAATATGACAATGGGGTCTTGGCACAGCTTTTTTGTTCGATCATTTCGAACAATACTCAAGAAACTAGTATACATGGCGATGAAAGTCGACTGCTGATCAATCATCCCTCTCATGGCCTGACAACACTTAATATCTCCCAGGACTGGAAGCCTAAAGGGCTTGTCAAAGTAAAATACTCGGGGAATGGATTCAATTACCAGATTGAAGAAGTGATGAGCTGTCTTGGTCAAGGCCTGACAGAGTCAAAACTCTGGAGTGCCGAAGACAGCCTTGCTCTTCACAGAACCATCGATCGGGTACGTAAGGCGGCTGGTATCACCTATCCACAAGATAGTCTTACCTAAGAGCACTGTACAGTACCTCTATAGGATGCAGAGATTTTTTGGATGTACCATCCTTGATCTGATGACGACAACTTGTACCAGCTGCTGCTACTATAGTATCGGAAGCAAAAGATCTGACTGCTGGAAACAATACAAGCTCTCCGATCTTCATTGAGAGATCAAAATGCTCTTCTTCGTACCCGAATGAACCAGCCATACCACAACAGCCCGATGCGATCATATGCACTTCATAGTTTTCCGGTAGGGATAGTATCTTTTTGGTAGGTGTCATTGATGAAATGGCCTTTTGATGGCAATGACCATGCACCTTGACCAGCTGCTTTTCTTTGTGAAAATGCTTTGAAAGAATGTTTCCCTTGTCAGCTTCCTTTGCAAGAAACTCTTCTATGGTATAGACATGCTTTGCAAGCTGTTGGGCCTTTAGCTTGAGGCTTGGACTACATAAGTCAGGATATTCATCCCGAAATGAAAGAATAGCTGAAGGCTCAATTCCAACCAACGGGTGATCGGCCGATATTAGATTATCAAAAGTTCTAATGTTTTCATCTATGATCTCTCTCGCTTCTCGCAAAAGTCCTTTTGACAAATAGGTTCGTGCACTTTCAGCATGATCTGGCATGCGGACCTCATAGTTGAGATGATCCAAAAGCTTAACCGTTTGAATACCTATATGAGTGTCATTGAAGTCGGTGAACTCATCGCAGAACAAATAAACACTGCCTTTGCGCTGATCCTCGTAAGTTTTAGGCTTGAACTTTTTGCTATACCAGCTACGCAACGTGGTAGGGTGTAGTTTGGGAAGAGACCTTTGCTGGGCAAATCCAGCATACCTCTTGAACAGGCCTGAGGTCAATGAACCTGTCACCATTAAATTGTATAGCCATGGCGCATTGGCAGCCAATTTATTGGACTTGCTGTAGTTGCCAATGAGCTTTGTCCTTCTGGGTATACCAAACTCATCATAGTAATGCTGCTGAAACTCCCCTTTCAGTTTTGCCATGTCCACATTGGACGGACACTCTGATTTGCAGCCTTTACAGGATAGACAAAGATCCATCACCTCTTTGATCTCTTGCCTTGCAAATCTGTTAGGCTGATCTGGCTGGTTGAGCATTTCGCGCAATATATTGGCGCGAGCTCGTGTGGTCTCCTTCTCATTGCCTGTGGCCATGTAGCTTGGGCACATCGTACCGCCTGAAAATACAGACTTCCTACAGTCGCCAGAGCCGTTGCACTGCTCAGCAGCTCTTACAACTCCGTCGAATTTGGACCAGTCATAGTAAGTTTTAAAGTCAGGAGTTTCCTGACCAGCTTGATATCGCAAGCTCGTATCCATGGCCGGAGTATCTATGATCTTTCCAGGATTGAAGATATTCTGTGGATCCCAGGACTCTTTAACCTGTCGAATAAGACCATAATTATGATCTCCTACCATGTATCTGATGAACTCGCCTCTCAAACGTCCGTCACCATGTTCGCCACTAAGTGAGCCGCGATATTTTTTTACCAATGTTGCTATTTCTTCGGCGATAACCCTGAATAGCCTTGTCCCCTCTTCGGTCTTGAGATTAAGAATGGGGCGCAGATGGATCTCACCGCTTCCGGCATGAGCATAATGGACACAGTGAAGTCCGTATTTGCCCAAAATAATGTTGAACTCCTTGATGTATTCCGGTAGGTCTTGCACGTCGACGGCCGTGTCTTCAATGACTGGAGCTGGTTTAGCATCACCAGGGATGTTAGAGAGTAGACCGAGTCCTGCTTTACGCAGTGCCCATATCTTCGGTAGGTCATCACCAATGAGCACCGGGTAGTGGTTTCCTAGGCTTTCTTTTTTTAGATGAGCGATCAGCTGTTGTACTTGTAAGTCCCTTTCTTCTTCGTCATCGCTACCGATTTCTACTACGAGTATTGCGCCCGGGTCTCCTTTGATGAAAAACCGGTTTTTGCTTTGCTCGATGTTTTCTTTGGTGCAGTCAAGAATAAATCGGTCTATTAGCTCCGAGGCGCTTGGATTGTACTTAAGCGCTATAAGATTGGCCAGAAGTGACTCATGTATGGTCTCACAATGAATACATACCAGAGCCTTATGCGCCGGAGGCATAGGGTTACAATGCAATTTGACTTCTGTTAGAAATGCAAGTGTACCTTCAGAGCCTGCGATCAGTTTGCAAAGATTGATGTCCTCACCGGACCCATCGAATGGCTTAGACTGTGCGAGTATGTCAAGCGCATAACCTGTGTTTCGCCGCTGAATGTTAGGTTTTGGAAACTCTGCTGCGATGGCGTTACGATTTTCTTCGTTTTGCAACATCTCTTCAATCGTGCGGTAGATGTTCGTCTCATATTCTGACTGCTGAGGTCCACCTGTACACTTCGAGTGAAATTCTTCGTTGGTCAGGGATTTGAAGGTGGTGAGTGTGCCATCAGCAAGGAACACTTCCGCCTCGATCAGGTGGTCCCGTGTACTACCATAAACAACAGAGTTTGATCCGCAAGAGTTATTGCCCACCATACCACCGATCATTGCCCTATTTGCAGTAGAAGTTTCCGGACCAAAGAAAAGCCCAAACTTTTTCAGATGTCGATTTAATTCATCCCTTACCACACCCGGCTGTACTCTTACCCAGCCTTCTTTTTCATTCACTTCAAGTATTTCATTGAAGTATTTAGAGACATCAACCACTATACCCTGACCCACTACCTGACCAGCGAGAGAAGTGCCTGCTGTGCGCGGGATGAGAGATACAAAATGTGCTTTGGCAAACTCGATGAGTGTACGTACATCTTGCTTATGCTTAGGCAAGGCAACAGCCAGGGGCATTTCGCGATAGGCGGACGCATCGGTAGCATAAAGCCGACGTATCGTCTCATCATAATAGAACTCTCCCTCAAGTTTTCTTTCTAATTCTGCTAATGGCAATTGACTCATGCTGCTGACCTCTCCCCCTCAAGTTTCAAAGAGCGCAAAATTAACTGATTAGGATTTATGATTTTAGTCTAGATGTCTCAAAACCAAGCAGGTGCGATTGGGGAAATAAACACTTAAGAAATGCTCTCCAAATAATGTGACGCATGGATAGGTCATGACATCATCAACTCTACCGAATCCACCATATTCAGGATTGTCACTATTGAGGACAATCTTATACTCACCTTTCCTATTCACCTTAAAGCGATAATCAGGGATAGCGTTGGAGTGATGAAAGTTGAACAGAAAGATGAGCCCTTGCCGCTCGAAAATGATGGTTTGGTTCGTTTCATCCATATTGAGCTGCTCTGCCTGGTCACCAGTAAGTAACTGACTGCTCTGGGCGATTGTCAGCATATCCCGGTCAAAGGCATTGAGGTATTTATACTTAAGGTCCTGATCATCTACTAATGACCACTGTCTCCTGGCATATTTGTAGCTCCAGTTATTACCTTCTCTTGGAAAATCGATCCACTCAGGATGACCGAATTCATTACCAATGAAATTGAGATACCCTTCACCTCCGAGGCTCATGCTGAACAGCCGTATCATCTTGTGAAGTGCTATACCACGATCGACGACTATGTTCTCATGATCAACATGCATGTTGAAATACATCTCTTTGTCCATAAGCCAGAAGGCTAAGGTCTTATCTCCAACCAGTGCCTGATCGTGGGATTCTGCGTATGCTATAGTACGCTCACCAAAGCGCCTATTGGTCATAGTGCCCCACATTTCATGGATGTTCCAGGCATCATCGTTTTTCTCTTTGAGGTATTTGATCCAAAAGTCGGGAATACCCATCGCCAGGCGAAAATCGAATCCAAGGCCACCTTCTTTGACCGGACGGCATAGACCTGGCATACCACTCATGTCTTCTGCTATAAGGATACATGATTTATTTATTTGTCTGGCGAGTGTACTTGCAAGCTGCAAGTAGGTGAGTACATCCCAGTCAACGCCGGATTCGAAGTATTTGCCATAGTTGTCAAAAGAGATATTGCCATGATGGAAATAGAGCATTGAGGTGATACCATCGTATCTGAATCCATCAAAGTGAAACTCTTCTAGCCAATATCGTACGTTGCTCAGAAGAAACCTTAACACTTCTTCTCTTCCGTAATTGAACAGTTTGCTATCCCAACCATCATGATAGCCCTTGCCTCCAGGATGAAAATATTGATCATCTGATCCATCAAACTCGTTGAGACCTTCTGCGATATTTTTGACTGCATGACTATGAACAATATCCATGATCACGGCGATACCAAGTTCATGAGCCTTGTTAACCATATATCTCAAGTCGTCAGGATCGCCAAAGCGGCTTGATGGCGCAAAAAAACTGCTCACGTGATAGCCAAATGAGCCATAATAAGGGTGCTCCTGAACTGCCATGACTTGTATGGCATTGTAACCCTGCGCCTTGATTCGTGGTAACGTGTGATCTGCAAATTCCTGATAGGTGCCGAGACCCTCCCTTTCCTGAGCCATACCGACGTGACATTCATAAATGTAAGGCTCATGGTAGGCAGAGGAAGCGTTAAATGCTTTATCTGTCCAATGAAACTTCTTTTTAGGGTGATAGACCTCTCCGACATAGTCAACCTCTCCTTCAGGCTGGACCGCGTAGTTGATATAAGCTGGTAAGCGATCTCTAGCCTCTTTTTTAGAAGTGATGTGGACCTTGACTCTTGTGCCATGGCCGAAATTAGGGACATCTTTTTCTTTGAGGAAGATCTCCCATATGCCGTATTCATTTTTTTGCAGCGGATGTGCTTTACGATCCCAGTAGTTGAAATCTCCAATTAAGAATAAGCCTGTGGCTTGGGGGGCCCACTCTCGATACCACCAACCCTTGGCTTTGGTATCGTAGTTAAAGCCAAAGTACTTATAACCTTGAGCAAAGGCTTTGAGTGATTTATAGTCTTTTTTTATATGATCGAGCCTTCCCTTATATCGATCTATACGACTCTGGATCTCATCAGCATAAGGTTCTAGCCAAGGGTCATTTTTTACCAGAACAGGTAGTTTTTTCTTTGCCATAATGCACTTAGATATGAATGGGACTACTCTCTATATCAAGGAACAATATAATCGATTTCGATCGGCTAGCATATGTACAGCAGCCTGTCAGTTGTTGATTCTTGGGCAATGATGTATACTTTTGAGTTATTTTCCGTTGCATTAAGAAAATCCATTACAAATGAAGAAGAGATGGGTGTGGCTGGCGTTGTTTTCAGCAGTGATTATAGGCATGTTCTCCTTTGCTCCTAAGGATGACTATTTCCCGATAGCTCGAAATCTTGAGATTTTCGCCGGGCTTTACAAAGAGGTCAATGCTTACTACGTGGACGAGATCAATCCCAACGAGGTGATCAAAAAGGGTATTGATGCGATGCTAAAAAATCTTGACCCTTACACTGTTTACATACCTGAAGATCTTATTGAGGATTACCGAACGATGGCCACTGGCGAATATGGTGGTATAGGCGCTACTACAGGTGTGATTGAAGGAGAACACGTTGTATACATGATCTATGAGGGATATCCGGCTTCTGAAGCGGGTCTTCGTATAGGCGACAAAATCATTGAGGTAGATGATATCCCAGTGACTGGTTTGAGTCATGATGAGCTTGGTAAGCTTCTCAAAGGTCAGTATGACACTGAGGTGAGCGTAAAAGTGACGAGATACGGTGTGGAGAATCCTATTGACCTATCACTTACCAGAAAAAACATCAAAATAGAAAGCGTTACCTATCAGGGGATGTTGACTGAGAATATTGGCATAATCAAGTTATCAGAGTTTACCAACAACTCTAGCAAGGCAGTCGAAGATGCAGCTAAGGCTTTGAAGAAGGAAGGGGCTACTAAGCTGGTCTTAGACCTTCGGGATAATCCGGGAGGTTTACTTCATGAATCTGTGAACATATGTAACCTATTTATTCCAAAAGAAGCAGTAGTAGTAGACACTAAAGGTAAAATCAGGGACCTCAATAAGACTTACAATACGCTCAACAATCCTTGGGATACGGAGATACCATTGGTAGTTCTGGTGAGCTCAAATAGTGCTTCTGCATCGGAGATTGTAGCTGGTGTGATACAAGACTATGATAGAGGAGTCGTAGTAGGACAAAAGTCATTTGGAAAAGGTCTGGTGCAGGCTACAAGGCCCTTGTCATACAACTCACAACTGAAAGTAACTACCGCAAAATACTATACACCGAGTGGTCGGTGCATTCAGGCCCTTGATTACACACACCGTAACTCTGATGGTAGTGTAGGTAAGGTGCCGGATTCTTTAAAAACAACCTACTACACTACTAATAAGAGAAAGGTGTTTGATGGAGGAGGGGTTGATCCAGATATAGTAATTGATATCCCATTGACACCTTCCATTGTTTCAGTTCTTTCAAGAGAGGGTTTATTATTTTCATACGCTAATAAGTATGCAGCTGAGCACCCGGCCATCGCTGATGCTCGCAGCTTTAACCTTACCGAAGAAGAATACAATGATTTCAAGTCCTGGGTCGCGGAGCACTCATTGGAATATGCGAATAAAACAGAGGGGGTAATGGACAGGCTAATTGCTTCTGCCAAGAAAGAAAATTATTACTCCGATATAAAATCAGCTCTTTATGCACTGAAGTCAAGTATCAGTGATCAAAAGGCGAATGACCTAACCATTTTTGAGGAGCCAATTAAGAAACGTCTCAAAGAAGAGATTGTCTCTCGCTACTACTTTGAAAAAGGGATCATCGAATCGACCTTTAATGAGGACGCTGATGTGCTCACGGCAATCGAAGTGCTCAACGATACTGACCGTTACAACGAGATATTAGGTAAATAAAAAAGGCCACTTTCAAAAAGTGGCCAAGATATGTCTGGTTTAGCAATGATTTAGGAGAGTTGCTTCTCCTTATGCTTCTTCAGTTGTCTTCTTAGTGCTTCTACTGCTACATCAGTGGCGGCTTCAAATGATCGAGACTTCTCGCTGGCAAATAGTTGATTGCCGGGTATGTTTAGTTTAATTTCAATAATTTTATTTTCCCTGGACTCGTCGTTTTCAAGTTTCATGAAGACCTCACCATCGATTATTCTATCGTAAAATGTCTCGAGCTTATCTGCTTTCTTTTGGATAAAGTCGGTGAGTTTTTGGTCAGCATCAAAGTGAATAGAATGCATTTGTAACTTCATAGTTCTCAGGTTTAATAGTTAAACATTAAGCTTTAGGATGCGCCTGATCAAACACTTTTTTGAGTTTGTCAAGCGAATTATGTGTGTATACCTGGGTTGCTGCCAGGTTCGTATGTCCAAGTAGTTCTTTGACCGCATTCAGGTCAGCACCTTTGTTGAGAAGATGTGTAGCAAAAGTGTGTCGTAGCACATGCGGACTCTTTTTTTCCGAATGGCTGATTTTTTGAAGGTACTTTTTGATAAGTCTGTAAATAAAGACGGGATAAGCCTGCTCTCCTTTGTCAGTCAAGATCAGATAGTTTCCCTTATTCGCTACGCCCATATATTCTTCGCCCTTCATCGAATAATCCTTAATTAATTTAACGATAAATGGGGAAATGGGTATGACTCTTTCTTTATTTCTTTTACCAAGAACCTTGATGTTGTTTTCGAAGAAATTGATGTCGTCATACTTCAGGTTGATCAGCTCCGAGAGTCGCATCCCTGTGCTATAGAGCAACTCGATGACAAGTTGATCTCGGGTACCCGCAAAATCATCCGAAAATTGAGAACGATCAAGGAGCTCGTCCATCTCACTTTCTCTTACGAAAGACGGTAACTTCTTTTCCACCTTAAGAGGTTTCAAGCGAGTTGCAGGATTTTCTTGAATTATATCTCGCTTAACAAGAAACTTAAAGTACGACTTGAGTGCAGCGATCTTGCGATTGATCGTGCGCGCGGATTGCCCTGATTCAGATAAAAAAATAATCCAAGATCTAATCAACGCATGATTAATATCCTGGATTTGATTGGTTTGATGTTCTAGTTCTAAGAATTCGTAGAACTTTTCTAGATCACTTTGGTAAGAGTTGACGGTATGCTGACTATACCTTTTTTCAAACTCTATGTATTTCAAAAACGACTCTAGCATTAACATTCTCTACTTGAGAGAATACTAACTTAGTCAATTTTGAATTTGGGAATGAAGAGATTAATAGTTTTCCTTCGCGTACATCTTCTGTCTGTAAGCAGCCTTGATTTTCTCTTCTCTTAGCTTCACAGAATCTTTGACGAAATAAGAACGACCTCTCAATTCTCTGATCACACCAGCCTTCTCAAACTTCTTTTTGAAGCGCTTGAGTGCCTTGTCGATTGATTCGTTCTCTTTTACATTTACCGTTACCATATTATTATAAGTGTCAAATGGGATGCAAAAATAGAACTTCTCGCCAACAAACCAAGTCGCTTATTTAAGAATTGATCTGGAAATAACCAGTTTTTGGATTTCGGAAGTCCCCTCACCTATAGTGCATAGCTTGGCGTCCCGGTAAAACTTCTCTACCGGATAGTCCTTGATATAGCCATAACCACCAAAAACCTGTACAGCTTCATTGCTCACTTCGACTGCAACCTCTGAAGCGTAAAGCTTCGCCATGGCAGATTCTTTATTCACATTTTTGCCTTCATCTTTCATAGCTGCAGCCTGGAAAGTCAACAGCTTTGCCGCTTCTACTTTAGTAGCCATATCGGCAAGTTTGAAAGAGATACCCTGAAATTTTGAGATAGGCTGGTTAAACTGCTGTCTCTCTTTTGAGTAGTCAATGGCTGCCTCTAAAGCGCCCTCCGCAATACCCAGACTCAAGGCAGCAATGGATATCCTGCCACCATCTAGGACCTTAAGGCTTTGGATAAAGCCTTCGCCTACTTCTCCCAATATATGGTCCTTAGGCACTCGGCAGTCTTCGAAAATCATTTCACAAGTCTCCGAAGCTCTCATTCCCAATTTATCTTCTTTGCGACCAGCGTTGAAACCTGGTGTTCCTCGCTCCACTACAAAAGCTGTCATACCGTGAGAGTCTCCTACTTTACCGGTTCTGGCGATCACTACAGCGACATTCCCAGAATTACCATGTGTTATGAAGTTTTTAGCCCCATTGATGACCCACTCCTCTCCATCGAGCTTAGCGGTGGTCTTCATGTTGCCAGCATCAGAACCTGTGTTAGGCTCTGTGAGACCCCAGGCTCCTATCCACTCTCCGGTTGCCAGCTTAGGAAGCCATCGATGTTTCTGACTTTCATTGCCGAACTGCAGGATATGGCCAGTGCAAAGCGAGTTGTGAGCTGCCACCGACAAGCCAATTGCCCCGTCGTGGGCTGCAATTTTTGATATAGCCGTTACGTACTCCTGATATCCAAAACCCGACCCTCCATATTCGTGCGGAACTAGTACTCCCATTAATCCCAGTTCACCCATTTTTTGAAATAATTCCTTCGGGAATAATTGATTATCATCCCAGTCTTTTCTGTAAGGCTCTATTTCCTTTCTGCTGAAGTCATCCACCATTTGAGCAATCATCGATTGATTTTCAACAACTTGCGACTGAGAATATTCGCTGATTATTTCTTCCATAAAGTATTGATTTTCAAGGATTAATGTTTTCTAATGTCTGATTATTCGCTAAAATAGAAGCAAAAGTTGCACTTACACTTCATTTTTACAGGAAAGGTCTGGGGTGCTGGCGTTGGAATACAATGAATCCGAGGGTAGTTTTGCAACCCAAAATTTTTAGAATTTAATCCGAAGAAAATGCGTATTGCGGTAGTTGGTACTGGTTATGTTGGGCTTGTTACAGGCACTTGCTTCGCCGAAACAGGCGTTCATGTGACTTGCATAGATATTGACGAGAAGAAGGTCGAAAAACTAAAGAATAATGTAATCCCCATCTATGAGCCAGGTCTGGATGTTTTGTTTGAACGAAATGTCAAACAGAAGCGACTTGAGTTCACAACAGATCTTAAAGAAGGTATACAGGGAGCAGAAGTGATCTTTTTGGCTTTGCCAACACCTCCTGGTGAGGACGGCTCAGCGGATTTGCAGTATGTACTAAAAGTTGCAGAGGACTTGGGCCATATCATGGATCAATACGCAGTGATAGTCGATAAAAGTACTGTGCCGGTAGGAACTGCCGAAAAAGTCAATGCCAAAATAACTGAAAATGCTAAGGTCGAGTTTGATGTTGTTTCTAATCCTGAATTCTTGAGAGAAGGGGTGGCCGTTGACGATTTCATGAAACCTGACAGGGTGGTGATCGGTACTTCTTCATCTCGCGCTCGAGGTATTATGGAGACCCTTTATGCACCTCTCGTTCGTCAGGGTAATCCTATCATTGTGATGGATGAGAGATCCGCTGAATTGACCAAATATGCTGCCAATTCATTTTTAGCCACCAAGATCACCTTCATGAATGAAATCGCCAATTTATGCGAGTTGCTTGGTGCCGATGTGGATATGGTCAGAAAAGGAGTTGGTACAGATAGTCGTATTGGCAAGCGTTTCTTATTTGCTGGGATTGGATATGGTGGCAGCTGCTTCCCTAAGGATGTGCAAGCACTAGCCAAGTCAGCCGAAGACACAAAGTACGATTTCAAGATATTGAAGTCGGTCATGGGAGTAAATGCCAAACAAAAGTTGAGGCTCATAGATCATATCACGGAGCATTTCGATGGCGACCTGGCAGGTAAGAAGTTTGCCATGTGGGGACTAGCTTTTAAGCCATACACAGATGATATCAGGGAGGCACCAGCCCTTGTTAACATTAAAGAGTTGCTGTCCAAAGGAGCTAAAGTGTCTGCATATGATCCTGAGGCCATGGATAACGTGAAGGATCAATTAGGGGATCAGATCGAGTTTGCTTCGAGCCCTTACCATGCTGCAGAAGATGCAGATGCACTCATCATCATGACTGAATGGCCGGTTTTCCGGACTCCTGAATTTGATACGCTGAAAGATTCATTGAAGTCCGCTTTGATATTTGACGGTAGGAACCTTTACGATCTCGACCAAATGAACGATTTGGGCTTTACCTATTACAGCATAGGCCGTAAGGTCATTAATGATTAGTATCATGAAAAATATCCTGATTACCGGAGGAGCTGGGTTTATCGGATCGCATGTAGTCAGGCTATTTGTGAGTAAGTACCCGAATTATCGTATCATTAACCTCGATGCGCTGACCTATGCAGGTAATCTTGAGAACCTAAGAGACATTGAACATCAATCTAACTATGAGTTTGTAAAAGGAGATATTACAAACGCGACATTCGTCAATGAGCTTTTTGGCAAGTACCAACTGGATGGTGTAATACATTTAGCCGCCGAATCGCATGTCGACAGGTCCATAGAAAGTCCGATGGATTTCATTATGACCAATGTGATCGGTACGGTCAACTTGCTCAATGCGGCTCGCACATCTTGGGATCAAGGTGAGGAAGGTAAAAGGTTTTATCATATTTCCACAGATGAAGTCTATGGCTCTCTGGATGATGGTGGCTTTTTTCTGGAGACCACCTCCTATGATCCTCAGTCACCTTATTCGGCTTCAAAGGCAAGCTCAGATCACCTCGTTAGAGCTTATCATAATACCTACAAACTTCCAGTGGTCATCTCCAACTGTTCCAACAACTACGGCCCTAACCAGTTTCCTGAGAAGCTCCTACCATTATGCATTAACAATATCAGGCATAGCAGACCTCTTCCAATATACGGAAAAGGTGAAAACGTAAGGGACTGGCTTTATGTGGAGGACCATGCTACGGCAATAGATGTTATTTACCATAAGGGAAAACTAGGTGACACTTACAATATCGGCGGATTCAATGAATGGCAGAACATTGATATCGTGAGATTACTCTGTGAGGTGATGGACCAAAAACTTGGGAGGCCTCTTGGAGAATCAGCAAAACTGATCACGTTTGTAAAGGACAGGGCTGGGCATGACCTGCGATATGCAATCGACGCAAGCAAATTGAGTAACGAACTGGGTTGGAAACCCTCACTACAGTTTGAAGAAGGCCTTGATAGAACTGTTGATTGGTACCTGGCCAACAACAGTTGGATGGAGCATGTCACCTCTGGTGCTTACAAAAATTACTACGATCAGCAGTATTCCGAAAGGTAAGGACTAACAGACGAACGTTGACCTATTCTTCGAGTGCCCATTCCACACCGTGTTTCATATCTTTGATTATGATGCCTTGGGCCTTCAGCTCATTACGTATTTCATCCACTTTATCATAGTCCTTAGCTGATTTAGCTTCATTATAGATTTTCAGCAAAGACGAGATCAAGCCGTTCTTATCTGCAGCGTTTTCCTCCTTGAGTCCCAGCACCTTAGTTACGAAAGACTGATAAGTAGATTGCATACGGTCAAATGTAGCTTGATCGATGGCTGCTACCTCTAAACCGCCAGTGTGGATCGAGTTAATTTTTTTAAGCAGATTGAAAAGATGTGCTATGGTCTGGGCGGTGTTGAAATCATCGTTCATCGCACGATAGCAGTTATCACAAATTTGATTGATCTGCTTAACAGCTTTTTCGTTGATAGCAATCGACTCGTCTTCGGCTCGCTTGAGCTCTCTGGATACGCGAAGACCATTGAGCATCTTAAAATACCCCTTTTGTGCTGCGTGCAGCGCCGAGTTACTGAAGTCCAATGTACTCGCATAATGAGACTGAAGCATGAAAAACCTTACGGTCATCGGGCTATAACCTTTATCAAGTAATTCATGACTCCCCGATATTAACTCATGTGGTAAGTACGAGTTGCCGAGAGACTTACTCATTTTTTGTCCGTTGACAGTAAGCATATTGGTATGCAGCCAATACTTAGCTGGATCCTTTCCATGAGTACCCACACATTGAGCGATTTCACATTCATGATGTGGAAATTTTAGATCCATACCACCACCATGTATGTCAAACTCTTCACCCAAATATTTTGTGCTCATTACGCTGCACTCAAGGTGCCATCCTGGATATCCATCTGACCAGGGTGAAGGCCAGCGCATGATATGTGCAGGGCTGGCTTTTTTCCACAGAGCAAAGTCATAAGAGTTCTTTTTTTCCTCTTGACCATCCAATTGACGCGTGTAGGTGTAAAGGTCTTCGAGGACCCTACCGGAAAGCTTTCCATACTCATTGGATTGATTGTAAGCGAGTACATCAAAATAAACCGAGCCGTTCCGTTCATAAGCAAAACCCTTTTCGATAAGTCGCTCGATCATTTTAATTTGTTCGATCAAATGCCCGGTTGCTGAAGGCTCTATACTCGGAGGTAGTGTATTGAAAGTTTCCATGACATTGTGGAAACCATTAGTATAGCGTTGTACTATCTCCATTGGTTCAAGGTTTTCAAGCTTGGCCTTCTTGGCGATTTTGTCGTCTCCTTCGTCAGCATCATTTTCAAGGTGCCCTACATCGGTGATGTTTCTTACGTACCTCACCTTGTACCCTAAATGCAACAAATAACGATAGATGATATCGAAGCTGATGAAAGTCCTGACGTTTCCCATATGCACATCACTGTACACAGTAGGTCCACATACATACATACCAACAAAAGGTGGATTACGTGGTTGGAATACTTCTTTTTGCTTAGTAAGCGTGTTGTATACACGAAGGGGTGGTTGCATGCGCGCAAATTTATCAGAATGTCCTTAAAATACGAGTTGCCCAATACTCGAATGGTATATTCGATATTTAGCGTCATTTGTTTTGGAAAACAAAAAACTTTAATTTTGCAAAACAATAATAAAGGGGACTCTAGTCCCCATTTTTTATGGTGTAATATTAGTTTGACATGCTGGAAGAGAAGATTTCGAAGTACGTGGCGGAAATCCTGAGTGGGCAGGACGATCTCTTCTTGATCAGTGTACTAGTCAAAGGAAAGGAGCCAAAGCAGAAGGTTTTGGTGATAATAGATGGAGATAGTGGGGTAAACATTGACCAATGCGCTATGATAAGCAGACGGCTTGGTCAATACATTGAGGAGAACGATTTGATAAGCACGGCTTACCAGCTTGAAGTGACGTCAGCAGGTATCGATAGTCCTATCGAACTTCCAAGACAGTATCACAAAAACATAGGGCGAGGTTTAAAGATCACTAAGAAAGATGGTTCTATAGTAGAAGGGAAGCTGTTGGCGGTAGCTGTTGATAGCCTGATGCTTGAGCTGTCAAAAGGGAAGAAAAAGCAGACTATTTCTGAAATAGAGATAAGCCTGGATGAAATAATGAAAACATTTGTGACAGTATCATTTAAGTAGTGAAATGGATACCAGTATATTAATTGAATCATTTGCAGAGTTCGCAAGAAACAAGAATGTCGATCGCCCTACCATGATCAGGATTCTGGAGGATGTATTTAGAACGATGATCCGAAAGAAATATGAGGTGGACGACAATTTTGATATCATTATCAATGCAGATCGAGGTGACCTTGAGATCTGGAGGTTTCGCGAGATTGTAGATGATAATTCGGAAGACATTTGGGATCACGACAAGATTTCACTTACTGATGCCCAAAAGATCGAACCGGATTTTGAAATAGGTGAAGAAGTAGCTGAAGAGATCAAGCTCGAGCACTTTGGCAGAAGGGCTGTGATGACGGCAAGGCAGACATTGATCCAAAAGATCAAGGACCTTGAGAAAGATATTCTCTTCCAAAAGTATAAAGACCTTGTAGGTGAGATAATCGTCGGAGAGGTATACCAAATACTTAGTCGTGAGGTGTTGCTGATTGATGCTGAAGGCAATGAGTTGATCATCCCTCGTGCAGAACAGATACCAAAAGATCGTTATCGCAAGGGAGACAGTGTTAGAGCCATCGTCCATCGCGTTGAGATGGTTAATGGCAATCCAAAGATCATTTTGTCTCGTACAAGTCCGACTTTCCTAGAGCGACTGTTCGAAAGCGAAGTGCCTGAAGTATATGATGGTCTTATCACTATGCGCAATGTCGTCCGGGAACCAGGCGAAAGAGCGAAGGTAGCAGTTGAGTCCTATGATGATCGTATCGATCCAGTTGGGGCCTGTGTTGGTATGAAAGGTTCCAGAATACACTCTATCGTAAGAGAATTGCAAAATGAAAACATCGATGTGATCAACTTTACTGACAATATGGACCTCTATATTACCAGAGCATTGAGTCCTGCGAAAATTGTCAGTATTAAGATTGACGAAGAAGATAAGCGTGTTTCTGTATTTTTGAAGCCAGATCAGGTATCCCTAGCAATTGGTAAAGGTGGTCAGAATATCAAATTGGCCAGCAAATTAGTGGGTATGGAAATAGATGTTTTCAGGGAACTTGATGGCATTGAGGACGAAGATGTCGATCTTGACGAGTTTGGTGATGAAATCGAAGACTGGGTGATCGATGAATTGAAGCGTGTAGGTCTTGATACAGCTAAGTCGGTGCTTGCACTGACCAACGATGATTTACTTAGAAGGACTGATCTGGAAGAAGAGACCATCGAAGATGTACTAAAGATCCTGACTCAGGAATTTGAATAAAGAATATTAGGAGGCAAAAAATATATGGCAGGAGAAAAAATGATGCGTTTAGGGCAAGTTGCCAGAAAACTCAATATCGGATTGCCAACAATCCGTGAGTATTTGGCAGAAAAGGGTCATGAGATTGACAGCAACCCTAACGCTAAAATAAACGGCGAGCAGTATGATCTGCTGGCCAGAGAATTTGCAGATTCAGCACATGACAAGGAAGAAGCGTCTGGACTCACCATAGGGACCAAGCATTCCGACGATGTTGTGATCAAGGCTACTTCATCACCTGCCTCCAAAAAAGAAGATGAAGAAGAGATCCTCATCAAGGGATTTGCTCAGAATGTTGAGTCTACAGAAGAGGAGACAAAAACTCCAGAACCTGTCCAAGAGGAAGTTGCTGCCGTAGAAAGCCCCAAACTTCAGGGAATTAAAGTAGTTGGGAAAATCGATCTTGATAAGAAGAAAGAAGACCCAGAACCTGCTGCTGAAGTAGAAGAACCAGCTAAGGTTGAGGAGGAAGTTGTAGAAGCTCCTAAGGCTGAAGAACCTGTAAAAGAGGTTAAATCAGAAGAGGCAAACGCTCCTGATGCTCCAACGGAAACTGAGACTAAAGAGACCGAAGAAGAGACACAAGGCCCAGTAATTGAGGCGAAAGCTGACTCCCTAAAAGGGTTGACAGTTCTTGGTAAAATAGAATTGCCACAGGAGAAGCCAAAGAAGGCTAAGCCGGTTGCTTCTTCTGATGACGAAAAGGATAAAAAGAAAAAGCGTCCGCGTAAACGTATCCGTGTCGAAAATGACAGACGACAAGGTGGAGGCGGTAAAAGGCAAGACAATCGACCTCAGAAGGAAGAACCGTCTGATAAGGAAATCCAAGATCAGATTAAAGCAACTCTTGCCAAGCTAAGTGGCACGAAACCCTCAGCTGCTGGTAATAGATCCAAGTATAGAAAAGAGAAGCGTTCGACAAGGGCAGAAGCCAATGAAGAGAAGATGCTTCAGGAGCAGGAGGATTCAAAAGTACTGAAGGTTACAGAGTTCATTGCGGCTAATGACCTTGCCAGCTTAATGAATGTTTCTGTAAACGAGGTTATTGCAACATGCATGAGCTTGGGTATGTTCGTTTCCATCAATCAACGTCTAGATGCTGAGTCAATTACGATTATTGCAGATGAGTTTGGCTTTGATGTACAGTTTTCTTCTGCAGAAGACGAAGCAGATGTTGTAGAAGTAGAGGACGCGCCGGAAGACTTGAAGCAGCGTGCACCAATCGTTACCATCATGGGTCACGTTGACCATGGAAAGACATCTTTGCTTGACTACATCCGTGAGGCGAACGTAACCGAAGGTGAAGCAGGAGGTATCACCCAGCACATTGGTGCTTATGATGTTAATACAACTACCGGGAAACGAGTGGCATTCCTAGATACACCAGGTCACGAAGCTTTTACAGCGATGCGTGCGCGTGGTGCGCAAATCACCGACGTGGTGATCATTGTGGTAGCGGCTGATGATTCTGTAATGCCACAGACCAAAGAGGCGATCAATCACGCGATGGTAGCTGAAGTTCCTATCGTAATTGCGATCAACAAGATCGACAAGCCAAATGCTAATCCTGACAAGATCAAAGAGGATCTGGCGAACAACAATATACTAGTAGAAGACTGGGGAGGTAAATATCAGTGCCAGGAGGTTTCTGCTAAGACCGGCCAGGGCATTGATGAGCTTCTTGAAAAAGTAATTCTAGAAGCAGAATTGCTTGACCTGAAAGCCAATCCAGACAAGCCTGCTGTTGGCAATGTTATTGAAGCTGAGCTGGACAAAGGGCGTGGTTATGTTACTACAATAATGGTACAAACTGGTACTTTAAGAATTGGTGATGTACTACTCGCGGGCTCTCACTTTGGTAAGGTTAAGGCACTCTTTGACCATAGAGGTCGAAGAATGAAAGAAGCTGGCCCGTCTACTCCAGTATTAATGTTGGGATTGGATGGTGCGCCACAAGCCGGTGATAAGTTCAATGTGATGGGCTCTGATCGGGAAGCGCGAGAAATTGCGACTAAGCGCGAGCAAATTCTTAGAGAGCAGTCAATGCGAACCAAGAAGCACATTACGCTCGACGAGATTGGCCGAAGACTGGCAATTGGTAGCTTCAAAGAGTTGAATGTGATCATCAAAGGTGATGTGGATGGTTCTATCGAAGCGTTATCTGATTCGCTACTGAAACTTTCTACAGATGAAGTTCAGGTCAACATCATCCATAAGGCTGTAGGCCAGATTTCAGAATCTGACGTATTGTTGGCATCTGCATCTGATGCGATCATTGTTGGTTTCCAGGTTAGACCGTCAGCAGGTGCTCGAAGAATTGCCGAGAATGAAGAGATCGAGATCAGACTCTACTCTATCATTTACGATGCGATCAATGAGATCAAAGATGCGATGGAAGGTATGCTTGCGCCAACTGTTGAGGAGGTTATCACGGGTAACATCGAGGTGAGAGAGGTATTCAAGATTACTAAAGTAGGAACTGTGGCAGGGTGCTACGTGACTGATGGTTTCGTGAAGCGCCAAAACCAGATAAGGTTGATTAGAGATGGTATCGTTGGTTACACTGGCGAGATACAGCAACTCAAGCGCTTCAAAGATGACGTTAATGAAGTGAAGGCTGGATATGAGTGCGGTATCAGTATCAAGAACTACAACGATATCAAGGTTGGAGATGTGATTGAAGGATTCGAAGAACGAGAAGTCAAGAGAACTCTATAAAATACAGCCCCGCAAGGGGCTTTTTTATTGATTCAAGGTGGATATAATTAAAGGTCTATTCTGCGTATATCTAATTATCACCTTGGTAGGATTGTATCGACCTTGGGTGGTTTTTTGGTGGTCTGATTTTAGTAATCGCTATAGAGTACTCCGTGTCTACGGCATCCCGCTCCTATCCCTGATTATCATTTTACTGTTACGATAGTTTTTTACAGACCAAAACCGCTTTTTTATCATCAGCAAGAGTTGTGGCAAATAAGTAATGTTGTCCTCCTTCTTTGAGTCCCCACTTTTTTCTTAGTTGATCCACAGTACCTGGGAAATTGCGTACAGATAGATTGGCTTGATCATTTCCAAGCCCTTTTTTGATTGACTTTTTATCCGCTTTAAGGGATCCTGTTATTTTGAATACCCTACCGGGAAAATCCTGCAGAAGTTTATTTCCTGAGTAAAGATGAGAATTGATATGGAGCTTATTGAGATGATACCTATCAGTCACGCACTTTAATGCTCCCGCCTTGATGATAGCTGCGTTGAGCTCATATAGATATTTCGCTGGAAGTGAGATATTAGCAGTACTATTAGCCTCTTCTGAATAGGTAAATTGAAGTTGTTGCCATTCACCTTTATGCCAATTGGAGGCAATAATCAATGGCTCCTCGTTGAATTTATTAGCGGACTTAAATAGCAACTCTTTGCACTCGCCATTGATTGCCACCACATGTACCTCGGCTACATTGGTCAATTCTGATAAGGCCTGCTTGATGTCCAACATTGGAGACGTCTTGAGCAGATATCTCTTTGCTTTATCCAGCATCAAACTTTGCAGGTCAGTAACATTCGGAAAAGTATCCTTAAGGAAGTAAGTCTTTTGACCTTTAGATCTCCTTGCTGGATCAATGTAGAAACAATCAACGAGCTCCTTTATTCCCTCAAGCACTTTCTCAGCCTCACCTTGGGTACAGGAAATATGATTAGCATTAAGCACTTGAAAGTTGTGCTTTGCTGTGGCAACAAGATCTGTGTTCTCTTCTATATAGCTTACAGAATCAAACTTTTCCGCTAGGTAATAACTATCTACACCTAGACCGCCAGTGAGATCAACTAGAGACTCGCCCGATATTAGATTTTTTTTGTATTTGGCAGCTAGTTCAGAGGAACACTGCTCCAATGAGAGTCTACTGGGGTAAACTATAGTCTTATAATCAGACCACTCAGGAAGTTTGTTCCGTGCTTTTTTGTTCAGTTCAATCTGTAGGAGTGCTTCCTTCAATGGGAAGTCTGGCCCTACTTTGGCACTTAAGGCAAGTTTTGAAAGATCGGCTTCAGCATTACTGCTGATGAACTCTTGAACATCCTTTTGCAGCAGCCGATCAATCCAATTGATCAAGCCAGGATCAGGCTATGCTCGACGAGATACTCAGCAATCTGAACTGCATTGGTCGCAGCGCCTTTGCGCAGGTTATCAGCGACTATCCACATATTGAGTGTATTGGGCTGTGACTCATCCCTCCTCAATCGTCCAACGAATACCTCATCTTTTTTATGTGCATTGACCGGCATTGGATAGACATTGTTGTAAGGGTCGTCTTCCACAACCACGCCCGGCATTTCGCTTAATAGCTTGCGCACATTTACAAGGTCAAAGTCATTCTCAAACTCAACATTGACAGACTCTGAATGACCACCCATCGTTGGGATCCTGACCGTAGTAGCAGTTAACTTAATATTGGTGTCATTGAGGATCTTTTGCGTCTCGTTGACCATTTTCATTTCCTCTTTACTGTAGCCGTTTTCAAGGAATACATCTATGTGAGGCAGCACATTCATATCAATTTTATGAGGATAGACCATGTCGGCTGTCTTTCCTTCTCTCTCTGCCATCATTTGCTCTACCGCATCTTTGCCAGTACCGGTTACAGATTGATATGTAGATACCACTACTCGTTTAATGTTGTATGCCTTGTGCAGCGGAGCTAGCGCCAATACCATTTGAATGGTAGAGCAGTTAGGATTGGCTATGATCCTATCGTCAATACGCAACGCACCTGCATTGATTTCGGGTACGATCAACTTATGCTTGGGGCTCATGCGCCATGCACTAGAGTTATCAACTACAATACTTCCAGCCTCCTCAAACTTAGGTGCCCACTCCAGTGACGTGCCCCCACCAGCTGAAAAAATGGCAATATCCGGTTTTCTCGATACGGCATCATCCATGCCGATGACCTCATAGTCTTTTCCTCTATAGGTGATAGTCTTGCCAACTGAACGCGCCGATGCTACCAACAACAATTCATCGAATTCAAAATGCCGCTCTGACATTACCTCTAGGATCTCCTGCCCCACTAGCCCAGTGGCACCAACTACTGCTAATTTCATGTGTTTAGTCTGTTTGTACTGATCAATCAGAATGTGCTTTGAATACTCTTTGGGCTCTTATTTTTAGTTACCACAATAATTAAAGCTCATTTCATGATTCAATAATTCAGTCTGGATTTATTGAAGAGGCAAAACTAGTATATTTAGTTTTTTATATGCTCTCAATGCATCGATGAAAAGGCTCCTTTTTATAGTTACGTTTGTCCTCCTCAATGGCCTCCAGTATGGGCTTTTGGCGCAACTGACAGATGATTTTTCTGATGGGGATTTTATCAATAACCCTACATGGGATGGTGCTAACAATCAGGGAGTCTCTGTTGCCACTGATCTTTGGGAAATTGTAGAAAGTGATTTTCAACTAAAATCAAAAGGGCAATCGGGCGAGTCTGGCACCAGGATTTCTTACCTCGCGACTCCTTACGCATCACCTCTGGATTTAATTAGTAACGACTTCACATGGACTTTCAGAATGAAAATTGATTTTACTGGAATATCATCTAGTCTCTGGAACAACAATCATTCTAGGGTTTACCTGTTCACTGATAATGAGGACTTGAGTTCAGATTTGAACGGCTATTTTGTTCGGCTTAGGGAGGAGAAAATAGAATTGTTCAGACAAAGTGGTACAAGTACTACCAAAATTGACCTATCCGGAACAGAACAAGCGCTTACACCAGAGTCATTTGTCCAGGTGGAAGTTCGCCGTAGCAGTGCAGGAGAATGGGAAGTATTGGTGAACTCAACCTCTCAGGGAACTGCTACTGATCTTATTCACACCTCCGCAAATCATCTTGGTGTCCAAATAAGATACACTGCCGCTTCCAGAGATGATAAATACTTTTTTGATGATTTTTCTTTGACTTCAGTTGCCGGTAGTGGTCCCTCAATTGGGCTTGTATCACTGGTTCAGCAAGGTTCTAACGGCATGGAGCTCACTTTCAACCAAGAGGTCGATCAGGCTAGCGCGGAATTAGAGTCCAACTATACCTTATCAGGAATAGGGAATCCGACTTCTGCTGTTCTGAGCAGCACAGATGTCTCAAAAGTCACTCTAAGTTTTAGTAATCTTTCCAATCTCAATTATCAGCTGACAGTTGATGAAGTTGCCAATGTGGATCAGACTTCTACAGCTAATGAACTGACTATTGGCATTAAGATGAATCGAAATTTCAGCACTGGTGCCATTGTAATCAATGAAATTCTAGCAGATCCTGAGCAGGGTTTACAGGAATCAGAATATTTGGAATTGCTGAGCCGCAGCAATCGACCCATAGAGCTGGAAGGGTTTGAACTAGAGGGCTATGGCAATACGCTTGGGAGTTTTGTACTGCAGCCGAGTGCTTACGTGATTATAAGCACGAGTGCAGAAGATTTCTCTGTATCCAGCCTTGATATAAGTTCAGGTGCTCTCACCAATGGAGGTGAATTGCTTACATTGAAAGATGCCAATGGCAACATCATCGATCAGGTAGACTATGACGATGCGTGGTATACCGAAGGCTTTCCAGGCGATGGATACTCGCTTGAAAGGATCAACCCAGACTTAGACTGCCCGGGAAGTAGCAACTGGGGTTCGTCGACCGCTTCAAGTGGCGGAACACCCGGTGCTAGAAACAGCATTTTTGGGACAGCTCCTGATACTTCAGCTCCGTCATTACTGTCTTTTGAAGTGATTGCACCAGATACCGTCGTGATTGAACTGACGGAGCAGATTACCCAGACAGCAGCCAATTCTGCAACCTTTGCGTTAAACCCAGATATTCGTATTGCGGATGAAATCGTAGAAAATGATCTTTCAGATGAGATTATTCTGCGACTAAGAGATGATCTCATATCTGAATCCAACTACACATTGACGCTCGATAATATTGAAGACTGTGTGGGCAACCGATCTGATCAATTCGATACCACATTCTATTATGATATCACCCCTCCATCTATTGTCGATTACTATCTGAAGTCAGTGAATCAGATAGATTTGATATTCTCCGAGGAGGTCAGTTCTTCTTCAGTGCAGGAAGAGGATTTTTTGTTAGACAACCTTTTAGTACCCGAAGATAAGTCAGTAGACTCTTTGCGGGTATCGCTCTTCTTCGATTCGATATTCACGACAGGACAGGCCTATGAAGTGACTGTCACATCGATTGAAGATCTATATGACAATGAGATAACGACAGAGGTTGATCTGACCTTCACCTATAAGGATGAACTCGATACAGTTTTTGTGGTTGCGCCGAATGCACTAGAGGTAGTTTTTAGCAAAGAAGTAAGTTCCGAGAGTGCAGCCATACTAGAGCACTACTTGCTCGATGAAGAAACCGCTCCGGTGTTAGCAGGTCAGGTTGAAGGTGAGCCCAATCACGTTAGGCTCTTTTTCGATGAAAATTTCAGAGAAAACCGTGAACTAGAGCTTGACATAGAAGACCTATTGGATACTAATGGTGCTCGTATTATTACGCCATTCGCCACTTTCATTTATGACACCAGAGCTCCTGTGTTGGAAGAGATCACCGTTATCGATGAGAACTCCATTTTGTTACATTTTGATGAGCGTCTGGAGTCAGTTTCAGCGGAGATTACTAACAACTATGAGCTAAACGGTGAGGGCTTTGCCTTATCAAGTGAACTCCAGCCAGCGCTGAATTCTGTGCAGTTAGACTTTATTTCAAACTTTCCAGTAGAAGAAGAACAGACATTGTCCGTATCAGGCCTTTCAGATTTGTTGGGCAATCAAATGACGCGTACCACGAATACCACTTTCGTTTATGATACGCTTGGGCCGAGAGTCGATTCTGTTCGACTCTTATCAGAATCGCTTATAGAAATTGGGTTTTCTGAAGTGGTCGATTTTACAACTGCTACAGAGATTGCCAATTATGATTGGGATGAAGGAACCAACCCAATTAAAGTGGAGCGTATGCCTTATGACAGTTCCATTGTGAGGCTTCAGTTTGGATCGACCCTGAGTAAAGGGACTGAGATGTCTCTTAAGATCGAAGGAGTATCTGATATTCAATCCAATTTGATTGAAGAAGCCATTGACCGATCGGTGAACAACCTAAACCCTTACCTGAGTGATTACCAATTTATGAATGACAACACTTTGGTGTTGAATTTCTCGACAAGTATTGATCCTGCCTCGGCTGATATTGAGATTGATGATGTTGGTTTCGCCATAGATAATGCAGCAGCGAATCTATTGACCTTACACCTCGATGCACCACTACCTGACAACTCAGAACTTCAGATTTCTATAAACAGCATTCGATCCATTGGTGGTGATGTATCGTTGGATCTCCAGGTTATTGATGCTGCCTTCAATAGTCAGTTTGGGGATTTTGAGATAAGGGAAGATCGAGTGATCGACCTGGTGTTTGAGTCTGAACTAGGGCCGTTTGAAGCAGGGGTTTTTTCTTCCACTAAAGAGCTGGTGACAATCAGTCAGGATGGGGAAGAACCCAAAGTGGTGCGACTATTCTTAGTTGATCCTTTGGTGGAAGGTGATATGCTCATGGTAAGCTGGGGCGGCTTAGTAGATGTGTTTGGCAGAGCACTACCAGATTTCAAAATCGACATTCCCTTCGATCAAACCCCACCAGCGATTATAGCTTTTGAGCCATTGCTCACAGATCAACTGATGATTCAGTTCAGCGAACCGGTCAATGAAGCCACAGCCCTGGCACTTAACCATTATCTTTTAAGCGACAGCATTGCCCCGGCAGAAGTGAGTCTGGTTACTGATTTTGCGGTACTGCTCTCATTTGCCGATCAGTTTATAGGAGACACGTCGTATCAGTTGCTTGTAAGCACCGTACAGGATCGCTCTGGCAATAGTGTTGCCGATACCACTTTGACTTTTAATTACGTCGCACCCTATGTGCCGATACCAGGCGATTTAGAAATCACCGAGATCATGGCTGACCCCACTCCTGTAGTGGGCCTACCGGAATATGAGTACATCGAAATCCATAACACCTCAACGGAAACGATCAACCTATTCCAGGTAACACTCTCAGATTTCTCAGGAGGGTTTTTATTGCCAAACGTGGAAGTCTTACCAGGTCAATACGCCATCATATTGGACGATAATCGGGAGTCTGAATTTCAAAGTTTTGGATTAACCGTTCCGCTAGGCAGTTTCCCGTCTCTCGGAAATTCAGGAGATAGTCTTGTGCTATCCGTGGAAGGCAATGTCATCGACAGGGTGGTGTATGGCAGCACATGGTATCGAGATAGTGATAAAAATGATGGAGGTTATTCATTGGAGCGAATCGGTATCGAAAATGGCTGTGATGAATCCACAGACTGGGCAGCTTCCTTGAGCGCACTGGGTGGTACACCTGGTGCAGCTAATTCATTGATGGGCAACTTTGTAGATAGCATAGCCCCTGATGTGGTAGAAGTGACGCTAGATGAAGATCAAATATTAATAGGATTTTCTGAAGCACTTGATCCGGCGACAGTGATGATAAGCGATTTTGAGTTTCCGATAGGTATAGCTACGGTCTCTTTAGGAGAAGAATCGGGTGATTTGATTCTCGAATTGACGGAAAGTTTTCCGGTAGGTAATGAATTTAATCTGTCAATTGCTGGGCTTGCTGACTGCCTTGGTAATACAATAGCTGATACCTCAATCAGCATCGCCCTGGGTAGACCACCTGGCTTCAATGAGTTGATTATAACGGAGATTATGGCAGATCCCGAACCAGCCAGAGGGCTTCCCATAGCTGAATACTTGGAGCTATATAATCCAACGGATGCTTTGATCAGCACAGCAGACATCAGGCTAAGCGATGGATCATCAGAAACTACACTTCCAGGGTTCAACATGGCCGCCGGAGCGTACGTAATTCTTACCCCAAACAGTTCTGTATCGCTTTTCGAAGAGTTTGGTGTAGTGGCTGGTGTCAGTGGCTGGCTATCACTTGGCAATAGGGGCGAGGAAATTAGCCTGACGCTAGACGGCAATCTTATTTTCAGTGTAGACTACAGCAACGAGTGGTACAAGAGCGATGAAGCTGCCGAGGGAGGCGTATCCTTAGAAATGATAGATCCTGCGAACCCGTGTGCCGAAATCAATAACTGGACGGCTTCAGAAGCAGCTCCGGGCGGGAGTCCAGGTATCGTCAATTCTGTGGATCAGCCTAACCCCGATAGTTTTGGCCCAGTGCTCGAGCAAGTGATTGCACCTGACAACAGATCGACTGTGTTATCATTTGACGAGAAGCTCTCAACGAATACCTCGCTTTGGGCATTTGAGATATCCCCGTCGATTGGTATCAGCGGTGCGCTTCTCTCTGATGACCGCAAGAGGATTACTTTAGGCCTGACACAAGAGCTAGCGTTAAATCAACCCTACGACTTGCGAGTAGCCGGTATGACAGATTGCCTGGGCAATTTCATCGATCAGGAATCGCCCTTCTCTTTTGTTCTCCCTGAAGCCGCAGCACCTGGTGATATCCTTATCAATGAAGTGCTCTTTAACCCACGAACTGGCGGTGTTGACTTTGTGGAAGTCTATAATGCTTCACAGAAGTACATCAATTTCCGGTTTTGGTTTACGAGCAATGACCCAACTAACGAAACACTAGTTCCACTTTCTATTGCCAATAACATCATCCCCCCAGGTGACTTAGTGGCCTTTACAGTGCTACCTGATGTGCTCAAGGATCAGTATCCACAAGGCAACTTTGACAAAGTTTTTCTGGCGCCATTGCCCACTATGCCCAATGATGAGGGCCGTATTGCATTCATTTCTGCAGATACTACTTTAATTGACGCATTCGATTACAGTGAGGATTTCCATACCAACCTGCTCAATAATGTTGATGGCGTTTCACTGGAGCGTATAAGTATTTCTTCACCTACCAGAAATAGCGATAACTGGCAGTCGGCCTCCAGCACAGTCGGATTTGCTACACCAGGTCTTATCAATTCACAGTCAAGAAATCTTACTGAGGCCAGTACAAAGCTCCACATTGAGCCGAAGGTTTTCATTCCGGGTACGGTCAACGGCTTCACGACCATTTCTTACGAAGAAGATCAGGCGGGAAGCTTTGCAAGCGTCATCGTCTATGATGTTGAGGGAAGGGTAGTGCGGCAGCTAGCTCAAAATGAGCTCTTGGCCGGTAATGGCTTCTTTACCTGGGACGGTACGGACGAATCTGGGAGTAAGGCAAGGACAGGAATCTACGTTGTTTATTTTGAGCTTTACAATGCAACTGGAGAGGTAGAGATCATTCGCGAGACGGTGGTTCTGGGAGCGACATTCTAGTATTTTTCGATAGCTAAAATATGATTTACAAGTAGCTGTCAACGTGCCTATCGGAACATATCTGTTTTTTTAATTTACCCTGATCGACTAGATTAGCACTAGACTAAAACCGGGCAATTGATATGAGTCAGGAAGATAAAAATCGCTATTCAGATGAGGAATTGAAGGAATTTCAAGATCTGATCAATGAGAAGCTTGATGCCGCTAAAAGTGAGCTTTCATACATTAAAGAATCGTTAACCAGGACACACGAATCTGGTACTGATACAACGCAAGGAGCACTTAAGACCCTCGAGGACGGTGCTGACACTATGGAAAAAGAAAGTTTGAGTCAGCTTGCTGCAAGACAGCAAAAGTTTATCAATAACCTAGAGAATGCGCTAGTTCGAATTAAGAATGGCACCTATGGCATTTGCATCGACACAGGCAAACTGATCTCGAAGGATCGATTGAGAGCGGTACCTCATACCATGCACTCTATTGAGGCTAAACTCAATAAGCGCTCATAGTTGGACTACCTTACCAATCATGTGGAGGCGCTCATCTTCTGTACGCCAGCTCCGATCAAGATCGACGAGATCAAGAACTGCTTAAGTGAAATGTTTGAGGCGGATGTACCTGAAGCAGATATTCTGAGTTCAATTGAAAAACTTAAGGAGAAGTATGCTGAAGACGCTCACTCTTTTGAGCCTATAGAGAGTGGAGGAGGATATCAGTTTTTGACAAAGCCAGCTTATCAGGCGAGTATCAGCATATTGCTGAAGCAGCAATCCAAGAAAAGGCTTTCCACGTCTGCTTTGGAGACACTTTCCATTATCGCTTATAAACAGCCTGTAACAAAGAGTGAGATGGAGCAGATCAGAGGAGTGAATTGTGACTATGCTGTTCAGAAATTACTCGAAAAAGAATTGATTGAAATCAAGGGAAAGTCAGAAGGAGTTGGAAGACCATTACTCTATGGTACAAGCCAAAGCTTCATGGACTATTTTGGTATCAACGACCTAAAAGACCTACCAACACCAAAAGATTTCGCCAAGGAAGAGAATCAGATTGGAGAAACTAGCGAACTTTGAGGCTCATAAATACAGTAGTGATACTGCAAGCCAATGCAAAGAAAACACACAGGCAAAGGGCCATCCAAACCTAAGAGCCCACAACAGCCCTCAGAAACAATCCGTCTCAATAAGTTTATTGCTCAATCAGGTCTCTGCTCAAGAAGAGATGCAGACAAACTGATCGCAAGGGGCAAGGTGACGGTCAATGGCGAACTTGTTACAGAAGTAGGTACCAAGGTACTTCCAAAGGATAAGGTCAAAGTGGATGGTAAGTTCATCCGCCCAGAGCGTAAGGCATACGTTCTGTTGAATAAGCCAAAAGACTTCATTACAACCATGACCGACCCTGAAGGGCGCAAGACGGTAATGGATTTGGTCAAGAACGCCAGTGATCAAAGAATTTACCCGGTAGGGCGGCTTGATAGAAATACTACAGGCCTTCTTCTATTCACTAATGATGGAGAATTGGCCGAAAAACTGACACACCCCTCATACCAGATCAAGAAGATTTATCAGGTCGACTTGGATAAGCCTATCACCAAAGATCACTTTCTGCAGATTCAAGAAGGGTTGACACTGGATGATGGTCCTGTTAAGGTTGATGAGGTAGCTATACTAGATAAAGACCGGAAAATACTTGGCATAGAGATTCATCTTGGACGTAATAGAATTGTGCGTCGAATCTTTGAACATTTCGGGTACGATGTGAAGCGACTGGATCGCGTAATGTATGGCCCGCTTACCAAAAAAGATCTTCCAAGAGGTAAATGGCGTCTGCTTGATGATAAGGAGATCGTCATGTTGACAAAGTTGGGTGGGGCCAAGAATAAGGCGGTCAAGCCATCAAAAAGCAAGAAGTCCAGAACTTAGAATGACTCTGAATTGAACTAACTGTAAAAACCAAGCTTAAAAATTTGTTATGCATGCATACTAAATTGATCGGAAAGATTAATTTAGTGGTGCTCAGAAGGAGTAGAATATTACTTGTTAGCAAAGAGTTTGAAGGATAGAGTCCTACCAGCTAATGCAATTTCATTAGTCGATTAGGTTTTCAGGAAAGATTGAAAAAAAAGCCACCCTAGAATAAGTGGCTTGTGTGGTGCTGAGTGGATTCGAACCACCGACTCACGGATTTTCAGTCCGATGCTCTACCAACTGAGCTACAGCACCTCTTGTTGAAAGAGGTGCAAAACTATAGAAATATTGAAAAGCGGCAAATTATTTAAAGGAATTTAAAACGAAGCTAGAAGCCTATGCAATACCTTCCTCAAATCGCGTTTTTGGCAGTATTTGCTGTCTTTGGATACTTCATCTATCAGCGCATTTCGCGCATCAAAAGCAATATACTGCTAGGACAGTATCAGGACTTCTCAGACAATAGTGGTGATCGCTGGCAGACCATGTTACTAGTGGCTTTTGGACAGCAGAAGATGTTCAAACGGCTCATTCCTGCCACCTTTCATTTCTTTATTTACGTAGGGTTTGTCATTATCAATTTGGAAGTCCTTGAGTTCGTACTTGACGGCCTGTTTGGTACTCACAGATTATTCGCTCCTTTGCTCGGAGCAGCCTATACATTCGCTCTTAACTTTTTCGAATTCCTGGCTGTACTCGTCGTGCTAGCATGTGTCGTTTTTCTTATCAGAAGAAATGTGCTGAAGGTAGAGCGATTTACCAAGCCTGAGATGAAAGGTTGGCCTGCTATGGACGGTAACTTGATTTTGATCATCGAGGTAATTCTAATGGCGGCCATATTTACAATGAATGCTACAGACCAACTGCTGCAGGAAGCAGGTCATGACGGCTACCCACAGACTGGTAAGTTCTTCTTTAGTAGCCTATTCATGCCATTGTTTGATGGATTAAGTGTGTCAGCATTGGTCGTTGTAGAGCGTGTGGCCTGGTGGTTTCACATCATCGGAATTTTGGCTTTCGCGCTTTACGTTACCTATTCAAAGCACCTTCACATCTTCATGGCATTCCCTAATACTTACTTTTCAAGGTTACATGCCAAAGGCAAAATGGAGAATATGCCTGTCGTAACCAATGAGGTTAAGATGATGCTAGGAATGCCTGTCGAGAATGCAGATGCACCTCCTGCGGAAGTTGGCCGATTTGGTGCGAAAGACGCCATTGATCTTTCGTGGAAGAACTTAATGGAGTCATATGCTTGTACCGAGTGTGGTAGATGTACCTCTGAGTGTCCAGCCAACCTAACGGGCAAGCAATTGTCACCACGTAAGGTGATGATGGATACCCGAGATCGCATAGAGGAGATAGGAGAGGCTGTTGCCAAGGGTGGTACCGCTGGAGAAGATGGAAAAGCACTCTTGGGAGACTATATCACCAAGGAAGAAATCAATGCATGCACTAGCTGCAACGCTTGTGTAGAAGCATGCCCCGTCAATATCAATCCATTGGACATCATTCTTCAAATGAGAAGGTATGTGGCTATGGAAGAATCAGGCTCACCAGCCTCATGGAACGCGATGTTCCAGAATGTAGAAACCAACTTTGCCCCTTGGAAATTTGCTCCAACGGATAGATTCAATTGGGCTGATGAACTAAAAACTGAGAAATAGGATGGAATATAATGTACCCACTGTTGCTGATCTAGTCGCCAAAGGAGAAACACCTGAGGTACTCTTTTGGGTTGGATGTGCCGGTTCTTTTGATGACCGCTACAAGCGTGTAACCAAGGCCTTTGTCAAAATCCTCAATCACGTTGGGACAAAGTTTGCAGTTCTCGGGCCTGAGGAAACTTGTACAGGAGATCCCGCACGTCGAGCCGGTAACGAATTCCTATTTCAAATGCAGGCCATGGCCAACATCCAGGTGCTGGATGGTTATGGAATTAAGAAAATCGTCACCGCCTGCCCGCACTGCTTCAATACGATTAAGAACGAGTACCCCGAACTTGGTGGGAACTATGAAGTAGTACACCATTCTACTTTTCTTCAAGAGTTAATCGACCAAGGTAAGATTACCATAGAAGGAGGGGGCAGTTTTAAAGGCAAGAAGATCACCTTCCATGATTCCTGCTACTTAGGCAGGGCCAATAATATCTATGAAGCTCCGCGCGAGGTATTAAAGGTACTGGATGCAGATCTTGTAGAAATGAAGCGATGTAAAACCAAAGGACTCTGCTGTGGCGCTGGTGGCGCACAAATGTTCAAGGATGCCGAGAAAGGCAACAAAGAGATCAATATCGAGCGTACTGAAGAAGCATTGGCTACAGGGGCGAAGATCATCGCAGCTGGATGCCCCTTCTGTATGACCATGATGACCGATGGTGTCAAGAATAAAGAGAAAGAGTCAGAAGTACAGGTCAAAGACCTTGCGGAACTGATTGCTGAAGCGAAGGAACTGTAATCGACAGAACTCATTACTTACATTGGGTCTGATACGCGAAACCGATGATCTTGGATATAATAAATGAGTTAACTTTTTGGACTTTGTTGATACTCTTTCTGGAGATGATTAACTTGATTGTCCGGGCCATCTACAAAACTCATTTTGAGAAAAATACTCTTTGCACTAATCATAGGATTCTGTTGTGCGCTCACCCCTTGCTATAGTCAAACCTTTCAAGACTTAATAGAAGAAGCTGACAGCTTAAAGGATATAAATCCGGCGAGGAGTAATGAGCTTTTGGCTACAATTCTAAAGGCTGATTCTATTGAAGTACCTCCCTTGATACGGGCAAAGACTCTACAACTTCTCGGGCTTAGCAGTATGTACAATAACCAGTTTAGGCGGGCGGATGACTATTTTTCGAGAGCAGATAGACTTTATACTTTAATCCCTACGGAGGATAAGTCTATTGATCAGCGAGCTTCTTTGACTATGGATGTTGGCCGGAGCTTGACCTGGCAAGGTCAATACGAGATGGCATTGGAGAAATTTCTTTTCGCCAAACAGTTATATGAAAAAACAATAAACCTAAGAGGAATTGCTACCACCTTAAATGCCATAGCCGTTATTTATGGGCAGTTCAATGAGGACTTTGAGTCAGCCCTTAAGACGTTCAAAGAAGCCCTGGCAATTAATTCAGAATTGGACGACACGGTGGCTGTGGCTCGAGTTATGCAAAATGTTGGCCAGATATATGAATTAACTGGACAGTTTGATTCAGCCTTGTATTACTTAAGAGTATCCAATTCGCTTAGCTCACGATTCCGCGATTACAGGAGTTTGGCAGTAGGGAACAATCTTCTCGGGGCGGTCTTTTATTCTTTGGACGAGTTGGACTCTTCGGAGTATTATTACGAAGAGGCTATTCGCCTAGATATTCAAAATCAGGATTCTATTGGGCTAATTTTTGATTTTTACCTTTTGTCTAGCACTTTGATCTCAAAGGAAGATTTTGAGAAAGCAGAATATTATGCTAACGAAGCGTATGAACGCACTAAAGACCTTGGCGTAAAATTTAGTGCCGCCAAAAACTTGTCTTTGATTCATGACGCACGAGGAGATCATAAAACCGCTCTGAAATATCACCGGGAATTTAAAACACTGGAAGATTCAGTTAGGAGCGAAGATAATCGAGAGTTGATCTCAGAACTTCAAGCCAAATACGAAACAACAAAGAGGGAAGCCGAGATAGCACGGCTTGAAAGCGAAAATCAACTTGCCAATATTCGAGAAGGCGAATCCAGAAGACTGATGGTAATCGCTGTGGCAGCCTCGGTTGTTCTCATCTCGTTTTTAGTTGTTTTCTACATACTACGCCTAAAAAAGAGTCGGGCAGAAAAACAAGCCACTGAACAACAATATGACGCGCTTCAGAAGCGCTACATAGAACTGCTTAATGGGCCGCAGAAATTTGCGCTAGCGGATGATCTGGAGTTACTCAATGGAAAAGTGGTCAATCCCTTGACGGAACGCGAATTTGAAACGCTCAGTCTTGGGTTACAGGGAAAGTCTAATAAGGAGATTGCCGGTAGGCTATTCGTATCCGAAAGTACGGTTAAGTTTCATTTGCGTAATGTCTATAACAAGCTGGGAGTTGCTAACAGAAAGGAGGCGCTGGAGTATGTGGTCAAGAGTAGTTAGTATCCTCTTTTTATGTCATACTGTTGTGTCAAGCTTGTGTCAATCACATTCAAAGGTTGACAGCATTAGTCGGCTTATAAGAGAAAGCAAGGTTAGCTCTGAATCATCTCCTGATAATGGTCTAAAACTGGCATTTGAGGCTATGTCTAGCGCTAAGGAAGAAGGACTTGATAGTTTATTGGGACAGGTGAATGTAGCGATATCTTTTTCATATGGCTATTCTGCTGACTATTCTAAATCTGCTGAGCACTCATTTGAAGCTATTCGCATTGCGCGTATCTATCATGATACAGTAACGCTTATGGACGCATTCAATAACCTTGGTATTGACTTTCTCTATCAGGATCAGTATGATACCTCCGAGGACTATTTTCGGCAAGTAATAGATCTTGCGGTAGCGACTAAAGATTCTCTTCGGTGGGCGCACGCGTTAAACAATCTAGGTTTGATAAAAAGCTATCAAGGTTATTCTCAAGAAGAATTGACTTTGTATAATCAAGCCAAGGAGATTTTCAATTGGATTGAAGATTTCGAAGGATATGCCAATACAATAATGAACATTGGCACAGTACATACTGAGCTTGCTCAATATGACTTAGCTGACGCTCACTATACTAAAGCACTAAGGCTATTTGAAGAACTAGCCTACGCATCAGCTATTTGTCATACACTTCAAAGCATGGCTGAGAACGCCCAACTCGATAATCGTAAAAAGGAGGCAGAAAGCCTCGCACAAAAAGCTCTTAAAGTCGCTTTAGAGAATCTTTACGCTCAAGACGTACTGTATACCTACGATCTACTGCATAAAATAAACACTGAATTGAGTGATTATGAGCAGGCCTATCAGTATCTCACTCTTCATAGCAATTTAAAAGACTCACTTTTCAACCTTCAGAAATCTGAGCAGATCAACATGCTTCAATCTCGCTACGAAGCAGATCAGAAAGAGGCTCAGATAAAGATCTTAACTGCTGAAAATGAACTTAGTGAGCTCAGTCTTAAGAAGGAAGCGAGAGAGAGGTGGATCATTATTATATCGGCCCTGTTGATTCTGCTGTTATGCATTTATGTTCTCATCATTTCATATAAAAGGTATAAGCTGAAAAACGATCTGTTGGCCCGCGAGACGGATAACCTTAGACTCAAGATCAAGGGTATACTGGAAGGCAACATTGATGCTATGGGAGTTTCTTTGGAAGTGATGAATACTTCTATTGAAGATCCACTATCAGAACGAGAATTTGAAATACTAAGCTTGGCCCTGACAGATGTGTCTAATTCGGAGATAGCAGAAAAGACTTTCGTCTCAGTCAATACCGTTAAGTACCATTTGAAGAATATCTACGAGAAACTAGGTGTGAGTAATCGCAAGGAAGCCATGCAATTTGCTTTACGCTCAACCAGACAAGAGTCTTGAAACTCTGCCTCAGGAGGTTTCATAAGCAGCTGATAATCAAAAACTTGTAAAAACTACCCGCCCGGGTAGGGACAGAACTAACCCGCTAGGTCAGGTCATTTTGCCGAGGATACCGGCAACTTCATCGTCATTAATCGCTAATTAAAAAATTAATGTCCTATGAAGCCAAATACCTTACTGAAGGGAATAAGCCAGTGGCTTAATCCTGTAACACTGTTCTTTTTATTCGTTCTATTGATAATGCTTCTTGCCGTAAAGACTGCTCACGGTCAATCGGCAGGGCAGCCCTTCGAATGGGTAAATGTTTATGATAATGGTTCCGATTTCGGGTCTGTTAATGGAGTTACTACTGATGGATCAGGGAATGTTTACCAAACAGGTCAGTTTTATGGAACCATAGACTTTGACCTTGGGGCAGGTACGGCCTCAAAATCATCCGACGGATTCAACAATGATGTTTTCATTCAAAAGCTAGATGCAAATGGCGATCATCAGTGGGTGGTTACACTGGGAAGTACGGGTGATGATCGAGGAATCGACATTACTACCGATGCTTCCGGTAATGTTTACGTCACAGGTTACTTTCAAGGCACGGTAGACTTCAACCCTTCCATATTGACCTCCAATAAAACTTCAGCTGGAGATGATGATCTTTTCATTGTGAAATTCAACACCTCAGGGAGCTTTCAATGGGTCTACTCTGGGGGTGGATCAGGTGCAGATAATCCTTATGACATTACAATACATAACAACACGGATATTTATGTGGCAGCTGAAACAGCTGGTGGAGTTTTTGAAACTTCTGGCTCTGAAGTTATCGGAGATGCCGGTGGCACAGATGCTTTGATAGTCAAAATCAACAGCTCCGGCACTTTTCAATGGGCTGAAGCCTTCGGGTCTACCGGGAACGACGTGGGCTATTCGGTAGCCACACTTGCTGGAGGTGAACCCATACTTGCTGGAGCTTTTGAGGGGACAGTAGACTTCAACCCAAGTATTGCGACGAACAATGGAACTTCTAATGGAGGGGCGGACGCCTTTGTACTTTATCTAGAAAGTACTGGCGTTTATGAGACTTTAAGAACCTACGGCGGGTCAAGTGATGATTTAGCACGAAGTGTAGCTGTCGACAGTGACAATGACGTTATTGTGAGTGGAGCGTTTGATGGCTCAGTGAACTTCCTGGGAAGTACAGAAACCGCCAGCGGAGGGAATCCTGACCTCTATCTTCTTAAGCTAAATCGTGTTTTTGTGAGTATAACAGGTTCTTATATCCTTTCACTTGATTGGGTGGAGCCCATTGTACTCCAAGTAGGCCACACCCTAAGCAATTTTGTAAGTGTGGATGGCTCTGATAGAATCCACTTGGCGGGGACCTATTGGGCGTCAACGCAAAGAAGCTTTAATCAGATATATAGCGCTGGAGGCACTTCGCTTAAATCAAATTTCGCAATACAGCAATACAACATGGTGGTGAATGACGTACATGCTACTGGTGACAACCTGTACATTGCTGGATTCAAAAACTCGACAGTCCAATTCGATCTATGTGATAATAACGCCTCAAATTCAAGCAGCAATATCGTGTCTAGATCGAAAGCCTACCTTGCTAAATACTCCGTTGAGGAGTCTGCTTTAATATCATCAACCACAGATGACGCCACTATCAACGAGGGAGAATCAATTCAGTTGTCTATCACTGGAAGTTTGAATTCTGCAGATAATTGGCAGTGGTACACAGGCTCATGCGGTGGTGTTGGTTCTAGTACACCTGTAGGTACAGGAACGTCTATTACTGTTTCACCAACTGAAACAACTAATTATTTTGTACGAGGTGAAGGTTATGAATGTATCGTAATAGGTTGCTCGACAATTGAAGTTACTGTTCTGCCAAACCTATCCGACGAAAATGACATCACAAGTTTTACTTTCGACGGTATAGTAGGATCAGCGACGATTGATCCGATCAACCATACTGTCACGGCTACTGCCTTAGCGACAACTCCTAGTCGCGTGAATTCTACCATCACAGTGTCAGACAATGCTGACGGATTCTTTACGTCTAACCCTCAATTTTTTCAAAACGGAGTGCCTTTTGACTATTATGTGAGATCTGAGTCCAACTTACTTCAGGTTTGGGAGATCACTATCAATTGGCAGAAGTTGTCCGGCACTTATAGCGTCGGGCAGACTGGCAATTTCGAAACCCTCTCTGCTGCGATGAGCCAAATCACCAACGCAGGTATTGGCGGAGACGTGGTATTTGAAGTGGAGGATGGATATGAAGTGGGCGAATTGCTACAGCCTGTTAACCCAGACCCAAATCACAGTATTACAATACGGCCCCAAGCAGGTGCCACTAATATCAATTTGAATCAGAAGTTTGGAGGAGCCATCAGAATTCTCAGTTCGATCTCCAATGTACTATTTGATGGAGCAGACCCGTCCTCCGGAAACATTGTGATGAATATCAATGTCAATGGATTCAATTCAAGTGGGATTCAACTTGGTGCCGGGACGCATGACCTCACGTTTCAAAACTGTCGACTCAACATATCTGAAGGAGATGGTGTGGATGTCATTGGTACTTCCACGTCCCTAGTTGCCGGTGTGACTATCAAAAACTGTGAATTTGTAGCTACGAATACAGAGACAGATGTGATAGTAAGAGGAATCAGACTAAGTACTTCTAATCTTGACGATATAGCCATTATTGGGAACAAGTTTTTTAATCAAGCGGGAGCTCCCGATCCAGCTTCTTTTCAGGCGATCACCGGATCTGGTTTCATTGATAACGTAATGAATAACTCTATTGCTATAAGGGCCAGTCAAACGCTTGGAATTAACCAAGCTACCAACGTATTTCATAATTCTATCTACATATATGGAACAGGTTCTGAAACAAACTCCAATCACTGGGCTATCGCAAATGGCACGAACATCAAGAACAACCTTATAGATGTTTCCAGAACAGCAGGGGCTGGCACCACAAAGCACGGTATAGATGCTAATGTAAATGTGGCAGATGCTGGTAACAACATTTACATTTTCGATGATGGGCTGAGTACTGTTGAGTACACCAAAAATTTTACTGATCAGGCCAGCCTATCCACTTTTGTTTCGACTACTACCTACATAGATCCAATCTTTGCGAATGCTAATAGCGGAGACCTTTCGCTTAGTGGAGCTTCACTTCAAGAGCCAGACTTAAGGGTAACCCCAATAGCTGAAGTGACCGAAGACATTACAGGAGCAACAAGGAGCACTACGTCCGCCAGCAAAGGCGCTTACGAGTCTCCAAACAACATCGCTAAGATCACGGCATTTACCTTTTCCAATCAGGTTGGAGATGCGCTGATCGATACGGACAACTCTACTGTGACAGCAATATTACAGCCAGGTACAAGTGGCCTCTCAAGTGTCTCCCCGACGATTGTCACTTCCCCTGGTGCTGCGGTAAGCCCTGCCTCTGGTGTTGCGCAGGACTTCAATTCAACCGTGAGCTATACAGTAACCGCCGAAGCGGGCAACATGCAGACTTGGGGCGTCACCATTGCCGAGACCAATCTCGCCCCTACGGATATCTCACTTGATAATGCTACCATCAACGAGAACAGCACATCCGGGAGTACAGTAGGAACATTAAGCAGTACCGACCCTAACACTGGAGATAATCATTCCTACATGCTAGTGACGGGCGAAGGTGACGATGACAATGTATCCTTTACTATCGATGGAGAGGAGCTTAAAACCAACGCTGTTTTTGATTTCGAGACCAAGAATGCCTACTCCATTAGGGTACAGTCTGATGACAACAATGGGGGCACATTTGAGAAGGAGCTGCAGGTGACAGTACTCAATGTCCCTGAGGCACCCACGGACATTGCGCTAGATAATAGTAGCCTACCGGAAAACAACGCCATAAATGATGTGGTGGGTTTGCTTTCGACTACTGATCCGGATGCCGGTGAAGCGTATACCTACACGCTCGTATCAGGCACTGGCGGTGACGACAATGCTAGTTTCAACATCAATGGAGATCAACTCCGAGCCTCGATTCGCTTTGATTTTGAGACAAAGAATTCTTATTCGGTTTTGATCAAAACAGATGATGGAAATAATGGCTCTACAGAAAAGCAGTTTACTATCACGGTTACTGATGCTAATGACCGGCCAAATGATGTGTTATTATCTGAGTCTTCGGTAGAGGAGAACCTTCCGGTAGGTACAGTAGTCGGAACGCTCACTACGACAGATCAGGATACAGGTGATACGCACACCTACTCCTTGAAGCCTGGTACTCCTGACAATGCATTTTTCACTATAGATGGCGATCAGCTAAAGACGGGAGCTGTGTTCGACTTTGAGAGCAAGAGTACTTACAACCTAGAAATCTTCACCAACGACGGGAACGGAGGACAGTTCGAACAGGAATTTGCCATCACTATTACAGATGAGTTATCGATAGTCACAGACGTAACCTTGAGTGCAAATAATCTCGATGAAAACTTAGGAAGCGGAGTAACCATCGGATCATTTTCGGTAGATGGGATAGATATTGGAAGTGCCTATACCTTCTCATTTGTTGCAGGTGATGATGATGATGGCAATGATGCCTTTACCATTTCAGGCAATGATCTGTTGAGTTCAGATGGATGGAATCATGAAACCTTCGAATCAACCACCATAAGGGTGGAAGCATCAGGCCTTGGAGGCCCTTTTGAAAAGGTATTTACCATCAACATTAACGATGTGCCTGAGACCCCAACAGATATTGAGCTCGACAATGCTTCTATAGGTGAAAATCAAGCTGTTGGTAGTATAGTTGGAGAACTTTCAACAACTGATGAAGACGAGGGTGAGACCTATACTTACTCACTGGTTGCTGGCACAGGGGATACTGATAATGCGTCCTTCGAGATCGATGGAGCACAGATAACAACTCTTGAAGCTTTTGATTTTGAAACTAAGGAGAGCTATTCCATCAGAGTTCAGACCGATGATGGTAATGGTGGAGTACTGGCAGAGCAGTTTACTATCGCTGTAATCAATGCCATCGAAGCTCCGACAGATATTTCACTGGACAATATGTCAATCATGGAAAATAATGCTGTCGGTGAGGTCATCGGCGTGCTTTCCACGACGGATGACGATGAGGGAGAGACTCATGTCTACACGCTGGTTTCTGGTATTGGGGATGCTGATAACGCCTCATTTGAGATCGTCGACGATGAGCTAAAAGCCTTAGAAGTATTTGATTTTGAAGTAGAAAGCAGCTATTCTATTAGAGTTCAGACCGACGACCAAAATGGTAATACCCTTCAGAAGGCCTTTATCGTATCGATCACAAATGAATCTGAGTCCCCTACAGATATTCTGATAAGTGCCAGTTCCATCCAGGAAAACAATGCGGTGAATGATGTTGTCGGAACCCTTTCAGCCATCGATCAGGACGCTGGCGAGAGTTATACGTTTTCATTGGTGGCAGGCTCAGGCGATACGGACAATACTTCATTCAATATCAACGGAAATGAGTTGAGAACCAGCGAAATATTCGATTTCGAGACAGAATCCAGCTACTCGGTAAGGGTCCAGGTCAACGACGGTAATGGCGGCTTATTTGACAAGATCCTGGCTATCGCAATAACTAATGAAAGTGAGGTGCCGACCGATATTTTGCTTTCATCGACAGACATTGATGAGTCTACTCCTGTGGGCACTGTAGTGGGTCTCTTAAGCACTGTGGATGACGACAATGGTGAAACCTACACTTACACGTTGGTAACCGGTACAGGAGACACAGACAATGCCTCTTTCTCAATAGACGGTTCTAAACTTAGTAGTGCTGAGATATTTGATTTTGAAACGAAAACAAGCTACAGCATTCGACTCCAAACGAACGATGGAAATGGCGGCACTTATCAGGAGGCCCTCACCATCAGTATCAATGATCAGCCTCCGGGACTCACAGGTATCTCCATCGCAAGCAACAATATCGATGAGGAAGCTGCTGTAGGTACTCCAGTAGGCAACCTATTTGCGCTAGGAGATGAGCTAGAGGGAGTAAGCTTCACGTTTACCCTGGTATCAGGCATAGGAGATACTGGCAATGGATCATTCGAAATAGTGGATGGTCAACTGCGCAGCACCGTATCCTTCGACTTTGAGACTCAGGACGAGTACTCAATAAGGGTGATGGCTGACGATCAGGCTGCATCAACTATAGAGGAGGTACTGCTAATAGATATCAATGATATTAATGAAGCACCTACTGACATTCAGTTGAGTGGGTCCTCGATAGACGAAAACAATTTAGTAAATGCCGTAATCGGAAATTTCACTACCGCAGATGAAGATACAGATGACGCACATACCTTTTCATTGGTGGCAGGTGCAGGAGATACTGACAATGGTCTCTTTGCTATTGCTGATGCAGCGCTTCAGGCAGCTGATGCGTTCAACTTCGAAGCTAAGCCATCTTACTCCATCAGGGTGGAGGTGAATGATGGAAATGGAGGCTCTTTCGAGAAGGCCTTTACAATTGATATCAACGACATAAATGAAGCACCAACTTTCGCCGATCAGTCATTCGATCTCCCGGAAGATGCCACTGATGGTACTCTAGTCGGAGTACTATCCGCCTTGGATGAAGACATGGATCCGTTGGTATTCAGCGATCTTACTGGAGCATCTTCTTTTTCTCTAGCCGGTAATGGCGAACTAAGGTTGATTCTAGCTTCGAGTTTGGATCATGAAGACGATCCAGTCCTTGTGCTTGGTGCCACTGTTTCGGATGATGGCACACCAGTACTTTCCGATATGGCAACCATTACGATCAACGTGACAGATGTTAATGAAGCACCTACGGATATCGAACTTTCATCAAGCTCTGTAGATGAGAATGAACCTATCGGAACAGTAGTGGGTGACTTGACTACCACAGATCAAGATGAAAATGAAACCCTTACCTATTCCTTCAAAGCTGGAAACACCGGTAATGCATCATTCTCTATAAGCAACAGTCAGTTGTTGACCGATGAAGTCTTTGATTTCGAAACAAAGACTACTTACAATCTCGAAATCATTGTCACCGATAAAGGCGGGTTGACATTTGAAAAGGCTTTCGTCATTAACGTCAATGACATCCCTACATCGATATCCTCACTCATTCTAAGTGACAACACTGTGGTGGAAGAGGAGCCGGTCGGTACTACGGTGGGCACATTCTCTACAACTGGTGACGATCTGCCTGGCAGCTTGACTTATGAGTTGATCTCAGGCGCTGGTGATACAGACAATGCTTCTTTCAGTATTTCTGGTAATGCATTGCTGACTGGAGAAGTATTCGATGCTGACACCAAAGACACTTACAACATCAGAGTGCGGACTGGGGATGGCAATGGTTTGTCGTTCGAGGAGCAGTTTACCATCAGCATACTCGATTTTACCAAGTCCAATCAGACCATCACATTCCCGGCGATTGCTGATAAGACCTACGGTGACGATCGTTTCGACCTTGAGGCTAGTGCATCCTCTGGGCTTGCGGTGACCTACACCATCACTTCTGGGGATGATATTGTTTCCCTATCAGGGAATAGACTTACTATAGAGGGTACCGGTGAGGTCACCATCCGAGCGGAACAGACTGGTAACGACACATTTAATCCAGCCTCAGCTGTCCAAAGAAGCTTCACTGTCGATCCTGCTGAGATCACTGTTACGGCTGAAGATAAGCAAATGACTTATGGTGGAGAGGTTCCAGTACTGACCGTCACCTACTCAGGTTTTGTCGATAATGAGGATGCTTCAGAACTCACCACTCCTTCTACCACTATTACCACAGCAACAGCAACCAGTAACGTCGGGGACTTTGCCATTACAGCCAGCGGTGCTACAGCGGACAACTACATCTTCACTTATGTGGAGGGTACGCTGAGTATAGTCAAGGCTCCCCTGACGATTACTGCCAAAGATCAAATGATGGCGTATGGCGCAGACCTACCCGTATTTACATTTGAGTACGATGGCTTTGTGAACGGGGACAATGCTGATGCACTGTCTTCCTTGCCGGTAGCCTCCACTGCTGCTACGAGCGAGTCGGCAGTTGGTGAGTACACCATTGCGGTAGCCGACGCTGTGTCTGCCAACTATGTCATTACCTATGTGCCTGGTACATTAAGCATTGCCTCAGCGTTATTAACCATCAAAGCAGACAATCAAATGATGGTCTACGGAGATGTGGTACCCCAATTGACCTACACAATTGATGGATTTGCAGATGGAGATGATATATCAGTGTTAACCACTTTACCTACAATTGCTTCCGTGGTGACGGGTCAGTCTGGTGCTGGCATCTATGATATTGAAGTAGCAGATGCCGTTGCGCCTAACTATGCCATCGAATATATCAATGGAACAATCGAGGTGACCAAAGCAATGCTTACCGCAACAGCCGATGATAAGTTCATCGTGTTTGGAGACGCCTTACCAGAATTTACTTACAGCCTGAGTGGTTTTGTAAACGGTGACAATGAGACGGTCTTAGACCAGCTGCCCACAGCAGCACCCTCTGGCAACAATTTAAGTGATGCTGGCTCCTATACTATTGAAGTCATGGGAGGCAGTGACGATAACTATGAATTCTCCTATGAAACCGGCCAGCTGGATATTGCAAAAGCCACGGCTCAGATATTTGTGGAGGTATTAGAGTTTGCTGCTGATGGACAACCACAATTACCCGTCGTTACGACAGATCCTGCTGACCTGGCAGTCGTAATTACAATCGATGGTGGGATAGATGCACCTTCTGAGCCGGGGGCATACGATGTGGTGATCACTATTGATGACCGTAACTATGAGGGTGAAGTTTCAGGTACGCTGATCATCAACGATGTGGTTTCAGGTATTGAAATCAAAGAAGTACCTGCCGTGTACCCTAATCCAGCCAGGCATTCTTTCATAGTGGACAAAGAAGCTGGCTTAATTGATCGACTTGTTCTTTACGAGCTTGATGGCCGAATAGCGAAACAAGCTCAGGGCGTTAATCAATTGAATGTTTCCGAACTGCGAGCAGGAGTATATCTTCTCTGGATCCATGAAACTGATGGCAATGCGACCTATCAAAAAGTAATTAAGCAAGACTAGACTGACTTATCATTCCGAGGAATGAATTAGCGATGGGGCATCCGCCGAATAAGTGGATGCCCTTGTTTTTGTTAGTTATCGGTAGGGTTGCAGCACGCAGACAATAAACTATCTTCCGTAGATTTACGTTTTCAAACCAAACCTGGAAGATAATGTACGTTCCCTTTGACCAACTGCCAGATCACGCAAGGATTTGGATATATCAAGCAGATAGAACTTTTACTGAAGAGGAGTCAGATCAGATTTCCGATAGGCTCAGATCTTTCTGTGAAGAGTGGAACGCCCATCGTCAACCTCTCAATAGTTCCTTCGATATTCAGCATGATCGATTCATCATTTTGTCGGTAGACGAGGGAGTGAATGCCGCTAGTGGATGTTCTATCGATAGCTCTGTCGCCGTCATCCGAGAGATTGGGCAAAAATTCAATGTTGAAATGTTCAACAGACTTGCCCAGGCGCTCATTGTCGATGGTGATGTGCAGGTCAAGCCTTTGCCAATCGTTAAAAAGGAGCTTTCAGAAGAGCTGATATCAGAGGACACCAAAGTTTTCAATAACTTAGTAAAGAATAAAGCCGAGTTTGAGTCTGCATGGGTGTTACCGTTGACGGATTCATGGCTGTCAAGGTTCGTGCCTGTTAACTAGGGGCTTGGGTGGTACGACTTGTTTTTTGAGCACAATTTGAGAATTATGAAAAATGGGTTTGTATTTCTGTGGTTGTTAGTTCTCGCAATTGGATGCAACCCATTAAAAAAAGCTGAGAAGAGCTTTGCTCGTGAAGAGTTTAATTCTGTCATCAATCATTACAAAGGGTCGGTTAAGCCAGGAGATGCTGAGGTCAACTTCATACTAGCCGAGGCATACCGTCGGTCTAATAGAATCGAGCAATCTACTCCATATTACGCTGCTGCTATCAAGGCAGGTACGGACAATGAACTTGCCCATTATTTCTATGCTAAAGCCCTCCAGGCAAACGGCGAATATGACAAATCCGCTGAAGTATTGAACGGCTATCTTGATATTGGTCAGGATGAGCAAGCATTGGCGGTAGCCAATAGTGAGATTAAGAATTTGAATAACCTCGATGAGGTTAAGGAAAAGCCCAACTACTATCGGGTCAAGAACCTTGAAGCGATCAATACACCTGCTGCTGAGTATTCTGCAGTGTACAGTCAAGGTGAGATATTCTTCACATCCAATAGGACGAGCAATCGCATCTACAAAGGGACAGGTACTGGCTTCACAGACATCTACCGTGTCAAATCAAGAGGAGCGGTCGTAGATATGGGATCTCTAAAAGCATTGGATCCGATTATCAATGATGTAAGCATCAACGAGGGGTCCGTGACATTTTCCAGAGATGGAAGCCTGATGATCTACGCAAAAGGAAACAGTGGTAAGTCAAGCGGTACTGAAAATGTAGATCTTTATTTCGCACGCTACCGCAATGGCAAATGGTACACACCGCGCATGCTCAACATCAATGATCCGGAATTTTGGGACTCATGTCCTTGGTTAACATCTGATGGTAAGACTCTGTACTTTGCATCTAACAGGCCTGGAGGCTTTGGAGGTACTGACCTTTATTCTGCTAAGCTCAACAGAAGAGGTCGCTGGGTTGATGTGCGTAATCTTGGCCCGGAAATCAACACTGCTGGCAATGAGATGTTCCCTCACGTGGATGATAATGGTACGCTCTACTTCTCTTCAGATGGACACACTGGCTTGGGGCGTTTAGACATTTTCATGGCGAGACGTGAGTCGGGGGTGATCACCATTGAGAATCCTGGAGCACCGATCAATTCCACTGGTGACGACTTTGCAATGTATATGTACGACCCTGTAAGAGGCTTTCTCACTTCTAATAGAGAAGGCGGAATGGGTGATGATGACATTTACACATTCGTCAATGATGACCCTGACCTCAAGATCGTGAATTACTTCCTGACCGGCGTAACTTATACTACAGATGAAAACGGTAGCCAGGTACCACTCGCCAGCACTAAAGTGATGCTGTTGGATAGCGAAGATAACATGGTAGATGAAGTATTTACGGGTACTGATGGCGCTTACAAGTTCCGTGTTTACACGGAAGAAGACTATTATCTCATCGGAGAAAAAGCAGATTACTTCACCACGCGCACAAGCTTTTCTACAGTTGGTAAGTCGGTTGATAAGTCAACTTTAACCGAGATGATCACGGATATCACTTTCGAGAAAGATCTGATCTTAGAACAGATCATCCTGGAAAAGCCGATTGTCCTTGAGAACATCTATTACGACCTGGACAAATCAGATATTCGGGCAGATGCAGCGGTAGAGCTTGACAAGCTTGTCACCATTATGCAGGACAATCCTGAGATATCTATAGAACTCAGTTCTCATACTGACTCCAGAGCGGACAACAACTACAACATGAACTTGTCCCAGCGGCGTGCCCAGTCTGCTGTGAACTATATTGTGTCTAACGGTATAGAGCAAGGTCGCCTTGTAGCACGTGGATATGGAGAGACGAGACTTATCATTAAAGATGCCCAGACTGAAGCGCAGCACCAGGTCAACAGGCGAACTGAGTTTAAAGTGATTCGCTACGACCGTAGAACAGAAGAAAACGAAGACTACCTCGACGAAGATAGATTCTTCATCAATACAGGTGAGGATGATGATATCAATGATCCTGGCCCTGGAGGAAAATAAAGTTCCCCTAAATAAAGAAAATCAGAGCCTCCCCTGATAGGAGGCTTTTCTATTTTTGTGGCATGAGCGAGAAATATAGCCAGCGAGGTGTCTCTGCCGACAAGGAAGATGTCCACTCTGCCATTAAGCACATTGATAAGGGTCTTTTCCCTAAAGCCTTTTGTAAAATAGTACCCGATCATCTGGCTAACGACCCTGACTACTGTACCATCATGCACGCAGATGGTGCTGGGACTAAATCATCGCTGGCCTATCTCTACTGGCGCGAAACAGGCGACCTATCGGTTTGGAAAGGTATCGCACAGGATGCCATTATCATGAACACCGATGATCTATTATGCGTCGGCGCAATAGATAGCATTCTGCTATCCTCCACGATTGGACGCAATAAGCAGCTTGTACCTGGCGAGGTGATCTCAGCGATTATCAATGGAACAGAAGAAGTATTGCAAATGCTCAGAGATCACGGCGTAAACATTGTGAGTACTGGTGGCGAGACAGCTGATGTAGGTGACTTAGTTCGAACGATCATAGTCGACAGCACTGTAACCGCCAGAATAAAGCGTTCTGATGTGATTGACAACAGTCAAATTCAACCAGGAGACGTTATCGTTGGATTAGCATCTGATGGACAAGCGACTTATGAGGATCAGTACAACGGTGGTATGGGTAGCAATGGCCTTACCTCGGCACGACACGACATGTTTGCCAAGAAATACAAAACCAAGTATCCTGAAAGCTGTGATCCTGATGTCCCGGATGAATTAGCCTATATCGGTGAGTACGAATTAACTGACCGGCATACGGATTCGCCTCTTGACATGGGTAAGTTGGTGTTGTCTCCTACACGCACCTATGCACCAATCATCAAGGCGATCCTATCGGAATACAGAGATGCCATTCATGGCATGATTCATTGCAGTGGTGGGGCGCAAACCAAGGTGCTCCACTTTTTAGATCGGTATCATGTCATCAAAGACGATCTCTTTGAAACGCCATTACTATTTAGGTTGATTCAAGAGCAGAGCCAGACGGACTGGAAGGAAATGTACAAAGTCTTCAATATGGGACATAGGATGGAGCTTTATGTATCTGAGCAAATCGCTCAAGAACTGATTGCTATTTCCGAATCATTTGGTGTGCAAGCCCAGATCATAGGGAGAGTAGAGGATAGTGAAACAAAGAAAGTGACGATCAAGTCAGCGTATGGTGAGTTTAGCTACGCCTGAGCTTGTTGTACAGTAGTACACCACAGAGACTCACTGAGAATACCACAGTATTGGCGTATGTCAGATAAGGGCTAAGCAGTAATCCCTCCAACCAATAAACCAATGGAAAAAGAAAAATCCCTATTGCGATTTTCATAGATGCGTGAAACATGATATCTGGAATGTATTTAGCTACAATCCCTCTCATGATACTGACCGGTAGAATATTTGCTATGTAACCAAGTTGAGATAGGAAGAACTTCAGTCTACCCAAAGGTGGATTCGGTGGCAATTCTTCGCCATTCACTATCTGCTGAATCACTATATTGGTTTCTTTGGAGGAGATGATCTGATCGCCGCAAGTTGCGATGAGCTTCTCCTCTATTTCATCATAGGGTTCAGGTATTTGTACTAGCGCCTGACTCATTCTTTGAGCCGTTGTTTCTTTCAACGCCTGTGCTGCTTTAACAGGATTCTCTGAGTATTCATCTCTGTAATCCAGTAGAGGGATGGGAGGACAGAAGGTCATCCGGACTCTACTTCCCGCTTTGGTGTGCCGACTATAGTTAAAACCAATGGGCACAACATGGATGTTCTGTTGCCATTCATTGCCCTCCATAGCTCCAAAAGTTACTCTTGTGAAGCCTTTACTCAGCGGCGGTATTCGTCGATGCAGATCATGATTACCCTCTGGGAAAATGAGAAGTGACTTGCCACTTTGTAGAAGTGAATAGCATCGCTGGAATACGGCTTCATTTCTGCCTAGACTTTGATACCCATCTCGAATCCGAAAAACAGGCATCATATTGAGCGTACCAAGTAGCCATGCAAGAAAAGGCTGATTAAACACAGAGGCCCGAACCATGGAGTGGATCTCCTTTTCCGAATGGCAAATCAGCACCAATGCATCCATAAATGCATTCTGATGATTAGGAGTAAAAATGACTGGTCCTGTAGGGACATTTTCTCGACCTAAGATCTGTATTTCCTTGAAGTAGAAATACAAGCCAACTTTCACATAGAGACGTAAACCAAGGAACCATACTCGCTGTATGAGTCTTCCCATATTATGAAGGTACGGTGGTTACTTGTCTAGACCAATAGGTTGCCAAAGTGAGTCCTGCAATCAAGTGCCAGATGCCCCACCATGCAGCGACTAATGCCATACCTCCAAGTCCATCGAAGAAGCTGAAAATGAGCAATAACCCAAGCCCTGAGTTTTGAATGCCCGTTTCAATAGAGAGTGAACGGCAATCTGATTCTTGAAGTCCAGATAACTTCCCTATGCTGTAACCAGTCCCTAGAGCCAAAGCGTTGTGCAGTAGCACATAGAAAAGCACCAGATAGAGGTAATTGACGATGTTGTCTAGGTTGGCGGCAATCGCCAATACGATAAGTGCTGCAAAAATTAATATCGAAACAGGCTTGATTATTTTCTGAGCCTTTTCGGCAAAGAGTGCAAAGAACTTTCTGGTAAGCATACCTAGTAGAAGCGGTACACCAAGTATTAGAGCAATGGTCTCAAATACTGATTGCGAGTCAATCGATACCTGTCGAAGTATCATGGCGGTAGGCTCATATAGCCCTGCCCAGAAGGCAAGATTGAAGGGTGTCATCACAATGGAAAGAGCTGTGGAAAAAGCAGTGAGGCTCACGCTTAACGCAATGTTCCCACGCGCCATGGCTGACATGAAATTAGAGACGTTACCTCCGGGGCATGCTGCCACCAGCATCATACCAAGTGCAATACTCGGAGTAGGTTCCAGTAAAAGGATCAATAGATATGTCAGCAGTGGCAGGGCTAGAAATTGGGAAACGACCCCTGCTATAGCCGACTTAGGGTGACGAATGAGATAAAGAAAGTCGGCCGGCTTGAGCTCTAATGCCACGCCGTACATGATGAAAGCCAGACAGACATTAAGCCAGAAGACATTGTCTTGATTGAAGTTAAGTAAGATGTCGTCAACTGGCGTTTGGGCCATGTTTTAGGTTTAACTTGGATTTTTTAAGATAATGAAAAAACCACTTTTGAACTGTGTTGAAAATAAAAAGCAGACCCGGCTAGAAGCCAGATCTGCTTTTTAGTAACAAACCTTAATATACCTCTTTCAAGCTGGTAGAGTCTGTTTTTAATGTTCGAGATCAAGGCTTGTGAAGTTTGGAAAATGTGAGTTTACTGATGTAAATGATCATTTTCCAAACAAGCGTAACGAAGAGATCGGACATTAAAAACAGACTATAGCTAGTCACCCCAACGCCAATCTCCTGCTATCTTCAACTTCAGCTTCAGCCCATGTCGCTCCAGAAAAGTCTTGGTTGCCTGATCATCTAGCTTCGCAGCAGGTAGTTGATCCGCTATAGCTACTTCATACAAAGCCATTGAAGAAATGCGAACATTATTTTCTAAGTGCTCTTTGTTGACCAGGTCGATATCATCACAGTCGGCGTGATAGCAATCGTAGATGGATCGATCTCCACCTCCCATGGCCGAGAAGTAGGGTATGCCTTCCAGCATGAATGGTTGCTGATCACTGTGAAGTCCGGCCCTATTGACAAAGTCATTAGCGAATGTGGTATCAATAGCTTGAATCTTTTCACCCACAGCTCTAAAGAACTCTTCTGCTTCCGCTCTGCCTCCACCACTCAGACCTCTTGGGTTAGTGCCTGCATCAAGGTTCATAACATATTTGATGTTGTCGAGGGTGCCAGCTTCTTTGTTGGTACGGACATAGTCTCGCGAACCAAGCAATCCCTGTTCTTCACCCATCCACATAATAAACTCGATGGTACGTTTGGGCTTGATATCAAGCGCCTTGAAAGTACGCGCGATATCAATGACGGAGAACGATCCGATACCATTATCTATGGCACCTGTGGCTAGATCCCAACTATCCAGATGACCACCCACAATGATTCGTTCCTCTGGGTAATCTGTTCCTTCTATGGTGGCAATGACATTGCGTGCTCTGATGTTATCCGAGACGTTGGTCATCTCGATCTTAGCAGTAACTGTTTCACTCTTCAATCGCTCCTTTAGCGCAAAGCCATCTTCATAGCTTATGCATACCGCAGGGATAGGGATCAACTTACCTGTCACGGAAGCAGTACCCGTCAATAGCACACCGCCAGGCACCTGGTTAAAGATGATGAGTCCTATTGCACCATAGTCAGTAGCAAGTTTCGTCTTCTCAGACCTGTGCAGGTTTTTTGCATCCCCGCTTTCCGGTAGGACGCTGATATAGCACATGGCAATCTTACCTTTAACTTGCTCTTTAGCCGCTTCAAAATCAGCCTCAAGGCCATTCCCTACATCGACGATCTCCGCCTCTACATTCGCTTCAACTGGAGAATGTGCAAGACTGATCACACTCATATCCGTCATTTGACCATCTGTATCACTTACCTGAAGACTGACCTCTCCTCTCGTCCAGGTTTCTACTTCAAAGGGGTGATACTTTACGTTATCGTATCCATATGACTTGAACAGGTTGAATGTCTCTTCTTCGGCCATTTTGCCGTTAGGAGAGCCAGTAAGTCTATGGCCAATGGTCGACATGGACTTGGCCAGTGTTTCGTAGACTTTGGAATTAGACCTTACTTCCTGGTCTATTCGAGTGAGCATGTCCACTTCAGGAGCCGGGTTACAGGCTGCCACACATGCTATAAGGATGGTGATTATTCTCTTCATAGTGTTTTGGTTAGCTAAGGCAAATTAGCAAAGCAACGTTTGGGACACAATATGATTTTACAAGTGGCAGTTCCAACTATTTTATAGTGTCTGTAGTCTTTATGAAAAGTCGAAACAATGAGAAATCTTCTTATAATATTATTCATGCCATTATTACTTCTAGCCTGTGGAAAAGATGAGATCGTTGAACCACTTTTGAACAAGCCAATAGATTCATCTGAGGTTAATGTAGTTTCTTCCCCAACGTTGCAGATCGATGAAGTCTTCTCGGATGAGTTCAACATCATATCCGCAACGCCGTATAAAGATCGTTTTGAGATAATCGTCGAGTATGGTGGTGGATGTGCAGATCACGAGTTTGAACTTACGTGGGATCAGGCTATTGCCGAATCTTTTCCTATGCAGACCTGGATGATATTATCTCACAATGCAAATGAGGATGCTTGCAGGGCTTTGCTAACGGATACTTTGAGCATCAGCTATGCGAGCATCGATGGTTTTGATATCCAGGATATGATCCTACACCTGGAGAATGGTAGTAGTGATCAGGTAGTCACCATTGATTCTCGTATTATCCAACTGATGACCGAAGAGTGCGAACTGGAGGTGACTTTCGAAAAGGCGATATGTGGCGTAGGCTTATGGCAGGGCCTTTGGCTTAAGCTACCACAAAATATTGGAGCATGGGAGCATGTCTGGCTTCAACCTGTCTTAGGCTCAGAGGAGCTTGCGCAGCTTAATCCCGTAGAAGGAGAAAGCGCGAGGATTAAGGTTAGGGGCAAGTTTGGCTACCAGTATCCTCTTGGCGAAAATGAGGCAATATGCCTGGCTCTACCTACAGGCCTTATCATGCCAGTTGAAGTTCTTTGTGTAGAGTAAAAAAAAGAGGGAGCTAAACCCCCTCTGCTATTACTTCTTCTACTTCTGGTACCATCCGCTTGAGCAGGTTTTCAATGCCTGCTTTTAATGTGATCGTGGATGACGGGCAGCCACTGCAAGAACCCTGGAGCAATACTTTGACTTTGCCTTCATCGAAAGAGTGGAATGTGATGGCTCCACCATCCTGCTCTACAGCAGGGCGAATGTATTCATCAAGGATGCCCTTGATCTTCTTCTCGGCTTCCGTGTCGTTTTCATTGATCTCATTACGGCCGGCTATCTCATTAGTCAATAAAGGTTTATCAGCTTCAAGGTAATTCTTGATATGGTCCTTGAGTTCATATTTGATCTCCTCCCATTCCTTAGACTCATCCTTCGTAATGGTCACAAAGTTGCTCATGTAGAATACCCTCTTAACATAGGGAAAATTGAACAATTCATGGGCTAGGGGAGCATTAGCCGCACTTTCCTGATCAGGAAAATCCTGGCTCACACCTTCCGGCATGAGCATGAAATTCACTACGAACTTGAGTGAGTTGGGGTTAGGATTCGCTTCCAGATATATGTTGACAACTCTTGATTGGGTCATGACATTGATTATTTAGAATCTATATAAATGCAAAACTGGCCCAATAGTTCAAATGTTCCTCATAAATATCTGAGGAATGGTGGTAATTACTTTCGCATAGCGCAAGTGTCTCACTTGTGCTATGCTTTACTACATTGGATTATTTGATTGCGTGCTTTATGATTTGGGTTCGACAAGGACAACTTAGTAAAATTGACTACATATAGTCACAATCAAGATGCTTGCGCCAGCCGAGGGTATTCAATTTTCATTATGCTCGTTACTGCCGTATCACGGGACTAGGTTCCTCATGTCTGTGATGGGTCGTTCTCAAGGGAATGAATCATGTTTAATTTGGTAGTAGTAAGTTATTCCGAGTACGACAAGTGATAAGGAGCCTATAATGAACAATACTATACCTAGGAATCTAAGCCAAAAGACTCCTAGACCTAGAACAGTGTTGTAATTATCTAACTCGTATTTTTTCACATACAGTCTGATCACTATTCCGGTTATTAACATTGATAGGCAAGTTACCAGTCCATTTATATAGAAGTCATCAATCATTTGACTGATTTCCTGTTCTTTGTTTGTTCGTGATTTGGTTATGGTATCCTGACCTTCCTAAATCAAAGGAAGCTATTCAACATACTTCTGTAACTCCCCTTCAGACTTAGCAATCAAAGTAGAAACTGTAGCATCACCAGATACATTGACCACAGTCCGGAACATGTCCAGTGGCCGGTCAATGGGGAAGATGATGGCGATCCAGGCCGGGTTGAGTCCAACAGACTGGAGTACTATGATCATCATGATCAAGCCAGCGCTAGGTACGGCCGCTGCACCGATAGAAGCCAATGAAGCAGTCATTACGATCACCAGCTGTTGTCCGATGGTCAAGTCGATCATATGAAGTTGCGCCATGAAAATCACCGCTACTGCCTGATGTAAGCTAGTTCCGTCCATGTTGACAGTAGCACCAATGGGTAATACAAAACTGGAAATGGAACGTGGTACGCCCATGTTGTCTTCGACACATTCCATGGTTACCGGTAGGGTGGCAGCACTAGAACTTGTTGAAAAGGCCAAGAACTGTGCAGGACTCATGTTTTTGAAGAATTCACGATAGGTAAGCTTCTTTACAAATGTGGTCACAATCAGTGGATAGAGCACAAACACTACGAAAGCCAGCCCACCCACTAGTGTGATGGCATATGATCCAAGGCCAAGGAATAACTCAAAAACTTCTCCGGGAGTATCGGCCATCTTGGCAACAATACCTGCGAGCAGAGCAAAGACAAAAAACGGTGCGGCCTTCATGACCAGCTCTACCATTTTGAGGAACACCCCATTGATGCCTTGAATAAAGGCAATAACTGGTGTGGACTGTTCTTTTGGGATCAGCACTAGCGTGATACCAAAGAAGATGGCGAAGAAGATCACCTGGAGCATTAATTGATTGCTTGATATGGAAAGGATTATATTCTCCGGCACCATATCTACGACGAACTTTAGTGGTGAAGCTTGTTTCTGAGCTTCAGCCGTACTCTGCATACGCTCAAGATTCTCACGCTCTGATTCGCTCATCTCGCGACCTTGCTGAGCTTCCGTGAGGTACTTTTGATATTGTGGGTCTGATAAGAATGATTGACCATCCTGTGACAGGCCCATATTGTTGTCTTCCAGCCAGATCTCATAGGAGAGACGGTTTTTGATACGCTGCTCCTCATCCATGTAGCTGCCTGGCTTGATGATGTTGACGAAGAGTAGGCCAACCGTAACGGCCATTAACGTTGTGCCCATGTAAGCCAACAAGGTCTTGCCACCGAGTCGTCCAAGTTTAGACACATCACTCAAGCCTGCTACACCATTGATGATTGAGAATAATACCAATGGTACCGCAATGAACTTGAGCAGTCGGATGAAAATGGTACCGAAAGGATCAATCCAATCGATTGTAAATTCATTCCAGCCAAGAGAGCTGGAGATAAAGGCCCATATTACACCCAGCACAAGGCCGATCATGATTTTGACGTGTAGTGGCAAGTTTTTCATATTGTTAATTAGCCAATTTCAGTTTTTTGATATTAGGTGGATTATTCTCCTGAGTGCTCTGAAGCATAATCTGCATCGAGTGCATTCTCGGTAGAGGCCACCACTACAGATACCGAGGCATCTCCTGTGATATTAACCATAGTTCTGATCATATCCAGAATCCTCTCAGGCGCCATGATTAAAGCAATACCTGCTGTTGGGATGCCGACTGCTTCTAGTACTACCACCAGCATTACCATCCCTGCGCCTGGCACCCCAGCTGTACCCACCGCAGCGAGTGTGGCTGTGAGTACTATTGTCAATTGTGCGCTTATCGATAGATCAAGTCCTAACGCTTGAGCGATAAACACCGCGGTGACCCCTTGATACAGACTCGTACCATTCATGTTGATGGTTGCGCCTAGCGGTAATACGAAACTCGAGACTTCCTCAGATACTCCAAGATTCTTTTCTACACGTTCCATGGTCACCGGTAGGGTAGCGGTACTCGAACTTGTACTGAAGCCCAGTAGCATCGCAGGGCGAATACCTTTGAAGAAATCCAGGTATTTGATATTGGAGAAGAACTTGATGAGCAGTGGATAAACCAACATCATCATGATCAGCATACCAATGATGACAGTTACAGCATACCATAGCAGTGCTAGCAGCAACTCCCAGGCTCGACTTGGATTGTCTCCTGCAATTTCTATGATCAATGAAGCCATTAAAGCGAATACGCCGTAAGGTGCAATGAGCATGATAAACTGAACAATCTTGATCACAACTTCATTGAAACCGTTGAAGAAATCCAGCACAGGTTTACCTTTCTCTTTTGGTACTTGAAGCAATGCCACACCTACAATCAATGCGAAAAACACGATTTGAAGCATTGCCCTGTTATTGGTGGCAGCTAACAAGATGTTATCCGGCACCATATTGACCAATGGCTCTAGTGGCCCCTTAGGTTTGAGCTTTTCAGCAACGGAAATTTGCTGACCTGCATTGTCATCAAACTCGCTCATCAGTTCGGTGCGGGTATCTGCCGATAGGCGCTCACCAGGTTTCATGATTCCGACTAGGGCAAGACCTAAGGTGATCGAAATCACAGTGGTCAGTACGAAAATCCCAACCGTCTTACCACCCATTCGCGATAGCTTGGAGATATCGCCGATGTTGGCAACACCAATGATCAATGATGCTAACACGAGAGGCATAGCGATCATCTTCAGTCCACGTATGAAGATCGACCCAATCGGCTTAATGAAGTCAATAACCAAACCGGAAAGTGTGGGATTGGATAGAGAGACGATACCGAGGATCAATCCAAGCGTCATCCCTATCAGTATTTTCACATGAAGAGGAAGATTTTTCATACCTGAAGCAAGAAGTAGTTAGGTTGTCAGCCTAGTAATTTATTTGTTCTGCTGATCAAAAGGAAATCAGCTATGACCAATGCTGCCATGGCTTCTACAATCGGCACGGCGCGGGGTACGACACAAGGATCGTGACGCCCCTTACCAGAAACGATGGTCTCATTACCCTCCTTGTCTACACTTGCCTGATCATCCATGATGGTGGCTACAGGCTTAAAGGCAACTCTGAAATAAATGTCTTCACCGTTCGAGATGCCGCCTTGGATCCCGCCAGAGTGGTTGGTGGTGGTTCTGACCTGATCTCCGTCCTTGACGAAAGCATCATTGTGCTGGGAGCCGTACATCGCTACACCGTCAAATCCACTTCCATATTCAAAGCCTTTGACGGCATTGATGCTGAGCATTCCTTTGCCAAGGTCGGCGTGCAATTTGTCAAATACTGGCTCACCAAGCCCAGCAGGTGTGCCTTTGATCACACAGCTTACCACACCGCCAATAGTGTCTCGATTCTTCCTGGTCTGATCGATCAATGTGATCATCTCCTCAGCCACCTTTGCGTCTGGGCATCTCACGATATTGGATTCGGCATCCGCCAAATTCATTTCCTGGTAAGGTGTCTGAAGTCTCAGTGAACCCACCTGCGAGACATAGGCCTCAATGCTGATGCCCAACTGCTTCAGCCACATTTTTGCGATAGCCCCAGCTGCAACTCGTGCTGCTGTCTCTCTGGCTGAGCTGCGTCCACCACCACGGTAATCGCGGTGACCGTACTTGGTTTCATAGGTATAGTCGGCATGTGATGGTCGGAACTTATCAGCAATATGACTGTAATCCTTGCTGCGCTGATCTTCATTGAAGATGACCATCGAGATGGGCATGCCTGTGCTCTGCTCTTCGAATACGCCGGAGAGGACTTCTACCTTATCTCCTTCCTTACGTTGTGTAGTGATCTTCGATTGGCCAGGTTTGCGCCGATCCATCTCGGACTGTATGAATTCCTCATCAATTTTGAGGCCTGCAGGACAGCCATCGATGATTACGCCGATTGCCTTGCCATGTGATTCCCCGTAAGTTGTGATTTTGAAAAGCTTCCCGAAGCTATTGCCCATGCAATTATTTTTTGAAAACGATAAAGGCTGTAGCCACGAACATAAGTAAAATGAGAATGTTGGCAAAGAGCTTGAAATAACCCTCATCGTTGCGACTGTTGAGCTTGTTGTCTTTGAGGTCGATCAGGTCGTAGAAGGAGCCCATGTCTGTGGCCAGAATAGATTCGTTTTTCTTACTTTCACCGGTCACAGCCAATCTGATATCCGAACGAAGCGTGTCGTAGTTATCAATAGATGGATTGAAAAACACCCAAGAGAAATAATCACTCAACCTATACTCACCGGGTTCATTGGGGATACCATAATAGTTGAATGTCTTGGTACCACGAACCCGGCCATTGGAGCGCATAATGTCCTGTTGCACGTTAGGTGGATAAAAATCGAAATCGCTTGATTGGTCTATCTCAGGTTTATTGATCGATGAGATGTTGCCCTCGCCTTGCACCTGGAATGAGTAGTTGAAGCTCTCACCGGTTCTCAACTGTTCAGTGGAGATATTTTCACGCAACCTGTAGTTACCTACCGCCACGGACTCTCGCAATGGATGGGCAGGCAGGTCTACTACTCGCACGGATTTGGGCCTGGAATAAAAAGTCTCAAAATCTTCTTTCTTGTTTTGTCCAAAGAAGCTAGGATTTTTGGCTACCTGATACTTGATGAGCTCCAATCCAACCGATGGAAAGGAAATATCATCGCTATTGAGTGGATAGTAGGTGGCCTGAAATATCTTATACTGGCTGTAACGCTTACCTCCTAGTTGAACAGATTCACCGTTGATATTGTCGATGTTAAAGTTCTCTTCCCAGCAATTGGCGGGCTTGATGTCCTTTATAATATCTGTGATTTGGCGACCCAACTCATAAAAGCGCATGTCTGCCCGATTGCTCTCCGAGACATAAAAGGCTAGTGTGAGTGTAAATCCCTCTCCCTGATACACTTCATCCTTGTCAGTGGTTAAGGCCAGAAAGGCATCAGCTTCTACATCTACATATTCCTTAGGTGTATTTTGCCTACCGAAGAAATCCTGAAATGGGTCTGAACTAAATGGGTCGTAGCGTTGCTGCCTGCGCTGTGTGGGAGGACCTACTACAATTCTTTTTCCCGGACTATTCACTTTCTGGCCGTTGACCGTAATAGTGAATGGTTGCAGCGTATAATTGCCCTCTTTTAAAGGCAAATAATTCTGTGTGATGCTTTGCGATGAAGATACTCTACCGTTTACAAAGTTGGTAGAAGAAGAGGAAGACGTACCTCTTTTGGCAAACCCTTCAATATCCGGAAATCCGTTGTAGCTCTCTAACCGATCATTTTGAATGGTGATAGTGATCGTAAACTGCTGATTGGCCGCAATTTGGTCGGGTCCAAGGTCAATTTTGACATCCTGCGCGTTTAATTGAAACCCAAAAAAAACGATACACGTTAAAGACCTAAGAATTACATTTGCAAACGATTGTTTCATACGGTTAAGCCGTTTTTCGTTCTTTGAACCATTGCAAAATTATTGGGATTTGTTTAATTTATATGGCCCAATAATTATACATGCTTTACGTTGTGTATAGACTTATGTTTAACCGTCAAATCTAAATCTGTTATGTTAGAATACTTTAAGACTATTCTGAGTAAAGTTAGCTTTGACATAGTTCTTTTTGAGAAAGAACTGAGAAAAGCGATTCGAGCGCTGGTTGCTCGAGATTTGATTCAGCTCAAAGACTGGTGTTATCGCCAGTTTGGGAGTAAGTACCTTACCATACTAGATAAAAACTTTAATGCGGTTGCCGCTTAAGGCGACATTAACCCAAAGAAAAAGCCCCGGAAGGGGCTTTTCTATTATAAGCTGGTCGTGTCCAGTTGGACAAGTCTCTTTCGGTCGATTTTTCCACTATCGGTTTTAGGAATGTCCTCCACTTCCTCGAAATACTTAGGAATCTTGTACTTGGCTAATTGTTTTTGACAATAAGCCTTTAGGTTTTCGGGCGTTAATTGTCTTTCGGTGTCAGCTACCAAATAAGCCTTACCGACTTCTCCCCATTTAGCATCTGAGATGCCTATGACAGCTGCTTCGCGCACGTCAGGATGTTGTAGTAGCACTTTCTCTACTTCCGCAGGGTATACATTCTCTCCTCCTGAGATGAACATATTCTTGATTCTGTCCTTGACGAAAAGGTAGCCTTCCTCATCCTTAACAAGGATATCCCCTGTCTTGAACCAGCCATCCGAAAGTGAGTGTGCGGTAGCCTCATCATTTTGCCAATATCCGGGAGTAACCATAGGCCCCTTGATCCAAAGCTCTCCTTCTACATCTATAGCAACCTCTTTGCCTTCTTGGTTGGCCAGCTTAGTCTCTACATAGAAGTTAGGTTTACCAATGGAGCCAATCTTTCGAATCGCATCATCATGATGCAACGAGGTGATGTTGGGCCCAGCTTCTGTAAGTCCATAGCCTTGTCTTATAGGCTTGTTTTTAGACTGCCACAGTTCAATGAGGTCGATTGGCATAGCTTCTCCACCTACAACAAAATATCTAAGACTCTCAAGAGTGACTTCCTTGAATAGCTCGGTGGACGACATCATGCGCAGCATTGTTGGCACTCCCATGAACAGTGTTGCTTCTTCATCTTCCAGCATTTGGAGTATCTCTTCACTCTCAAACTTGCGCACCAGCGTAAATGATCCCCCATGATGCAGGAATGGTGTCAACAGTACATTCCAACCTCCTGTGTGAAAGGGAGGCATACAGATGAGGGTATGGTCTGATGCTGTAATATCCAGGCGCAGCTGGGTGTTGATACTGTTCCAAAAGGCCATCTTATGGGTATAGATGCAGCCTTTAGGAAAACCCGTGGTGCCTGATGTATAAAGAATGAAAAGAGGATCGGTTTCTTCTATGTCCAATGAAGGGAATTGATAACCGGACTGCTCACCTGTGGCACTATTTACTTTCTCAGATAGGGCCTCCATGGATATGAAGTGATTGACACTTTTAGTATTTGGCTGATTTGCAAGTTGCTCTTGATATTTTCCTTCACAGATGATCAGTCTCGGGTCGCAGTTGCCTATCATATAGTCCAGTTCAGGCCCAGTCAGACGGAAGTTAAGTGGTACGAGAACAAACCCAGCTTTTTGAACCGCCCCAAACAACATGATGTATTCCAGTGAAAACTCGGCCAGCACAGCTACCCTATCACCCTTTATTAAGTCATAGTCAGTGCTGAGCAGGTAAGAAAGGTAGTTCGCACAGTTGTTCAATTTCCGGTAGGACAGTGAATCACCTGTATGGCTGTCTTTCACGGCCGTCTTGATAGGGCTGTATTCTGCCCATTTCGATAACCAGTCTGTTTGATAGCCAGCCATAATCAGAACTTAAATGCGGCACTTGCAAATGCTAAACCACCACCAGAGCCTATAAAGAACAACAAATCACCACGCTTGATCTTGCCCTTTGAGACCGCATCATCAAGGGCCATCGGGATACAAGCCGATCCGGTATAGCCGAAGTTGTGCATGATTGTATGAGCTCTCTCTCTGGGCACTTCAAGAATGTCCATTGTCTCGAATATGCTGTTGATATTGATCTGTGTGATCAGGAATTGATCTACACTAGCAATATCCACATTGAGCCTGGAGGCGAGCTTTAGCGCCATGTCGGACCATGTTGTAGGGTTGAGCTCTGGCGGAAATTTCTTGACGAACTTGAGGAGATGATCTTTGTGCTCTAGCACTTCATCGCTAATCGGCTTATGACTTGCCCCTCCATATATACCCATCCAATCGCAATATTGTCCCTGAGTCCGTAACTCACTAGCCTGGAAGCCATCCTTGAGGTCATCGGTCGCACTAAGGATCACAGCTCCAGCTCCATCTGCAAAAAGTGTCACCGTCTTCTTATCCTGCATGTTGAGTAACTTACTCATAGTATATGCACCGATGACAAGGATGTGACTGTATTGGTCATCAGACTTGATGTATTTAGTAGCTGTATCTAGTGCCGTAACAAACCCAGCACAGGCTGTATTCATATCAAAAGTACCGGCATTGACTGCTCCTAGCTGATACTGAACCTTCGATGCTGTGGACGGACTGATGTACTCCGGTGTATCGGTTGCAATGATGATCAGGTCAAGCTGTTCAGCTGACAACTGAGCTGACTCAAGCGCTTTATGAGCAGCTTGCATACATAAGTCTGCTGTTGACTGGTCAGGGTCGCACCATCTCCGCTCAAAGATCTGAACATTCTGCTCGAGCCACTCGCTGACATCTTGCTGAAGGAGATCATCGAAGTAGGCGTTTTTGTAGATGTTTTCAGGTGCGTAAGAACCGGTTCCACTTATTCTGGCATTTCTTGTCATACTGTCATCCCACCGTCTACGCTGATCACTGCACCATTCACAAACCCTGCTTCTTCTGAGGCCAAAAACAAGTAGGCGTTAGCGATATCCTTAGGGTCTCCCAGTCGGCCTATCGGAATTTTTGACTGCATCGTATCAATGATGTTCTGAGGCATGGCTTTGACCATGTCCGTAGCGATAAAGCCGGGAGCAACAGCATTAGCGGTGATACCTTTTCGACCCATTTCCCTGGCCCATACTTTGGTCATGCCGATGACACCAGATTTGGTAGCTACATAGTTGGTCTGACCAAAGTTGCCATATAGTCCGACTACTGATGATGTATTGATAATGCGTCCGTAGGCATTCTCTTCCATGATAGGGGCTATAGCCTTAGTACAGTTAAACACTCCAGTGAGGTTGACATCAATAACCTGCTGCCATTGTTCGTGGGTCATTTTTTTGAATGAGGCGTCTTTTGTGATACCTGCGTTATTGATCAGGATGTCAATCCGGTCATGCTTACTCTTGAGCTCGGAGACCGCAACTACTACCTGGCTATTATCAGCCACATTGACTTGCTGAAAATGACCGTCTAGTTCTTTGGCCAATGCCTTACCTTTTTCTTCAGACATGTCCCAGATGATGACTGATGCTCCTTCTCGTGCAAATAGTCTTGAGGCGGCTTCTCCTATACCTGATGCACCTCCGGTGATGAGGGCAATTTTGTTTTCTAATTTCATATATGTGTTTTTGTGTTCATATGCCTACCTATCGGCAGACGGGGAATTCATAATTTAGCGATCACAGATAGCTGGTACGAATTCGTTGTTGAATATTTATGCTTAATTCAGAAATGTTTTGACTGCTTGATTGAATTCTTGTGGTTTTTCGAAATGAACGAAATGCCCGGCTTTTGAAATCATATTGAGCTTGCTGTTGGGCAAACGGTCAGTTCCTTTTTTGGCAATGTCTTCAGTAAACCCAGGATTGAGGAATCGATTGGGAATAAGATTGTCATTTTCACCGAAGATGGTCAGCACCGGTTGCTCTATTTCCGGTAGGAACTCGTAAACTGGCTGATCTACCATACCCTGCACCGAACGCGTAATAGTAAGGGCGTACCATTCAAAATCTGCAGCTTTCCTAATGGCTATACGATCGGTTATCATGAACTCAGCCTCGGCTGGCATGCTGTAGAAGTTGTAGGCGAGATTGGCCTGGATCATTTCCACCGTAGTGAGCTGCGTAAGCTTGGGTGTGACGACTTCACGGAACCACTGCTTTTGCCCTTCGGTGAAGGTCTCAAAGCCGGCAGGACTGACAAGGATCAGATGCTCTACCAACTCAGGGTAATGTAGGGCCATGGTCATGGCTATCTGCCCGCCCATCGAGTGACCTGCTACCGTGATCTTCTCGATATTAAGTTGCTCAACCAGCGACTTGACAGTGGAGGCGAAGAACATCATATCACTTTTGTAATCGCCTTTTCCCGATTTACCATAACCCGGAAGATCTAAAGCAATACACCGGTAGTCATTTTTGAGTACTTCAATATTGCGATACCATGCAGGCATATAGCTGCCAAGACCATGAACGAAAACGATGGTTTCGTCACCCTGTCCTTCGTCGATATAAGCGAGTTCGATCCCGCTATCGATGGTGATCTTTTTTACTTCGTTGTAGGGATACTGGAGGTCTGCCATGTAGGAGATCTCCGGGATATTCTCATAGGGTTTGCACCCAGCAAAACCGATCAATATGATGATGAATGCGATGAATCCTTTCATGATCAGAACATTAGCCATTTGAATACCATAAATGCTGTCCACGGATTGATAGGTCGACCTTCTGTATCTTCAGGGATGACCTGACTACTATCGTAGAAATCACCGAGGGTCATGTAAGCTCCGTGCAATTCAAGGTTCATGAAGGGACCGAAGGCGTAGGAGAGTTTACCGTTAAATTCAGTGCCTATTGTTTTGCCGCCATTGCGCGGAGCAACGTTCGAGAGGGCATGTGCTAGCCCAACTTTGCCAGTTAGTCGATGGGGTATCAGATCTCGGGAGAAATTGACAGTGCCGCCAAACAGGCCGTAACCAATATTTGAAAGATCTGTGACTGCAGCATTGAATCGATTCACCACATTGCCGTGTGGGAAGAGAATATAGGCCCCACTGCTGATAAAGATGGATGCTGGAGATCCCCAGGTATTACCAGTGACTACACCTGAGTATTTGCCATCGGCGATACCATTGTCATCACCAGTAGAGTAAATCAGGTCTATACTGACATGATCATTGGCGGTCTGACCATATCGATAGACAGTGCGTAGATTCGCTGCTAGACCTCCAAGGGTGACTGCCTTGTCAAAGTCGCCATTGTCTTGCTGCTCTCTAACATTGCCAAAGTTGTAATTGACAAAACCTGAGACGAGCCAGTGATCGAGCATTTGATCTTCATTCCAGTGAAAGAAGGCACCAAGCCAACCTATATCGGCCATGTAATTGCCCAGCCCTCTAAACCGGAAAGTGCCATTGTAATCATTCAGTGTAGCGTTAAGCCCCTGGCCTAATATAGAAGGCCCACCTTCGCCATTTGCACGGTCATTCACGTAATGTGAAGAAACTCCCACATGGAGTTTTGGTGTTAGAAATCGGGAGTACATCAGTTCGTACATCACCACATCATCCTTCTCCTGCACATTGTTTTCATAGAGCTGGAAGTAGCTCGCCTTGAGTTGTGCAAAATCCCAGTCTTTTCTTATAGAAATACCCACACCATCGGTACCCCAATAGGCTAATCGATAACCTGTATAGGTCATCTTATCAAAGAATGTGCGGTATGGGTTGAATGGAGAGTCAAACATTCTTTGTAGTCCGAGGTTGATTGCCCATCGTGCCCCTGGTAAGATTTCAAGCTCTACGTTTTGGGTTTGGATATTGACTTGATCAGAGGATACTGCTGAACCAAAGTTGCCGCCTGTACCATAGGCGACATCACCCCAGGTCCAGTCGATCTCAAAAGAGGACCTTAGGATCACCCTACCATCGAAAAGCTTTGGTTGATAGATAAAGAACGGGAGTAGTCGCTGCTCAAAATAGAAAGTGGAAACCGTGTCACTGGTCGTGGTGGTGTTCTGTCCAAAAAGACGACCGATGATCTGTCCTTTGAGGAAATCGTTGGTTGGATAAAAGTTGCTACTGACAGCCTGATTGTAGAAGTAAGCCAGGAATTGAAATTCTTTATCGGCCTTCTTGGGCACAGGTTTGTCGAAATATGAGATGGCATTAGGTAGGTCCTGAGCAGTCGCCTGCCAGGAAATGAATGCCACCATGATCATGGTAAAAATGGGCTTCATAGGCGTGATTGTTCCAAAATTCTTAATCTAGGTAGAAGAGCGGAAAAAGTAGCCCCATAGTATGGGACTACTTAGTTGGATTAAATCAACTACCTATCAATATGATCTTCTCTTGTAGATCTGCACGTTAGCTGTGCCGAGAGCGCCACCGCTTGTACTTCCAAAACCATCTGTAGCGTTAGGAGGTACAGCTCCTATATCAGGGCTGGTTTGGGCTATTTCGTACTGCATGCTATTAGGACCAGCCGATGGGTCTACCTGGAAAATTCCTTCACTAGTTAATGCTGCCGGTACTGTTTGATCCGCAGTTATATTCCAAATAGAACCATTGGCAAGCGACTGGCTGTAGGTTCCCGATAGGGTCAAAGGAGCCGTAGCACCACCAGCGTACTGAAGCACAGTGTAAGTCTGGTTCGCTTCAAAAGTTGCAACAATTGAGTCTACCGCAAATAGGTTGACCAATAGTGGTGCTACGTCAGAACCTGCGGATACCCATGTGCCGACTATGCCATTCACCGCTGAGAACTCCTCATAGGTGATGGTAACATTTGAGGACTGGTTGGGCTCTACGATCACTGTGATATCAGATTCGTTGGCGACATAAACATTACCGTCTACATCGGAGTTTGCCACTATCACGTCATATGTACCTACAGGTACAGTCAATGATTCTGTCCCCATCACCTCCTGTGAGAAGCCGTCTCCCTCCACAGTGATCGTCGCATTTCCTCCGGAAGGGAGACCACTTACTGATACTTCAATAGTACCAGTCATTTCCTCATCATCGTCATCACCGCAGGCTCCTAGCACAAGTAACCCAAGAAGTGATAGACCCATCAATAATGCATTTGTCTTCTTCATTGTCTTATTGTTTTAATCGTTGTATTTAAAAATTGAATTTTAGTTCTGCGGAATAGAGTCTGCCGATAAATGGTGAAGCAGTAAACTCACGTACCTCTGCATCGAATAAGTTGGTCACCTGACCGCTCAAAGTAATGGTATCATTGAATCGGTAACCAAAACCTAAATCGACATTGACAAAGCCACCTAGTGGGCCATAGTTCCATGAATCCGTACCCCTGGCATCTGACACGACAGGCGTACCTCTGTACACAAGATCTTGCGTAGCTGCAGCAATTTGGAAGCTGGAGAAGTAGTCAAACTCCTCAACCCACCGCATGAAGATTGATCCGAAAAACTTAGGGTAGTTGGCGTTAAGTCCAAGACTCAGTTTGTTATTAGGCGCGTTGACCAGCAAGTCAAGGATATTGACTGTGCCATCACCAGTGAAGTCATTGTCAAGGTCATTTTCGTCAATAGGATAGTCAAAGTAGGAGTAGTTGAGGCTTGCAGTGTATTTCTGATTGATCAGATAAGTCAACCCAATATCTGTTCCATAGGTATTGAATTTCCCAAAATTCCGATAGGTAGCGACCAGGCCTCCAAGACCAGCAAATCCGCTTTGCACTTCTTCTATCGGTGTATCGCCGCGGTGAGTGGTCACCCCGATTACTGTGACGGGGCTGAGGAAGTTTTCTGATATGTTATAATATGCATTGGCATCCAAATAGAGCTTTTCAGAAAGCTTGCCCTTATAGCCGACTTCAAAAGTTTGCAGTTCTTCAACCTTTTGTGCTTCAATTATGGATCCATCGGTAAGGGTGAAGCCCTCGGCATTACCTAGTATCAACCCGCCAAACAGGTCACCATAGAGGTTAAGTATAGTTGGGGCTGCAATCCCCTTACCATATGTAGCTCTGAATGTACCGGCAGATGTGGTTTTAGTGATCCCTAGCTTGGGCAAGAAGTTGAAGTCATAGACTTCATGGTTGTCGAGCCTGAATGCCGCGATGGCCTTGAAGCCGTTTCCGAGATCGAAACGACCCTGACCGTACCATCCGATCTGATTGATGGTAATAAAATCATCCTCATCTTCATCTAATAGATATGTGCCATGCGAATTGGCCATATCTCTTTGCCATTGTACACCCGTGACAAAGTAGAGCTTACCGAATTGGTTATTGTATTGCACTTCGGCATTCCAACGCTTGGAATCATCGATGAATCGTGCTCCACCTGCCAGCGACTGCTCCCCTCTTGCAACCGCGTCCGACTCTCCTCTATCGATAGCTGACCAGTAGGCTTTAGTCCGGTCATCAATGGAGTAGGTATCATCCGTCCGGCTAGTAGTGTGGTAAACTTGTGCAAACAGTCTTGGACTGGTATACCTCAAATGGAAGGTGTTGATTCTCCAGTCAATGATCTGATTTCGGCCGACATTAGTAGGTGCGAGATAGGTAGAGTTGCTGTGTCCGTAGGTAAAGATCAAGTCCGACTCGTCGGTAACAGAATAGTATAAACCTGCTTCTGTTCTTATAAACTCAAAGTCCCGGTCAAGTTCTAGTTCGTCATAGCCTTCTTTGATTCCATCAGGGATAGCATTACCCAATGAATCAAAAGCACCAACACGGTCAATGTACACCGAATCCATGTATTCGAATTCCTCGCCTCTGGTGTATTCGGCTGTGACTTTGTAAGCAAACTTGTCACTGACCACCTGGGCATGTCTCGCCCTGGCGGTGAGCAGGCTTTGGTTGCCAGCGCCTATAGCAACAGTCGTGCCTTCCGATGATCTTGGATCTTTGGAGATGATGTTGACCAGGCCATTGTGAGCGTTAGGACCATAGAGTACTGCATTAGGCCCAAGTATTACTTCTACCTGCTCAATGTCTTCTTTTATCTGTGAATTTAATGGACCAAAGGGAAGTCCTGTGGCGATGAGGGTAGCGAACCTGTTATCGGATACCTGTAGATTTTTAGCATTGAAATTAGAATTAAATCCTCGAACGTTGATTCCGGTAGCCGCGACACCTGAGCGGATGTAGTCTACACCCTTTAACCTGCTTAACAGTTCACCTGGATTAAAAGAGGCCCATTGCTCAATATCCTGATTGGAGATCACTTCGATAGTTGCCGGTGACTCAGTGATCTTCTCTGCCAGCCTGCTGCCAGAGATGACAACACCTTCTCCCAACACCACTCCTTCTTCAAGGCTGAAGTCGAGTGAGGCGTTTTCTCCGGCACCTAAGGTCACTTCCCGACTCATAGTGCTATATCCCACAGATGATACTGAGACGGTATAATCACCGGCACTTAGTTTAGAAATTGTAAAAGCGCCATCAAGATTGGTGATTGCACCACTATTAGTGCCCAAAATGCGCACTGTGGCACCAACTAATGCCTCGCCAGAGGCATCCTTCACTGTACCGGAGATTGATCCGGTTTGTGCGTATGCTACTGTCTGGAGTAAGCCGCACAATAAGAACATGTAGTAGAGTTTCTTCATTGGTTTTAGTTTTTGATGAATGTTAGAAGATGTTCGTTGAAGGCAGTTGAATTATCTATCTGTAGCATATGGCCGGCTGATTCCAGCATATGCAATTTTGCATTGGGGATGTCCTGATAGCCTCCTGCCACCTTGCTGACTGTTAGATCAGGGTGTAGGTAGGTATTGGGGATTAGCTTGTCTTCCCTTCCGAAAAGGACTAAAGTAGGAACGTCTATTAGCGGTAGCCGGTCCCTCACCGGATGCGATAGCATACCGTTTACAGCTTCTGACCTTACCTTGCAGTAAGTTTCGAAGTGTTCTGATGCTCGCATGTCAAGGCGATCCTGGATCATTTCTTCAATCCAAGAGGGTTGCTTTACAAAGTTGAGCGCAAAGGCAGCCCTGATCTGTTCTTCAGTTTGTGACTGAAAAACCTCAGGTGTAGTAAGGCTGTGTAGCAACTCCTTTTCCTTATCCGAAAAAGTTTCGAAACCCGCCGGAGCAGCCAGTATCAAGCTCTTAAGCCATGTGGGTTTCTTTAATGTGGTGATGATGGCTATTTGACCTCCCATAGAGTGGCCTGTCAGTACTATCTCAGAGAGGTTGAGCGATGAGATAAACTGATCAATCACTTGAGAAAAAGCGTTCAGTAGATCATTTTCCGATAAGAGATATGGAGTGGATGCGCCATAACCGGGTAGGTCTATCGCAATACACCTGTGGGCACTGCTCAGTGCTTCGATCGTCGGATACCAATGCTTGATACTACCGCCAAGACCATGAATCATAAAGAGGACTGGCGCATCGGTCGGCCCCTCATCTATATAGGCCATGGTTTGACCAGGCTGATATTCAAAATGATGGACTGGATACTTATAAGTTTGGGCCATAGTGGTTTGGAACAGAAGAGTGAAGTACGACACCAGTATTTTCATGCCTTCTGGGTTAAGGTTGGTTTGGATCTTTGATAGATCACATACCCAATGAGTCCGACAAACAGTGAGGTCAAAATGGCTGCTGTAGAAGCGATGGCAGGATTACGTACTGGTTCCTGCATATAGGAGCTTAGCCGGCCATAGTAAACACTAAAATGAACGACCATGGCCGTGATAGAGCTTGAAAACGGAATCCATGCAGGTATATCCTTAAGGAACATGCCGAAGAGGACAGGGACAAAGGCCGTAGAAAAGTATGCGTAGACCCCATTTTGAGCGAAAATACCCACGCTTAAATCCGGGCTTACGAGTTGCTGATAACTGAACACGAATGTAATAACCGCGAGAAGTATGATAGCAAGTCGGTTGAATGCCACAGGGCTGATCTTAGAATGCCGAATAGGTTTGGCAAGCACATCACTTGTAATGGTTGTAGAGAGGGTCTGTATTAAGCCTTCCAAGGTGGAGAGTCCGGCGCTAATCAATCCCATTACAACGATAAGGCCAATGTAGACAGGAAATCTTGCGACCACATAGGTCGACAGCACACTATCAAGACCCAGGGGTTGACCGTTGTAGGTCAGGTCCGGGAATTTTAGTCGTGCATAAAGTCCAGCGAAAACCACCAAAAAGAAAAGCAGCTCTACAATGACACCAGTTAGTAAGTAGGTATTGACCTGCTTGTCATCTTTGAGCAGTAGGGATTTGGTAATGATGTGAGGTTGACATACGACAGCAACTCCCACAATGATCTGACAAAAAATGATCTCAAAAAAGTCCCTGAAAAGGGGACTCTCTGAGTTAGTGGTTGAGACCAAAAGGGGGTCAATGGCCTCAAGTTTACCAAGAAAACCATTGATGCCTCCGGCGAAGTGATCAAAGCCTGAGGTCAGTAGTATGATAGCCACTACGATCATGAGTAGTGCCTGTATCATATTGGTGTATACCATAGAGTTGGCTCCACCGAACATCATATAGCCAAACACAAATACAATCACGCCAAGCAGCACGTAGACCTCTGAAAGATTGAGCGAGGCGGCAAGCAGTTTGGTAAGACCTACACAGATAAGTACTATAAATGTGATAAGGAGTAAGGAAATGACCCCAAAGAAAAATGCATAGCTGTCCGACTTGTATCTAAGGCCAATCCATTGTGCCATGGTCATGGCCTTGATGGACTGTCCGATTTTTCTGAAACTCTTAGTGAGTATGATCAATGAGACCACTGCTGAAATGGCAAAAACAATCCCAAGAGAAATGAAACCGCTCAAACCATAATAGGCAATAAAGCCGGGATTTATAATGAAGGTAGCAGCACTGGTCATGGAAGCTGCTAGTGCCAGGCCTACGGCTACCGGCGAAAAAGCTATACTCCCCAAGGCATAGTCATTAATGCTTTTAGTTTGACGAGCGCCTCTGATCACAAAGTATAAAATGACTCCAGCGTACGAGAGTACTACAAACCAACCGGCATATGCAAAAGAAGTACTGGCCATAGGGTTAATTGCAATGAAATCTGGGCCAAAGTACTCAGTAAGGTGCTCTGAAATCGTTTGCAGCATGTGAGCGACACTGATTTCAGGGTAAGGGTCATTTTTTTTGAGGTGAAGGGAAAAGCGCTAGATGATAGATAGTCGTTTCATGAGTTCCGACCTGTGCGTTTTTCCAATCGGGATGTTCTTCCTGGCGATCTGAATGGTATTGTCTTCTATTGCCTCGATTTGATTGAGATTGACAATAAATGAGCGATGCACTCTCATAAAAAGGTTCCCTGGGAACATGGTCTCTATCGTCTTAAGCGGATAGCTCAGGATGTAAGTATTTTGGGCGGTCACGAGGCTGGCATAAATATCATTAGCCTCTACATAGTGGATATCATCAAACTTTACTTTTTCAAGTCGATTTTTGGCCTTGACAAATAGATGGGTCTCACTGATCATGGCTTCATCAGCTTCCTTTCCAACAGATGCCCTGCTCAGTGTGTGATTATAGATGCCCAACTCAATCGCCGAGACTAGCTCATCTATGTCAAAAGGCTTGATCAAGTAGCCAGCGGGATGCGTCAGCTTTGCTTTTTCCAAGGTCATCCTATCCCTGTCAGATGTGAGATAGAGTATAGGAATATCCATGTGTTCATTGATTTGTCCTGCTACTGCAATGCCATCGATAAAGCCAGCCAGATTAATATCCAGAATGACCAAATCGGGTTGTTGTGACTTCATCGCGATGAGCAACTCTTCACCACTTTCTTTGATATCCAGTACATCGTAACCTCTCTCGGTCAATGAAAGGCTCAGGTTCTTGGCAACAACAAAGTCGTCTTCTGCGATCAATATCTTGTTTTTCGTATCTGACCTCTTCATGATGAGAATAACTAAATTAGCTAAAAATGACTATCGTGCTTCGTCTTGCGATTGTGATATTGATACTAGGTCTGCCTCGTCTTTTAAAGGCGGATAATGTACAGGTATCACGTGTATATAGGGATAGTCTGATGAATAACGAGTTTACCGGCTCATTGGACGAAGAAGATGCCGAGTATTGGGTAAGACTTGATATAGAGATTACACCTGATGATTTTCCTTATTTCCTTGAACTTGGTCAATGGGGGACGGCTACTGTTTACCAGAAAGGTGAGCTAATCGGTCAGACCGGTAGCATGCTACCCATGTCCGCCAAAGTATATCCCTCTCACCGCAACCTGATCCCAATTACCCAAAGTGGCATCTATTGGGCGAAACTTGGAGTGTCTAATCCGCTGGACATCATACGCTCAACATCAGAGATTGGCCTGCTTTCACACGTTCAGTTGCAGACTGAATCCAACTGGCGGCTTATTGGTCAGAGTATATTCTTCGGGCTCATTCTGGTGATGTCTTTGTACAACTTGATGATCTATGTATCAGTAAAGGATGTGAGTTATCTCTATTATGTCTTGTCCATTGTAGGTGTAGGCTTATACTTGTTTTTCTTTTACGGATTTAGTGGTGAATTTTTCTGGCCAGAGTGTCCTTATTGGGACATTCACTTCTTTGCTCTGATCATACCCATCACGAATATAGCGAGGATACTCTTTACAAAATCCTACCTCCATACAGAAGAGTACGTACCTAAGTGGAACAGCTTCCTCACGGTTTTAATAGCCCTTTACATTATTCCGCTAGGTCTATGGGCCTGGAGCTATTCTACTGGAGACAATTGGCTCAATGAGGCTAACACAGTAATCGGCATTCTTGGTACTACCGTAATGACGACCATTACTGTAGTGAGTGTCATTGTATTTCTTCGAGGCTACAAGCCTGCACTTTGGTTCTTGTCAGCATACCTTCTGCTTAATGTAGGTGGTATATTGTTCATTTTTAGAGAGTTGGGTTACCTACCAGATAATTTTTTCACCCGTTACCTGCTGCAGTACGGTGTAGCCGCTCAGGTGGTACTCTTTTCAATGGGTCTTGCGAGTCGCCTTAACAGAACCCGCAAGAACCTCAGTGATGAGATCATTAAAAAAGAGAAACTCAAAAATGAACAGGAAATAGAGAAAAAGAGGATTGTTGAAGAGCAGAAGGACAAGTTGGAGCAGAAGGTCAAGGAAAGAACCTTAGAGCTCGAGCTATTAGTCGATAAGATAACCAGCTCAGAAAACAAGCTCCGGGATCTCAATGCGCTAAAAGATCGTCTTTTCTCAATCATTTCTCATGATCTGAAAAGCCCTCTGACCACAGTAGATTCATTCCTTAACCTGTTGATCAATCATCATACAAAGCTATCGAGTGATGAAATGGCTGAGCTTAGTGGTAAAACCAAAGCTGCTATACAGAACCTTACCCTTCTTCTTGACAATCTGCTTCATTGGTCACGTATGCAACAGGATTATATGAGTTTCAACCCGATCACAACTACGCTTGGTGGCTTGATAGAAAAGAACCACCGTCTTTTTAGACTGCTGATAGAGGAGAAACAGCTTCAGGTCACAATTGATCCGGGAATTGCTGAAGTGAAGGTTTGGGCTGATAAAGACATGTTGGATTTTGTCTTTAGAAATCTGCTCCACAACGCGATCAAATTCTCCCCAAATGGTGGACTCATAATAGTGAATAGTGAGGTAGACGGGGATTATCTCAATGTAACTGTTGAAGACAGAGGTGTGGGGATGACCCAGGTAGACATTGATAATATTTTGATCTACAATACCGGATTCACCAAGCAAGGTACGGATCAGGAAAGAGGAACGGGTATTGGTTTACTTATGTGCAAAGACTTTGTCAATCGCAATAGTGGAGAGCTGACCATCACCAGATTGAATCAAGGTACTAGGGTTAACTTTTCCGTTCCTCGGCTGATTTCTGATTTTGTACGAAGCTGATGTTCTTTTTTAGTCCGCTGTATTTTGCGCGTTTCACAGCACTTTTCTTAAAGACTTTTTGAAAGACCTCTTGGGTCATCTCTTCCCAGTCATTATCAGAAAATGCCTCCCAGCCTTGAGGGTCAAATTTCGGTTCTTGCTGAGGTTGGGAAAAGCGGTTCCAAGGGCAAACGTCCTGGCATATATCACACCCGAATACCCAATTTTCCATACTGCCCTTAAACTCTGTGGGGATCTCCTCCTTGAGTTCGATCGTAAGGTAAGAAATACAGCGACTGCCGTCTACGACATAGGGTTCCGGAATGGCATCAGTGGGGCAAGCGTCCTGACAAGCAGTACAAGTACCGCAATAGTCCTTCGTGGGTCCATCAGACTCTAATTCCAAATCAATAATAAGCTCTGCTAAGAAAAAAAAACTTCCTAACTCCCGGTTGAGCAGGAGAGAATTCTTTCCAATCCAACCCAATCCACTTTTGGCTGCCCATGCACGTTCATGAACCGGCGCAGAATCAACGAAAACTCGCCCTTCAACAGCCCCGATTTGCTCTTCAATTTTAGCCATGAACTCCTTGAGCTTATCTTTTATCACAAAATGATAGTCCTGGCCGTAAGCGTACTTGGCTATTTTGAGCTGATCAGGGTCCTGATGAGTTTCTTTAGGATAATAATTGAAAACCAAAGAAACAACCGACTTAGCACCAGATACCAGTTGGGTCGGATCAAGTCGCTTATCAAAATGATTTTCGAGGTAGCTCATCTTGCCCTGATAGCCTCGTTTTAGCCATTCTTCTAGCTTGGAAGCTTCTTCAGTAAGGAATTCAGCCTTTGCAATACCACAGAAAGAGAAACCAAGCTCTTTGGCAATGGATTTGATAATTTCGGTATTCTTATGGGTATTCAATGTACAGATTACAAGAGTCGTATAAATGTACGGATTGATCCTTGAGAAAGACACAAGCAGGCCAGGAGTTAATTAACGCTTGCTTCTTCAAATATAAAGTTTTAATTTAAACTAGAAACTTAAACTAGTTTAACATGAAAACAGTAGGGGCATTTGATGCCAAGACGAACCTCTCTCGGATACTCAAGGAAGTAGCCAACGGAGAGGAATATACTATTACGAAGCACGGTAAACCAGTGGCTAGGCTGAAACCTATTTGGGAATCGAGAATAGAAAAGTGGGAAAAGTTGAAAGCCCAACTTTCGAAAATGAGAAAGCGTGAGTCTTTGGGCAAAGTTAGTATTGATGACATTATAGCTTGGAAAGATGAAGGGCGTAGGTAGCCTTATAGTCGTTGATTGCTCATACATAATGCCACTATTTCTGGCTGATGAGTTGTCTGATCCAGCTGAAAAGCTGGTAACACAAGCAATCAATGAAGAGATAGAGATACTCTCTCAACCATTGTTTGAGTATGAAGTACTGAACGTACTACTTAGTGCAAAAAAGAGAGGTAGGATTGTAGATGAAGATGTCAAGTCATCTTTGGATCTATTCAATGTCCTTCCACGTACAGTAATCTCATTATCAAATAGCGATCACATCCAAATATATCAACTCACTCAAGAGCAGACTCTCAGCTATTATGATGCGTCATATTTGCATCTGGCTTTAAGAGAAAAGGCGCTGCTAGCCACACTTGACAAAAAGCTGATGCAAGCTGCTGAAGAGATTGACGTGACACTACTCAAATAGCGTACCCACACGCTGCGGAGGGATCTTACCCAGATGTTCATAAGCCAGCTCGGTGCACATTCTCCCTCTGGCTGTTCGCTTGATGAAACCTTCCATAATCAGAAAGGGCTCATAAACTTCCTCTATCGTTTCGGACTCTTCCCCACATGCAGTGGCTATGGTTGATAAACCGACAGGCCCCCCTTTGAACTTGTCAATGATGGTAAGTAGGATACGATTATCCATCTCGTCGAGTCCGTGATCGTCTACGTCTAGTGCGTTAAGAGCAAACTTCGCAATCTCCAAGGTGATATCTCCATCCCCCTTGATCTGGGCAAAGTCTCTTGTCCTTCGCAACAGGTTATTCGCGATACGCGGAGTGCCCCGACTCCTCCTCGCGATTTCGTAAGCTGCATCATCGGCGATGGCTGTATTAAGTATATCCGAAGATCGTTGGATGATTCTGGTAAGTAGCTTGGCATCATAATACTCGAGGCGCGCATTGATACCAAATCGGGCTCGAAGTGGAGCCGTCAACAGGCCTGATCTTGTCGTTGCTCCGATCAAAGTGAACGGGTTAAGACCGATTTGCACCGAGCGGGCATTAGGTCCACTATCAAGCATGATATCGATCTTAAAATCCTCCATGGCAGAGTAGAGGTATTCTTCTACTACCGGATTCAATCGATGGATCTCATCAATGAAGAGCACATCATGATCTTCAAGATTGGTGAGCAGTCCGGCGAGATCTCCGGGTTTGTCAAGCACTGGGCCAGATGTCAACCGCAGGCTTGAACCTAGCTCATTGGAAATGATATGGGAAAGTGTGGTCTTGCCAAGGCCCGGGGGTCCATGGAGTAGTACGTGATCGAGTGGCTCTGCGCGTTGCTTGGCAGCCTGCACGAAAACTTTGACGTTTTCTACCACTTTATACTGCCCGGTAAAATCATCAAATGACAAAGGCCTTAGGGCCTTTTCAAACTCTTTTTCCGAGGAACTCAGTCCACCACCATCACCCTGAAGATAATCTTCTCGCATCTCCCAAATTTGCTTCTAAAATAATCATTATTCGTGGATCGGGATTATTGAGAAAGCGCTTGACAGAAGACTGCTGATTAGTGCAACTATGATGCAGAAAGATTAAATTGCGGCAAAATCTGACCTATGTCTGCTTTCAATGGCAAACGTATTGCCGGAGCTCTATTAATGGGTGTCATTATCATTCTAATCATAAGATTCGCCAATCAGTCCGAAGATTTGGTAATGGTAACACTTGGTGGTACAACTATGGGGCCCATACCTTATACTGTAAAGTACCTTGAAGCAAACGGTCAGAGTTATCAGACCGAGGTTGATTCATTATTGATTGCTTTTAACAACTCGCTTAGTACTTATATACCCAACTCTGAGATCAGCCGATTTAACAACAACGATTCTATCCGTTTTGAGTCACAATATCTTCAGGAGATCCTCACCAAATCAAAGGAGATCTATGAAATCACCTCAGGTGCGTTTGACCCTACTGTCGGGCCTCTGGTAAATGCTTGGGGGTTCGGACCAGGAAGTGAACAAAATCTATTAGATAGCGCTACAGTAGATTCATTATTGATGACGGTGGGTTTTGACAAGATTGATTTTGATGATCAAAGTGCTTCCAAGCCAGCAGGCGATCTTTTTCTAGATTTTAGTGCCATAGCAAAAGGTTATGGTGTGGACGTAGTAAGCGAATTTTTGGAGTCGAAGGGAATTGCCAACTATATGGTTGAAATAGGGGGGGAGGTCCGATGCAAGGGCAAGAATTCCACCGGTAGGAATTGGCTCATCGGAATTGACGATCCTAATGTAGCTCAGAATGAGCGTCGGCTTAAAGCCACGGTGTACATCGAAAATATGTCGTTAGCTACATCTGGCAATTATCGGAACTTTTATATCAAGGATGGGCAGAAAGTATCGCATACGATTAGTCCGTTTACGGGCTACCCTGTTGAGCATTCGCTGCTAAGCGCTTCGGTATTTGCCAAAGATTGCATGTCGGCAGACGCTTATGCTACCGGGTTCATGGTAATGGGATATGATCAAAGCCTTAAGATTATTCAACAGTCTGATAATATGGAAGCTTTCCTTATTTACTCCGACGCAAAAGGAGAGATCCAAACCTATGCTACGCCCGGCATAGCCAATTATCTCAATGTAGAGTAGTTATGAACCGGAAGGAATGGTTTGGTGATTGGTTTAACTCACCGTACTATCATGTACTGTACGGCCATAGAGATCATGAGGAAGCACAATTCTTCATTGACAACTTTGTACGTCATATCAAGGTGGATATCAACAGTAGCGTGCTGGATGTGGCTTGTGGTAAAGGCCGACATGCGATCTACCTCAATGCTAAAGGCTTTGAGGTCACCGGGATCGATCTTTCACCCGAGAATATCAAAGAGGCAAGGCAGTCATCCAACGAGAAATTGAAGTTCGATGTACATGACATGCGTGAGATTTACGCTCAATCATCTTTCGATATTGCTATGAATCTTTTCACCAGCTTCGGTTACTTCGAAACTGATGAGGAGCATGCTCAGGCCATCCGGTCCATTGCAGCGGCCATCAAGCCTGGAGGCCACTTCCTATTAGATTTTCTTAATCCTTTCGTAGTTATCAACAATCTCGTAAGTGAGGAAGTCAAACAGATCAATGGGACCTCTTTCAATATTAAAAAGAGCTATGATGGGGAATTTATTTGGAAGGATATTCATTTTACTCATGCTGAAAAGAAACACCATTATCAAGAGAAAGTGAAGGCCATCAGACGCGTTGAGTTCCTTGACTATTTTGAGCAGGCCGGTCTCAATGTTGAAGAGGTTTTTGGTGACTACTCTTTGAACACATATTCGGCAGAGGAGTCTGACAGGTTGATCTTTCTTACCAGAAAATGCTGAGCAATTCACTCATATTATTTATTACAAGCCTGTTTGGCGGCCTAGCGGTCTATTTGCTACCGAAGCTTTCTGACAAGCAACTCAAGATGCCGTTGGTATTTGCTGGTTCTTACCTGTTTGCAATTACTATTATACATATTATGCCGGAGCTTTTCCATTCCGATATGGAAGGCAATAAAATTGGGTTATTAGTATTGCTGGGATTCTTCTTCCAGTATTTTCTGGAGTTTTTCACGGCCGGAGTAGAGCACGGACACATGCATAAGCACACGCATGACCACCATCATTCCACAGGTAGCATCTACATGTTGATGATTGGTCTTGCACTCCATGCATTCCTTGAAGGCACATTGATCTCACATCCTTCAGAATTGCACGAGCATCACGACTCCACTCCGTTATTACTTGGTATTGTGCTACACAAGATGCCGGCGGCATTTGCTTTGATGTCGGTATTGACATGTGAGTTTAGTAAGAAGACGATCCCTATAATTCTCCTCGTGATCTTCTCATTTATGAGTCCGATCGGGCTCATTTCGGGAGAGTTTATGCACCTATCGGAAAATGGTGTCGTAATGCTTTTTGCTTTTGTAAGTGGCAACTTCCTTCATATATCGACTACTATTTTTATTGAATCAGCCCCAGAACACAGTTGGAGCTGGCAGAAAGTAACGATGAGCGTAATTGGCGCTGCAGTAGCGATCATTGCTGAGATGATGATTTAGTAGATCAGGTAGCCCAATCTCAAATCCAGATTATCGGCCACATGGCCATGGGCCAGAAGTGAAGTGCCTACCTGCCAGCGCTCACCGAGGCGATAGAGTATCTCATAGCGTTGATAGAAATCTCTGTTACCGGCCAGCTCATCACGAAGAACATACCAGCCAAGTTGCTGATTGAAAGTCAATCGACCAAAGACAAAGTTATGACCAAGCATAAGTCCAATGATGTATGGGTCAATGGGTACATCATTTGTAGTAGTGGATTGAGCATTCGAGCCATCTCTAACGATTTCAATGCCTATATTGAGTGCATTAGTATGGGTAAAATGATAGAGAGCTCCGCCTGATATGCCCAGAAGTAGTGCACGACTGTTATCAGTGCCTGATAAGGTGTCTGTATCGACTTCCGGTAGAGTGCCAAATGCTCTTATATAGCCGCCTAGTTTACCTTTTTGATCGTTTTTCTTTTCTCGAGCTTCCAGTTTGATAGGTTGAGGATGATACTTGATCCCGGTTGTCCAGGTTGGAAAGTTCATCCCCTTATTGGGTTGCTTCATACCACCATTGGAAATATGATTGTAGTGCAAGCCTGCTGTCAAGGTCACGTGATCAGAAAGCCGATAATTGGCGTTAGGGCCTAGTACTAAGAGAAAGCTGACTGGTGCGCTGTAGAATGTGTTTTGCGGATTGTCTATCGGGTCATGTACTTGGGTGAGATAGGTAATCCCTGCTCCAGCCCTTAGGCTAAAAAACACCCTATTCCGGTAGCTAAGGTAGGGTTCGGCGAAGTAAGTTAGGTTGTACGAGCTACCTAGCTGTTGCCTGTTTTGGTAGTTGAAGTAGTTGAAAGAAAGCCCGACTTGTCCATAGCAATTACAACTTTCCCAAGCCTTATCGGAAGTTTTGATCCTGCTCCAGTCGAGTTGTATTCCGATAGGTGAAGACTGAGAAATGGCTTTAAGCTCACTGGAATGAGGGATGATCCAACCATAGTGGCCCGATATCCCATAAATGGAGCTGTGCTGTGCTAGAAGATCTGGTGTAAACAGTAGTAATCCAAAAAACGCAATCCACAAACGAGACATAACCCTAACGATATCGATCGTAAAGTTAACGGAGAGGATTGAAACAGAGTGTACCTAAAAGAAAAGCCCTGATGTTGTGCATCAGGGCATCATAACAATTAATTCACATTCAAAATTTTAACCGCTGCACATCTCGCAACCTTCCGGATCATCTAGTGAGCACTGGATGGCCTGTTGATTTTGTGCCTGCTGTGAAGTGACTTCTTGTGCTGATTGAGCCTGCTGTGACTTTGGCTGCTCCACTTGCTGCTTTTCTACGGTGAACTTGATTGCATCTGCTGCTGCTTTAGTTCTCAAATAGTACATGCCTGTTTTCAATCCGAGCTTCCAGGCATGGAAGTGCATTGAGGTCAACTTACCGAAATTAGCATCGATCATGTGTACATTCAGGCTCTGGCTTTGGCAGATATAAGCACCTCTGTCAGCACTCATCTCAAGCACTTTTTTCTGAGATATCTCCCAAACGGTCTTGTAAAGTGCTTTGACATCATCAGGAATTTCGGCGATCCCCTGGATAGATCCATTGGCTTCAATGATCCTGTTCTTCATATTATCATTCCAAAGGCCAAGTTTGATAAGGTCTTTCATCAAGTGCTTATTCACAATGATGAACTCACCTGAGAGTACCCTTCTAGTATAAATATTGGAAGTATATGGCTCGAAGCATTCATTGTTACCTAAGATCTGAGAAGTGGAAGCGGTCGGCATAGGTGCTACCAACAATGAGTTGCGCACACCATTTTTCTTTACTTTCTGCTTTAGATCTGTCCAATCCCAGCGGCCAGAATCAGGATTTACACCCCACATATCAAATTGGAATATACCTTTTGATACTGGAGAACCTTTGAACGTCTCATAAGCACCTTCTTTCTGTGCGATCTCCATAGAAGTCTCCATCGCTGCGAAATAGATGGTCTCGAAGATTTCCTTGTTGAGTTGCTTCGCCTCATCAGAATCGAATGGCAGGCGCATTAATGCAAATGTATCAGCTAACCCTTGCACACCTAATCCAATCGGACGATGACGCTTGTTGGAGTTTTCAGCCTCGGGTACCGGGTAGTAATTCACATCAATCACCTTGTTGAGATTACGTGTCGCAACCTTTGTGATTTTATACAATGAATCGTGATCGAAAGTACCGTCTTCTGCTACGAATTTTGGTAGCGAAATAGAAGCTAGGTTACATACTGCTACTTCATCAGGAGCAGTGTACTCTATGATCTCTGTACACAGATTCGAAGACTTGATGGTTCCAAGGTTCTTCTGATTAGACTTTTTGTTGGCCGAATCTTTGAAGAGCATATAAGGAGTACCAGTCTCGATTTGCGCCTCGAGGATCTCAAACCAAAGCTCCTGTGCTTTTACTGTCTTACGGGCTCTACCTTCCTTTTCATACTTTTCATAAAGCTTCTCAAACTCTTCACCATGGCATTCTGCTAAGCCTGGCGCCTCGTTAGGGCAAAATAGCGACCAATCTTCATTGGCCTCTACACGCTTCATAAAGAGGTCAGACACCCATAGTGCGTAAAATAGATCTCTTGCTCTTAGCTCTTCCTTGCCATGATTTTTCTTCATTTGAAGAAAGTCAAAGATGTCTGCATGCCATGGCTCTAGATAAATGGCAAAGCTTCCTTTACGCTTACCACCGCCTTGATCAACATAACGTGCTGTCATGTCGAAGTTGCGCAGCATAGGTACGATACCATTAGATACACCATTGGTGCCCTTGATATAGCTACCTGTTGCGCGCACATTGTGGATGCTGAGACCAATACCACCGGCAGACTGTGAGATTTTGGCGCATTGCTTCAGCGTATCGTAGATGCCATCGATGCTGTCTTCCTTCATAGTAAGTAGGAAGCAAGATGAAAGCTGTGGTTTGGGAGTGCCCGCATTGAACAATGTAGGAGTAGCGTGGGTAAACCACTTTTCACTTAGTAGGTTGTAAGTCTCAATTGCAGCTTCTATATCCTCCTTATGGATACCTACTGCCACTCTCATCAACATATGCTGAGGGCGTTCTACGATTTTACCATCCAGACGCATTAGATAAGATCGCTCTAATGTCTTAAACCCAAAGTAATCGTAGCTAAAGTCCCTATCGTAAATAATGCTTGAATCCAGAAGAGCGGCATTTTTCTTTATAATACCATAGACCTCAGTAGAGATTAAAGACGCATTTTCTCCCGTTTTAGAATCTATGTAGGTATAGAGCCTTTTCATCGTATTAGAAAAGGACTTGCTTGTGGTTTTATGTAGGTTGGATATGGCTATCCTCGCTGCAAGCGTGGCATAATCCGGATGTCTTGTGGTCATAGAAGCAGCCGTCTCTGCTGCCAGGTTATCCAACTCCTGTGTAGTCACTCCATCGTAGATACCGTCGATTACTTTTTTAGCGATATCGATCGTCTCGATGTATTGCATATTGAGACCATAGCACAATTTGTCTATGCGTGCTGTGATCTTATCAAACTTTACTGATTCGCGTCTTCCGTCTCTTTTTATTACAAACATTTTGCTCTTTTGGGTTTAAATAGGTCTAGAAATCTTCGTCAAGCGAGAATTTTGGTGATTCGTTTTCTGTGTCTTTTTTCAAAACGCCGGCTTTCTGGTATTCTGCTACTCGCTTCTCAAAAAAGTTGGTTTTTCCTTGAAGCGAAATCATTTCCATAAAGTCAAATGGGTTAGTGGCATTATATATTTTAGGGCATCCAAGCTCCAGGAGGAGCCTATCGGCAACAAACTCGATATACTGGCACATGAGATCAGCGTTCATACCAATCAGTCTAACAGGGAGTGCTTCAGATACGAACTCTTGCTCGATAGTAACAGCGTCGCGAATGATCTCAATCACTGTTTCCTGGGATAATTTGTTATTTACGTGCTTGGTATAGAGATGACAAGCAAAATCACAGTGTAACCCTTCATCTCTTGAGATGAGTTCATTGGAGAAGGTGAGACCTGGCATTAGACCTCTTTTCTTCAACCAGAATATAGAACAGAAGCTACCTGAAAAGAAAATGCCTTCTACAGCAGCAAAAGCAATAAGTCGTTCCTGGAAGTTGCCCTTGTCGATCCATCTCAGCGCCCATTCTGCTTTCTTCTTTACCAGATCCATGGTTTCAATAGCATGAAAGAGCTTATTCTTCTCAGTAGGATCTTTTACATAAGTATCTATTAGTAATGAGTAGGTCTCTGAGTGGATGTTCTCTATGGCAATCTGGAAACCATAGAAAAACTTAGCCTCCGTATACTGCACTTCCGACACGAAGTGCTCAGCAAGGTTTTCATTGACAATGCCGTCGCTAGCTGCGAAGAAAGCGAGTACATGTTTGATGAAGTGATGTTCGCCATCGTTGAGGTTCTCCCAATCTTTCAGGTCTTGACTGAGGTCGATCTCTTCGGCTGTCCAGAAACTGGCTTCTGCTTTCTTGTAAAACTCCCAGATATCAGCGTGCTGGATGGGAAAGATGACGAATCGATCTTTGTTCTCTTTTAATATTGGCTCGTCTAATTCAACTGCGTGGCTCATCTATTTTTCACTATTATATATTATTAAACATCACGTTTACGTCCCTTCCAAAGAGCTTTAGCAGAAGAACAAAGCATCCCTTTTGAGTGAATACAGTTATTCCTCTGTTCTTTATTAGCTGGTGTATAATTTTCAGGGGTCAAGCCGGAAAGAAAAGAGCGCTTTTTCCAGCCGAGTGACACAAATATTATAAAAAGGGGGGTAAAAATCAAAGCTCCGAAACGGTCTGATGGACCTCTAAAATGACACACCTTTTTGGCGCATAATTGACTGAAAATAAGGGTTGAAGGAAAGACGAATACAATCTTAACTTTCAGGAAAATGGAGCGTATAAGAGGGTGGCCAAATCTGAAATTTTTTGAAAAATCTTTTTTGGTTGCTGAACTCAGAGGTTAGGTTTGAATATTACGTGGATTAGTCTATCTTTGCAATCCATTTTTGGAGAAGTAATACAAAAAGCTATATGTACGCAATTGTTGATATCGCTGGTAAACAATTCAAAGTATCTAAGGATCAGTACGTTTACACTCCCAAATTAGAAGGAGACGAAGGTGCAGCCATAGAGTTTGATAACGTGTTGCTAGTGGATAATGATGGCAAAGTCAAAGTAGGTCAGCCTACAGTGAAAGGGGCTAAGGTTTCTGGTAAGATACTAGGTCATGGCAAAGACGACAAGGTCATTGTTTTCAAGAAGAAAAGAAGAAAGGGATACAAGAAGAAGAACGGCCACAGACAGGAGTTCTCTAAAGTATTAATCGAAGACATTAAATAAGAATCAACCATGGCACACAAAAAAGGAGTCGGTAGTTCTAAAAACGGTAGAGAGTCGCATAGTAAACGACTTGGTGTAAAAATATATGGAGGTCAACAAGCTATCGCTGGTAACATCATTGTACGTCAGCGTGGCACACAACATCATCCTGGTGCTAACGTAGGCCTTGGAAAGGATCATACTTTGTTTGCTCTGATTGACGGAACGGTAGAGTTCAAGAAAGGTAGAGCTAACAGATCATATGTCTCTGTTGTCCCGATAGAGGCTTAGAAGAATTTTAAAAGTTAAATCAGGACCCATGGTTTGAAAAAGCCATGGGTTTTTTATTGCTTCCGATAGAGGACTTCTGAGTTGGTGAAAAGCAAGTTGCCAAAGCCACCCGATACTTGAGAGCCCTTCAACAACAGGATATCGCCGCGATAGCTAGGATCGAAGCGATGGACAGATGAGCCATCATTATAATCTATAGTAATTCTGCCCAGGCTATCTTCAGCCCATAAGATGTCTTGATCGGTAGGTAATCCAATAACTGGAACATCAAGTAATACGAAACCCGTGCCATCGCTATTGAATCGGTACGTGCCGGTCTCAAAGTAGGTCGCTCCAAATATCACTTCCCCCCCTCTGACTTGCTCTACTTCATGGGTAATTACATCCCAAGTACCGACTACAGAGTTGTTGTCTTCTTCGTCTTTACAACCCATGAGTAGCACCATGATGAGTGCGACTTTAGCAACGAATACCTGCGCGGTTCTCAACTTTCAAAACATTTTTACAGCAAACGTGACTGCAAAAATAACGTTATCTCAAATATCAGAACAGCCGAAATTGGCTTATTTGTTCCAAAAACGATGGTAACGCGCCTGGGCTGATGATCAAACTAAAAATTACTCCAAAGAAAGCGCCTATCAAGTGGGCCTGGTGATTGATGTTATCAGACATAGCCCTGCCTTGATAGACAGAATAGATGACATATAAAATGCCAATAATAAAACCAGGCAGGCAAATGAAATAAAGGCAAATATCATTCAATGGCATGTAGAGAATACTGCTGAATACCATGGCGCTAACAGCGCCAGATGCCCCTAGTGAATTATAGCCCTGAAAATCTTTGTATTTGAAATAACTAGGTAAGTCAGATACAATGATCGCGAGGAGGTACATTACCACAAAAAAGGTAGGTCCGGAGGGGCCTAATACATAGGTGTAAATCTGTTCTACATTTCGACCAAAGAAATAGAACGTAAACATGTTGAACCCGAGGTGCACCCAACCGTCATGAATAAATCCCGAACTAAGGAAACGATAAACCTGGCCGTTTCGAGCGATTTGATAAGGGTTGAACATCCAACCGTAGTACATCCCGGGTTTATTCCATGCGCTAACGCTGGTGGCCACAGTGACGATAATAATGATGAGTGTGTATGACATGGGTTATTTGTCTCTATGGTATAGATAGTCCGCAAACTCCTTCAGTGGTGCTTTGCGACTGTCGGGAATGTCGATGGAAGCAAGGGCTTGATAACCCTGATCGAAGTAATCCTGAATGACTTTATCTGTCAGCTGCCTGATAGCAAGCTGCTCATAGATTGCTGTTACTGCCTTGACTTTCTGCTCTTTATCAAAGTCTTTTTTGGCTATCCAATCCGTTAAGATTCTAGCCGTTTCACCTTCTGCTATTTTGAGTGCATTGATCAGCAAAAATGTCTTTTTGTTGGCGATAATATCTCCTCCGACCTGCTTGCCAAACTTTTTCTTATCAGAAAACACGTCAAGTAGATCGTCCTTCAATTGAAAACCCACACCAATCTTTTCACCAAACGTGCAGAGCAGCTCGGTATCTTTTTGCGGTAGCCCTGCCAAAGTGCCACCCAATCGAAGGCTCATTCCAAGTAGCACTGCTGTTTTGAGCCGTATCATCTCAAGATATTCCTCGACGGTGACGTCAGATCGCCGCTCGAAATTCATGTCGATCTGTTGTCCTTCACAAACTTCTACTGCGCATTTATTGAACATGTGGATAATTGCTGGTAACAGCTTTGGTTCGACATCCAATAGCAGATCATAAGCCTTGACCAGCATCGCATCACCAGACAGGATCGCGATGTTCTCGTCCCAACGCTTATGGACAGTAGGTTGCCCTCGTCGAATGGGTGCTTCATCCATGATATCGTCATGCATGAGCGTAAAGTTGTGAAAAACCTCAACGGCCATGGCAGGTTTGAGGATAGATTCCCAATCATCTTTGCCTAGCTGATAGGCAAGCAGGGCCAACATAGGACGCAATCGCTTGCCACCAAGCTTCAATATGTAGCGGATCGGCTCGTACAGCTCCTTAGGGTGCTGCCCAAAAGGCTCATTTTCTATGGCCTCACCTAACTTGGCGAGATAGGGTTGGAAGGTATTGCTCATTCCTCTACAAATTCCAGATCAATCGTTCTTCGGTCTATGTCAGTATTAACTACAGTCACTTTCACTTTGTCACCTAGCGTGATGATTTTTTTATTTCGGCGGCCGACTACACGATAGTTCTTCTCATCAAATTCATAGAAATCGTCAGTCAGGTCCGACATCCTCACCATCCCTTCACATTTCGTTTCGATGATCTCTACAAAGATGCCCCACTCTGTTACCCCAGCAACGATACCATCGAATACCTTGCCTCTGGTGTCTGACATAAACTCAACTTGCTTGTATTTGATAGATGCACGTTCAGCATCTGATGCTCTTTTCTCTCGCTCTGAAGAGTGAGCACATTTTTGCTCAAAATCATCCTTGTCTACAGGTTTTCCGCTATCCAAATAGTGCTGCAGTAGTCGATGCACCATCATATCAGGATATCTTCGGATCGGCGAAGTAAAGTGAGTGTAATGATCAAACGCCAGCCCAAAATGTCCTTTTGGGTCTGTGGTATATTTTGCCTTGGCCATAGAGCGAATGGCCAGCGATTCAAGGACATTCTGCTCGGGTTTACCTTCTATTTTGTTCATTAAAGTGTTGAGCTCAGAAGACAAAGCGCCCCCTGCAATATTGACCTTGTGTCCAAACCTTGTAGCAAACTTGGCAAAGTTGTCCAGCTTTTCAGGGTCCGGGTTGTCGTGTGTGCGGTAGACAAAGGTATGTTCCTGGCCACTTTTAGACTTATCATTAATGAATTCGGCCACTTTCTTATTAGTCAGAAGCATAAACTCCTCAATCATCTTATGAGCATCCTTTCTTACCTTCTGTACGATCCCCAGTGGCTTACCTTGCTCATCAAGTTTGAATTTGACCTCTACAGTCTCAAAGGCGATAGAACCGTTTTTAAATCTTTGGTCTTTGAGCCTCTTAGCAAGCACATTGAGTTGATTGATCTCACTTGCAAAATCTCCTTCGCCTGATTCGATGCGTTCTTGCGCTTCCTCATAAGTGAACCGCCTATCGGAATGGATAACTGTACGACCAAACCACTGCGCCTTGATCTCAGCTTTTGATGTTAGCTCAAACACTGCTGAAAAGGTCAACTTATCTTCATTGGGTCTTAGCGAGCAAAGATTGTTGGATAACTTTTCCGGTAACATCGGGATCGTACGATCAACAAGATACACAGAAGTGGCCCTGTCAAACGCTTCTTCTTCCAGGATGGTCTTAGGCTTTACATAATGTGTGACGTCAGCAATGTGGATACCCACTTCGAGATTGCCATTATCCAGTTTTTTCAGCGATAGGGCATCATCAAAGTCCTTGGCATCTTCAGGGTCGATGGTGAAGGTTGTTACCTTTCGGAAATCTTTACGATAGCCTATCTCTTTTTTAGTGATCTTCTCTGGAATAGTTGCGGCCGCTTCCTCGACCTCCTTCATGAATGAGAATGGTAGCCCAAACTCTGCCATGATAGAGTGTATCTCAGCTTCGTGCTCTCCCGCCTTACCGAGTATGGCAGTGACTTCAGCAGTTGGGCTTTTGCGCTCATTTCCCCAGTCTTTGATACGAACCATTACCTTGTCATTGGCCTTGGCACCTTTGAGTTTCTCGGGGTAGACGTAGAAGTCAGTATAGATCTTACGATTGTCGGGAACGACAAAGCCGAAGCTCTGAGACAACTCAACCCGTCCGACAAATTCAGCTCTGTTTCGCTCAACAATCTCCGTGACGACCCCTTCTGGTCGTGCCCCGTGACGCTTTCCTTTGATGGCTATATTTACGGTATCACCATCTACCGCTCCTTTTAGGTCTGATGTTTTGACCCATACGTCTTCCTCCCTATCGGGAATGACTATATAGGCAAATTTGGCGTTGACATGATCTACTGTACCCTTCAATGCCTCCGGGTCTTTTGCGCTACTAAAGTTGTTACGTCTTTTGGTCAATAGGTTCTGCTGCTCAAGTGTGAACAAGAGGTCGGGGACCATGTTTTTGCTAATCTTATCTCTGATGCCAAGTGTTTTGATGACCTGTCTTACAGTGAATGTTCGGCCTATGTTCTCGTCAAACAAACTGAGTACTTTTCTTCTCAGGTCATTGTGATGTTGGCCTCCTTTTTTTGTCCTTTTAGGACTATGATGTTTCTTTCTTTTTTTACTCATATGGATGGAGCTGTGCTCCTTAGTTTGAAAAATGTTTGAGGCTTATTTGGGCTAAGCATATTCTTTTGCTTCATCAGCCTCTGGTGGCATTGAGGGTGGTCACCACCTAATAATTGCGAAGTTACATGAATTGTAATGTTGGAATGGACTAGTGATATTAATTCTTAGTTACGTGACCATTGGTACAACAAATGTAACTGCTCAACATACCATAAGGTTATTTACGTCCACTGCCTTGTTTTATGTAATGATCTCGATATTCTCTTCCGGGATCAGGTCTTTGCCCTGAAGCCGTAGGTACAGCTGAGCCGTAGCGATCACATCATTGCAGCAATACCGGGCTATTCTGTCGAGTCCATTTTCCTTATAATACACCTCATTGACCATACTCCCGTCGATATCATCTTTACTACTGGGTATCCCAAAAATGGTTGTCAATAGTTCTAGCGATGTATAGCTTTTCCAGTCTCCAAATTTCCACAGCTCCATGGTATCAATATGATTAACCTCCCAGGGTTTTTTACCATGAAGTTGTAGGGCATAGGGAAGGGGTATTCCATTGACAAGCATTCGCCTTCCCAGGTATGGATAATCGAATTCTCGTCCATTATGGGCACAGAAGGCTAGCTTGTTCTGATCAAACTTGGACTCTATGAATGTCTTGAATGCTCCAAGTAGCACTTTCTCGTTATCATCTGCTAGTGCCTTGACGCGCAGACTCAGTCCACGCTCCTCATGTGTATAGTAGATACCAAAAGCTATAGTGACGACCTTTCCAAACTCCGCATAGATAGCACCCTTGTCAGCAAATAGTTCTTGGGGTGTTTGTTCCTCAGGATTTTTGAGTTGGGAGGCCTTTTTGGCCCAAAGTGCCTGCATTTCCGGACTTAGTTCTTCAAAACTACCTTTTCCGGATATGGTCTCTATGTCTATGACCAGTACATTGCTGTCCATAACTGGAATATACTAAAAAAGCTCAGGGATGCAGAATTCCCCTTGTGTCGAGTTCCGCAATGTAGGTGAGGTTGGTATCCAGGATGCTGTCAGGGACGAATATGAACTTTTTGTCAAAGATCTGGTCCAGGATATAGTAGCTCACCCAGTACTCATTAGTCAGTGCAAAAACAGATGGGTCCATAGGCTCTATCTTGGCATAACTCTGCTCGTTGAGTTGCTCAATAACATGCCTCAGTACGGAGGTTTTCTTTTCTTCACCATTGATAGTGCCATACCCTTTAGAGGTGACCATCACTGTATTGAGTTCTACAAGATTCTTGTTAATGATGTAGACGTCCCAAGGTTGATTCAAGTCATTTTGGTCCTGGGGTACAACGGCTACCAATACACCAGTTACGGGTTCAAATGGGATGTCTTTTTTCATTTTGGAAATGTGTTGAGCTATGACAATTTTCTCGACTACAAATAAAAAATCCCTTTTATCAACTTCCTAGTGATCGCTCCTACTCAAATACCTAGTTTCGGACAGACACTGATATCAATGATCGCTTTTCGCTATAAGGTATTTTTAGAGGTAGCAAGACATTTGAGTTTCTCAAAGGCTGCTGACCGACTTAGTCTAAGTCAGCCGGCCATAAGTAAGCATGTCAAAACCTTAGAGCAGGAGCTCAAGACAAACCTTTTCGAGAGAAAGGGCAGCACTATCTATTTGACCCGACCGGGAGAAGTACTCTTGAAGCATCTACAGGAAGGAACTAATCTGGAGGCGAGGCTCATGTTTGATATGAGTTCGTTGCTTGATGCTCAGAATGCTGAAGGGCACCTCAAGCTTGGGGCGAGTACGACGATGGCATTGTACATTCTGCCCAAAGTCTTATCTGTATATCGTCAACATTACCCTAAGCAATTCATATCGGTGGTAAATCGTAACTCAGAGAACATTGTCAAGGCCCTGCAAAACAATGAAATTGATCTTGGAATAGCAGAGGCTTTTAGTCGGCTGAAAGAGATGAGCTATACACCTTTCACAAAGGATGAAATTGTGTTAGTAGGATCACAGCTCAGTCCATTGACTGATGGGCGCTCACTGACTATACCTCAACTTTTTCATATTAGACTAGCTTCACGCGAACCGGGTTCAGGCACATTACAAAGCGTGAGATATGCGCTAAAACAGGCTGGATACTCTTCTCGCAATCTTCAGGTGGAAGTCCAGCTCGGTGGTACGGAAGCGCTTAAGAACTTTGTGCTCTCAGACTCACTGGTAGCTTTTTTGCCTTTGAAGGCAATCCGCAAAGAACTGGAGGCTGGTGAATTGTCGGTCATACCTGTTGATGGATTAGCCGTTGAGCGGCAGTTTTATTTTATAACCAGACAAGGTGAGCAATCACTCCCTACCACCGAGGCTTTCATAAGACACACTCTTAAAAGAAATAACCTCTGATTATACTTCATAATTAAAGAGCATGAAGTCAGGCAATTGAAGCTTATGACTCTCTCTAATTTCAACCGCAGAAACGTTGAGATCATGGAGACGATAAGCAGGAGACTCACTTATTATACAAAGCTAAAGTGCAATCATTGCGGGAAACCTTATTCACCGGAAGAAATACAGTCTTACGCTACTTGCGGGGAAGGAAACTGTGCCCGTCCTCTTATTGCCCAATATGAACTTCCTGTAGGGAGTAGTCCATCGGAGGTGATCGTAGATCGAAGTGATATGTGGCGCTATCAGCGAGTGATGCCTCTTTATGACCATTCGAAGTTGGTAACACTGGGCGAGGGAAATACTCCTCTCTTACAGTGTGGTAACCTTGGGGCAGAGCTGGATATGCCTTCATTGATGATCAAGGACGAGTCCGGCAATCCTACAGGCTCGTTTAAAGCGCGTGGGTTAAGTTCAGCGATCAGCAAAGCCAATGAGCTTGGCGTAGAGGAATGTGTGATCCCCACTGCCGGCAATGCTGGTGGTGCGATGGCTGCTTACTGCGCTAAGGCAGGTATCAAGGCGACAGTGGTCATGCCCAGGTTCACACCCAGAATATTCCAGATGGAGTGTCAGTACTATGGAGCAGAGTTGATCTTGATTGATGGTTTTCTCAATGACTGTGGAGCACTTGCGGGGAAGATCGCCAAAGAACGTAACTGCTTCAATGTGAGTACTATGAAGGAACCCTTCCGCCTTGAAGGTAAGAAAACAATGGGTTACGAGATAGCTGAGCAACTGAATTGGCAAGTGCCTGATGTAATCCTGTACCCCACCGGTGGCGGTACAGGATTACTGGGTATTTGGAAAGCTTTTCACGAGATGCGTCAGATGAGTTGGATAGAAGGGAAGCTACCGCGAATGATTGCGGTACAAGCAGAAAACTGCCAGCCAATTGTCAGTCTGATGAATGGTACTCGGGAGATAGGAGAGCCCTATCAGGGAAGTGAGTCCATTGCCAATGGCTTGGTTGTCCCAGCGGCATTTGCTGAATCCATGATCAAAGATGTGATAATCACTTCTCATGGATTAGCGATGGCAGTCAGTGATGATGATATGATGGAAGGAGTTAAACTGTTAGCAAAAAATGAAGGCCTCTTCGTTGCTCCTGAAGGTGGAGCCTTAGTTTCAGCTCTTAAAGCTCTACTGGATAATGGTGCGATCAATCGAGAGGAACAAGTACTACTTCTAAATACGGGCACAGGTTATAAGTATGCAGATAACATGAATTAAATAAACTCCATCTCAAACAGTTTACCGATGTGTTGTTTGACCTTTTCTGCTACCTCCGCTTCATCCAAAGTGTAGCCTAGTTCTTTGTTCATTGAGGTCACCGCTTTATCATCTATACCACATGGAATGATATTGCCAAAATAGTCAAGGTCTACATTGATGTTGAAAGCAAAACCATGCATAGTTACCCACCGGCTGGATTTCACACCTAGCGCACAGATCTTTCTAGGCTCTTTTTGTTCAATATGATCCAACCAAACCCCTGTGAGCCCTTCGATACGACCAGCAGTTATTTCATATTCCCATAGGGTCAATATCACCGCTTCCTCCAGAAATCGTAGATACTTATGAATGTCTGTAAAGAAATTGTCTAAATCAAGAATAGGATAACCGACGAGTTGACCCGGACCATGATAGGTGATATCACCTCCGCGGTTGATCTTATAGTACTTCGCCTGTTTTGCTCTGAGACCAGACTCATCCAATAGCAAGTTTTCTGGCTTACCACTCTTGCCTAACGTGTAAACATGTGGGTGTGAACAAAAGAGTAGGTAATTCGGTGTTGGCAACCGATCCAGATCGGACTTATTTCTATTGGCGATTTTCAATTGCACGGTATTTGCAAAAATCCGCTCCTGCTCGTCCCATGCTTCTTTGTAATCTATCAGTCCCAGCTGCCGAAATTGAGTCTTTTTATTAATGATGGTGTTCACGAGTTAAGAGATGTATGACTCTAACATCTTAAAACCACCTTCCGTTTCTAACTCCACAGATTTGATCACAGCAGGTAGCAGCATGGCTTCACCTTTACGAATTGGGTAGCCTAACCCATTTACCTTAACTTCCGCTGCACCCTCCATACAAACAAGGATCTTGAAGGAATCCAGATCAGAGTAGTCCCGGGATGTCTGACGAGTGAAGTCGAGTTTATTGGTAGTGAAGTACTCACAGTCTACCAGTTGAACAGCTTCATTCTGCTTGTTGATATAGCTGGTTTTATATTCAGGGTAGTGTTGATAGTCAATGGCATCTAAAGCTTCTTCTACATGCAGCTCACGTTTGTTGCCTTCATCATCGGTACGATCAAAATCGTAAATCCGATATGTGACATCTGAAGTTTGTTGTATTTCTGCTAAGAGCAATCCCTTGCCGATAGTATGGACCCGCCCAGCGGGTAGGAAAAACACGTCATCTGCCTCTACCTCTTCTTGGTTGAGGATATCCATTAGCTTCCCTTCATTGAAGCGGGCGAGATATTCTTCTTTGGTCAGAGGTTGATTAAAGCCTGTTATAAGCTTACTACCTGGGTCAGCCTGGAAGATGTACCACATTTCTGTTTTGCCAAAAGAGTTATGGCGTTGTTTTGCCAGTTCATCATTGGGATGTACCTGGATAGAAAGGTCATCATTTGCATCAATGAACTTGACCAAAAGCGGGAATTCACTCCCGAACTTATCTGCAACTTTCTTTCCCATCAATTCAGCACCATATTCGTTGATCAACTCGTTTAGGCTCTGACCTGCTAAAGATCCAGTCGCCACCACTGAGACATTACCAGTGACGCCTGAAATCTCCCATGTCTCACCACAATTAGGAAGGTCACCGTAATCCTTGCCAAGGATGGTTTTGATTTTTTGGCCTCCCCAGAGCTTATCTTTGTATATCGTTGTGAACTTAAGTGGATACAGTTTCATAGTCGTTTTTTTGTAAATATAGGATGCGCCCTACGGACCATAAAGAGATTGGAAATGACGGTGAGCAAAAAGCCGCTGCTTATTTGCGAGATAAAGGATATGAGATTGTCACCAATAACTATCGATATAAGCGAGGCGAGATTGATCTTATTGCCAAAAAAGGTGACTTGATGGCTTTTGTGGAAGTGAAGACCCGTAACAACCTGGATTTTGGTAATCCTGAGAGTTTCGTTTCAAGACGTCAGCAAGAGCTAATCCTGGAAACGGCGAATGATTATTTAATGGGTGTTGATTGGGAAGGCCCAATAAGATTTGACATTATCGCGATAGTGCCGGGCACTGAGATCAAACATTTTGAGGATGCTTTTTATTGACCTAACGTTCGTTTATATTTCTCACGGTCGTAAATGATCTTCCCTTTTTCGTTCCATTCTTTGAGAATGACAGGCTTGTTGACTTTATCAAAGGCGTACTCGGGATACATGATCTCTCTTTTTCTCCGATTTCTATTGGGATAGAATTCGCGCCAGACTCCCACTTTGTTGTCAAAGTGATATTCGCCCATTGCAGCCAGGTTGCCATTTTCGTGAAAGGCATAATAATAACCTTCTTTCTCTCCAAACTGGATTGGGATGATCTCCCTTATCTGTCGGGTTTTCTTATTCCAGTAGGCGACCTGAGATTCTTTGGGCCATCCTTTATAGTATTTCTCTTTGGCCTGCAGGATGTCATGCCTGTTGTATCGCATCCATCTTCCGTGCTTGGTTCCTTTGTAGAAAATTCCTTCTTCTAATACCTGGTCACCAAGCATTTTTACGTAAGGCCCGTGGAGGACGGCACCATTTTTAAGATCGATCTTGCGGGAGTTGGTGATCTTTTTCTTTTTGAAATTGTACCAATAAATATCACGTACATAAGGATCGGGATCTTCATGTACCTTGAGGTAATAGAATAACTCAACTACTACATTGTCTCCGAAACCTGTTCTGGTAAAGCCTTTTTTTGTTTTTACCCCATAGAAAACCTTTTTCTTCGGCTTTTTTTCTTTGCGTTGCTTTAAGCTGTCAAGAATATCTTCTTCTTCATCCAGGTCGATGGTGAGCGGAGTGCTATAGTCTACCTCAAACCAGTTGTCACTCGTGTCCTGGGCAACCGCAATCCCCGCACTTATCAGGAAAAGTAGGGTTAATAGAAATGAAAAAGATTTTCGATTCACAAAACGAAAGTTAATCATCCTGCTCCAAAACGAAAAAAAGGCCGCATTATTGAGATGCGACCTTTTACTTTCCCGAAGTAGGATATGTTTAATTTGAATTGAGCTCTACACTTCGCTTAATGAAGTTGGTAAGCTTAGCTCCTTTCAGCATATTCTGCGATAGCAGGGCCAGGTCGTATGCCTGGCTTGCCAGCTTTGTCTTATCTTCTTCGCCTTCGGCGTTGATGATACTTTGTATCATCTTGTGGTTGGCGTTGACGGTTACGGTCAGCATTTCCGGCATATTTCCCATCATAAATGGGCTGCCACCACCGGTCTTGGCCATATCGTTCATGCGACGCATAAATTCTGGTAGTGTGATGACCACAGGCAACTCATCAGGTGATAGTGACTCAACACTCACACTTGCGTTCTTATCATTGATCGCTGTATCGAACACGCCTTTGACATCCTCCTTCTCCTTATCAGAAAGGACAGATTCCTTAGTTTCTCCTTTGTCAATCAGTTTATCAAGGATGTCGGCATCTACGCGCTTGAAAGTGGTCTTTTCAAGCTTCTGCTCCATGTGGTTAATGAAGTGGCTATCGAGAACACCGTCCATCTTCAGCACATCATAGCTACGACTTTGGGCAGCTTCAATAAAGCCATGTTCTTTGTCAGCGTCTGATGTGTATAGCCAAACGGCTGTTTTGTCCTTATCTGTCTGGTTATCTTTGACTTTGTCTTTGTACTCATCAAGAGTGTAGAATTCACCTTTGGTGTTTTCAACAAGCGCATAGTCTTTGGCCTTCTCATAAAACTTCTCCTCGCTGATCATACCGTACTTGATGAACATACCTATGTCTGCCCATTTTTGCTGGTAAGAATCACGTTCTTTCTTGAAGAGCTCTCCCAATTTATCAGCCACTTTTTTGGTGATATAGGTGTTGATCTTCTTGACGTTGGAGTCGGACTGGAGGTAACTCCTTGATACGTTGAGAGGGATATCCGGTGAGTCAATTACACCATGAAGTAGCATTAGGAATTCGGGTACGATATCCTTCACCTCATCTGTGATGAATACCTGACGAGAGTAAAGCTGAATCTTATTCTTCTGCAACTCAAAGTCGTTCTTCACTTTTGGGAAGTAGAGGATACCTGTTAGGTTAAATGGATAATCGACGTTGAGATGTATCCAGAATAATGGGTCCTCAGAGAATGGATAAAGCTCTTTGTAGAAGGCTAAGTAGTCTTCATCCTTTAAGTCAGTTGGTGACTTGGTCCATAGTGGAGTGGTATTGTTGATGATGTTGTCCACCTTGATGGTCTTCCACTTCTTGTTGCCATCCTTGTCTTCACCATCTTCTACACTCTTGTCTTTCTGGCCAAATCGAATTTGTACAGGGAGGAATTTGCTGTACTTGTCGAGGATACCCTGTATCCTGGAGTCCTCAAGAAACTCCTCCGAGTCATCAGCAATGTGGAGAATGATCTCAGTACCGCGCTCTTTCTTCTTGGTGGGTGAGATCTCAAATTCTGTTTCACCATCACAAACCCACTTGGCGGCTTCTGCACCTTCCTTATGGGACAGGGTGATGATCTCAACTTTCTTGGCCACCATGAAAGCAGAGTAGAAACCAAGACCAAAGTGGCCGATGATCTGCTGGTCTTCCCCTTTGTCTTTGTATTGCTCTAAGAACTCAGTAGCTCCAGAGAAGGCAATTTGGTTGATGTACTTTTTGATCTCATCAGCGGTCATGCCAATACCGCGATCTGTCACGGTGATGGTCTTTTTCTTCTTATTGACAGTGATGTCAACGGTAGTTTCACCAAGTTCACCTTGGAACTCTCCCAGGGAAGCAAGACGCTTGACCTTTTGAGTAGCATCTACAGCATTGGAGACGAGTTCTCGAAGGAAGATCTCGTGATCGGAGTAAAGGAATTTTTTAATAATTGGAAAGATGTTCTCCGTGTGTATGGAGATGGTACCTTTTTCTTTCATATCAATTGGTTTTTTTAGGATCTACGTTTTGCCGCCAAACAGCAAAACACGTTCCATGGATTAAATAATGACAGGATGTCAGGAAACTCGTGAAGAATTGACAGCTCTACCTGATTCGGTCTGACTCTCTCACTAGTCTTTCGTCTTTTCTGATAAAGCGGTTGGCTAGAGAGTTGAATAAAAGTGCCACCATACCGAGGTAGAAGCCAAACAGATATTGCCCTTGCTGACCTACTGCAAGCATTTTCTCTGCTTTCAAAATAAAGTAGAAGCTTGTGCCAACAACACCGGCCATAAGCAATGAGTTGAGTGCGCCTAATTTGATCTGTCTAAGTCGGTCCTGGTATTGGAATATCGAAAATAGCGCTACACCGGCAGCTAGGATGGCAAGGATCGATATAGCTATAGTACTCTTCTCCGAAATCAATGTGCGTTCTCCACTTGTGACATCATAGCTCTCATACACTAGTTGAAAGGCATTGATAGTAACCACCTCATAGACCTCACCGTCTACTTTCTGCCAAAGAGGGAAGAAAAGATACACGACCATGCAAGCCGCCACCAGAAACAAGAAAATAGATTGAATGCGCTGTATCATAACTCCCCAAATTTTGCCGCAAAGTAAGTTGATATCAGTCTCTTATCCAATGTGCTACCCTCGCTGAGATGATACCTTCGATTCTACTACTTTTGCAATTTCATGCGCTACTTTCTGGACATATCCTATATGGGAACTGCTTATCACGGCTGGCAATTGCAGCAAAATGCCAACTCCGTCCAGGCTGAAGTGAATAAGGCTTTGAGCACCTACATGCGATCTGATCTCAATGTGGTGGGAAGTGGTCGTACAGATACAGGTGTACATGCAAAACAACAGATGGTACACTTCGATACATCCAAAACGCTTGATCCATCACAAGCCATTTTTAAACTCAATGCACTGCTACCCAAAGATATTAGTGTGAATGAACTAAGCCTAGTAAAGCCTGATGTGCATGCAAGATTCGATGCGGTAAAGAGGAGCTATGAGTACCACATGCATCTTAAAAAAAGCCCGTTTCTCGAAAACCTTTCCTGTTACTACCCACATCAAGCCAATATGGAACTCATGAACCATGCAGCACAGCTTTTGCTTGGCAGACAAAACTTTCAATGCTTCAGCAAGGTTAAGACGAATGTCAACAACTATGATTGTGACATTAAGACCGCTCAATGGGTTTTGCAGAACGAAAAGTTAGTCTTTCACGTTAGTGCCGATAGGTTTTTGAGAGGTATGGTGCGTGCAATAGTAGGAACTTTACTGGCAGTAGGTGAAGGCAAGATGAGTATCGAACATTTTCAAAAGGTACTAGCGTCAAAAGACCGGAGAGAAGCTGGTCGCGCGGTACCAGCACATGGCCTTTACTTGACTGAAGTGTTATACCCTCAAGAGATATATAGCTAAACAAACCAACCGATTTGGCCAAAGAAGAAATTAGTGGAAACGTACTTGATCTGAACGTCCTCAAGCGACTTTTCAAGTTTGTCAAGCCCTACCAGGGATATTTTTACTTTCTGGTTTTCCTGACAGTGGCTCTAGCACTGCTTGTACCCGCTCGCCCATATCTGATTCAAGTTACTATTGATGAATATGTAGGCATTAAAGACTACAATGGCCTGGTCTCAATGATCTTGTTGTTGGTTGGCCTTCTCATATTGCAGGCGATTGTCCAGTATCTACACACATATTTTTCAGGGTGGCTTGGTCAGCACATTATTCGTGATATACGCATCAAGCTGTTTCGTCATATTGAGCAACTGAGGCTACAATTCTTCGATAAGACACCTATCGGAAGGCTGGTAACACGCAACATTTCAGATGTTGAGACATTATCGGATGTTTTCAGCCAGGGCTTGGCAGCCATGGTGGGAGATATCCTGCAACTGGTGGTTATTCTGGCCGTGATGTTTTACACCAACTGGAAACTAACGCTTGTAAGCCTATCTACACTTCCCCTACTCATTCTAAGTACTTATGTATTCAAGGAGAAGATAAAAATTGCATTCAACGAAGTGCGTAATGCTGTTTCGAATCTTAACTCCTTCGTACAGGAGCACATCACCGGAATGAATATCATCCAGATATTCAATAGTGAAGAACGGGAATACGAGAAGTTCAAAGAAATCAACAAGGAACACAAAAGAGCTAACCTCAAATCAGTTCTGTATTACTCAGTCTACTATCCCGTGGCAGAAGTGATCCAGGCAGCTGGTATCGGCCTTGTGGTGTGGTATGGGGCCGGTCAGGTTATTCAGCAAGAGGTGACCATGGGTATTCTGATTGCATTTATTATGTATATCCAGATGTTTTTCCGCCCTATCAGAATGATTGCCGATAGGTTCAATACACTGCAAATGGGTATCGTGAGTTCCAACCGCATTTTTTCACTTTTGGACAGCAAAGAGCATATTGCAGACAATGGCACATTCGCGCCTGATGTGATCAAAGGCGATGTGAAGTTCGACAAAGTATGGTTCGCCTATGTGGATGATGAATATGTATTGAAGGATATCTCTTTTGATGTGAAACCTGGACAAACAGTAGCACTTGTAGGAGCGACTGGTGCTGGTAAGTCTTCGGTGATCAATCTGCTCAGCAGGTTTTATGAGATCAGGGAAGGTGCGATCACTATGGATGGCATTGATGTACGCGAGTATGATCTTTCTGCACTTAGAAAGCAGATCGGCGTAGTACTACAAGATGTCTTCCTTTTTTCGGATACGATAGCTAATAACATTACTCTGGGTAACCCTGAAATATCACGAAGTAGGGTAATGGAAGCTGCTGAGCTTGTAGGTGCCGCGGAGTTTATCAACCGCCTACCTGGAAAACTGGACTATAATGTGATGGAGCGTGGGTCAACATTATCGGTAGGTCAGCGTCAATTGATCTCTTTTGTTCGAGCCATGGTCTATGATCCGAAGATCATTGTATTAGACGAGGCAACTTCCTCGGTAGATACTGAAACGGAAGAGTTAATCCAGGCAGCCATAAGCAAATTAATGGTGGGGCGCACCTCGATCGTTATAGCACACCGTTTGTCTACCATTCAGAAAGCAGATAAGATCATCGTACTTGACAAAGGTGAGATTGTGGAGTCCGGTTCACACGAAGAGTTATTGATAAGAGAAGGTTACTATGCCCAACTTCACCGTATGCAGTATAAAGAGGTAGTTTAACGCTCATGCGCAACGTCTGGCTAACTTATGTCTACTATGGGATCACAGCTGTATCTATAGTTGTGGTCATCCTATCGGTAAAATATCTGTTGGGTGGATATGACAAGGTCAGTATCGTATCATCAGAAGCTATCGACTATGTGATCGCGGGCAAGTACATCGATGATTGGTCCGATGAGGAGAAGCAAGCTTTTGAACAAGAGTTGAATGACCGCCTGGTTGACGGTAAGATGAGAGGTAAAATGATTGAGGTCCTCTTTTTCTCTGATTCACTTGATAAGGCCGTTCCAACCGAATTTATGGGCATTGCCATGCAGGGGAGTATTGTTACGATTCCATCGGGTTACAAGGTAGTGGACATCTATGAACCTGAGGCATTGGAGGTTTTACTCACCATGCACCGCTGGGTACGACCGTCATATCAGGACTTGAGAAACCAGATGGAAGATAAATCGAAAGAAGAAGGCAAAAACCTCGATGAGCGATTACTCCTATTCAGTGGCCAAAATGACTCTTTGACTGTCATAGCCGGGATACGATAAAGGCAATTTTGACCAATCAAGACTATTCTTCGATCTCTTCAGCTTTCAACTGCTTGTCGAAGAGCTCTTTATACACTCCGTTTTGAGCAAGAAGAGATTCGTTGGTGCCAGACTCTACGACTTCTCCGTCATCCAGTACTATGATCTTGTCAGCCAATTTAGCTGAAGATACTCGGTGTGAAATGATCACGGAAGTTCTTCCTTGCATGATCTTTTTCATACTGTTCAGTATAGTATTCTCGGTCTTGGTATCAACAGCTGATAGGCTATCGTCCAGGATCAGGATTTTCGGATTTCTGGCAATGGCCCTGGCTATTGAAAGTCGCTGCTTTTGTCCTCCTGATAATGTAATGCCTCTCTCACCAAGAGTGGTTTCAAAGCCCTTTGGAAAATCAACAATATTGTCATAGAGGTCAGCGTCTTTGGCTGCCTGGAAGATGGCTTCTTCGCTGATTTCGGTAGCTCCAAAGGCTATGTTTCGGCTAATAGAATCAGAGAATAGAAACACGTCTTGCGGCACATAGCCAATCTGGCTTCTTACACTATCGATAGAATATTTGTCGATTGGTGTGTCGTCGATCTGTATCTGACCATCGGTACTATCGTAAAGTCTGCAAATAAGATTGGCAATCGTGCTCTTACCAGAGCCAGTGGTACCAATGATCGCAATTGACTCACCCGGATTGACTTCAAAAGACACACGACGTAACGCTTTGATACCTGAATCAGGATAGGTAAAGCTGACATTTTCAAAAGAGATAGATCCCTCTATCTCTTTGTCCAGATTTTGCTCTGAGACTATGTCAGTTTTGGTCAGCAAGAACTCATTGACACGGCGTTGTGATGCTGCAGCTCTCTGAATGATACTGGATATCCAACCTAGTGAAGTCACTGGCCATGTGAGCATATTGACATAAATGATGAATTCAGCGATGTTACCAGTACTAATCGTCCCGTTGAACACCTCAATAGAACCAATGTACACTGTGAGAATGACGCTCAGGCCGATCAGTCCCATAATGAGGGGAAAGAAAAGAGCATTCACGAACTCAAGTCTCAGTGACTTATGCTTATAGTCGTTACTGGCCTTCTCGAAGTTTTGACTGAAGTCAATTTCTCTTACAAACGCCTTGATCACCCGGATACCTGAGAATGTCTCCTGTACAAAAGTGCTGAGGTCGGATAGTGATTTTTGGATCTCTTCTGAGCGTTTGTTGATGATATTGTTGACGAAGTATATACTCAATGACAAGATTGGAAGCGGGATAAGCGAGTAAAGCGTCAACCTTGGATTGATGTAATACATGAAAGGGATCACCATCAGGAAAAGTGTCAGTAAGTTTATCCCGTACATGATGGCAGGTCCAAGATACATTCTCACCCTACTGACATCTTCAGAAATACGGTTCATAAGGTCACCGGTATTATTTCTTCGGTAGAAGCTCAACGGGAGTGTTTGGTAATGAAAGTAAACCTCGTTCTTTAAGTCATACTCAATATGACGAGACATCACTATGATAGTCTGTCTCACCAGGAATAGAAAAGCACCACGCAACAATGCAGCGAGCAAAATGATCACCCCCGCAATAAGAATACTAGAGGCAAAAATGCCATAAGACTCGGACTGAATGCCAAACCCATCAAACAGTGAGTACACCTCATAACTACGCTGAAGCAAGTCAAAAGACTGCCGAACGATCACTGCGGGTACTATGCCGAAGAAGTTCGAGATAATGATGAAGATCGTACCGAGAATCAAGTGGTATTTGTACTTGAACAGGTACTTATTGAGGTAGGCTAAGTCTTTCACTGCTCTTCTAAACGACCCAATTTTTAAATAGTTATTAAAGAATAAGCCATCATTGACGTGCTCTCAAAAATGGACTAACTTTGCGTCTTTTTAGCCCAAATAACAACATTTACACCAATGGCCATATCTGCACTTAAGCAATTAGAAAGTCAGTCAGTGTTCGCTCAGGCTGAGTTGATGGATCATGAGCAAGTCGTCTTTTGTCACGACAAATCACTTGGTCTCAAGGCCATTATTGCTATTCATAATACTGTATTGGGTCCTGCTATGGGTGGAACCCGTATGTGGCATTATGCTGATGAGGCTTCCGCAGTGACGGATGCCCTGAGATTGTCCAGGGGCATGACATTCAAGTCAGCAATAGCTGGTCTTAATATTGGAGGAGGTAAAGCGGTCATCATAGGAGATGCTAAGAAAATTAAAAATGAGGCGCTAATGCGACGCTTTGGACGCTTTGTAGATAGCCTAGGAGGTAGATATTGGACCGCAGAAGATGTCAATATGACCACTCAGGATATGGAGTGGATTCATATGGAGACTCCCTATGTAACAGGCATACCAGAGAGTATGGGAGGTTCTGGTGATCCATCTCCGGTTACAGCATATGGCGTCTATGTGGGAATGAAGTCTGCAGCTAAGCGAGTTTACGGTAGTGACTCCTTGGCAGGGAAAAAAGTGGTAGTCCAGGGAGTAGGCAATGTAGGCCGATATCTTGTAGAGAATCTTGTCAAAGAAGGAGCAAAGGTCTTTGTGACCGACATCAATGAGGTCAAGGTGGACCAACTCGTGCAAAAGCATGGCGTTACACCTATCGGAATGTCAGATGTTTACTCATTTGATATGGATATTTATGCCCCATGTGCGCTTGGTGCTACGCTCAATGATGAAACTATTGGTCAGCTCAACTGTGCGATAGTTGCTGGAGGCGCCAATAATCAACTTGCAGATGAGGAGTTACATGGTCAAATGCTTGTGGATAGAGGGATTCTATATGCTCCTGATTTTTTGATTAACGGCGGTGGCATTGTTAATGTCTACTATGAGCACACCGGCAACTATAACCGCCAAAAGGTGATGGAGCAGACAGAACGGATTTACGATACCTGTCAGGCAGTATGGGACCAGGCAGTGACTGAGAGTATTGCACCCCAGGCCTCAGCTATGAAGCTTGCCTTACAAAGAATAAATGATATTGGGAAAGTGAAGCTGCCTTACTGATATTTGCGGCCAGTTTCAATTCGTTCTTTACAACTATGCTCAACCGCAGGATACTCCGAGTCAAAGCTATGCAGGCTGTTTATGCCTTCAATCAGGCCAAAGAGGCAGGTAGAAACGTTATCCTGGAGGAAGTAAAAAGCAAGTTTAACCCCGACCTCAACTCTATGGAAGTGCAGCCTACAGAGGACGAGGTTGCTTACAACAAAAAATTGGCCCAAAAGTACTTCAATACTCTTTTGACTAAAGACCAATGGGAGTTTGAAGCGGATACTACGGAAAATATTAAAACTTCTGTCACAGAAGGTATTGAGGCTTACCACAAAGGAACCAAGAAAGATCAGCAGCATTTCAAAAAACTGATGGTCAGAGAAGTAGAAGAAATCTACAACAGGTTTCTCAAGCTACTCATGCTACCTGGGGCTTTTGCCCACCAAAATGCTCTTGAGAAAGAGAAGCATGCTAACAGGACTGTCAAGCAAGCAGTGACTTTTGGTAGATATAATATTTCCGAGAACAGGATCATTGCGGATTTGGCAGGAGATAAGGGGCTGGAGGCTTTGTTATTGAAGCGCAACATCAACTGGGCCCAGGAAGAGAGTCAGGTGAAGCAGTGGTATCGGTCCATCCTAAAGGATGACGAAGAGTATCTGAATTATAGTAGCAAAAAGACGACCTCCCTAGATGAGGACGTTGAGTTTGTGAACTACCTGTACAGACAGATCATCTTCAAAAATGAAGAGCTTGACCAATTCTTCGAGCTTTGGGATATCAACTGGTCCGAAGATCGTGATATCATAAGAAGCCTGGTCAAAAAGACACTAAAATCCTACACCCCAGAAAATGACTCCAAATTCACGGTGCTGGAGCTCTCTATCAATTGGGAAGAGGATAAACAATACTTTGAAGACCTTTACAGTTTCACCATCGATAATGCCGATAAATATGACAAGATATTGGCAGAGAAGAGTAAAAACTGGGATATCGACAGGATCAGTATGACGGACAAGATCATCATTGAAATGGCTCTTGCTGAAATGATTAATTTCCCTAGCATTCCGGTGAAAGTGTCCATCAATGAGTATATTGAATTATCCAAGAACTACAGTACTCCAAAGTCAAAGCAATTTGTGAATGGCGTATTGGACGTGCTCGCAACCGAATTGCAGAAATCCGGTATAATAAGAAAGAGTGGTAGAGGTTTAATAGACAATCGATAACATCTAGTGTTATGAGTAACAATTCATCAAATTCATTTTTAGCATTTTTGATCGGATCGATCACAGGTGCGGTATTAGGTATACTATTTGCCCCTGATAAGGGGATCAACACGAGAGACAGGCTGTCTTACAGACTGGACAAGTACAAAGGAAAGCTGGAAGAGATCGTTGAGGATCTGGTAGAAGGGAAGGATAAAGTAGAAAGTGAGGCCAAGCAGGAAGGTGAGAAGATCATCAGTGATGCTAAGGAGAAGGCTGAGCGGCTTCTTGATGATGTGAACGGTCTGCTTAACCAAATCCAGAGCAAATAATCTGTTAATACTTTGTTAATAAGGGCTTTAACATCAGCCAAGTAGGCTTAGTTGCTTAACTTTAAGCGCTTATTAAGATTAAAAAACTAAAGATCATGAGAAAATTATTTTACAGCGCAGCTATGCTCGCCATAGTTGGAATGACTTTCGTGAGCTGTTCTGATAAGGACGTAGAAGCAAGAATCGCGAGATTGGAAGGAAGGATTGCTGAGTTGGAAGCCAAGAGCGGTGGCCGAACTCCGTCACCCGTTACATCATCTACGGCTTCTACCACAAGTTCAGTTGTTGATGAAGTACCGAGTGGTCCATTACCAGCATTTCAGTTTGCTGAGGAAGAGCATGATTTCGGGAACATCACCGAAGGGGATATCGTAGAGCACACCTTTGCATTCAAAAATACCGGTGAGGCGCCATTGATCATCTCAAGTGCTACGGCATCTTGTGGATGTACTGTACCTAGCTGGCCAAGAGAGCCGATTCCGGTAGGTGGAGACGGTGAGATCACGGTGAAGTTCAACTCAAGAAACAAGCCGGGGGTACAGAACAAGACGGTGACTATCACTGCCAATACCAACCCTAAGATCAACAGGCTTAGAATCAAGTCGACCGTGACACCTCAAGGAGGTGCTAGTGGACCAGTTAAGTAACTAAAGTAAAAAAACCTAACCCCAATGATTCTATTGCAGGCAGCACAGGGTGATTATATGCAATTCATCCTGTTAGGTGGCATGGTGGCAGTGTTTTATTTGTTCTTCATTCGCCCCCAGCAGAAAAAACAAAAAGATCAAAAGAAGTTCATCGAAGCAGTTAAGAAAGGTGATCAGGTGGTGACCGTTGGCGGTATCCATGGCAAAGTCTTTTCTGTGGCTGATGACACAGTGACTATAGAAGTAGATCGCGGTATGAAAATCACTCTTGAGAAGTCGTCCATATCGTTGGATGCCAGCAAAAGAGTGGCTGGATAACAAATAGCTCAAAGGCTTATGGCCAAGAAATCCCCTTTTTTGGGAGGAAACCTGAAGGTAGTAATACTGTCACTTGTGGCAGCTACTACCTTTTGGTTTTTTAATGCACTCAATAAAAACTACGACGCACGTATCAACTACCCGTTGGAGTTTGAGTTTGTGAGGGACAGTGTGGTCATCGTGGAAGAGCTTCCTGATGATGTATTGATTGATGTATCAAGCGGGGGCTGGAACTTACTTAAAAAGACCTTTTGGTTCAGTGCATTACCACTGATCATTACTTTGGATAATCCGGCTGACGTTAAGTTCTTGACAAGATCCTCTCTTATTCCGATCATCTCAGATCAGATCACTGATCTGGAGCTAAACTACCTACTCACAGATACGTTGTTTATTAATGTCGAGCATAAGGTACGAAAACAAGTAGTGCTGACTGTTGATAGCCTACGTGTCCCATTGGCTGATACTTACAGGCTGGTTTCACCTATTCGTATTTCTCCGGACACCATTGTTGTTGAAGGGCCTACGTCATTGATCAGCTCCCTACCGGAATTGTTTAAGGTAGACATTCCCAGACGTAATATCAGCAGTAGTTTTGATAGAGAGGTGGATATTGAGCTATCCAATAGTCAATTGATGAGAGCCTTACCTGAGGAGGTGGGCATTCAGTTTGATGTAGCGGAGTTTACTAACGTAACACTGCCGGTTACACTAGATAAGATCAACTTTCCCGAGGACTCATCAGCCTACTTGACTGACTCGATCATCTATGTCAACTATTGGGTAATGGCTGATGAACTCAATACCGTCCGACCGGAAGACTTTACGATCTCTGCCGATTATACCATGGCTATCTCAGAAGACAGTACCATCCTACCCATACTGTTGGAGTCCCCACCCAATGCCTATGACATGGAGTATTTCCCGGATACTTTGCGCATTAGCTATCCCCAAATTGAGTGATCCCATGTTCGTCGGAGTTACAGGCGGAATAGGTAGCGGTAAAAGCGTGGTGTGCAAAATCTTCGAATGCCTGAATGTGCCCGTTTATTATGCTGACGACAGGGCCAAATGGCTTATGCGAAATGATGTTGATCTGATCAAAGGAATCATCGAGACATTTGGTCAGGAGAGTTACCCTGAAGGAGTCCTCAATACACGGTTTTTGTCAAAGACAGTATTCTCGAATAAAGACCAGCTAGATCGGCTTAATGCTTTGGTACATCCTGCTGTAGCTAAAGATGTTAATAGGTGGATTGATCAAAATCAAGACAGCTTCCTGCTAATCAAAGAAGCAGCGCTACTTTTTGAAACAGGTTCTTACAAAGAGTTAGATTATGTGATCACCGTTGCTGCTAAAGAAGAGACTCGTATCCGTCGGGTTTTAGCGCGAGACCCTCAAAGGTCGAGAGAAGAGATCGTACAGATCATGGGAAAACAAATGCCACAAGAGGAGAAAATGGAGTTAGCAGATTATGTGATTGATAATAATGATGATGATGCTCTGATCCGGCAGGTTTATAATTTTCTTAAAGAAAAGGGGCTTAGGCTATAAGAGGCCAGCGGGTAATTTTACCTGATCAGCATAGAACTTGGTGCGTGTGCTACTACCATCGAACAGGTCGATTTTATCGATTCTATCCTCTTTGTGATTATAAAACACCTCGATGTAATAGTCCTTCATGAGGTACAGGTTGACTTTGTATTTATAATATCTAATGGCAACTACGAACGTACCCTCCATATAGAGTGCACGTAGTTGATCGTAGAAGGGAAGCGATAAAAAGTCTTTACAACTCAAAGCAAGGTCTTTGATTAAAAATAAGCTTTTTGACCTTAACTAGCGGTAATCGAGAAAATCTTTTAAGCTCTTATCAAATATCACATCATGCTTGTCCTGTAAGATTTCGTCAAGATGATTGTGATACTCAGCGAATGATGGGAGGTCATTGTGCCGACCACCATGTATGGGGATCAAGCGAGTGTTGAGAGGAGCTTCCCTCCTGAGGCGCACGCTTGACCTAAAGGGGATCAAACGGTCCTTAGTGCCATGAATGATGTAAATAGGGCATTTCACATATTTGATCCAAATGTCTGTACGAATATGAAAGCGAAGTATGATTGATAAAGGCAGAAAAAAGAGAAAGCGGCTGGTCAACTGTGAGAAGCTGTAGTAAGGAGCATCAAGTATCAGCATTTTAGGATGATTCTTAGACGCAAGCTTGGTGGCAAACCCTGAACCTAATGATCTGCCATAGATGATGATCTTGTCTTCGGGAAACTTGGTGCGAAGTTTATTGTAGACAAATTGACTATCGTGAAAAAGGGCCTTCTCGCTGCGCTTGCCAGTACTCTTGCCATAACCACGATAGTCCACCATGACTACATCAAAGTTGTTACGCGAAAAATCGCGTGCATACTTGCTCCAACCCTTAATACTCCGAGTATTACCATGAAAGTATATGACCAGACCGTCTGGAGATTTCAACTTAAAATGTAGACCGTTGAGTCTCACATCTTCTTCCACATCGAAAAAAAGCTCCTCGAAAGGTACGTCATATTTGTATTCAAAATTTTCAGGAAGCTTCTCTGGTTTGAATATGAAATACTCCTGAATGAAATAGACGAGTACAGATATCCCCACATAAACGGCTACTCCGATGATTGTCCAATCGGTCACAGACTGAATTTAACGAATATGTGTGAGAATGGTAGAGACTATAGAATACCAAGAGATATATAGCACCTTATGCCAGTGCTTTGATACTAAGGATGAAGACCAGATTCGATGGGCCAGACTGTCTGCCAATGACCCCCTGAGCTTCGATTAGTAACTTGACCTGTCCTTCACAAGCCATTCCGTTTCCAGTTTATCTGTCAACTTGAATAAGTGGTGGCCTTGAGATTCTGTTTCGAGAGTTCTGAGAGGCTGGGGGAAAGGTGTAAACGAAAAAAGCGCTGCCATTACTGCCAGTGCTTTGATATTAAGGGTGGAAGACCGGACTCGAACCGGCGACCTCTTACCACAATCAAAGGAAACGGGTCTCTGGTGAACATAAATGACCTCAAATAGGGCTTAGAGGCTGTTTTGTTTCTTCGACGGTTCACGTAAATTCATGTCGATTCACAAAAACGCGCGGAAAACGCGCGGGAAGATGGGTTTCGTTATGGCCAAGATCACTGTTATGCTCGATGTCAGGGAGAAAAGTCGCATTCAAGGTGACAAATATCCTCTCGTTCTGCGCATAGGACATAAGAGTACGTCATGTACCATTGGTTTTGAGCATGAGCTACGACAAGATCAATATAACCAGGATTCCATGACGATTTCTGGAATCCAGAATGCAAAAACCTACTCCGCCAGAGTTCAAAAAAAATACGGCGACATCAATTTATGGCTTGATGTGAATAGAGGGATTATCAAACTCTGGTCTATCAATCAGTTAAAATCAGAGATCGAGAAACGCTTCTTTGATGAACAAATAACACTCTTATTCTTCAATCACGCTGCTAAGTTTCTGCACCAGAAATATGTCGCTGGAGACTATCCGACAGTTGACACTTACCATGACAGCCTCAAGGTTTTTGTGAAGCACCAGATGAAACAGGCAAGGAAGGATGATCAAATCACGATTAAGAGCCTGTTCAATATCTCAAGGGAAGAGGGGTTTACCGTGCTCCCAGAATATCAACGATACGATATTCCCTTGAAGGTCTTGAATGCGAGCCTTGTCAATGACTTTAAGACCTATCTCGATATGAGAATGAAGTCATATAACTCAGTGGCGATGCATCTCAGAAACCTGCAATCCATTGTCAACAACGCGGGGAAATTCAATGACGAGCTAAAAGGACACAAGCCGTTTGAAGGAATCCCAAAAACCAGCAAAGCCAACGCTCAGGTAGTCTTGACCTTAGACGAGATTGCTCTTATCAGGCAAGCTCAATTCATAGAGAATTCCAGTGCATTTCACTCTAGAAACTACTTCCTCTTTATGTTCGACAATATGGGAATGAACTTTGTGGATTTAGCCATGTTGAAAGTCAATCAGTTCGACGGTGAACGAATCAATTACACCCGACAGAAAACAAAAGCGGAAGGTGACCACTTTTCAATAAAACAGATTCCTGAAGCACTAGAGATATTAGAATTCTATACAGCCAATAAGGAATTGACGGATTACATATTCTCGATAATACCAAAGGACATACCAGAAGAAAGAATTCATCGTGTCAAGGATGATCGAAGAAACACCTTCAATAAGAAGATCAAGAAGATTTGTCATGAACTTGGGATCAACAAATCCGTCACGTCTTACACTGCTCGTGATACCTGGACGAACCTGGGTTTGGAGATGGGTTAGACCTTCGTAAAATCTCAGGTGGCCTTGGTCATTCCACATCAGCCGTCACTGAAAAACACTACACTCAAAAACTTCAGTCTCGAATTCGCGATGAGATTAACTCGTCAATCACGAATAACCCTTAACCTCAAATTATTTCTTCTCCCGATAGGATTGATTTGAATTGATCTCTTCTCTCTTGAGATCCTTTTTCCATATAGAAAAGAGCTCTTTCTTCATTTTGAGCCTCCTCAACATAGTTCGTAAGTGCATCATAGAAAACTTGTTTCTCAAGTAAAATGTAGCCAGAATTGGGGTCAGCATCAATCTGGTCAGCTGAATTTCTGAATTTGAAAAGTTCTCTTGTTGTCGAGTTATCAAATCCCGCAATCCGTTTAAGCTCTTTCTTAGTCGCAGAGTTAACGATTTCTAAAACAAGCCCGTATTGGCAGCAACTTACGCAACCCGATTTAATACTTGGAAAACAGGCGGAGCGGGGACAATCTGAACAGTCCAAATCTTGAGCACTTGATGCAATCGGCATAAATCCTATAATTAAGCAAAATGCTATTTTGAGAAAATCCATATGATTAGAGTTGTTAATAGCCATAAGCCATAGATGAAAATTGAATATTGAAAATGTTCTATTTGAGTATTGTTCATACAGTTGACATACTCTGCCATCTGACGCAGGGTGTCAAAGCTCTTTTGTCCCCCTCTTAATTGCACGTAAGAAGATGTTAGTGTAGAAGAAATAAGAGTACCAACATAGATTGTTGACACTGAGAAAAGCCACGCTGGAATAAACAACAAGTAAATTAATCTGGCACCTCGACTTTCTGAGCGATGGTAACTCGTACTAACAATAAACAATATACTGCCGGCTAAAACGGATAAAGTCCAGGTGTTTAGAGTTGAAGATTGCTCAGATACAGCCTTAATAAAATCAAAAGTAATCTTGATGTCATCTGGGCTTGGCACTTCAGTGCTATTCATTTCTTCTGGAATACTAGACAGACAACTTCCTTCGACCCATTCCTGTAAGTACCTTATCATATCTCTAGAGCACTAGTTAGCTATCAACATGACTATTTCCTTTGCGATCATCTATTTCTTGCACTGGCCTTTATTGCTTATCTGTATCGTCTAAATCTTCTGGGGCAATCCTAGTGGCTAGCGTTATTGACATTTGACTTTGGTTAGTCTTGCTAAAAACGATAAATCCTTTTTTGTTAACACCCATTTCTTTGAATTCAATTTGCAAGTCCACAGGGTTTTTCAATCCTTTTTCACGCATGGTTGTGCTAACTGCATCAACAACTTTGACAAACGCCTTGTCAATTTCGATGGGTTCAATCTTTAGCTTACCCATTCCTAGTCTTGAGTTTCTTCTGTCGCCGCCATACTTCCCTGATTCTCCTGCACATCGTCATCTATGTCAAGATCAATTTTGCCCTTAAAGCAAAACTCGATATAGCCATTTTCATTGATTTCCAGCTTATCCTTGCCATCAGGATTAGCCTTCGTAGTGATTGTAAATTCAATGTCTCCAGACAACTTCGATGTGGGAGTTTGTGCATCAGTTTTCAACTCGTTTTTGGCAGTAGCTTCGTTGACACGACTAAAAGATTTCTGGATTGCAATCACAACATCTTCCAAATATATTTTTTCCATAGTTTTTCTATTTTATCAAATAACCTGGATGCTGGCCTTTGCAATCAACTAGGCTTCTCTATCTTTTCTAATCCTGACTTTATGAGTTCCGAAGCTTTGGTTAAGTCCTCAACAGAGGTTGGGGTTAACCCTTGGGATGATAAAAACTGGCTTAAATCTGCGTTGTTATTACTTAATGCAAATCGTGCGCTAGCTTGGAAGATGCTTTCCTGAGTACTCGTTTTGGAAAACCCAAAGGCTCCACTTGCGTGTACTGGCCCTACCTGTAGACCTATTGATCCTCCACCCTCTGATTTTTTAACAGAGGCAATTCTCATGGTGATCCCAACATCGATTGAACCATCAAGAGTTACAGTCGGCGCACGACTCATTAGGGATGTTATCTGCTCTGGTGAACGTGTACTTTCGCCGATAAGCTTGAGCTGTATGTTAAGCCATTCTGCCCAAATTTTTAAATACTTTGCTTCTGCTTTCGTAACTGCCCGCAATGGTGCCTCAAACAAGTCTTCAAAGACATCGGAAATACTCTTAGTATTCGCCATTTAATTTTTTTTAATGTTGAAAATACGGTATATTTCTCAACTGTGTAAATGATTCAAGATATGAATATCTCTAGAATTCTTTGTCTTGTATGCATTTTGATTCAGTTGAAATCAAGTTTGCCTAACTTTACGAAATAATTTACACAAATTTTCTAATTTGGAATCAATATGAAATACCATAATCTCTCTATTCTATAGAAACAAGTAGGCAATAGATTTTCCAAAGAATTCGCTGTTAAGCGAATTGATAGTACCTATTGAGGATTAAAGCTGCAATGAACGTTATCTGTCTTTAAGAGGAAGCTTTTTACAAGCTCATTGATGAGGTTGTAGACTATGTTAAGGTTAATAATCCTGATGACTGGAAGTGGATTGATGGTGATGAGGCAATGCAGAGGCTCAAGATTACCTCTCGCACGACGCTTCAGAGGTTTCGTGATGAAGGGCGTATCAGGTTTTCGAGACCAGAAAAATGCATTATTCTGTATGACAAGAACAGTATTGATGAATATCTCGAAAGTAAAGTGGTATGACAGATATGGACAACGAGCCAACAAGCGTCGATAAAGATTACGTTGAGAATTTCAACAAGGGGTATGTCCTAGCAAAGCGTCTTGACCTAAAGAGAGATAGTTTACGCGATAGTGTTGACAAGCTACCAAAAGCCATACAGCATGGCATGGAAGCTTATCGTCAGGAAATATCTTTAGATAAGACACGTGATGAAACTAAGAAAAAGGTATTGGGCCGATTGGAAGAACGTCAGGGCACGAACCGAGATCAACCTAAGGAAAGAGGACGTGACATGGATCGATAGTCAGCGGTCAATATCGAGACTGTTACATAAAGTGTGTC
>DIYH01000006.1 GCA_002435755.1 Flammeovirgaceae bacterium UBA6059
TCAACCTATTTCAGGACGGGTCATGGTTGCTGATAGGTAGCAATCTAATTTACTATTGATTTAATCTTTATGATTCTGCCGTCTGTCGTATCCGAGCAGTTGTCAGTTGATAGGTCACTACATCAGTCTTTTCTTGAACGTATCATCCATCAATCAGATGGATGAATACAATGAACGGAATCAAAAAAGTGCTCCGCTTAGGTTGGCTCATACTGTGTACCATCAATAGTGCGTTGGGTCAAACCCAATCTTCAACACAAGACCTAGAGTTTCTGATTGGTGAATGGGATGTTACCCAAACCTACCGACCAGGAACAGACAGTTCTAGACTATTGAATGGTAGACTCACCTGTGAATATGATCTGGATGAGCAATTTGTTCGGTGTAATTACACTATGGAAAGACCTGGTAAGTCAGACGCGATCAATGAGGTCTACTTCAACTATAATTCAATCTATGATCAATATGAAAGCTTGTGGCTGAGCTCTACCTGGCCCATCAAGGTCCTGTTACAAGGTGAATTAAAAAAAGATGATCAAGCTCTCCAACTTAATACGGAAGCAAGTTTCCACATCGAAAACAACTTGATTGAGTATGTAAGAGATGAACTTGTTACAGAACTAAGGAGCTCAAAAGTTGAGTACTTTAAAAGGGAGACGTACATTCGGACCTCAGAAGAAGATGATTGGTTCCACCATATGACAGAAGAAGCTAGACGTATCCAATAAGCTACTATCAATTAGGGATGAGCCGCTACCCAAACCTCACCATCTTCGAAAACCTCTTTCTTCCAGATAGGAACTGTCTTTTTTAGGGTGTCAATAGCATACTCGCATGCTTCAAATGCTGCTTTACGGTGTGGTGTAGCTACAGCAATAATCACTGGTAGTTCACCAATGTCCAAAGATCCAACGCGATGGTGGATAGCCACATGAAGTGCACCCCAGCGTTTTTCGACTTCTTGGGCAATTTTGAGCATTTCCTTTTTGGCCATTGGGACAAATGACTCAAAATCAAGCCGAACGACCTTTTTCCCTTTCGTTTGGTTGCGAACTGTTCCTATAAATATGACTGTACCACCAGCAGCGTCATCTGCCACGGTTTGCTCACATTCCTGAGTCGAAAGTGCTGTTTCTTTGATCTGTATATCTATCATGAGAAATCGGACTAACCGCCGCTAACCGGTGGAATTATTACCACCTCTTCATTTTCATTCAATAAATAGTCGTCAGATTGGTACTCTTCACCTACCGCAAACCGCAGGCTTTGAAGTTTATCAAACTCAGCAAATTCGCCTGAAAGTTGCGATTTAAGCTCACCAATACTTTTTTGACCAACTAGTTCATAATCTAAACTATTGGATTGAAGTATGTCTTTAGCAATACCGTAGGCTACTAATTTGATCTTCATTGACTCAACTTGTCTTGTTCTTTAAAAAATCATATAAGGCTTCCCAGCTCAATTTGATGCAATCCACCCTGCCTTCAAAGTTTTTCAATTCTACCAATATTTTCAGGTCTTCATCGGACAAACTATCGGGATCTGATGAATTGATGGCTTCAAGAAACTTTTTACAATACTCCTCAGCTTCTTCTTCCGTCATACCTTCGATTCGACGAACCAGAATCGAAGTGGAAGCTTTTGAGATAGCACAACCTATTCCATGAAAATGCACTTGATCCAAGAGTTGGTCATCATTCTCGAAATACAACTCATACTTATCCCCACACATTGGGTTATATGCTTTTACGGAATGATCAGCATCAACCTTCTCAAAATGGTATGGTGCCTTGTTTTCCGGTAGGATCTTATCCTTATATAGTGACTGTATCTCTTCTTTGGTCATGACCAAAAATCAATTAATTCTATCAATGAAGCCTTCAAGCGATCTATTTGACTCTTGTCATTGTAGTGCGCCAAAGAGATCCTGACTGTTGCCGGCACCCCTATATCAGTAAGCAATGGTTGTGTGCAATGCATTCCTGCCCTTACCGCAATACCGTCCTTATTCAAGAATGAAGCTACATCGTGCGGATGAATGTCTTCGACTTCTATCGAGAAAATACCGGAATGATGCTTAGGTAGCCTAACGACTTTGACTCCAGGTATGGACTGGAGTAACTCTTCCGTGTATTGAGATAATTCACTCAATTCACTTTGTATTTGTGCTCGATCAAGTTGGTTGATGTACTCTACAGCTGCATGGAGACCGATAACGCCTGCTACATTTGAAGTACCCGCTTCGAGGTTTTTCGGAAATTTCACGAAGGTGGTTTCCTCGATGGTCACCTCTTTGATCATACCTCCTCCATAGTTATAAGGCCCTATTTCCGATAGGTGCTGATCGGCCACATAGAGTACACCGATACCGAAAGGCCCGTACATTTTATGACCTGAGAATGCCAGAAAATCATATTTCAAATATTGGGCGTCCAATGGGTACATGCTTACACTTTGTGCTGCGTCGATCATGACAGGTGCGTCCTTCGTATGAGCTACCGCAATGATCTCGGCTATGTCATTGATCGTACCCAGTGTATTGGAGATATGATTGACCGCTACCATTTTGGTGTTTTGATCAACCAACTCTTTATAAGCAGGCATATTGAGATCACCATGCTCATCAATCGGGATAACTCGCAACTCAGCACCTTTCTCCTTAGCTAGCATTTGCCAAGGAATGAAATTAGCATGGTGCTCTAGTATGGAAACAACGATATTATCTCCTTGATTTAATCGCTTAGAGAGAAAAGACTGTGCAACAACATTGACGGACTCGGTAGTACCCTTAGTAAACCCAATATTACTAGCACTCGAAGCACCAATAAAATCGGCTACAGCCTGTCTCGCTGCTTCGTATTTTGTGGTAGCTTGATTGCTTAAGTCATATATGCCACGATGTATGTTGGCATTCTCAGAAATATAGAATTTATTGATTGCATCGATGACAGCCTTAGGCCGCTGTGTAGTTGCAGCATTGTCCAGATAGGCGAGTTCCGGATATTCTTCAAAAACAGGAAACTGTGTACTGTATGAATTCAATTTGAATCTATATTTCGGATACGATACAGAGCTAACAACAAAGAGAACGATTGCGTTGTTTCTCAATCAGATTTTTATACAAACTAACCATATAACTCGATACTCAAGTCATACCAAGGCTGGTATTGCACATACATTAATCAAGAAAAATGATAAGCGTAGAAGAAGCCCTAAGTACGGTAATCAATAATGCGAAAGACTTTGGTACCACCACCATTCCATTGAGCGATGGCATTGGTCGTGTCATTAGAGAAGACATAACCGCTGACCGAGATATGCCACCTTATGATCGTGTCACGATGGACGGTATTGCCATCAAGTATGAAGACTATGAAAAGGGGCTCAGGTCATTCAAAGTAGCTGGTGTTGCGGCTGCTGGAGCAGAACAAATGTCCTTATCAACTTTAGAAAGTTGCCTGGAAGTCATGACAGGAGCCATTATGCCCAATGGATTGGATTCCGTCATCCCCTATGAGGAAATAGAGATTGTTGACGGTATTGCCACAATCAACGATAAGCCAGTTACTGACCAGCAGAACGTTCATTTTAAAGGCTTTGATCGCAAAGCAGGTGATGCGGTGATCAAAAGTGGCCAGGTTCTTTCATCTACCGAAATAGGCGTATGTGCGTCAGTGGGCAAATCAGAGATAAAAGTGAGCAGGCTTCCAAAAGCGATCATCATTTCCACAGGGGATGAATTGGTTGAGATTGATGAGCAGCCAAAAGCCCATCAAATCAGAAAAAGTAATATCTACCGGCTCAAAACCGCTTTATCCCACTACGGCGCTGAAGTCGACATGGCACATTTGCTTGACGATTATGAGACAATTGTTTCAAAACTGAAAGAACTGCTTAGTTCATACGAGTTGATTGTACTAAGTGGCGGAGTATCAAAAGGTAAATTCGACTTTCTGCCACAAGCTTTAGAGGAAATCGGTGTTAAGAAGCATTTTCACCGTATCAGCCAGCGTCCAGGTAAACCATTCTGGTTTGGCTCTTTTGGCGATAAAGCCACCGTTTTTGCTTTCCCCGGCAATCCAGTCTCCAGCTTTATGTGTATGCAGCGATATTTCAAAACCTGGTTGAATCATTCGTTGCAAATCAATCAGCTCCAAACCCCACACGCGGTTTTAGGTGCAGATGTACATTTCAAGCCAGACCTCACCTACTTCCTTGAAGTAAAGCTGCAGTTCTCTCCTACCGGTGAAATCATAGCCATGCCCGTAAAAGGTAATGGCTCAGGTGATCTTGCTAATCTCGTAGATGCAGACGCTTTCATTGAATTGCCTAAAGGAAGAAATGACTATCACAAAGGTGAGAAGTATCCTATCCTGACTTATCGAGAGGCGCTCTTATAGCTTTGGTTGAGAAGAGTACTGATGGTGATCTTCTAGGTCGGTATTCAATAGAAAACTCTAGTGAAGATTATATTAGGGTAACCAAACGATATGATAACCCTAATTGATAGAGCCAACAACTTTAAGGCTAGAACAGCTATAATTTCTGAAGGGAAGCAGTTTAGCTATGAGCAACTGCTGACTGATTCCCTGTCTCTTGCACAGGAGCTACTAGATGGTCGGAAGGATCTTAATGAAGATCGCATTGGCTTTATCATTAATCCAGGCTTTGATTATGTCAAGACACAATGGGCCATTTGGCGTGCTGGTGGAATTGCTGTTCCGCTTCATCCTAAGGCACCATTGGCGTCACATGAATATGTACTGAAGGATGCCCAGGTATCTCAGCTAGTCGTCGATAGTGACAAAACTTCAGCGTATAAGGAAATAGCCGATCAACTGAATATTCGCTTAATTATTCCCAAAGCATCATCCGAAGAGGCCGGTTTCGCCTTACCAGAAATAGCCTTAAATCGACGTGCGATGATCGTCAACACCAGTGGCACGACTGGCAATCCTAAAGGTGTGGTTACCACCCACTCCAACATAGAACATCAGATTACTGCCTTGACCAAAGCATGGGAATGGAGTGCAGAAGATCATATCATCAACGTACTCCCAATGCATCATGTGCATGGCATTATCAATGTGCTCTCTTGCGCATTATGGTCCGGTGCTACCTGTGAATTTGCCAGCTTTGATGCTGAAAAGATCTTGTACAAGCTGGCTGAAGGTAAGGCTAATGTCTTCATGGCGGTACCGACCAACTATTACAAACTCATCACAGCGTACGAGGCGCTGGATACCGATCAGCAGCAAAAAATCTCCGAAGGAATTGCAAAGATGAGATTGATGGTATCAGGATCTGCAGCATTGCCCGTCTCCGTACTTGAAAAATGGCGAGAGATCACAGGACATACCCTACTGGAACGTTATGGCATGACAGAAATGGGAATGGCAATAAGTAATCCGTATCGAGGTGAACGTCGACCGGGTCATATTGGGCAACCGCTCGAAGGACTGCAAGTGAAGATCGTCGATGGCCAATTAAAGGAAGTACCATCAGGAGAACAAGGAGAAATATTAGTCAAGGGCCCGAACGTTTTCAAAGAGTACTGGAATAAGCCAGAGGCAAAACACGACACCTTTACAAAAGACGGTTGGTTCAAGACCGGAGATGTTGCTATTGATGATGAAGGCAGTTACAAGATCGTAGGTCGTAGCTCCGTCGACATTATCAAATCCGGTGGTTATAAACTCTCCGCACTAGAAATCGAAGAGGTGATGCGATCACATCCATCGATCAGGGATTGTGCTGTGGTTGGACTGCCTGATGAAGAATGGGGAGAAATCGTCGCGGCTGGAATTGTTCCTAGTTCCAATGGGTTCGATCCGGATGAAATGAAGGCCTGGTTGGCTGATAGGCTAACCGGCTATAAAATGCCAAGAGTATATCACACCATGGTTGACCTACCTCGCAATGCTATGGGAAAAGTGGTAAAAAACGATCTCAAACAACTCCTAGCCTCCATCAAAAAAGATGCAGTGTAATTCTACGCATTATGCGAATTCGAGCGATGTAAATGGCAGAGTAGTAGGTTAGGTACAAACCAGTATTCATTAAACGTTCAACAATAAAGATGGCCTAATAATCCCCTTATGACATGGAGATAGAAAATACTAGCTCGATGAGTTATTCTATATTGTCTTATCCATTCGGAATTATCCACTAACTTCTCACAATCAACTTTGGAGAGACAATTCTCGTTAGGTCCGAATCCTTTTTTTCAATAAGACCCAAAAGTATCTCCATTGCAGCTTTTATGATTTCATCTGGCTGCAGGTCAATAGCTGTGATCTGTGGATCATATATGCTGAATGTATCATTATCGCCAAAGCTGGCAATGGCTACATCTTCGTAATATTTTATTGATTTTTCATTGAGGTGTTTTATACCAAAAAGTGTTAAACAAGGTGTTTCAAATACAATCGCATCACACTGATGTTCATTTACCAAAGACTCTACAGCTAGACCGCATTCTGCCTTAAAATGTCTCCTTAGGTTTTTTTCATGAAGAAACGTATTCTCTTTATAATGTCATTTCCATCTTCCTCCAAAGCAAAATGGCCCGTATCATAGATTTTGTAATCCAGGACTTTAGCGTCCTTCTTATATGCTCGTGCGCCAGCTTCAGGGAAGAAAGCATCATTTTTACCCCAAACAATAAGTACAGGAGTCTGACTGTCTCTTAAATACTTCTGCCACTCCGGATATAGCTTTATATTGTTCCGATAGTCATAAAAAAGATCCAGATTAGCCCTATGACTCTCCGGACGTGACAGTCTGGTAAAATCTAAGTTCCAGCTATCTGGATTGATATTCTCAGGGCTTCTTGTACCATACGTATACTGCCATTCAAGTGCTTCAAGTGAAAACACATTCAGCAAAGGTGCTTCTATTTGCTCAGAACGCTCCTGCCATAACTCCCGAACATTCCCCCATGCATCTCCAAGACCTTCTTCATAAATATTTCCATTTTGGACAATCAACCCCTGGACGCTCTCAGGATGGGCTGTCGCAATTCTATAGCCGATTGGCGCACCATAGTCCTGAATCATCAGGGTGTAATGATCCAGAGATAACTTTTCCAAGAACTGATCAATAATAGAGGCTAGATTATCAAAAGTATACGTAAAAGTTGATGGGGAAGGAAAATCGCTTTCACCAAAGCCAGGGTAGTCAGGAGCTATAAGATGATACTCGTCTGCAAGTTGGTCGAGAACTTTTCGATACATATGTGAGGAAGACGGAAATCCATGAAGCAATACAATCGTCTTATTTTGCGGATTTCCCGACTCACGATAAAAAATATTGAGACCACCTACTTCCGTCGATCTATAGTGTGTTTTATTGTATTGTGTTCCATTTTCAGCAGATTGGCGAGCTGGTACTGAAAAATGAACTATCAAAATCAAAAAGGTCAGGGTTACTGTATTTTTCATTTTAATTGGAGTTTACGGATTAAATATTCTTTGAATCGGCTTATCAACTGACCAGACAGAATTGAGTGGATTCCTCTGATCGGTTGATAGACCATCTAATTCTTGAACTAATTTCGGCCGGCCATTACGCCACCATCTGTGTCCCAGATAGCACCTGTTACCCACGATGCGTCATCGGAAAGAAGGAAAGTGACAACATTTGCAATGTCTTGAGTCGTTCCGTTCCTTCCTATAGGATGGAATGCGTTAAACCCTTCTAACGCCTTCTCAGCATCTTCTTTACCTCCAAAAACACCGTAGTAAACAGGAGTGCTCACTACCGCCGGGGACACGGCATTTACTCTGATATTGTAATCTGCGAGCTCCATAGCTAAATTCTGTGTCAACGAATGTAAACCTGCTTTTTGCATGGAGTATACTGAAGAAGGTGTAGCTTTAACCGCTTGCTTAGCCCACATAGAGCCTATATTCACGATAGCACCTCCGTCTACATCTTTCATTTTACGTGCCACAGCTTGCGTCACAAAGAAAAAGCCTCTGTTAAGATCCAAGTACGAATCATAGTCAGCAAGTGTGTGATCAAGAAAAGGTTTGGGGCCAAATATTCCAGATGCGTTGACGAGGTAGTCTAGCGAATCAAAATCATTGATGGTAGCTACAAGCTTATGCACTTGAGCAGTATTCGTAATATCTACATCATGTTTGATCTGACGAGGAGTCTCCGCAATTTTGTTGGTGGTACGACCTACTACATGTACGGTGGCCCCATCTGCAAGCAGGGCTTTGGTAACAGCGTATCCAATGCCACTGGTCCCTCCTAAAATAAGTGCTGTTTTGTTTTCAAATTTCGCCATTGTGTTTGATTGTTTTGTTTAGAATTAATTACTAGACAGACAAGTCTGTCTATTTGATGAAAATTTTTTACACGAGTATCTGTTCGCACATCTCTCTGGCTGATGTTATCGGCCAGCTCTCTCTATGCAAACTACATTCCGAGAGTGCTCCCTCATATAGTATGTATACTTGCTTGGATTTATGATTTATCCACGTTTCGGACTTTCCAGGAAAGCTCTCCTCTATGACTTTTTCTATTAACCGGATCAATTCTCTTTTTTGCGACTGGATCTCAGCTCTAATTATCGTATCCTCTTTCGGTATCTCTGAGATGGTATTGAGGCACGCACAACCATTGAAGTCTTTTCCATTAAAGAAAGTATTCAAGAAATCAAATAGGCCCAAGATTTGTCGATTTCCTTTTTCTGCCTGCTCCAGGTGCAGCTTTACCTGACTGAGGAAGATCTGGTGTCTATGATCAAGAAACGCCAAACAAATATCATCCTTAGACCTAAAATGACTGTACAATGTCGCTTTGGCAATACCAGCCTCCTTGATAATCTCGTTGATGCCTGTAAGATTATAGCCGTTTTGATAAAAAAGGTTTGAAGCAGTTTCAATGATAGTGTCTCGAACAATCGAATGTTTCATGATACAAGCTTAATAGATTTATTAAAAACAGACAAGTCTGTCTTTATGATTGATTGGAAGTAAAAAGTTCTCCTACTCACTCTATTGTTAACCGTAAACAACAATAAACCCACTTACTCCACTGTAAGCTTGTACTTCTGTGTAGGGTTGAGTGGGCACCAATAGGCATACTCACCTGTCTGCAGTATGACAGCCTGAGACCTGGAAGACTCTCCACGCAGTACTGTATTTGACAAATAGGCTTCTTTAATATGATCTTTTTTCTTGAGTTTCTTTGTGCCTAGAGGCGCCACAACAAGAGCAACCGGATGGTCAACGCTTAAGTTCGTCACTTCAAAAACGTAAGGTTTTCCCGCTTTTAGTTTTAACTCTGTTGTAGTAAACTCTCCCGGAACCTGGCTGAGCGCTACCACCTCTTTTTCCGTCCCGATACTAGCCATAGACATAAAAGGGCTTACTATCAGCATTCCAATAGTAAATAGACTTATGCTCATAAGACAATTGCTCTTTGTAAACATCCATGGGTTGGATTTCATTGTGTTCCGTTTGTTAGTGTTCTTTTCATTTTTTGTAATTACTTCGCTTAACAAAAACAGACAAGTCTGTCTTTTTACCATAGGAACGTACCAATTCTTTGAAGGTTTGCCTGAAAGACAAAAATATCTCTTACTCAAACAAACTCTTCAATAACCTAATTCTGCCCTAAAACTAGCCAAGAATACAGCTACACCAGCGACCAGTTTTTTGTTCTCAACATACCTCGCTGATCACTCTTAACATGTAAAACTCATTGTATGCCAGCCCCAACCTTAGTTAAAACACAAGTCATACAGGCTCCTCTATTGATCGATAGTGAAACCAGACTTACCGATGGTTAAGTTAAAACTTAAGAATTAACAGTCGAAAGGGCTATAAGTTGTAAATTAAACCGCCAAACAACATTGATATGACAAAACAAACCAACAATAACCTCTACATCATTCTGGTTGCCTGTGTAGCGACGCTGGGTGGCTTTCTATTTGGATTCGATAGTGGAGTGATCAACGGTACTGTGAAAGGTATTGAGAAAGCATTCAACGCTAGTGATCTCGGAAGTGGATTTAATGTAGCTTCTATGTTGTTGGGTTGTGCTGTTGGCGCATACTTCGCCGGTACTCTTGCCGATAGATTTGGCCGTAAGACCATGTTGATCATATCTTCTATCCTATTTCTAGTATCTGCATGGGGCTCAGGGATCGCAATGGCATCTACGGAATTCATTGTTTATCGCATCATTGGTGGGCTTGCAGTTGGGGCTGCCTCTGTTATGGCGCCAGCTTACATAGCCGAGATAGCTCCTGCAGAATATCGAGGATCACTCGCAACGGTCCAGCAGATAGCTATCATTTTTGGTTTATTCTCAAGTTTCCTTAGCAATTACTTTCTTGCAGGGCTGTCGGGTTCTGCCGAGAACGTTCTTTGGATGAGTTTCGAAACATGGAGATGGATGTTTTGGGTGGAGCTGATACCAGCCGCTACTTTTTTGATCGCATTATTATTCATACCCGAAAGTCCCAGATTCCTGGTAGCAAGTCAAAAGAAAGACAGAGCGCTCAAGGTACTTTCCACACTTTACGGGGATCAACAAGGGGCTGAGAAACTTGAAGAAATAGATCAATCTCTGGCCAAGGATCACCATAAGCCTACACTCTCTGATCTGTATGATAAAACCCTTGGCAGAATACGCCCTATTGTATGGGTAGGACTAGGCCTGGCAACTTTTCAGCAGCTGGTTGGGATCAATGTGGTGTTCTATTACGGCGCTGTGCTATGGCAAGCGGTTGGTTTTGGAGAGAGTGATGCCCTACTTATCAATGTTGTCTCAGGAGGCTTAAGTATTGGTGCAGTATTAGTAAGTCTGGCCTTAGTTGATAAAATAGGACGTAAACCAATCCTTATGATTGGTTCTATAGGAATGAGTATCACGCTTGCGTTAGTAGTAGTTGCATTCACCACAGGCTCTTTAGACAGTGAGAATACGCTACAGCTTAGTGATAATATGGGTATGCTGGCATTAGTGGCCGCTAACCTATACGTAGTATTTTTCAACTTCTCATGGGGTCCTGTGATGTGGGTGATGTTAGGCGAAATGTTTCCCAATCAGCTACGTGGTTCGGGGCTTGCCGTATCAGGATTAGCACAATGGGTAGCGAATTTCGCTATCACGCTGACCTTCCCGATAATGCTCGTGTCTATTGGATTAGCAGCAGCATACAGCTTCTACACAGTTTGTGCCATTATATCAATTTTCTTTGTTGCAAAGTACGTGTATGAGACCAAGGGCAAAGAACTGGAGCAGATGGAGGGATAACTCAGCAAGAGCATAACGCCGGGCTCGGTCTTGCATTGAACCTATGTTCGTTTTTACAGATTTCTGTACCCATCTATGGTACTGAACCAGACCAGTGTTCAACCCTGATCTGTGTGAAGATTTTCTTTATGCACTGAAAAGAAGTACAGTAACCAATAGATTTGCCCGGCGGACTTAAAACCATCTTCGTAAAGTACCCTGAATTGTCCATCTGGCTCTATCAAATCAATTATCACTGAACACCCAAAACAAAATAGGCCGAAAAAAAATAACACAAAACTACTGGCTAAAAGTACTTTTCTCAACCTTACTATATAGAACATCATAAAGGCGACATAGCTTGCAAGAACAACCTTTTCAGGCATTCCCATCCAAGGAAACATTGCCTCGTGCAACATGAATACGTCATCAAATCCCAACATTAATAACAGCGATCCTGAAAGGATCCAAAACTCATTCGTTACCCCAACCTTACTCTTACCAGTGTATAATGAAGCATTTAGGAAACAGATGGTAGCAGCTGATGACCAAATGAATATTCCTAGCTGAGATAAAAAACCGCTGTAAGGTAAGATTCCGCCAATCGCATTCGGATCTCTGGTCAGGTTGCCAACAGGTACTCCCTTTGTGAAATGTATCAAAAGGATCATCCCTATGAGCGAAATAATAGCTAGTGTGCCAAGTGTGAGCAACTTAGTATTTTGCCGGATTTGATCATTAAGCTGTAAGTCAAACATCATAATTGCAGTGTTTTTAAATAAACAACTTTGCAAGCTATCAACAGCTCAGTGCATTTCCAATTTGAGGTTCTTTATTGATGAGATCGGATTTAAGGGGCCTTACAAACTGTTATCTAATCCTAGTAAACTACCGCTCAGCAAAGCTTCCTTTGAGCCACTGATTCAGGGTCGTAATTTGAGTTTTGATTGTAATCAAGCAAAACAATCAGTCTAAAACGAATTACATCCTATGAAAAATTTAACCAGATCAGTATGGTGGATTGCCCTGTTTATGGTGATCACCATGACAGTCGATGGGCAAAGGAGAAGAGGTGCTGCTCCCCCAGCCCAAAACAGTAATTTCACAGCTGAAGCTTTTGACGGACTTAAGCTTCGAAACATTGGTCCGGCCTTCATGTCTGGCCGTATTGCAGACCTGGCTATACATCCGGAAGACGAAAGCATATGGTATGTGGCCGTGGGTAGCGGAGGTGTCTGGAAAACAGAGAATGCTGGTACTACTTTCGAGCCAATCTTTGATGAACAGTCCTCCTATTCTATTGGCTGTGTAGCCATCGATCCAAGCAATCCATTCGTAGTTTGGGTAGGCACTGGTGAGCATGGCGGAGGCCGACATTTCGGATACGGAGATGGTATCTATAAGTCCATCGATGGCGGTAAAACCTGGGAAAATATGGGCTTGCCGGACTCTGAACATATAGGAGAGATCATCGTGCATCCGGACAATTCGGATGTGATCTATGTAGCTTCTCAAGGTCCACTTTGGAGCCCGGGTGGAGAGCGCGGCTTTTATAAGTCCACGGACGGTGGGACTACCTGGAAGAAGACCCTTGGTGATGAGGAGTTCACGGGAGTCACTGACATAGTCGTTGATCCCAGAGATGCCGATATCGTTTATGCGGCAACATGGCAACACCATCGTACCGTCGCTTCCTTAATGGATGGTGGCCCCAAATCTGCTATTTATAAAAGCACAGATGCAGGTGAAAATTGGACACAGTTGACTCAAGGATTACCTACCGGTAAACTGGGCAAGATAGGTCTCGCCGTTAGCTTCCAGCAACCTGATATAGTATATGCTGCTATCGAGCTCAACCGTCGTAAAGGAGGTATCTGGAAGTCTATGGACCAGGGTAACAATTGGGAAAAACAATCTGATGCTATCTCCGGAGGTACTGGCCCACATTACTATGTTGAGCTCTATGCTTCACCACATCATTTCGACAGGCTCTATTTGATGGATGCCTCGATGCAATTCTCGGTAGATGGTGGTAAGACCTGGAGTCGTATTAATCGCGAGCATCGACATGGGGATAATCATGCACTGGCCTTTAAAAAGAGTGATCCTAACTATATTATGGTGGGTACCGATGGCGGTGTGTATGAGAGTTTCGATCTGGCTAAAAACTGGCGTTACATGACTAACCTGCCTATTACCCAGTATTACAAATTGGCGGTAGATGATGCCGAACCATTCTATAATATCTACAGCGGTACCCAGGATAATAGTACGCAAGGAGGCCCATCCCGCACTGACAATGTACAAGGCATCCAAAACTCCGATTGGAGGGTGGTCCTTAATTGGGACGGTCACGCCCCTGCCACCGAACCTGGCAACCCGGACATCATCTATGCAGAACGTCAAGAGGGTAATCTTTCAAGAGTAGACATGATTACCGGTGAGGTAGTTGATATTCAGCCTCAACCTGGCCCTGATGAAGACTATGAGCGCTACAATTGGGATGCTCCTATCCATGTGAGCCCACATAAACCTACGCGACTTTATTTCGCCTCACAGCGCGTATGGAAGTCTGAAAACCGCGGCGATAGTTGGGAGGCCATCTCTGATGACCTTACCAGGAATGAAGAGCGATTTGCACTGCCGATCATGGGCAGCACTCAAAGTTGGGACTCTCCCTGGGACGTATTGGCTATGTCCAATTACAATACTATCACTTCCCTGTCGGAATCACCACGAGTAGAAGGTTTGATCTATGCCGGAACAGACGATGGGATACTGCAAGTCACAGAAGATGGAGGCGCTAGCTGGAGAAAAGTAGAAGTAAGTGCGATGGGCCTACCAAACCGTGCCTTCATCAACGATATAAAAGCAGACCTTCATGATGATAATACCGTTTATGTATGCCTTGACAATCATAAGTATGGAGACTACCGACCATTTATCGTCAAGAGTACTGACCGTGGACGTACCTGGACCAGGATCAATTCTAACATTCCCGATAGAACACTTGTGTGGAGGTTGATCCAGGATCACGTAAAACCCGGGTTGATGTTTGCTGCCACTGAGTTTGGCATCTACTTTACCATCGATGGAGGTAACCAATGGACCAAAATGACTGGCGGTGCTCCGACGATCTCTATTCGGGATATCGTTATCCAAAGACGTGAGAATGATCTTGTAGCCGCTAGCTTCGGTAGAGGTTTCTTCATCTTTGATGACATCAGCGTCTTCCGTGAAATATCAGCTGGGACTTTTAACGATGAGGCGACCCTTTTCTCTACACGCAAAGCTTGGTGGTACGTACCCCGCTCCCACCTCAATTTTGATTCGAAGAAAGGATCAATGGGTGCGCAGCACTATGTAGCTCCCAATCCTGACTTTGGTGCGGTGTTTACTTACTATCTCAACAATGACTTGAAGACCAAAGCACAAATGCGACAGGACCAGGAGAAAAATGGGTCGGCTGGTTTCCCAGGTTGGGAAACAGTAGAAACTGAAGCCAGAGAGGATGACCCCAAGCTCTGGATTACCGTCAAGGACAGTCAAGGCAATGTCGTCAGGCGTGTGGAAGGCCCAACGAAAAAAGGTTTCCACAGAGTGGCCTGGGACCTGCGCTACCCTTCTCCATCTGCGATCGCCCTTGGTTCTAATTGGGGAGGAAAAGGCTTGATGGCTGCACCTGGCAAATACACCGCTTCCATCTCTAAGTATGTAGATGGAGAGCATACCGCATTGGGAGAGTCCATAGAGTTTGATGTGGAGCCTTTGAGAGAGGGTGCTTTAGAAGGTGCTCCGCACAGTGAGGTTGCAGCATTCTGGAGGTCATATGAAGATGCAGTCGGCAAAGCTGGTGCCATCAATATCAGCATGAACAATGCAATGAAGCGCATTAATGCTATGCAAAAGGCATTGGCCAAATCTGAGGCTGCCCCTGGTAATTTGGACAACCGTCTTCATGCACTCAAGCAAAAAGTGTTGGCGCTGGAGGCTGACCTTAACGGTATGGCTAGTAAACGTGAGCCTGGTGAAAAAACCAAACCTACCATCGGTAACCGTCTTTTCGCAGTGGAGAGAGGTGTATCGCTATCCACCTATGGTCCTACTCAGACGAATCGTGAGCAACTTGAGATAGCAAATACTGAAATCGCTCGTATGACCAAGGCTTTGAGTGATCTGGACGATGAACTCAAGTTAGCTGGTCAAGCCCTACAAGATGCCGGAGCTCCATGGGTCGAAGGTAATGAGCTCTAAGCAGAATGCAGTTAGTTGAAAATGGAAAGCCCTTGGAGATTAATGACCTCCAAGGGCTTTTTAAGAATACTAAGGTTGACTACTTCTCGTCAGCGCTCTTGGAAACTCGAATAGTATGTGGAGCTGCTATCCCATAAGTAATGGCGCTTAGCAACATATCCCCAAAAGAGAATGTCTCCCTTGCTGTATAGTTCTGAGCACCTTCTGCTAACATATCGGCACTCACTTCGTCCAATGGCATTGCTCCCCAAAAGAGATACCAATGCTTCTTCTTAACATCATACTGCTTCATATCATTACCTTCGTAAGTGCCACCGCTACCTACCACATGGGTGCTTGCATATCAGCTTGACATTACTATTGCTATAGCCAACATCAAGACTATACTATGGAGTTTGTTTCTAAGGTTTTTTATTGATTTCAACTTTTTGTTTAAGGATACTAAACCTGCGGAAGATAGACCATGTATTAAAAAAACTCCTATTATCTTATCATTAATAATTTGTTGAGTGCTTCTAGGCACAGGCTGATCCTCTAAATCAACTATTATCACACACAACCACCTCCCGATAAAAGGCAATCCACCTAATCAAGAAACTCGATTTAGCACTTGGATAACCAAATGGAAATATCTGAAGACTGATGGATTGGACTTCCTTGTACATAAGCTGAAGAAAGAGAATTTTCAAACGTCTTTCCTTTTCTGAACATCGTAATTAAATTCTATGCATTATCAAATTGAAAAAATAATTCATAATAAATGTGACTATTGACCAATTATAGTATTGTATAGTTAAAATTCCTGATTTGGGAGAATACGACACTCATACTGACCTGGAAGAAGAAAAAGTCTGGATAGCAGCATCCAAATTGGATATCGGTGGTTTTGAGCCGCTCTACAAGCACTATTACGATGAGATCTACCGATTCATCTATCGGCGTACAGACAGTCAGGTTCTTGCCGAAGATCTGTGTGCTAACACTTTTTACAAGGCACTGCGAAATATCAGTAAATATGAGTTTCGAGGTAAGCCATTTGGTCATTGGCTCTATCGGATCGCTGGCAATGAAGTGAACCGACACTATCGCAAAAGACGACCTCTATTTATCATCGACCATCAAAAAGTCAGTGAACCACTTGGAATAGAAAGATCAGAGACACACGACATTGAAAAAAAGCTTCGCTTTGTTTTCACACAATTATCAGAGACTGACATCTGGTTTATCGAACTAAAGTACTTCGAAGGTCTGACCTTCAAAGAACTCAGCATAAGACTAGATCAAGGAGAAAGTGCTGTCAAAATGCGGCACTACAGACTCCTTGACAAGATGAAGACCTTACTACAAGAGAGATATGAGGAAGACTGATTTTAGAGTAAAAAGGACAGAAAAGTCGATCCGAGGCAACAGTGACTTTGGGCGCTTCAAGAGTCATTACGAACAGAGAAGAAAAAGAGAAGCTCGGTCCAAACTGATGATCATGGCCATTGGTATCATCCTACTGACAGTGCTCATTCTGTTCTTTGCTCAGGCGAGACAGCCACAAACGGCCAATCCCACCAATGAACTGAAATTCGAAAATGTAGAACTAAAACTATAACTATGGAAGCTAAGAAAAACCCCAAACATGATCTGGAGAGAAAGCAAGGCTTGTTCTTCTTCATTGGTCTGATGATCAGCCTGATTTTTACCATTACGGCGTTTGAATGGCGAACGGAACGCACTATTGTGGACCAAGGTCACGTAATTTCTTGTGAATTACCTATGGATGAAATTATAGCCACCATTCACGAAATCCCAAAGCCTCCTCCTCCTCCAAAGATTGTACAACCAATCATCAAAGAATCAGAGGAAGAAGTTGAGGAAATCAAGGATATCCTGATTGATGCAGTAGAAGTCGAAGAATATGAACCTCCGGCGATTGAAGAATTGCCAGAAGACCCGGAAGAAGATATGGTATGGACGGGAATCGTTGAGTCTATGCCTGAGCCGATCGGCGGTTTTGGAGAATTCTATGCATTTCTCGGAAAGCATATCAGTTACCCGAAGGTGGCAAGACGTAATCATGTAGAAGGCAAAGTATTTGTGCAATTCATAGTTGATAAAGATGGTATCTTATCTGATATCGAAGTAGTCAAAGGAATCGGATATGGGTGCGATGAAGAGTCAGTAAGAGTGATGACTATTGCTCCCAAATGGAAACCAGGAAAACAAAGAGGGAAACCTGTAAAAGTAAGGATGATTATACCCATCAGTTTTAAGCTGGGATGATTGATCGGTTTAAGGTTATAGAACCGTTACTTTACCATAACAGCCTTCAGCTTTCCCCAACGCCAGCCTCCTTCATCAGCTCCAGTCCGTACTCTCTGATAACATCGACTATTGGGATGGTCCTCCGACCTTTTTCTGTGAGTGAGTACTCGACTTTTGGTGGAACTACCGGGTAGACTTTGCGATTGATAAAGCCTTCCTCTTCCAACTGACGAAGTTGTGACGTGAGCATTTTATGCGTTATCCTTGGAATATCCTTTTTTAACTCACCGTAGCGCATGATACGGTCCTTCAATCGCCATAAGATCGGCATCTTCCAGGTACCTCCTATTCGGTCCATGGCAAACTCGACAGGATTGTAATACAGTTTTTTGTTATAGATAAATTCAGGCAAGTTGCTAAGTATTAATTGTGAATGACTAATTATTAATGTTGGCCTTTGAGGTTTTCAGAATGGCCGTCAAGAGCTTAAGTAACTCTTCCGCCTCTCGAAAGAGTTTACTAAAATCCTCTTCTGGTAAGTATTCTGATTTGAACAGCAACTCTAACCAGTACATGGTTTCATTAGCCTCCTTTTGGGCAATTGAAAGCTTGTGAATAAAATCGGCCTTACTCTCGGCATATTCGCTTTCTCGAATCAATGCACCTATGGATGTTCCGCTTTTCAACAATTGTCGTGAAAGAACATATTCTTTATGTTGACTAACCATTGTTTTATAGGTTGCTACTATACTGGTTGCAAAGTCAAAACTCTTATCTCGAACAATCTTCTCCTTCATTCCAATTCACAATTAAACATTAATCACTCGTAATTCACTCATTTCTTTCCAAAAAGTAAGTATCATACTAAAGAGTAAGTATATGTTCTAGTGAAGTATATCGACGTAGAATTGAATAAAAAATCGATATGCCAAAAGCAATAGAAAAACAACACTACGTGCACTCGCACGGCATGCCATCAAAAGGCAAAATACTAATGGTAGCGAGCAGCCCCACCGTATCCAAGCAGACAGGTTGGCCAATTGGTTTCTGGGCGGCAGAGCTGACGCACCCACTAAGAGTATTTCAGGAAGCCGGATATGATGTGGAACTAGCATCTACATCTGGCGGCAGCATAGAAATGGACGGGTACAGCAACCCTCAAGATGATAGTGGATACTCAGCGGGAGATGTAGTCTCGCTAGGTTATATGCAACTGGACTGGTTCAATGAGATGCTGGCAAAGACCAAAAGCATTACAGATGTATCTGCTGCAGATTATGATGCCATATTTCTGGTAGGTGGGCAAGGACCGATGTATACGTTTCGCAGTAATCATGAGCTTGAAAAGCTATTTGCATCTTTTCTCGAAACTGGTAAACCAAGTGCTGCGGTTTGTCACTCAACAACCTTGCTACTGGAAGCCAGGGACAGCACAGGAAAATTGTTGGTTGAGGGCAAGACCTGGACTGGATTCGCAGATGCTGAAGAGGAATTTGCCGACCAGGCGGTTGGAATGAAGATTCAGCCTTATCGTATTGAGGAAGAAGCACGAAAATTGACCAATACTACCTTCAAAGTAGCAAAACCTTTCTCCTCTTACGCTATAGCCGATGGTAATCTCATCACCGGTCAACAGCAAAACTCAGGGGCAGCTGCAGCTGAATTGGTAGTAAACCAACTGAGTGCCCAACATACCTGATGATAATGCAGGTTATCTTAATCGTCACTTTCCTGGCTCTGAGCGTCTCGAATGTAAGCGCCCAGAGCCTGGAGCTAATGCCTGGTATTGAAAGAGTGTTTGCTGATGTACAGTGGCTCAAAGCTTTTGATTTAGAACAGCATTGGACCCTATTTAGCAGAACAAGAGCCACAGTTGATTATGATAACAATACAGATTTGTTTAGTGGAGCTTACCTCAACTATACCACTAATATTGGTTTGGGTACAACACTCGTCGGCCGTATCGCTGATTCCGGTGCAGGTGCTGACCTAGGTATTCACTATTTTAAATCAAGCCAAAAGTGGATGATCTACGCATTGCCCGCTGTTCAACTCAGCTCGGCATTGAGATACTCATGGTTCTCAATCTTAAGGTACATGCGAGTACTTAACAGTCGATGGAGAATTTATTCAAGTCTTGAATTGTTCTCGGCATTTGATCGTGACCGCCATCTGGCTAGTGTCCAACGCATACGTGCCGGTTTGGATCATTCGGGATATCAATTTGGTTTTGCGGTAAACCTGTCGGGTACGGGACAAAAATTTATAGGTACGGATACTAATCCTGGTGTATTTATAAGGAAGCAGTTCTAATCTATGATTATAAAGAGAAACTTCAATCCTCTTAAAGTCTGGCAATACATTAGGCGTCCGATGTTATTAGCTGTTTTTTGGACCTCAATGGTATGGGTGGTCGATGGTTTAGATCAGACACCATCATTATCTATCAATTTCACACCCATTGGGATACTCGGTTCTGCACTTGCTATTTTCATTGCATTTCGCAATAGCTCATCATACGCCCGCTGGTGGGAAGCCAGACAGGTCTGGGGAGGGATAGTCAATAGCAGTCGCGTGATTGGGCGATTGATCATCACATTTACTGACAGTCATCAACATCATGATAATTATGATCAATCCAGAAGTGAAGCGTTCAAAAAAGTGATGATCAATAAATGTGTGGCTTGGGTGCACTCCTTGAGACTACAACTGAGAGGGCAAGATGACTGGACCCAGTTAGATCATCTCTTATCTGAAGAAGAAATATCTGTATTGAAACAGAAGAACAATAAGCCAAATCTTATACAACTTATGATCGGGCAAGAGATCTACCGGGCGATGGGTAATGGCACCCTTGGTGGTTTCGATAGCTTTCAACTGGAAGGTCAACTTTTGGCGCTAGCTAACTATCAGGGGTCTGCAGAACGTATAAAAAACACTCCACTCCCACGGCAGTATGATTTTTTTACGAGGATGTTCGTAGCACTCTTCTCTATACTACTTCCTTTTGGTCTGCTCACATTTTTCGACAGTTCTATATCGTGGGTGGTAATCCCGGCAAGTGTGATCATATCGGGAGTATTTATTATTATGGAGCGCACCGGAGCAGCCAATGAAGACCCTTTTGAAAACAAAATTACAGATGTGCCGCTAAGCGCATTGTGCAATATCATCGAACGAGACTTATTTGAAATGCTCGGGACCACCGATCTACCGGAAGAATTAAAACCAGTCAACGGATATTTGTATTAAGCCAAACACAGGAAAATGAAAATAGCAATCATCGGAACAGGAAACGTAGGTGGAGCATTAGCTACAAAATGGAGTCAGACAGGGCATCAAATATATCTCGGTGTTAAGGATCAGAATAACTTCAAGGGTAAGCACTTGCTAGACAACCCTAACACCACTGTCTCAAGTATGTCCTCAGCTATAAGTTTAGCTGAAGTTGTACTCATAGCCACTCCGGCTCCTGCAGCCATTGAGGTAGCCCAATCTCTGGGTGACACTTCTGGAAGGATAATCATCGACTCAATGAATATCATCATGGGAAAGGGACCTGAAGGCTATGCCAACACCACTGATGCAATCCTTGCCAATACACAAACCACAGATGTAGTCAAATGCTTTAACACTACGGGGTACAACAATATGACCAACACGGTCTACGCCGATCAGGTCGCAGATGCATTTGTCGCAGGAGATAGCGTAAATGGAAAGCTCGTTGCTCAAAAACTCGCTAAAGACGCAGGTTTTGCTGAATGCTATGATATAGGAGGTAATGACAAATTCACACTCATGGAACAGTTTGCATGGTTTTGGATCAACCTGGCTATGTTCCAGGGCCATGGTAGAGAAATAGCATTCAAATTATTGAAGAGATAGTAGATTTACCCCATGTCTTTTGATCTGGTTGCTCAAGCTTATCCTCAACTATTACTGGCTACTGTATTTCTGCTGTTGAGCGGTGTTCACTTCTATTGGGCAATGGGCGGGAAATGGTGGTTATCCAATGCACTACCGATGAACGAGCAGGGTGATCATGTCCTGAAGCCAAGCAAAGTACCGACTACTATCGTTGGAGTTGGATTGCTTGGGTTTGGTTCTTTTTACATTGCTTTATTCCTTGGAACGAGTGTTTCAGTAATAACAAGCGTTGTGGGTTGGATCATACCCTCTGTTTTCTTCCTAAGGGCCATTGGTGATTTCAAATATGTCGGTTTCTTCAAACGTGTAAAATCTACACCTTTCTCCAAATACGATAGCCGTTTCTATGTGCCACTGTGCTTGACTTTGGCTGTAGTGGGAGCAGCAGTAGCCTTTCAGCTCTAAAGCAACTTATAGCGGGAAGCTCCGTTGGTCTAGCTAATATGCTGAGTGTACAACCACTTAATGTTCCTGCGGATCTTAGGTCTTTAGTGGACGAAATACAATGGGTGACATCTAAAGAGACAGACCTACGGTCTTTCACAACATTCGGTTATCCCGAAGCGACATCTGAGCTACTAATTATCAAGTCAGGCGGGCTTACCCTTTCCTACCGGAATAATGATTACCATGTATCCGAGTCATGTTGCTTTACATTTATCGAGGAGCCAAGTCGAGTAGTGGTCTCAAAGGAGTTCAGCTTTTTCAGAGTTGTGTTCAAGCCTCTTGGAGTAATGCCGTTGGTAAGCTTGACAGGCTTGAGCCCGGAGCAGTTGATTTTACATCCCGTGATTGAGTTATCAGATTTCGAAAACACAAGTTTAAAATCGACACTAGCTCAAGCTCTTGCGATTTCCAACAAAGAACAAGTTGAAGCGCTCATTAAGCTTGGCTTGTCCAACACATTTGGGCAAGATGAATCCACCCTATCAAGCTTATGGAGATATCCGTTATCGAGTTTTTCGACAGATCACCTTTGCGATTTGTTATGCTGCACTCCACGCACACTCCAAAGATGGTTTAAAAATGAAATGGGGATCACCCCAAAGTATTTTCTACGCCTTCTACGCTTCAAGCATACCCTACAATACCTGGGAGCGCCTTCCCCAGACCACCCGATTGCCGTAGCTCAAAAGCTAGGTTATTATGACCATAATCATCTCATCAAAGAGGTCCAGAACTTCACAAAAACCACTCCTGGCAAGTTGTCTTTTGATCACTACTTGCCTGTTCAACTACCCTACTTATAGAATTGCGATTGTCGCATATTTACTACATCTAATGAAGGAAACTTCGGTGATTTGTAGAGGTCAAAACATTAGATCATTATGCGGAAAATTCTAGCATCAATTACACTTCTATGGATGGTAATGGGTTGTCCAACATCCTCCAAAGCTCAAAAGGCCACTCAAATACCATCCAAATACAGGAAAATTCAAAAATATGTGGATCAGGCAGTAGCGAATGGTCTTGTTGGCTTGAGCTTCTATATTGACCATCCCAAACATGGTCAGTGGTCCTATCAAGCCGGGTATGCAGAACTCGAATCAAAGTCTCCTATTACCGAATCATCGGTGTTTTATCAGGGCAGCATAAGTAAGACGTACACTGCCGTGATCATGCTTCGACTCGTCGAGCAAGGATTGCTTGCACTAGATGGTAAAATGTCAGAATACCTACCTAAAGATGTGGCCGATGGCTTTGAATATGGAGATCAAGTAACAATAAGACAGCTGTTAAATATGACAAGTGGCTTTCCCAATTTCGAATATGATGAGCAAGCACTTGAAGACTTTTTTTCTGGTAAGTTAAACTTGGGTAGTACACCCCCTCCTATAGTACTCGAGCAATACATCTATGGTCAACCCGCCAACTTCCAGCCTGGAGAAAGATATCAGTATTCAAGCACCAATTACATTCTGTTGTGCATGATCATGGAGGTCGTTGCAGGTAGGCCTCATGAAGAACTCTACACCGAGTTCTTCCGGGAACATGGACTGAATAATACTTATTACAAAAACGAACGCGCTCCATCTCATCTACTTGTGAATGGGTACGCTGATGAAAATGATGATGGCGAATTTGAAAACTCTACCCAACAACAAAAGGCATATGTCGACTGGTCGTACGGTGAGGACGGCATTACCAGCACTATTGACGACATGGCAAGGTTTATGAATTTACTACTTACGGGGAGCATTATCAATGAGCAATCTCTGGAAGAAATGAAGACCTGGGGCATACCCGATAATCCCAGATATGGTCTTGGGCTAATGTACGACAAAGGCTTTCCTTACAAGTACTTCATTGGTCACTCCGGCTGGGGTTTTGGTACACAAGCCAATTTGATGTATTTCCCTGAGCAGGACATTACTATCGCGATATTCTGTAACACTGCATACCGGTTTGGTGGAGAGTCTATCGAGAAAGCTCACGACAAGTTTCTGACTCGAACAGCAAAGAAGCTCTTTTTATTCTAGTCAGAGTATGAGTCCAATATCCCTCTGGTGACGCCACTAAAAGCAGGTAGGTCTCGGTTGTTAGAATTTTCAACTAAGTCAATGTATGCTCTGAAAACTTCCATGGGCGCTGAGCCTAGAAGTTCTAAAAACTGCTCTCTACCAAGATTGGCATCCAGCACAGACATCATTTCATAACCGACGAAATACAGAGGACTATCATATTGTCCAGTTAATCCAAGTTGATACATGCTTTCCCATTCAACTGAGCCATCATTAGCTAATCGAAAGAGCACCGTGTCAAACCAATCAAAGTTGGATTGTATTCTGCGACTATTGACCTTGTATATATTTTGATTGAATTCCGTGTAATCTCCTTTCGATTCGGCTTTTGAAAAATCCGCCATATAACTAGCCGAACCTTCCCTTATCGTTTGGCTTAACAGTCGTTCGACATTCAACCCTGAGGAGTTTTGGGTAAAAAAGCGATCCTGCACCAAATGATAGAGCTCATGAGCTGAGAGGTAAATGAGACCATTCATATCTCCTTTGAGGGATCGAATGTCGACATAGAAGGCGTTAGGTTCATCATCAAATGTCCAACCACCACCTGTAATACCCACAACCAAATAAACTGTGGCTTGAAAGTCGACAGAATCTGGTGTAAATGATGCAATCATGCTAGCAGCTTTCGTCGAGATTTGATCTTCCGCTTGTTTGATCTCCTCGAGGAATGACCTGATGGTCTCCAACTCTGGCACAACCCGATAAAGCATATAGGGATCATTCTTAAGTGGGTTTTTGGCTAACGCGGCATCCAGGCTGGTTCGATAACTATTGTCATCAACATTATCAAAGAAGGTGGACAGCTTCTTAGCGTAGGCTTGGCTTGCATGCAGACTCATCAGTTGGTCGAAATCCGCTTCAGTCATTTCTCCCTTTTCAAAGATCTCCAAGAACTTGCCTACCTGATCATAATTAAAATCGATCGAGATTTTTGCCTTTGTTTGACCTAAGAGCGCACCGCTAGCCAAAAAATAGACCAAGAGGAAGGAGTTTATTAACTTCATATAGTAGTGGTTTCGGGTTAGACAAGAATAATTCAGGCGCGGTTACAAACTTGTGCCGTTACCTATTCTGCTAACACGTCACCTCAGAGAGACACCTCACTTAACTCCGTCTGATATGGCCAAAAAAGAAAAGAAGAAAATACCCGAGGATAAAAGAGCGCAATATGAAGCATTGGTCAGTGAAATACCGGAACTCGAACTGCTTACGAACTTTGGTTTCCCATACACTTCGCTCAATGGACATATGTTCTCATTACTCTCGACAAGTGGGTTTGTAGGCATTCGCTTGCCCAAGGAGGAACGCGAGTTATTTCTCAAAAAGTACAATTCGAAACTTTATAAACCGGAGCCGGGACCACTCCTCAAGGAGTATGTGACTATCCCATCCGACTTACTTACCAACATACCAGAGTTACTCCCCTATCTGCAGATCAGTCTGGATTTTGTAAAAACGCTAAAACCAAAGGTTAAAAAGAAAAAGAACTAGAGCCTCGGGGCTTAAGGTGCTATCCAGCTTCCAAGCCAATCATCATTGTTTCTTTTGAACTCGGCCCTATAATGTGACAGCTTATGAAGTTGTAGCACGTCCATCTCCATCGGCCGCACCACCAGCACGGAGAAATACTCATTGTTGATCTCACTTGGCCAATTATGGGCAATGTCAGGTCTTTCGATCCTTTCACCAGGGACATTCACAGAACCGTAAGCTTTCCTGCCCTCAATAGAAATATTAGACCAGTACTTTTCTGCTAGGCTATCTTGCTGATGTAGAGTAGCATGACCCTTTACAGATACTTGCACCTTTTTTCCTGCATGCCAAAACAACAACGCGGGATTAGTATTGATGCCAAGATCGATGATCTTGTTTGATCTACTGTCAGTGAAGAAAACAAGGCTCATGTCGTCCATAACCTCTCTTAAGACAACCAACCTTGAGTTTACTCCCTGTTTACAATGTGTAGAAAAGCTTACCAAACGGAAGGGATGGTTCCTGTCAAGTGCTCCCCTGTGCAATTCATTGGATACATTATTGAGAACTTCAGTTAGCGTGTCATTGCGGTTGATTAACATAACATTGGTGTGACTGATTTGCGTGATGAACACAATGTGTGGATTATAGTTCAAGTTCAGTGCAGATGAATCACTTGTTAGTCAGCAGGTTGACGCTTGTCGCCACATACTAGTTGATTAGTGACTCTAGAAATAGACCTAGCGTAGTATAGAATGATTGCTTACCCTCTCCCTCTTCTCTGGTTCTCATCAGATAAGTCTCATCCAACCACAAGCCTCCTTGGAATACGGCCAGTGGATCATCCAAAGACTCGATTTCAATCAAAGGGTTGACGCTAGTGACTACCATGTCTGAAATGTATCCTTTTTCTAACCTACCGAGCGGCGTTTTCAGACATTCGCCAGCTTCTGCCGTTGCTGAGTAGAGTATTTGTTGGTTGGTAAGTCCTGCTTGCTTTAACAGCTGTATCTCCTCAAGAACAGTACGGCCAGGAGCTGTAAGATTAGGCCCTGCATCAGTGCCGAATAGCAGTGGAACGCCACCTTCCTCTAGTTTTAAAGTCAATTGCTTCATTGCTTGATACTTCTTTTCGGTATAGGCCGTATACTTCGGACCAGCCTTTGTGAACCTGCTCAGTTGTTTATCACCCATAAACCTGATAACAGGACTCACATCCTTTCGCTTCAGCTGGTCAAAGTATTCAGGTCCATTCATGACGGTTTGATAAATCCTATGATAGGCCGAAAGAGTGATGACCACATATTTTCCGGAAGCAGACAATCGATTAACCAGAACATCCATGCTCTCACTGCTCATATCTTCGTCAAGAAACTGAAGAAGTTCTTCCACATGTTCAATACTAACCAGATCTGAGTGAAGTAGGCCATCTAAACCTACGGCCGGAGGATGACCAGCTATATCCATCTTGTACTCCTTCGCAATTCGTTGTATTGCGTCAAGATTATCTGCATCAACTCCGTTGTATACCTTAAAAAAATCATAGCCCAACTCTGCGTACTTCCTGGCCAAAACCTCGGTACTGGCAGTATCACTCAATTTCTTATGAAATGGGCCTGAATTACTACCCTGATTCATGGTAGGACTAGCCGTTATCATTCTACTACCAATGAGATCACCCTCAGACAACTGAGACTTCCATCTTAAGTGCATAGGAAATCCCATCATGTTTCTTACTGTGGTCACACCGTATGAGAGGTATTGCGTCAGATCAGTCCTATCGAAAACATGAGCGTGCATATCAACTAAACCCGGCATTACATATTGCCCTTCATATTCTGATATCACTTCATAACCCTCTCTTAAATCCAGTGAATCCGATTCAATAGCAACTATCTGACCGTCGCTGACATATATATGCTGCCTCTTGATGTTTGAGTCACTTTCGATATTCACAACATGTACCGATTGCAGCACATAGCCGGATAGATTCTTTCCAATATCGGTTATAGGAGACGTGCTGTTCCATTTACCTATCGGAATACTGAGTAGTAAGATGAATACTGCGAGGAGGACTAAAAAGCAAAGCCCGGCTAAAGTCCATTTTAAAAATTTCATTGCTGCTTCATTTCGAGTTTATGAAGCAAAAGAATGACCTCAGTCAGGCGATTGCGTCCAGAATCGTGATTCAGGAATCATTTTTTCCTTGATCAATCTGGAACTGCTTCGGAGAAACACCCACCAGACGTTTAAAAGAAGTGTAGAAGCTCGACTTAGAATTGAACCCCACGGAATACAAGACCTCCGATATACTTTTCTTTGGTTCGTAGACTATCCTACACTTGGCGAGCTCCACCCTGTACTGGTTGGTGTAATCAGAAAAATTAACCTTAAACTTCGTATTGATAGCCTGAGATATATCGCGTGCTGGTTCCTTGATCTCCGTGGCAAGCATACCTAAGTTAAATTCAGGGTTTAGATACGGCTTACTCTTGACATAGTAAGCTTCGATTCGGTTGGCTAAGGCTTCTAATCTCGCTGGTTCTAGTTTCGAATTCTTGTATTTTTCCCTTTGCTGATTGGCAATTTCTGCGTCGGCCTCAGTAATCCCTATAAAGATCATCGGTGCTTTTAACGCCTGGAAAAGCAACCCGTTCACCAATACCATAAAACCCAGAATCAGCAATAAAAAAAATACGTCAGTAGTTCTTAAGAAGATACTATTGAGTACGTCAATTACGATGATCAATGCGAAGAAAGCTACGAATCGGCTGCACCATTCAAGTGAGATAGAACCAATTCGAGATTGGGTCTGCCTAATTACATCCTGGTACTTTTTCACTGAAAAATGGCCCAATAAGAGATAGATCAAAACCTGGATCGTCACCCCAACTCCGATAAGTGAGACTACATTTTTCGGTAGGAAATGTATAAGAATGAGTATAAAAAAAGAGGGTATGAAATGGGGCAGGATCCTTCGAAATTGAACTGGCTTCTTGTGTTGAAGGCTGGATATGTAGTAATACAGTACCGGACCGTACGTGGCACTAATGACTAGCAAATAGGGAATTTGAAGGGTCAACCCCCTCTGTTCCACAAGGTTGATTGCCATGTGCGTACCTAACAAGATCAGAAACGCAGCTAATAAGCGATTGCTGCTAATACGGTTCCCCTTCAAGGTTAACAAGTAGGCAGAAAACAAAAAAGACTGGAATGACAGCACCGCCAGAATGAGCAATATCATTAGGTCCATACTACTAATTTATTCCTGATTTGGACATGGCCAAACAGTTAGCTCTTTACAATAGAAGTACAACAATTTCAACAATGACCTAAATGCTCCAACACAAACACTTAAGTCTATTAACCTTGTGTCGCCATTCCTCAATTATCATAAGTGTTTCAACTGAATACATGTGTATTAGCAACCCGGCTACTCTTTTCCGCTTGATCTTAAATATTCTCCAGGGATCATCAATAGGTTGCTTACCAATGTCCCTTGATAATCATGATCAATCGAGCCAAAGTAAGGTATGTTAATCTCTTGAAGGCCAAAAGTTCTTTTTTCATTGGAATACTATTTATCATTCTTAGCCTACTCTTGTAATAGCGTGATTGCCTATTCACATTGCTGCTTGCTGGTTCCCTGACCTTCATTGAATCTATATCAATAATATGCTTTTCCTGAGTGTCTAACTTCTTAAAATGAGCAACAATGTTTGCGTTCGTCTTCCTTTTAATAGACCGCACTCGCTCAGAAAAGTGCTTATGGGTTTGGTCCTCATACTCATAGTCAGGGTTAAGATTTATCTCCCAAACAACTGGCTGACCATTGCATAGACTGTAATCTACCCTGCCATATTCAATCTTGGCTTCTTCAAATACTGACATTAGAAGTGACTTATCTCTAAACCTGAGTACAAACTCCTCAAAGGCTACAGCATATTCTTCGCCATCTTTGTAAGGTGAGTCAACGTACTTAGCCATCCAGTGACTATTGTAATCCAGCAGATAGGGATACAATTCTGTACCAATACGAAAGGCCGCATATCTTGTATAGTAGCCTTCTATAGTCTTCACATCATGATACTCTACTATCAAGAGGTTTTCTACATCCCAACCTTGTAATTGAAGTGAGAGCAGGTTTGCCTCTAAGTCTTTGCTGTTATGAATTAATGATGTTAATGGCCCGATATGATTATTCTCCTGCCTGATAAACACCGGAAAACGTAGGATATCAAGTTCATCACTATGGCGATAAACGTTAAAGGGGTTGATTCCCTTCTCGTTTAAAGACCTTAGTAACTCATATCTCAGTTTTACTTTGTGAGGGTTGTTAAAAATGGTAAGATCAGGGTGTTCTTCACAGATTTGGTCATGGAGCATGCGAGCTTGAGCAAGTTGATCATGGCTGATAATATCCAAATCCGAAAACACCAGCGCGGTACACTCTAAAAACTTCAAGGAAGATAAATCCTCATAGTGAAGAACATGTATGTTTTCCTTTAAAGGCTTACCTCTTTCTCTCAGAAAGCGAGGAATTGTAAAACCGTTTCTTTTAGCAAGAATGAAGTAAATCAAGGCTGATAAGACATTGCAGCCGCAAGCTTAATCAACAATTCTATAATAGTGCTTCAAAAACGATGCGTGTAGGTAGCTTTAAGAATACCAGTATTCGAAGTGGTACGCAAGCCCATCTCTTCATCTATCCAATTGTGATTGTAAACGAGGAATATATCTGAGCCAGGAGTTACCGTATAACGAAAGCGATTATTCATACCTACTCTACGGCTAAGGTCATCATATTGGATATTACTGGTCAATGAGATGAAAGGTGTGATATCGAAGTTGGCTATAAAGCGCACCAGATTGGTATCAAATTCTCCCTCCACAAGATCAACATTGGTGTAAATGTATTCGGTGCTGATGTTAATTCCTGGTACGGGACGGACCGTGAAGCTATTGGAGTAGGTCTGGCGCCTACCCGTCCAAAAACCCCAAAAGTTCATCTCTAGCTCATAACTCACACGACGGAATCTCGCTGTTTCCACTTCAATATTGTGACGCCAGTTGGTATAATCATCTAGTGGTATAACTATAGTACCATCGCCTAGAATGTCAAAATCAGACAACAGCTGCTCATAGTTCCGAATAAACTGGTACGAGAACTCATCTCCCGATTCAAACCGAATGCCGAATGGGGTGAACCGAGCGTTTTGAGTGAGTTTGTCCCATTCGATACTCATCAAATGCTCAAAGCTCACTTCCCAGGTGAGTTCCCTGATCACCTTACTTTTTTCGATCAAAGGTGAATAGATAAAGCGTGGCTCTACTCTTCTAAACGAGCTGCGCCTATTGAACCCAACAACAGGGTCATATGCATCACCGAATTCCCTATAGGAAAGACTAGCTGTCCAAGGACGGTTGGGGAAATTGAAGCGAATACCACGTGTAGTTCGATCCCAAAAATCGCTGATGGTATCGTTGAGGGTGAGCGGATTATGTCCCACCATAAAGGCCTGAAACTGGAGGTTTTTATCTCCGAAGAATTGCGACGTGTTGAGTGAGAGGTCAGCACCTAGAGTATGGCGATCTCCTACAGGCTCAAAGAGTTCCGTCCCGTTTTCCGTGCTTCGGCGTGTGTAGACTAGACCTATACTACTTTCTTTACCGAAGTTGCGCTTGACCCTAACTACCGAAAAGTCCTCTACCGGAAGGGTATCCCGGGCTCTTGTCCTCACATGCTGTGCCGCTATCTCGAAACGATCGACTCTACCAATGAGCCGACCCCCATAGTTGATCGGGATGGGATTACCACCTTCCAAACCGATTCTACGACTGAAATACGGCCTTATACCGCTGCTCGGAGCAAACTGATAGATATTAGCTCCCTCCAAAAAGAAGTCGCGACGCTCAGGAAAAAACAGCGGAAACCGAGTCAAATTGACTTGACGATTATCCACTTCCGTCTCGGCAAAATCGGTATTGATGGTAATCGATGCTTTTAGCCCTGAAGTGATATTATAGTTAATATCAGCACCTCCCGTGAATGAAGTATTCTCTGTATAGCTGACCCCATCCTCTTGCTCGTTTCGAGCTCTGTCTAGTTTGACGTAGGGCACTACTTCTAGTCCTACTCCTTGAGATATGCCCTTGAGACCGGTGAGTCTACCAGCGTTCTGAGGTCTAAAGAGACCAAGGTTGCGCTGATGACCAGACCATACCAACTCTTCATTTTTACGTCTAATTGTTCGTTGAAAATTAATACCCCAAGTATCGCTGGATGGGTCAAAATTCATCGATAGAAAAGGTATACGCACCTCACAGGACCAGCCAAAATCTCCAATGTAAGTCCAAGGCCTCCAGATGCCATCCCAATTTTTATTAAAACTCACCCCTTGCCCCGAGACCAGTACTCCATCGCCCATTAGACCTCCGGGATTGATCTCGAAGAAGTAAGCATTCCGGCCGTCAAGGAATGTATCGATAATCCACATAAATCTATCATCCGTGCTGAGAGGAGCATCTCTCCTACGCTGAAACGACTTTATTCCGCTAGGGTCACTATCATAAAAAGTTGCACCTATGTAGAGATAGTTCTCGTCATAGGCAATCTTAATTACAGTACGTTCGGATGGATCACCACCTTCAGTCGGTTCGGTCATTTTGAAGTCACTGATACCTTCAATTTGAGACCAGAAAGATTCGTCCAGTCGTCCATCAAGAATGATATCCTTGCGATCGATCTGTACTGCGCTGAAGCTTTTATCAGCGAAGTTCTGTTGCGCCATAGCACTCCAGGAAATGACAAGGAGCGCAAAAAGGAAAAGGTGTTTAACCAAAATATAATCTCGTAATCACTAGCTGGTTAAAACTAATTCTATTGAGCACAGCCAAGGCTCAGAATAGGATAACCGGAAGAAATCTGTTTTGATGAGCGACCGACCGTCATGAAATGTCGTCAACAGTCAATAGCTCTGGAATTGTGTACCTTACAAGGTATGGATGCAATCACTCACCAGCAGACTTCTAGCTATCGAAAGTATGTGCTGTTTGCCCTTACGGTCGTATACGTATTCAACTTTATAGACAGGCAGATATTGGTCATCCTCCAAGAGGATATCAAGAACGACCTTGGACTATCAGATACACAGCTCGGCCTTCTGAGCGGGTTCACCTTCGCTATCTTCTACGTCACTCTTGGTCTGCCTATAGCTAAGCTGGCTGATAAGTATTCTCGCAAACGGATCATCACTGTTTCGTTGGCACTCTGGAGTGCTATGACGGCCGTGTCTGGATTTGCCGGTAACTTCATCCACATACTACTAGCGCGAATAGGTGTAGGGGTTGGTGAAGCAGGTGGCAGCCCTCCCGCACACTCCATGATCTCGGATTACTTCTCGGCCAAGTCAAGGGCCACCGCCCTATCGATCTATTCCATGGGTATTTATATCGGCGTACTCGTAGGATTGTTGGTTGGGGGCTTTCTTGCGGCTGATCTCGGCTGGCGCAATACATTTTACCTAGTGGGCCTACCGGGAATAACCTTTGCGCTTATATTCAACTTTACTGTTAAGGAACCTGTTAGGACAACTACTAATCAACAAAATCAAAACTCTGATCAGCAAAGCTTGCTAGTAGCAATAAGGCGATTATTTCAGTACAAGCCCTTTGGACTCATTTCTTTCGCAGCAGCGTTTCACACCTTCGCAACATATGGCATGGGCAACTGGCATGGCTCATTTTTAGTGCGCCTTCACGGTCTTCCTATAGATCTTGTTGGAGGCTACTTGGCGCTGGCCATTGGCGTTGGAGGAGCCATTGGCAGTTGGCTCGGAGGTTATGTAGGAGATAAAATCAGTAAAGGAGATCAAAGTGTCTATCTAAAAATAGTTTCAATAAGCGTCGCACTGAGCATACCTCTTGAGTTCGTCTATCTATTCGCCAGCAGCACACCAGTTCTAATTGGCTCTCTATTCTTCATATATGTACTATGGAGCACATTTTTAGGACCTTCAATAAGTGTGATCCACGGATTGGTCCCTACCGGAATGAGGGCAATTTCATCAGCCGTATTCTTTTTCATCCTCAACCTGATCGGACTGGGACTAGGCCCGACCGTCGTTGGTATCGTCAGTGATCTTATTGAACCCATCTTTCCAGTCGACTCGTTACGATGGGCCATGGCCATATGCATACTATTCACGGCAACTGGATCATGGCTGTACTGGAGGAGCGCCAATAGGCTAACTGCACCAAGTTGATCTACTCCCTCAACTCCTTCTTCAAAATCTTACCCGTTGCACTCATCGGAAGCGCATCCAAGAATTCTATTACACGTGGATATTTGTAGTCCGCAATTTTAGACTTAGTCCAGTCTCGGAGTTCATCAGCTGTAACCGATTCTCCTTCGTTGCGTACCACAAAGGCTTTGATCTCCTCTCCCATCTTACCATCAGGAATACCGATCACGGCCACTAGTGATACCGCCTCGTGCTTGATCATCACTTCCTCAACTTCTCTCGGATAGACGTTCAGGCCGCCACGGATAATCATATCTTTGGTACGATCTACGATGTAGTAAAATCCATCCTCATCTTTCATGGCAATATCACCACTATGCAGCCAACCACCTTTCAAAGTTTCGGCGTTGGCTTCAGGCTTATTGTAATAGCCCTTCATCACGTTGTGCCCTCTATAGAGCAATTCACCTCTGTCCCCAGGAGGCACTTCATCTCCGTGCTCATCTACAATTTTCACTTCTACGCCCCACACCGGAGTACCAATAGAACCAGGCTTCCTACCCTGTTCGAGGTGATTGAAGGTAACTACAGGAGAACCCTCCGACATGCCATAACCCTCGATGATGGGCACATTAAAGCGCTTTTCAAAATCCTCCATCACCTGAAGTGGAAGTGATGCACCTCCGGAAACAGCAATCCTTAAGTTTTTGCTGATTTGATCGTAATCGAACTTAGGCTCATTGTAATGGTTAAGTCCCCAATACATGGTTGGGACACCTGCGAAGATCGTTACCTCATGCTTCTGCAGTAAACCAAAGACTGCCTCCGCATCAAATCTTGGCAAGAGTATACTCCTGACCCCTTTATACAGCCCTTGTGTCATTAGTACCACCATAGCAAAAATGTGAAAGAGCGGCAGCACGATCAGTTGCGTATCCTTAGGAGATGAACTCAATAGATTCGCCGATAGGACAGTATTACAAAAGATATTAGAATGAGTGAGTTCAGCGCCCTTTGGTCGACCAGTCGTACCAGAAGTATAAATAATCAATGCTGTATCATCTGCCCCAGAAGCATGGCTTTCGAAAACATGAGATTGCCCCGCCATTAGGGAGCCTAGGGTCTCCGCACCTTCAATGGCTGATGGCATCTCAGGCTGAGGCATAATCATGTAAAACTGATCACAAGTCGGTGTAGCATCAAACCCAGCCTTCCCCATTTTACCCATGGGTAGATCTTCGGTTCCAATAAAACAAAAGTAGGCTTTGGCCCCACTATCCGTTAGGTGATAAGTTATCTCATCTGACTTGAGAAGTACGCTCAACGGTACTACCACCCCGCCAACCTTGAGAATGCCGAAGTAGATGATCGGAAAATAAGGCAAATTGAAGCAGCTCAAAGCAACTTTATCCCCTGGTTTAATGCCCTTAGCAACAAGTCCATTCGCCACTTGGTTGGCGGCACCATTGACCTGAGCAAAATTCAGATCTGTGTCCATAAATACATAAGCAGATTTGGTTGGATAGCGTCGAGCGCTATCTTCCAGGAGGCAGGAGATATTAAGCATTTTGAGTAGCTGTTTAGTTGGATACGGAAACTAAATAATTGTACCGTTTTCTACAACGATTAGTCCAAATGGCTATGTCTTGGTTTCAGTTTCCGTATCTTTCCCTCTCCACCAGGTGGCCAAAGATGAGCCACTGATGTTCATAAAAGGACCAAAAACTGCTGGTGCCAGTCCCATAGTAGCCACCTTACCCATTTCTAATGCCAAACCAGAGGCCAAGCCTGAGTTTTGCATTCCTACCTCAAAGGCAATCGTTCGACAGCTTTTCTTATCCAGTCCTATTATGCGACAAGACCAATAGCCCAACAAGTAACCAGCGGTGTTGTGAACAATCACAATAAGGATCAGAATAAGTCCAATAGAAAGCAATGAATCGCGACCGGCAGCAGTGATGATCACTATGATAATAGCTATACCAGCCATTGAGACAATAGGCATAGCTTTATCCAACCATGGAAATTTACCATGGGCCACCTGGTTAAAAACCAACCCGGCAAGCACTGGCAGGATCACCATTTTTACAATACTCCAGAACATGGTCAGAAAATCAATGGGCACAAACTGGTCGGCAAGGAAACCCATCAAAAAAGGTGTAAGAAGTGGGGATAAAAGTGTAGCCACAGCAGTCAGTGTTATTGACAAAGCAAGGTTGGCATTGGACAGAAAAGACATCACATTAGACGCAAGGCCACTAGGCGAACAACCTACAAGCACGATACCAGCAGCAATCTCGGGAGGCAAGCCAGACAATGTGGCAAGCAAAAAGCCGATTATGGGCATAATCGAAAACTGACACACCAATCCCACCCCAACAGCCTGGGGCATCTTTATCACACCAACAAAATCGCCCCAGCTCATAGAAGTGCCCATACCAAACATGATGATCATGAGCAGGGGTACAATCAATTCACTTAACTGAAAATCGCCAATGGAAATAAACCACTCCGGAAAATACATTGAAGCGCTTACCGCCGCAAAAATGATAACAGTGTAAGAGAAGCCGGAAAACGAAGTACCCCTAAGCTGTAAAGCAAGAAGGAGAAAAAATGCAACCAGTACATAGCCAGCACTCTGACCAACACCGGAGACTGACATAAATACATAGAGAACAGCAATAAGAGCTAATAGCAATCTTGACGCTAACGTTGTTTTCATGGCATGAAAATAACGAAAAGATATTTCCTGCTGAATCAAAGTCAAAAGCCAATCGGAGTTCCACCAAAATAGTACTCTCCTTGAACCACAATACCTAGCTTTGCCTTATAAATCAAGAACATTTGGAGCTAAACATTGACCTTCCGATTGTAGAGGTAATACCTCAAATAAGGCAGCATCTCGCACAGAGCAATACCCTGATCGTCAATGCTCCACCGGGAGCAGGCAAGAGTACTGTGGTGCCTATTGCTTTGATGGACGAGTCATGGTTAGAGGGCAAGAAAATCTTGATGCTCGAACCAAGGCGCATTGCAGCAAGGGCTATCGCAGAGCGAATGTCTGACCTGGTCAAAAGCCCTGTCGGCGGAACTGTCGGCTACCGCATTCGCTTTGATGCAAAGGTGTCCAAAGACACAGTAATCGAAGTAGTCACCGAAGGTATCCTTACCAGAATGCTACAAAGTGACAATGCGCTGGAAGATGTTGCAATGGTCGTATTTGATGAGTTTCATGAGCGCAGTATCCACGCTGATGTGGCACTAGCCTTGTGTAGGGAAGCGCAGCAGGTTCTCCGACCTGACCTCCGCATCATGATCATGTCAGCGACGTTGGACATGCCTGTCTTGACTGAGCGATTGCAATGTCCTACGGTCGTAAGCAAGGGACGTCAGTATCCAGTAGATGTACACTACGAGGGTGATCAGGATCCCTTTCTTCTACCGGAAATGGCAGCCACTATAGTCCTGAAAGCATCTAAGGCACACGACGGGGATATATTGGTCTTTCTCCCAGGTCAGGGGGAGATTATGAAGTGTGAAGGGATGCTCAAGTCAAAACTGAAGGGTTTTGCGATACATCCACTTTTCGGCGTGCTGCCTCAAAACAAGCAGCGGGCAGCCATTTTGCCTGATAAGGCGGGCAAAAGAAAAGTAGTACTCGCTACGAACATAGCCGAGACCAGTCTGACTATTGAAGGAGTAAAAGTAGTGGTAGACTCAGGGTTTGGCCGAAGGCAGGTCTTCGATCCTAATTCGGGGTTATCGCGACTTGAGACAGTTACCATCACCAAAGACTCAGCAGATCAACGCGCTGGTCGAGCTGGTCGTCTGGGGCCTGGCCTCTGCTATCGCATGTGGACCAAAGCCACCCATGAAAGGCTAGGCGAAACGCGCGTACCCGAAATAGAGGAAGCTGACCTGGCTCCATTGGCACTAGAGATGTCCAAGTGGGGCATTAATGACCCCTACGACCTGACCTGGCTATCCCCTCCGCCTAAAAAAGCAATGGCGCAGGCATGGCAAATTCTGGAAGAGCTAGACGCTATAGATCAAGGTAAAATCACTCCACATGGAGAAGCCATGCATAAACTACCCTGTCACCCACGCATCGCTCACATGATGATCAAAACACAGGAAATGGATGGTGATCCCGATCATTGGCTGGCGTTAGCAAGTGATCTGTCTGCATTGCTCGAAGAGCGTGATCCACTACCAAGAGAGGCAGCCCAGGTTGCTGGTATAGACATCAACGTTAGAATCGATAAGCTCAGGCGATACAGATCATCCGGTGATCTGCGCGGGCCTTTCAGTAGAATAGACAAAGTTGCTGACTCCTATCGGAAAATCTTTGATACCCCAATTGACAATCAACTGACCGACCCTTTCGAAACTGGTGTTTTACTTAGCTTCGCCTATCCTGAGCGCATCGCCTGCGCCAGACCTGGCAACAATGCACAATTCCAATTAGCTAATGGAAGTCTGGTCATGGCTGGGCACAAGGACGATCTGGCTCATGAGCCATGGTTGGCGGTAGCCAATATGGACGCCAGACAAGGTATGGGCAAAATCTTCATGGCTTCTCCATTGAACCCAAAGGACCTGGCGCCTATGGTCAAAGAGAAAGAGAACATCAGCTGGGATTTTCGAGAAGATAAGCTCAATACCGCGCGCGAGCTAAGAATTGGGAATATCATACTGAGGTCCGTGCGCATCACAGACCCAGATCCGGAGTTAGTAGAGCAAGCTTTGTTGAAGGCTATCGACAAAGATGGTAACCGACTACTGGACTTTGGTGACAAGTTTCAACAGCTAGAAAATAGGGTGGCATGTCTAAAGTCCTGGAATCAGGACGATTCATGGCCTGACATTAGCGCTGAATCTGTCATCAATTCAGCTATTGATTGGATATCCTTCTATGCTCAAGATGTCACGGACATTGAAGACTTCAAGGCTATCGATATTTCCCAGATTGCCCTCCAGCAGCTGAGCTATGAGCAACAGCAATTACTTGACCAATTGGCTCCTGCCTCAATCAAAGTACCTACAGGGTCAGACGTTGAACTAGAATACCGCAGGGACCTGGAACCACCCATACTCGCTGTACGCATCCAGGAGGTCTTTGGCATGGAAGACACACCCAAGGTAAACGCTGGAAAGAATGCTGTATTAATGCATCTCCTCTCCCCTGGGTTCAAGCCAGTACAGGTAACGGGCGATCTCAAAAGCTTCTGGGCGAACACCTATTTCGAAGTACGAAAAGAGCTCAAAAGAAGATATCCTAAACATGCCTGGCCTGATAATCCTACCGAAGCAGTACCAATACGTGGGGTCCCTAAGAAGTTCTAGCGGCGAGTTTGATTGCGCCGTTAGTCAGAAAAGCCCAACACACTGAATCAAGGCTATCCTTTTCGCGTAGGTATTTAGGTCATGATTCGAAACTATCTCAAAACAACGCTAAGGCACCTACTCCGTCAACCGGGATACACTGCTTTAAATATCCTCGGTCTTACGTTAGGTATCACTAGTAGTCTGCTCATTATCATTTACCTATTCAATGAGCTGAGCTATGATGACTACCATTCGAAAGCTGAGAATGTTTATCGCATCTCCTCAGACATAAAAGAAACCGACAATGGTTTTCGTTGGACGACTACACAGTTGCCGCTAGGTAGAACTGTCAAGTCTGAGTTTTCAGAAGTAGAGCAATACGTGCGTTTCATTGGAACAGGGTCGCTTGGTCTAATGAAAGGAGATGACACTTTTGTCGAACGAAACATCTACATGGTAGACAGTACTGTGTTTGACGTTTTCGATTATAAATTCTTATCAGGTGTTCCACGATCAGCCCTAGAAGGCCCCAACTCGATCGTCTTAAGCAATACCCTGGCCAAGAAGATCTTTGGCAACAATGATCCTGTCGGAGAGATTTTGCGAACAGACGATAACTCGCTTGAGGTAACAGGTGTATACGAGGATGTTCCCACTAATTCTCATATTAGACCTAATGCGCTGATATCCGCGAGTACAATAGACCGCAACAATGCTCAAAGCTGGGGCAGCTTTAGCATATTCACCTATGTGTTATTAAATGAATCCGCCAACCCAAAAGCGGTGGAAGCTAAGCTCAATGAAATCATCGATCAGTATGTGGCTGTGATCTTTGATCAATACAACATCACGGTGAAGTACGAAATGATCAATATTCAAGATATTCATCTCTACTCCACTTTTGAAGGTGAGCCTGAGGCGGTTGGGGACATCAGCTATGTCTACATATTCGGAGCTGTCGCCCTCTTTCTCATCTTGATTGCCAGTATCAATTATATGAACCTTGCGACCGCAAGGTCCATGAAACGAGCCCTGGAAGTGGGAGTAAGAAAAGTAATGGGTGCTCAGCGTGGAATGATTGTGGGGCAATTCATGACCGAGTCTATTGTCTTGACATTTACCGCTCTCGCAGTGAGTATTTTAATGCTCCTGGTGCTGGTACCGTTACTCAACAGTCAGCTGGATTTGTCACTCTCATTGGACAGTTTTACCAAGCTACCAGTCATTTTGACAATGATCGGAATGCTGCTATTCACAGGTATCGTCAGCGGAAGTTACCCTGCTCTATATCTATCTTCCTTCCGCCCTGCAGCAGTATTGAAAGGAAAACTATCAGCAGCTAGTAACAAATGGCTCAGGAGTACTTTGGTGGCCGTCCAGTTCACAGTTTCCATATTCATGTTAATAGGGACTCTGATCATATACGAGCAGATGCAGTTTCTGAGAAGCAAAGATCTTGGGTTTGACAATGAGCGTGTTGTCAGAATGGTACTCAACAATCAACAGACCAGAGATAAATGGCCCGTGCTTAAAAGCCAAATCTTACAAGACCCAAACATATCTGGTGCTGCTACCTCCTCAACTTCGCCCGGCCGGGGCTACAATAAACTACTCATACCGATTGAAACCAACGAAGGTGTCATAGAGGAACTTGGTATTGATCTTTATGAGATCGACTATGACTATATTCCGGTCCTTGATATTGCGATAGCGGAAGGTCGCAACATATCTCCTCAGTATTTGACAGATACATCATCTGCTGTGTTGGTCAATCAAGCTATGGTCGCGCGTATGGGTTGGGATGATCCTATCGGCAAAAGATTTCAAATCTCTCAAGACAGTACCCAGTATCATCGAGTAGTCGGAGTTGTGAGCGATTTTCATCAAAGATCTCTTTATGATCCAATTGAAGCCTTGCTCTTTGTTCCAAATCTGAACAACTCCAATGCACTAATCAAAATAAGGGGTGATATCACTAGTGGTCTAGCGACCATCGAGAGAGCTTGGAATCAGACCTATACTAATCAGCCTTTTGAGTATAGTTTTTTGGATGAGGACTTCATGGACTTGTATGAATCTGATCAACTCAGAGGACGATTGTTCTTAGGCTTCTCCATCATGATGATTGTGATATCGTGTCTGGGTCTTCTTGGTCTGGCGAGTTTCATTGCAGAGCAAAGGACAAAAGAGATAAGCATTCGCAAAGTACTTGGCGCCAATAATGCTGGCCTGGTTTCATTACTCGTTAAGGACTTCTTATTACTTGTAATGTTGGGAGCGCTACCGGCCTTTGGTATTGCCTATTACTTTATGGATGAATGGCTCAATACCTTCGAGTACCATGTCGATATGAACTATTTTATTTACCTGCTGGTGCTGATACTCATAGCCGGAATAACGATATTGATGACCGGCTTTCATGCCTTCAGAGCTGCCAGCAGCAATCCTGCGGATAATCTCAAATTCGAATAGAAACTAATACCTCAATACGAAGTGACTTGATCTCCAATTCTAGGATAGCAAGTCACTTCTGAGTCAAGGTTGACTAGAAGCTTGAAAACCTATCTCGAGCTCACTCCCGCTTTTTATAGAGCCCATCGAACGCGGGTGTCCAGGTGACACCTTCGTCATTTGAGTTCTCGAAGAGCTGACGTACGGTACCGTCTTCATTTAGCGTAAATGTCAGCCTAGACAGAGCCACTTTTCCTTGTGAACTCAAGTATTCACTCTCGAATTGTAGTAGACCTGACTCTCTTTTGGTTTCAATATAGTTGAAGACATCACCGGCACTGCCGACCCAATGCTGATGCCACTTCTGATCCACAGGGCTATAAAAATTAATACTCTGCCCGGCGTAGCTACCTTGAGTGGTATAGCTCTCGTGGATAGCACAACCTCCCGTCGCTCGACTTATGATATTGACTCCTGCCTTTGTACCTCTGGCATAGACGTCCCACTCTCCTATCCAAAAGTCAAAATGCCGAGCATTTTCATTAGTGAGACAGGGATAGGCATTTTCCTCAGCTTTCTTCAGGATGGCCTTAAATCGATCTTCATCCAAGAACTTTGAAAAGTCTGCATCAGACTTCAAGGCAGTAAAGTTGGCCAAACCATTCTCACTTGTCGCGAGCTCCAGTGTGACGTACATTTTCTCCGTATCATTCAGCTTTGAATGCGCTTTAGCAAGGTTGAAATCAATAGAATTGCTATTGAACTTATAATTCCTTGCTTTAGTAAGGCTTACGACGGACTTCTTAAGAAAACCAAGGTTCAATTGGGAAACGCCTAGTCCATACCAGGCGGCAGAGTCCTCTTGATTGTCTTGCAAGTATTGCTGAAGTAGGTTTGAGCACTGCTCCCATTCTTGATTGATGAAATTTTGAGTTGCTTTTTCGAGAAGTGTCTGACTATAAGCTCCAGTTGAGACACAAAGCAGGGCAAGGATTAAGAATCTTTTCATGAGTAATTGAAATTTGAGTTTTATTTCAATCTACCCATGCCCTACTGAGCGTAGGTCTAAACCGATAATACTTTACCCTTTTCCTCTTCTAGACACTTAGATTGTCGGTAGGAACTTGGAGACATGCCCGTCAATTTTTTAAAACTATGATTAAAGCTGGCCTTGTTGTTGAAGCCTGATGATAAGGCAACACTGATGATCTTTTGGTCAGTTTGCTCCAGTAGTCGCTTGGCTTCATTTATGCGGTATTCATTGACAAATTCAGCAAAGTTCTTGCCTTCAATTTCATTAATCACCTGTGAGACATAGTGAGGCTGGATAGCTAGCTTATCCGCCAGATCACTCAACTTCAATGAGCTATTGAGATAAACTTTCTCTTCAGACATCAGACCCACTAGTTTTTTGGCTATCGATATACTAGCTGCCCGTGTGAGTCCTGAGTTTTCATATCTAGCTGCACGCGGTATTGCTGGCAATTCACGGTAGTGAAACCCATGATAGCCTATGAAGTAAATGAAGAAGCTAGATGCCGCAGAAATCGCGTAATCATATTCTATTTTGAGCAATCCAGCCCATACAAGTATGAAGTAGGAAGTAAAAGCGACTACATAGCCAAGGAATGCTAACGCCAATTTCATATTCCATGTGAGGCTCCAATTTGGAGTGTTTGTTTTGGAATCACTTTTCAAACTCCATCTAATGATCAAGACAGTATATGCAACCAGATGTATGATCTGAACAAGCGCCATCCAGGATCCAGGAATCAACCTTAGCGGACTGTCCACCAGATAGCGAATTAGATAAAGCGCAAATGGGACTAAATGAAGATAGTTGAATTTGCGACTCGAATGATCGGTCTTGATATACTCCAAGAGAAGAGGTCCAAATAGAAAGGTCAGTCCTTGTGCCGCACCAAGTTGCCTAGGAAGGAGCTTGTTGTAACCGGTCCAATAAAGTACATAATAAATCAAACAGAGGCTAAAACTGAGTATCAACCCGGCTAAAAACCGATCCTTAACCACGCCTTTTCTTATCAGAAGAACAACCAAAAAAATACCCTGGCAAGCCGCTATTAAAAAAAGACTCGTCCAATGATCAAAAGATGGTTCCATGTAATGAATTTAATGAGAAACAAATTCAGATAGGTCGTCCTCTATGCTAAAGGTGTTTGAACCTAACTATCTGCGTAATTCCTCAAGAAAATAATTTCACTTAGTTCTATCAAACCAACGCTCTCTATTTTGACTATTTTACACTTTCACCTTTTGACTTTGCCATGCGAGCCTTCTTATCAATTGCCACACTAGTTTCATTAGCAATCCATTCAATTGCCCAACCCACTGATCCATCTATATTCAAAGAGTTGGACTTTCGATTTATCGGACCAGAGGGTAACCGCGCTATTGCGATAGCTGGCGAGCCTGGAAATCCAATGGTCAACTATATCGGCGCAGCTTCAGGAGGACTGTGGAAGACGTCCGATGGCGGCATTAACTGGGATTCAATCACGGATTCTTTGGACGTTTCTTCGGTTGGTTCGGTGGCACTCGCCCCCTCCGATCCAAATCAAGTGTGGATGGGTACAGGTGAAACCTTCGTGATCAGGCCTGCTCATGCCATGGGAGATGGTATATATAAGTCTGATGATGCAGGTGATACCTGGGAGCGCAAAGGCTTGAAGAAAACTGGTCGCATCGGGCGCGTAGTGATACATCCAGATAATCCGAATATCATCTATGCAGCAGCACTTGGGCATACCTATGGCCCACAGCAAGATCGTGGTGTGTATCGCACCAAAGATGGTGGTGATAATTGGGAAAGAGTATTATTCATAGATGAAGGTACAGGTGCGGCTGATATCGCTATTGACCCTAAAGATCCCAATATTCTCTATGCGGCGATGTGGTCTGTACATATCAACACGTGGGGGTTGAATAGCGGCGGTCCTGGTGGTGGCATCTATAAATCAACTGATGGCGGAGATACCTGGGAACCTATGACCAAGAACGGACTGCCAGGAGGAGAAAAGCGACCTGTAGGTAAAACAGCAGTAGCAGTTTCCTATAGCGATCCTAACATCGTTTATGCCCTTTTCGAGATCAATAGTCCCGAACTGTGGCGGTCTGATGATAAGGGTGAGTCCTGGACACTTATGAGTCAGGATCACACCATGAATGAGCGGGCTCCATATTATACCCGCATTGCGGTAGGCACAGACAATCCCAATGATGTTTACTTCCTCAGCGTACGTTTTAGCAAGTCTGAGGATGGCGGTAGGACATTGATGAAAAATCCACCTCGCGGCGGTGGTGATAACCATGACATGTGGATTGACCCGCTCAATCCAGATCGTATGATGGTCGCCTATGATGGTGGTGCTAGTATCAGTCTCAACCATGGGAAATCATTCCAACGTGTGGTGCTACCGATCGCTCAGATGTATCATGTATCGGTTGATGATCAAATTCCCTATTATGTCTATGGCAACCGTCAAGATGGCTGGTCTTACAGAGGTCCAAGCAACAGTCTGCAGGGGTACATTCCGGTAGGACTATGGCATGGCGTAGGTGGATGCGAAAGTGGCTTTGCCAAACCTGACCCTGCCGATAATACGATCATTTGGTCTGGTTGCTACGATGGGGGGTTGGAGCGTTATGACCTGAAAACGGGATATGCGCGTGAGGTACGCGTATGGCCGGAAGCAGGCTATGGCTGGGCGCCTGCCGATATGAAATATCGCTGGCATTGGAATTTTCCATTAAGTTTCTCTCCTCATGTTAAGCACCGAGTGTATGTCGGTAGTCAATTCATTCATCAGTCAGATGACGGGGGGCAGAGCTGGCAGATCATCAGCCCTGATCTCACACTCAACCTTAAGGATCATCAACAAAACTCCGGTGGAGTGGCCATTGATAATCTCATGACTTTTGATGGTTCGACCCTATTCGCAATAGAAGAGTCACCTATCGAACCAGGTCTCATTTGGGCCGGCACCAACGATGGCCAGGTACGACTCACTAAAGATGGAGGCACCAATTGGGCCAATGTCACGGCCAACATACCCGACCTACCGGAATGGGGAACTATAGCTAATATTTTCCCCTCCAAGTATACCAAGGGTACGGCCTATATCACGGTGGACTTGCATCAGATGGGCGATTTTGGAACTTACATCTACAAGACTACTGACTATGGCAAGACGTGGGGAGCTATTGCGAATGGGATACCTCAGTCGGTTCACAGCTTTGCTCATGTAGTCATCGAAGATCCTAAAAAGCAAGGCATGCTCTACCTCGGGCTAGACAATGGGCTTTACGTTAGCCATAATGATGGTCAGGACTGGATGCGATTGAAAAACAACCTGCCTCCTGCTCCAGTCTATTGGGTGACAGTGCAGGAACGATTTGATGATTTGGTTGTGGGCACCTATGGCCGAGGTTATTACATCCTGGATGATCTTTCCGCATTACGTGAGTATGATACAAACAAGGCTAGTGACATACAGGTATTCTCGCCCCGACCGTCCTATCGCTTCAGCCAAAAGGAAAGTATCAAGACAGATGCTGCAAGCTTCAGCTCAGGACGTAATCCAGCCTATGGCACACCTATCAATTATTACCTGCCTAAAAAAGTCACTGACTCTGTCACTATCGAAATACGAAATGCCGACAATGAGCTAGTCAGAACCATCGCTGGAACTCAAAAAGAAGGTGTCAACAGGGTCATGTGGGATTTGAGGTATGAACCAACCTACAAGCCAAGACTGAGAACACAACCTCCCGGACGGCCTTGGGTGCAACTCAATGGTGAAGGTTGGCGGCCATTAGTTACTTGGGATCTTGACCTTTGGAGAGGCCAATTTGGGCCAAGGGTAGTTCCAGGACAATACAAGGCCATTGTAGAGATTGGAGATCAAACCTTCGAACGAGAATTGACCGTACTAAAAGATCCTAATACTGATGGTACTATCGAAGATATTGAGCAGCAGGTCGCATTATCATTGGAATTAAGAGATGCCATGAACGAAGCAGTAAGTATGATCAATACGCTAGAACTTATAAGGGCTGAGTTGGTCTCTCTGACTCCTGCATTAGATAAGAAGTCGGACACAAAGGAAGCCAATCGTATCAATGACCTATCTACAAGTATTGTAGGAAAGCTATATGATATACATCTCACTGGCGCGCGCGAAGATGCTTTTCGTTCTCCGATGAAGCTCTATGGCCGACTAAGTGCCCTAGCCAGTGACCTAAGTGCCAGTGGCATTGACTTTCAACCTACTGATCAACAGGGAGAAGTCTATGAAGTGTTGAATAAGCGACTACTTGCTGCTAAAGGAGAGTTTGAAAGGCTTGTGGAAGAAGATATCCCTAAGTTCAATAGCAAACTCAATGAGCTGAATATGAAAATCGATCTTGAGAAGAAGTTGGAAAGATCAGAACAATAAAAACATCAAACTGAGATGCAGAGACGTAAATTCATAACTAACGTCGGTGCAGCCACTTCTTTATTGGCCTTACCGCAATTAATCAAGGGCTCGGTATTCAAAAAGCAGACACCTCCTAAAATCTCACTGGCTCAATGGTCTCTTAATCGGGTATTCTTTGCTAATGAGCTAGATCCGATGAACTTTGCTTCAATCTCTGCCAATGACTATGATATCAAAGCCATTGAGTATGTCAGTGCTTTTTATAAAGATCAAGTTACAGAAACAAGCCTCTGGGAAGATCTCAAAAACAGAGCAGCCGATAACGATGTGACGAGCCTCCTGATAATGGTGGATGATGAGGGTGACTTGGGCAATCCGAATGATAACGACCGAAAAGTGGCAGTAGAGAACCACTACAAATGGGTCGATGCGGCAAAGACCTTGGGCTGTCACTCGATTCGGGTTAACGCCTTCGGAACTGGAGACAAAGAAGTCGTGAAAGCTTCGCTCGTAGATGGAATGGGACGGCTATCTGAATATGCAGGAATGCAAGGCATTAATATCATCATCGAAAACCATGGACTATACAGTTCAGATGCATCCTTCATTGTGGATGTGATCAAAGAAGTCAATAAGCCCAACTTTGGTACGCTTCCTGACTTTGGCAACTGGTGCTTATCAGCAAAATGGGGTAGCACACAGATCGAATGCGATAATGCCTATGATCGCTATCAAGGTGTAGCTGAATTTATGCCTTATGCTAAAGCCGTAAGCGCTAAATCTTATAATTTCAATGTTGATGGACAAGATCGTGTGATCGACTATAGCAAGATGCTCAAAGTAGTAAAGGACGCTGGCTACAAAGGGTATATCGGAATAGAGTATGAAGGAACCGAGCTAAGCGAACCAGAGGGCATTAAGGCCACCAAGGCTCTTATCGAAAAGGCTTGGGCCGAGCTATAACAGACATTGGTTTTTTGATTCAATCTTATTTCATCCGTAGGTTTCAGATTGTTGTAATACACAGGCGGTGATTCATTTCCTCAAGCCGAGCTTTCCATTCATCGGAGTGGTTGTTATCTTCTGGACTGATTGAACAACGATCAGTAAATGACCCAAAAACAGGTTTGTATCATCGGAGCAGGAAGCTCCGGCATGGTAGCCGCAAAAACGCTCAAAGAAGCAGGAGTATCATACGACTGCTTCGAAAAAGGCTCCAATATCGGCGGTAACTGGCGTTTCAATAATGATAACGGCGTTTCGTCCGCCTATCGCTCCTTGCATATCAATACCAATCGGATGGTCATGGCTTACTCCGATTATCCTATGCCTGAGGACTATCCGATGTTTCCTCATCACAGTGATATCATCAAGTACTTTGATGACTATGTAAATCATTTTGGAATTCGTGATAGCATCACCTTCAACACGTGCGTCGAGCAAGTCACCTCATTGGAAAGCGGGGGCTATTCAGTAAAGCTCAGTACTGGAGAAACCAATGAATACGAAAAGGTCATTGTAGCGAACGGCCATCATTGGAATCCCAGAATGCCAGAGCCAGCTTTCCCAGGAGAGTTTACTGGCGAGGTACTGCACTCTCACTACTATAAAGAATCTGATCAGGTCAAGGGTAAAGATGTTCTAATCGTCGGCATAGGCAACTCTGCCGTAGATATAGCCTGTGAGGCAGCTCGGCTCCACAGCGGTAAGGTCGTTATATCCACTCGTAGTGGTGCTTACATCACGCCCAACTGGATATGGAGTATACCATTCGATAATCTAGCTAATCCCATTACTGCTAAGTTACCCCTGTGGTTGCAGCGCAAGTTACTTGCTGCTACCCTCTGGTTGGCCAGGGGTAAGCAGGAAGACTATGGAGTACCCAAGCCAAAAAGACCGTTGCTTAGTGAGCACCCTACCCTCTCGCAAGACCTGCTCAATATTGCCGGTAGGGGTCTAGTCGACTTCAAGCCCAACATTAAAGAGTTCAAAGGGAAGACCATATGCTTCGAAGATGGTACAGAGCAGGACTTTGATATCATCATTTATGCTACGGGGTATAGAGTGAGCTTCCCATTCCTCAAACACATGAATGCTTTTGATGTAGAACAGACCAATGATATTAGACTTTACAAGAAAGTTGTCCACCCAGATCACGAGGGACTCTTTTTCCTTGGGTTGATTCAGCCTTTAGGAGCAATCATGCCATTAGCAGAGGTGCAAAGCAGATGGGTAAGTAAGCTGATTACAGGTCAATGCAAACTCCCAAGCAAAGACCAAATGGAACGGTCTATACAAGCAGATACCCATCACATGGCCAAGCGATACAAAAAGTCTGTCAGGCACACCTTACAGGTTGATTTCCATCCTTATAAGGGGTCTATCGAAAAAGAAATGAAAAATATGAAAGTTAGATAAATGAAAAAGGTCCAATTCTCAATCCTGCTATGCTTCTTCGCATTAGCGTATCATCAATCAAATGGTCAGGGTCGCACACTTCCCCCTGATACTACGGTAGTCACCACTCACCAAGTGAGCATCAAGGGGCAGAGTGTTCCTTACAAGGCTACCACCGGCACACAACCTGTATGGGACGATAAGGGCACCATTTCTGCCTATCTCAATTATACTTACTATGAGCGGACAGACATCAGGAATAAAGCTGAACGTCCACTATTCATTAGCTTCAATGGTGGGCCAGGATCAGGTTCTGTTTGGATGCATTTGGCTTATACAGGACCAAAAATCCTGAAAGTAGATGATGAAGGCTTCCCAATACAGCCTTATGGTGTTAAGGACAATCCGCATTCGATTCTTGATGTTGCCGATATTGTATTCGTCAACCCAGTGAATACAGGTTATTCACGGATAGTAGACCCTGAGGCCAAGCGTGAGTCTTTTTTTGGCGTGAATGCAGACATAGCCTACCTATCGGAATGGATCAACGCATTCGTGGGTCGCATCAACCGTTGGGAATCGCCTAAGTATCTCATCGGTGAGAGCTATGGTACGACTCGCGTTTCTGGCTTAGCACTAGCTCTTCAAAACCGTCAATGGATGTATATCAATGGTGTCATTCTCGTATCCCCAACCGAGCTCGGTATAGACGCGGGTGAGGGTCGCCGCGATGGGCCTCTCGGAGCTGCACTCCGATTACCCTATTTCACGGCAGCTGCATGGTATCATGAGCAGTTACCTACTGAGCTTCAGTCAAAAGATTTACTTGAAGTGCTCGATGTGGCGGAGACCTATGCCATGAATGAGCTACTACCACAACTAGCTAAAGGTGGTTTTATCAACGAAGAGGATCGATTGGCTACAGCAAAAAAGATGGCTATGTATTCAGGAATTTCAGAGAAGGTCCTTCTTCAGCACAATCTTGATTTACCAACTGGTTACTTCTGGAAAGAGCTGCTCAGGGAGGAAGGGTTTACGATAGGTCGCCTAGACTCCAGATATAAAGGGATCGATGAAACAGTGGCGGGTGACAGGCCGGATTTCAACTCCGAGTTGACCAGCTGGTTGCACAGTTTCACTCCTGCCATTAACTACTACTACCGCAATGTGCTCAATTTTCCTACTGACGTAAAGTACAACATGTTTGGCCCGGTTCATCCTTGGGACTCTGATGATAATACTACTGGTCAGGACCTTCGTCAGGCCATGGCGATGAACCCCTACTTGCATACAATGGTGCAATCCGGGTATTATGATGGTGCCACTAAATACTTTGATGCCAAGTATACGATGTGGCGCATCGACCCTAGTGGTAAAATGAAAGAAAGGTTAAGTTTCAAGGGCTACAGAAGTGGTCATATGATGTACCTGAGAAGTGAGGATTTGCAACAGGCCAATGAGGATATCAGAGAGTTTATAGAAAAATCAAAAGCAAAAGGGCCAGCGAAGTATTAGTAATTGGTACAGTCGCAACTTATCTTTTGCTTGATGGCCTGGTACACTTGCTTTTTAAGAAGCGTCTCATAAGATGCTTGGTCATCATATAAAATCTGTGTTACAACATATCACATCCGCATTAGGTCTAATAGTGATCTCATTAGGCACTTCATGTGGGGGTAGCAACAGCGCTATGCCACAAAGCAATAAACTAGCCTTGATCAATGGTCGGATATACACGGTTTCTGATGTCCTACCTTGGGCTGAAGCCATACTTATCAATCAGGGTATGATTGAGGCTATAGGAACCGATGAAGATATCAAGACTTTACTCAATGATAATGTAGAGGTCATTAACCTGAATGGACGAATGGTTATGCCTGGCATCCATGACGTTCATATGCATCCTCTGGAAGCCGCATCCGACAACTTTCAGTTTATTCTGGATACAAATGAATCGGATCCTGAGAACTATAGAGATGATGTAACGCAGGCTATTGATCAAAACCCCAACTCACAATGGATTCTTGGCTGGGGTTTTGATATATACACATTACTTGACGCAGCTCGACCTCCTATCGATATTCTTGACGAGTTATCGACTGATCAGGCTATTGCTATCATGGAGCAGACTTCTCATTCCGTATGGGTCAATTCAAAAGCATTGGAGTTAGCAGGTATTTCTAATGACTCACCTAATCCAGCTGGAGGAATCATTATGAAAGACCCAGAGGGTACGCCTAACGGCATATTGATAGACAATGCTGGTAACCTTATCATAGATTTGGCAATAGCATCCATTCCCGATAATGAACTCAACGACTATGATGGACTAGTACAGTTTGCTTTACCTGAACTAGCAAAGCACGGTATCACTTCAATCTGCGACGCGCGGACATACTGGAAACGTAATCATCATGAGACCTGGCAACAGGTAGAAGATGATGGTAAGTTGACTGCCAGAGTCAGCCTTGGGTTATGGTTATATCCAACTGAAGACCCTCAAACACAGATTGATAAACTCAAATCACTGTATTCATTTGATCAGAATAGTTTCTTGAAGATTAACCAGATCAAGCTGTATGCCGATGGTATTATCGTTAACACTACATCGGCTATGCATGAGGACTTCCTAATTAACATATTTGGGCTACCTACTAATAATGGGCTAAACTATTTGTCTGAATCAGCCATCTCAGAATATATCGCCGCTTTAGAGCCAACAGGTTTTGACTTTCATATACACGCGATAGGTAATCGTGGAGTTCATGAGGCACTAAACGCGATAGCAACGAATAGTGGTGGTAATGGTCGTCACCGAATCACACATGTTGAGTATGTTGATGAGATTGACCTTCCTAGATTCTCAGAACTTGATGTAACCGCAGATGCTCAAGTAGCCGGGGAGTTTAGCCAGCCTGCCAACTGGCGTGAAAATAATGAACTGGTGGGACCTCAGTTAAATCAGGCTATTATTCCGCTCAAAAGCCTCTTGGATAGTAACGCTCGCCTTACCTTGAGTAGCGACTGGGATGTCAGCACCTTGAACCCTTTTGTCGGCATGGAGCATGCTATCACGAGAGAACCACAAGAACTTAGCCTTGAAGAAGCTATTCGTGCATATACTATCAACGCAGCATATGTCATGCGCCAAGAGCATTTAGTAGGTACGTTGGAGGTCGGAAAAGCCGCTGATTTCATCATATTGGATAGGAACATCTTCGAAATACCTAAGTTAAATATATCGTCCACGCAGGTGTTATCTACCTACCTAGAAGGTGAACTCATCTACCAGCGTTAAGCCTAAAAGGTCTAATTAGTAACCCTGATCATGTACGAGCTTCAGGATTCTTTAATGGGTTGCTTATTGACTTAATACAACCTTTTGCGGCTTTAGATAAAAGCACCCGTGCAATGGCTATAATCGTTGCTTATCCAGAACTTGGCAACAGTGCCTATTGGCCTGACCAGAAGGCTTTTCAAAAGAGTTATGTTGGGGTAAAAACATTCATACATTTTCATCAGCATGGTTATCACTGGTTGATGTGAACTTGTTTTTGAAGTCAAGCTGTTCTGAAGCTGATATAAGAAGCTGCTCAAGCTCCTGTACGTTAAATGGTTTAGATAAGAAGTTGTCCATACCTACTTCTCGACTAGCATCAATATCCTCTTTAAATGCATTGGCAGTGAGAGCTGCTATGTAGGGCTTCTGTTGATTGGACTCTTCATAGTATTTAATAATTCTTTCGGTCGCTTCTAACCCACTCATACCGGGCATCTTCAAATCCATCAAAATGATCTCATAGACCTTGGTCTTACAGAGTTCCACAGCTTCGAGACCATCTATGGCTATATCGATTTTTTTAATCCCCAGCTTATTGAGCATTTTGATTGCTACCAGCCTATTGACTTCCACATCTTCGGTCAGTAAGACCCTAAAGTTTTCAAAAGAAAAATCATTACCACCCACCTCACCAGTCAAACCATCTGTTTTTTTGCCAATATCAAAAGGTAAAGTGACCATGAAAGTCGTTCCTTTTCCAAGTGCGCTTTCTATGCTAATAGAACCACCCATAGCTTCAGTTAAGCTCTTAGATATTGCAAGACCTAAACCAGAACCTTCCCCTAAGTGATTAGAATTGGCTTTATAGAACTTATTGAAAAGCTTCTTTTGGTCTTCCTCTGTTATACCCACTCCCGTATCCTTAATGGAAAAAGTCAACCAAGCTATATTCTCCTTTTTTTCTTTGAGAACGACCTTTACTTTGATATGTCCTTCAGAAGTAAACTTAGTAGCATTGTTAATAAGATTTAGCAGTATTTGTCTTAGTCTACCTATGTCACCCACCAGCTCCTGAGGTATATCGGAATCATATTCAAAACCAATGACCACAGGTTTTTTGAGCTGGTTAATTTGGACTTTGCAGAGGATCAGTAATTCTTTTAATTGTTTCTTCGGCTCAAAACAATCGGCGGTAAGGACCAATTTATTGGATTCAATTTGAGTGAGGTCAAGCACATCACTGATCAACGACCTTAGCAATACCGAACTGTGTTCAAGGTGGCTGATCAATTCTCGCTGATTTTGATCCGTATCCGTTTGTGCAAGCAAATCTGTGATACCTATAATACCGTTGAGAGGTGTTCGCATCTCATGACTTATGGTAGCCAAAAAGTCTGACTTTGACTTGTTAGCCTCCTCTACCCTTTTTTTCTCAGCTAAGATATCTGCATTGATACCTTGAATGTATTTGCGATCTTTGAGGTATTCACTCTTGTAGTAATAGAGAAGAGTACCTACCAACACCACCATAAGAATATTGGCTATAACCAAATCCAGGATGTGCTGATACTCATTGGTATAAGGAGCGGCAATTTCAGGTATGGTTACTTCCAGATAGGAAAAAAAGACTACTACTGCCACGCCACTCACGACGAAAGCCAGATAGATCTTTCTGGTAAGTACGAGTAAACCTGAAATGAAAATCAGGATAAACAAATGCATGATGGCACCTCGCACACCACCTGATGGCAACCAGCCAACCGCTATTAAACTTAAACCCAGCCAATAGTAGAGTCCTGAAAGTATTCTAAAACTTACTCCGCGCACAAACAAAATGTACAGCGTAGTATACGTGGCTAGCGATACACCATAAATGGTCATTACCTGCCAACCATAGGAAAGAAGCACACCTACAACCAACCAAAAGGCCATAACGGCTATGGTCACAATCAACGCCATTCGAAATAGGCGCTCCTCGATAGGTTGGGAAGGATCTAGTAGCTGTTTAAACGATATCACTTATGCAGAAGAGATGGCACTTCGAACTCAGCTTGGTTTGTAGCTAAACTAAGATCAATAGCCTAGGGTTTTGACTTCTAACTCTCGTAAGATGAATAAATTCAATTTAAGAATTCACGGTTACGACCAGAAAGAATACTCCTCCGTAAAGTTACATCTTCGTTTATCAGTAACTCTGCTCATGAACAAGCTTCACAGCTCTTCCAGAAGGGTCATTCATATTCTTAAATGACTCATCCCAGGCTAATGCCTCTGGTGTACTGCAAGCCACAGACGGTACTGATGGCACACAAGAGGCAGCAGAATCCGATGGGAAATGTTCAGCAAAAATTGATCTATAGTAATACTCCTCCTTAGACTGTGGTGGATTGATCGGGAAGCGATAACTAGCGTTGGCCAACTGCTCATCACTGATTGTAGCTGAAGTATAGTCCTTTAAAGAATCGATCCAGCTATAGCCTACACCATCACTAAACTGCTCTTTTTGACGCCATGCCACACTTTCCGGTAGGTAGTCTTCAAACGCCTTGCGCACGACCCACTTCTCCATTTTATCCGGTCCGGTCATCTTATCTGCCGGATTTAGTCGCATGGCTACATCCATAAACTCCTTATCCAGAAATGGGACCCTACCTTCTACTCCCCAGGCTGCCAACGACTTATTGGCTCTTAGGCAGTCATACATGTGGAGTTTACTGATCTTGCGAATGGTCTCTTCATGAAAGGCTTGTGCATTGGGCGCCTTGTGGAAGTATAGATATCCTCCGAAGATCTCATCAGCACCTTCTCCAGAAAGCACCATCTTCACTCCCATTGACTTGATATACCTGGAAAGCAGATACATCGGCGTAGATGCGCGAACTGTGGTAACATCGTAGGTCTCCAAGTGGTAGATGACATCACGTATAGCATCCATGCCTTCTTGTACAGTGAAGTGCACCTCATGGTGAACAGTTCCGATGTGATCAGCTACTTTCTGCGCAGCTCCCAGGTCCGGTGAACCTTCAAGTCCTACCGCAAATGAGTGAAGCTGGGGCCACCAGGCATCTGCCTGATCTTCGGTCTCAATTCGCTTAGCAGCAAATTTCTTCGCAATAGCCGAGATCACAGAGCTGTCTAGCCCACCACTCAATAGTACACCGTACGGCACATCAGACATCAGCTGTCTATGCACAGCATCCTCAAGCGCTTTGCGGAGATCATCTATACTTGTGGTATTGTCCTCAACATTTTCATAGTCCATCCAGTCTCTCTGGTACCATTTTTTGATGGTGCCCTCTTTGCTATCCAGAATATGACCAGGCAAAAACTCCTCTATTCTGTTACAAACACCTTCCAGAGCTTTCAACTCGGAAGCCACATAGAAATTGCCGTACTGATCTGAGCCTTTATACATTGGTATTACACCAATCTGATCACGGCCAATGATGTACCTGTCTTGTTGGATATCGTAAAGTGCAAAGGAGAAAATACCATTAAGCTCTTCAATGAAATCCGCACCTTTTGTGCTGTAGAGACCTAGAATAACTTCACAGTCTGAATTTGTCTGAAAGTTGTATTTTCCTTCAAGTTGTTTCCGTATTTGCTGGTGATTATAGATTTCGCCATTTACAGCAAGCACAAGCTTACCGTCTTCACTATACAGTGGCTGCTTACCCGACTGCATATCTACGATAGCAAGTCTTTCATGAGCCAGAATGGCCTTCTTACCACAATAAATACCTGACCAGTCCGGTCCTCTATGTCTGATCTTCTTAGACATTTCCAATACCTGGGTCCTCAGTTTTTGAGATTCCACTTTCAAATCAAATACGCCGACTATTCCACACACAGCTACTTCTCCTAATTAGATTTTTAAAAAAGTTATATCATCACCTGGACTTACTCAAGGCAGGTCTGCCCTAAAAGGAAGTGTCAACTTAGGTACTCTGTTGTTTTTAGAACTACTAATTGAATTCTGGATTCGAAAATACGATATTTATGATGAACACACACATTTCTTAACAAATTTTCGCTTAGGTAGTAATTTTACTATCCGAAAGAGCAACAATATCAAGGATGTGTTAGATACGTTGCATTGTTAAACAAAATCTAATAACCCAAAAGTGAGTTTGAACAAAGAAGATATCAAAAGCAAGATCAAAGAAGAGTTACGTAAACTGGAACAGGACATAAAAGCATTGAAAGAATTGACAAAACCTATATCTCCAGAAAATACTATTGGTAGAATAAGTAGAATGGATGCAATCAACAACAAATCGATCAATGAAGCTTCATTGAGGCAGTCGGAAGATAGACTTAGAAAGCTTAAACTGGCACTGGAAAAAGTCGATAACTCTGATTTTGGAATTTGTATAAGGTGCAAGCAGGCCATTCCGGTAGGCAGAATAATGCTCATGCCACATACACAGAAATGCGTTAAATGCGCCTAGTTATTATTTGGCAACACCATCAATTCGGGAGTTTGATTGCTTATTTTCGAGCCAAACAGAAGTTATGACCTGGGTTGAAGCGTTGATTTTGGGGATTATTCAAGGTTTGACAGAGTTTCTACCTGTTAGTAGCAGTGGCCATTTGGAGATAGGCAATGTACTATTGGGTGTGCAAGATTCTGATAATTTACTATTCGCAATAGTCGTGCACGGTGCAACGGCATTGAGCACCATCATGGTTTTCAGACAAGAAATTATAGACATCTTCCGAGGGGTACTTCAATTCACATGTAATGACAGTTGGAAATATGCGATCAAGATGATCATCTCTCTCCTACCAGTAATGTTGATCGGGCTGATGTTTAAGGATACAATTGAGTCTTTTTTCACCGGCAACCTGTTACTCGTTGGTTCCATGTTGATCGTTACCTCTTTGCTTTTGCTGTTTTCAAGCTTCAAAAAAGCTCACGATGGTGAAGTAAGTTATGTGGGCGCCTTAGTTATGGGCTTAGCCCAAGCCTTCGCTATCCTACCGGGAATATCAAGATCTGGTGCTACCATCGCCACAGGTTTACTCCTTGGTTTTGATAAGGCCAAAGTAACTCAGTTCTCTTTTTTGATGGTGTTAGTTCCAATACTCGGAGCGAGCTTATTACAGCTAAAGGATTATCTTGAACTTCCTGACAGCACTCAGAGTATTTCTGGTTTTGCTCTGGTAGTTGGGTTTGTTGCAGCTTTCGTTTCCGGTTATATCGCTTGTCGATGGATGCTAACCATTGTACGTAAAGGTAAGCTTGTCTACTTTGCTATATACTGCGGCATTGCAGGTATTGTAGCAATTGTGTTTTCATAATTATGGCCAGTCTTCAACATACTCTATTGAGCGCGTATCTTAGATTTCTTAGAAACAGACAAACTAACGCAAAGGACCCGGTCAAGTTGAGAAGAAAGCTTATCAATGAGGTAGCAAGTAAGTTCAAAATACCAAAGGACGTCCATATTGAGCGACATTCTGCCAATGGCATTCCTGTCGAATGGAGCAGTTTTAGAGATTCAAGAGAAAGGATTATCATGTATCTCCATGGTGGAGCGTACGTTGCAGGTAGCCTGACTTCACATCGCCACTTAGTAAGCGCTTTAGCAGTGGCGTGTCAGGCAGAAGCTATGGCGGTAGATTATCGTTTGGCTCCTGAGCACCCGTTTCCAGCGGCACTAGATGATGCACTCAATGCATATCTATATCTTATCAAAAAACGAAATGCTGATCACTTGATTCTAGCGGGAGATTCTGCAGGAGGTGGATTAGCAGTAGCTCTAGTTGCTAAGCTCATAGAGGATAAAGTGAGTCTTCCAAAAACTGTAGTGCTATTAGCACCTTGGGTAGACTTAACCGGCAACAGCCCGACCATTGATGAGTTAGCTCGCAAAGATGTAATACTGACTAAAGAGACCTTGACATCAAGTGCAAAGATGTACGCGCATACCCACCCTTTAGATCAACCCTTTATCTCACCAGTCCGCGCTAACCTTAAAGGCTTCCCTCCCACACTGATACAAGTTGGTACAAAGGACCTTTTGCTCAATGATAGTCGGCAGCTAACCAGAGTTCTAAAGGATTCACAAACAGAAGTATGTCTTGAAGAATGGAGGGGAGCAATGCATGTGTGGCACTTCTTTACAGACTACTTACCAGAATCAAAAAAGGCGCTACAAGATATAGGCAGATTTGTAGAAAAGCAGATTGACCCGTCCTGAAATAGGTTGA
>DIYH01000004.1 GCA_002435755.1 Flammeovirgaceae bacterium UBA6059
ATCGTGTAAGTGTGGGTGGATTCTGTTCCATCTGTTCCGTCTGCGTCACCAATGGTGAGCGTGGGTAGTGAGGGGTTTTGCAACTGCAGGTTGATCGTCTCATCGGGTTCGATCACTGCATCGGCGGTGATACTCAATGTGGTCAGGTTCACCGTCCCGGGGGTGGTGTAGTCACCAATGGGGATCGTAACGGTCTCGGGACTGGTGAAACTGTAGTCTACGCCCTGGGTAGCAGTACCAGGGGAGCCGGTCAGGGCTACTTCGATGGTGACAGCAGATGTTGTCACTCCACCGCTCACGATGAGTTGAGGTAGGTCACCTCCAACGTTTTCAAGGTCGTTAGAGGCTATGTTGCCAAACTCAACTTCCAGGACAGGAGTAGCCAGGGCAATATACTCACCATCGTTTAGATCGACCGAAGACTCCCAATTCGTACCATTCAGGGTCATGACCTGTGGCACATCATCAGAGAAATCCATATCAGTACTACGGATCAGGTAGATCCGATTGATCAATGTTACTGGTAGTTTGGTTGTCTCATCGCTTCCACTACCGGGTACACTGATCTCTACACTACCTACAGTCCCCATTTCTTGCACCTGCCAGCTTCGATCCAAGATCTCAAAACCATCAGGAGCACCTGTGCTATTAAAACCACTGATAGAACCGTCATCATTAGCCAGGGTCATGAAACTGAGATCGTGATCAAAGACACTGGGGTTTGCAGCATTATTTGCCGCAATACTACCCAGGCCAATCGTCATAAGCGCATCCGGATTGATCGAACGAGACTGTTTCTGCAAAAGCAAAGTAGCATCATCTCTACCTATGCCAAAGATATCATGATTGTAGGTTGAGGCATCAACCACATCTTTATCCCATATTTGGGTAGAGCCATCTGAGGCAACATAGTCAGTAGCGACAGTCTGGTCTATCGTAATACCGTATTTAAGGGCCAGATAAGCGCGTATTTGTTGTTCGCTTATTGCCGACAAAAGAGCATTGTAAGATATGATCTCTGCTATCTGACCTTTGTAGTCTGTGCCCGGATCATTATCCGCTCTTCGACTGATACGGTAAGGCACGTCAGGGAGGCCAATGTAATCCGGATCGGCATCTATCAGATTCTCCACAGCCAAACCATTGGTGAATATGTTGACCGAGCCGGTCGTTTGCTGCACATCAATCAGTAGTGGCCGGGCCGAAGGGTATTCGTTTTGAGTAGCTACCGCAAACTTTGGAGTCGAGCCTCCTTCCAGAAAAGTGATCGTTTCATTGGAAAGAGATGTACTCACATCACCCAAACCCAGGCCAGCTATCAAAGGATCACCTGCACCTGTCGCTTCAAACCCTAGTGGAAATCCACTTGTGGCGGCATCAATATCTACTGCCGGGACCAAAACCATGAATAGTGACCTGCTCGATACTCCTGCAGTTCCTGTCATAGAAGCATCGTCTGATGAGAAGTCAACGACAGGATTGAAATTAGTTGTGGCATCAGCTAAGGAAACCGAAGGACTAGCTGCGCCGACCTGTACTGCATTGTTCCCATTGCCTGACTGGTCGGCCCAACTTGTAACAACTGCCGCATCCGGACCATTATCTGCCTTCAACCAAAGGAGCAGAGCATTCGCCTGCCCCCCCGGACTTGCACAACTACCCCCGTCTGTAATCGCCCAGCCATCCGCACTGATCAGACTACCGCGCTCAGCAGCCGCATTACAATAGACACTGTTCCCACCATGAAAGCTGACCCCCGGTTGAAGGTCAAGGGCGCTCCAGCCAGACAGCAGATTATCATAGTTCGTCGTTGATAATGCCACTCCCAAAAACATGTTTATCATCGCTGATACGTTGCTGACATCCCATCCCCCCAGGTCCTGGTTAAAAGCACTGGCGTTATCAAAGGTCTGAGTCATGTCCTCCACACTGGAAACATCCCAACTACTGATATCCTGGTTAAAAGACAGGGCATCCTTAAACATTAGCCTTATAGTGGTCACCATAGATGTATTCCAGTTACTGATATCCTGGTTGAAGACGGGATTATTATTGAACATATTCGCCATGGTAATCACCTTGGATGTATTCCAACCACCAATATCCTGATTAAAAGATGCATTGTTTCTGAACATCCGGAACATGGTGGTGACATTACCGGTATTCCAGCCGCCAATATCCTGATTGAATGCGGAGGCCCCCTCAAACATTGTCGACATGCTGGTAACACTACCGGTGTTCCAACTTCCTATATCCTGATTGAAGGAAACCGCATTAGCAAACATGCTGGCCATATTGATAACACTAGTAGTATTCCAGTTGCTGATATCCTGGTTAAACGAAACTGCATTATGGAACATTAAACCCATATTGGTTACACTGCCTGTGTTCCAAGTCCCGATATCACCGTTAAAAGAGATGGCACCATTGAACATACTACCCATGTTATTCACATTACCTGTATTCCATGTCCCTAAGTTTTGATCAAAGGAGGTCGCCCCACTGAACATTTGAAACATGTTACCAACTGTTGACGTATTCCAGCCGCTTATATCCTGGTTAAAAGAAGTTGCATTCCTGAACATAGCGGTCATACTGATAACACTTCCTGTATTCCAGCTACTGATGTTCTGGTTAAAGGATGTCGCTCCAAGAAACATGTTCGCCATACTGGTTACGCTCCCGGTATTCCAGCTGCCGATATTTTGATTGAAGCTAATGGCAGAACGAAACATGTTGGCCATAGAAGTAACGCTGACTGTATTCCAGGTACTGATGTCCTGGTTAAATGAAGCTGCGCTCTGGAACATAAAACTCATATTAGTGACATTTGTGGTATTCCAGCTGCTGATATCGTGATTAAAAGCAGCAGCACTTGTAAACATAAGGCCCATGTTAGTGACATTAGTGACATCCCAGCTTCCAATAGGTTGATTAAAAAGGGTCGCTCCCTGGAACATCCCAGACATGCTGATCACATTAGCGGTGTTCCATCCGCTAATATCCTGGTTAAATGAACTGGCGAGGCTGAACATGCCCCCCATATTAGTAACATTGGCGGTATTCCAGCCACCTATGTTTTGATTAAATGGGGTGGCCCGAAGCATGTTGAGCATCGAGGTAACATTAGAAACATCCCAACTCCCAATATTCTGATTAAACGCACTGGCCCCATTGAACATGGACGACATAGAAGTGACGCTACTTACGTCCCAGCTGCTGATATCGTGATTAAAAGTACTTGCACCATGGAAGAGTTGTTCCATATTGGTGATTGTGGTAGTAGACCAACTGACCGGACCCAGGCCAGTCAGTGAACTGGCATCTCTGAACATCTGGAACATGCTAGTAACACTTGACAGGTCAGGGGCATCCGTAGCATTGATCACCAGGTTAGAGCAGCCATAATAAGAACTGGCCATAGTAGTCCAGGCAATATCACTACCCCATTGGTCGATGGAGATAAGCTTTCGTCGATCACCTACATTGGCAAAAACAATAGCATCCAAAGTTCCGATACCGGAAATAGCATTACGTAAACGTATAGTATATGTACCTGCCACTCCAAAATCATGGGTATGTGTTCCAGTAATGTCAAACTCATCATACACTCCATCATTGTCCCAGTCGGCATCATAAGTGCCTCCTGCAGGGATGGTAATCTCAGTACTTCCAAATATGCCTGGATTATCCGTTTTCCATGTAGTGATGTAATCAGTTTGGGCTAAAGCCTGGTAGCCGGACATTAACGAGATAAGCGTCACTCCTGTTATGATAGCTAATCTCTTGGCTGTAGAGGTCTGTAGAGTAGGGTTACTCTTTCTTGCACCTGATGTAATCCGCTGTTGTTTCAGCCCCTTATGGGACTGCATAGGTAAATAGATATCCGTTAACATTGATTTCCATTGAGCTAATTGTAAATGGCTACAGAGAAACCGCTGAAGCCAAACGACGTGATGTATCAAATGCACATCTCCATCGTTGCTCTATGAAATTAGTGAGAGCTGGATATGTCTTACCCATTGAACCCACCCTACAATTACACTCAGGTTGTGCTGTTAAGAATACAATCTACCCTACATGCAAATTTCAAGTCACTGTAAAAGAGGCAGTTAAAAAAAGAGTTGTCACTACATGAAGCAAACTCTTATCAACACCGGAAGTCAATCTATTTGATAGACATAGTCATCCAGCCTCGCTGTGTTATCAAGGTTGATCTTCTTCTTTAATCGGTATTTTGCCATTTCAATGGCCTTCATAGTCACGTTGTTAACGACCGCTATTTCTTTGGTCGTCATACCTAGTCGGATAAGTCCGCACAACTTAAGTTCGTGTTCTGTAAGTTCCGGGTGAAGCGCTCTAAGTTTGTGGTAAAAACCCATATTCGATTCATGTAAATGCCCTGTCCCTTTGCTATTGGGCATGGTGCCCTTTAGAAAATTCCCCATCTTTTTGATCAGGCAGTCAATATCCTTTCTCTCATGTCCATTCTTTCTAGCAATGACTTTGAGCTCTTCACGTACTTCTTTAACCATATCAGTCCCCAGCGCAAGTTGTAGGGTAAGTTCTGTCACGAGCTTCTCTTCGTCTTTTTCCAGGTACCGTTGTCGAGTTAGAGAAATACGCCCACTATCTTCTTTTCCTGGTTGCCCACGATGCGGGATAAAATACCATAATATAAAACCACTTAGTATCACAAGCCACAAGCATGAAAATCCCATCAATGCCAGTACTCCTATCAGGATCTCATGCGTTTCGTCGAGTGCTTCAGATATGTCATCGATAGCACCAGTATTTAGGGCTTTTTCGTAATACCCCTCCACTGGGAGTGGAATGGAGGCCTTTATTGCCAACGAGCCAGCACTACTGGAGAACCCAATAAATACTATTAGCAGGCTTATTCCCCTTATCAGGGTATATAGATGTTTAATGCAGGTTGAGGGCAAAATAATCAGGCCAAACGTTATATCGGAAGATAAGCCCGGATTACGCCTTTTCTGATTAGTGATACCCCTTTAAAACCCCTTCACCCTAGCCAAAGCCTCCAAAAATCAAATGATGGCTACATCCAAAGTGGTGATAAAATGGTTGAGGTCATCTTCGCGATTAAGGCCAAGCTTTCCTTTCAAACGATACCTTGCGGTTTCTAACCCCTTAGCAGAAATGTTGAGAAGATGTGTAATTGCCCTGCTTTCCATATGCATTTTAATGAAGGCACATAAGCGTAAATCATGCTGTGTCAATCGCGGAAAAAGCTTTTCCAGATTGGTAAAAAAATCCGGATGCACTTGCTCAAAATGCGCCTTGAGTTCATCCCATTGGCTGTGTGCTAAACGACTAGCATCTATTATCTTCGTTAATTGTCCGCACTCTGAACGGTCCAATCGACGTAATTTATCTTTGATATCATCTAGCAGCTCATAGTGCCGCTGCATCTGCATACTGTAAGTCACCAGCTCACGGTTTTTTTGGCCAAGTAACTCTGCTGATAGTTTCGCTTCTGTTTTGGCCAGTCTCTCAATTTCAACTTTCTGAATTTGTAACTCCTGGTTCACAGCCACTTGTTTGCGATAGGTCAGAAAGAGCCATATAGCAAAGGCAATACTCATGATAACAATGATCATCAGTAGCATGCTTCTTTCCTCCTGGCGAGATATTTTAGCTTTTTGAATTTCGTTCAGTCGTCTTTGATCCAGGAGGGCAAGTTCCTTTTTGTCAGTTTCATAAAGAGTTTGGAGTTCACTCATATATCTACGATTGTCAACACTTCTCACACTATCCTCATATTGTCGAATCCTCTTTTCAAATGCTAGTGCTTCAGGATAGTTCTTCTTGGCTTCATAGAGATCCGCCAATGCATCGTAGTATACCCTTAGATAGGATACATCATTATGTGCTTTTCCGACTTCCATCCCTTCCAAAAGGACAACCTCAGCCTTATCAAAAGACTTTCGTTGTATGAGCCCGATACCCCGATTATACAAAGTTTCTTGCTTGAGGTCAGCAGTACCAACTTGCAATGCCAACTGATCTGCCAGGTCATGCAGACTATCTGCAAGAACATAATACCCAAGACCATCATTTGCAACTCCCGATTGTGAATAGATCAATACGAGGCTATATGTATTCCCACCTAATTGCTGATATAGATCCAGGGCTACTTTAAACTCACTTAAGGCCGCTTCATACTCGCCCGAAACAGTATATGTTATTCCAATATTTGTGTGAAGCATTGCCTCATAAGCATCATGGCCAATGGCCATCGTTAGGGTAAGTGCCTTGTTGTAATAGGACAGGGCGTTCTCAAAATCATCCTGATTATCATACATCGCACCGATATTATTGAGTGTACCAACTACTCTGATAGTGTCAGCCTGGTTCTCTTTGATCTTAAGAGATTCTAAATAGTATTCCAAGGCTTTTGGGTAGCTCGAGAGATCTTCATAAGCCAAGGCAGCATTATTGTAAGCACTTGCAAGATCGTTTTTGTGATCATGGCGCTCAAAAAAATCGACCGCTTCAAGGCAGTATTTTAGTCCCACCGCCTGATGACCTGCATATTGATATGCCACACCAAGATTTAAAATGCCTTTTGCCCAGTCGACCGAATCCTGAGCCCTTGCCAGAACAATTTCCGCATAGCGTACTCCACTTTCGGGGTGCTCAGTCCAGGCAGTCCTCATTCTGTCTATTAGTTCAGTAGTATTGATCGAGTCAAGTCGATCTTCTTTAATTGGACCTGATCCCGAGTAGGATTCTCGGTCCTTGGCTACTACCAGTGACCCAAAAATGAACATACCAATCCAACAAAGGCTGGCTCTCACGTCTACTATCAGCATTAGTTGAAGATAGCTTCAAAAACAGGTTTCTGTAAGTACTTTTATCTGGCTGGGGTTAACAAAACTACGAATGGAAATGCTCAATTAAGGTAGATCACGTATTGTAACAAAGGCTGCTTTCTGAGCTCATAACAGAAGTAGTGGAGGCCATAGATCAGGTCCTAATAAACATGGTCTTGGTCTCAATCCACATCGCTTACATCTTCTCAAACAAAAATGCACTTAATTTGTCATTAGTGTAGCACGCATTATTTGCTTCACAAGATTATTGTTCTATGTCCTTAGACAGTCATATCGACCTTTTCAATGAGACTGCTTTGAAATGCAGTAGGCTGATCACACAACACTACAGTACATCTTTTACGTTAGGTATCAAGACACTGGATCGGAGATTCCACTTCCCCATTTATGCGATCTATGGTTTTGTGAGATACGCGGACGAAATAGTGGACACTTTCCATGATCATGACAAAAAAGCATTGCTTGATCAATTCATATCCGATACTTATCAAGCTATCGAAGAACGCATAAGTCTCAATCCTGTGCTCCATTCATTTCAACTAGCAGTTAACGAGTACAATATCGATCGAGAGCTGATCGAAGCATTTCTCTACAGTATGGAGATGGATCTCATTGATCAGGACTATGATCAGGCGACTTATGAAAAATATATTTACGGGTCAGCAGAAGTGGTTGGATTGATGTGTCTTCGGGTATTTTGTGAAGGGGATGATCATGAATATGAGCGACTACTTCCTTCGGCGAAGCGACTTGGGGCGGCATTTCAAAAAGTTAACTTCCTTAGAGATATCAAGAGTGATTTTGACGATCGCGGGAGAGTGTATTTCCCGGGAGTAGATTTCACAAACTTCACAGAAGCAGACAAGCAGGTCATACAAAAAGACATTGAAGCAGACTTTGAGGCCGCACTCGTCGGAATTAAGCAGCTGCCAAAAGGTGCTAAAATGGGCGTTTATCTGGCATACATCTACTACATCAAGCTCTTCAATAAAATCCAGAACCTCCCATCTTCTAGAATATTAAACGAGCGCATTAGAATCCCTGATTTCAAAAAGATGCTGCTGCTTTTCAGATCATACTTCATGCATCGACTGAATTATCTCTGATGCCAGTCTATCTTTATGCCCTGCTACTTAGCCTGGCTTACCCGCTAGCCCAATCATTTGAGTGGCGCTTAAAATACGCAACTAAGTGGAAAGCCCTCTTTCCTGGAATGCTTATCACAGCAGCTTTTTTCTTAGTATGGGACGAGATATTCACACGACGAGGTGTTTGGGGGTTCAATCCTGATTACTTGGTAGGTTGGTATTTGGGGCATATGCCAATTGAAGAATGGCTGTTTTTTATCGTCATTCCTTTCGCAAGCGTCTTCATTTATGAGTGCGTGCTTTTCTTCTTTAAAAGAGGCCTACTGGGCAACAGTCCAAAATACATTTCGGCCGTGCTTGCGATATCGCTATTCGCATTGAGTCCATTTGTGTATGGTAAGGATTACACCTTTTGGACTTGTGTTTTTACTGGTACAGCTTTGGCGCTTCATGCATACTGGGACAAACCTTACATGGGAGATTTTTACATATCGTATCTCATTCATCTACTTCCATTTTTCATAGTCAATGGTGTACTTACTGGTAGCTGGCTTGAAGCTCCGATTGTCTGGTATGACAATGCTGAAAATCTCGGAATAAGACTATTCACCATCCCAATAGAAGACTCTATTTATGGTATGCTGCTCCTTTTGATGAATGTTTCATTCTATGAATGCCTCAAAATTAAGTTAGCGGTCAAACATAATTGATCGCAACTTGTTTTCCCGTTATGCTCAATCTGCAGGTGTCCATAGATCCCAATTCAGGCTTTTGCTTCGGAGTAGTCTATGCTATAGAAATGGCAGAGGAAATACTTAAAGAGCAAGGGCATCTCTACTGTCTGGGTGATATCGTACACAACGATGAAGAAGTGAGACGTCTGGAGCAGATGGGCCTCAGAATCATCAATCATGATGAACTCAAAATGGTCAAAGGCGAAAAGGTACTGATCAGAGCTCATGGCGAACCACCTTCTACGTACGAGTTGGCACTGGCTAATGATTTAGAGCTGGTCGACGCATCATGCCCAGTCGTACTCAAGCTCCAAAACCGAATCAAAAACTCATACGACAAAGAAGATAACATCTATATCTACGGAAAGCATGGTCATGCGGAGGTGATTGGATTACTTGGCCAAACAAGCAATGAGGCGGTGGTCTTCCAGGATCTCGAAGAGCTGGATTTGGCGACCATGCCAAAAGATATTACGCTGTACAGTCAGACCACCAAGAGCACAAGCAAGTTTTACGAGATCACTGAAATGCTGAGAAAAGCAGGGATCAATGTGAACTCAAACGACACAATTTGCCGTCAGGTCAGCAATCGCGACAAGGAGCTCAGAGACTTCTCTCAACGTTTTGACAGCATAGTTTTCGTTTCGGGCACGAAATCATCTAACGGCAAAGTGCTGTACAATATCTGCAAGCAAAACAACCCAAATACGCACTTCATCTCAAGCACAGATCAGCTCAACAAGGACTGGTTTGGTCCTAGCAGCACCGTCGGAATCTGTGGTGCGACCTCCACTCCAATGTGGTTGATGGAAGAGGTGAAAGAGGCCCTTTTGACTTATTAATCTTATAAATTTGCATCTATGCAGTGGTTGATCAACGCCTTATTGGTGATCGGGACTTTCTTTTTTATGGAAGGTGTGGCTTGGTTTACACACAAGTACATTATGCACGGCATTTTGTGGACATGGCATAGGTCACATCACACAGTACATCCTCATCCACTTGAGCGCAACGACCTCTTTGCTTTGGTATTCAGCATTCCTTCGATACTCCTTATTGTGTTGGGTTTTGAGCTACCGCAAATAGGATGGCTCAAATTTGTCGGCTTTGGTATCCTGGGATATGGTATTTTCTATTTCATATTTCATGACATCATCGTCCACCGCAGGATCAAAATCAAATACAAGGCGGAACATCCCTACATGAAGCGCATAATGCACGCACATTATGTTCATCATAAGAAGCACTCAAAAGAAGACGGAGAGGCATTTGGGTTTCTATACGCACCTAAGAAGTACTCGCCTGAAGAAGTGCGCCAGAAAGCTTGATCTCGAACTTCGTCTTATCCTCCTCTCGACTGTAAGTGAGCTGGCCTTGATGAGCCCGTATAATCTTCTTCGATAAAGCTAGGCCCACTCCGGAACCTTCGGCTTTCGTAGTATAAAATGGAATAAAGATATCGCCTTCAATTCCTTCCTTCACACCAGGTCCACTGTCTACTACCATAATGACCAACTGGTCGTCCTCAGAACTGAACGTGATCGTTACTTCGGGCTGTTTCTGATCGCTTGAGGCTTCCAAACCATTTTTAACCAGATTGATGAGTACTTGAGAGATGAGGTCGGGATCGAGTGATATATCGCATTGACAATTATCGATCAAGTCAATTTGAGTAGAAGTGTATTTTTTTTTGAAGCCCTCGAGTTGTCCCTCAAGACTGGCTATAAAATCACTTGACTTAAGCGTGAATCTGTTGGGTGAAACATCTCGATTGACGGTTCTATAAGCGTTAACAAAACTCAGCATTCCGCTAGTGCGGTCCTCAATCCCTTTAAGACTAATGGCGATACTACGCTGGTCTTTTTCATTAAGCGCGTTTAGTTGCTCGCCTGAAATTAACTTCTGGTTGACTACCTGAATCAATGAAAGAATCGGTGCAGATGAATTCATGATCTCGTGTGTCAGCACTCTCAATAGTTTTTGATAACTCTCTAACTCATTGATTTCAAGAGTAGATGTGAGGTTATATATCGACCCTAGTCTATAAGACTCCCCTTTAAGAGCGAAAGGTTCTGTACGAACAAGCAATTTCTCTAACCCCTGCTCCGTAATTACTTCTCCCTTTAGGTCATTACCTGAGGCAATCGCTGTATGAAGTTTTGGAAATCGATCTGCCAGTTCATTGATGTCTGTCAGGTGAGATAATCCAAGCAACTCTAGCAAAGAATGATTGGCAATCACAACCTTGCCATTTGACTGAAAACAGACTAAACCAATCTTCACATGCCGATTAACAGTCTTCAGCAATTGATAGTCTGCTTCTATCTGGGTATTAAGTGCTTCAAAACTGCGAGTAATCAATTCAAAAGCCTCTCTTAATTCGGGGTAATCTCCATATTCCCGGTAGGAGCGGTTAAAATCGCGATGTGCCATAGAGATCAAAAACCGGGACCAGGCTCGCTCCATCCGCTTAAGACTCCATATCAATTCTAAGGTCATAACCAGGGCGAGTACTCCAAACATAATAGGAGTGACGATATAATCAGTAAGAAAGTAGGTGGTACTTGAAGCGGCAAGCAAAGCGAACATGATCACCACCCTGAGCAGAATTAGTAGGTCGTATCGACTAAAGCTCATACTTTTTCATTTTACGATAGAGGGTATTTCGACCGATTCCCAACTCCTTCGCAGCTTTCGAAATATTACCTTCATACCTACTAATAACCTCAGCGATCTTTTGCTTTTCTACCATGTAGAGGTCATCTGTATCATCCGGTCTGTTGTCCGCAGGAATGATATCCTCTGCCATCAAATCTCCATCTGACATGATAATGGCCCGCTCAATGCTATGCTGCAACTGGCGAATATTCCCAGGCCATGAATAGTCTTCTAGTCGAAGTACCTGCTTCCGACTGATGGCAGTATTCTTTTGGTACTTATGATTGTATTTATCCAGAAAATGTTGAACAAAGAGCTGAATGTCTGTTGCCCTTTCTCTTAAGGCCGGAAGTTCTATTGCCACTGTATTAATACGGTAATACAAGTCACTCCTAAAATCTCCTTTACTTACCGCTTCTTCGAGGTTGGTTCCAGAAGCCACGATCAGCCTAATGTCAACACGTTTTGAACTTACTGCACCAATAGGCTGCACCTCCTGTTTATGAAGAACGGACAGTAGTTTTACCTGTAACTCTAACGGAATTTCTCCAATCTCATCAAGGAAAAGTGTACCCATGTTAGCCAGCTCAATCAGACCCTTCTTTGACTTTCGGGCGTCTGTAAAAGCACCTTCTTCGTACCCGAAAAGACTAGATTCAAAAAGACTGGCCGATAGTGCTGCTAAATCAACATGAATAAATGGTTCATTGGATCGAAGTGAATGATGGTGAACCCATTTTGCCATTACTTCTTTGCCTGTACCATGCTGTCCCGTGATGAGCACTGCAGCATCAGTCATTGCTACCTTTTTTGCCGTCTCCCAGGCTTTCTTCATAACGGTCGAACTACCAAGTACCGTATCTGTAGGTTGGTGATAATGCGCGAGGAGTTCTTTGTTGTTTTCATTGCTCTCTTGAAGCTCGACTTTGGAAGTGGCGAGCTTCAGAGCAGCGCTGACGGTAGCAGTTAACTTCTCATTTGAGAATGGTTTTTCGAGAAAATCGAAAGCACCTTTCTTCACAGCCTTTACTGCTAAATCCAATGCGCCATGTGCCGTGAGTATGATGATTGAGGAGTGTGGATGCTTATCGAGAATACGAGAAATCCATGCCATCCCCTCTGCACCGTCTGACTGACCTATCGCGAAATTCAAATCAAGGAGTATCACACGAGGTGGCTCTGGTAATGAGGAAAACTCTAGCTTAGATGGATGATCCAAAGTCAGCACTTCTCCAAAATCACTTTCAAGTACCATTTGAAGGGTATGACGAATTAGAGGATCATCATCTATGGCCACAATCTGCATTAATGCAATATACACAATTGGGTGTTCCAAGGTGGAACACTCTCGCGTTCTATATCGTGCAGATTACGGATAAAAGTGTATGACCCATGATCTAACTCACTGTATTTCAATTACTTGACTCTCTTGGCAGCCTTTTGGACATATACGGGCCAAAAGCTTCAATTATGATATCAACCTTCCTTAAATCAATTCTCAGAAACCTCTGGAAAAACAGGGTTACTTCAGCCATCAATATTCTTGGATTGACGCTAGGCTTGACAAGCTGCCTTTTTCTTTATGTCTTTCTCAAGTATGAGCACACTTTTGATACTCATCATTCTAAGGCAGACAGAATCTTCCGTGTCAATGTGACAAAGCAGTATCCTAACCGGTTGATGCAAGATGGCAATACTGAGTCTATGTTGGTGAAGGCGATTCGGAACGAATTCCCGGATATTGAAGCTGCGCTTCAGGCCATTGGACCATCAAATGCGCTAATAAGCATTTCCCCGGGAACTCCAGAAGAGAGAGTTTTTGAAGAGCAACGAAAAGTGTTCTTCGTAGATAGCCTATTCCTTCGATACTTCGAATATGATTTCATAGCTGGTCATCCACAGCAAGCGCTTGACGACTACAATAGCATTGTGCTCTCTGATGATCTCGTAGAAAAATACTACCCTGATTTTGTGGGAAGAGAGCTTGATCTTATTGGTCAGGAAATTGAGTTATACGAAGAATACCGAGTCTATATCACTGGTGTCATAGATTCACCTCCGAGTAACTCCAACTTCCCATTCAAGATTCTTCTAAACAACGAGATATACTATAAAATAAACGAATGGGACCGGGACAATTGGGGTAACATCTCAGCAGGCCTGACATTCATGGTATTGAAGCCAGGCCAATCAGCTGAGGACATGGAAGCAAGGCTACCGGATCTTGTAGACAAGTATCGCTCCGAAGGAACAGCAGAAATTCTGACCTACAGCTTGCTCAACCTAAAAGAACTACATACAACCAGTACTTGGGGTTACGCAGGAAATTATACTGCCTCAAAAGAGATGGAAATTGGCTTCATAGCAGTTGGCATTTTCGTGTTGCTGTCCGCCTGTATCAATTTCATCAATCTTCAGACTGCCCAATCTGTCAATCGAGCTAAAGAAGTAGGCATTAAAAAAGTACTAGGTAGCAGTCGCGCCAATATCATTAGTCAGTTTCTTGTCGAGACGGCCATACTCACGACCATTGCCCTAATGCTCGCCTTGTGGGCCACCGAACTCATTATTGATGGATGGAACAACTTATTAAGCATTGTCAATGCCAATATGCAGCTTGACTTATCCGTGCTGTTTGCTGGTGCATTGCTCGTGGTATTGGTAACATTGATCGCAGGTTTTTATCCAGCGCTTAAGTTATCATCCTTCAAGCCGGTAGAGGCACTAAGAGCAAAATTCGGCATGAAGAAGAAAGGTGGATTAAGCCTTAGACAGGTACTAGTGGTAGTTCAGTTTGTCATTTCTCAGATACTCATCATCAGCACTATAGTAGTATCCTACCAAATGAACTACTTCTTTGAAAAAGACCTTGGATTTGATAAGGAAGGAATACTCCATGTCAGCACTTATGAGCCAGATTCTAAGCAGATTGATAAACTGGCAACAGGCCTAAGCGCCATGCCCGAGATTAGTAGTTTCACACTGGCTTCTGGACCGCCACTTTCTTTTGGAAGCTACGGAACTTCATTTCAGGAAGTTGGACATGAAGAGAAGGGCGATATGAAGACAGAAAACAAATTTGTGGATCATAGATACATCCCAACGTTCGGTCTAGAGCTGGTAGCTGGTCGCAACTTCAGACCTGACGAGTATCGCGATACCATCAGCGCATTTATCGTGAACGAAGCTTTGGTAAGACAATTGGATGTTGCAAATCCTCAGGAAGCCATTGGTAAACGTCTTGATTGCTATGGCCGAGTGGCCCCAATTATTGGGGTACTAAAGGACTATCATACCCATAGTCTTTCCGAAGCAATTGGACCATCAGTACTCTTTTGCAGACGTGATGAAGTCAACGGCGCGGACCTCAAGATATCAGGCAATAATATGGGGCAGCTTATCCCCAAACTTGAAAACCTATGGCGAGAGGTTTGGCCTAGTCGGTCCCTAAAGTTTAGACCCTTGGATGAGCATTTGCTGCTTGGCTATATCGTAGAGGACATTATGTTTAAGAGCATCCGGGCTTTCTGTATTATAGCCATTATCATTGGGTGCTTAGGCATGTACGGATTAGTTTCATTTCTAGCTATCCAAAAGACCAAAGAAATTGGTGTAAGAAAAGTATTAGGCGCAAGCTATCTTCAGATCATCAACGTGTTTTCCGGTAGGTTCTTTGTCCTCATCGGGATAGCGTTTGCCCTCGCTGCTCCTATCGCGTACTTGGCTATGGGGGCATGGCTTGATAACTACGTCTATCGAATTGATCTGAGTTGGAGGCTTTTCGCATTAGGTCTGTTGGCAACCATCATTCTTACTGCGTTGACCATAAGCTATGTTTCATTGAAAACAGCTCGTATCAATCCGGCGCAGACTCTAAAATTCGAATAACAGAGTCCATCCAGAATGTCCAAGCTCTTCGTTACGCTTGCCCAAAAAATGCTCATTTACAATGGTAAACTCCGCTTTTTTGGACTTTGCAAGCCTTGATCTTGAACATTCTGAATTAGACTCCTACCATATAAACGAACTGTTTGAGGCAAACTGATCATTGCGGTAGGCCTATGGGAATAATCATCATATCACAATAAGACTTATACAAGGACTTTTGCTCGTGAAATGAATTGGGACTAACATTAATGAACTTCAAAGATTTCATGTTCCAGAGTGGAACAGTAGCACGTTCTAATTCGACCGATATACACACAATAATCGACTCAAATTCATCCAACTAACTGATTAACTGATACTTATAATAATTGGCAGCCTTTTGGACATATAGGCATCAAACACTGTCACTATGAGAACTACTTTTTTTATACCCATCCTAAGAAACCTCTGGAAAAACAGAATCAACTCCATCATCAATGTGCTGGGGTTGACATTAGGCCTGACCAGTTGCCTGTTCTTATATATCTATTTGAAGTACGAGTACACCTTCGATACTCATCAGCCTATGGCTGATGAGATCTATCGCGTCAACATCACTCAGCAATATCCTAATCGTACATTGAGACTTGGTGTGACAGAGTCTATGCTTGGCACGGCGATGCATAACGAGTTTCCCGATGTTGAAGCAGTCATTCAGACTTTTGGTCCAACTAGTGGACTTTTGAGCATTCGTCCTGGAACTCCAGAGGAAAGAACATTCGAAGAAGAGCGCAATATATTCTTTGTCGATAGTTTGTTCCTCAAGTATATGGAGTATGACTTCATCGCCGGACATCCGCAGAAAGCGCTGGACGACCAAAATGGGTTAGTTATCTCATCAGAGCTAGTACAGAAGTACTATCCTGACTATGTAGGTAGAGAGCTCGATTTGATAGGTAAAGAAGTTGAGCTATATGAGGAATACCGAGTATTTATTACGGGAGTAATCGACTCTCCACCAAGTAACTCTAATTTCCCATTTCAGATACTCGCATCAGACGAGATATACTACCGCCTCAAGCCTTGGGATCGCAACAACTGGTCAAACCTGGAAATGGGGCTCAACTTTGTGGTACTAGCAGACGGTCAAACTCCTGAAAGTATCGATGCTCGTTTCCCCGCATTAGTGAAAAAGTATCGAGATCCAGAAGTTGCCGACAACATCACATACAGTCTGCTTAACCTCAAAAAAGTACATAACACTTCAGACTGGGGTCAGTTCGCTGGGAATTACACCTCGTCTTCTAGTTTAGAACTTGCCCTTATTGCGATAGGCATATTTATTCTGCTGTCCGCATGCATCAACTTTATCAACCTTCAAACTGCTCAATCTGTCAACCGAGCTAAGGAAGTAGGTATAAAGAAAATCTTGGGAGGAAGTCGGGCCAGCATAATAAGTCAGCTCCTATTGGAAACCGCGATTCTCACTTCCATCGCCTTCATGCTAGCACTCTGGATGACGGAGCTCGTACTGGATGGCTGGAATAGCCTCCTCTCTATTGTTAATGCTAATATGCAGCTGGACTGGTCAGTAGTCGCAGCAGGAGGTCTACTAGTGGCACTTGTAACCATTATAGCTGGACTTTATCCCGCTTTAAAGCTTTCTGCATTCCAACCCGTTGAGGCGCTACGGATAAAGTTCAATATGAGAAAACAAGGCGGTTTGAGCCTTAGACAAATATTGGTCATCGTCCAGTTTGCGATCTCCCAGATACTGATCATAGTCACCATCATCATATCTGTACAAATGAACTACTTCCTTGAAAAGGATCTAGGCTTTGACAAAGAGGGAATCATTCATGTGACAACTTACAAACCGGATGCTGAGCAGATAGATATTCTAGCAAATGAACTAAGCAACATACCTGAAATTTCGAGCTTTTCTCTTGCTTCAGGCCCTCCGTTATCAGTACTATTTAACTACGGTACCTCATTTAGAGAAGTCGGGCATGAAGAAAAGGGCGACATGAAGACTGAGAATAAATTCGTCGATCACCGATTCATTCCTACGTTTGGCTTGGAGCTGATTGCAGGTCGCAACTTTCGACCTGATGAGTACCGCGACTCTATCACCGTATTCATTGTTAATGAGACTTTCACTAAGCGATTGGAAGTAGACGGTCCCGCTGACGCTGTTGGTAAGAGAATAAAATGCTATGGTGTCACTGGGCCTATCATCGGAGTGCTTAAGGATTATCATGTCGCTAGCCTATCGGAAAAAATTAGCCCGTCTGTTCTATTCTCTAGAAAGTCCCAGGTCAATGGGGCAGAGATCAAAGTCGCAGCTAGCAACGTTGGCACGCTTTTACCAAAGCTCGAATCACTCTGGAGAGAAGTGTTTCCAAGTCGTACTTTCAAATATCAATCTCTTGATGACTTCATGCTTGCTGGATACATCGTTGAGAACATTATGTTCAAAACCGTAAGGGCATTCTCACTAATTGCAGTAATTATTGGTTGTCTTGGACTTTATGGTTTAGTGTCATTCCTGGCAATTCAAAAGACGAAAGAGATCGGCGTGAGAAAGGTGCTAGGAGCCAGCTATATGCAGATCATTAGCATATTCTCTAACAGGTTTTTTGTCTTAATCAGCATTGCCTTTATCCTGGCAGCACCGGTGGCTTATTTGGCAATGGGCGCATGGCTTGATAATTATGTTTATCGTATTGATTTAAGCTGGTGGTTATTTGGATTGGGCTTATTGGTTACTGTAATCCTCACGGCGATAACCATAAGCTATGTGTCGCTAAAAACAGCCCGTATCAATCCTGCACAGACTTTGAAATTTGAGTAGTGAGGAAATCATAAAGTCGCTTAACACATAAGAATGATTATCTTTAGTTAAGGAAACTAACCATTCGTGGACGAAAACAGTATCAAATTAGCAGTTAGTGATGTAATGAGTGACTTCTTCAATGAGGTCATGAAGAAACGGTTTGATCAAATCGATAAAAGGTTCGATCAAATCGATGCTGAGCTGATGGATTTACGTCTGACCAATCAAACTCTAACTAAGATAGTGGACTATTCTCGGCTTGAGGCTCGTGTAGTTGACCTTGAAGATCGTTTGAAAAAGTTGGAAGCAAGCCGCTAATGCTCTTCCTCAAAAAATACCTTGTAGTAATTGAGTCCTTTATCGGGATCATAGCCGCGCTCGATTAGATCACGCTTGCCATGAACATAGAGGTGAAAATTCTTATCAAGCTTGATGACAGAGCGGATGCCACGCTTGGCATGCTTCACCGCTGGTGAAGATATCTCAAACTCGTCCTGAAATCCGTCCAGCTCATGAGTGCTCGCATAATGGCTCTTATAGCTATCGAAAGCCTCCTTGGTCTCAGGTGCTTGAAGAACGATCCCCTGGAACTCGTCTTCATCGAAATTATCCTTCTCCTTAAAGTAGCCCATGGTACGATTGAGAAGGTCCACCCGCTCGGACTTATCATCTGCAGGATGGCCTTCTATCGCAAAATTCTTTACCATATCGAGGTATTGATTGGTCTGGTAATACTCATCCTCAAGCGGCTTCACCTTCAAAAAATCATCCTTCCAGTACTTTGCCTCTTGGTTTTTATTCGTTCGATCAACTACCGCAACAACATATCCACTTTCCTGATTGGTATTGAAGATGATAGCCCCTTTGTCAAGCTTATTGATATTTACTCCTTCCTGTGCTTCCAAGTCAAAGCCTGTTTCACCTGGGTAAACTTTTAGGAAAGTCTCCTTATTCTCAGACTTGAAAATGCCCACAGCATCAACCATTTCCTCATCCAGAACGCAATCCATAAAGTGTACCACATAAAGTTCTCCAGACTTGATATTGGTGTGATTGGTGCGATCATATAGTATCTGACCGATATTGAGAGACCCCGCAAAAAAGCCAGTCTCGCCATCCAGTATAGCACTGGTCACCTGATACATTTCGTTGAGATTAAGGTCTGCCGGATGAGCAAACTGATAATTGATAGCTTCTTTAAATGCTCCAGTGAAATAACTTTTGAGCAACTGGCTCAAGTCTGTATCTCCGAGATCCAATAACGATTTGGAAAGGATCAGCGGTTCTTCATTGGCCTTATTCCCAATCTTATGAATGGCCACTGAAGTCATTTCAGCGGTAGAAAAATCAAAAAACATAATTGGCGCTCTTTTTTTGTGACGATTGTTATTCTCTTACCAAAATGATGCTCGTAATTCTGGCTACTTTAATGGTCAGCTGGTTGTGATCTCTCATGCCTGTCTCACAAAGATGGTGATCCTCAGGCACAACTTTTCCATTCCCCATCAGGGATCTCAACGGATTTGGAACACTTACCACCATTATGAATAACCACGATATCTGACCAGCTGTCTCCATTGGCATTGCTCTCTATCCTAAAGCCAACAAGGTTGTTCTCCTCTAGTTCCAAGAATGACAGGCGCTCATTGATAATTTCCGTAGTGGGCATGCGGCAAACAGGATGATTTTTGCACAATTGATTCAAGTCTTTATAATACTGATGCACTATCAGGCCCATTAGTATCTAATCTAGCCAAAGGTGTCCTCTGATCATCAGACCACCTTTGTGGGTCCGTCTTGTGAAGATCTATGATCATCGCTCGCTGATCATTGACCCTTACGGCACTTGCCTTGCATAAGGTTCTACGACTTCAGCTAACCACTTACCTTCTATGCCTGACTGAACGGTGTAATAGCACCCATGGTAGTCCCCCATCAGCTCGAATGGCCATGGGCCTCCTTGCCTTTCTTCATTTCCAATTCTTCAATGGCTTACCATGCAAGTCTTCTTCATAGATCTTCTATTTAAGATGCATAGCTGTAGGTGCCCGGACATTCATGATAGTATGCTTCGAGCTGTACAGCAAGCATACCCACGCTAGCTTCTAGTGGGGTGGGGTAGTCTTTGTAGTTCATGTTCGGTCTTGGGCTGACATCAACTGGTTTACCAGCAACGGATATTCTTACAGGAGACTCTTCAGATATGATCAGCTTATTCAAACATCAAAATAATGGTATTTGGCTTTAGTCGGAGGATTATTCCGATACATATTGCGAATAGCGGCATTGATCGAATTAACCAAAATCGGATACCCTTAATCCATACTTTTGGAATGTGTTAATACTGAGTTAACACAAATAACTATCAACCAAAAGTGCATAATATGTCGATTCAGAGAATAGAAAGAATAGAGGAAGTCTGGAAGCCTATAGAAGGATTCTCGAATTATGAAGTGTCTAATGGCGGTAATATCAGAAGCAAGGACCGTAAGACATGGCATAAGGGAAGCCAAAATTTCATGAAGATCAAAGGTAAAGTCATGAAGCAGCGGTGGAACAAAACCTGTAAATGTTTTTTTCTTGACTTGATCAATGATGAGGGTAAACGTAGAACGGTGTACCCTCACAAGGAGGTAGCCAAAGCCTTTTGCATCAACGTGATGCCTGATAAGCTGACCATGCTTATACATCTCGACAACAATCCCAAAAACAATGACTCTTCCAACCTGGAGTGGGTGAGCCCATCGGAGCACATGGCATTCCAATTCAAGATGGGTAATAAGGACAACTACAAAGTGTGGAAGGTCCGCAAAAAGAAATACAAGAATGGCTTCAAGCCTGATACGGTATTCAAAGGCCGACCTAGAAAATCTCAAGAATACTCAGGCCCTGAAATGGACGTGGCTAAATTAGAAGTAGCTGAGTTGCTCGTGTAAAGAAAAAGGGAGGACAATTGTCCTCCCTTTTTTCATCAACCAACCGTAAACTATTGAGTTCCGAGTTTTTAACCTATAACTATTTCTTAACCTGTAGCTCGTTTGAAAATTTGAGTTTTGACCTTGGGCTCAGAGTTGTAAACAAGCTGTCTATCTATTCACAACTCTTGTGCCAAAAAATATAATAGGCTTTATATCAATTACTTAGAAGTAGTATTGGAGACTTGATAGTTAGAAAGTGTACGTTAATAGAACACTTGCTTTTTCAAACCTGTACAGTTGTAGACATTTCTCAATCCAGGGTAAGCAGCATAGCCCCATAGCTGTAACCACCTCCAAACACCACGACCACAAGCACATCACCCTGCTTGTACTCTTCCCAATGCTCTGACAGGGCAATCCCACTACCTGCACTACCAGTATTGCCAAGATATTGTACATTAGAAAGTGCCTTATCTTCCGGCAGCCCAAGGGTCTGCATCACATTTTTTGAAATCCTAAGATTGGCCTGATGTGGCACGAGATAGGTCAGATCATCTAGTGATTTATCATTCCGTTCGAGGATGGATTTCGTCTGGGTAGACATATAATTACAAGCATTGATAAAAACATCCTTACCATGAGGCATACCTATCCCACCATGCCTGGGTCTCAGCATTACACCCTCAGTACCTTTACTGACATGCGCCGCACCAGAAGTCGTAATATCAACCACTGTCAGGTCTTTGTCGGACTGTCGCTCTTTGGTAAAGAGCAACGCCACAGCTCCATCTCCCCACAAGTGACCGGCTTTTGGGTCTGCCTCATTATGATAAAGTGAGTTCTGCTCGGATAAGATCACTAGTGCCTTGCTCACCTTTCCTATCGCAAAATAGCCTTGTACAATCTCCGCAGCATTGAGGAAAGATGAACAGGCTGTGGTAATACCTATCACCGGGATATTCGCCAATTGTAGATAACGTTGCACTGCATGAGCCGGTGTGACGATCATATCAAAAAAGGTGTATGATCCAGCCACAATCATGTCTACCTCTGAGAGGTCTACTTTTTCCTGGAGCAGCTTTGTGGCCTCAATGGCCATGGTATTAGTGTTTTCGTCCTCGGTAGACCTCCGTCGCTCATACATACCGGTACGCTCGATGATCCAGTCGCTCGTCAGACCATTGATTGCTTCGAAATGGGCATTATCAATGCGCCTTGAAGGTAAGTAGTGGGCTGTTTTATGAATGAACATGGGTGTGTTGCGAAATTCGATGCGCAAAGAAAACAAAGTCAACGCATTCTCTAACGCATGACTGAGTTATTAGTTGATGAATTGGTTCAACGGTATAATCGACTGATTTCTAGCGCGACACGCTTACCTGATCGGACAGCTCCCTCCATGTAGCCATTCCATACTGTCGAAGTTTCTGTTCCGGCCCAGTGGATCAGACCTTCAGGTTTTCTCAATAGCTCTCCAAATTCGGTGAGCGCATTAGGTGCAAAGTACCCTGCATAGCATCCGGCACTGTATTCTTCAGAAGCCCAATCTAGATCTACATAATCGATAGGTTTCCTTGCACGCTCTCCAAAGTACCTTGCAAATTGTTCAAGGACAACACGCTTCCTTGATTCCATATCGACCCGCCCCCATTTTCTAGCCTGATTTCCAGTGATAAAGCCCACCAGAGCACCTGGAATCTGTTTTTTCGGCGTATCATCGAACATGAACTGGACTGGTCCCTGATCACTGATAGCCTCACCACAGAATCCCTTCTCCCTCCAGAAAGGTTCATGATATACCGCCACGCATTTGATCACACTCCCCATGGGAAAGCGCTGGATCATCTGCTGCCTCAACGTGGAAAGTGGTGGCTCAATGCCTATTCTGTTAAGCAAAGTCGGAGGGATAGCCATCACCAGAAGGTCTGCTTCGTAAGTGCCGAGTGGTGTGAATACTGATATGCCCTTGTTTGATTGCTCAACACGCAGAACCGTAGCGTTGAGCTCAACATGTGCTGATACTCGTTCATACAACCGTTGAGCTACCTGATGAGCACCCCCTACGATCCTGGACTCCTGAGCTCCTCCTTTTGTCTCAATCAGTTTTTCCAGACCACCACCGCTTTTAAGATAAAAGAGGAAGTGGAGCATGGAGATCTCCGCAGGGTCGGCAGCAAATATGGCGTTGACCATCACATCAAACATCTTCCTCGTATCTGAAAAACGAATGTGTTTTCCGCGCCAGGTCGCTATCGTCATAGCATCCCATTGCTTTGCCCCATGCCCAAAATGAGGATGTTCCAGATCAATGCTAGTAGTCAGTTTATTCAGTTTCCTGATGGTCCACTGCAGATCGATCAGGATATGCGCACGAAGCTTTGGTATAGTACCTTTGTATTCCCTAAGCTTTTTGTCAAAGTCGATGAGCTTCTTTCCTTCAGAGTCCTGATGCACCAGCTCCAGGCCTAACTCCTCTACAAGAGTGTACATCTCTTCCTGGCCCGGACCTATCCATTGCCCGCCAAGATCTACAGGCTCTTCTACATTCTCAGTGTTGATGGTATAGGTCCGACCCCCTACTCTGGATCGTGCTTCTAGTACCCTAAAGCTGATACCCAGCTTTTGTAGTTCATCGGCTGCTGTCAGGCCTGCCAGGCCAGCTCCTACTATGATCACCTTGGCTCGTGCCATCCATTTATAGAGTCTATTTTGGACATGATACTATTTTATATCATAGTCGAATCCAGGTGCAGTATTTTGTTTAATCGTCCCAAGGACCTCATGTAAATTAAGCATTTCCTTTTGGTGTGGCCAACTAGGACGAAATAATACATTTTGACTATCTTCTCTTCTACAACTAACCCAATAACACATGGAATCACTGACACAGACGGCTCCTGACACCATTCCTTTCATCACCAATGATAGTCTTACCTACCTTGAGAGATTCTACCATTGGGAAGAACACATCCCCAACGAGACGTTTTTAAGTCAGGCGGTTGATGGCACCTGGAAGAGCTACACATGGAAAGAGGTAGGGGACGAAGCTCGTCGAATGGCGAGCTCTATCAAGGCTATGGACTTACCAGAAAAAAGCAATATTGCATTGGTATCCAAAAACTGTGCACACTGGATCATCGCAGACCTTGCCATAGTAATGAGCGGGCATGTGTCAGTACCCTTCTATCCTAATCTTACAGCTGAGCAGCTCAACCATGTCTTGACGCACAGCGAGTCAAGGCTACTTTTTGTTGGTAAACTGGATGATTGGGAGCATATGCAACATGGTGTGCCTAAGTCACTTAGGTGTATCTCAATTCCGCTAGGGCCAACCAGTGGAATGGAGCAGTGGGATGATCTGATCGCTGAGCAACAGCCTTTGGGGGACATCAAAGTGCCTGAATACAATGACCTCTGGACCATCGTCTACACTTCTGGTACCACGGGTAGCCCGAAAGGTGTCATGCTTAGCCATGGAGCTTATATATCTGCTATGCAGTCTGTGAAAAAGGTGGTTGATCTGACCAAATCGCGACATAGATATTTCAGCTATCTTCCCCTTTGTCATATCGCCGAACGAGCGGTCATCGGTGTGGGTAGCTACAACTGTGGCGGCACTATTGCCTTCGCCGAGTCCCTGGATACCTTCCTTGACAATTTAAAGTCTACCATGCCGACGGTCTTCTTTGGGGTACCACGTATCTGGACCAAGTTTCAGCTTGGAGTGTTATCGAAAATGCCGGAGAAGAAACTCAACCTCCTCCTGAAGATCCCGATAATTAATAAGAAGGTGAAGCAAAAAATACTGGACGGATTGGGCTTATCACAAGTAGAGTTTGCAATAACAGGTGCCGCTCCTTGTCACAGCTCTATACACAAATTCTATAACAACCTTGGTCTCTATCTACATGAGGCCTATGGCATGTCTGAAAACTCTGCCGTCTGCTCAGTAATGAAAGAAGATGCTGTGAAGCCAGGGACGGTAGGACAGCTCTACGATGGTGTGGAGGTCAAAATCGACCCTCAGAATGGGGAAGTGGTTATGCGTGCTCCATGGGTCATGATGGGCTACTACAATGAGCCTGAGATGACTGCTGAAGTCATAAAAGACGGTTGGCTCCACACCGGTGACATGGGTGAATTGGATAAAGATGGCTTTCTGAAAATTACCGGTAGGGTCAAGGATACTTTTAAATCCGCCAAAGGCGAATACATAGTACCGGGTCCGATTGAGTGGCAGTTTGGAATGAACAACAACATTGAGCAGATCTGCCTTGTAGGTCGTGAACTTCCCCAACCTATGGCTCTCGTTGTATTATCTGATATTGGCAATACCATCACCAAAGAAGAAGTCGAGCAGTCGCTCTCCTCAGCGGTCATTGCTATCAACAAGGATTTGGTCAACTACGAGCGTATTCACAATGTGGTAGTGGTCAGGGAGGTTTGGTCTATCGACAATGGTATCCTGACCCCTACTATGAAAATCAAACGACCCAAGATCGAAGAACACTATGCTGATAAGCTGTCGGCATGGTATGACAGTGGGCAAGCAGTTGTGTGGGAGGAGTAGCTACAAACTCCGCTCCATCTGATCTTTAGGAGGGAGATCACAGTCCTGATACTGGCGAGTATCTGCTAGTGAAAAGACTTTCCATCCGTCAGAAGTTTTCACAAACTGAAAATCGTCTACACCACAGTGGCTAAACTTGTCCCCGGCGTAGAACGCATACTTCGTCCATACGTGTGCAAGATTACCATCGATCTGTACAGTGTAATCCCAGATCGGTTCATCCCATACCGTTTCGTGTGGCGTGCCTACAGCCTTCAAAAAGCCGTCGACATTGTCTACTTTGAATTTGTTGTCGCGATCAGGTCCAAAGACAGTGTACATCCTCACGTCTTCGATGAATACTGAGCTTACCATCGAACTGTCTCCCTGACGCATACCTTCAAACAGTCGAAACACGACCTCCATCACTTCCTTTTCCTGATCGTTAAGCTTGGCTGATTGAGCGTTAGCGATACTCACTGACACTAAAAGAAATGTGAATACAAAAGTTGATCTGATAAGCTGCTTCATAAAAAATTAGGTTTCGTTTCTCAATATCTCCAAAGGAGGCTTACTCACAATACCGCGACTGTTAGACAGCCCGATGATCATGGTAAGTAAGGTGATGATACTAAAAGTGATCACCATTGGCAACACGGTTGGTACGAAAGGTGCTTCAAATGTAAACACAGCAAGCAACCAACTACCGACTAGCGACAGCAGTACACCAGCAAGAGAAGCCAACGCTCCAAGGATCAAATACTCCATGGCTGTGATCTGGAAAACCTGCTTTTTGACAGCCCCCAAAGTACGGAGTAGCACGCTCTCCTGCACTCGCTGGAACTTGCTAATGATCACTGAACCGATAAGCACGAGTAGTCCCGTCACAATGCTGAATAGCGCCATGAACCGAATGACGAACGCTACTTTACCAAGAATGTCATCCAGTGTCTTTAGTATCAGCTCAAGGTCTACAATTGAAATATTGGGATAGCTCCTAACAATAGCCTGTTGGTAGCGAGCAGAAAGTTCTTTATTGTCAGTACGCGTAACCAGTACATGGAACTGTGGTGCTTGCTCCAAAACACCCGTTGGAAATACAACAAGAAAATTAGTCTGGACTCTATTCCAATCAATATTTCGAAAACTGCTCACATACGTTTTGATGACAGCACCCTGCACATTGAAGATCATCTCATCGCCGATCTTTAGATTGAGATTTTCGGCATACCCCTTGGAGATGGACACCAGGATGGAATCGCCGGAGCTTTCAGTCTCACCATGCCATGTCCCATCAAATATTTCTTCCGAATCGATCAGATCGTCACGATAGGTAACGCGATACTCTCGGTTGAACGCCCACTTTGGCATATCGATCGTCGTATCAGCCTTTAGGTCAGCCAGCGTAGTACCTTCCACCTCCAGCAATCTCATGGTAACAATGGGTACTTCCTGGATCACGGGCATATCATAATCAAGTGTCAACTGACTGATCTCTTCCTTTTGATCCGTCTGGATATCAAATAGCACCATGTTTGGTCGGTCGCCCGAGCCGCTGATGGACACTTTATCTACAAGTATGTCCTGCACCAGATAGAGGGTGGTGATCAAGGCAGTACCCAAGCCAATAGAGGTAATCAATATCAAGGTCTGGTTTTGGGGTCGATAAAGGTTGGCCAAACCTTGACGCCAAACATAGCTCCACTCAGTCGGGAAGTACTTGCGAACCATCACCATGACCAGTTTCGACAATCCCACGAGTACCGCAAAAGCGAAAACCAATCCTATCGTGAAGAAAAGTGCATCTAGTGGTTTTTTGATCTGTATCCAGGCAAAGCCAAACACAAACAACATGACCAACCCTCCTACTAGCCAAACCAGCTTGTCCCTGGAAGCAACTTGTTCTTCAAAACTTGCCCTTATGGCCCTCAGGGGAGATACATGCCTAATAGTCAGTAGCGGGATCAATGCAAACAGTACTGAGATCACCGTTCCTAATACAATCCCTTCGGCAACCGAAGACCATGAGAATCCAACATCAAGGGTCATCGGTATAAAATCTTTCATCAATTCTGGTAAGTAACCCTGCAGCAATGAGCCAAGTACAGCACCTATAACAGACCCTATAAAGCCCATGACAGATATCTGGAAAAGATAGATCTTGAAAGCCTGCCACCCCTTCACACCCAAACATCTCAGTACTGAGACTATGGAAAGCTTCTCTTTGATATAGATGTGGACGGCACTTGCCACGCCCACACAGCCCAACAAGAGCGCCACAAAAGCTACAAGGTTCAGGAAGTTGGTGAGGTTACCAAAAGCCTCTCCGGTGCTCTTCTTGCGATCCTCAATAGTCTCCCAGTCAAAGCCCATCGTATCCCATTTTTCCTTCTCCGATTCTACGAGTCGTGTGGCTTGCGCCTCATCACCAAACTTGTAGTAGAAGTTGTAATTGATGCGGCTACCTCGTTGCACCAAACCCGTCTGTTCGAGATACCGGAAGGGAATGTAGACTACAGGCGCTACTGTCGCTGTGATACCAGACTGTCCGGGCACCTGCTGGAGCTTCCCGACAATTTCGAAAGACATCTCTCCGACTTTGACCTCATCCCCCACGTCTACGTCGTACTGTAGCATCAGGGTTTGGTCGACCAAAGCGGTCTTACCCATCTGAAACTTTCTGGCCGCCTCGGCGGGTAGCGTTTCTATCTCTCCGTAGTAGGGGAAGTTACCCTCCAACGCCCTTACCTGCACCAACCGTGTTCCGTCTGTGCGTGGAAAGTAGATCATGGATGCAAAAGCACTCTCGCGTGACCACTCCGAACCTAGTGAATCCAAATAGTATAAGCGCTCTGTAGGCACTGGCTTATTGCTCTCAATGACCAGGTCTGCGCCGAGTAGTCCCTTCGCCTGATTGTTGATCTCATCAAATAGGCTATCGCGAAATGAATTGATCGCAACAAGTGCCGAGATACCCAGAATAATCGATGAGGTGAATAGAAAAAGCCGACTTCTTGACCTGCGACTATCTCGCCAGGCCATTTTCCAGAGCCAGCGATTGCTGTATCTGGTAGGTTCTATTTTAATTCTTTGATCCAAGAGATTGCAATTAGGATACTACCAACTCTTCCTCTACAAGCTTCCCACCTTTGAGCCTGATGATGCGATCTGTCTTTCGCGCTAGCTCAAGATCATGCGTTACCATGATCAAAGTGGTGCCTTGCTCATGGTTAAGTTCAAAGAGCAGTTGTTCAATCTTTTCTGAAGTCTCTTCATCAAGATTACCTGTAGGTTCATCTGCAAAAAGGATTTTAGGACGATTAGAAAAAGCTCTTGCAATGGAGACGCGCTGCTGCTCTCCTCCCGACAACTGACTGGGGTAGTGCGTGACACGATCACCCAGACCAACACGCTCAAGTAGCTCCCTGGCAATTTTGCCAGCTCCTTTTTCTCCTCTGAGTTCCATTGGTACCATCACGTTCTCCAGTGCCGTGAGGGTAGGAATGAGTTGAAAGTTTTGAAATACAAACCCAACAAACTGATTGCGCACCTGCGCCCTTTCATCTTCCGTCAGGGCACTCAGCTTAATGCGATTGAGTGCGATCTCACCCGAGCTCGGTGCATCAAGCCCGGCACACAGCCCTAGCAAAGTGGTCTTACCACTTCCTGACGGGCCCACTATGGAGCAGGAAGCCCCTTTCTCTACCGTAAAATTAATATCTTGAAGTACCTGAAGTGATCTGGAACCACTGTTATACTGTTTGGTAAGCTGACTTACCTCTAAGATGGCGGACATATAAAAACCTGAACTACTTAATCTCGGAATATACTGTGTTTACAACGCAAAGCGCCCAGACATGTTCACAATTTGGCTACACGGCGCTTATGAGATGACTAACGGTGGAATAAACCTGCGCACACGAGCTACAAAGTACCTTTGACTACCGTAATTTCGTAGGATTACTTCAGTCATATATCAACGATTTGAGCATGAAAATAAGAGTACTCGGTTTTGTCTTATCCGCCTGCACCTTTCTCATCGGCTGTCAGAACCAACCTGAGAAAAACGATTCGCAACAAGCAAATGCCAGCAAGACAGAAGTGGCCGATGCAAAGAAAGAAAAGAAATTTATCCTGTTTTTCGGTAACTCACTGACCGCCGGTTACGGACTAGACATTTCTGAAGCTTTTCCGGCATTAGTACAGGAGAAGATTGATTCCCTCGGGCTCCCATACACTGTGATCAATGCCGGACTCAGTGGAGAAACTACAGCTTCAGGTAGTTCACGTGTCGAGTGGGTACTACGAGAACCTGCAGATATTTTCATTCTTGAGTTGGGTGGTAACGATGGACTTAGAGGTATCAGTACTGAGGAGACACGCAAAAATCTTGAGGAGATCATTGACAAGGTGAGAGCTACCAATGAAGACGTGAAAATTGTATTGGCCGGTATGCAAATTCCTCCCAATATGGGAGAAGAATACACCTCCAAGTTTAGAGTGATCTATCCTGAGCTTGCTGAATCAAAAAACACCTCACTGATCCCGTTTCTTCTCAAAGATGTAGGCGGCATCCCTGATCTTAACTTACCTGACGGTATTCACCCTACTGCAGAAGGGCACAAGATCGTAGCAGAGACCGTCTGGGAGGTATTGCAACCGCTGCTCTAGTTTGGTTTGGTAGGTGCGGCTTTGTATCGTAAGGAAAGGCGATAATTGACGTAAAAACCAAATCCAAAATTGGTGTTTTTTCGCCCCAGGCCGTATCCTGGTACCATGTACGTATCAAATTCAGGTTGATTATTGAGCTTTCGGAAAATCTTATACCTCACAATGTATCCTACTGATAGATTTTGCCATACGCGTACTTTCATCCCACCGGTTATTTCCATCCATCTAGAGGTAACGCCCTCCACAGATTCTCTCAAGGTAGCATTCTGAAATATAGAATCCGAAGCATCATAGTTGATCGATTCCTGGAACCTCGACCTAGCATATCGCATACCTAGGTAAATGGTGTTACGGTCTTGATTGTATTGAGTGAGATTCATGTCTACTCCGAACCTATAGTAGGTACCTGTGCCCGAATAATCAAAGTTTATGTCCTCTAGTTCAGTATCCTGAAAACCAAACTCAGCCGTCAGGAAGTAGCGATGAAAGTCCATGTCCGCCTGAACCTCAAACGAGCGCTCCCCATTTTCGATGAGGGTATTGCCCATAGAGTAGAGGTCTGCACCAAACCGGATGAATGAAGGTTTGAAGTCCGGCTTTGGCCTAAACCTTTTTATGGTAGTGACAGTATCCTGTACCTCCGTGGATGCATCCTGGGCAAAACCTGCAAGTGGCAAAACCAACCAAAGGCTAACGATATACTTCCACATTGGCATCTACCTTTAAGTCAGCAATTGGGGAAATCAACGCGACAGAGTCAAATGAACTCGTGACTGGTTCCAATCCGAAGAAATACTGTATCGGCCCACAATCAGGGTTCTCGATAGCAATCCTTGACTCGTAGGTAAGCTCAAGGGTGTGAACGGTGCTGTCCGCATAAAAAATGTAAGTGGCCTGGTCCGTCAAAGGGTCAAGCCTGAGCCTGAGTTGCGTCTGAACAGTATCCTCATATAAAGGGATATCATTACCCACTAAAAAAACAGAATCAAAATCAACGGACAGAGCACTGCTATCAGTTGCAGAAAAGAAGCTCACCTGGGCCACCGGATAGCGGGTATCCTGGCAATCAGGCAGCTCCGTACATGCCATAAAAATCAGGTTTATAACCAGTAAAAATACCCAGCGTGTCATGTCGGCGGCAAAGATATTTAATTAATGCTGACGCTGGATGACAATTGGAAGTACCTACACATTTCATCGTCAGATTTGTTAATTTTGCGCACCAAATCGGATCATCACAGGGTGAAAACAAAAGGTAGGAAGAAGGACAAAGTCAACATCGTCACTTTAGGATGTTCAAAAAACATAGTTGACTCAGAGGTAATGCTGACCCAACTCAAGGGTAATGCCATTAATGCTGTACATGAGTCTGAAAGGGACGATTCCAACATAGTGATCATCAATACTTGCGGGTTCATTGACAATGCCAAGCAAGAATCCATAGACACCATCCTGAGATATGCCGATGCTAAGGATCAGGGTGAGGTAGAAAAGGTCTATGTGACCGGATGTCTGTCACAGCGCTATCGGGATGACTTGGAACAGGAGATCCCTCAGGTCGATGCGTTTTTCGGCACTATGGAGCTACCTCTATTATTACGAAAGTTCAACGCTGACTACAGACATGACCTGGTGGGTGAGCGTGTGACGACCACTGATCAGCACTATTCTTATCTAAAGATCTCAGAGGGTTGTGACCGGCCGTGCTCGTTCTGTGCTATTCCTCTCATGAGAGGAAAGCATGTTTCCCGTCCTATCGAGGAACTGGTCAAAGAAGCTAAGAACCTCGCCCGTAACGGAACTAAGGAGCTACTCCTTATCGCCCAGGACTCTACCTACTATGGGTTAGACATCTATAACAAAAGGAATCTTGCCACGCTGCTCGAGCACCTGTCTGATGTAGAAGGTATCGAGTGGATCAGGTTGCATTATGCCTTTCCTACTGGCTTCCCTATGGACGTACTTGATGTGATGGCCAGTAGGCCCAATATCTGCAACTACCTTGATATACCCCTTCAGCATGGCTCCAGCAAAATGTTGAAACTGATGAGGAGAGGTACTACACGAGAAAAGACGGAAGCACTGCTCGATTCCATTCGCGATAGTGTGCCAGATATAGCCATCCGTACTACCATGATCGCCGGTCACCCCGGTGAGACAGAAGAAGACTTTGAGGAAATGATGAGTTTTATTGAGCGGTCTCGATTTGAGCGACTGGGTATCTTCACCTACTCACATGAAGAAAACACCCACTCACATTCAATGGAGGACGATGTGTCTGAAGAAGTTAAACAAGAGCGAGCAAATGCCGTTATGGATTTGCAGCAGGAGATTTCGCTAGAACTCAATCAACAGCGAATCAGCAGCACACTCAAAGTACTTATAGATAAAAAAGAAGGTGATCACTACTATGGTCGCACAGAGTATGACTCACCTGAAGTAGATAATGAAGTCTTGATCAATGCCGCGGATAACTACCTAAGAGTAGGTGATTTCGCCAATGTTAAGATCACAGACGCCACTGAATTTGACCTACATGGAACTAGCGCTAGAACGAAAACTGAAAGTTGAAAAAATTGCCCTATCGGAAACTGGTAAGTTCTCATCTCTCTTTATCGATTACCTCAATCAAAATGAGGCATTAAGGCCCTATTACAATGCCTATCCTACCATTGAAAATTTTGAGGAGGTCATTGGATCACGTAAGTTTTCTCATGAAAAGCGGATCACTCTTCACAAAGTGCTTGCAGAACAGTATGCCAGCCTTGAGAAGTCAGATATGGTGCAGTCCAACTTGCATTCGTTAGAGCATGACAAGACATTCACGGTGACCACAGGTCATCAGCTTAACATTTTTACAGGGCCATTATACTTCATCTACAAAATCATCACGACCATCAACCTCGCCAAGGAGTTGAAGGCTGCTTATCCTGATTGTCATTTTGTACCTGTGTACTGGATGGCATCTGAGGACCATGATTTTGAAGAGATATCTTACTTCAATCTTTTTGGCAAAAAATACACCTGGGAGACTGATCAAAAAGGGGCCGTAGGTAAATTCAGACCACAATCACTAAGTCAGGTACTCGGCCAGCTCCCTGAGGAAATCGAGCTTTTCGAGAAGGCTTATTTGGATAGTGGCACTTTGGCCAATGCAGTGCGCTATTATGTCAATGAACTCTTTGGTGACCAGGGACTAGTGGTAATTGATGCAGACCATACAGAGCTCAAGGCTTTGTTTGCAGATATCATCTCTGACGACCTTTTTAATCATACAGCCAACAGTCTGGCAGAGAAAGCTTCTGGCCAGTTGTCGTCGTTAGGGTATAGTTCACAAATATTCCCACGTCAAATTAACTTCTTTCATCTTAATACGCATCATCGCGAGCGTATTGTAAGAGAAGACGGAGTTTTCAAAGTTTTGAACACGGATATTCGATTCACAGAAGAAGAAATCAGAAAGAAATTCCAGGAACAACCAGAAGCCTTTAGCCCAAATGTAGTACTACGCCCACTATATCAGGAGACAATTCTGCCCAACCTAGCTTACATCGGCGGACCTTCTGAGTTGGCTTATTGGTTACAACTCAAAGGCATATTTGACCATTATCAGACTGACTTTCCTCTTTTGGTTCCTAGAAACTTCGCCCTCTACCTTGATAAAGGAAACCTGAGACGAATTAGTAAGCTCAGCATTCAGGCTACTGATATCTTCAAATCAGAAGCAGAGCTTAAAGAGATGGAACTCAAGGCTGCCAGCACCAACGAGATGGAGTTAGATCAGGAATTAGCTCAGCTTAAGGAGCTTTTTATCTCTATAGAAGAGAAATCTCTAGCGATCGACAAGTCACTCAAAGGGTTTATCGGAGCGATGGAGTCTAAAATATTTAAAGACATAGAAAATATCCAAAAGAGGCTAAAAAAAGCAGAGGAGAAGAATCATGAAACAACACTGGGTCAGATCAATAGCTTGAAATCCAAGCTTTTCCCCAATGGTTCTCTTCAAGAGCGCCACGATAACTTCCTCAACTTTTATCTCAACAATCCTGACTTCATCAAGGATATTCAGGGCACTTTTGATCCATTGGATTTTCGCTTTCTTTTGCTGAGCGAAGAGGGCGAATAGCACATTGACAAAAGAAGAACTTAGAAGAAGATACGCGAAGGAACGGAGGCAACTTACTTCCGAGATTTTCGAAGAACAAAATAAGCTTCTGAGAGATCAGCTTTTCCAAGAATTGTCCGGTAATAAAGGACTGATCCATGTCTTCTTGCCCATCCAGGCCAAAAAGGAAGTTGATACATGGCCAGTGCTGTATTGGTGTTGGGAAAGAGGCTATACAACATGTACCTCGATTACGCATTTCTCCAGCAATCAATTGACGCATTCCCTGATCAATGCAGCTACAGAATTTGAAGAAAACAAATGGGGGGTGCCTGAACCAATAGGAGCTTCAATAGTGTTGCCTAGTGAAATCGATATAGTGTTGATTCCTATGCTTTGCTTTGACCTCAATGGTCACAGAGTAGGGTATGGCAAGGGATATTACGATAGGTTCTTATCAGAATGCCGTAAAGATGTGACCAAGATCGGTTTGTGTCTGGCCAATCCAATTGAAAAAATAGATGATACATCCGATCAGGACATAACAATGGACAAATGTATCACTCCACTTCAGGTGCATAGATTTTAAGAAATTATGGAAGTATTTGATATAGCTATTATTGGCGCTGGCCCGATAGGACTGGCATGTGGTATAGAGGTCAAAAAAGCTGGTTTGAGTCATGTCATTCTCGATAAGGGTTGTCTGGTCAATTCGATCTATAACTACCCACACAACATGACCTTCTTTTCCACATCCGATAGACTGGAGATCGGCAATGTGCCATTCATATCTCACAACCCAAAACCAACCAGACCGGAAGCTCTCGAGTACTACCGACGGGTAACAAGTTCATGGAACTTGAATGTACGACTATATGAAAAGGTGAATGACGTAGATAATTCTGCTGAAAAGAAAGTGATCTCTACTTCAAAAGGCTCTTATCAGGTTAACAATATCATCATTGCGACAGGCTTCTATGACTTGCCTTTTTTACTTAATGTACCTGGTGAAGACCTGAATAAGGTAAAACACTATTATGAAGAACCACATCCGTATTTTGGGATGAAGATTGCTGTGGTAGGTGCTGCTAACTCTGCTGTGGACGTAGCACTGGAGACCTATCGTAAAGGAGCAAAGGAGGTAACGATGGTGGTCAGAGAGCCAGAGATCAGTGAGAAAGTGAAATACTGGGTAAAGCCAGACATGGACAACAGGATCAAAGAAGGTACCATCAAGGCCTATTTCAACTCAAGTATCACCCAGATCAACGAGCATGATATAGCTGTGACTACTCCCGATGGCACCATTTCTATAGAGAACGATTTTGTACTGGCCATGACGGGCTATCAACCCGATTTCTCATTTCTCAAGTCATGTGGTATTCATATTGGTAATGACGAATTTAGGACGCCTGACTATGATCCGGAGACACAGGAGACGAACGTACCCGGGTTTTTTCTGGCCGGAGTGATTTGTGGCGGTCTGAAAACCAACAAATGGTTTATCGAAAACTCAAGAGTGCACGCTGAAGTGATCGTTGCTGAAATTCAGCGCCGTAAGTAAGCGCTATTCAACTATCTTATCTGCATTCGTAAAGCTGATTGTACAAAGCAACCTTTGTGCGAGCAATCTAAAATCTGAGTGTAGCTTCTGTCTCTGAAGGATTTAGCCTTCATCCTTTTCCTGTGTATCTGGTATGTTCAAATCATGGAATAATACTCGCACATTTAGAAAATAGAGGCAAATACGAAACCTAAGATCTCATCTATCCCGTTAAAGGGGGTAGTCTGACCAACTATTTTTTGACCTAAGCAACTTTTCCCTTTTCCAATCATCTATTGGTCAGCAACAACCGCTAATTATTAGCCCAACCGTGTATTGAGATTGTTAAATGGCGCTGAGATTCGGCTGAAGAGTCTAATTCAGTTTGTACCCAGGTTGATCACTGCAACAAAATAACACAACGCAAATTATGCTTAAGAACTTCTTCAAAGTCACCCTCCGAAATTTTGGAAAAAACAAATCCTACGTTCTCATCAATCTGGTTGGATTAGGGCTCTCACTAGCCTGCTGTATCGTGGGTTATCTCAATTACAAGTACACAGCTGATTTCGATACGAACCACTTAAACCATGATAAGATATTCAAGATTCACGCTTACAAGGAGGTTCAGAATGATCAGGTTCAAATCGGAATTACGCCATTACCATTAGGTGATCAGATTAAAGATAGATATGCAGGCATATCCAAGTCCTCGCGCTATGCTTCGGAAGGATTAGTTCTTAAGAAAGACTTAAAGGTTTTCAACCAAAATATAGGGTTTGCAGAAAACGACTTCCTGGACATCTTCACCATGCCTATGAAATACGGGACTGCTTCTGCACTCAGAGACCCCAGCAAAATCATCCTTAGTAATACGGTGGCTGAGAGTTACTTTGGTCAAGCTGACCCTACCGGGGAATCGATCTATCTCATCACTTCAGAAGGAGAGCAAATCTTAATAACTGTTGGTGGTGTCTTTGAGAGGATTCCTCGCAATTCTTCCGTTCGCTTTAGCGGTCTAACCCACCTTGACAACTATTATAAAATCAACAATTATGAAACCAATGATTGGTCTCCTTTCATTGCTGGCACGTTTGTACTCACTGAAGACGGTGAAGTTCCTCAGACACTTCTAGATGACATCAATCAGAACTTTGTTGATGTTCAAAATCAGGCACGGCCTGACTTCAAATTTTCTGAATACTACGCAGTAAAGCTAACAGACCTGGCGCTGCACGTAACAGATATGGCCTACAATTGGCTCAATGAGCCTCCGCCACCACCCGCTGTAACGGTTCCTTTTATCATGGCAGGACTGATGCTGCTGATCGCATGTTTCAACTTCACCAATACCTCAATAGCCATATCTAGCAAGCGACTCAAAGAAATAGGTATCAGAAAAGTAATGGGAGGCAGCCGTCAGCAGCTCATTGCGCAATTCATGGGAGAAAATCTCGTATTGTCATTCCTCTCGATGCTGGTGGCGCTGTTGATCGCATTCTTCCTTGTGCCCGCCTACAATGCACTTTGGGACTTTATCGACATCAAGCTGTCTCTGACTGAGAACTTGGAGACCTATGGTTTCCTAGCGGGGCTATTGATTCTAACTTCGGTCATAGCAGGTGGGTATCCATCCCTATACATAAGTAAGTATCAGCCGGTGAAAATACTAAGGGGCAGTGTTTCTCTAGGTGGGTCTAACCTTTTCTCGAAACTGCTTCTCGGTTTTCAGTTTATGTTCACCATCATTGGCCTGATTGCAAGTTTGGCATTCGCCAATAATGCTCAGTACCAGTCGACGGTAGATATTGGTTTTGCGAAGGATAATATTCTAAGTATTCGAATTGATTCGCAATCCGAGTATAAAAAACTTTATAGCATGGCGCAATCTAACCCGGCTGTTGATATGGTAGTAGGTAGCTACAATCATATCGGCTCATGGCATAGAATTCGTAATGTGAAATCTGAGGACAAAGAAATCGAGGCTTCACTGCAAGAATATGGGATCGACTATCCTGAGATGATGGACTTGACGATATTAGAAGGACGATATTTTGACAAAGATCTCTATGCCTATGATCAAAACAATTCTGTCGTAATCAATGAAGAGTTCGTAAAAGAAATGGGTTGGGAAGAACCAATAGGTAAAGTGGTCGTCCTTCAGGATACCATTAGATTGAATGTCGTGGGGGTAATGAAGAACTTCTATCAGTTCGGCTTTTTCGAACCAGTACCCCCTTCAGCATTTCGCCTATGCGACCGTGAAGAGATGAACTTTGTGGTATTGAAAAGTGACATGGCCCCAACAGACTTTTATGATCAAATGGAAGCAACCTGGTATGAAGTATCTCCAAGCAAGCCGTTCAATGCAAGTTTCCAATCACAAGCTATCGATGCACTAGTCATGGTAAACAGAAACATTATGAAGATGTTCCTATTTCTCGGCTTTCTCGCACTTGTTCTATCCAGCATTGGGTTATACACTTTGGTCTCTCTCAACATGATCAAAAGAAAGAAGGAAATAGGTGTAAGAAAGGTACTGGGTGCAACCATTCAGCAAATACTGCTATTGATGAACCAACAGTTCTTCTGGTTACTGCTCGTCTTCACGTTGATAGGAACAGGGCTCGCCTATTTCGCTATCGATGCATTGATGGGGTCTATTTTTGTAGTCTATCAAGCAGCTAATGCAATCACAGTACTCGCGCCCTTCTTTGGCCTGTTGCTTATTGCTGTTACCCTGGCTTCTATCAGGATATTCAAGACTGCTACGCAGAATCCAGTCAAATCATTGAGGTATGAATGATTTTTACTATCCTTCAATGGATAAATAGCCCGAGAAGCATAGTCACTTTGAGATCATTCTAGAGAAACAAAACCGTAAGATGATAGTAGTGTCTTCGCTCTACCTGTCATGCTGAATCTATTTCAGCATCTACTCGACCAGACAAACAAGACTCGTATCAATATGGCCGAAACACTGGGTTTATATTGCTAAGTTTTAGAGGTGGTTACACTTACATCATGAGTAATAAGACCCGAACAGCGATGTATAATATGAGTTGCCAATGCGCTCTATACACGAGTCATACAACACCGATCAGGTAAAGGTTCTAGCTTTATTTCAAAATACAATTGCTTCGACTTGATCTACTATGAGGTTCATTCCAGGGTAACTGATACCATAGATCCTGAAAAACAGCTTAAAAGATGGAGAAAAGAATGGAAGTGGAACCTGCTCAAGGATAATAATCCGAGCTTGAAGGATCTCTTTTTTGAATTGTAGCGAATAGCATTTCTGTCAGAAAGACCCTGAATTGAATTCAGGGTGATGGTCTTTAGGACATTAGATTTCCCACAAGCTTTTCTTGAAGAATTGTGCCGTAACTTTATTCATGACTATTTCATATTGAAGTAGTCCATTCGCTTAGTCACTGATTCCATTTTCCTATCTTTAAGTCATCAGCTGTGGAAGATGTCGTAAAGGCCATCTCAAGACATAAAATTCTACTTAAGTATGAAGTCCATTATCGCTGCTATAGCATTAGTGCTAACTAGCGCTACAGGTTATGCACAGCTAGGTAAATTCTTGAAAGACAAAATGAAAAATGTCGATCTCAAGAATGTAGCTACCGACATTCTCGACCCTGAAGAAGAAACAACTAAGCTTAGAGAAAAGCAACTGCAAAAAGATACCAGCTTCTACAACTTTGCTATTGCTCAGTCCAGTAAGGCCGCTTTCTTTGAGTCGAAAGAGGATAACGAAAATCTCTTTTTTGCACTAGCCAAAAATTATGAAGACGAGAACATAGAAAAAGTAGAACTGGAACTCTACGAACAGGCTTTTGAGTACAATAGAAAGGGTAGCAAGCTCCTCTATATCAATAACACTGTGGCCGCTACTAACTTCTGGTCAGCGCTTGGGATCTATCTCGAAGACGATACCTCTACGGTTGTAGGCGAAGCAGTACTTGCAGCCATGCTTAACCAGACTTCTGAGCAACAAGCTGCTTCCCTCATGGGAGTGATGCAAGCATTAGTACAGAGGGAGCTTAGCCGCGAAGATCACTATGCTATACTCAAGACGACCAGCAACCTTTCGATACTCTATCACTCTCGTGGGCAGTATTCGATGGCTGATCAAATCACAGCCGCCAATATCCCATTGATCGAGGATCTGCTTGGAGAGGAGAGCACGGCCCTGGCATCAGAGCTAAACAACCGTGGAGTGGTGCTCAAAGACCTGGGTGCCTATACCGAGGCGGAAGCGGCCTTTGATAAGGCAGATGACTTACTTACCAGTAAGGGCCAAAAGTCAACAATGAGTTATAGCATATTGCTCAATAACAAGGCAATGCTCTATGAGCAAACTGGTAGGTACAAGCAGGCAGTGGCGAATCAGTTGGAGTGTATCGCTATTGCAGAAAAAGAGCTTAGCAGTAAAGGGGCTGATTTTGCACGCTTCAAGATCAATCTTGGCCTCCTCTATCAGGATCAAAAACAGTACGATAAAGCAGAAGAGATCTATAAGCAAGTGCTCCAGCTAAAAGAAAAACGTTTTGGCAAGCGTCATCAGGACTATGCCGCTGTACAAAACCACCTTGCGTCTCTTTACATGGTCACTAATCGTGAAGATCAGGTAGGCCCTTTGCTTAACTCGTCAGCCGAGATCTATCAAAGCAAATTGGGCGACCAGCACCCCGCCTATGCAGCTACACTGGTCAACCTCGGGAAGTACCATTACCTGACCGGAGCTCCTACAAAAGCCCTGGAGAGTTTTAACAAAGCTCTTGCAATTTACAAGCAAAACTTTGGTGAATACAACCCGAGCTATATTGAAGTACTGCACCAGTTGGGTCTGACTTACTGGGCACTCAATGATATCAATGCTGCCACCGACCAATTCAATGTTTCGATTGAGAAAATGATCGATTTACTGGAAAACTACTTTCCAGCAATGAGCGAAAATGAGAAGGCCAACTACTGGGCCAAGACTCACCCAAGACTGCTCGAGTACTACAATTTTGCGATAGCGCAGGCCAATACAGATCCTGGACATTTGACAACAGCCTTTGAGTTGCAATTGATGACCAAAGGGCTGCTGCTGAACAGTACCACCAAGGTCAAAAACAAGATCCTGAATAGTGACAACAAGGAGTTGATCGACCTGTACGAAAACTGGGTCGACGGTAAGGAAAAGTTGGCCACTTACTATACTTACTCTAAGGCTGACTTGCAGGAGCAGAAGATCGACCTACCGACTTTAGAACGTGAAGTCAATGGGCTTGAGCGTCAGCTAAACCAAAAATCAAATGCTTTTGCAACTAGCTTCAAATTACCACAAACGAAAGTGGAAGAAGTTCGTGAGCAGCTGGGACCAGGTCAGGCAGCTGTTGAGATCATAGCTGTCCCGGCTTTTGACAAAAGACTGCTTGATCAGCACCAATACCTCTTCGTTATAGTCAAGCCAGATCAGGAAAAACTCGACTGGGTTGTGTTAAACAATGGAAACGAACTTGAAGGTAAGTTTGCCAATGCCTACCGCAAGCAGATTGCGTTCAAGACTGCCGATGAGTACTCCTATCCTCAGTTTTGGAAACCGGTACAGGATCATCTCACAAACGTCAGTCAAGTTTTTGTTTCAGTTGATGGCATCTATAGTCAAATCAACCTAGGATCACTTCAGGTTGAAGAGGACCAGTACCTGCTTGACCTTATGAAGGTACGTATAGTAGCAAGCACCCGGGACCTATCTGGTATGAGCAAAGAGACGAGCAAAGGTAGTGCGGTGCTGGTCGGTGCTCCAGATTACGGTAGTAAGGGTACAATAGCCCCATTGCCTGGCACCAAAAAAGAGGTGGAAAACATCAGAGAGATGATGGTCAGCAGAGGACGCAATGCCTCTATGTTGACTGGTCAGATGGCCAGTGAGTCATCTCTCAAAGACGATATCTCCAAACCTCAGGTCCTACACATAGCCACCCATGGTTTTTTTCTTCAAGACCTACCGGAAAATGGTAACGAGGATGTATTCGGTGTATCGCTGGAAGTGGCCAAAGAAAATCCGCTATTGAGAGCAGGGCTCATGCTCACTGGTGCAGAAACAGCAGCAAGTGGCACATCAAAAAAAGAAATCGACAATGCCGACAATGGTATTCTGACGGCTTACGAAGCTATGCTCCTGGACCTGACAGGTACAGAGATGGTAGTACTGAGCGCCTGCGAAACCGGGTTGGGTGAAGTTCGTGCAGGAGAAGGTGTATATGGACTACAGCGCGCCTTCCAGATAGCTGGTGCACAGAGCATCGTCATGAGCCTTTGGAAGGTCAATGATGAAGCCACTCAGCTGCTCATGACCAGGTTTTACCAAAACTGGCTCAAAGGAGATAATCGGTTCACTGCTTTTGAGAAGGCTCAACTCTCTCTAAAAGAGCAATACCCTGAGCCCTACTACTGGGGAGCTTTTGTAATGGTGAATTGATATTTAGGTATAGTATCCTTAAAGGGCTGAGTGAAGAAAAAAGTATTGAAAATCCCTTCAACCCATACAACCATTTAACTATTTCAACCCTCCTTTTTACCAAATCACAATTTAATAACACAGGTCTGGTATCATTTCGGCATCTAATTGCAACAATTCAGCATTGAAGACTGTATAAACCGGAGGTCAATGGAAACATTTCCAGAAGAATCCTGTCTATAACCTCGAACTCAAGAACTAATCAAATCAGAATGAAAAAAAGCTACACGCTTTTCTTAGCGCTCATTTTTTTATGGCAAGGAGCCACGGCGCAAGAAAAAGTCACCATCAGCGGCTATCTCACAGATATCTCCAATGGTGAATCGCTCATAGGAGCGACTGTCTACATCACGGAAATACAGGGAGGTACGATATCCAATGTTTATGGATTCTACTCCGTAACCTTAGAGCCTGGTACCTATAACATAGAATATAGGTATGTAGGTTATGAAACCATTTCGCGAACCGTCGAGCTCACTGGCAACCAAAGGATTGATATCGAGCTAGGTGAAGTCAATCAACAACTGGAAGAAGTGGTGATATCTGCCGAGCCGGAAGATGCCAATGTCACAAGTATAGAAATGAGCACAGCTAAGCTCGATATTAAGACCATCCAGGCATTGCCAGCTTTCCTCGGTGAGGCAGATGTGATCAAAAGTATCCAGTTGCTGCCAGGTGTAAGTACAGTGGGCGAGGGAGCCTCTGGCTTCAATGTGCGAGGTGGTGGCGTTGGGCAAAATCTTGTACTACTCGACGAAGCTCCGGTATACAATTCCTCACACCTGCTAGGGTTCTTCTCAGTATTCAATCCGGATGCCGTCAAGGACGTCAAGCTGTACAAGGGTGGCATTCCGGCCAGGTATGGTGGCCGCATTGCTTCACTGCTCGACATACGAATGAAAGAAGGTAATGCCAAAGAATTTGAAGCCACTGGTGGTATCGGTACCATTTTCAGTCGGTTAGCTTTAGAAGCCCCAATCATCAAAGACAAAGCATCATTTATTGTTGCTGGTAGGCGCTCATACGCTGATGTGCTCGCCGCACCCTTTACTGATGTACTAGACGATGGTGCGGCGCTCAATTTCTATGATCTGACTGCTAAGGCCAACTACAACATCAATGATCGCAACAGGATCTACCTCTCGGGATATTTTGGCAGGGACAATTTTAAGTTCGACGAGCGACAAGGGTTTAGCTGGGGAAATAGTACAGCCACACTACGGTGGAATCATCTTTTCAATGATAGGCTGTTCTCCAATTTCACAGTCTTTTACAGCGATTACGATTACAACCTGGCATTCGGAGAAAACGACAGGGATAAGTTTGAATGGGACTCGCGGATACGTACTACGAGCTTCAAGCCTGACTTCTCCTACTTCGTTAACACAAATAACGAACTAGCATTTGGTGGTGAGCTACTCTACTACCGATTTGATCCTGCCAATGCCGTGGGTGTAAGTGATGGTGAATCAACAGACATCAGCCTTGATCCAAAGTATGGTTTGGAGGCTTCCATCTATTTGAGCAATGATCAAAACATTGGGGATAACCTTTCACTTCAGTACGGCATAAGAGGCTCTTCATTTACATACATGGGACCAGGAGACGTATTCACCTATGCCCAAGCTGAAGTGCCCGGTGAGCGGCGCGAAGTGATTGGTGTTGAAACCGCTGACCGTAGAGAGCCCATAGAAAGCTATTTCAATCTGGAACCCAGGTTTTCATTCCGATATCAGGTAAACCCAAGCGCATCTATCAAAGGTAGCTATAACCGTATGGCGCAATACATCCACCTGATCTCCAATACCACTGCATCCAACCCACTGGATGTATGGACACCAAGTACCAACAATATTGAGCCGCAGTTGGGTGATCAATTCACGTTAGGCTATTTCAAGAACTTCGGTGAGTCCAATGACTATGAGACATCCGCAGAGGTCTATTATCGCTCTACCGAGAACCAGATTGACTATATAGATGGTGCAGATCTATTGATCAATGAGTTTCTGGAAGGAGACATCCTCAGTGGAATTGGTCGTGCCTATGGACTGGAGCTGTATGCCAAGAAGAATGTAGGTCGCGTTAATGGCTGGGTCAGTTATACACTTGGTAAAACTGAGCTCAAGGTTGACGGCATCAATCAGGGAGATTGGTATAATACCCGGTTTGACCAGACCCATAACTTTAAGATCGCGCTCTTCTATGAGCTCAATGAAAGGTGGTCATTTAGCACCAACTTCACATATCTATCTGGAACACCTACGACCTTTCCTACCGCCAGATTTGAGCAGCAGGGGTACGTGATCCCTTACAACGACAATGATGAGCGAAACAACATCAGGATCCCTGACTATCACAGGCTGGACATTGCTGCTACGCTAAAGGGGCGTAAATACAATAGAAAAGGTGAACTGCGAAAAAACCGGGATTCCTGGGTGTTCAGTGTTTATAACCTGTATAGTCGCCGCAATCCATTCTCAATATACTTCACCCAAGGCACGGACCGACCTGTAGCAGCACAGCCAATATCAACCGAAGCTCAGCAGGTTTCAATCATCGGTTCATTTTTCCCATCCGTTTCCTACAATTTCACTTTCTAGAAATCATGAAAAGACTATTCATATTTTTGACCATTGTTTCTTTGATGAGTTGTGAAGATGAGATCTTCCCTACGCTCAACACAAACGATCCTGTCATCGTGGTAGACGCCTGGATTAACAACAAACCGGAACCTCAAACCATACGATTGACCAGGACCCAGGACTATTTCACTGATCAGTTTTCCCCAGGTATTACAGGGGCCACTGTAACTGTGACTGATGACGATGATGTAGTTTACACCTTCGAAGAGCAAAGTGATGGCGACTATGTATGGGAGCCAACCGAAGACCGACCTGTCTTTGGTACTTCGTGGAAAACATACCGGCTCTTCATAGAGATTGGCAATACTACACTTCAGTCCAATACACTGATGGGGCGCGTACCCGAGATCGATAGTATCGGTTTCCGTTTTGAACCGGAAGATACTTTTTTACCGGACAGCTACTTTGCTGATGTATGGGCGCGAGACCCGGTAGGACCTGGAGATACCTACTGGATCAAAACCTGGAAAAATGGCGAATACCTGAGCAAGCCTGGTGAAATCTCGCTTGCTTACGATGCAGGATTTTCTGCTGGTGGCAATGTTGATGGCTTGATTTTTATTCAGCCCATAAGAGACAGTATCAATCCTTTTGACCAGGACGACAATGACGATTTTCTGTCGCCATACGATCCGGGAGATTCCGTGTATGTAGAGATTCACTCCTTATCGGAAGACTCTTACAAGTATCTTACCGATATACAGATCCAGACTGATCGTCCTGGAGGGTTTGGTGAGCTCTTTGCCACACCACTCTCCAATGTGGGCACCAATATCAGGATAAACTCTAATGGTGGTGAAGAGAAGGCCATTGGCTTCTTTAACGTGTCAGCAGTATCAACTGCTGGCAGATTGCTTGACCCTGATAATCTGCCGGGAGAGCGGCCTGAGTAAATAGGTCTAAGAAGTGTTAAGGTTTTGTTGCCCTGACCATCTCCATTTTTCCGGGTGGTCCGGGCAGTGGTTCCACTTCAAACCCGACAGCTTTCAGGTCTCGTTTGAATTGACCCTTAGCGCAATAGGTAGTCAGTAAAGCTCCAGGTTTCATTAAGTAATGGACTTTGCGTAACCACTGTACTCCCCAAAGTTCTGGTTGTTTATTGGGAGCAAAGGCATCAAAGTAGACCAGATCGTAGGCACGCTCAGTTGCGAACTCTTGAAGTGTGGTTTTTAGCTTTTCTAAGTTGAACTCCAAGGACGCACTCACCTCCTGATCCCAAGGGAGTTCATGGATTCGATCAAATAGCTCAGATAGTACCCTATGGTTGAGCAGTTCCTTATAGTTGACAGCTTGCAATACATTTTCCGGTAAGGGAAAGGGCTCAAGGGTGGTATAGTGGACAGGAAAACCAATCTCTAACTGAGCCCGCAACGTAAGGATCACATTGAGTCCTGTACCCATACCTACCTCCAGAATATCAACCGGTTGACCCCTATTTTGAGAAAGCCAATAGTTGAGTCCCGCCTTGATAAAGACATGCTGAGACTCCTGGATAGCACCATGGAAGGAATGATAGGTCTCCCTCAATCCCTCATGATAGATGGATGAGCTACCATCCTCTGTGGTGATGACCCTAAGTTGGTCAGACATTGAAAACCGAAGGTTTGTCAGCACGGAAGATCAATGCCACAGCATGAGCAGCTACACCCTCCTCTCTACCGACAAAACCAAGCCTTTCCGTGGTAGTCGCCTTGATAGATAGGTCATCAGGGTCAACCTCCATCACCTCTGAGAGCGTAGTTATCATCTCAGGGATATGTGGATTGACTTTTGGTGCCTGGGCCTCAAGGGTTACGTCTATGTTACCTACCTCAAAATGCTTTTCGCGAAGTTTTACCAATACCTGAGCGAGTAGTTTCTTGCTATCTATTCCTTTGTACTTGGGGTCCGTATCCGGAAAGTGAAAGCCTATATCTCGCAAGTTGGCTGCACCGAGAAGAGCATCACAAATAACATGAATGATGACATCAGCATCGGAGTGCCCCACACTACCCTTGTCATGATCTATTTTGATGCCACCGAGCCATAGTTCGTATCCTTCTCTCAACTGGTGTACATCGTATCCGTATCCTATTCGTATCAATGGCTTTTTCATTATTTGTTATCTTAAACTCAGCCGTCTATTGCTTAGCATGGTAGTAGAGTGTAGAACAATTGTTTTTTCTCAGTATTTCAGGTATTGCCTCAACCATATCTTGTTTGCGGACAGACTGTATCATCTCTATCTCAGTATTGACAAGGTTAGGATCTCCCAAAAAGGCTCCATAAGCTATATTCATTGCCCTGTTGAGTACCTCTACCTCTGTGTAAAGCAATGTGGATTCAGCCTGGTTTTTTACTTTTTCTATCCTCTCATCGGTCAACTGGGTCTTTAGGTCATCGACCAATGCCTCAACCGCCTTGTCAGCCTGCTCTAAATCGACCCCTTCATTGACTTTACCACTGATCATTAGCAAGCCAGGGTCAGCAGAACCAGTGATATAAGCATTTAGTGAGTTGAATAGTTTCTCTTTTTTGACCAATCCCTGGTAAAGCAATGAAGATTTGCTCCGGCCGAGTAAATCACCGAGTAGGTCTGCTGTATAGTAGCCTTTGCTTCCTCGACCTGGCATGTGATAGGCTTTGTACAAGGCAGACAATGGTACGTCCGCTTCTGCTTCAAGATGACGTGCCTCCTCCTGTCTTGGTTCAGTTGGGAGTGACATTATGGAAGATTCGCTGCGAGGTATATTTCCAAACCATTTGTTCGCAAGCCTTAGTACTTCCCGTTCGTTGACATCTCCAGCCACTACAAGTGTAGCATTGTCAGGACGATAATACTGGTAAAAAAAGTCCTTTACATCCTCCATCGTAGCGTCTTCTATATGGGAGATCTCCTTGCCAATAGTAGCCCATTGATAAGGATGCACATGGTAAGCCAGTGGCCGGAGCTTTAGCCAGATATCTCCATAAGGTTGGTTGAGGTAGCGCTGCTTAAACTCCTCTACAACCACTTTGCGCTGTACTTCTAAGACCTTAGGATTAAAAGACAACTCCATCATACGGTCTGACTCCAGCCAAAAAGCTGTCTCAAGATTATTTCCCGGTAGGGTGATATAGTAGTTGGTAATATCAGTCGAGGTGAAAGCATTGTTCTCACCACCTACCGCCTGGAGCGGCTCGTCGAAGGACTCAATATGCTTAGAGCCGCCGAACATCAAGTGCTCGAAGAGATGTGCAAAACCAGTTTTGTCCGGTCGCTCGTTTCTTGAACCGACGGAATAGAGTAGGTTGAATACAGCAGTTTTTGAGGAATGGTCTTCATGGATAAAAACCTTCAGGCCATTGGACAGCTCATGCTGTTGAAATTCGATCATATGAAAAGAGTTGAGTAAAAATATAAAATAATTCAGGGGCGACTTAGATTTGTCGACTGCAAACAACAACCCCAATGAATTTTGATCCCAAAGGTCTATCAGACCAACAGCTCCTGGACATCTACCGGGCTTTGATCACCCCTCGTCTTATCGAAGAAAAAATGCTGATCTTGCTGCGACAGAACAAGATCAGCAAGTGGTTTTCTGGTATAGGTCAAGAGGCCATTTCGGTAGGTAGCGGGCTGATCATGAAGCCAGAAGAGTACATCCTGCCGATGCACCGCAACCTGGGAGTATTCACAAGTCGAGGTGTACCCATGCATCGCTTGTTTTCACAGTTTCAAGGCAAAGAAGATGGCTTCACTAAGGGTCGTGATCGCTCCTTTCACTTTGGCACTCAGGAGTACAACATCGTTGGTATGATCTCCCACCTGGGCCCTCAGCTTGCCCTGGCTGATGGTATTGCACTAGCGCAAAAAATCAAAAAAACAGGTAATGCTACTCTCGTCTTCAGTGGAGATGGTGGCAGCAGTGAGGGAGATTTTCATGAGGCATTGAATGTAGCTGCGGTATGGGACCTACCCGTCATTTTCGTGATCGAAAACAATGGATATGGTCTGTCTACACCAAGCAGTCAGCAGTTTAGGTTTGATTCATTTGTGAAGAAAGGACCAGCCTACGGGATAGAGGCGATCAGCATTGATGGCAACAACATACTTGAAGTCTATCATGCGCTGAATAAGGCCGTCAAAAAGATCAGGAAGGAGCCTGCACCTATACTCATTGAGGCTAATACCTTCCGCATGCGTGGGCATGAGGAAGCAAGCGGTACCAAGTATGTACCAAAAGAGCTAATGGACCACTGGGCAAAGAAGGACCCTATCGAAAATTATGAGCAGTTTTTACTGAAAGGAGGCTATCTGTCAGAGGACGACAAAAACGTCATCCGAGGAAATATCAAGGCTGATATCAATGAGGCAGTCAGCAGTGCCTTCAATGCTCCTGCCATCACTGTAGATACTTCAAGAGAGCTTCACGACTTACATGCACCATATGAGTTATTACCGGTGGCACCCAAGTCGACAAATACCAAAGAAATGCGTTTCATAGATGCCATCTCTGATAGCTTACGTCAGAGCATGCAGCAGTTTCCGGATCTCATTCTCATGGGCCAGGATATTGCGGATTATGGAGGTGTATTTAAGATCACGGAGGGTTTCTTATCAGAATTTGGTGAGGACAGGGTCCGTAATACCCCACTCTGTGAGTCGGCCATTATCGGTAGTGGATTAGGCCTCTCTATCTCAGGAATGAAAGCAATGGTTGAGATGCAGTTTGCTGATTTCGTGACCTGTGGCTTCAATCAGATCATCAACAATCTTGCGAAGGTCCATTATCGCTGGGGTCAAAACGCAGATGTAGTGGTACGCATGCCGACAGGTGCGGGTGTAGCTGCCGGACCATTTCACAGTCAGAGCAATGAAGCATGGTTTTTCCATACTCCGGGCTTGAAGATCGTCTACCCTTCCAATCCTCATGATGCTAAAGGTCTGTTGAATGCAGCTATAGAAGACCCCAACCCCTATCTCTATTTCGAGCATAAAGCACTTTATCGATCATTGGCAGGGGAAGTTCCTGAGGACTATTATTCCCTTGAAATCGGAAAGGCTAAAGTGGTGAAAGAAGGCAATAAAGTCACAGTGGTCACTTATGGCATGGGTGTACACTGGGCCACTTCTCTTGCCGAAGACCACCCTGACTGGTCTATTGAAGTAATCGATCTGCGTACCCTCTTACCCTGGGACAAAGACACTGTAGCCCGGTCTGTTGCCAAGACCAATCGAGTAATGGTACTTCATGAGGACACTATTACAGGTGGTATTGGGGCTGAGATTGCTGCATGGATCGGTGAACACTGCTTTAAAGACCTTGACGCTCCTGTCAGGCGAGAAGGTAGTCTGGACACTCCTGTACCTTTTGCTTCGGCACTCGAACAAAACTTTTTGCCAAAGGACCGATTTGACGCCAAAATCAAGGAATTGATTGAATATTAGCACGTTTTGGACAGGTTTTCCGTTGGTTAGTTGTTTTAGCCTCTATAAATGGAAAACTTTAGATTTGTAAGGCGGTCTTTAACCTAAGTGGTCATTCCTTTTTTTAAACTACATATCTCAAAGTATCTGCTTGGCTTGGCATTGCTAAGTGGATTATGGCTTGTAGTACCGCATACCTCGGAAGCTCAGCTATTGGAGAATCGAGGTAAGTTGAGAACCATGAAAGGCGAGAAGCGTGGTTTTCTTGATCTCTTCAGAAAAAACAAGATTAGGACCACAGAACCTGCAGGCACTTTTTCTGGTAAGAAAGGGAAAATCAAATATTCCAAACCACCTAAGCCAGTAAGGAAGTCAACCCCTGAGTTCAATGAGCCGAGTGGTGTACTTGACTTCTCAAATGAGGTGCCATCACCTCGATTCTCTCCTCCCAATGACAAACAGTTCAAAGGACGAAAGAACAGAACAAAGTCCAAGAGTGGGTCCATGAGCTGGCAGACTTCTCCAGGCAGAGGTTCTCGATTTAACCCTTCTATCTCAGGTTTCCAAGGACAACAGCGAAGACCCAACCAAAGGGGAAACACTCTATATTTCAAAGACCTGTCAAGACTGCAATCGCGCGTAGTTGTAAAGACAAGACCGCTTAAGAGGCAATGGTCAGAAGTCGGATTTCAGGGATTTGATAAGGATAGAAACCGGAGAGGAAACAGGCTCTATTTCAGGGAGCTTTCGCGTGAGCGATCCAAAGTACATATAAGTGCCATACAGTTTCCAAACGCAACCCGCAATTCACACCGGTACAAAGGATTCGATAAAGGTCTTAATCGCACAGGAAGCAAACTCTACTTCAGAGAGTTATCGCGGGAGAGATCTAAAGTATTGATCAGTTGGACACCTTTTGAGAATGCTACCCGTAGCTCCCACCGATTTAAAGGATTTGACAAAGGAAAGAGCAGATTAGGTGACAAACTATACTATCGTGAACTATCAAAGGATCTCTCCGGTGTGGTGATCAACTATCGCAAACCAGCGGTATTCACTGATACTCACAAGTTTAAAGGACTTAGTAAAGGGCGTACAAAATGGGGCGAATGGTGGTTCCAATGGGAATCTTCATGGACACAATCCAGGTATGAAGGCACTCACCAAACCGTGTCTTATGCCGATAAAATGAAATATGCCAATAAGATGGGGGGTAAAATGGCTGACTATACAGGCGGTTTTAAAACACCTAAGCGCAATAACAAAATGCACCCGAGCGCTTCCTATGTGTATGGAAAACGTGCAAATACTGCAAAGCAAAAAGAACTCTTCAGGAAGCTCAATGTAGTTTGGGTCAGGGTCAACGGGAACAAAGCACAACCCGACTCTGTTACGAAAAAGCCAGAGAAACTAAAGTTTGATAAAAAGGAGAAAGACCTCTGGAATTACTAACATGAACTGGACCTTATTAGACGATATCTCACAAATCGCAGATATCAAAAAGAAATCATTCGAACATCCCGTCATTGTTTTCAAGCATAGCACACGATGCGCTATTAGCTCCATGGCCAAGAGTCGGCTTGAGCGTCAATGGGATGGGCCTGCACTGCCCAATGTAGAAGTTTATCTTCTTGATCTTATTGCCCACCGTGATATCTCAAATGCCATAACAAGTGAGTTAGGGGTATATCATGAATCACCACAGGTCATCATAGTCGCAGATGGAGAGCCCGTTTATGACGACTCACATATGGGCATAAGCTTTTCAAGTATTCAAAAGGCGCTCACAGCTACGGCTAACTAGAAGTCAAAATTTATGGTCTGTTTCAGATCAGGGTGCAAGCTCAGCGCCACTGGACATCTGAGTGCGGCCCTCTTGAGCTTGTCCGCCTGCTCTTTGATCACTGGAGGATCCGGCCAACTAAAATCAATCTGGATCTCGGCTATTCGCCTTGGATCAGACGCCATGATCTTGGTAACATCAGCCTTCAAAGCTGTCATGTCAATACCTTCTCTCTCTGCAATGATCCCCATGATGGTCATCATACATGAGGCAAGTGCTCCAGCCACTGTATCTGTTGGTGAAAAAGCCTCCCCTTTACCATTGTTATCCGTAGGGGCATCAGTCGTTAAGGTGTTTCCTGATTGGAGATGCGTCGATTGGGTGCGAAGTTGACCTTGATATATGCTTTTGATAGTAGGCATTCAAACTATGTTTCTGGATTTTTCGTTTGGTTAAAAATAGATAATTTTAGTGGCTCATTTTGTTTCAATGCAAGTATTCCCCAAGACTATCATCATAATTCTATTGCTACTTCCCCTAGCAGGAAAGGCACAAGAGGAGGGTGGCAATTATGACTACTCACGGGAGTTCATTTGGGGCATAACGAAAAATACAAGCAGTGGATTGATCGGCGGGCTGGTAATGAAATTCGGTCAGGAAATTAAGGATGGCGTTTTTCAGACCTTTGGTGGAGAGCTCGTCAATGTAAAGCATCCTAAAGAATTCAGGTACTTGTCCCAGTTTAGCGGCAATACCTTTATATGGGCTAAACAAAACTATCTATATGCCCTGCGCCTTCAGTATGGCCGGGAAATGATCTTATACAAAAAAGCATCTCAACAGGGTGTACAGATCAACGGACAAGTGGCAGGTGGCCCGACCTTAGGCATATTGGCACCTTATTATATAGAGTACAATCCTGGTTTTGGCGGAGGAACCATCACCGAACAGTTTGATCCTGAAGCTCATGATTTTGGCTCCATTGTAGGTACGGGTAGGCTTTTTCAAGGTATCGGGGAGTCGTCGATCATTCCGGGCATCAATCTAAAGACCTCTTTAAGTTTTGAGTTTGGTACTTTCAAGAGCAATGTTACCGGCTTTGAACTGGGCTTCATGATTGAGCAATACTCTAAAGAAGTGGTGATCATTCCTACTGCTGACAACCAATCGTTTTTCCCATTTGCCTTCATCACGCTCTTCTACGGGAACCGTAGATAACACAACTGTGTTTTCTTGGTTCTTACTTCATTGGTATCTTATTTTGTGAGGAGAAAAGGAGCAGTGCATGATTGAATTACCCGTAGTAGCCGAACCAACCACACCCAAAAACAAAAAGCCTAACTGGTTGAGGGTCAAGCTTCCGGTAGGAAAAGAATATGCCAAAGTACGCAAGATCGTGGATCAGAATAAACTCCACACTATTTGTGAAAGTGGCAACTGTCCTAATATGGGAGAATGCTGGGGCGCAGGTACTGCCACCTTTATGATCTTAGGCAATGTGTGTACGCGCAGCTGTACTTTTTGTGCTGTGGCTACCGGGCGTCCTCCCGAGTATGATGAGCAAGAGCCACAGCGTGTAGCGGAGGCGATAGCGACTATGGGAGTTAAGCATGCGGTCATCACCTCCGTGAACAGGGACGAGTTGAAGGATCGAGGGGCTGAGATATGGTATCAAACCGTCACCAAAGTGAAGGAACTGTCTCCTGAGACTACCATCGAAACACTCATTCCGGATACGAAAGGGAACTGGGATGCGCTCTATCGTATGATCAGCGCAGGACAGGAAGTAGTGAGTCATAATATGGAGACTGTAGAACGACTGTATCGTCGTGTGAGGCCACAGGCCAAATATCAGCGCTCTCTTGATCAGACAAAGCTCACCAAGGAATATGGCAAACGCACCAAGTCGGGCATTATGCTTGGACTCGGTGAAACCGTAGATGAGGTACACAAAGCCATGGATGACTTAGTGGCTCACGGACTGGATATCCTCACGTTAGGGCAGTACCTCCAACCTACCAAAATGCACATAGAGGTAGCTGAGTTCATTCATCCGGATCAGTTTGAGGCGTACCGTGAGGAGGGACTTAAGAGAGGCTTGAAGTATGTGGAGTCAGGCCCATTAGTAAGATCGTCTTATCATGCTGAAAGGCATGTCAATGTCCCTATCTGATCCTAAATCTCCACCTCAATAGATGGACTATTTCATCTTAGGGGTCATCGGCGTTATCCTTGGGCTTATTGGTTCATTACTTGGAGTAGGTGTAGGTATTCTCGGTCTTCTCGTATTCGTGTATTACATCAATGATCCGAGCCAGGATAGTTTCGAGACTGTAAGGGTCATTTTTGCTAATAATGCACTTTTTACAGGAATATTGTTCGGACTACTCACACTTAGATACAGTAAGCAATCCGGTCTCTCCACTGGTCAATTGATCAAACTGACTTTGTTTTCAATACCTACTTCCGGATTCATTACATGGAGTATAGTACAATTTGATTGGATCAGTTTACCAATATTCTATGTGCTCTTTTGTTTAAGTATTGGAGCCATCATCTACACCTTGATTACTCATAAGGAGTCTAGCTTTCTGGTAGACTGCCAGCGAAGTGGCCAGGAGAAGACAAGTAAACTTCTCACTGTAGGAGCACTCTCAGGCTTGTTTCAAGGGCTGATCGCTTCTGAGTCATCTACCATCTTGGTACCTTATCTCAATCGCTTTTGTGACCTGAAGATCGAAAAAGCAATCTCCATAGCGACTGCCTCAATAGCCATAACTTTAACCGCAGTTGGTATTGCGTATATGGTCTTTATTGACTCCAATTCGGTGGAACTAATGCAATGGCGACTATTGATACCCCTATGGTTAGGCGCTATGGTTGGCGTTTTTTTGCCCTTTGGCGCTCTGAGTAGAATTGGCCTTCAACTTGCTTCGTACATCCTCAGCTTTTTCCTCTTTATTGTCGCATTGCGACTCTTGTTTTTTGAGGTCTTAAGTCTTGGGGTCTAAGCTTGACTGTATACCAAATATCTCTTGTACGTTATCCCTGATCTTAATGCAAAGTGAATCAAGCGGCAGATCATTCACATCCTTACCAAACGGATCTTCAATCTCTTCAGCAATCAATTCGATACTTACCAGAAAGTAAAAGACCAATATCACAATAGGGATGGTCGCATAGCCGATGGTCCATATAAACCCCACCGGCAAAGTGATATTGTACACAAATATGAACTTCTTGATGAACATACTATACGAATAAGGAATAGGCGTATTCTTTATCCGCTCACAGGCCCCAATAATATCTGTAAACCCTTTGATTTCTTTGTCAATCAGAAACAGTTGCTCACCTGAAATCACCTTATTTTTATACAACTCCTGTGTCTTGTTATACATAGCTCGGTTGACGATGTTAGGCCTATGTGTACTGTCAACAATCTCCTGACGTATGTCTTTATCAGGAAACTCCATCTCTCCTACCATTATACTATTTCGCAGGTGAGCTTTCATTGCAAAAGGACTATTGGGTATCATCTTACTGAAGAATTCTCTGGTTTCCTCATCATTTGCCGGTAGGTAAGCATTGAGCCGCAAGGCCAGATTGCGTGCATCATTGACCAGCTTGCCCCAAAGCTTGCGGCCTTCCCACCAGCGATCATAAGCTGTGTTTGTGCGGATGACAAGAAAAAGGCCAAGCACTACACCCATGATGGAATGTACCGCTAATGTACCCTCAAATTCAAACTTGAAATAGTCGATAATGAAGTAGCATAGAAAAGACGTGTATATAGCCATGAACAGGATCAAGGGGAAAAGCAACCCAATGACATAGCGGCTGTAAACATCGAAAATGAGTGATAGCCAGGATTTAGGATTGTACTTAATCATGCGGCAGGTTCAACTATTGATTCTAAAAATGGTTAAGCTTAGGCGGTGAAGATAGCAAGAATAAAATATCCTTCTTTGACCGACTAAAACCCATATCCACTTCATGAGATTCCAGTTTTTACTCTCCTTTATACTCCTATTTAGTCACCAGGACCAACTTAGCGCTCAAACTTTGGCTTCTCAGGTAGAGATCTTGAGAGACACTTTTGGGGTGCCTCACATTCTTGGCAAAACTGATGCAGCTGTTGCCTACGGACTTGCATGGGCACATGCAGAGGACGACTTCAAGACCATCCAGTTGACTATGCTCTCAGGTAAGCAGATGCTTGGGAGGCATCTTGGTAAGTCGGGAGCTGCCGTTGATTATGTTGTGGGTCTAATGAGGTGTGGGGACCTGGTCCAGCGCCAAATGGACACACTTTCACCCGAATACCTGGCCGTCATTAGGGCTATACCGCGGGTATCAATGCTTATGCGAAGCACCACCATAAGGAGATATTAGTAAAAGGCAGTTTTCCAATAACCGTTGAAGAGGTATTGTCAGCGTATGTGCTTTCACTGGCTGTGATCAGTGGAGCAGATGGTGTGATCCAGGACCTTTTTTCCGGTAGGGTACCGTCGATCCCAGCTATGGAAGGTAAGGGCTCAAATGCATTTGCTATCAGTTGCAAACGAACCACCAACGGCAAGACTTTTCTAAACGTCAATTCCCATCAGCCTTTAGAGGGACCGGTCTCATGGTACGAGGCTCATTTGGTTAGTGAAGAGGGTTGGAATGCCTTGGGAGGTCTGTTTCCAGGAGGTGCCACCATTTTCCATGGCACTAACGAACATCTTGGTTGGGCACATACGGTCAACTATCCTGACAAGATCGATGTATTTGAACTGGAGATCAATCCAACCAATGAGAACCAGTACAAACTGGATGGAGAATGGTTTGATCTTGAGGTACGCGAAGTGCCCCTTAAGGTGAAGCTGTTTTTTGGGTTGAAATTGGGAGTAAAACGCAAGGCCTATTGGAGCAAATACGGACCAGTGGTAAAGAATGATAAGGGTGTGTACGCCTTCCACCTGGGTGCATTGGATGATCTGAGAGGTCCTGAGCAATGGTACCGCATGAATAAGGCACGTAACTGGCAAGAGTTCAAAACTGCACTTGAGATGGTAGCCATACCTGGATTCAACATCATTTATGCTGATCGCGAGGATAATATCTATTACGTCAGCAATGCGAAGATCCCACTTCGGGACCCTTCTTATGACTGGTCAACCACCCTAACGGGAAACACTTCAGCCACCATCAGTACAGGTTACCATTCTCTATCTGACTTACCACAAACCTTGAATCCCAATTCAGGGTACGTTTTCAATACTAATAACAGCGCCTTCAGCAACACAGCCCTATCAGAAGATCCTAACCCCGCAGAGTACGACAATACCATGGGCTATCTGGTATTCGAGAACAATCGAAGTACACGTTTTAGACAGTTGATCGACCAGTACGACAAATTGACCTATGAAGATCTTAAAACCATAAAGTATGATCAGCAACTTCCTTTAGATACACTTGTGTATCCAATGGATTTTTCTCTGATATGGCAAATGTCACCTAACGATTATCCTGAGTTAGCAGGTATGCTGACTATTCTTCAAGCCTGGAATCGCAAGGGAGATACTGATAATATTGGAGCGGCCCACTTTACGCTCTTCTATGACTACCTCAAAAACAAGATAGAAACCAGACATGAATCTCTTTATCAAACCATCGGAGAACAAATGTGCATTGAGACATTGCAATATGCCCAAAACCATCTTATAGAGCATTATGGAACGCTCAAGGTCTCCTTAGGCCAGTTGCAAAGGCATAGCCGCGGGGACGTTGACCTACCCATTTCCGGTATTCGTGACGTTATCGCTACGATGACTAGCAAACCCACCAAAGATGGAAGATTGCGGGCCTTTCAGGGCGAATCTTACATCATGCTAGCTCAATATGATCAGGAAGGTGTAACCATCGAAACGATCAACGCTTATGGTGCCTCAGCCAATCCTGACTCTCCACACTACACGGATCAAATGCGTATGTTTGTCAATCAACAGCTGAAGCCAATGACACTGGACCGAGATCAGGTCTATAAAAATGCGGCTTCTATCTACAGACCCAAGTAATATGACCACCACCGTATATGATCAAGCATTTGAGCAGTGGATTGCTTACACTAAAAATCATGATGCCTCGCAACTGAGCAACCTTCTCGCTGATGAAGTAGTCTTTCATAGCCCGGTTGTTTTTACACAGCAGGTTGGAAAGAACATCACGTTTCTTTACCTCACTGCCGCGACTCAAGTATTAAAGGATTTCCACTACACTCAGCAGATCAGAGAGGGTAACCAATGGGCACTGCGGTTTGAAGGCACAATAGGTAAGATCAAAGTGATAGGGTTTGATATCATTACACTCAACGAAGACGGTAAGATCATCGACTTTGAGGTGCTCGTACGTCCTGCCAAAGCAGTTATCGCCATTCAACAAGCCATGGGTGAAATGCTGGAGAAGTTGAAGCCAAAACCACCGAAATAGGAAACCCCAGTTGAATCAGCTAACTTTTTATCAAAAGTTGGCTGCCATGTTGATACATCATCTCAAGTTCTTTGTACGAAAGATTAAGAAAGACCTTGTCTCCTACTTTCTTGGGTATACCGGACTCATTGTAGGGCTGAGCATGTTTACCCTGCTCGGTATCTATTCTCATCAGCAGTTTAGCCATGGTAGATATGTCTCGGACCATGAGCGAATTTACCGTGCAAATGTTCAATTGGAGCGCCAAGGAAACATTTCAGAGTTTGCCTTGGGTTATGGTTTTTTGGTAGATGTACTTACGTCAGACTTCCCTGAAGTGGAGAGTGCCACTCGTTTGATGAGAATACAGAGCCAGAGCATTTTTAGAGTAGGTGAGCGTATGTTGAGCATCGAGGAAGGCAATGGTTTTTATGCAGATGAATACTTTTTTGAGGTTTTTGACATGCCCACCATCAGTCGTAGCAAGACCAATATGCTAAGAACCACAAATGCTATAGTACTTACAGAATCATTTGCCAAACGCCTCTTTGGAGATCAAGATCCTGTCGGGCAGGTAGTAGAAGACGTATGGGGAGATGGGTCCCACGATCTTCTAGTCACTGGTCTAATTAAAGATTTGCCAAATCACTCACATTTTCAATTCGAGTATTTGATCACTGGCAGTGTATTAGGCTACTGGGATTATCTGACCCGGCCAAATGTTGGCAATGCCAATTACATCTATTACAAAACTGTTCATCCTATTGACCCAGCAACATTTGATGAAAAGCTGGCTGCAAGTGCTTCAAAAATTCAAAAGAAACCTACATCAATCAATAGCGTAGCACTTTCAGATATTCACTTTGCTGCCCCTGTGCTTTTCGAGCATACGACCACAGCGGACAAAGAACAAATCATATTGATAAGCTTTGCCGGGATATTGCTACTATTTACTTCTATTATCAATTTTCTTATGATCCATTTATCTCAGCTTATTGACAGAACTAAGGAATTTAGGATCAAGAAAGCCATGGGCATCTCATCAGGACAATGGGTCAGTCAGCTATTTGTCGAGTCTTTCCTTGCTGTATTGATCATTGCAGTCTCTGCGGTCATCACCACATACTATTTGCATCAATATTTCTTCAGTGATATGATAGGGAAAGAGTGGGCTGTAATCATGGAGTTTGAACTCATCTTAGGTACTATTATGGTGATTCTTATGATACTGTTGATCATTTTCATCAGCTCCATTATAAAACTACACACTCAGTTTAGATCAACAAATCCTGATCACACCAGAGTTATCACTTCCAGAAAAGGAGGAGTAGTCCAACATGTTACGCTTACAGTCCAATTCAGTTTTGTTATGTTGACAATCGTTGGGTCCTATTTCGTTTGGAAACAATTGAACCATCTGCAGGACCTTCCGATGGGTTATCAGACGGATTGGAAGATCAATGTAACAAGGCCGCAAGATGCCAAGCATTCAACATGGGGCAATTTCAAGCAAAGCCTGTCTCAATCTCCTAGTGTCACTAAGTCAGGTTCAAGTTTGAATAAGTGGATGGCTTCTGATTACAACTCCACTCCATTGAGGGTACTCACTGAAAACCCAACCGATACCTCTTTTGTGCAAGTACAGTACAACTATATCAACGATCAGTTAATCTCTACACTAGGTTTGGAAATCTTAGATGGACGCAATTTTGACCGTAATTATGCCACGGATACTTTCAACATTTTGCTTAATGAAACAGCAGCTAAAGCATTTGGATACGATGTGATCGGAAAAGACTTTGAGTCAAAAATCTTTGATGAAAGGTCTGGAAAGGTAATCGGGATCGTCAAAGACTTCCATTTTCAATCGATGGATAAGGCAATTCCACCGGTAGCACTCATGTTTCATCGGCAAGACCTCTACAAAGAGAATCTTGTGATCCAGCTAAGTAAGAAAAACATTCAAGAATCGATCAATAATGTAGAGGCAGCATGGAACCAATCCGGTATCATCAGCCCTTTCGAATACACCTTTCTTGATCAGTTTCAAGCGCGACTTTTTGAGCGGGAAACGCAAAATGCTCAGTTTATGGGAATCACCGCCAGTTGTTCTATTCTTGTAGCATTGATCGGGCTCATCGGCTTAGTCAGCTTTCAAAACAAGCGCCGATCTAAAGAACTAAGCCTGAGAAAAGTGTTTGGTGCATCGGTTCGGGATTTACTATTAATGATCAATCGCAGCTATCTGACTTTGGTTGGCCTCTCCGTTTTGCTTTCACTACCTATAGCTTATTGGGCGGTATCCCAATGGTTAAACAGCTATGCCTATAGGATCTCGCCATCAGTTATGGACTTTATGATCATTACTTCTGGGGTACTTTTAGTCAGCCTGTTGACGGTCAGTATCCAGTCCTGGAAGACAGCCAATACCAACCCCACCGATGTGCTAAGATCTGAGTAGCTAGTAGTCATGCAACTATTTTGAGAGCAGTGCATCTAGAAGCAAAGGCTACCGAATCGGTGAGCCTATCATCTAAACTGACTCAAAATGAAAAGACTTGCTGCATTTGCTTCTTTGCTATTGATTACTGGTACTGTCATGGGGCAAGTATACCCTATCCACCTCATGGAAGAGGGTCATATCATGGTAGGCGTCACGATCAACGACTCCATCTCTGGCAACTTTATTCTGGATACAGGTGCGGGCATCATGGTGGTTTCAGGCAAGATGTATCAAAGAATACAAGGCCATGTCGAGCCCGCCGGATATCATACGGGATTCAGACACGACGGAGACAAGATCTCAGGTGAGATTTACACTGTTCCCTCGTTCGCGATAGGTGGTGTCAAGGTCGAAAACCTAAAAGCTGGGGTATATCCACCTTTAGATACTTTTGGGATCGATGGCCTTATGTCGCTCAAGTTTTTCGAAAAAAAGCCTTTTACCATTGACTATGCTAACAGGAAGTTAGTTTTCGAAGATCAGGAGAGTCTTAACGTCCTAGCTGAAAAAGGAGAATCCGGTCCGTTACAGTTCCATCGAAACCTTGATGTATCTCTCGACATGGCGTTGCAAGTTTGCATCAATAATAAGGTCTACATACAAGCCCAATTTGATACAGGTAGTGGTCATGACCTGTATGTACTGCATCCGCATTTCATGTCTTCACTCGGATTAGACGTATCAAAAGCCAGGGCCAGCACCTATGTCACACCTATTTCGGGTACGCAACTCAACGACCTTATCACTTCTAACAATGATATGAGCATATGCTCAACATCCGCATCAATCGACGCTGACATAGTGTTTAGAGAAGGACTAATTATGGAAGCTCTGATTGGCAGTGGCATCTTCAAAGAAGGTGCAATAACCATAGACATACCAGAAAGTAGATTCATCTTTAACAAATAATCTGACTGAAACGCAACCATTGCACGTTCGTTAGCATCTTATATCCAAACTCAATGACTATGAAGATACTCTCAACTCTTTTCACTTGTCTCGTTTTAAGCACACAGCTTTTCGCTCAGAACTCCGAGGTAAGGACACTCAAAGATTTCAACAAACTGATTGTTGAAGGCGCTGGCAATATATTTCTCACTGCAGGTAACAAGTCAGAAGTAGAAATACGACTCAAAAATGACAACTATGAACTATCTGATATCATTACCGAAGTGAGCGGCAACCGTTTAAGAATTGACTATAAGGAACATGGTTGGTTGAAGTCAGCACCTAAAATCGACTTATGGATCACTTATAGGTCGCTTGAAGAGATCACTGTCAATGGCGCCAGCAAAATCAGTACAGAGAATACAATCGAAGCAGATCGTTTTGTCCTCAAATGTGGAGGGGCTGAAAGTGCCAAACTCGACCTGGACGTCAATGAGCTTGTTGCGTCTCTGTCAGGGGCTGGTGCCTTCAACCTTTCCGGTAGGGCTGACTTGCAGGATCTTGATGTCTCTGGTGCAGGCTCTATCAACGCAGAAGACCTCATAGGACAAGATGTAACCGCTGTAGTAAGTGGTGTCGGTTCTCTTTATGTACACGCCGAAGAAAGGATCGATGCTACGGTCAGCGGCGTAGGTAAAATCAGATTCAAAGGTGACCCTGAGGTGCAAAAACTCAACAACGACGGCATAGGGTCGATAAAGAGAATGGACTGAAAAGATTATTTCAAGTTCAGTGTTCAGGGGGGTTGCTTTCAGCGGCTCCCTTTTTTTGTTCGATGATGGCGAGATCTTCTTTCATTTTCATAATACGTTGGTAGGAGATATCCACCCTTTCTTGAGTAACATCTCCATCACGCACCAGCTGCATAATCATACTATGAATTTCATCTGCAGTCCGTTTATCTGTTTTGGGAACATTGTTAGCAAACATCAACACATCGACTCCAGCATCTATAGCCATCTTAATGGCATTTTTAAGGCCAAAATGCTTGCTGATAGCGTGCATTTGCATGTCATCAGAAAAAACTACTCCTTCAAAACCCATAAAGTCCCGGAGAATACCAGTAATAATTGGCTTAGACAATGTCGCAGGCAGCTTGGCAGAGTCGAGGTGCTGATTGATAATATGGGCTGTCATGATACCATCTACCCTACCAGAGTCGAGCATCATTTTGTAAGGCAACAGTTCGTAAAACATCCAGGAGTCGGTGACATCCGTCATGTCCAGGTGAGAGTCTGTAGAAGAGCTGCCATGCCCTGGGAAATGCTTCAATACTGTCCCGACATCATTAGCCCGGTGTGCGTCTACAACAGTCATACCGTGCGCAGCTACTTCTCCAGGGTCTGCGCTATAGGTCCGTCCTAGTCTCCCGATGACCGGATTATCAGGGTTCACATCCACATCAATGTCCGGAGCATAGTTGAGATTGATACCAAGTGAGTCAAGCAATTCAGCAGTCTGATACGCGTAGAAGTAAGTGCTATCCAGGTTGTTGATCGCTCCGAGCTGACCCGCTTGCATGGTCGTCGGAAAGCCATATTTTGACTTGAGCCGAGTCACTCGACCACCTTCTTCATCTATCGATGTAAAAAGTGGAATAGGGGAGAATGTTTGTACTCGTCGCATGATGGCCCGGAGTGAAGAAAATGGAGTGACAGGATCTATGTTTTTCTCATAAATCACAACGCCACCTACCTTCCCAGCCTTGATTTCCGGTAGGATAGCATCAGCTTCCTCTGGCAGATTAAACTCGCCCAGCCCTATCATTACCATTTGACCTACCTTTATTGACAGGGAATCCGGAGATACCCTGATCTCTTCCTCCGGATTTTGACCGCTTAGGTCTACGCAAAAAAACAGGATGATACTAAATATCAGCCACTTTGATAACCACTTTGCCTTTGGCGCGCTTTGTCCTAATTCTCTCATGTGCTTGAGGCATTTCCGATAGGTCAAAGGTAGAGTCTATAATTGGTTTTATCTGACCCTCTTCACACATAGTTACGATACGCCCAAGTTGCTGAGCATTAGGTCTTACCACTACCACTTTTCCCTTCTTCCTACTGAAAAAAGACAGCCCGTGAGTAAGAAAGTTTTTAACGCTTGGAATCGTCGAACAGTAAGTCCCTTTATCGGTCAACAGGTGTTCTACCTTACCCAGAGAGTAGTTGCCAAAGACATCATAGAATACATCGAACTTCTTGCCTAGATCTACAATACTGACCTTGGTGTAGTCAAGCACTACATCAGCTCCTAGCGACTTCACAAGGTGCTCATTGCGATAGCTGCAAGTAGCTGTCACATGACCACCAAGTGCTTTGATCAACTGCACAGCATAAACCCCTACACCACCTGAGGCACCATTTACCAATACCTTCTGGCCTGTTTTGAAATTGGCCTGCCCTAGTATCGCTTGCCAGGTGGTCAATGTAACAAGTGGTAAGCCGGCAGCTTCCGCAAAACTGAAATTGTTGGGTATCAGGGATAACTGGCCTGGTTTTGCAGAAACGTATTCAGCGTAAGCCCCGCCTTCCACGGTAGAGCGCATACCAAGAACCTTGTCTCCCGGTCTGAATCCTTTTACTTTATCACCGACTTCAGAAACTACTCCACTAAAATCTGAGCCAAGGATTCTTGGGAAGCTATTGCCTACCGGAAACTTGAATTTACCTGATCGTTGTAATAGCTCTATGGGGTTAACCGAAGTATAGCATACCTTGACCAAAACTCCGTCAGAAGACAAATTGGGTTTCGGAATCTCTGTAAGGTTGAGAACAGAGCTGTCACCAAATCGATCGATTACGACAGCTTTCATTCTTCAGGGGCAAATTTGTTAATGAGTATCTCAATCAATTCTGTAAAATAAGCTCCATTATAAGGGCCAAACCAGTTCATGGTACGAGTTTCATATTTATCTAAATCGTACCATTCATCTTTGGTTACATAACCCATGTAGCTGCCATTGAAACTATGGATCATCAAATGGTGGTCATCTTGTCGGGCAAGATCAGACAGTGGCTCAATCAACTCACCGGAAAAATCACAGGGTGTACCTACCATCAATTGATCTCCGATCTTTAAAGCGTTCAATGTAGCGCTTACTTCACCGAATACCCGCCCGAATACCCAGGGCCTTAAACGCAGGTTTTCTGAGATACGAAAATGTGGACTCCTCAAGGTCATTTCTTCTCTTGAAAAACCAAGATCTGTAGTGTAGTCCACAGGAGTGGCATTTTGAATAAGCATTATTTGGGGTACCAAATTCTCCGCCATGTATTTGATCTCTGTCAAATCATCTAGTCGCGGTGTAAGAGGTGCCATACTACCTACCGCCCCAGCTCCATAGCTGGCAAAATCAATCAGTGTATCCGTCTCAAGCATCTTGACCAACTGGCCAGGATAATCTGCAGATAGCTGCTTGAAACTTCCTCCCAGGCAAGTAGCATGAGCCGCAAAGCTTGTCAGCAATCCTACCTCGCCATTATCCCTGACGATCTTGATGATTCGAAACCACGGGTCTATTTGTCCTTGTTGGTCTCCTACTAGTCTATTACGAACAAGGTCACCGGCCATCACTGCGCTGTAGCCAATTCTCGCTCTTATAATATCAACTTCCGCTGATTTTATTGCAATAGCGATCTGTTGCGCTATGAACTCTACCACGTCAGGGTCAAACTCTCCACTAAAAAGGCTACCAACGAGCCCTGGCTGCCATCCTCCAATGCTGGAATGAGAATGCGTTGCTGTGAGAAATGTGTTGCCTGGATTGAAACCTGATGAGGCTAGTATTTCGAAAAGTCGATCATACACAAGAGGTGGGATGATCAGCAGGTCTGCAGAGACATAAGTGGCCTTGCTCAGCCCATTGTCAAAGACAAACGCCCGGACATAGACACTATCGTGAATGCTGGTATAATGAGCGCCACGACGCTTGCCATAACCAGCAAGTGGTACCGATTTTTCTGGCACGAGAGATGCTCTGGACCAGCCCACTTTCAAAGTGTCTCCGGAGGTCAGTGCAGGCTGAAGAGACTTGAAATTATCTACCGTCTCCCGATAATAATCCATTTCCTGGTAAGGCGTTCGATCTACTGTGGTGATCAGCATCAGCACTAGTAAAAGTATGCAACCAAGTACGCTGAGGACAATTTTTAACCACTTCTTCCTCATAGGCCAAGTTTAATATTGAGCAAAAGTTAACACTATTCAAGTGATTGTGATAAATTGATTTTCTATGATCGTCTCTAGGGTTGTCTGGCGCATGCTGTTCTTTCTGTCATCACCTATCATCTTATTTCAAGCCGTCTATGCCAGATGGCACACGCCCAGACTACCTGAAGCTAAAAAACCTACAGAAGGAAGAAGCCCAAGCGCACTTTTCCCACCTCTCAAAATAGCATTTATTGGTGAATCGACCATCGCTGGAGTAGGAGCGAGTGATATGTCCAAAGCACTTACTGGCTGCACCATACGGGCGTTGGAATCACATTATTGTGTCAAGTGGTCTATCGTCGGTCACAACGGTATCCGGATAGCAGAACTACTATCTTATATGACTGCTGACAATCTCAGTGGGCAACAGATCATCGTGGTGGCCATCGGTGCAAATGATACTACCAAGCTCACCAAGTACACCAACTGGATAGAAGGTTTGAATAAGTTCGTGACAGTCATCAGAAAGCATAGCAAGGCACCCATCATTTTCAGTCAACTACCCCCCATGCACTTATTTACAGCACTACCGCAACCACTGCGCACGGTAGTTGGGCGTAGGGCCAAGCTATTCGACAAAGGACTCAAGAGTATGTGCAACTCAACGGAGGGGTGCCATTATCTACCGTTGAATTTTGAACCTAAACCTGGATACTTAGCCAGTGATGGCTACCATCCGTCAGAGCTTGCTTATCAGGAATGGGCGGACCAACTCGCAACAGTTATACGTGAACTCAAACAGTAATGACAGAACTAGAACACCTTAAGTATCCTATTGGAAAGTTTAATGCAAAAGCATTTTCAAGTGACACTGATCTAAATCAGGCAATAGAAGATATTGCTGGTCTCCCGGTAGAGTTTGAGAAGGCCATCAATTCACTATCCAATGAACAATTGGATACTCCCTATCGGCCAGGAGGTTGGACCATTAAGCAGCTGGTGCATCACGTGGTTGATAGTCACATAAATGCATATGTAAGAATGAAAATAGCTTTGACAGAAAAAGACCCCACCATCCGACCATATGAAGAGGGCGAGTGGGCGAAGCTTGAAGATACTGCTACTACACCCGTCAAAATATCGCTGGACATGTTATCACTGCTACATAAGCGTTGGGTAAATCTCATTCGCTCATTGGATTCGACACAACTCACCAAGAAATACTATCACCCAGGGGATAAGGAATGGGTCAACTTAAAAACTATGATCGGCATGTACGCATGGCATGGCAATCACCATTTGGCACATGTCACGGAGTTGATCAAGCGGGAAGGTTGGTAGATGAGCAGTAGAATAGCTAATTTTATATAAAGCGAAAGACATGATTGCGGTAGCCAAGCGACTGATTAATCGGGATGAGTATTATAAAATGGCAGAGGTGGGCATCCTTAAGCCAGAAGATCGTGTAGAGCTGATCAATGGAGAAATCATCGAGATGAGTCCTATAGGAAGTAGACATGCTGGAGCAGTGCGTAAAATCACGAGGGTGCTCCATGAGTATTTGAATGAGTCTTTTGACATCAGCATTCAAAGTCCCATAGTCTTGGGTTCTAATACTGAGCCAGAGCCAGATATAGCTATATTAAAGCATCGAGCTGATGACTACTCTAGTGCCCATCCTACTGGCATTGATGTGGTACATGTAATCGAAGTAGCAGATACTTCTCTTTCTTATGACACGGATGTGAAGTCAGAACTGTATGCCAAAGCAGGTATTCCAGCCTATTGGGTCGCGGATTTGCAACGTCTCGAGATAACCGCCTATGCGAAGACCTCAAATGGAAAATATCAAGATGTGTCAGTGCTTGGTGTGGGTGACCAAATTGACTTTCTAGGAATTGAAATAGAGGTTTCCTCTCTTCTAATCCACTAGTCCTCATCCCTCGACTATCCTCCTCAAATAGTTGATATGGCCTAAATGCCAGCTCAAATGTCCATAAAGATGGAATAGAAAAGCTCTCACCGTAAACTCTTCAGGTCGAATCTTAACAGGATAGATATCATCGAGTTTAGTTTCATCCAGTTTCTTAAGAAGCGTAGCTTCAATCACTTTTTTGGTGACCTCAACATCTTCCATAATATCAGCTACTGGTACATTCTTGAGACTAAACTCTTTATCCCGTTCCCTGACATAACCTGTCTCACCAAGCACAGCACCAATGAAGTGTTGTAAGTTTCCATTCAAGTGGAGTGCCAAATTTCCACCTGAATTGAGGACGCCATCTTGCACGGTCCAAAGTAGGTTTTCATCATAAGCTTTCAATTCTTCGATTAGCTTGTTTAGGTCTCTTTGAAAAAGAGAATTAAGGGTATTTAATGTATCCATAGACGTCCAAAGGTTCCGTTCATCCCGCAGTTTGTGTTAGTCGAATCATATCGGTTTGATTAATATCGATACTTTGTAATTTACATAGATTACCAAAACCTAATGTCCATTCTCATGATGAAGATTACCAAGTTATTTGCGCTCTTATTATGTCTTTCGGTCACCCTACCGGGAATTGCCCAACGTAAGAAAAAATCCTCAGCACCTGAAGGCAAAACCTACGATGAAAAACTGTTTAATGCCCAAGAGTGGCGCAATATTGGGCCATTCCGCGGTGGGCGATCCCTTACCAGTAGTGGAGTGGTTGGTGATCCACTGACCTATTATATGGGTACCGCTGGTGGTGGTGTTTGGAAAACAGAAGATGCCGGACTCACATGGAAGTGTGTTTCTGATGACTATTTCACCGCGACTTCAATCGGGGCTATAAGTGTTTCAGAGTCTGATCCAAATGTGGTTTATGTAGGTACAGGTGAGGCTGCTATACGTGGTGTAATGACCTCTCACGGTGATGGCGTTTATAAGTCAACCGATGCTGGTAAAACTTGGACGAATGTTGGTTTAGAAAAGTCGTCTCAAATTTCAGAAATCAGTATTCATCCTAACAATCCAGACATAGTCTATGTAGCGGCCCAGGGCAATCCTTATGGTCCTAATCCTGAGCGTGGTGTATATCGCTCTACCGACGGAGGTGCCAACTGGGAATTGGTGCATTTCGTGAGCGAGTCGGCAGGCGCCTGTAACATGTCCATGGATATGAACAATCCCCGTATACTTTATGCAGCTTTTTGGGATCATGACCGTGACCCATGGTACGTAAGGTCAGGTGGCGAAGGTAGTGGTATCTGGAAGTCAACTGATGGGGGTGATACCTGGAATAAGATCGTCAAAGGCCTACCGGAATTGATGGGTAAGATTGGTGTGTCAGTCTCCCGTGCCAACTCCAATGTGGTCTATGCAATAGTCGAAGCTGACAATGAAAAAGGTGGCCTTTATCGCTCGGATGATAGTGGTGCTAGTTGGAAGCATCAGACCAATAATCGTTTGCTACATACGCGCTCGTGGTACTATATGCATGTTTTTGCCGACCCGAATAATGAAAATCTGGTATATGTATTGAATGCACCTTTCATGAAATCTATAGATGGGGGAAAGACATTCTCTATGATCATGGTACCACATGGTGATAACCATGACTTGTGGATCAACCCTGCAAATTCTGACAATATGGTGAGTTCTGATGATGGAGGGGCTACCATCACCTTCAATGGTGGTAAATCGTGGACACCATTGGAGAACCAGCCTACGGCACAGTTCTATCGCGTCAATGCCGATAACCGCTTCCCTTACTGGGTTTATGGTGGCCAGCAGGATAACACAACGGTAGCAATTCCTTCCAGAACTGATGGGTTTGCTATTACACCTTACGACTGGACACGGGGTGTTGGTGGTGGTGAAGCGGCGCACATTGCTTTTGATCCAGACAACCCAAAGTACCTCTACTCATCCAACATCACTGGTATGATGGATGAGTACAACCAGGAGACAGGAAAGACCAAAGCCATCAAGCCATGGCCAATTGATGACCTTGGTGAGCCTACTGATGAGATGCGTTATCGCTACAACTGGAACCCTCCAGTCATTGTCAGCAAGCACGATCCTTCAGTCATTTATTACGGTAGTAATGTCTTGCACAAATCGACGAACCGAGGAGTGGTATGGGATGACATCTCAGAGGATCTTACCAGAAACGATCCTGAGAAGCTTGGAAAGACCGGAGGCCCTATCACCAATGAAGGTGCTGGTGGTGAGACCTATCACACATTGATGAGCCTGGCAGAATCTCCACATGATGCCAATGTGATCTACACAGGTGCTGATGATGGGTTGGTACACATAACAAAAGATGGCGGTAGCTCATGGCAAAATATCAGTCCTGGTCCTGAAGGCATTATCAATTCAATTGACATCTCGACTCATGATCCGGCCACAGTTTACATCACTATGATGCGCTATAAGTTGAGTGACTTTAAGCCTTACATCTACAAGTCAACTGACTATGGAGCCACTTGGAGTCAGATCGAAAGAGATATTCCGGTAGGAGCCTATGCAAGAGTTGTAAGAGAAGACCCTTCCAGAAAAGACCTGCTTTACGCTGGAACGGAAAGAGGGCTCTATATTTCATTTGATGGTGGTGCTAAATGGACCAAGTGGCAGGCTAACCTCCCTATTGTACCAATCACCGACCTGATGGTACACCAAAATGACTTGATCGTGGCAACCCATGGTCGTGCTTACTGGATCATGGATGACATCAAACCACTCCATCAGGTCACCGATGCTGTAGCGAATAGTAAGGCTTTCTTGTATGAGCCCAAAGATGTCGTCAAGACTAGCGGATTTAACTTTTTCTTCCCCATGCCTGGTGTGGGTAAAAACCCTTATGGCGGGGCAAGTATTAAGTATTACATAAGTGAAATCCCCGAAGGTGACAGCATTGCTGTTAAACTCGAAATCATGGATCAGTCTGGCAATGTGATTCGTTCAATGGTCAGTGACTCTAAGGACAAGTCCAATGTGATCAGCAAGAAAGAAGGTATGAATGTGGCTAAATGGGATTTGAAAGTGGATAATCTCGAACCAGCCAAAGGTGTTTATGTCATGAGTTTCACGGGCACAGCGATGAAAGGATACACTGTCGGACCAGGAACCTATACTGCTAAACTCACCTATGGAGATATTGAGCAGACTCAGTCATTCGCGGTAGTGCAGGATCCTAGGGATGAAGCAAGTGCCTCCGACATAGCTGAGCAGCAGGACATGGTGAAAAAGATATACGATGATATCGCCAACTTATATGAAGGGGTAAGGCAGATGCAGCAAGTGCGAGACCAAGTTGGGGACTGGATGGGTCGTATGGAAGATGATGAGGATATACAGGATCAGGGTAAGGAGCTCAAGGAGAAAATCGATGAGGTCGAAGGAACTTTGATTTCACCCAAGCAGACCACTTTCCAGGACGTGATAAACTTCAGAAGTCAACTAGATCATCAGCTCCACAACTTGATGAACACAATAGATGGAAACACTCCTCCCGTAACTAAAGGAGAAAAGGATCTCTATCAGGAGCTAAACAAGATGTGGATGGAACGCAGGACCCCTATGGAAAAAGTCTTGAATGAAGACATACCCGCCTTCAATGAGCTACTAAAGTCAAAGGGAGCCGAATACATAGCACCCAAAGAAAAGAAGGAAGAAGAAGTAGGATCATAAAAAAGAAGGCCAATAACCTTTTAGCCCGGGCTAACCCTTAACATAGGTTGCCTGGGCTTTTCTGCTTTTTACAGCTCTGTCAAAGTCCCGACACTTATCGATAGTGTTACTATCAATAGCGGCGATCAGGCGTTATAAAGACCAACTAAAACTGTTAACCGCTATGAAATATTTAATCTTAACTTCAATCGCCATTACACTATTATCTAGCTCTGTTTTTGCTCAATCATTTTCGTACTACAGTTGTGCAAATGATGAGATAGCCTTCGAAAGTTATGATCTGGTCAGTTACTTTTCCAGCTCCCCTGTCAAAGGCAAACCTGAATATGCAGTGGAATATGATGGTCTGACATTGCTCTTCAGCACATCAGAGAACCGTAATGCCTTTATTGCCGATCCGGAGAGATACATGCCTCAGTATGGTGGCTGGTGTTCAACAGCCATGGCCCTTGGCGTGTACAATCAACCGGACTATTCTATGTGGGATATTCAGGATGGAAGACTATTGTTCTTTGAAGTGAAAGCCTTTTTCAATGGTAAGACTCAATGGATGAAAGACCCGGATAAGCACTTGATATTGGCTGATCGACATTACAGAATAAGTACTCAGCAGTTGGCAGAGCGATAGAAGTCTTCAGAAAGGACAAAACAAGCCAGGCGAAAAAATCACCTGGCTTGTTTGGTTATACTTCAAACATTGGTTTGAACGGCTCACACGATCTATTGTTAATTAGATGGTAAAAGACTTGACAACTAAGGATTTTAGCCAATTGGGTTAAGGGCTATTAGCAGAAGTATTGTTTGGTTGGAAATACCCAACCATGCGCCATTTTTTCATCTTAACCGCTCTCCTTCTGATTGGATGTGTGGAAACCTTCGAAGGAGATTTTACCAGCAGTAGCTCCAACAACATTGTAATTACAGGAGGAATTACCAATTATGAAATGCCTGAAGTCCGTATCTATTTTTCGGCCCCAATTGGAGTGGGTGTACCTCCTCCTCAACCAGTTCATGAGGCCAATGTCTATATAGAGGACGATGCAGGAGTTCGGATACCAATGGAAGAAGTCGCAGATCAATTAGAGCGAGACTCTTATTTTTTTCCAGATCCAGCCCCTGAGCCGGATGGTTTTGCAACCTGGGAAGACTACCTCGAGGTATTCTGGAATATCGATACACTAACGGAGACAGTCAACACAAATTTCAGGTATGAGCCTGTCGACAAACAATTTAGAGGTAAAATAGGAAAGTCTTACAAACTGACTGTCGAACTACCCGATGGGCCTAGGTATGAGTCCTCACCTCAGATTTTGACATCTTCTCCGCCGATCACAAATGCATATGCTGAAGTTGAAAAAGGCAATATCATCAATGAATTGGGAAATGAGGAAAGCGCCCATTGGTGGAATGTTTTCGTAGAAACAACAACAAGCCCTGACCAGGAAACTCATCTCAACTGGAGGTATAAAGGGGTTTTTGAAGTTGAAACTTTCCCTGAAGAGTACTGCGAAAGTGATGGAGCTATTTGTAATCGTGAAGTAGGAACTGAAAGAAGAAGAGTCCCACCCGGCTGTTGCAAGTATTGTTACATCACGGAGTATGGATCAGATTTTCCACTGGCCCAATCTAGTGAAGTGGCTGCAGGCAGGGTTGTCAGACAGATAGCTAAAATACCCGTAACAGCTTCCAAGATCTACAACTACTACAAGCTTGATATTTATCAGCTTTCGGTTACACCTGAAGTCTATCAATATCTCGACTTGCTAAACAGACAAATTACGGCGCAAGGAACCATATTTGATCCCGTTCCTGCTCCACTTAAAGGAAATATGCTTAATGTAGAAAATTCTTCAGAAACAGCGTTAGGCATGTTTTATGTAGCCGGAATGAGTTCAACGCAGCTCAACCTGACTCGTGATGGCATAGAATTTCAGTTTAGTGATTACCGTTTTCCTAACGACTGCCGACAATTCGAAAATAGCAGCAACGAGCGACCCTCCGACTACATTTCTGGTAATGACAATCTATGCTACAATTACTATGCGGACGAATGGCATTCGTGCGACCAATGCTATGATATTGTCCACCAAACTTGGTCAGCATGCCCAAAGTAATCCCGCTGTATTTAGGAGCACTACCCTGTCAACTAGCCATATAAGGGCTTCCTATTCATGAATAAGCTGTAGTAACCAAGCATTCAAATTTGGTTTTTATAACCTTTGTCTATTTGTTTCGTAAATGAAGGCAAAATAAATTGAATGAAGGGAAGCTATTTAGGAGAGTTTCAAGAGATCGTACTTCTGGCCGTGATGGCACTACAGGGTCAAGGGTATGGTGTCAATATCCAGGAAGAACTAAAGAAGAGAATCAATCGAGATATAAGCCGTGGAGCTTTACATAGTGCTTTAGTAAGACTCGATGAAAAGGGCTTTGTAAAGTCGTCGATGGGTGGAGCTACCGCGGTGCGAGGTGGTCGGCCAAAGCGATATTATGAAGTAACACCCAGCGGCAGAAAAGCCCTTGAAGAAGCACAACAGCTTCGAAATCAATTTTATAGATCTATGCCCGACATAGTCGTAAACCTGCAATAAATGCATCAACCTCCATCACTATATACCAAGTTGTTGAAGTGGTTTTGTCGTGAATCGCTTTACGACGAGCTGCAAGGTGATCTAGAGGAGGTTTTCTACTCCAACCTTGAGGCTATTGGATACGCTCATGCAGCCAAAGTATACAGAAGAGAAGTTATCCAGCTTTTCAGACCTAGCGTCATCAAAAAAACTCAAATAAAGATGCCAGCAAACAATCTGCTCCCTCATTACTTGAAGACGACCTTTCGAAATCTAGTATCGAATAAAGTCAGCACAGCTATCAGTCTTTTTGGCCTTACGGTTGGAATAGCTACCAGTGCATTTATATTTCAATTCAATCAATATGAAGAGAGTTATGATGCCTTCCACAAAAAGGCCGTTAACATATACAGAATTCAAAATAATATAGTCTCGAGCACCTCCGGTGAAGTCTTATCAGAAAGAGCAGCCACATTCTACGGAGCGGGCCAAACGATCGTAGAGGAAATAAATGAAGTAGTAAAGTCTACGACCGTCTGGGATGCAGACGGCATTTTCACTTACGACAACAATCCTATCAAAGAAGAAAAAATACTTTACACAGATGCCTCCTTTTTTGAAATATTCGATTTCCCACTTACAACCGGCAATGCCGCTGATTTGGGGTCCCCAGGTAGTTTGTTCATATCTGAGTCTATGGCGACCAAGATGTTTAATGATCAAAACCCTATGGGAAAAATCATTCGTTATGATGGACTAAGAACCAACACATCATTTACGCTAGAGGTGAAAGGGGTCTTTAAAGACCTCCCGCCCAACAGCTCATTTGAAGCGGAAGCCATCGTTCCTTTGGCTCAACTTCATAATCATCATGTCCAAAATTCGCCGTTTGGGATTCCATTCGAACAGTATGTATGGCGCTGGAATGAATTTTATACCTATCTGGAAATAGACCCAAAGGCTAAAAAAAGTGCTGTGGAGGAGAAGGTCAATCAATACTATCATAAGTATCGAGCGACTTATGATGAAGCCAATGGTCGCCATCAGAGCATCGTGCTTCAAAACTTACCTGATATACACTTAAGACCTGGCCTATTTGCCGAGTTGTCACCTACGAGTGATCGCGATATGATCAGGTTTTTTTACCTCATAGCGGTACTTATCCTTCTCATCGCCTGGATCAACTACATCAATATGTCCACAGCGGTAGCAGTCAAGAGAGCGAGAGAAGTTGGGGTGAGAAAGGTCCTGGGAGCTGTAAGAAAGCAGCTTGTTGTTCAGTTTTTACTAGAGTCACTAGTAGTGAACGTGATCGCCACTATTCTTGCGGCGATATTGATCATCGCAGTAGCTCCTTTTTCTGTAACATTTCTGGATAAAGACATTTTCCATCTGCTACCGCAAATGTCTTCATTCTGGATACTGGTTAGTGCAAGCCTGCTCATTGGATCGTTACTGGCTGGATTCTACCCTGCCATTATCCTGTCATCGTTCAGACCGGCACAAGTACTCAAGACGTCATTGAAGTATACACCTCAGGGCATTCTGCTAAGAAAGGGTTTAGTGATCTTTCAATTCACCATTGCTTCTTTTCTTCTTTCTGGAGCCATTGCGGTTCAGTCGCAGTTAAAATTCATGTTAGAGCAAGATCCCGGATTCAATATGGATCGAACTCTAGTCATCGAAACACCTCCTGGGGTATTCAGAGACTCCACCTATCAATCGAGAATCCGTAGCTTTCTCAACTTTGTCGACAGTCAAAATGGTGTTGAGATCACAAGTACCTCCAGCCTTGTGCCAGGTCGCTTAAACCGATGGAGTGGGGCAGCCAGCTTGTCCAGCAATCCAGATCAGGAGTCAGTCTATATGAGTCGCATGAGCATGGGCCCAAACTTCGTTGACGTTTATGGTCTTGACGTGATAGCCGGACGAAACTTCAGGCAAAAAAATGGCTATGACGCCAGTGGGAAAGCGCTTGTCAATACTACTGCCGCCAAAAATCTAGGATTCGATGAACCAGAACAGATTCTGGGAGAGACCCTTCGTCTCATGCCCAGCATAAGGCTGGAAGTGATTGGAGTAGTGGCTGATTATATCCAAAATGACATGCATTCTGCCATTGCTCCTATGCTTATTCAACTCGACTCTACGGAGAGTGGATATTTCGTATCTGTCAAATTTAATGGAGACCCAAAAAGCCTACTTACTGAGTTAGACACTGAATACAGTCGACTATTTCCTAGAAATCCTTTCGTTTATCAATTTCTGGATCAGTCATACCAGTCACAATATGAAGCGGATCAAAAATTTCAGCAGATATTCAATTTCTTCACTTCTATCGCCATTCTGATTGCATGCCTTGGCCTCTTCGGTCTATCCATGTTTATGGTAGTACAAAAGCGCAAGGAAGTGAGTATAAGGAAAGTGTTAGGAGCATCTCAGCTCGGACTAGTTAGCAGGTTATTAAAAGAATATTGGCAGCTGATAGGGTTAGCGATGATAGTAAGTATTCCAGTCTCCTGTCTAATGGTCAATGAATGGTTAGATAGCTTTGCCTATAGAACGGAGATAAGCCTGGCCACCTTTCTTATCCCTATGATCTTGCTCAGTGTCATTGTGCTCCTAACAGTCAGCCAAAGCACCATTCTGCTCATCAATGCCAGCCCAATTAAGAACTTGAGAAACGATTAGTTCACAAAACCAAAGCTTCAAGGTCATATCAGGTTGAAGGGTTAAGGGGCAGAAACTGAAACGGTGTTTGGCTAGAAATAACCAATCATGCGTCATTTCATCTTCTTAACCTTTTGGCTTCTGGCCGGATGTGTTGACATTTTCGAGGGAGACTTTACAAGTACTAACTCCAACCGTATCGTGATCACTGGGGGAATCACTGATTATGAAACTCCTGAGGTACGAGTTTACACTGCTATACCTTTCAGCGAGTCTTCTAAAGCTCCGCCTTTTATCTCCGAAGCTCTTGTTTGGATAGAAGATAGTGATGGTATCCAGTATCCCATGGAGGTAGTTAACGATTCTCGAGCTAGAGAATATCATTTCTTTGCAAATGAGGATCCTGACAATGAATCACCAAATTTTGCAGAGGAGTTCTGGGACATTGATACAAGTTTGCAAATCATTCAATCGAACTATCGGTATCAGGCTGTCGACAAAAGCTTTAGAGGACAAATAGGAAGCACCTATACGCTCAAGATCGTATTACCTGATGGTGAAAGATATGAATCAACACCTCAGTTGTTAGCGGCATCACCACCAATCAAAAGTGTTTATGCGGAATACGAAAACCTTAAGAGGATAAACGCATTGGGCAATGAAGAAAACGATCCCAAGTGGAACATATTTATTGAATCAGAAAAGGGTAGTGAAAGTGATCTGAATCTTACCTGGCGATACAAGGGAGTATATGAGTTCGAGACCTTTCCGGAAGAATACTGCGACCAGCCTGACAATGATTGTGACCCTGGACCAGCTCATCCGAGAATAGTCCCTCCCGGCTGCTGCAAATACTGTTACGTAACCGAATATGGTCAAGATATTCCTACAGCATCGCAAAATACGGTCCACAAAAAGGTAGCATCAGTCTCAGTAACTTCTGCCAAGATCTATAGCTACTATAGCCTGGATGTCTATCAACTATCAATTTCAAAAGAGGTACACGATTACCTTGAAAGACTAAACCAACAAATAACAGGTCAAGGGACCATTTTTGACCCCACACCTAATCCAATTGTAGGCAATATCGCTAACAGTGAAACGGCTGGAGAAAACGCACTAGGGATGTTTTATGCGGCAGGTGTGTCTAAGACACAGCTAAACCTTACCGCCAAAGACGTTGACATAAGATTTTCTGAAACTCGGATACCTAATGACTGTAGGCTAGCCAATAATAGTACAGACCAAAAGCCCAAAAACTATGTATCAGGTAATGTCAATCAATGCTATCACTGGTGGACTGACTCATGGCAAGATTGTGATCAGTGCTATGATATCGCTAAAGGGACTTGGTCAAAATGCCCCGAATGGGAAGTAGGGTAATCATGCCAGACCTAGCAGCGCAGGTCTAATATGATTGTCCAATCCTCCTATTGTTAGGGGTTGCCAGTAAAATGTTTGTTTCAATCAAAATCCTATCGAAATGCGATTTACTTTCTTCATAACATTGATTCTTTCCAGCTTAACAAGCTGCACTGAAATATTCGACGGAGAGTTCACCAGTACAGGTTCGGATAGAGTAGTCATTACTGGCGGCATTACTAACTCAGAAGTCCCTGAAGTGCGCGTTTACACTTCAGTCCCCTTTGGTGCAGGCGGCCTTACTCCCCAACCTATCCGTGATGCCGATGTATGGATCGAAGACGACAATGGTAAAAGAATTCTCATGGAGCCTACAGAGGATATTCGAGAAAGAGAATTTCTCTTTTTTGCCGACCCAGCTCCAATGATTGAGAATTTCACTAGCTCAGAAGCATATTTAGAAGTATTCTGGGATATAGACACGCTAATCGAATCCTTTAAGTCAAACTTCAGATATGAAGCCACAGATAAATCCGTGCGTGGCGAGATCGGACGTACTTATACGCTGTTTGTAGAACTAGAAGATGGTACAACATATCAATCTACACCACAAATCCTCATCGCTTCACCTCCTATCGGAAATGCCTACTCTGAGTACGAAAAAGGTCAAAGCATTAATGAGCAGGGCAATGAGCAAAACGAGCATTATTGGAATGTTTTTGTGGAGACACCAGTTGGCCTCGGTGATGACGTATTCCTGAGTTGGCGATATAGAGGTGTTTATGAAGTAGAAACTTTCCCCGAAGAGTACTGCGATCCGCCGAGTATAGACTGCAATCCGGGAATTGCACATCCTCGAGAGGTACCTCCAATATGCTGTAAGTATTGCTACGTCACCGAGTATGGTGCACAGTTCAATACTTCAACTTCTACGGATATACCAAACAGTCAAATACAAAAACAAATCGCATCCATTCCGATCACCTACGATAAAGTCTATAATTATTACATGTTGGAAATCTACCAGCTGTCTGTTTCCGAAGAAGTCTATGACTATCTCGATTTAGTTGATCAGCAGATTACCGGGCAGGGTACTATCTTTGACCCCACTCCCGCAACAATAGACGGAAACATCAGCAACTCTTCAAATGGTCAACAAGCTTTAGGCATGTTCTACGCTGCTGGCGTCACTAATGCACGACTAAATCTTAATCGCTCAGGCATATCAGCACAGTTTACACCTACCCGCTTTGCTAATGATTGTCGATTGGTCAATAATAGTACAGACGAAGCACCTGAAGGCTACATTTCAGGCAAACAAAATCAGTGCTTCAATTATTACAATTCGGTTCTTGGTTCTGGTTGGCACGAATGTGACCAATGTTATGATTTCGTTACCGGAAATTGGTCAAAATGTCCAGAGTAGTCGTCCTTGCATTGCTGGCTATCAGGTAAGGGCATATCACAGCAGAACTGTTTTGAGATAGATCAATACCTAATCATGAGTAAATCGTTCCTTATTCTTTTTGTTTGGATTCTTTTCACCAGCTGTGTTGACATCTTTGATGGTGACTTTACCAGCAGTGGGTCCGATCGCATAGTCATCACGGGAGGTATTACAAACACTGAAATGCCCACCATCAGGGTTTACCGATCATTACCGTTTGAACAGGTTGGCTCCAGCGCCCTGCTGATCAATGATGCACACGTCTGGATTGAGGATGGACAAGGTAGAGTTTTTGAGTTTGAAACTGGCGAAGATGTTGATGAGCGTGATCTTCATTTTTTTAAACATCCTAATCCACCAATAGGTGCTCCTTCCGAAATATTTTGGGATATCGATACAGTTAAAGAAAGTTTTACATCAAACCCCAGATACGAACCTATCAATAAGGATTTCATTGGTGAAGTAGGACAGACCTACACACTATTTGTCGAACTACCTGACGGTAACACATATTCATCCACACCACAGTTGCTCACCCCAGCTCCCGAGATTGTAAATGCCTATGGTGAATATGAAAGAGCCAGAGTCATTAATGAACTTGGAAATGAAGCCCCTAATCATGTTTGGCATTTGTATGTAGAAACCTCTGTGCCTACAGATCAGGACCAATACCTTACCTGGAGATATAAAGGCATTTATGAAGTTGAGACCTTTCCTGAAGACTTCTGCGGCCAGCCTCAAAACGATTGTAATCCCGGTATAGCGCATCCCAGAGAAGTCCCTCCCGGATGCTGCAAATACTGTTATGTAAGTGAATTTGGGACCGGATTTCCAACCGCTGCGTCAAGGGAAAGTCCGAGTGCGAGGATAGCTCGGCAGATTGCCACTATCCCTATTGATGGCAACAAAGTGTACAATCATTATCAAGCCAATATCTTCCAGCTGTCTGTTTCCAAAGAGGTATTCCAATACCTGGAATCAGTCAACCAACAAATTACAGGTCAGGGGACTATTTTCGACCCAACCCCCACCACTACCCGAGGCAATATCTTCAACATCGACGACCCTGAGGAGAAAGTACTAGGGATGTTCTATGTTGCGGGAGTAAGCAAAGCAGCGGTTAACCTCAATCGTAGTGGTATCAGGACCACCTTTACCCCAAGCTATTTTCCCAATGACTGTCGACTTGTCAAAAATGCGAAGGCTGAAAAGCCAGAGAGCTACGTCTCAGGAAAAACTAATCTCTGCTACAATGCCTATATCGGCCAGTGGAACACTTGTGACTTCTGTTTTGACATGGCAACTTTTCGATGGAGCAGATGTCCGGGTTAGTTAATCTTAATTGCCCCTAAAACTTTAGCTTTGTAATGATCGTTCCATTATACGGAGGGGATTATGGCAAAGTCTACTACATTCGATCAGGACCAGGTACTTCAAAATGCTATGCAGGTATTTTGGGAGAAAGGCTATCATGCCACCAGCATGCAAGACCTGGTAGATGCAACCGGTCTTAATCGATCGAGCATTTACAATAGTTTCGGGGATAAGTTCAACCTCTTCTATCAGTCAGTCAAATACTACCAGGCTTCACAAAAGAGTCTTGTCAACAAATGGCTGGTTAAATCAGAGGGGCCTAAAGAAGCCATTAGACTCCTGTTCAAAGGAATAATAAGCGATATCACTGATCAAGAGAAAAACAATGGTTGTTTTCTTAGTAACTGTACTACCGAAATGGCGAACGAAAGTCATGAAGTTAGGCAGCTACTAGATGACAATCGACAAAACATGGAGCAGCTCTTTCTGGACTTGATTCATGAAGCACAAGACCTGGGACAGATCAAGGCCAATGAAAATGCTGAACAACTTGCGGCCTACTACTTTTCCTCACTCCAAGGCTTGAGGCTGGTCGGTATGCTCAATCCTGACAGAGCTTATCTCAATGGTATCATTGATAAAATCCTTTGTTAAAAAAAATTTTAACTTATTTGAAACGTTCATTCCAAATGAACGTTATTGGAACAAACGTTTCAAATAAATCTAGACTATAATGACAAAAAAATTAGAAGGCAAAGTAGCCATAGTGACCGGAGCAAACAGTGGTATAGGATTGGCCACTGCCAAATTGTTTTTGCAAGAGGGTGCAAAAGTAGTATTGACTGGCCGTAGACAAGAAGCACTTAATGAAGCAGCTAAAGAGCTATCCGGGGATTTCGCAACTTTCAGGGCAGATGCTTCAAGTATTCAGGACAGCAATGCACTTGTTGCATTTACCCAAGAGAAATTCGGCAACATCGACATTTTGTTCCTTAACGCCGGTGTAGCTCCGTTCATGCCTATCAGCGATATCACTGAAGAGCACTACAATGAGATTTTCGATATCAATGTCAAGGGTCCTGTCTTTACGATCAAGGCAGCTTTTCCTTATCTCAATGACGGGGCTGTCATTGTTTCAAACACATCTGTAGTCAACCAAAAAGGCTTCCCTGGTACTGCCATCTATTCAGCATCAAAAGCAGCATTGAGGTCAGTAACAAGAGTACTTGCTAACGAACTTTCAGAGAAAAAGATCAGAACAGTGAGCGTAGCACCTGGCCCGATAGAAACCCCGATCTATGGTAAACTTGGCTTACCTCAAGAGCAGGTGCAGGCGATGGGTGAATCATTTGCACAGCAAGTACCACTTGGTAGATTTGGCACTGCAGAAGAGCTGGCTCAGGCGGTACTCTTCCTTGCTTCTCCTGATGCCTCATTCATCAACGGCGTAGAACTAGAGGTCGATGGTGGATTGAGCCAAGTATAAAAAAGTCGTAGTTATAACTCTCAAGGCCATTGATCACTAATCGATGGCCCTTTTTTGTTTTAAAACTATCTATTTAGCTGGTAGGTAGGCTGAAACCATTTCTTCACTTACCTTCCAGAGTCGCTCTCGTATCTCCGGGTCATAAGCCTGTTTGGCCATCTTTACCGGCTTTTTCTTGACAAAGTACTTACCAGAATCGCCCTCAATACCTTCTTCAGTTGCCAAATATATTTGTGTCTCTGCTCCTTTCTGAGGTGTCAATAGTAAAGGCTTTCCAAGATCCCAGATTAACTTGAAGAACCCTTTTGAATGATCACCAAAACCGGTCCCTACAGACCCAGGGTGTAGAGAAAAAGCGGAAATCCCATCATCGAAGTAGCGATCATGTAAAGACTGGGTAAAGTGAACATTGCAGAGTTTACTGTTGCCGTAAGCCTTAAAAGGTCCGTAGTTTGCCTCGATCATCAAATCAGAAAAGTCAAGCTTCCCCATTTTATGTAGGGCCGAACTTACATTGATGATTCGTGTACTTCGCTGCTTTCTGAGTTTATCGATAACCAGATTTGTCAATAAAAAATGTCCCAGATGGTTCATCTGGAAAGTCAGCTCATAACCATCGACTGTTTTTGAAAAATGATCATTAATGCCTCCTGCATTATTCATGAGAACATCTATGCCCTCATCCATTGCGTTGAGAATTTCTGCGGCATCAGCAACGCTAGATAAATCAGCCAAATCACACCTTACAAAGTCGATTTCCACTTCAGGGAATACCTCCTTGATCTCCATTATCTTGGCAGTACTACGCGCAAGCATCACAATATTCCATCCCGCATTAGCGAGGTGCTCTACTGTAGCCAAGCCTAACCCGGAAGTGCCTCCTGTTATAGCAATGGTCTTACCCATGATCAGTAGACTACTTCAACGTTTTCCTTACCCTTTTGACAGTGCAACTTCCAGAACTCTTCGGCTATAGCCGCTGGGTTGAACTTTTCATCCTCGGGACTGACAAAACCCCTGATCGTCACGGTTCCTACTTTAATATCTGTAAACCTCAGTTCGTGTGATAGTTGCAACACAAAACTGCGAATGGCCGCCTTACCAATAGCCAATGAACCATATTCCGGATATGGCTGCAAGGCTAAACCTCCTCCGGTAAAAAGTAACGTACCATGATCCTTGACCTTCATAGGTGTGAGGACAGACTTTACACTCGTCAACGCTCCCCCAAAATTCACTTTTAAGTCCTCTGCAATATTGTCAGGAGATTCTTCCAGTATATTCAGTTTTTTCAGACGCGCGGCATTATACATCAGCACGCTCACCTCTCCCACCTGATCTTCAATACGCCCAAAGGCGGCTTTAAGTGCCACCTGATCAGCCGCATCTGCCTCAAAGATATGAGACTTGTACCCTGCTTCGAAAAGTTCATTTTGAAGGCTTTTCAGCTTGTCTGTATTCCTCGCGATCAAGGCAATAGCATAGCCTTCCTGGCCAAACCGATGTGCAACAGCCTGAGATATTCCAGGGCCTGCTCCAACTATCGCAATAAGCTTTTGAACTCTGTCCATAACCAATATCTAGAATGCACAGCCACCCGGCTGAGGTTTTTGATTTTCAATATTATCACCGAATCCGGTAGGCCAGTCCTTAGTGGCAAAACCATGTTTGGCATTGCCATAGAATGCTGTGCCTCCATACCCGGAATTATTCATATGCGCTCTTATCCATACATTTTGAGCTTCTTCGACCTTTACGGCACCTCCCTGACGGGTGAAAGGTTGTTCACTGACATGACTATGTGCCAGTATTCGTCGGTAAACCAACTCACCCTCGTCATTCACAACCTCCCACCAATCGGCATACTGACTACAGCCTTTATCCGGACTCCTTAAGGTCACTCGAAATGTATAATTCCCGGTAGGGCCGGATACCATAACGCGGGTAACATCGGCATAGTTATGCACCTGGTGGTTTTCCTGATGTAAAAGGTCATGGCTACTTAAAGTCACCAAATACACCATATGTAGAACCGCAAGTATATGTAGTGCCATACCGCCAAAGGTAGTGGGAAATCATATGGCGACCTAACCTGTCAGAGGGTGCCAAGAGTGTCAAGCACCTGCATAACCTGACCCTTATAGTGGCGTCCGATAGGGATACTTTGTTGCCCGATTTCCAGGTCTGTACTCGAGTATGCCTTTATGTGTCCAATGCCCACAATAAATGATCGATGGACGCGAATGAAGCTTTTCTCAGGCAGCTTCTTCTCCAAATAGCTTATCTGTAAGTAAGTTGTAAAGACCTGACCCTCAGTAATGATCTTGACATAATCCTTGATGCTCTCAATATATTGGATATCGCTGATCATTATTTTACGCATCTTCTTATCCTCCCGGACAAAAATGTACGGTGCTTCTGTTGTAGGCTGGGAGTGAAGTTTGGATGTGTCAGGTCCAGTTGAAGAGTAAGGTTGGCCGATTACTTTGCTCATAGCCTTGAGAAACCTATCGAAAGAGATCGGCTTCAATAGATAATCGACCACATCAAGTTCATAGCCGTCCATTGCATATTCACGATAGGCCGTAGTAAGGACTACTTTTGGTCTCTGATTTAGAGATTTTAAGAATTCCAATCCGGTCATTTGCGGCATCTGGATATCAATAAAGAGCAGGTCGATAGGCTCAGCATTCAGCACGTTAAATGCATCAATGGCATTACTGCAAGTACCCACTAACACAAGCTGGTCTAGTCTGGCAATGAAGCCTTTGATCACATTGATAGCCAATGGTTCGTCATCTACTATAAGGCATCTAGTTTTCATCGAGGGTGACTTGAAGTTTTACAAAAAAAGCATCTTTTTGATCGATTATCTCCAGTTGGTGAAGCTCCGGATACTCTAGGCTAAGCCGTCTCCTAACATTATTGAGTCCAATGCCATTTTTATGATCACCATGAACTTTAGCTTCCTCTGCTTTACTGTTATCTATTTTGAGGGTCATTTGATGATCAGTTAATCGAAGGTCAATCGACATCCAGGACTGGTCTATGCTCTCAGAGACCCCATGTTTGAAGCAGTTCTCCACAAAAGGTATCAATAGCAATGGCGCAATCTTGACATGCTTAGGTATATCGTCCATATGCATCTGAAGGTCCAGGCGATTACCATAACGCAGCTTTTCCAGGTCGATATAGCTCTTCATCATCTCCACCTCTCTCTCCAGCGGCTGCCTTGCCCGATTGCACTCATAGAGCATATAATGAAGCAAGTCGGATAGTCGCAACAGGGCATCAGCGGTTTGGCTGGACCTATCCAACGCGAGGCTGTAAATGTTGTTGATCGTATTAAAAAGAAAGTGGGGGTGCACCTGCGCCTTGAGCATATTCAGCTCTGCCTCAAGCTTTTCCTTCTTTAGCTTCTGGGTCTGCCAATAGTTGAGATACCATTCTTTAATGAAATAAAAGGTAGCTCCCAATCCCACAACAGGGTAGATGAAAATCAAATTTCGAAGCATTGACCGCACGTCCCAAAGGGTGGTGTTGTCCTCATACATCATAGTGATATCGTAGACGAGCAGTATATCACTCACCCGTCTTAGAAACGCTACCACCAGAATAGACAATAACAGGGCTAAGGTGAACTGCACGTACCGCTTTCGAAGAAGCAAGCGAGGTATCAGTAGATATATCAATGTATAGAGCGCTACCATCTTTAGTGGTAGGTGAATAAGCTCTGCAAGGGCTACTTCCCAAATATTGGGTCTGAAAAACTCAACAAGGAAAACCTTGATGATATAGTACACCACCCAAAAAACTACATGCCAAAACCATTTCCTTTGATAGATGGGTACACCTATTTGCATTGCCCAAATATCGGATATGTAGACCCGAATCAGAACTCTTATCAACAAATCGCGGAGACCGCCGATAAGCTACGTAATGGGCCATACGAACGCCCCTTTAAGCGTGACAGATGACACCTGTAGGGAGCAATAAGGAATCCGTACATATCCATCACCAGTATGGCTAATGCTCAAAAAACCAGGAATAGGGGATCAGTAAATTACTCGAAAGCCTTTAACTATGATGCTACTAAAGCTGGCCTTACGGCGACTCATCAAAGACAAGCAATATACCCTGATCAATATTATAGGATTGGCGGTGGCCCTCTGTGCCTTCCTTACACTGGACATCCACACTCATTTTCAAGAGAGCTTTGACAAGTTTTTTAAAGATGCAGAGCGCATCTATCGTATCAACACCCATTGGATACAGGAAGGCAGGTCCCAGGGTGAGCGCTCGGGAGCTGTTCCCCCATTCGCCTGGCGTTTGCCTCAGTCCCTACCGGAAATAGAGGAGATCACCCGACTACACAATACGGAACCTAAGCGGCAAATTGTATCCTATTCTCCGGTAGGAGGTCAAAGGGTAATGGAGGAAGAGACGTCCGTTTACTATGCCGATTCAAATTTCTTCAAGGTCTTTGACATTCCATTTCGTTCAGGGGATCCCCATAGTGCACTTAGCCAACCTTATACTGCTATAGTATCGCGCGAGGGCGCCCAACGATACTTTGGTGATGCCAATCCTATCGGGAAAGCTTTGATGGTCAATGGTGAGCGTGCGATAACTTACACTATCACTGGTGTATATGATGACATACCCGGAAATAGCCATCTACCGGATGTGAATTTGCTACTCTCACTATCTACCAAACTCGCAGAGCACCCAGAATGGGACATCAATAATCACTGGTACTGGCAAAGGTTTTTTACATATATCAAACTGCGGAAGGGTGCGAACGCCGAGCTATTCAAAACCAAGTTTCAGGCTGTAATGTCCGGTATAAATGAGGATATCTACGTGCCAAGAGCACATAAGATGAAAGCGTCACTCATGTCACTCACTGATATCCATAGTGAGTCAAAGTTAGAGGATGAGTTTAAACCGGCTGGTAATGGCCAAATTACCCAACTACTATACTGGGTTGGATGGATCATTGTACTGGTGGCCCTCTTCAATTACGTCAATATGACTACTGCCAAGTCAGTAGAAAGAGCACGTGAGATAGGCATCAGAAAAGTCCTGGGATCGCAGAAAACCCAACTGACATTCCAACTTCTGACCGAATCGTTTGTACTCGGACTGTTAGTCTTGAGCGTTGGTCTGGCCTTGACTTATTTGATCCTACCGTACTTCGACCAGATCACCGATCAACAATTGACAAAGGCTGATTTGCCGATTGAGCAGTTAACAATATCACTTGTTGGCTTCCTCATACTAATGATCCTGGCCAATCTGTATCCTGCACTTATCATGTCCGCGCTTAAGCCATCGGTTATTCTTAAAAGCAACTATGGCTCTTCAGCAAAGGGAACTAACCTCCGCCTTTTACTGGTAACTGCTCAGTTTGCAGTATCTATAATCATCATGTTGGTGACCTCTGCAGCTTACCAGCAAATGAACCAATTACTTGACAGAGATATGGGATTCGAGGATGATCAACTGCTCATCATCAAAGCACCGCGGACCAAGACGGACCGATACTACAGTCAGTACGATTACTTCAGAAATGAGATAAGCGCTAGTAGCAGTATTAAAGCCTTTTCTACCAGTACGTTTGTTCCTGGCTTTGAACAGGTAGGATTCAGAAGCATGAGGTCGCGTCACATGGACCAGGCTGCTATCATGAGATTTCACAGGGTGGATTATAATATCATAAATACACTCGGGTTGGAACTATTGGCCGGTAGGGATTTTGATCCTGCTCATCAGACTGATCAGTCAGCGGTGATCATTACAGCCTCCGCCCTGTCAGTTTTCGGCTTTGATTCTCCCTCCAGCGCCATAGGAGAGCGACTAAGCTGGTCCAACAATGTAGATGAGGACCTGTCTAGTCAAGTGATCGCTGTTATTGGTGACTATCAGCAAAACATTAAGAGCAACGAAAAAATACCTAAGGTGTTTGCCTTTCTGCGGGGCTATGAGTCTCCCTGGAATGATGAATACTTCCTTGTCAAGTTTGATCAGCAAACCACTGCGAATCAGCACGCTTCCATTCTTACATCAATAGAATCATTGTGGTCTGAGCAATTCCCTGATGACCCTTTTGACTACTATTTTATGGATACTCACCTCGAAAGAGTAGTAGCCAATGAAGCCATGACCACTAAACTGATGGCTGTCTTTGGAATGATAGCTATCGTCATAGCCAACCTTGGGCTTCTAAGCATGATCCTCTTTATAGTCAATCAGCGCATGAGAGAGATCAGCATCAGAAAAGTACTTGGTGCATCAGTTTTCAATATTGCCAGGCTCATCAACAGAGAGTGCTTGATAACAATTGTTGTAGCCAGCCTTATTGCGCTACCGACGGGCGCATGGCTAATTGACCATTGGATGCAGCAATATGAAGTAAGGCCTGTAATCCCAATATGGTCGTACGGACTACCAGTTTTGATATTGCTCAGTACAGCATTGATCGTATCAGCCAATCATACAATAAAGACTGCACTGCAAAACCCTATTCGTTTTTTGAGAAATGAGTAGCAGCTAGATAAAAAACCTATTCTCGTATTGGTCTAGCTCTACATCATAGTCCTGACTCACTTTCTCAAAGATGTCTCGGGCTAGCTCCTCCCCTTTGTACACATGAAGGTCTATCTTTCCAAACACTGGATAAAGCTTGTCATGTGGATATAAGATGCTATTATCCCTAGACCGATGCTGGTAGCCACAGAGGTACAAGTCATGGTCCTGAAGCTTAATCCGATAACCACACAAGTGCTCTGCACTTTTGATCACATCGAAAAGTTCCTTGACAGGGTAGTTTTTGATGTTCTGATAGTTGAGCTTGACTCGCTCAATTTCACCACCATGATAGGGCTGATCCACAAAGATCAGGTCGAAATTTTTAATGTAGGCACTCAAAATTAATCCTTCATCAATGATGATCATAGGATTTTGCCGCTCTCCCTTCAATTGTATTGGGATACCTCTCTTCTCAAAAAACTCAACGATACGCCCGTTCCTCTTCTCTGTAAACTCTCGTTCATCGATCTTACGGCCATCGTTAAATTCTATTATCCTGTCGCTCATTTAGCTAGGTTTAGTCGGAATAAATCGTACCAATAACAGTTATCTCACCCCTGTTACCTAAATGTTAACTCGTTAGCAGGGTTGAAGATAGGTATTTTATTGACTACCCCAAAAAAGAGATCAAAACACCTGCTGCTACAGCAGAGCCGATCACCCCGGAGATATTGCTTGCCATGGCGTATTGTAACAAATGATTGCTTGGATCATATTTTAGAGCAATGTCATTCGCCACCCGGCTCGCCATAGGCACGGCACTGAGTCCTGTGGCACCTATCAGCGGATTGATCTTTTTCCTAGCAAAGATGTTGTAGATCTTAACAGCGAATATTCCTCCCGCTATGGAGATAGCGAAAGCGACAAACCCTCCAACAATGATCAATATCGTCTGTATGTTAAGAAAGGCATAAGCAGTCATCGTTCCCCCAACTGCCAATCCCAGGAAAATGGTAGCTGTATTAAGGATCGTATCAGACGCTGCTTTTGAAAGTCGTCCCGTGGTTACTCCTATTTCCTTCACAAGGTTACCAAACATGAGCAAACCTAGTAGCGGGACTGAAGATGGCACCAATATCGCGACCATGCTACCCACCGCTATCGGAAACATTATTTTGAGTGTCTGCAAATTCTTGATCGGTCGCTTATTCGGATACAACTTGTCCATTTGCTTCATATTGATCTTCAGCTCCGACTCAGTCATTGTAAAGCGCACCACAAGAGGAATGATAACCGGCACCAAAGCCATATACGAATAGGCTGCTATCGCAATGGGTCCGAGTAAATGTGGGGCAAGTTTGATGGTAGTATAAATGGCTGTAGGTCCATCTGCCCCTCCTATGATCCCCAATGCCGCAGCTTCCTTCATCGTAAAGCCAATGGCTACTGCGGAGATAAGCACGGTGAAAATCCCTATTTGTGCCGCAGCACCAAAAAAGGCTAATCTCAGGTTTCTAAGCATGGGTCCAAAATCGGTAAGGGCACCAACTCCCATGAAAATGATCGGCGGCAAAAACCCTGTCTTTATCAAAGCATAATAGACGAAGTTCATGATGCCGTGCTCTCTGGCAATTTCCAGCAGCTGCATTTGGTCTGGCACCTTGACAACACCCATTTGGCCTCCCGGGAAATTGGCAAGTAGTATGCCAAATGCAATCGGCACCAAGAGTAGCGGCTCGTATTGTTTTCTAATTCCCAGGTAGAGTAAAAAGCAGCCAACCAGTAGCATTAGTAGGGATACGGGCTCGCTGATCAATTCACCGATGGCTGTCATCTCATACAGCTTCCTCAGTAGTTCCATGATCTGGGTTTCAGTTTATTGGACCTTGAAAAGCACATCATCGTCAAGGACTTCTTCTCCGTCGGAGAAGCACACTTCGGCGATAATACCAGATTGGTCAGACTTGACGGCATTGACCACTTTCATCGACTCGATGTAACAGACTATATCACCCACTTTGATCTCATCCCCTATTTTTTTGGCTTGTTCACCACCATCTTTGGTAAAGAAGACTTTACCCTCGAGCGGGGCAAGAATTTCTTTTAGATCACCAGTGACTGCTACACTAGATCCTTCTGTGCTAGTACTGCCATTGCTAGATGGGGCTGGTGCAACTGAGGCAGCTTCTTCACCATAGGAGATATGTACCTTAAATTGCTCTCCGTTCACATCGATATTGAGCGATTTTGGCTGAGAAGTCGGTATAGAAACGGGGGCAGCCTGTTTTTCGCTTCCAGAAGGAGTTGCGGTAGCTGTCTTTTTCTTTGCCAGGTCAGCCTCAAAGTTGCTTTTAGCCTTGCCAGATTTATAATCTAGGTATTGAGTAGTGTGCATTGCGTACTCAAGAAGCTCTTCATCATCCTGACCGGTATCCCAACCTTTCTCTTCCATCTCCTTACGCATGCTGTCAAGCGCATCCGGGTACAGATCCTGGGGATCTCCTTCAAAAAACTCTCTGCTCTGGTCTTTAGCCAGATTAACGATCTCTGCAGAGAGCTTACCAGGTACACGACCGGACTTGCCGAGCATCATATCCCAGGTATTATCATCAAGTAGTGACCACCGATCTTTTCCCTTCATCATCTGCATCACATTAACAAGAGCGGCATTTTTCACATATTGGCTATAAGGTGTAACCAATGGTGGATAACCCATCATTGGCCAGATTTCTTCCACTTCATCGAACAAGGCGATGAGTAATTCATCTTGAGTGACGGCCGGCTTATTGTTCTTTGCCATCCACTTGTTCAAACTCGCAAGATTATTTTCCAAATCGGCCATAAGCGAACCCATCATTCCTCCTGGCAAACCAGGAGCAATGAGCAGTGAGTTCATCAGTCGGTTTCTAGGGTTGATATAGTATCCTAAAAAGTCATCAATAAACTCTTGAGTTAACGACCTCACCTCCATGTAGGCTTTCATGTTAATGTCAGGTACAGAGTAACCTGCATCTCTGAGCATCTCATGAACAGTCAGCAGATCTGCATGACCAGTACCCCATGAAAGTGGCTCCATGCCTACATCGATGATATCAGCTCCGTTGCGGGCTGCCTCCAACGCTGATGCTACAGAGAAACCAGGCCCTGAGTGACCGTGATACTGTACAAGCATGTCCTTGTTAATGGCTTTCACTCCTGCGACAATCTTACCAATCGAAACCGGGCGACCAATACCTGCCATATCTTTGATCGCAATCTCCTGTGCTCCCATATCGATCAATTCTCCAGCCATACGCACAAAGTAATCGACATCATGGATCTTGGAGTAGGTAATGCATAGTGCTCCTTGCGCGATCATACCTCCTTCCTTAGCATAATCGATAGATAGCTTAAGATTGCGTGTATCGTTCAGGCCGTCAAAAGAGCGGGAGATATCTGTCCCCTGTAGCTTCTTTACCTTGAACATGAGTTTTCGCACATCCTTCGGCACAGGAAACATTCTCAAACCATTTAGTCCCCTCTCCAACATCTGGGTTTGAATCCCGGCATCATTAAAGGGCTGGGTCCACTCCCGCACGGATTTGTTTGGATTTTCTCCATAGAGAAGGTTGATCTGCTCAAAACCTCCGCCATTTGTTTCTACCCTGCTCCAGCAGCCCATATCTACGATAGGTTGGGCCACTCTCTTCAACTGGTCTACACGCGGCATATACTTGCCAGACGACTGCCACATGTCACGGTATACCAGACAAAGTCCAATTTCTTTTCCCATTGTACTACTTATCTATCTTTTCGATTTTAGTAATGACTCCCTTGCCGTAGGTCACATGATCTACGGCTGCCGTAATAGCTGCTACTTTCTTAGGATCTACTCCCAGTGAAGGCCTTGTGGAAATGGCTAATTCCTTACTTTCTTCTGGTAGACTGTTAACTACTCTTATCAGCAGCTTGCCAACACCTACAACGACGGTAAGCACGACAAACACTGTGATCATACCTATACCCAGAAGACTTAATGCAGTTGAAAATTCTGAAGTCATTCATTAGAAGTGAGCTTCAAAAGTTATCAAAATTACTTGAATAAGGAAGTAGAAACGTATGACGCACGTCAGCATGGTGTGGTAGGGCCTTGATAGATGATAGGCGGTCTCTTAAAAAATGGCTAATCTTGTGCCTCGTTTCAAAGAGCCTCCATGAATCTTATTGAAGTAGTTAGCGCTAATCACGAACGCAAGTTTATCGAGCTACCCGTCCGTCTTTACCAAGATCAGCCTATGTGGATCCGCCCACTGGACAAGGATGTACGTGCGGTCTTTGATCCAGGGAAGAATAAAACTTTTAAGCATGGAGAGGTCTGTCGCTGGCTTCTTGAGAACAATGAAGGAGAGATCATAGGAAGGATCGCTGCTTTCGTCAACAAAAAAACAGCTGAAAAAGACAACAAACAGCCTACAGGAGGTTGTGGTTTTTTTGAATGCATCAATGATCAGTCAGCAGCTAATTTGCTCTTCGATCAAGCAAGAGGTTGGCTGAAAGAACGAGATATGGAAGCCATGGACGGGCCAATTAACTTTGGAGATAGAGATCGCTGGTGGGGATGTCTCGTAGATGGTTTTGATATCGAACCCAACTATCAGTGTAATTACAACTTTCCGTACTATTGTGAACTATTTGAAGGCTATGGATTTGAGACATACTTCAAGCAATTTACTTTCATCCGTAACACTTTCGATCCGTTCCACCCCAGGATCATGCAGAAGTCCGAAATCCTAAACAAGGATCCTGACTACCACTTCGAGCACCTCAAACTAAAAAATCTATCAAAGTACACAGAGGACTTCAGGCTGGTTTATAACAAGGCATGGGCGAATCATGATGGCGTACCCGAAATGTCCCAAGAACAGTCCAAGGCTATCATGAAGTCAATGAAACCGATCATCGATGAGAAGATCATCTGGTTTGCCTATTACAAAAATGACCCGGTGGCATTCTACATCAACTTACCAGAAGTAAATCAGATATTTAAATATGTAAATGGTCAGCTGGACTGGATCGGAAAGCTGAAGTTTGTCTGGCACAAATGGCGCAAAACCAATAAGAAGATGCTCGGCCTGGTCTTCGGAGTAGCACCAGAGCACCAGGGCAAAGGTCTGGATGGTGCACTGGTGATGGCTACCGCCCAAATGGTACAAAAGGACTACAAACGTTATCCCAAGCTAGAAATGAATTGGATTGGTGATTTTAATAGAAAAATGATCCTGGTAGTGAAACAAGTCGGTGGTGAGATTGGTAAAACCCACCATACCTATCGTTATCTTTTCGATAGAAGCATTCCGTTTGAGCGAATGCCGATAAAATAGTTAGCTATGAGTCTTAAAATAATCATTACAGGGGCCTCCGGTATGGTAGGAAAAGGGGTGCTACTCGAATGCCTCGATCATCCAGAGGTATCCAAGGTACTTTCTATTGGACGAACTCCTCTCGAAATAGATCATGCCAAGCTGCAAGAGTTGATCATCACTGATTTTCTGGACTATTCTACGGTAGCCGATCAACTTAAGGCCTATGATGCCTGCTATCTCTGTATGGGGGTAAGTGCCGGTGGTCTTTCCGAAGAAAAGTATAAGGTCCTAACATACGACTATACTATGGCATTAGCCAAAGCATTACTTCAACTTAATCCTGGTATGACCTGTACCTATGTATCTGGTGAGGGCACTGACTCTACTGAGAAGGGACGTACCATGTGGGCACGTGTCAAAGGCAAAACTGAAAATGATCTACTGGATCTTGGATTCAAAAGAGCGTTCATGTTCAGACCAGGTATTATCATTCCCTTACGTGGGATTAAGTCAAAGACCAAGCTATACCAATTCTTCTATGATTACTTCATGTGGTTGGCCAAGCTTATGAAGGTACTATCTCCTAATAGTGTGGTGAACACTACTCAGATAGGCCTGGCAATGATCAATGTGACAAAAAGAAGCTTTGAAAACACCATTCTGAGACCAAGAGATATCATTTCACTAAGCGACTAAGCCAGGTCCCAAATCACTTCTATCAAGAAATAGCTGACCAGGGTGATGAGAATGATGGACAGGATATTGAGCCAGAAGCCAGCCTTCATCATATCCGGAATTCGCAATACGCCTGCTCCGAAAACTACAGCATTAGGTGGCGTAGCGACAGGTAGCATAAAGGCACATGAAGCGGCCAAAGTCGCGGGTACCATAAGTATCAGTGGATGAACACCAAAAGAGTTGGCCATAGGTGCCAGTATTGGAAGTATCATCGCCGTGGTGGCCAGGTTAGAAGTGATTTCTGTTAGGTAGTTCATCGCTATCACAATGATCAAAATGATAGCCCATGTAGGAAATCCATCAATCACATTGAGCTGCCTTCCAAGATACTCTGCCAAGCCACTCGATTGAAAGCCTTGGGCGATTGCCATGCCTCCACCAAATAGAATGATAATACCCCAGGGTATTTTAACTGCATCTTCCCAATTGATCAAGGGTTTACGTTCAACAGAGGATGGGATCAAGAATAGCACCAATGCCCCAAAAAGCGCAATCACAGTATCATCAACACCCGGCAAATATGGTGTGATAAGGTAGCTTCGACTGATCCAGGCAATGGCTGTGACTACAAATACCATCAGTATTCTTTTTTCCTCAAAACCCAACTTTCCCAATGCTCGCAATTGATCCTTAATCTCGGTCAAGCCTCCGGGAAAAGACCTATTCGTAATCTTGAAAGCACTTCTGGTAAGAAAGAACCAGCAGATCGTCAACAGTGTGAATGAGACTGGTAAGCCAATTTTCAACCAATCCAGAAAAGTGATCTCCGTACCATACATCTCGGTGAAAATACCAGCCAATACCAGATTGGGCGGAGTACCAATCAAAGTACCAATACCTCCAATAGAAGCGCTATAAGCAATCGCCAATAACAAGGCTTTTCCGAAGCGATCAGCCTCTTCTACAGTGGAACCCCTATGCTCCCTAAATGTCGATATGATTGCCATTGCGATAGGAAGCATCATCACGGCGGTGGCAGTATTGGATATCCACATGGAGAGGAAAGCAGTGGCGATCATAAAACCAAGAATGATGTTGCTCAACTTTGAGCCTACCGTGTTGATCACTGATAGGGCGATACGGCGGTGGAGATTGTACTTTTCTATCGCTATCGCAATGATGAAACCACCCATGTACAAGAAAACATACCTGTGCCCATACGCAGCAGTAGTCGCTTTTACGGTCAGCCCCTCTGTCAATGGAAAGAGAATAATGGGTAATAAGGCTGTAGCTGCAATTGGTATCACCTCTGTAACCCACCAGATACCTATCCAAACGGTAGCAGCGAGCACGGCATTGGCTGCTGGTGGCATTCCATCCGGCTTAAAAAGCAATAGGATCAACAGAAAAGAGACTGGCCCAGCAATCAGGCCGATTAATTTAGAAGGTGTCTGCTTCATTGGTTTTTGTGACAATCTCAAATAAAATCAAATCCGCCGACTTGACGTGATCAGTTTGTCAAACTCGTAGTTATGACGTGTGAACGGTGTACTACCATTAGTTCATAATTGTTGAAATATTTGGAATAGCTGGACTACTTCTGTACATTTTCCGAATGAACATTCGGTCGGTCACTGAAAAAACTACTGATAAACGTGTCCAGATCATGGACCAGGCTATCGAGCTCTTTGTTACCCAGGGTTTTCAGCAGACCTCTATGGCCCAATTGTCCAAATCCTCAGGGATCGCCATCGGTACGATATACCATCACTTCAAGGGTAAGGATGAGCTGATCGAGCAGACTTACCTCTACGTAACAGAAAAGTTTGGTGCACGGGTGAGTATCAGTAACGAAGAGACCGAGCTTCCATTCAAGGATAGGTTTCGATTGGTATGGATAAGAGCCTATACTTTCTTTATAGACTATCCCAACTATTTTTTCTTCAAGGATACACTCAACTACTCCCCGTTGGTTTCTCAAGAGCTCAAGGACAAGGGTAGCAAGTATTACCAAGCTTCACTAGACCTGATTGCAGAAGGTATTGAAAAAGGCCTCTATATCAACAACAACCCTGTAGTACTAGGACGGTGGATTTACAACTCTATCATCACCGCAACGCAAATAACACTGAACAAAGAGCTCGTCATGGACAACAAGACACTCGATGAGTTTTTCGAGATGACCTGGCGAAGCATTATCAATGAAAAATGATCTGACCATAAGCTAACACAATATGAAAAAAACACTATTTCTGACCATAGCCATAGGGATTATGTTGACCAGTATTTCATGGGTTACTGCGAGATACAGTGCCGAAGAGCTATCCATTGAAGTCATGACAGAACCTAAAGAGGTAAATAGTACGCAGGAAGAAAGCGAGATAGCTTTCAACAAAATGATGGACGTGCTAACGCACCAACGATGTATCAACTGCCACCCCTCCGACAATGTACCGAAACAGGGTGAAGATCGGCATCCTCATCGATTCGGTATTACCCGCGTCAATAGTATGAATGCAACTAACTGCAACACTTGCCATCAGGCTTCTAATAACGATTACTCTGGAGTACCCGGAGCTCCTGAATGGTCTTTGGCTCCTGAAAAAATGCGATGGGAAGGACTTAGCAGAATAGAGATAGCCCAGTCTATGATGAATCCCGAGAACAATGGCAATCGAACACCTGAAGATGTAATGCATCATTTGACCGAGCACGAGCTTGTTCTTTGGGCATGGGAACCGGGCGTTGATGCAGAAGGCAACCCAAGAGAGCTTCCTCCAGTACCAGTCGATGAGTATATCGAGGCTGTAAAGACCTGGATTGAGCTTGGGGCTGTAATCCCGACAGAATAATTGTAAAAATCTAAAACAAGATATCATGATATCATTCACTATAAACGGACAACTCCTAATGGTCGATGTGGAGGGAGATACTCCACTTCTTTGGGTAATCAGAGATCTACTGGACATGAAAGGCACCAAGTTCGGCTGTGGTAAAGCGGCTTGCGGTGCTTGTACGATCCATGTAGACGGAGAGGCAGTAAGGTCCTGCTCCTATGCGGTCAAGTACGCAGAGGGTAAGTCGATCACCACCATAGAGGGGCTCGGCACGGCTGATAATCCACACCCTGTACAGCAAGCTTGGGTAGAAGAGGTGGTACCCCAATGCGGCTATTGCCAGCCCGGCTTTATGATGGCTACTGCGGCATTACTCAATAAAAATCCAAACCCGTCCGATGAAGACATTGACAAAAACATCATCAATGTATGCCGATGTGGCACCTACTATCGCATGCGCAAAGCCATCAAAAAGGCAGCTGAAATTAATGCTAATTCGATAACTAACTCCTAACATCATGGCAATATCTAGAAGAAAATTCGTGGTAAGAACGCTCCTTGGTGGAACCGGCGTAATGTTAGGAGCAGCCTACCTTGGCCGTAACTCTATACGCAGATCAATTTATGAAATGGCGGAGAGTCCTGATATGCTCTCCTACATGGGGGATGTCAGTGACCCCCTGATGTGGTTTGAGATCTCTAATGACAACAAAGTAGTACTTCACAGCCCAAAGGTAGAAATGGGCCAAGGTAGCTTCACTAGCATGGTGCAAATGGCAGCCGAAGAACTAGAAATGGATATTGAGCAAATTTCGATTGTTCATGCTGAGACATCTACCGGCAACATCGACGGCATGAGTACTGGTGGTAGCACTACGGTCGCTGGTTTCTGGCAACCATTGCGAGAACTCTCAGCGACGATGCGGGAGATGCTCAAGATTGAAGGAGCTAAGAAACTAGGCGTAGAGCCAGGCGATGTAAAAGCCAATAGGGGAACTATCTCCGGTGGTGGAAAGTCACTCACTTATGGAGAAATAGTCGATGGCGTGAGCGATTGGGAAATCCCAGAAACGCCAGTTTTGAAAGACCCAAAAGACTTCAAGTTTATAGGCAAACCCATCAGACGTGTCGATGTAGAAGATAAGGTATATGGTACCCCAATGTTTGGAATGGATGCTTCTATGCCAGATATGCTTTACGGTGCTGTGGTGAGACCCGATCGCATTGGTGCCAGGTACAATGGCGCGGACATTAGCAAAGTTGAAGGCATGCCGGGAGTGGTCAAGATCGTCAAGGAAGATGATTTCGTAGGAGTAGTCGCTAAGTCCTTAGTGGAAGCCGAAAATGCAAAAAGAGTGATCAAGGTAGACTGGAAAACAGATCGCAACTGGCAAACAAGTGATATCGAAGCAGCCATTCAGGTAGGTAAGGGTGACTCCATGGTCATCCAAAAAACAGGAGATACTGAAGGCGCGCTCGATAGCGAAGGTGTGATCATGGCTGAGTATAAATCACCAATTGGCGCCCATGCACAGCTAGAGCCCAATGGAGCAGTGGCCCATGTAGAATCGGATAAAGCCACGATCATTATGTCCACACAAGTCATCAATATGACAAGAAGTGAGGTGGCCGAGCGCATAGGCATGGATGCTGAGAAGGTCAATATCGTTCCTACCTATCTTGGTGGTGGGTTTGGTCGTAGACTTCATACGCCTAACGCAATGCAAGCGGCCGTGATGTCAAAAGCAGTTGGCAAGCCGGTCAAGTGCTTTTTTAATCGTAAGGAGGAATTTCAGAAAGATACATTCCGTCCGCCTACACATCACCAGCTCAAAGCGAAACTGGATGATAATGGCAATATAGAAGCCTTTGAGCATAGCTTCGCCTCAGGTGATGTGATGTTCAATTCAGCTTTAGTCCCAGGATTTGCGGGTACTGTGCTTGGAGCGGACATTGGAGCAACTCGTGGCGCAAGAGTTCAATATGGAGCTATTCCCAATCATCGAGCAGTCTCTTGGCATGTGAGTCTGCCATTCGCCACGAGTTGGTGGAGAAGCTTGGGCCTACTGGCCAATACCTTTGCAATTGAGAGTTTCATGGATGAACTCGCCATCAAAGCCGGTAAAGATCCTATACAATTCCGTCTGGATCACCTCCAGGATGACGAGGCTGGTCGAAGACTTAAAACTGTGATCGAAAAGGCGAGAGACATGGCTCGCTATCAGGATAAAGCCAACGGAAATAGTGCGATGGGATTTGCCTGCTCTACCGACGCGGGTACTCCTTGTGCTCATGTAGCTGAAGTATCAGTAGAGGGTAAGGAAATAAAGGTGAATAAAGTTACATGTACGATGGATCCAGGCTTTGCGGTCAATCCAGATCAGGTCAAAGCACAATGTGAAGGTTCTATTATCATGGGAATGAGTGCCTCAATGTTTGAGCGTATGTATGTGGATGATAGTCAACTTCGACCGACGATCTATGGGCCTTACAAAATGGCTTTGATGCGGCATGCTCCCAAGGAGATCGATGTGGAAATCATCAACGGCACAGGTAAGCCCGGTGCTGTCGGAGAACCACCACTAGGTCCTATCGGTGCGGCTATCGCTAATGCTGTATTCAGAATCACTGGTCAGAGACTAAGGGAGATGCCACTAACTCTAGCATAAGTTATTAGTATGAAGCAATTCGGATCAAAGGCGAGCAAATCGCTAGTAGCTCGCTATGCTCAATCTCTTAACTGGAAGTATGGTAAGTTTCAAAATCTCGAAGAGACTACCATGTCGATAAGCTTTCAGACTATTCCGAAACTGCTCTATAAGCAGTTTTGTGAGCGAAAAGCGCGTGAGCCCAAAGAACTGATACCAGTAGTTCCTTTTAACAAAGACGACTTCCTTGCCCCGTCAGATAAGGCAAAAATCATCTGGTATGGACACTCGGCAGTTTTGATGCGCATTGACAACAAAACTATCCTGATAGACCCAATGCTGGGTCCGAACGCTTCACCCATCGCTCCCTTTGCTACGAAGCGATACTCGGAAAATACACTTGAGTTGATTGACGATTTTCCAGATATTGACTTGCTCCTAATGACGCATGACCATTACGATCATTTGGACTTAGACAGTATCAAAAAACTCATACCCAAAGTCAAACACTACTTTGTCGCTTTAGGTGTAGGTCGTCATTTGATCGGCTGGGGAGTTGAAGAAAGCAAGATCACGGAATTTGATTGGTGGGATAATCAGTCATTTGAAGACATATCGATCACTTTTACGCCTAGTCGACATTTTTCCGGTAGGGGACTCACCGATCGCGCCAAGTCACTCTGGGGTGGCTGGGTATTCAAGACACCCAATGAAAGAATCTACTGGAGCGGAGATGGCGGGTTTGGCCAGCACTTCAAGGAAGTGGGCGAACGTCTTGGTCCCTTTGATTTTGGAATGATGGAGTGTGGCCAGTACGATGAGAATTGGCATCAAATCCATATGTATCCAGAAGAGGCTATTCAAGCGGCCATCGACGCAGGAGTGCAAAAGGCAATGGCTGTGCATTGGGCGGGGTTTGCGCTAGCGCAACATACCTGGAAAGACCCTATCGAGCGGTTTACTGCCGAGGCTATAAAACAAAACCTATCAATCCTTACCCCTCAGATTGGTGAGCAGTTCTCGTACCCGTCAGGTCCGGAAAACACTTGGTGGACGAAAATGGACTAGGCCCAATCATTAGTGACCACTTCGACTCATCATATTAGCAAGACGAACCTAAAGTTCTATGAGGTTACGCAACGGGCCTACTGGGTCGGCTTTGCAGGACATGGTTTAGCTATCCCCATGTTTTATGGTTTGGGTCTTATGGAAATGGTTTGGTTCAACGTGTTTTACAGTGTGCCAGCATTCTTTGTGGCTCTTAAACTCAACTCCGTTGGGCGACACAATCTGGCGTTTGTTTTTGCCTTTCTCGAATTGTTGTTTCACCAAGTCGCAACTACCTATTTTACCGGTTGGGCCTTTGGTGCTCACTATTGGTTGATATATCTCGCAGGACTCGCTTTTTTCAACCCCCACTGGAAGTCAAGTGTACAGTTCACTTTGCTCGGCATAGTAGTATCGGCTTACATCTTCTCTTATTTTGTGTTGCAAGAAGGCATTTACCAGTTTGATGGTGATTTGGTCAAATGGGTGAAAATCCAAAACGCCATCACCACAGTAATTGTGTTGACCCTCCTTATCAAATATTTTGCCTCCTCGACATATAACGCTGAGCAAAAGCTCATTGCAGAAAAAGCCATTACCGAAGGTCAAAATCAGCAGCTTTTGCAGCAGCAGGAGTCGCTTACCAAAGAGCAGGAAAAGACATCCAGAATGCTTGCTAAAATCGAAGGGCTTTTTGGTCAACAGGTCTCTCAGGAGATCGCTCAGGAGATGATCCAAAGTGAATCAGAGATTGATAGCAAAACCTACGATGTATCAGTCATGTTTCTTGACATTCGCGACTTTACGTTGTTTGCTGACTCCAGAGAGCCAGTCGAGGTTGCTAAGTTTCAAAACATGGTATTCGGGGAGTTGATAGAAATAGTCAAAAGACACAATGGCGTGGTTTTGCAAATATTAGGCGATGGGATCATGGCTGTATTTGGTGCCCCTGTGGTCAATAGTAGCCATGCTCAACATGCAGTATCAGCTGGTCATGAAATGGTTGACCGTATCAAATCACTTGGAGAAGCTGGGGCTATACCCAAAATCAAGATAGGAATAGGGCTCAATTCTGGTAAGGTCCTGGCAGGAAACGTGGGCAATGAGTCACGAAAGTTCTACTCACTAACAGGCACAAATGTGATCATCGCCGCGAGAATCGAGCAACTCAACAAGACCTACCAAAGTCAATTTCTTATTTCCGAAGCAGTGCTTAAAAGGCTAACCGAACCACTTTCTACACATGAACCTTTAGGCGAAATACCTCTCAAAGGCATTGAAAAACCAGTGCCTATTTATAAGCTAGCCTAAGAGCTATTTACTCTTCAAGCGCTTTTTGGCACGATGGTTGAATTCATCCACCTATGTGAAACAGACGCAAGGGCAACTTGCCCGAGGGTCATAAACTTTGGTGATATGAAACATTTAGCATTAATCATTCTCGTACTAAGTAGTGCTTTCACAGCACAAGCCCATCATCCTAACCATAGAGGTCAAGCATCAGCAAGGATATATGCCGACGGACCATTCGATATACAAGTTTCTGTTGATGGCTACCTGGTCAATAGACGTCCTGGCGGATGGGTAGATCTTGGGAGATTGGCACCTGGTCGCTATGTCATTGATGTAAAAGCTTATGGCCCAAGAAGAACAAAATATACAAGACAAGTTATCCACGTCAGGCCGGGTTATCGCACTGAATATGCGGTATACTCCAATGGTCGCAGAAGTCCATTATTCATCAGCAAGGAAGCCATGATACCTATTGGCAGACCTGTTAGAAGACATCATGGGTATCAGCCTTACTTCAGGTATTGATGCTACCGCAAATGAGTAATTGACGACAAAGGGGCTCTTCATGGAGCCCTTTTTTATTGTTCTTGGCTATATTCCTTGGCAGATTAAACAAATCTCTTGCTCAGGAGATTTTAAGTTGATCATGTTAAGACACATATCCAATTGATTACGCTTAGCAAGAAGTTACTCCTGATACCGACGATCATGTTAGTCTTAAGTCTGTCTTCATTGGCGCAGGAGCAATCTTACGTGCTATTCAATGGCACAATCATTACGCCGAACTATACCTCCTTCTCTAATCCTAGTAAGGGCGTAGCTTACCTTACATTCGACCATCAGTATATTGTGGAGATCCCGGCCATTAAGTATATCGAATATGACACCACAAGGTATCGACTAGCCGGAATGTTTCGAGGAAACATTCAGTATCAAAAACGAATACTAGACGGTCCCAGAATAGATATTTATAGTCAGGAGTATAAGAAAACCAAGCTGTCCCCATTCAAGAATAGGGAAAGTAACAAAGTGGAGTATTTCTTTGAGAAGAATGAAAACACTTTCAGCAACGTTAATTTTAAAAATCTTAAATGGGCTGTCGCTGACGATCCAGAAAGCATGAGACATCTCAAAAAGGCTAACAGGTATCGCTGGATTCAGATTGTATCTGCTGCGGTCGTTTCATGGGCTACTGTGTCGTCAATTCAGCGGCAAGACTTTCGGTCTCCTACCAGCCTCGCCACTGTTTCTATTCTTTCAATCATTCCTATCGCGCTAGCGCAAAAACCAAAACGCAGGGTCCTATTCGAGACCATAGATATCTATAATCGTTCGCGATAGCCCGTTTTCCGAACAGCCCTGGCATTTCATTCAGACCAACCGGAATCTGCCGATAGTCATCTGTAATGTTGACAAAGTCAGCATTTTATCCGTCTTTACTTTTCAAATCACTGACCATGAAACAATTAACATCAGTTTTGATCATTCTTTCCTTGATTTCTTGCGCGACCAAGGAACCAGCCAATAATCAAAGAAATCTTAAAGTGGCCGTAATCAAGTACATGCACGAGACATGTACCTTTTGCCCAGGTGGAGATACGGAAATCGAGGATTGGACCAAACTAGGTCCTCCAATAGGTGGTGAAGAGTTGCTCTCATCAGGTGGCTATATCCGCGGATTTGTGAAAAGAGCCGGGTCTTATCCCGATATGGATCTTATTGGGATCACTTCACCTGATAACGTCTTTGGTGGTAGCTCGCGTAGTTGGAACAGCAAAGAGAGTTTTGATCACTTTATGGGCAACATCGTTGATGAAGTAGTAGCCAATCTGCCTCTGGATGGCGTTTTCTTGGCGCTACACGGCGCAATGGCGGTTCGTGACATTCCCAAACCCGAAGCGGAAATTGCAAAGCGGGTTAGAGAGGTCGTTGGGCCCGATGTGCCCATCGTAGCTACATTCGACCTCCATGGCAATGAGGATGGCGATTTCCTTGAGTATGCCAATGGCGCGTTCGTCACCAAGAGGTACCCTCATTATGATGCCTACTTACAAGGTGAGCGAGCCGCATACTTTCTTAGGGAAATGATGGCTGGAAGATATACTTCAACCACAGCCAGTAGAAAGCCCCCAATCATCACAGGTACTGTACTGCAGTGGACTGGGCAGTCTCCCTCTATGGATATCATGGAACGAGCGAGACGTTGGGAATCCAGATTGCCTGATGTATTTGTAAGCGTGTTCTATGGCTTCCCATGGTCAGACGTCCCTGATGTGGGTACAACAGTACATGTAATGACCAACGGCGATCAAAACTTGGCAGACTCCATTGCCGATGATATGGAAGAGTACATCTGGAGGGTACGAGAGGATTTTGCATTAGGTGGATACCCTATGCCGAAGGAAGCTGTCGTACAGACTAAAGCGGCATTGGCTGAAGGTCGCGGGCCAGTAGTCTTAGGTGACTATTCCGATAGGCCCGGTGACGCCACCTGGATATTAGATGAGTTAATCAAGCAAGATGTATCAGGGGTACTTTATGGAGCACTAACTGACGCCAACGTATTGGAAGAACTTGAAGTCTCAGAGGCTCAACCGGGAGATGATTTCGACATGATGGTCGGTGGATATACTGGTGCTCAAGCTGGCGAAAAGGTCAGAATCCAAGGGAAACTGAGGTACTTTGGTGAGTACCGTGGTTACGATAAAACGGCTATAGTAGAGTTTGGTAACAATAATGCATTATTCATCACTCCAACATATACTCAGTTATTGTACCCGGAACAATTGCGTGTAGGTGGTATCAACCCTGACGACTATCAGGTATTCGTCGTAAAGTCAAGAGTACATTTTAGAAGAGGTTTCGATGAAACAGGTTATGCCAAAGAAGTGATCGTAGTAGACGCGCCGGGCGATTGGTACGGAACGATCCGTCTTGATGCTCTGGATTACCAATATGCTCCAATAGCTGAACTTTATCCATTTGACGGAAGTGTTGAGTAACTTTAGATACAAGACCAAATCGAATAACCATGAAGAAGAAAGTTTTTTTAGGGTTTCTCATATTTTTTGTGGTAGTGGTGGGGTATATGGCCTACTCTGTATTGACCACACGATCTCACAGCCCGTTTGAAGAAATCAAAGTATCAGCAGGAGACCTCAGTGTATCAGTAACCTATTGCAAGCCCTACAAGAAAGACAGGCTCATTTTTGGACAGGAAGCTGACGGTGCTCTTGTCCCATATGGCAAGTATTGGCGTCTGGGAGCCAACGATGCTACTGAGATCACTTTTAGCCGACCTGTGACCTTTGGAGGTCAGTCAGTGGATGCGGGAGGCTATCGCATGTACGCTGTACCTGATGTGAATAGTTGGAAGATCACGCTCAACTCCCAACTAGGTGAGTTTGGCTATTTCGAACCCGACTATAATCTGGATGTCATAAGCATTAACGCCCCCACAGGTTCTACTAATGAAGTTGTAGAGCAATTTTCCATTCAACTTAGTAGTTCAGGTTCATCGGTGAATATGACATTTGCATGGGATGATACCCAAGTCGTAGTTCCAATAGTAGTGCAGTAGCCTTGCGAGTATTAAGGCTAGTTTTTTACGGGTTTGGACTATTCGTTTTCCTTGGGCTGGTGTACTACATCATTGGCTTAATTCAGTATCGACTCAATGTGATGGATGTAGAGGAGTACGAGCCTGTTTCTACTCTGGTCGTACCCGAAAACCCAATTACACGAGCTAAGTACCCGTTTGTAGATGTCCACAATCATCAGTGGGTCATGCCAATCCAGGATTTGGATAATCTCGTTGATGAGATGGAAGAGCTCAACATGGCCGTGATGGTCAATCTTAGTGGTTTTCGTGGTAAAGTCTTAGAGTGGTCATTGGACAATGTCAATGAAAAGCAGACTAATCGTTTTAAGTTATTCGTCAATATCAACTTCGAACTTGTAGATGATGAAGGTTGGCCCGAAATAGTGCTAGATCAGATACAAACTGGATATGACCAGGGTGCCCGAGGTTTGAAGATCTATAAAGAGTTTGGCCTTGATGACCTGGACAATGACGGTAATCGACTGAAAGTGAATGATTCACGGTTTGATCCTGTCTGGGAGAAATGTGCCCAACTTGGTATTCCGATTCTTATTCATACAGGTGATCCCTCCTCATTCTGGGAACTTAAAGACAAATACAATGAGCGCTGGTTGGAACTGAAGCAAAAACCTGGACGCTACCGTTCGCCGGATAAGTATCCACCATTTGAAGAGATCATGGCCGAGCAGCATGATCTCTTCTACAAGCATCCCAATACAACCTTTATCAACGCGCATCTTGGTTGGTATGGTAATGATCTTGGCAAGCTGGGAGCACTTCTCGACACTCTGCCTAATGTATATACCGAGATAGGTGCCGTGTTAGCGGAGCTGGGTCGTCAACCGCGAACCGCCCGTCAATGGATGATCGACTATCAGGATCGCGTGCTTTTCGGAAAAGACACTTACAAGAAGGAAGAATATTACATCTATTTCAGGGTACTTGAGACGGCAGACGAGTATTTCGACTACTACCGCAAACGTCATGCCCACTGGAAAATGTACGGGCTTGATTTGCCTGATTCAGTACTGCAAAAGTTGTATTACAAGAATGCCCTTAAGGTGATTCCTGACTTGGATGAGCGTCTATTTGAGTAAAAACTATAACTACTTGACCTTCAAATTTTTACAGCTTTTTTTGTAACAGATTAGGGGTAAATATCTGCTAATCTTGTAACAGATTCAGGGTAAATTCTTTTGATCAGATCAGTTAAAGATCAGAAACGACTTCAAACTTTCTAGTAGAACTATTGCCTTTAGCGTCCACCACGGTAACTAAATACTCTCCCATAGGGAGCGACATGGACTGCTTATGATCAAGTTGCGTTGATCCAATGTACTCATCATTGAGATGCCAAAAGAGCTCGGCTGACATATCCTGGTGTGCTGCTTCGATGACAACCTGACTCGTACTTCCAGCCAGTTCGCGAGGGATAAAGATCTTGGAACCTGGCTGAGGGTAATTAATCGCAACTACTCCAGCAGATTCACCACCACACCCTTCAAGCAGTGGTGGCATACCTTGATAATCAGAATGAAGTCGACTATAGTAGTAGCCTTCGGTAGAAGGTAGTATAAATGCCGATTGTTGGATAGAGATGTCCGAGGGATAGCAATCTCGATTGACTTGGTGAGTAGCCGTTTTATCTAACCAGACAGGAACATGATATTTGCAGATACCAGATCGCTCTGCTTTTTGTCCGAGCTTCATGATCTTAGTTTCAGGACAGTGAATACTGGCCAACATACCAGAAGCAGTGCAGACGTCTCTGGAAGTCGAGAACGGCTCCAGATCAGACAGCCACTTCGAGTCATTGGGTGAAAGTCGAATCAGTTCATTCAAAATTGGACCTGCAGTAGTTGCTCCTGTCATTCCCGCGCGTCCCTCTCCATCCGCATTACCTACCCACACAGCGATCAGCACTTCTCCATTGAGACCTACAGCCCAGGCATCCCGGAAACCAAAGCTGGTACCTGTTTTCCAAGCGAGCCTTTGACTGGAGTTAAAATTCTGCCAGTGCTCATCTGCTCCCGATCTCTTCAGCTCCATCATTGCTTTGAAGGTATGCCAGATGCTTATTTCCTCCAGATCAATATCAGGTATACGATCATTCGTAAAGTCATAAGAAATACTGAGGTTGTATTCATTGGCAAGTTTGCGGTACATACTGAAGTAGACCTGCGCGAGTTCCCAAAGCTTTACTTCAGCCCCTCCAAGTATCATCGTTAGCCCATAGTGTCCAGGAGGCTGATTCAAGGTACTGATTCCCATTTCGGAAAGTTTGTGGTGAAATCGCTCATAACGATAATCCTTGAGGAGATAAGCAAAGGGGATATTCAGTGACATGGTTAGGGCATCTTTGGCATTAACCATACCCTGATACCCCCTACTGAAGTTCTTAGGACTATATCCTCCAAAAAACGAAGGGATATCAGATAGCAACGTCTCTGGAAGTATCTGTCCATCGGATATTGCCGCCGAGTACAGCAGGGGCTTAAGGATACTCCCGCTACTCCTTGCTTTCTGAATCACATCTACTTGGTGGCCATCGGCGTTGGGGTCACTGGTATTTCCAACGTAGGACAGTACGCTACCATCATCCAAATCCACTGCAAGCACTGCCAGATTATCTATGCCATTTCCCTTAAGAATCTGATGTTTTCTTTCGACTACTTCAGTGACTCGCTTCTGCCAAAAAGGATCGATACTGGTGTGTATATGCCTACCATCATGTGTTTCTCTCAAAGTGGTAAGCAAGTGAGGCAGCTTTTGAGGAATGTCATAGGGTCTTCCCGGTAGGGGCTCTTCCAGGCTCAATTCAAGCTCAAGACTACCGATGTGGCCTCTGCTATGGATCTTGTGCAATAGGAAATCTCTTTTTCGTCTAAGCTCATCCTGTCCTGTGCCTGGATAAATATCTCCAGGTTGATTAGGAAGTACGGCCAGCGCCGCACTTTCCGCCCATGACAATAGATGAGGTGCTCGCTGAAAGTAGCGCCAGGAAGCGGCCTCTACCCCGACTACATTACCTCCAAAAGGAGCCATTGACGCGTACCTCTTCAAGATATCCTCCTTTGACCAATGAAGCTCCAATCTTACTGCCATTGCCATCTCCATGAGCTTCTGTACTAAAGTGCGATTTTCCTGCTCCATCATTCTAGCCACTTGCATCGTGATAGTACTTGCCCCACTAACCACCCTTCCTGCAGTCATATTCTGGTAAGTGGCACGCGCTATCGCCAATGGATTGATCCCGGGGTGACGGAAGAAATACTCATCTTCAAAGAGGAGCATGGACGTGCGGAGCTTCATGGGAAGAGAATCTGGCATTGGGAAGCGCCACTGCTCGTCTGCAGCGATGGAAGCACTCAGCAAATTTCCCTGACGGTCGTTGAGGACGGTAGAGAGCGGGTAAGGCTCCTTCTCAGGAGGTATCATCATGAAGATAAGACATGGGATGAGAGGTATGCTCATCAAGAGCAGTCCAAGTCTTCGTCCTATGGTCTTCCGAACCTTCAAGTTCAACTACTCATAAACTGTCACCCACTTTCCTTCACCCTTAGCATGGATGGATGCCTTGTACATTGCCTCAGCATAGGGGCCTGGGAGATAGTATCTACCCGGGTAAGCGGCCGTTACACTCACTTTGAAGGTTTTACCCTCATTTTTACCAAGGTGGAAGTAGGTGTAAACTCGGTCATCTCTGATATCCTGATAGTCATAGGTGTCATACTCATCACTCACTTGATCATTGAGTCGATCGTTTTGGATTTCCCAACCCGAAGGTAAAATATGAGAGAGCGCAATATCACGCACTGCTCCGTATTGATATTCGTTGGTGACTGATACCAGCACATCAAAGCTTTCGCCCATGGCTATGGAATCAATCTGCATCGGGCGACCCATTGGCGTCACATATCGAACTTTGATCCCCATGTCCGAAGCATCAACTATCTCAGCACCTGGCTTGGGTGTCCCACTTATGGTCAGTGTTGCAAACAGAGTTGCCTCACCCTTGTTGGTGATGCTTAGCTTGTCTCCATCAGCAGTATTGATCTCCGATCTGTAAATAGCCTTCTCCGCTTGCCAACTGGTGGTAGTTGTGCCATAGCTAATGTCCGCCTTGAGCGGTCGGTTAGCATCATTGGATGCCACATACTTACCTATGGCCAAAAGCGAATAGGCTGTCTCCTGTGTACTCATCCACTCACTGCTAGATAGCTGATCCGATAGCTCTTGAATTATCTTGAAAGCCTCCTCATTATCATTCAGATAGACATACGTCTCTAGTAGTATGGCCAAATCTCGGTGATAAGATCCGTAGCTGTAGTAGTAGTAATCATAGGACCTCTTCACCAGCTTTTTATCCGAGCTAGAGATCAATGCCCCGGCAGCATCTTTGCGCCCAATTGCAGCATAGGCTGCTGCTAGCTTGCAAAGTGACTCATACGAATTACCGGAGCTACTCCTAAGTCTATTCATAGCTCCGAGCTCAGGATACCCTGCTATCGCCAAAGTGAACAAACGGTACGACTGAATAAAATCACTATCCCTGTGATCCGTCGACTTTGTCCATTGACTCGCTTTACTTTTCTGAAACTTCCTCAATCCGTCAACCAGATCACTCGGTACGGCATAGCCCATTTTTTGCGCTTCAATTAGAAAATGATATGCGTAACTCGACCCCCAGCTATTGGTGTAGGTAGATCCTGGCCAGTAGCTCATTCCACCACCAGATGTCTGGAATCGGGTCAGTCGCTTAATAGCCGCTTGTATATTTGACTCTGTCCGCACTTGCTGTGCACTCGTCAGCTCGGTCACCTGACCGAGGTACAACTGCGGGAATACGGCGGATACTGTCTGCTCAATACAGCCATGAGGATATCTCATTAGATAGTTAAGGCGCTGCTCGATATTGATCGAAGGGATAGATGCTACTTCCAACGCCACTTCATTCGTGCCAATCATCCCGAACAAGTCGATATCCAGCTCCTCGCTTTCACCCTGAGTAATCTGCTTGACTTTTACAATAGTCTGAGGGCTATTGGGTGCTCTTGAGTCGATATTGATTTTGTGCTCAGCAGTCTCTCTTCCAGACCTAGCGGAAATGTTAATCTGACCTTTGCCGACTTCTTCAGCCACTTCCAGATCAAAATATAAAGTGCCACTTTCTTTATCGAGTTTGATGGTCTGTTTGCTGTCCCCTGATAGCTTCAACACCCCGTCTACCTCCACTTCTATATCTGCCGACTCGATCTTGTCGAGGTAGCGAAACACATTGACCGGTAGGCTCACACGCTCACCAGGGCCAACGACCCGCGGCATAGTGCCTTGCACCATCAGCGGCTTCACCACCGGAGTAGTGGTCTCAGCACTACCATAGGCTTGATCCAGTCCAGCCACAACCATGGTTTTGACCGAGCCGATGTACTCAGGCATCACGTAACTATGATCAGCAGTTTCTCCTGGTGCCAGATAGTACGGCCCCATAAACTTGACTACAGGCTTGAAGCGGTTCTCCTGCATATTGTCGTTATCATCTCTACCGCCTTCACCTCCACCTATGGCCAGTAGTCGTTCGAGTCTCCCACCATATGCACCGATCACATCGTCATACAAGTCCCACGTTTTTACCCCAATGGCTTCTTTGCTATAAAAATGATCCCAGGGCTTAGGAGTCGTAAAGTTGGTGATGTCGAGCAGACCTTCATCCACTACCGCAATGGTGTAAGACATTGGCTGATCATTGTCTTCGGATACCTCAAACTCCACCAACTCACCTGGCTCAATTTCATCCTGCATCGCAATGACCGGAGTAAGCTTGGTCAGAGGATCAAACACCTCGATAGGAGCTATTCCGTACAACCTAATCGGTAAATCGTTGACCGTTTGTCCATGCGGCTGAAGGAGGGTAACGTGGAGATATACATTAGGCGACATATCTGTGGTGGCCGGTACCTCAATAGAGTTCCAATCCTTTTCAGTCTTCACCCAAAAGTTCTCCAACACCTTGCTGCCGTTTTCGATACTCACTAAGGCATTGCCTTCCAGGCTTCCGCGCATCATCACCTTGATCGTCTCTCCCACAGCATACTCAGACTTGTCGGTGCTCACCTCCAGTGAAGTCGCCCCTAGGTTACTTCCCTCACCTCCACAATACCATGAGGTATAGAAGACCTGACTTGCCGAGTGGCCAGACGTAGGGTCACTCACTACCGCAATGAACCTGCCCCAGCTTGGGCTTTCTATTTCAAAATTGAGATTGGCCTTGCCGCCCTGCGTATCGAATTTCTCAGACTTCACTAGTGTTGCATATGCCGAAGAGAGGTAGTTAGTGGTGTTGTCCGAAGATTCGTCCCACCACCATCGCCATTGGAGCCTGTAAAGTTTAAAATCAAGCCCCGTCTTTGACACCAGCTCTCCATCAGCATTGACTGTGACGACAGCCAGGTTCTGAGGTTGATCTCGCTTGATTCGACTGCCGTTTTCAGCCGTGGTAAGGTTGACACCCACGAATGTCTCATACGGCAGATAGGTGTATGACTTAGAGTTGATACTAAAGCCTCCACCAGGCTCGAAAGCCTTAGTGTTGAATGTGGCTTTGATCGCACCTGGAGATGCTGGTCTTGACGGTAGCTGCACCTCAAAACGAGTCTTGCCTTCTTCATCGACCTTACCAGAATATACTACGCTTGGACTTTCATAGAAGCTCTTACCCTCATCATCGAATTCGTACTGGCCAAAGCCGTCAAAAGTGGTTTTTGTCTCTGTCAATCGTAGTTCTGTTTCTACACCAAGATTGCTTCCTTTGAGTCCAGTCAACCAATTGACTGTCATCTCACCCGCAAGATTGCGGTCAGTATAAGGAATGCGCTCGTCTCCAAGATTCAAGTCTATTTTCAGCCGATTGGGCTTGATAGTTTCCACTTTGACAGTCTTATTGAACTGGTTGTTGCCAACGGTAACCTTCGCCTGCCAGTAGCCAGTGACGGCATCTTCTGCGGTCTTAGTCTTGAACGTATAAAGTCCATTGACCCCACTGGTGAGTACCTGCCGATCCTGAACAGTCCCTCTGGGGTCTCGAAGTTCCATCGTTACTGGATGATTCGCAGGAATCTTGTCCTGAGGATCTTCGAGCATGAAGCTCAAGTAGATATCATCACCTGGTCGCCAAACGCCACGTTCCCCATAGATGTAGCCTTTAAGGCCTCCTCTCACCCTCGTACCAGACACATCGAAGTTGCTCATTGAGAGCGAGCTATTGTCATTCAATCTCAGATATGTCTTTTGCCCTTGATGCTCGGCGATCACCAGAAATGGTCTTTTTTCTGGTAAGAAAGTCGCTTGGCCCGTAGCATCAGCATTTGCGCTAGTAAGCTCCTGTAGCTGATAGTCCAGCACTTGAAGGCTAGCTGGTACAGGTTGAGCAGTTTTCATATCCGTCGCGATGATGTTCATTGAGTTATCCGCTCCGATCTTGGCGATCAGGCCAATGTCGCTGGCCATGAGGCTGGTCAATGAATAACGGTTGGACCGGTAGTAGGAGACGTGGCAAGGGTTATCTCGCTGCTGCCAGTCATAGCCTGGGGGGTAGCTATAGCCCCAAGGGCTGCCCCAAGGGTAGAAGCCATCCTCTTCATAAATGCTCCAACTTGGATCTTGGGTCTCACTGATTTCTGGTAAGTCATCACACGGATAGTTGGAATCCTGTGGCAAGAATCCTAACTGCACTTGATACAGGGCGCCCATCTCGGCTTCAAACAAGCTAGAGAGCTCTAATGTGAATCTGTTCCAGGAGGAGAGGTCTGTGGCTTGTCCTTCTAATATAATGCGACGCTCTATGACCTTCTGACCTACGCGTAGTAGTTGCTCGCTACCGGAATAATCATTTATCTGAAAGAACTGAGGGAGGTTGTCAGCAAAAACCCTTACCACACTAACTCTGACGGCCTTAAGATTCACCGCTTCGAAGGGCAAAACCAGGCCGTCAGTCGAGGGCAATATCGTTCCTGAGCTTGTCAATCTGACCTGAGGCTTCTCCGGCTCGAAGGCAATGTAACTGACTGTGTTCGTTGCTAATGATTTGCCCCTGGCGTTTTTGAGGCCTTCTGATATCTCAAGTTTTCGTGTGCCATTGAGGTTATCTGGCACATATACCTGTAGCTCATTTCCTTTCACAACTATGTTCGGAGACGTAACCCCCTCGACCTGCACAAGGCCATCTAAACTCTGACTATCGTCTAATGGGTCTGTGAAGAATATGGAGACATAGGGGTTCGCACCGATGTTGACACGGGTAGATAAGATAGAGAAGGCTTGTGCCGAGGGGACTTCTATTGTCAGGGTCGAATTGCGATTAACATCTATCGACTGTCCTGACACTTCCAGCTGTAGAGTGCTAGCTGCTTCTGACCGCTTTATTCCTAATATCTCAAACCGATGATCAGTAATACTGGTATGCTGCCAGCTAATAGACAAGCCATCTGGTAAATCGATCATCTCTTCAATCGATTCATTGTCGGCATAGTCCGCAAGATTGACTTGACCTGATACCATCAGCTGATCTGGCTGTGCTGGGTCAGGTACGTTGACAGGTGACAGGTTAACATCAAAATGCTGCTTGATGACCTGAATGCTAAACTTAAAGATGCTCAGGTCATCCGGTACCTCAGTCAGATTGCCCAGCTGCAATTCAAATGCATATGTCTGACCTGACTGCAGCTCTTCATTGGGTGAAAAAGTGACCTCATGTGAACCTGTTTTGACCAAGGTTCCATCAAGGTTTGGGGTAATATCAAAAAGCTCAAAAGCCTGCAAGTCGTCCGGAATGGTCACTGACTCATCAAATCGGATCCGCACATTGTCCCTTCTAGAAACTGTACCACTAGTAAAAGAAGAAATGTATTGCGAAAAGCGAGCATCATAGCTCTGATTAGCCGAGGAGCCTGTATTGTCCGATTGACAAGATTGGAAAATCCAGAATAAAGCAATGAGGTAGGCGAGGTACTTGTACATAACAAAAAATCATTGGTCTGTTATGCATTGAAAGTACGGGAATAGGATTGTCAGTCAATGAGAATTCTCAATTATTTTGATCAGAAAAACCAGTCTTTCGAGAAACCTCAACCCTAATTCTTTCTAAGCACAAATCTTCTGGTATAAGAAAAAAAAGAGCGGACATAGTGCCCACTCTTTTACAACGCAGCTATTTGGAAAGACTACTAGCGAAGAACCCTAAACTTCTTAATCACTACTCGTCTATCCATCTCTAATCTAATAATGTAAATACCTGAAGGTAAGCCGCGCAGATCGTATTGTCTTTCAACACTGTTAGATCGCTTTATATTGATCCGCCCTGTCACCCGATTTCCAGCTAAGGAGAAAAACTCTGTCGTAACCTGACCCACATTCCGCGCATTAAACTTTAGGTTCAGAACGTCCGCGACAGGGTTAGGAAACAATTGCAATCCAACTTCTTCAGCCAGACCAGTAACCACATCATCGAGGTTAAGAACTTCAATCTGGATCACCTTTTCAAAGGACTCGCCATCCTCATCAGTCACTTTCAATCGTATGGAATACACTGAATCCATCTCATAGTCAAAGACTGTAAAAGTTTTGAGCGAATTACCATCAATGACAAAGAGGCCGTTGTGTGTAGCACCTTCTCCGCTGACCAAATCATAACTATGACCTGCGCTTTGATTGTCATCTATTGCGGCCAGCGTACCCACCTCGGTACCAGCAGGCTGATTTTCCAATATGGTGGACTTGCTAAGCAAAATATCGGTAGGGGCAGATGTCACTTCAATTACTGTGTCGCCGAGGCTTACCGAAAGCGTAAACTCCGTTGTTTTCTGCTCATCCTCTGAGAGGACTTGCAGCTCCACCAGTTCAGTAGCATCAATTGACGAACCAGAGGTCTGCACCTGACCACCGATCAGTAGGGATGCTCCTTCCGAAAGGTTCGCTACAGGTACAACGGATGATAGATCTGTATCGAAGGGCATGGTAATGCTGATCAAACTATCTTCAATCCGAGTGGACTCCTCTTGGCCTTGAAGTTCAAAACTAAGTAACTCGGCTCCATCATTGAGGATCACATCACTCCATAGATAAGGCCGCAAAGCATCTCCAATCAGTGCATCGGCTTCAAACAGCAAAGTTGCTGCTATATCTACCTCTTCTCCTGAAGTATTGACATATACTTTGAAAGAAATTTCCTCAATGTTCCCATTACTGTATATCAGCATGATGGCCAGATATCGACCATCATCCTGTAATGTCGGTTGGGCTACTCCACGCACCTCTCCGTCGACAAAGGCCGCAACGATATCATCAGGATCAGCCAGTTCTTGTCCGGCTATTTTTAGTGCTCCAACCACCACCATCGAGTTCGCATAATCGCTTGCGTTGACTGACCAATCGGGTGATTGCGCCTTTACGTTAATCATGACAAAAAGACACGTCAGAAGTGTTAATACTTGCTTTTTCATCTTATTGCTTGATTACACGTTGTACAAAAACCTGCTGCTCGTTTCGCACAGCCACCATGTAGACCCCAGGATTCAACGAACCAAGTTGCCAATCAAACTTCCTTGCCTCAAATGATTCCGGTAGGCTCACATTCTTCAACAACTGACCTGTCAATGTTAGCAAGGACAACTCCACCTCACCCTTGAGGACAGGTAATTCTACGCTAATGCCTTCATTCCTAAATGGATTCGGATAGACCTTGATCTGCTCTAGTATAGGAGGCCCTTCGACTCCAAAAATCACTGGTGATTCTAATGTGCCATGCACCAACTGAGCATCAAAAGTCATGCTCATGGTCAGACTAGTCAACTCACCTGTCACAGGGTCTCCTAACCAAAAGTTGAGCCGCTCATAGAGGGACTTGTCAAGCGACTCTTCAAGCGACTTTTTAGGCGATTCATTCTGATTTCCGTAGATCGTGAGGAAGTAGTAGCTATCGTCACCTACCGAAATAGGTTCGGCCACCGACCTCAGCTCGTCTCCGACATATCCAAGTATGTATTGGCCATCTATGCTCAAAGCATCGTCCAGTTGACCGATCACTGACATGTTGTCAGGATACTTGTATCTATCCAATTGTCCGTTCCACTCAGAGATGATGTTTTCATTGGCAGTACGGCCGTTGAGTACAGTGGTGTTAGGGAAGCTCAACTCTCCTTCCTTACCAGAAAGATAAAGATAGCCGCGATCCGGCTCTAACGTCGTTAAACTACCTACCCAGCCAGGGCCTTCATAGTAAATCGCAAATGCAAACTGGCTTTTGACGACATCACCATTACTTGGCTCAAAATTGGCAAATGCCTCTGCCACGGTGAGATTGAAGAGAGGTGTAAAACCGATGAAGTTCCAACCTTCAACGATAGACAGCTTAATCTCCGAAGGACTCACCCGCGTACCCTTAAGCTCAATCGTTCCAGGATTGCTGCTAAGTAACTGGTAAAGCTCTCCCACTTCAACTCCTCCTCCAGAGGTCAAAGTACCCAGCCATCCCAATTCGTCTGTGTATATGTCAACTGCCGTTTGGGATTTGATATGGTCACCACGCTCAGGATTTAGGTTTTCCAGTAGGTCTGATACCTTATCCAGCTGGGTCGACTGCAAGTTAAAGCTCAGCCAGTTCCATCCTTTCTGCACATCTAAAGCCTGCAAAATGACTTCTCCGGCTCGGATCACTTCAGGCTCAAAAGGTTGACCAATGACCTGATTGGAAACAAATGTTAACTCTGGCTCGACATCTCGGTATTCGAAACCGACACTAGCATCCCAAACACGTAGCTCTACTTCTTCTCCCGTCTGATCGTTGCTGTAGATATCAAGGAATGCGATAAAGCGATCCAACGCTGGTATGTAGGTAAGATCAGAGACACCTCTGATCTCACCATCAACGAATGCCGCAACAAGATCATTGACATCTCGAGACTCCACACCACTGATAGACAATGCTGCCACCATATTCATGGAATACTGGAAATCAAATGGATTGACACTCCAATCCGGTGTATCTCCCTCCACTGCCACATCTAGTTGCAGCTTCTCTCTGAAACCAAGGTCTGTACTCAAATAGATATCCTCATCGTAATAGCCAACATTCAAACCTTCATTGATAGTAAATGTAAGTTCAATTGCAGACTGTGGATCGATTGTGCCTATGGATTGGGATACTGACAGCCATGGAGGTAGATTCTCGATAGTGAATCCTTGCTCCGTACCTGCCGAGTTGATGATCTCTACATTGAATTGGTAGCCTTCATTGACAGGTATCTTAACTTCAAAATCTGTCTCACTCCACTTGACCTGATTGAGGTCGACAAAGGCTGTCCAGGAAATCGGCGAACTCAATCGGTTGCCATAGAGATCCTGTACATCTCTGATAGCAATATCAATGACAGTACCCTGAATGAGGGCGTTGAAACTCTCAGAAGGGGTAATAACGATTTGATCTCCATTGACCACCCAGTCAAAGTCTATACTCTGTACAGCTCTTGCGATCTTGATCGTGGCTGTATTCTGCGTGAAAGCTGGGCCATTGATAGCGACTGCCGTACCTCCGTTCGGCCCAAACTCATTAATGAATTGATCATCGAGTGAAGAGGTCCTTACAGGTACGCCGGCGTTGATAGCATACGATTCGAATGGGTAGTAGGCCACCAGCCCAACTTCATCTCCCACTAGAGCTGAATTGTAGTCCAGCTCAATCTGCGCGGATCGTCGCGTAGAGTTCCAAATTCTAAACTCATCGATGATACCGTTGAAGTGCCGCTGACTATTGACACTGATATTACCAATGTTGAAAACACGGGCACCTAGCCACATACGGGCACCTGCCAGTCCACCAAAATCAGCACCAGCACGCGCGGCGGCAATTTCTCCATCAAGGAACAAATTGGCATTGCCAATTCTCGATAGTGAAAGTGCCAGATGGTGCCAGTCCCCATCGACGAGATCAGAAGAACCTTCCGCAATGATCTCAACTCCATTGTTGATGACATAGATGTCGCCATTGGCATTGACACCAATATTCCAGGCAGCTTCTGGGATATTGAACTCATCATAGCCATCCGCTAAGCCATTGGAGAACATGACAACATCCTTTTGTCCAGCCGCGGCATTGAACCAAAACTCTACAGTGAAGTCTGCGTCATCCTCCACAACTACCGTGGAAGCTGTATTGAGTGCGATATAATCATCAACACCATCAAACTGAATTGAATAGCCTTGAGGATCCACTTGCCAGTCTGCATTGACTCGAGCATGTCTGAACCTCGCTTTGTCAAATGCCAGTTCGCCAGTGGCCTCATTCATTGGCCAATAACCAACCAATCCTACTTCAGAACCGGTCAGTGTAAGGTCTTTATCAGCGACTATTTCTCCTTGCGAAAGCTCGGCCTTCCATATTCTCAATTCATGCATGTTACCCGGGAAGTAGCCTTCCTCAGTGCCCATTGAGCGACCTAGGTCAATTACACCTCCGCCTGAAAAATCAGAAGTGACGGGTACGTTTTCGAGGACAAATAGACCATTCCGATAGGCGGAAACAGTGGATGTCTGACTATCATATGTGATGCCATAATACTCCCATGGACTCTGCCCTGTAGTGGGGTAAGTCTGACTGGAAAGTATCTCCTGGCCTGAGATATTGACCGAAAGTTGATTGTTGGCTGTGAAGCCCACTTCGAATACATCACCAGGGAAATATCCCTTGGAGAATAGGGTATAGGCTTCTCCAAACTGCTCCCTTCTCAACCAGAAGAATATCGTGAAGTCAGTATCTCCTAAGCTCAGTCCATCCTCGATCCGTACATAGTCATCCAGGCCATCAAACTGCACACTAGCAGAATGGTCCAAAGGGGTGTTGTTGAATACACCTTTCATGCTGAAGTTGAATGGTGTAAGAAGACCTGCCTCGATCTCTTCGCTAAACTGGATGCGAATGTCATCACCTGCCGAAAGAATACCATCTCCAGGTTGAGGAGTCCCAAACAACTGGGGTCTGGAAACATCTTTCCGGCCAGTGTGGATAGCCGTAGGCGTGATAGCCGGTACGTCACCACCTATTTCGCAAGAAGTAATAATTCGAATGTCATAAGTCCGATCAGGCAGATCGTTCATATCCCAGTCGTAAGTAGTTGTCCCGGAACCGTCCAGCCAAAGCTTAGGCTCATCAAAATCATCAAATTCTGACCTTCTGATCGTCAGAGGATTGTAGAAGATCGTATTAGTGATCCATGTGCTTGAACTCGTTGGCTTGTATTGAAATGCTGCAAACTCAAACGTCTCATTCTGAAGATCGTAGCTATCAAAGGTGATGGTCTGAGTATTCACGGGTCTCGTAGCAGTATTCAACACCCATTGATCCACTGGCGTCACAAGGGAGATATCAGAACAGCCTGGTTGAAAGAAGACGGATAAGGACTTCTCATCCAGGATAGTAGCATTGCATTCAGAAATTAAGCGTAACCCAAGATCCTCATAGTCAAATACGTCCCCGGCCCCTTTCGAGATTGTAACTGTTTTTATGAGGGTTTCTCCAAAGTTGACCAGGAAGCTACGACCTTCTCCATCCAGTTCTCTACCATCTACTCGAATGATCGCTCCATTAGGATTAGCCTGATCATTGATTGCTAGTCTGAACCAGAGCGAATTCTCTGATTCGGACTGATTAATTAATTGGACTGTGATCTCAGCGTCTCGATTGGACGGGATATTGGCCACCGTTGGGTTTTCAATTACCAGCTCTACTTTCTCTGTCTGTAGAGAAGCAAACTGAAGTACATGCTGTCCTGGTTCATAGTACTTGGTCAACTGCTCCCCTTCATAAGGACAGCTCGTCGCTCCAGCGCGAAGGACGAATACCGGCCCAAAACCATCTTGTGGCTTCTTGATGTCAATAGAATGATAGTCTAGTGCCGTACCTCCGTTGTTTGGTACACCTTCGTCATCACCAATGGTGAATCCATAAGTAGTTGAATTCACAGTGCTACTGCCAAAGGATTCTCCACCATTCACACCTGTAGTTAAGGCCAAACTTGTCTTTACTCCTATGCTTCCTATACCACTAAATCCTACTTCGCTGGCGATACTTGCATCTACGCTCCAAGAAAAGCTTCGGCTGGTTGTTTCAGACTCCTCGATGGTCATGGTCTGATCAAATTGTGCGCCACCATCTATTGAGATGTTCTCCTCTAGAGCGGCCTGCACTTTCTGGCGCTCATTTTCTCTTAGCCAATAAATCCAGTCATTGATCTGATTGTTATAGTAATCTACTGTATCATAAACTTTTTCAGGGTCGAATCCTTCGGGTACGAGAATTCGATAACTAGGGCCATTGCCAACTTCTGAGGTCGCAGCATTTCCCCAGGCTTCTTTATCTGCATTGGACTTACCGAAGTTTGGGTCAGAAGGTGGCACAAGAGATAAGTAGACCAAGTTATCTCCCTGAGGAACCACATCATCAGGAGTGGGCGAATATGTTAAGAAGCCGTTTCGGAAGTCGGTCAGCTCTGGTAGCAACTCATCTTCAATGAAGAGCTGAGAGTAAATGAAAGTGGTTCCAAATTCCGGATTAACTCTAAGACCTACTCTTGTCCCTAGCTTAAAGCCGTTGCTTTCTACTATTCCACAATCATCACCCAGGCATTCAACACTACTTACAGGAAGAGGTTGTAATGATAACGCCACACCATAGACCAGATTGGTGGCATAACCCACAAATATGTCTCCAGGTGCACTGACAAACGGAAAGAGCTCATCAGTGGTCCAGGTCTTAGTAGAGGTCATAGCAATACTCTGTTCTCCTGTCTCACTGTAAGAAGACTCCAAACTCACACCAACGGACAGATCATTAATGATCGCTATTTCTTCTATAATACCTGCCCCCAGACCAACAAACGTTGTTGTACTTGCCCCTAAGTCTGCGGTTACGTCACGATCTAATGCATCACTTTTTCCTACCTCCCACGCTTCTGATTTCTCAATGGTCTGTCCTTTTTCTAAGAAGGCAAAACTATTGGAACCGGGAGGGTCTCTAAGTATCGTTACCATTTGGGTAGGGCCGTTGGTCACGAAATCATTGCCTTGTGCTAAACCACCAAAGAGGTATCCCCGAAACGGTTGGTCGGTCTGCCAGGCAGTCCTGATATTCGCTTGCTCACCGGTCACTGAGTTAATAGAGAGCACCTTAGTAAAGCTATTCTCGGGATTGATGGGATCCATGCTTAGCGAAGGAAATCCACCGATAAAGAGATAATTAGCTCTGCCTCTACTGTCAAGTGAGAGAGTTGTTTCACGGTCTTTGGCCAAATCATTAACAATCTCTACGGTACCATCACTGACAGGCACACGATCTGCTTCATTTTCGTCATTGACGTATTCCTCAAAGGCAGATATTTTCATGAGGTACCTACTACCTTGTCTGAATACAGGATAGCCAAATGTGTAGCTGCCATTTTCTATCAGCGGAACTTCGACTTCCTGAATATCATCAGTATAGGTGTAACTCGTCTCACCAAAAAGGTCACCATCCTCTTCATTCACCACATCTAATGTTGGACTTACTCTGAGGATAAAGTCGCGTCGGGCTTCATACCTGAATGTGTCTAATCCTAGAGTGTACAATGAGTCACCAGAAAACCTTTCGACCACCGCCTTGTAATCATTTGGATCAAAAGGAGGAAAACCCTCCACCGGTGTACCATTTACCTCTATCTTCAGGGTATCCTCACGTGTATCTTCTTCTTCGAAGAAGGAGGTGAGGTCGAATGATATGTTGTAGGTTTCGTCAAAAGTATACTGCGACGATCTGACGTCCGCTACAAAATATTTCTCCGGAGGTAAATAGGCAACAAACTCACCGGTGGCCGGGTCCGCCTCAATACTCAGCGTCGATCCGTTGAAAGTTGTTGTAGAGTTAATTCTTGGTTCATCTGAGTTGACAATGGAGTCTCCTTCGCTCAATGCCAATACAAACCCTTTTTCAGAGCCTATATCGATAGTTGCATCACCGATGTTGTCCTTGGAGAGCCCAAACCCGAGGGCTTTTGCTTTCTCTCTAGGACCACCGACTACTCTACCTGCAAATTTGACAAGTGTGTTATCGAGAAACTCTAAACCTGCTAATGGCTCCTGGAAATCAAACTGAATAATCTCACCACCCTCATTTCTCTCCGGGAATCGACCCTCTTTTACAAATGTGTGTTGAGACTTAGACATACGTATCGTATGCAGACCAATAGGAACATCTACCGTGAATTGGCCAAGATTGTCCGTCAAAATAAGATTACCCTCACCATCTAAGGCAGGTTGACCGTCGATCTGGATAGATACACCCTCGACCGGGAAATTGGTATTCTCATAACGAACGGTACCACTTACTGGAAAGGATGATATGTCCAAAAAATCTACTTCATTGTGAATAGCTTCTGATGGGCCTACAAATCTGATTTGCTCTGTCGGATCAAACTTATGAATGCCCAGGATCGGAGTGAATCGATACAATGAGCCTTCTGACTCAAAAGGGAACCCTGTGATGGTATAGTTACCATTTTCGTCAGTTACTCCTTTGAAAGCCAACTGGCTCTTGAGCGGCACTAACGTTTGAAATTCCGCACCAACGAGCTCACCATGGTTCTCATAAAATGATCCACTCTCAGGTTGAGAGAAGTCGTAGAATTCGTTAGTCACTCCTGCATCTAACTGCCAGTATCCAACTAATCCTTCTTCCAGACCAGCTAGATATCTGATAAAGTCATCGGTGATCTCCTCCTGTCCAAGTGGTCGGTTCCATAGTCTTATCTCATCGATGTATCCTTTATAAAAGTTCCCCAGGTCATCTCTTCCAAATCGGATGAAACTGAAATCATCAGCAAGGGAAGATCCAATCGTAATAGATTGACTCTGCTGATTTATATCAAGTGTAGCAGCAGTCAATCTCAGCTCGCCTAAGTCTGGATCATAAACTGCAGAAACGTGAAAAAAGGAATCTACTGGATTCTGGTAAGGCATGTTGAGGACCATACCAACGACATCAAACGTCAGAGCATTACCATCATAAGTGAGGGTCAAAGGGCCCTTTGAAAAAAGTGTGCCTTTCGTACCAACTTCTCCCTCGAACCTCGTCCACATTTGGATCGAGAATCCACGACTCAGTTGTAGCTCATCATCATTAGAACTGTGAGGTACCTCCAAAAAATCATCAACACCATCTAGTAAGATACTTTTACCCTGTAGGTCTCCATCTGTTTCTGCTACTACAGTCACACCTTCTACAGCTGTACCTCCTTCAAAAGTGACCCGACCACTGACAGCACCAGAAGGAAAAGCGAATCCGGTTCCTTCGATGACGTTAATAAATGGTATTCTGAAACTATCTGCTATACCTTGGGCAAAAATGGTGTACTTGTACACAGTCCCTTGCTGTACAAACTCATCATTGAAAGCGTATGTATCAGCAGACAAGGAGGCTACCAATGTGGAGTCCACATCTGTACCTAAGGGCTTTCTGTAGATTAGGAATCGCTCAATGCGATCTACGCTCGACAGAATATTCCACTGCATCCTTACAACATCTGGGTTGTATCCCTTCGAGATGAATAAATCCGTATCGAACACTTGATTGAAATAACTGACTGGATAGGCCAACCCTGCAGTGACATTGCTTCCATCAGGTCCTACACTTCGACTTGGCGTGGTAATCACGTTTCCACCTGAAACAACAAAATAGGAGGGGTGATTTGGGAGATCAACCTGTTGCTGTGCTCCTATAAAACCGATGCTCGTCGCGCTACTCCTGCTCTGTCCATATAATAGGCCTGCTGGAATAAGCAGCCATGCGCAGATTGTTAATATACTTTTCATAACAATGAGGGTTTATTGTTATGAATTAAAGCTTGATGATATACCAGACGTAAGCGTTTCTTGGCCTGGTTTCAGCATCCCCACCCCCATCAATAACGTGACTGTGGTCTCCTGTATCTTCCGTATGGTATCCTGTCAAATTCGTGTTAAGCATGTGGTCATCTGGACCACCACTACTTGTTCTGGCGTTGGAGTCAACGTGTGGAGCGTCTACAAAAGCAACAAATTGACCAGTGTTCTCATCATATATTTTATGCTGTATCCTGGTAGCAGCTGATGACCTATCATTGAACCAGGAAAGCAGGTTGGGATCTTTGAATATTTCATGACCGTGTCTGCCAGTAGTATTCGTTGTAAAAGCAGCACCAGGTCTTGCAGTCGATCCTAACTGGTAAGATCCTGGTATTGTGCCTGATTGATTATCATTACCATAAATGTCTGACCCGCTGGTAAACAAGAATCCTCTTGAAGCAAAGTCTGGATCGTTGAACCCTTCGCTTACACCTCTAAGAAAAATCCCTCTAAGATCCGGCACACGAAACAAGTCATTAAATCTTCCCCAGTTATAGTCAATCGCATTAAATAGGTTAGCATAGATCGGATTGTTTCGGTCATAAACAGCACCATCACACGCTACAAAACCTACAGGTATCCTATCCTTAGTACCGCCAAATGGCAGTATTGTTCCAGAAGGTACGCCATTACCAGCCGCCTGCGCATAAGGCACACTCAATAGCTGAGAATTGCTGATCTCTATGAAATCAGTAGCTCCGAAGGCTCGCACTGAGGTTTGTAACCAATAGTTTTGATTATGCCAATCCAGACCAAAGAAACCCGCCTGATTGACGCCTCCTACTACAGCTGTGAAAACGCCAAAGGCATCTGTCCTAATATTGTGCTCTTCAGCAAATACTTCGGATCCTCCCTCTGGATAAATAGAGAATTTAACTGTGATATCAGTATCACCTAATGCCGTACCTTCAAGATCCCTGGCATAACCTTGGAAATTAAAGCCTTTGTTTCCGATTTGGGCTAACAATGGACTCATCAAGAGGATGAGCAATGAGAATGTAAAGAGTTTTTTCATGTCGCAGTAGTTTAGTTTGTTAGCCCAATTGTCATCAAAAAGTCGGTTTTTCGACTAGTTGGGGGGTGCGACAATGGTGCGACATGGTTAAATTAGATCGAGTTTAAAAAAAGGCTTTATACGTTCCGTTATGCGCAAAATTTCTCTGCTCATTCTGCTAGCCCCGTTCATGATATCTCGATTGCATGGCGGAAATGATACTATGAGCACTACTGTTGAAGAACAGTTTATCTGGAAGTATGCCAGCCTGTTTACGGAGAAAAGTGCCCAAGAAAACGCATCAAGTATTCTCTCAAAAGACCTCAAAACATTTGATTTTGATAAGATAGATTCTGATCAAGAAGTCGTCTGGGTCAAATTTGCTCTCCACAACCCTCTCAAGGAAGATGTCACGATGTATACAAGTACATTTTTTTGTGATAGCGTCAGTGTATACGAGAAGAAAAACAATGGACAATATATCAGGCAGGTAGGATATAATGGTTATCTGGTAAGGCCAGAACAACGTGCAGTTAATTATAGCCAGTCAAGCGTAACTCCTATCCAGGTTCCAAAAAACAGTTCAACCGAATACTTATTAAGAATTCGGAATCATACAGAAAGCGGGCGTCAGTCTTTAAAAACATCGCTTGTTCTTGGGCTCGTTCTATACAATCAAGCAGGCTTTGATAGTACCTATGGTTTTTTTAAGTCATTCAACTTGTTTTTAATGGGTCTCATAAGCTTGACTATTCTATATAATGTTCTACTCTTCATATTCTTGAGAGATCAGGTATTTGGATTGTTAGTCTTTTACAACCTAGCAGCAGCTAGCCTGACCTTCATACTCGGAGGTGTATTGATTGATTTGAACCTTGTTAACGATCTGGAGATAGAGCGGTTGATCCGGCGATTTATTCCCTTCAACATTATATTTTATGCGTTTACGTTTTTTGGCATTGTTTTCCTGAATACAAAGCGACATACCCCCGTGATCCATTGGATCATGATTAGCCTGGCCATTATTCATGCCGCATTGATCTTGTTGTTCTTGGTTGACTATCAAACCGCTATTGACATTCAGAAATTTGTTGGTTCAATGATTTATCCTCTTATGATGGTATCTGCAATCGTTGCAACCAAAAACAAGCAACCTCAAGCTTCTTTTTTCTTAGTCGGAACTCTGGCTTATCTCTTGTTGGTACCAATTACTTTGTACATCATTAGTAGCCCAAATCACAATTACCTTGTTGGCCATATGATGCTTCAAGGCCTGATCACTTTTGAAATTCTAATATTCACATTCGCTTCCACTCGACGCATGGGAATTATAAAAAATATCAGTGAAAGGGCACTGGAAGAAAAACAGGCGATTGCGTTAGAGCTGGAAGACAAGAACCGTAAGTTGATCGCATATACTACGTCTATCATCAAAAGCAATGATGAATTAGAGGAAATACGAAGGGAGCTTAGACAGAGTAATAATCATAGTCCTGGACTAGCGAAAAGGCTTGATCAGCTTAAGAATGTCGACGCGAGTTGGGAAACCTTTAGGGTCTATTTTGAAAATGTCTATTCTGACTTCTTTGGAGCACTACATAAGCGACATGAAAACCTGACAGCCAACGAGGAGCGCTTGGCGGCATTCATAAAAATGGGGCTGACGAGCAAAGAAATTGCAAGCTTACAAAACGTGACCAAGCGAGCCATAGATAAGGCAAGAGAAAGACTAAAAAAGAAAATGGAGCTCAATGCTGACACGAATCTAACAAGCTATATAAAGCAGATATGAGTGCCCTGTGCTACTTTTTTAGGCTGATTCCTGTAGGCTTCATCTGCTATGTGACCACATTTGATTCTACCGGTCAAAGCCTGAGTGTCGTTGATGAAGAGCAAAACATCCTTCATCATGCTAAAGTCTTTGTAGGTGATGTTCCGAATTCAGATCTTGATTCTATTCTAAATCGCGATTTCAAATTGTTCGACTTGAATGATCTTCAAGACATTCAAGAAGTGTATTGGCTGAGATTCTCAATAGAGAATAATACTAATAAGGAAATCGAAATGCTAACCAGTAGTTTCTTCATCGATAGCCTGTCGGTCTATGTATTGGAAGATAAAAGGTTGGTCAAGCAACCCGGCAGGCACGGTTATTTGATCCCTACAGATGAAAGAGCACATAGATATGGCCAATCAGCGATTATCCCGATCAATGTTCCTGAGCAGGGAGTTACCGAATACTTTATTAGGGTTCACAACTACTCCTATCACGGCAAGCAGTTTGCAAAGACTTCATTCCGAATGGGTTTTGTACTATACTCTCTGGAAGGCTTTCATAATAGATACGACTTACTTGTCTTTTTTAACCATTTTCTCACTGGGCTTTTCACTTTGACCATTCTCTTCAATATCCTTATGCTCGCCTGGGTGCGAGAAAGAATATTCGGCTATCTACTATTGCATAATCTGGCATGCTATAGCTGGATACTGTTTACCGGAGGGGTACTAATCAACCTGGGCCTTATTGAAGACCTGGAGCTTGAAAGAACACTTCGAACTAATGTGCCCTATATACTCTTCCATGTTTCATATCCGGTTTTCATTGTAGCCTTCCTGAAAATTAAAAAGTATTCCAGACCGTTGCACCTGGCAATGATTGGACTACCGATCATATATTTCATAGTCACCATACCGTGGGTCCTTGATTATGAAACCACTGTTGTGATAAGGGAAGTGATCTCTTTGACACTTTACATGCTTGTGCCCATATCGGCATTTTTGGGAATGAGAAACAATCAGGAGTTTGCAGCTTATATCTTTCTTGGTTCCCTGGTATTGTTGATTAACACTATTGTCTATGTCCATTTCTTTAACCGTCCCGAATTCAACTACCAAACCGGTCATGTTATATTCCTAATTGGGTTGACGTTTGAAACGCTCGTCTTCACTTTTGCCACTACACAGATCATTGGGGTACTCAAAATGTCAAACATTAAGGTCAATGCTGAAAAAAGAGCTGTAGAAAAAGAACTGGAAGAAAAAAACCGTAAGCTTATCGCGTACACCACCTCAAGAATGCGCAACAATGAGGAATTAGAAGAAATACAAAAGGAACTGGGGCAGGAGAATAATCGTGATCCAAGACTTGAGAAGAGGCTTGACCAGCTCAAGCATTTTGATGCGGGTTGGGATACCTTCAAAGTATATTTCGAAAATGTGTATTCCGAGTTCTTTGAAGTACTAAATGCAAGACATACTAATCTGACGTCTAATGAAGAGCGCCTTGCAGCATTTATTAAGATGGGTCTCACTAGCAAAGAAATTGCCGGTCTACAGAATGTAACCAAGCGAGCCGTTGACAAAGCCAGAGAACGACTTAAAAAGAAAATGGAGCTTTCTCCTGAGGTCCACCTCAACGATCATATTAAGAACTTATAGATGGGTATGTCTTATAGGATCCGCTTTCGTAACCTGCTGATTTCAATTTGTCTAAACTGCATTCTGTCTTTAGTTACCTTAGGTCAACAGGCTTCCCTGGTGACTCACCTTAACGAACAGCGCATTCTTGATCATGCTCTCATATTAACTGATCCGGAAGCCAATATGGTTTTTGATAAGATTGATCAAAGTCTTTTTCATCCTTTTCAATTCAACCTTTTGAGTGATCAGGCTGAGGTCTATTGGCTGAAATTTAAGATCAATAATGAAGAGGACCGTGAGCACACCATGTTCACGAGCAGTTTCTTTTTCGATAGCGTCACGGTATATCGTGTGAACCATGAGCGCAGCAGCCTGATACCCGAAAAGGGAAAGCATGGATATCTTATATCTCCTGAACAGCGAGCCTATGACTACAGCCAATCCTCTATAATACCTCTCAGGATTATGCCTAATCAGGAGAATGAATTTGTGCTGCGTCTTCATAACTACAGCAAGTCGGGCCAAAAACTAGTCAAAACCTCATTTCGGATGGCTTTCATCTTATATTCCACAGCCGCTTTCAAATATCGCTATGGCTTCCTTCAGTTCTTCAATTACTTTTTAGCTGGACTGCTAACATTAACTGTACTATACAACCTCCTCATTTTTGTTTGGATGAGAGAGAGCATCTACGGTTTTCTTCTTATTCAGAGCTTTGCAAGCTATAGTTGGGTGCTTTTTTCTGGTGGACTGATCATCGCCTCAGGATTGATTGAAAACCTCGAATGGGAGAGATATCTCCGAATCAACCTGCCATTCGTGATATGGCATACGGTTTATCCGTTGTTTGTTGCAGACTTCCTTCAACTCAAGAAGAACTCCAAAACACAATTCTATTCGCTGGTCAGCCTGCCAGTGTTTTACATCATATTCTCCATCGAACCACTGGTGAACTATGAAATTGGATTATTCTTCAAACAGCTCATTTCTGTGATTACCTATACCCTTATACCTTTCGTTTGCTACAAGGCTGTGAGGCGTGGGGAGCGTTTTGCAGGCTATCTATTGGCAGGGTCTATTATTCTTCTTACAGCGGCGGCCCTGTTCATATATTATCTCAATGACCTAAGCCTAAATTATCAAACCGGCCATGTATATCTACTTATTGGTTTGACCGCTGAAGTCCTGATATTTACAGTGGCTACAAGCCAGCGTATGGGTATCCTTAAGCTGAGCAATATTCAAATCAGCAGAGAAAAGGATGCCATTGCGTTGGAACTAGAGGAAAAGAACAGGAAGCTGATAGCCTACACCACGACCCGGATCCGACAAAATGAGGAAATTGAGGAGTTGCAAGAAGTATTGACCCACTCCGAGGGTAAGACCGTAGAGCTCCAAAAAAGACTAGCGCAATTGAGGGACTTTGACACGAATTGGAGCACATTCAAGTTATACTTCGAGAGTGTTTATTCTGATTTTTTTGCGTCATTAAATAAAAACCATACCAACCTTACGCCTAACGAAGAAAGGCTTGCAGCTTTTATAAAAATGGGACTTACTAGTAAAGAAATTGCCGGTCTACAGAATGTTACCAAACGTGCTGTGGATAAGGCCCGAGAGCGCCTAAAGAAAAAGATGTCCATTCAAACTGAGATAAACCTCACTGACTATATCAAGCATATCTAGCTAAAACCCGCCAAATCGAATTGCAAAATTGCCAGCCCAATTAGTCAAGTCATCATCTGTAACGGTAGTGAGATCACTACCTCTGACCCACCGATAGGAGCCTCCAATAGCCAGCCTTAAGACCCTGGTCACATTGACTTCCAGTTCCAATCCAGGCTCAACCACGAAAAATGCTGAGCGCTCTATAGAGTAGCCACTATCTGAGGACCTGGGGAAAAAGTTCTCATCAGACACTTCCACTCCACCAGCGCCGAGTAGTAAGGGAAACGATATATGGAACATTTTTCGAGGGGCTACAATGCCACCAATCAGCATACCAGCATAACCTCCGTACAGTTGTAACGGTCTGATCTGACCGGAGGAAGGATTACCATCAAACTCTAAATTGGTGGCGATACCATAACCACCGAGTCCAAAAAGAAATCGCCTGTTAACGACAAGTCCGGCCCGTGCTCCCAGGACCATAGCCCGTGTATCAATCAGCTCAGTTACTTTGAAGTCTACCGATCCAAAACCGGAGAGATCATTGTCCCTGTTGAGAAGTGATTTTACTTCTGCTACTTCATCACTATCGACATACTTCTGACCATAGCCAGATTCCGGTAAGAGCACAGTACTGAGCAGTAGGATGGTTAGGGTGTAAATTTGCTTCATAAATAGGCTCAAAAAATATACTTCACTGTAAATGCAGCATCCCAAAAGCGTGTGGCAGTATACCGCATACCAAAGAAGTTGAAGTAGGGTTTCAAATCAAAACTAGCCGTCATCGGGACACTGAGTATCCGGTATTCCAAACCAATCAGTCCATCAATACCCATTGCGAAGAAACTCTTGTTGGTGTAGAAAAATTCGTTGGGTGACCCAGGATCAAGCACTTTGCGATAGCCAAAATACTTTTCATAGCCTAAATGTGCCCCTGCACCATAGTAGAGATAAAATTGGTCATTGAAACTAAACTGCAATGGCTTATGGTGGACGTAGAGTCCTGTCGCCTGCACGCCGCTGTTGCGGCCGGTAACCATAAACTCAAAAGCGTGCTCATCTTTGATGAATTTCTTATAAGTCAGGCCGGCCGAATGCCCTAATCGCACGCCTGCGGACTGTTCATACTCCTGAGCCAAGCACACCAACGTTATTAAGAGTCCCAGGAATGTTGTTACTACTTTCTTCATACTAGTTTCTTTGTTTGGTGGTGTAGGGTACAGGTTCTTCAAGGGTAATAATGATGTCTCCATTGTCTACTTCCAGATCCACGCTCTTCTCACCACTACCATCTCCATATTTACCTGTTATTCGCACGTTTTTGTCGTCATCCTCATCTACTTCCGACTTCAGGCCTGCCATCGCAGAGGGCAGTATTATCCGCTCTTCCCTACCGTAAATGTCAAGTTCGAAACTTGATGTCGGATCAAAATTCAACTGTACATCTGCAGTCCTTCCGTTAATTCGGATACGAGAAAAACTTGCCATCACATTGCTCACATCCAGCTCTCCATAGAGTAGGTCCATATCAGTACTCTCAAACAACCGGTCGATCTGTATATCGGTGAAGTTGGCCTTACCAGCGATGTAGCCCACCTCTTCAAGTCTCATGGCGTCATTACGGGAGTCTACTCTCAGGCTGCTGATATCACTGATGTATATCTCAGAAGATGTGCTTTGAAGGTCTATCTGAGAAGCTCGGCTAACATCAATCTCTCCACCTTTGAGGTTGATCCGTGCTTCCCGGATACTACGAATGTTTGCCCTACCATAACCAAGTGTCAAATCCAGTGGTGCCTCAATGTTACTCGCCCTGAAATCTCCATGACTCAGATCGACCACTAGCTTACCGCCATGCTGGTTGACATAGATGTTGCCAAAGCGATTAACGATCTCCATGGTTGAACTTGATGGAATATAGATTTCATAATCTACAGTGATCCTGCTCTTGCTTATCAGGTTCTTCGAAGCGTCTGAAACGCTGTTCCATAAGTCTTTGAACACACCTGAATTTCGGTCAAAAACCGTCTCAATGGTCAGGAAGTTTGCAGTGTTGTTAAAGTCAAAGTCCACCCGGTCCATGAGTTTCTCAACAGCATCGTCATTTTTGCCATAAGCTGTGATCTGTATCTTCATGGTCACACTATCCTGGTCCCAGGAGTTAAGTACTACCTGACCATACTTGTTTGTCAGATCAATCGTCACATTACTCCTGACGTTAAAGCCACGTTCTATGACTTTGGTCAGCCGTGTGTCCGTATCTTTATTCTTCGAACCAAGGATACCTCCAAAAAGGGACCCTTCGATCAGGAGACTAAAGATTAATATGCTGATCAGCTTCTTCATCTTTGTCTTTATCTAATTCTTCTAATATTCTTTCAAGCATGGACAAGCGGATTTTGTAATTTGTAATCATCGCCTGAACTACTTCTTCATTATCCGCATTGTCTTTGAGGTCTTTTTTAAGATCGTCATAGGCCTCATTGAGCATGTTGAAATCAGCCTGGTAAAAATCACTGTCAGGTAGACTTGCCTGGATAATGGTGAGTTTCTCAGCTATTAGGTCGTTGTAGAAAGCCTCTGCCTCGGCTAATTCCGGAGATATCCGGTACAGAATATTATCACTTCGGCTATTGGTTGACTGCAACCAAATCGTCATCCCCACCGCCGAGACCAATATGAGCATAGCAGCCACACGCAATAGATATCCCAGGGTAGTTTTTTTCTTAACAACCTTGTCATCAGAGGTAGTGTGACTTTCAAGACGCTGCTCAATCTGACCCCAAAGACCGGAAAGGTCTTCATCATATACATCAAAACTCGCCCGATCCTTATCCACATATTTCTTTAATTCATCACCCATAGCTCATACTATTATCGTCCATCAACAATTTCCGTATTTTGGCTTTCGCCTTGCTGTACTGCGCTTTAGAAGCTGACTCAGTTACACCGAGTATTGTACCTATTTCCTTATGATCATAGCCTTCAAAAAGATACAGGTTGAGTACTGTTCTACACCCTTCTGATATTTGATCAATGGCCCTCATTATTCGACTTGCTTCAAACTTCTGGAAGTCAGTGTCTTCTTCCTCTTCTACATAATCAGTACGGTCATTTATCTCTACCATTTCCAGTTTCTTCTTTCGGAGCGTATTGATACACTTGTTGACCACTATTCTTTTGATCCATGCACTGAAAAGGTTTTCATTTTCCAGTGTGTGGATCTTAAGAAAGGCATCTACAAAAGCATCTTGTAATGCGTCCTTCGCCTCATCTTCATTACCCATCAGCCTTCGACAAATATTGAACATAGCCTTAGCGTAAAGTCCATAGAGTTCACTTTGGGCCCGGCGGTCGCCTTCCTTGCTCTTTACTACCAAATACTTATGGATCGATTGTTGCCCCGAATCCAAATTCTCTAGATTTTGATCTAAAGACATAGTATTAGTTTCAAGGTTTCCATTTGATCCATTATTTCTTCATTTTCCGGTAGGTGGATGAAAAAATGAACGTACCGTAGTAATTGCTATTGCAGATCAATTCCTTATATGTAGATGCAAAGTGTTCTGCTATATCTTCAAGGCGTGAAGCCTGGATGCCTACCGTAATTTTAAAAAACAGGTACATCAACCGAAGCATTGGCAGTTGCCACAAGACGCGTAAATCCTTGGAAAGTTGAAAATCAGCAACAATCCACAATCCTCCTTCCTTGAGCCTGACATCCAAAGATGAAAACATGAGGTGAAATTCATTTCCATCAAAGGAGTCTAAAAAGAACTGTGTGATGATCACATCATAACAATCATTGGCTTTTGTGCTAGGCCATGATTCATTGATAAACCTTACATCTTGGTTTGAGATACTCCTCATTTCAGCCAATTGCAGCATCCCCTGTGAAGATTCTACATAGTCTATGTTAAGACCACTCAAGTTGAGTCTTGCGATAGCATCCAGCACGTACCCCGTACCTCCACCCACAATCAAAACTCTACTGTCAGATGTCATGTTGTCAAGACCAAAAGCCTGTGCTTTTCGAATAGAACCAGCGAACACCAAGTTGCCAAGGCGATCATACCATCTGGCCAAATGATCATAATCACTAGGCATACAGCAGGTAAAACAGTGGGAAAAAGAAAATACCATCTCCTATGACACGATAGAATTGATCCTCACGAAAAAAAGAAGGTTTCAAAATCAGAGCTATCAGGCTCAGGTTCATTAGAACAATCATCGCATAAAGAGATGGAGCTTGCTCTAAAGAGTAAAGGACCATAGTCAGGGCCATGGAGAGAAATGCCAGACCTAAAATGGTTTTTCTAATTGTCCTTTTACCAAAGCGAACTGCCATTGAATGAAAGCCTACCTGCTGGTCCATCTCAAAATCAAAAAATGAAAAGGTAAGCAGGTTGACGACTGCCAGAAGGAAGATCACTGTCATTAGCAATATGACATCCGGGATCATCAATTCAACTGTAAGAGATAGAGGTGCCAGAAATACTCCGGCAGTGTAACCCAGAGCTACAAAGACTTCCTTAGCCCAAAAACGAGTATAACGAACCAATAGGAAATAAATGATTATAAAAGCTGTTGCTGTTACTCCCCATAGTATGACTATTGATGGTAGATAGAAAAGCGTGATGACTCCCATCAAAATAGCCGCGACCATACCACAGATTACTCCCCGTCGAAATCGATAATGAATATAATGCCTCAATGAAACAGAGGGAGAAATCTGCTTATCACTATCCATCAGATGATCGAAACTATAAATCAACCAGACGCATATAAATAGGCTCAGCTGAACGGCCCATGTGAGTTCTGTGCCTAAGTACTTTGCCATTGCCGTACTCAGCACAACTGCACCTAGAGCAACATCCAATGAAAGCGCCTGAAACAACCGGTAAGCCTTGATCATCCCAGTACCAATTACACAAAAAAAGCCCAGCATTGGGCTTTTCATTTATAGTTTTTGGTCGGTTTAGCCGTTTTTCAATGCATCCGCGCCACCAACGATCTCCAATATCTCTTTAGTGATGGCGGCTTGACGTGTTCTGTTATAAGTCAACTTCAGTTCCTTAAGTAGCTCTCCAGCGTTATCAGTAGCTTGACCCATTGCCGTCATTCTTGCTCCTTGCTCCGCTGCGTTCGACTCTAAGAGTCCCTTATATAGCTGGATTTTTAGAGAATTAGGAATCAGGTCTTTTACTATCTCCTCTCTGGATGGCTCGTAGATATAGTCAATCTCCGAACCAACTCCTTCTTCCACTTCAGGAGCCGCAATTGGCAGGTACTGCTCGGCTCTCAATATTTGAGTTGCCACATTCTTGAACTCATTATAGATCAAATCTACTCTGTCATAGAGGTCTGCCTCAAAATCCTTCATCACACGCTCTGCCATGGCCCTCACATCTTCAAACTTCAGGTGATGCATGGTTTGCCAATAATCATCTACGAGTTGATAATTTCTCTTTCTGAAGTAGTCGTAAGATCGCTTGCCTATCGGCATAATGGTGAGATTACCACTTCTCTCTGCGTGTGCATAGTTTTCCTTGATATGGCTTACAGCCGCTTTGAACACGTTGCTATTGAAAGCCCCACAAAGTCCCCTATCAGAAGAAACCACCATGAGAAGTACCCGCTCGGTTCCCTTATCAATGGAAAATACCGATGGTTCTTCTGTAGAAGCTGCACTGCTTACATTTCGAAGAATAGTGTTGAGTTTGAGAGCATAGGGACGCATTTGAAGAATGCGGTCTTGCGCTCTTCTCAACTTAGCAGCCGCAACCATTTTCATGGCTTTGGTTATCTGCTGGGTAGAATTGACTGTGGCAATCCTGTTTTTTACTTCTTTTAAGTTCGGCATACTGCGATGCTATTCTATTTTGTGTAGTGAGCAGCGAGCGATTTAGCTGTTTCTGCTAAGACCTCAGTGATGGTATCATCTATCTTACCACTAGCCAACTTATCAAGCACTCCTCCGTGCTTTGATCTCATCTCCTGCAAAAACTCCTTTTCGAAATCTTTGACCTTCTCTGTAGGTACCTTATCAATGTACCCCTTGGTAGAGGCGAAGATGATGGCGACCTGATCCTCTACTCGTACGGGAGAGTACTGACCCTGCTTCAAGATCTCTAGGTTCTTTCTTCCTCTATCGATGATTCTCTGTGTAGCTGCATCCAGGTCAGACCCGAATTTAGCAAACGCCTCAAGTTCTCTGAACTGCGCTTGGTCAAGCTTCAAGGTACCGGCTACTTTCTTCATAGACTTGATCTGGGCCGCACCACCCACTCGTGATACTGAGATACCTACGTTGATCGCAGGTCGGATACCAGAGTTGAAAAGGTTGGTCTCCAGGAATATCTGTCCATCTGTAATTGAAATTACGTTAGTTGGGATATAAGCTGATACATCACCTGCTTGTGTCTCAATGATGGGCAGGGCTGTCAATGAACCACCACCTTTTACTTTGCCTTTCAATGAAGGTGGTAAGTCATTCATCTGTTGTGCGATATCATCATTCTCATTGATTTTCGCTGCTCTCTCCAATAGTCTTGAGTGCAAGTAGAATACATCACCAGGATACGCTTCACGTCCGGGAGGCCTTCTAAGAAGCAACGACACTTCGCGGTAAGATACTGCCTGCTTAGACAGGTCATCATAGATCACAAGTGCTGGTCGCCCTGTATCTCTGAAGTATTCGCCAATTGCTGCACCGGTAAACGGAGCGAAAAACTGCATCGGCGCAGGATCAGATGCTGCTGCTGATACAATAGTGGTATACGGCATAGCACCACCTTTTTCGAGGGCTGCTACCACCTGGGCCACAGTAGAGGCTTTTTGCCCTACCGCTACGTAAATACAGTAAACAGGCTCACCTCTTTCATAAAACTCCTTCTGATTCAGAATAGTATCAATTGCTACAGCTGTCTTACCTGTTTGACGGTCTCCAATGATCAACTCACGCTGACCTCTTCCTATAGGGATCATAGAGTCAATCGCTTTGATACCTGTCTGTAGAGGTTCGTTTACAGGCTGTCTGTAGATCACACCAGGTGCCTTACGCTCCAATGGCATTTCATACAGCTCGCCTTCAACTTTACCTTTACCATCTATCGGGTTACCAAGTGTATCAACAACTCTACCACACATACCATCACCGACTTTGATCGAGGCAATTCTTGTAGTACGCTTCACTGTATCCCCTTCTTTGATCTCAGATGACTCGCCAAGAAGTACAGCACCAACATTGTCTTCTTCAAGGTTGAGGACAAGTGCATTCAATCCATTTTCAAACTCCAGGAGCTCACCTGCCTGGGCCTGGGTGAGACCATAAATACGTGCCACACCGTCACCCACCTGAAGTACTGTGCCTACTTCCTCAAGCTCAGCTTCAGATCTAAAATTTGAAAGTTGTTCCCTAAGTATCGCTGATACTTCGTCTGGTCTGACTTCTGCCATGGGATGATATTCTTTAGTTATTTATTAATGTATATCTCAAATCTCTCAGCTTACCGCTGACACTGTCATCTATCTTTCGATCTCCTATTTTCAAGGTAAATCCACCAATCAGCTCAGGATCAACCTCTTCCTGAAGTTCGACCTTCTTCTTAGCAATATCCTCAACGATCTTAGTAAACTCTTTTCTAAGTTTAGCATCGAGTGGAACAGCTGTTCTTAGAACAGCATCTTCTATGCCTTTGTGAATATTGTAGAGCCTCACAAATTCTTTAGCTACCTCTTCCAACACCTGTTCCCGGTTTTTCCTGGTCATGATCTCAAAAATGGACATGGTCAGTGCATTGACCTTACCGGAAAAGATCTTTTTAAGTATTCCTAGTTTTTTAAGATGGGGAATGATTGGGTTGCGCAACATTAAAGCAAAAGGGCGCTCTTGCTTACAGATCGCCACGAAATTGTCCATGTCATCTTTGACAGCATCCAGTTTGCCTTTCTCTTCGGCCATCGAAAGCAATGGCTTGGCATACCTTATGGCAATTCTGCTATCTGACATCTTAATTGACCTTAATGTCCTTTACAAATTCCTGGATGAGCTCTTTCTGCGCATTGTCCTTTGCCAAATCCTGTCTGATCACCTTTTCAGCAATATTTAGTGAAAGCTCAGCTACGAGGTTTTTGACATCTTTCAGTGCGTTTTGCTTTTCAGACTCAATACTCTTCCTGGCATCATCGATCATCTTCTCTGTGATCTTGGCCGTCTCTACCTTTGCGTCCTCCTTGATCTGATTGGCAACAGCATTTGCTTCCTTCAGTATCTTTTCTCTTTCAAACCGTGCCTCTTGGAGTAGATATTCATTGTCAGCTTTGAGTTGATTCATTTCCTCTTTCGCCAGCTCTGCAGCCTTGAGAGAGTCACTAATAAAGCCTTCTCTTGTACGCAAGGCCTCAGTGATAGGCTTCCAAACGAACATTGCCAAAATGGCAAATACAACAAGGAAGACAACTGTTTGCCAAAATATGAGACCGATTCCTGGGGTAACTAGTTCCACGTTATTTCTTTTTTAGAATAGGACCTGGCCCTCAGACCTAATGTCAAAGGACCAGATCTGAATAAATCAATTAGTTCCGATGGACAAGAATCCAATTACGGCCGCAAATAGCGCCACACCTTCAATCAAGGCCGCAGCGATAATCATTGCAGTCTGGATCTTACCACCTGCTTCTGGTTGTCTAGCGATACTCTCAGTAGCTCCTTTACCGATCATGCCGATACCAAGACCTGCTCCTAGTACTGCTAAACCTGCTCCAATTGCTCCCATTACTGTTTAATTTATATGGTTTAAAAAAGATTCTAATGATGCTCCTCTACCGCCTGCCCAAAGTACATAGATGAGAGAAGTGTAAATACATATGCCTGAAGTAGAGCAACAAACAGTTCTAGCAAATTCATTACTGACGCTAGGACTGTGGCTCCTATACCCACCGCAATGCTCTCCGCAATGAAGGTGAGACTCAGAATACTTAAGATGATAATGTGTCCTGCCGTAATGTTAGCAAAGAGACGTACCATCAATGAGAACGGCTTAGTGAAAATACCTATGATCTCAATAGGCCATAGAATAAGGTATAGCGGAAATTTTGCTAACCATCCCATGCTGTTTCCCATAGGGTCTAATATGTGCATCCAGTAAGTCTTACGACCTGATGCCAATGTGATAATAAGGCTCGCCACCGCAAGAACCATGGTCACAGCAATGTTCCCAGTTAGGTTGGCTGCAGCAGGCAAAAGACCCAATAAATTGCCAAACCAAATGAAAAAGAATAGAGTAAGTAAATACGGAAGGTAGCGCTCGTACTTTGGCCCTATGTTAGGCTTAACTATTTCGTCCCGAACATATATGATTATAGGCTCAAAAAATGATTGTATCCCCGATGGAGCCTTACCAATATTCTTTTTATAACCTCGTGCCACCGCCGAAAAGATCAATATTAATGCTATTGCATTGAAGAATAGAAATAACACATTCTTGGTAATAGAAAAATCTAATACATGATCTCCATTTGCCAACGCAATGTGCTCATGCTCCATGATGTAGCCGCTGTAGGGTACTACCTCATGAGCATCATTGTAAAAATTGCTGGATGAGAAAACATCCAAGCCCTTTTCTTCCGAATACAAAATGACAGGGAGGTGCACCGTAAGTCCATGAAATATCTCCCACGAATGGGCATCCATGATATGGTGATTGATCATTTCACTTGGATTGAAATCACCATCTCCCGCTGACTCTTCAGCGAGTACTGTTGACTGAGAAATCACCATCAAAATAGCCAACAAGACATTGACCTTCAAAAACTTAGTGATCAGCTCTATTTTGCTTGAATACATAGGTTGATAATTACCCCCTCAATTGCGCCGCAAGTTAGACAATACGGTATATATTTCAAAAGCCAAGTAAATCAAATAGACGCTTAAAAACTGAGCCATCAGGGGCTTCATATCATCAAATTTCATCACGAATAATACAGCGATAAAAAACAATGAAGTAAGAAACCTGAAGGTAATCAACCCTAGCGCATATAGCGGAGATTCCCAGCCTGACTTTTCCGCTAGGTAAATGATCCAGGCAACTACCAAAGACTGGAGAAAAAAGAATAAAACTAATCCAGGAAATGTGGAATGCAGCGTATCACTTGCGAGCATAGTACTCTCAAAATAGTAGCTGGCAAACAAAACACAAGCAATACCTATAACACCAAAAAGGTAAAACCTCATGAATCAAACCTTCTGAGTAGATAAAAAATGGTGGCTGCCATCGAAAAAAAAATAAACAATAGCCAAATCCAGGGAAATGAAGGTGCTATGTAGTCGTCCAAATAATAACCTCCTCCAATAATGATCAGATTTAACGATAGTATCTCAAATGTGATCCCAGATAATCGCGCGTAGGTGTTGGTAGGTTTAGGATTGGGCTTTGAGGAGTGGGGCTTTTTGTTCCGGTTCACCTATTTTGATCTCCTTTATTTTCACACCCATTTTGCAACCACCATTGAAAGTGGCTCCTGACTCTACAATGAGCTTATTAGTGATGATATCTCCATTGATCACGGCTGAGGGCTTTAAGACCAAAAGCTCTGAGACCTCCACAGTACCCATTACCTGTCCCGCTATCTCGGCGTTTTGGGCGAGTATGTTTCCATCGACATTTGACGAGTGACCAAGTACTGCCTTCGATTTGGTTTTCAGGTCACCGATGATCTTGCCTTCTACCCTAATATTGCCGTAGGTCTCGAGGTTACCAGTGAGTACAGTACCCTTTCCAAAAATATTACTCGAATTATTAGACTCGTCTGCCATTTTCCTCTTGTCTTCTTTGTTGGTAAACATTCTAAGCTAGTTTTTAAAATGATATGAATTCTGCTGGGTTCAACGGATTGCCATTATACCATATCTCAAAATGCAAATGTGGCCCTGATGTTAGCTCTCCGGTATTGCCAATAATAGCAACAATCTCGCCTGCTGTCACAAAACTACCGACGTTTTTCAATAAATCCGAATTGTGTTTATAGATGGAAATCAGGTTGCTGCGATGCTGTATTGCTATCACATAACCTGAATCCTGGGTCCAAGAAGCAAATATTACCGTACCGTCAGCAACAGCTTTTATCGGTTCATCCTTCTTTGCCACCAGGTCTATGCCATAATGCCCAACCTGAGCATTGAATCCATCAGAAACTATACTATTGTCGATAGGTTGAAAAAAATAAAAGTCCTGCAACTCACCTGAGTAATCGCTCCTAACGGAAAGTAACTCAACACCCTCCTGTTCAAATTCCCTCCTAAACTCTTCATCAATGGGGTCAACAGTCGGTCTTTGACCGATTCCGTTGGCATTAACTTCACTATCGATCATTCCGCCCTCGACCTGTTGCATAGTGGAGTCATTACCTGATAACACTCTCTTGAAGTTTTGGATAAACTGGTCTTTGATGGCTACCTCGGTCATCAATGAATCTACTGATTGTGATAGCTGAATCACCTGACGATTAGCCTCCATCTCTGCTTGACGAGGATCAAACCATTGCCCAAGCACTGTGGTTGCCAGATAAAAAGATAATCCGGATAGCATTAAAAAAATCACAAAGGCAATCAACACTACCTTTGCCATGTTGAAGCTGATGGTCTTTTTCTCCGCAAAGTTCTCTTCGCTTCGAATGATCATCAAGTATTTGGTTGTTAACCAGTTAGATAATGTCTTTTTGACCAAAAGCTTGCGATTTTAATGCCAGCGGCAAAAATATATATTTATCTACCGCGTTGAGAATTATTATATTAATTGTAATAAGTTTACTTTCTTCAATTGAAGCTTCTGCGTGGCGTTGAACGAATTACGATCCCTTTCTTTCTTTCTGTTCTTGGGCCTATTTGTTGCCTGCTCTCCATATAAAAAGAACATCCCAAGTAAGGTATTTCACAATACCACTGCCCACTACAATGCATACTACATAGCCAACGAAAAGATCTTTGAAATAGAGAATAGTATCGAGCAAGGGTACCAATGGAACTATAACAAGATCCTACCCATCTTTCCTCAGTTTGACTCTACGGATGCGGCGGGGTTTACTCAACTCACTGAAGATTGTATAGAAAAGGCGTCTATCGCTATTCAACGGCACCCAAACTCCAAGTGGGTGGATAATAGCTACATTCTGGTAGGTCAGGCTCGTTTTTATAGCCTCGACTTCCCTAATGCTATTGAGACTTTCAAATATGTCAACACCAATGGTGAAGGAGATGATGAACGTCACGAAGCGTTGGTTTCGTTGATGAGAACATTTATTGAAGCTGGTGAACTCAATAATGCAGAGGCCGTATCCGATTATCTCAAAAGAGAGAAACTTAGCAAGCAGAATCTTAAGAATCTCTACTTAAACCGGGGCTATCTCTACCAGAAAAGAGAAGACTTCAGCAACATGGTAAGCAATCTCAATCGAGCTGAACCGCTACTCAGTGCCAAAGACGAACCCGCAAGGATTTACTTCCTTATTGGACAAGTGTATCAACAGTTAGGGTTCGAGTCAGAAGCCTACAACAATTACAACCAATGTCTAAAGAACAACCCTCCCTATGAGCTTTCCTTCTATGCCAAACTCAACATGGCCCAGGTAACACAACTTGCCAACCCCGGGGATCTCAAAAAAGTCAGAAAGTACTTCAAAGGATTGTTGACAGACGAGAAGAATAAAGAATATCAGGACAAGATATACTATGAGATGGCCAATTTTGAAATGAAGCAGGGTAATCTCTCTGAAGCTATAGACTTCTATAAGCAGTCGGTCAGCGTAAGCATCAATAATAATCGCCAAAAGGCTTATTCGTATCTCAGCCTATCGGAAATATACTATGATAGGCTTGCGGATTATCGCCTATCAAAATTGTATTATGATTCGACTTTGCTCAATATGCCTAAGGATGAAGATATCTACGAATCGATTGCTGAGCGCCAGGCAATCCTGGCAGAGTTCGTTAAGCAGATAGATATCATAGAAACAAATGATAGTCTTCTGTACTTGGCTTCTTTGGATACGGGTACGCTCAATACATTATTGGATGATTATATCATCGCTCAAAATGAGCAAGAAGAGCAACGTAAGAAGAAAGAAAAGGAAAGAAGTACACGAGCTTCTAATTTCTCAGTTTTTGGTCAAAACGAAGGTAATTTGATAAGCACAACGAGCAATGATGCCACATGGTATTTCTATAACAGCGCCGCACTGAGTCAGGGGAGCAACGAGTTTACAAGAAAATGGGGTAACCGGGCCCTTGAAGATAATTGGAGAAGGTCCTCTAAAGAACAATCCATAGTAGCGTCTAACGAGCAGGAGGAAGAGGGGCCTAATCGACGAGATCGTGAAGCAAAGGAAGAAGATGAAGAGGAAGGTGGCCTAACACGAGAAGGCCTTATAGCTACTATTCCTTATGATGAGGGACAACAGTCTACACTACTTGCTGAAATAGAAGAGGCTTTGTATCAGCTTGGCGTGATATATTATTTTCAGTTAAAGGAAAAACAGTCGAGTACGGAAACCTTTGAGCAGCTGCTTCTTCGTTTTCCGGAGACCAGCTATGCAGCAGAAGTGCTATATGAGCTTTATCTGCTCTATGAGGATTTGGGAGACCCAACCAATAAAGACAGGAATAAAAGCATTTTGCTAGAGCGTTTTCCTGAATCGATCTACGCTAAGCTAATTCTAAACCCTAATTATAGGGAAGAAAGCCAGGCAATTAGCAGCAAGCTCAAGAAAATATATGAAAGCTCCTATAAGCTATATCAGGAAGGGAAATTCGATAGAGCCTTAGCAGGAATTAACATCTCACTGCAGGAACATCCTGACAATGAATTTTCAGATAATCTGGAACTGCTTAAAATTCTAATCATTGGGAAAACCAGTGATATCTACAAGTATCAATACGAATTGAACAATTTTATTAAGAATTATTCTGAGAGTGAGCTTGCCCCGTATGCTCAGACATTAGTTAAGGCAAGTGAAGACTACCAGATCAACTTATTCAATAGTGCCAAGGCGAAATTTATAAAGGACTTTGATCAGAGACACTATTTTGTGTTGGTGTATACAGCAGACGGTGACCTTGCAGAAATGGCTCCAGAGTACATCGATCAATTCGTTGAGAGGAAGTATCCTGAGTCAAACTTGGTAGTTGGAAATCTGATTCTTGATACAGACAAGTCTATCATTCTCGTCAATGAGTTTGAAGATAGAGCAAGTGCCGAAGAGTTTTACAAAGAGTTCGGGCTGGGCAATGAACTGTATGACAACTACGTGAGCACAAAATTTGATAACTTCGTTATAACCTATGACAACTTCAATATCTTCTATCAAACCAAGGACATAGGAGCGTATCTGAAGTTTTTCAAGGAGAACTATTAGTCTGTTTGATGAAAAAACGCCTATCTAAAATTATCCCTATACTTTGGGTGATATTCCTGATTGGGGTAGTAGCGGCCCCCGCCTTTATTTACTCTGTTAGAATAGACCTTTTTGGCCTTTATGGGGGCCTTCCGTCATTACAGGATCTGGAAAAACCCGATCCTGATCTTTCTTCAGAACTGTATTCGGCAGATGGCGTGCTTCTCGGTAAATATTTCCGACACAACCGCACACCAGTCAACTACTCAGAGCTGTCACCAAAGTTGATTGAAACGTTGCTAGTAACAGAAGATATCCGGTATACAGAGCACTCCGGTATCGATTTTAGGGGGCTCGGCAGGGTGTTAGTCTACAGCCTTCTACTAGGCGAAAATGCAGGTGGTGGTAGTACAATCACGCAGCAGCTAGCCAAAAACCTATTTAGAACACGTACTGACAGGTACAAAGGTACATTGAGTGACACCCCCGGGGTGCGAATGTTGATTGTTAAAGTCAAAGAGTGGATTGTAGCAGTTCAACTAGAGAAATTTTACACTAAGGAAGAAATCATGGCCATGTATCTCAACACGGCCGAGTATGGAAGCAACTCATATGGTATAAGAGTGGCTTCTCAAACCTATTTCAATAAGCTACCAAGTGAGCTAGAGTACAACGAATCAGCTGTGCTTGTTGGATTATTGAACAAACCCACCAGGTATAACCCCGTTTACAATCCAGATTATGCTAAAGAGAAGAGGCAAGAAGTACTTTACAATCTCAAGAAATATGGTCGAATAAATCAGACGGAGTTTGATTCATTAAAAGTCGCAGATTTTGGGTTGCAGTATAAAGTAGCCAGTCATAATCAAGGGCCCGCCACTTACTTCCGATCTGTGATACGCAATTTTCTCATAGATTGGTGCAAGGATCGCGGGTACGATCTATTTGATGACGGTCTTAAGATCTATACAACCATAGACAGCAGAATGCAAGCTCACGCTGAAAAGGCAGTTGAAGAGCATATGGCCGCCCTCCAGAATACTTTCAATGAACATTGGGAAGGCAGAAATCCGTGGATTGATAATGATGGAAGAGAAATAACAAATTTTGTTGAACAAGCAATCAAGAGAACCGATATCTACCGCAATCTTGTTCGTCAATATGGCGTAGATTCAGATTCCATTGAGGCCATTCTTAATCGTCCCAAACCTATGACAGTATTCTCCTGGGAAGGGGAAAAGGATACGATAATGAGTCAAATAGACTCTTTAAAGTACTATAAGAGGTTCCTTCAGGCTGGCTTTATGGCGATGGACCCACATACAGGCCATATCAAGTCATGGGTCGGCGGTATCAATCATAAGTATTTCAAATATGATCATGTCAAGCAGGGCCGCAGGCAACCAGGTTCAACATTCAAGCCGATTGTTTACACAGCCGCGATTGACAATGGTTACTCACCGTGCTATCCTGTAATAGATGCACCTGTTGTATTTGATATGCCGGGTCAGGACCCTCCGTTTTGGCAGCCGGACAATGCTGAGGGACGATGGTCAGGGGAGACCATGACTATTAGAAGAGCCATGGCCAGTTCCGTAAACTCTGTGACTGCATTTATGATGAAAAAAGTAACTCCGGGAGCTGTGGTTAACTATGCCCGTCAAATGGGAATTACGAGCTCACTGCAGGCAGTGCCTTCCCTATGTCTTGGTGCAGGAGGTGATGTCTCCATTTTTGAACTCGTTGGCGCTTATAGCACTTTCGTGAATAAGGGCGTTTGGACTGAACCCATATTTGTTACAAGAATAGAAGATGAAAATGGGGCAGTACTCCAGGAGTTTGTACCCAAGAAAGTAGAAGCACTCAACGAAGAGACAGCATACCTGATGTTACATATGCTCAGAGGGGCCACTGAGGAACAGGGGGGCAGTGCACGAGGCTTAAGTTGGGAACTGAAGAGTGAGAATGAGATTGGAGCTAAAACCGGAACAACTCAGAATGCTTCAGATGGCTGGTTTATGGGGGTCACAAAGGACCTAGTAGCTGGGTCGTGGGTAGGAGGTGATGACCGAAGTATACATTTCAGAAATTGGGCCATGGGCCAGGGAGCACGGACAGCCATGCCTATTTGGGCCAAGTTCATGACCAGTATCTATTCCGACAAAGATCTTGGTATCACCAAAGGTGAGTTTGCGAGACCGATGCGGGAGTTAAGTATAGAAATCGACTGTGAACTGTATGATCAGACTAATGTCACTGATACCTTAGACATCAATTTCGACAACATCAACGAAGACGATATCTTCTAGTATGCCTGTCCAAGATAATTTAAAACAAACCATATCATCCTTACCTCATCAAGCCGGGGTATACAAATACTTTAACTCTGAAGACAATCTCATATACGTCGGTAAAGCTAAAGATCTTAAAAAGCGCGTATCAAGCTATTTTAATAAATCCTCTGGCCTCAACAGAAAAACATATCAACTGGTAACCGAAATTCGAAGGTTAGAGTATGTAGTGGTCAACTCAGAGTTTGACGCTCTTCTTCTTGAAAACAACCTGATCAAGGAAAATCAACCGAAATACAATATTCTCTTAAAGGACGACAAGAGTTTTCCGCATATCCTTATCACAAATGAACCCTATCCTCGTATCTATAGCACCCGCAGAATCATAAAAGGGAAGGGAGAATACTTTGGTCCATACGCAAGTGTCAAGGCCATGAATAACGTACTAGATCTTATCAGAAAGATCCATACAATAAGAACTTGTAAACTGGATTTAACAAAAGAGAACATTGAGAAGGCAAAGTTCAAATTATGCCTGGAGTATCACATTGGCAACTGTCTGGGTCCTTGCGAAGATCTACAATCGCTTGAGGACTATCAAAAGGATATTGAGCAGGCACGGCACATCCTAAAGGGAAACATTGGAGTTGTGAGGGAATATTACAAAGACCAGATGAAACAGTCTGCCGAACAGCTCAATTATGAAGCAGCCCAGATATTCAAGAACAAACTTGATATGCTTAACAAATTTCAAGCCAAGACATTAATTGTCAACAGCAGGATTAGAGATGTTGATGTTTTTACTATTCAGTCTGACCAAAGAAGATCATACATCAACTATACGAAATTAGATAACGGCACCATCAATGTTGTTGAGACATTTGAGATCAGCAAGAAACTTGATGAAAAAGACGAGGAAATACTAACGTTGATGATCTTCCATGCACGTGACAAGTATAAGAGCAAGAACAAACTTATCCTTACTAATCTAAGCATCGATTCATGGGACCCATCCATATCTATTGTAAATCCGAAAATTGGTGATAAGAAAAAGCTACTCGAGCTATCAACTAAAAATCTTCTTCAATACAGAAAGGATAAACTCGAGCAAACAAGCAAAAAACCTGATCGCCAATTACGCATTCTCGAGCAAATGCAACAAGATCTCAGGTTAAAAGAACTCCCTAAACGTATTGAATGCTTCGATAACAGTAATATTCAAGGATCCAATCCGGTCGCATCAATGGTATGCTTTATTGATGCAAAGCCCGCCAAACGTGAGTACCGCCACTATAAAATACGCACTGTACAAGGTCCGGATGATTTTGCAAGTATGAAAGAAATCGTTCAACGTAGATATAGCAGAGTAATTCAAGAAAACATGACGCTTCCTGGCTTGATTGTCATTGACGGTGGTAAAGGACAACTCAATGCAGCTGTAAAGTCGTTAACTCATTTGGGTATAATCCATCAAGTTCAAGTGATAGGCATTGCTAAGCGTCTCGAAGAGATATATTATCCTGGTGATCAATACCCGCTTTATATTAACAAAAAATCTGAAACCCTCAGAGTGTTACAACACATTAGAGATGAAGCTCACCGTTTTGCTATTACTTTTCATCGCGACTTACGCAGTAAGACGAGTCTTGTATCTGATCTGGACGGTATTGAAGGTATTGGCCCTAAAACACGTGATAAACTTTTAACTTCTTTCGGTAGTGTCAAAGGAATAAAAACGGCATCAACTACGGAACTTGCTGAAGTCATTGGAATAACTAAGGCCTACAAAATACACGACCAACTAAACAAAAAAAGGGGCTAGACGCCCCTCTACATACTCTTTACATCGTGATTTCTTAGAACTCCCAGAGTTCATTTTCAAAATCCACAAAATCGTACTCTATCTTCTGAGAAGCTAATATTCCCGCACGTTCAGACTGTGAATATATCTCGAAAACTCTTTCATCATTTGGGTTAGCATACTTAACGATATGTGATGCAAACAATCTAAGATTAAAAGCATCTGTCAAGTTCAAGTGACTCTGTGTATTTTGAGCATTATACCATATAGCTTCATCAGGCATGCTTAAAAACAATTCAGCTAAATCCTTATATCTGAATGAAGCAATTTGCTTCAAGAAACCTGCGGGATTATAAGCACTCGTGCCTGGCAAGAAAATTGTAATTGCCTGAATGTCATAATACATTCTTGATCTCATTCGATCAAAATATACATCTTCCTTGATCTCCAACGAGGTGAACTCTCTTGACGGAATAAGCAGTACTTCCGGCTCTGCTGGCTCAGAACCTCCACCAAACGGGTCACTACCTCCACCAAACGGGTCTGCGAACGGATCTCCACCTCCGCCACCGAATGGATCTTCTTCCTCAAAAGTCTCTTGCTGAACGCGGGTCATAAACTCTTCCTTAGACATTATATTACTGTCTAAAACAGAGTCACTATTGTATGGTATAAGCAAACCATTCTGTACAGCATCTATTAGAATCTTAGGCAATTCACTATTCCTTGAGAAAAAAGGGAGGTTCTGCTTCTCATTCAAATCTACCTGCCTCCAAAATGTCTTTTTCCACATAATGTAAGCCTCGTGAACTGGCCTTACGGAAAGCTCGTTATATCCATCGTCCTCCTGACAATAACCATTCGTAACCGAGACGAGGGATGCAACTAATGATAAACACAATACACAAACAAATTTCTTCATACCTGTTTAATTTATTTTAATGGGATCGTAATATATCTTGGACCGAAATTATTGAAGTCCTCAACTTCATCCCTAAAATTGGCTCTTCTAACCTGCTTGATTTCAATTACTAAATTATCACCAGATCGCGCTTGACTCGATATCTGTCTTAAATCAACATTTGGGTTACTAATCCTCTGGCTTGGTCCACCTCGACCAGCCCTAACCAAAGTAATTTCTGCCTGTGATACCTGAAATCTTGCATCTTTTGGAAGGAATTGCGCAAAGCTTTCGTCCGGCTCTGCTACCAACTGAATTCTAGGCGTGTTGGCCGGCATACCAGTCTTGCCGTCTATATCTCTGTTCCGAAGCTTGGCCTTAATTTCAGGAGCAGGTATTCTCTGCACCTTGAAATCTTGGGTTCCGATCAAGTTGCCATTACTCGATACAGAAAGAGTCACTTTAGCCGACTTAGGTATAATAGTTACTTGTCCTGTTTGAGAACCCGTAATCGATACACCGCCCTTCACTCCAAAAGAAGGATTATAGCTAGTTCCCAATTGAGGAACCTGTACGTCAAGGTCGTTACCACAGTTCAGATACAATGCACCAATAGACTGAGATTGGATTTGAATTACAGGTTTAACAACAAAATACTCCATCGTATCTATGAAAGTGGTATCTCGTCCTCCTGGAAGTGAAACGCTAATCGCCGAAATAAATGATTTTGACGCAATTCCGTCCTTATTGTAAGCACCGGGCGTAGCAGTAAAAGACACTTTACCTCTGCCATCAATCACCTCTATCTCCTCCTCGTCAATCGTCATTGTAGGGGTAACAGCAGAGCTTGAAGCTGCCAAAAACAAATCAGCTTCATATTTTGTACCAGGAGCAACAATTTTAGATTCGGGAAGTACCATTGGTACGATCACATCAAACTTCATATCTGCCGCACCGACTTGTGCAGCTAAATCTTCCAATGCTTTGGTTTCTTCTGTAATCACATCATTTTGAAGTTGACTTAATGAGGCTAGTGCACCAACCATAGGAGTGGAACTTCCAAAGTTCAATTCAGCGAATCCTTTTTGCCTTTGATTAGGATCATTTGCAAAAACAGGAATTTCACTAGCATCCTTAGCTATATCCAAAATAGACTCGTCTCCTGTAATCTCTCTCAAAAAAGCCGAGTAACTGTTTAATCTGTCTCTTAGCTTATCCCCCTCTCCAGCATTGATCATCAGCGCTGCAGAAGCATCAATGTCTTTCTGGCCTACATAAGCGCCATTCTCATCCGTGCCACCAGTTACTTCAATTAATTGTTCTTTATAGTCTTCCAGAACCTCAATAACTGCAGCTGACTCTTCTCTAATATTTTGAGCCTTGTCAACAACCAACAAATCAGCCTCTCTGTTACCAGATTCACTTACGGCCGTTTTGATGTTTTCAATACGTCCTCTATTCTCGCCTACTTTCTCTTCATTAGTAGCTTCGAAGCTTTTATTGATGAAAATAAATTTCTCCAATACGGCATTACTTACCTGAAGTGCCAGCAAAGCTGTCAGCACCAGGTACATCATGCCGATCATCTTTTGTCTTGGGGTTTCTTTTCCTCCAGCCATATTCTATTGAATTTTGCGTGAAAAGTTTAACCTTTCATTGCAGTTAGCATATTTCCATATACTTTATTCAATGCAGAAATATTAGTAGTCAATTGCGACAATTCTGCCTTGAACTTATCGGTATCCTTACCTGCTTGAGCCATACTCTCCATAGCAGCAGTAACATTAGAATAAAACTTATTCATTGCCTTAACATGACTGTTAGCATCCTGAAGCTCCATTTCGTATACTGCATTGAGTGCACCCAAATTCTTAGTGACCGCCTGCACTTGTGAGTGGAACTCTTTTGCATCCTTCGACGCGTTCGCCATTTCCGAAACAGCAGCAGCAGTAGTCGAGTAAGATGAATTCAGATCTACTAGGGATTTAGATGCTTTCTTCACGTTTTCGGCATACTCGGTAGTTGCCACTGAAGCGTTTGACACATTTGATAAACCTTTAGCCGAGTCTGCCAAGCCTTTCATTCCTCTACCTAAACTATCAATAAGATCAGACCCAATATTTGAGCTTTCCAGCATTGCGTCTAATTTCTTGGATACAGAGTCTCCTTGGTTTGATCCTGTAACTGCCTTTCTCGGCTGTGCTGCAGGTCCCTCATAGTCATCTGCTAATTCTGGATATACTTTGGCCCAATCCAATTCTCTGTGCTTTGGTTCAAAAGCACTTAGGAAGAAGATCACCGCCTCAGTGGTAAGACCGATACCAAGCATGGCACTGGCCCCTGGTAAATGGAGAATTTTGAACATCGCTCCAACAATTACTACCGCAGCTCCAATACCGTAGACTTTCGGCATTATTGTAGTAAATAGGAGTTCTTGGAATCCACCTTTTTGTGCGCTCATTTTTAGTCAGTTTAAGGTTACGAAATTTTTGTTTGGTTAAGTTGAAATCTTAAAATTCAGACCCTGATGATCTTCCTAAATGTGTCATGGCACATCTAAAGCCGATACCAGCTCTGGTTGAGTCTTTAAATTCGAATGATCTGGTACCTGTTTCAAGATAGTAAGCAATATCCTTCCAAGATCCACCACGTACTACCTTCTGATCAATGCTTTCATCAAAAAATGTTGGATTCAAATCCCACACCAATGGGTATGATGAAGGGTGATAAGCATCTTCGCACCATTCGGATACATTACCAGACATTTCATAAAGTCCATAATCATTAGGGAAAAAGGTATAAACAGGTGCAGTGTAAGCAAACCCGTCATCAAAATAGTTGCCTCGACCGGGTTTGAAGTTTGCTAGCAGACATCCTTTGACATTTCTGATGTAAGGGTTACCCCAAGGATATTTGGCCATATCTCTACCACCACGAGAGGCATACTCCCATTCCGCTTCGGACGGTAGACGGAAATTCGGCATAGGGAACAAACCCCTATCTGCTCGATAGCTATTCCAGTATTCTGTTCGCCAATCACAAAATGCTTTCGCTGCTTCCCAATCCACTCCAACAACAGGATAATTGTCAAATGCCGGATGCGACCAATAGTATACCATCATTGGGTCTCCCATATGATGCGTAAAGTCGCGAACCCAAACTGTAGTATCCGGAATCAAATCTTCCACCGACATTCCTTCTGGAAGTTCAATCTCAGAACCCTCGTTTATGTATTCGGTAAATTGACGGTACTCGTTATTGGTGATCTCACTATCATCCATGAAAAATGGACCAATTGTGACCTGCTTATTATAGTTGATCTGAGTTGCAGGGACATCTTGGTCAGCCTGCCCCATATGAAATGTTCCTGCCGGAATCGGCACCATGCCATAGGGTCGTACCATTTCCCATCCTTCACGGCCTGCAACACCTACAAGCTCACCGCGATCTCCGCCACCGCCACCAATTCCTAGGAGCCCACAAGATTGCAGCCCCATGAAACACATAGCAGTGAAATATGAGAATTTCTTTAACACACCTTTTCTATTCATAACACCAGTAATAATTGACTATCGTATTTTTAATAAACTCTAATCATGTGACAATATTGCGAAACCAATCTACTATTCATACAAGAATGAGCAATAGGCATCTTGTCTATTTACGTTAAAACACGTTCTAGCGGACAAATTGTCGAATTTATGTCAATATCCAAAATAATTCCTTTTCAAAATACGAATCTGGGCGTGCGTATGATCTTTCGCCCTCCCAAGGAAAAAGACGGAAGGTTATAGCGTAAAAAGATCTCATGGGAAGTAGGTTGTTTAGCCTGCTGATTGCTGACAACATAATCAAAGGAGTATCCAACGCGCAGCTTATTGTCTTCAAGAAAACTGTAACCCAACAAAAGAATGATTGCTTCAGAAAATCGATAAGAAAGTCCACCCCAGATTCGGTCCTGATATGTAGCTAGCATGCCAGCATCAAAAGTGGTTGTATTAAAATCATACCTCACTAGGACTGATGGCATAAAAACGAAATTATAAATTGGCGCGTATCTGTATCTCCATGTACCTACTAAACTCCGAGAATAGCTGTTGTCTAGCTCATCGACCCCAAAATTGAATGAGGCTTCCAATAAGTTCTGGGCTGAAATACCCAAATCCATGTTATCTGTAGAGTAGACTGCACCAATATCCAGGTCTACTTGACTTTGAGACTGTTGGCTCCCAACATTAAGTCGGTCGGATGGATCTACAAATCTCAGTTCATTAAAGTTGAAAGTCTGAGTGATTAGAGCAGGAGCTAATCCAATACTAAGCTTGGCATTATTGATAGGCCTTGATATGCTGAATTGTGGCTGCACTTTCAGGTTATTTACCGGCCCGATATTATCATTAAGGACGGCCATACCTAGTCCCGAAACAGGTCCTTGAATTGGGATGGCTAGTACAATGTTTTGACTTGTTGGCGCTCCGCCGGTACCATCCAAGGTAGTATTGTAACCAAGCCACTGTGATCTGTGACCTGCTGTTAGATAGGCTGTGGATTCCACTCCTAAATACCCCGCATTGTACAATGTCGGATTAAGCATGTAGTGACTGAAAAGAGGGTTCTGCTGTGCATAGCCAACTGCCACAATAGCAATCATGAACATAATACTAAAAAACGCTCTTTTCATATTCGAATAAATATAGTCTCAGATCACCAATAAAAGCGACACTGTAAACTATAATTTCACAACGGCAACTTACCCTTATTTGTTGGGCTGAAAAGTTCTATACGTTTGCCTCTTTGATATATAGTTCGATAGCTCCAGTCATAGAAGGGGCATTGGGCAAGGGAGCTTCGATATCAAGAATGAGGTTCGCTTCTCTAACAGCTTTGGCTGTAGTAGGACCAAATGCAGCAATTCTAGTCCTATTCTGCTTAAAATCAGGGAAGTTGACCAGCAACGAGTTTATTCCGCTAGGACTAAAAAAAGCTATAACATCATAATTCACATCAGCTAAGTCGGACAAATCGCTCGCGACAGTCTTGTAAATAATTGCCTCTTTGTAAGTGTATCCGTTTTCATCTAAGAAATTGGGGATGTCATCTTTCCTAATATTGGAGCAAGGAAAGATATATTTTTCCTTAGGATGTTTTTTTATCACTTCAAGAAGATCACTTGCTGTCCTTTGGCCCGTAAAGATCTTTCTTTTCCTTATTACAATGTATTTCTGCAAATAGTACGCCGTTTGCTCAGAGATGCAGAAATACTTCATGTCCGCTGGTATTTCAACTTTGCTCTCAGCCGCCAATCGGAAGAAGTGATCCACTGCATTGCGACTAGTGAAAATTACTGCAGAATGAGCAAGAATGTCGACTTTCTGCTTGCGGAACTCCTTAACATCAACCGGGTCAATTTGAATAAAGGGCCTGAAGTCAATTTTTAGATTGTGCTTCTCGGCGAGCTTAAAATAAGGAGAATTGGCGTCCGACGGCTTTGGCTGAGAGACCAATATGCTCTCAACTTTATTCAATCTCTCTTTGTCTGTTATTAGTAGACCTGCGCCCATTCCTTAATCCCTTTTAATTGACAGTTATAAACTAAATGAAGACTTTAATGATGAACAGAAGAGGAATAATTTCTGTGGTGCAAATGTAGGAAAATAAATAGAGTTTCTTGTCAACGGAATTGCTTAATAATTTGATAAACAGGAGGCTAATAGAGATTAGAAGCAAAGCGATCAAGAGCATGTCAGGTGATAACATTGCCCTAATGGGTAATGGTGTAAAGGACATCAAGACTACCATTACCATACCCAAAAACGTCAAACGAATAAATTCCATATAGTGGAATCTGGAATAAGCAGAAAGTCCAAACATGACAGCAAAAAAGTTAATGATTACGTATTTGAGCGGGCATGATAGAAAGCCTATAATGAATACCAATATGAGTGTATATATGTCACTTGTCAACACGACGAGTTCGCTATCTATATATATTTGATTCTTGGAGTAGAAAAGGACGAAAAGGAATCCATAAAGTGCATAAATGAATAAGTTGGAAGGTTGAAAAACCTTGATCTCATAGAATACGCTTTGCCTAAGGCGCCAGCGCAGTATGCCGCGCAAATCGAATAAATCAGAAAACAACTTTGGAAATCTTGATCGATAGATTCCAATAAGTAATCCGGAGAGTAATAAGAGAACTATCCAAGTGTTTTTATCAGTTTCGTAAGTAAAACTCTGAAGGTTAATTAACTCAATAGCCGAAGAACTGCTGATCCTAGCCTGCTCAAGGCGAACTATTCTGGTTCTAATATTCTCAAGCTCATGAATCGTAATGAACAGCGAGTCAATACCATGTACGTAAGACAGGCTATCAATAGACCATACTTCATCAATACTATTCCTTGAATCAGAATAGTAGGTAAGCTTATCATTGACCAGAATACTCCCTTCACCTTGGCCTTGTATGTGTAAATGATAGTCTGCGTATTTCTTCGTGTCAACAATAAAGTTAATCGCCGTATCATCATTACCATCAATCGGAAAGTAAGCTTCATTTTGGTGGTCGTAACCAATCCAATCATAGGATAGATCTCTTATAATACCCTGAGCCATCAATAGGCCGGAAGCAGCTACAGATATGAATACAACTAAAAAAAGTCTAAGCTTTGACTTCAACAGAAGACTTTTTAGAACGAAACTCAAGAATTAAACTAATCATCAAGCTTAGGGCCCCTAACATGACCAGTATAGCCATGTTGCCATAGCTTGATAAATAGACCGCTGTGAGAATGACGAGTATGTTGACAATAGACAGAGTAATCACCACTTTCAAATGCGACATTCCCCATCGCAAAAGACTATGGTGCACATGTCGGCGGTCAGGGCTAAAAGGAGAATTGCCATGATAAATGCGAATAGAAAAAACACGAATAGTATCAAATAATGGAACAAATAGTACCGCAACTGCCATGGCAGGGGCGGTCGACACAACCTCATACTCGATGAATTGAATGGCTATAACTGAAAGTATAAAACCACAGACCAGAGAACCTGTATCACCCATAAATATCTTGGCCGCAACCATATTGTACCTTAGGAAACCGAGTACACCACCAGCTAAAGAAAAAGCCACAAACGTGTACCCTGGGAGAACAGGAAAGAAATAGATACCGAATACAATTGAAGATATAAGCACTATACTACCTGCCAAACCATCCAAGCCGTCGATCAGATTGATGGAATTAGTAATACAAAGTACTACCATGAAAGTGAAGGCATAACTATAGCCAATACTTAGCTCTTCAACATTAAAGATTCCTTGAAAGCTTGTAATCCTAATATCCGCTATGAACATGATGATGCCACATGCCAGTACCTGCACGAAGAACTTCTTAAATACTGATACATCAATGATATCATCCTTGACTCCTACGAAGAAAATAACCAAAGTCCCCGCCAGTAGCTGCTGAACGCCATGATCCATGCGACCAAAAATGGTCACAGCGGTCATAAAGCCAGTAAAAATAGCAACTCCACCAAGTCTGGGAATTAAATCCTCATGGACTTTCCGGTAGTTAGGAATATCCAGGATCTTCTTGCTGTAGGCCACCCGAATGATGGTGGGCACTGCAAATAAGGCAACCAACAATGACCAGATGAAAGAAAGTGCTATTTGAAGCAAGAGGACAACTTTTTATCAAAATAAAGCAATTAAAACCGACTTGTGAAACCAAAATGAATTTTGGCCTGATTGAATGACAATGGCTGCTCAGAAGACTTGCCCAGTGCATAAACGAGTCTAAAAATACCAGTCTCAGTAGTCAGAGACACTCCTGCCCCAACTCCGAGCGGTTGATCAACCGTTTGCACATCTGCTACATCTAAAGAAAAGAAAGCCTGATCGTAGAATCCGAAAAAATAAGACTGATTATTCCATAGCCATCTCAGCTCAATGTTGCTCAAAGCATATTCGTTGGCAAAAAACTCAAGCTCATTGAATCCACGCAATGAGTTCAGCCCTCCAAGTCGAAACAAATCGTTCAGAAACAATTGCTGATTCACTAGTTTCTGAGCGTAGAGATGCTGATACAATACCAGTTGCTCACCTATGGGTAGCAACCATCTCCACTCACCAGAAAAGCCGTATTGAGTTGTCCTTAGATCTATACTGTTGTAGTAGACATCTGAGATTAAAGGGTTTCTGAGAATCCTTTTATCTCCTACCTTAATGCCAAGTATAGCTTCCCACTGCTTACGAATCGATTGACTCGAGAATCTACCAATACCTACTTTCAGATTATAATTGTCAATATTGAAGTCTGCGACATCAGGAACTTCGGGATCGGCAACAAACCCAGAAAGTATACGGCCAGTAGCTCTGGAATAAGAAAAATCAAACCTCACTCTTTTCCAGGGCAGAGAAAGTCCCATTTCAATGTTTCTATTAACAAAGGTGGTGTCCTCTTTCAGCTGATTATAGTCAAACCCCAATCCTAGAGCAGACTTAAACAACTGAGGATGCCCATAACTCATATCAAGGGATTGCGATAGTTCTCGTTGTTGTTGCCAATGCAGTTCAAGCGATTTTCCAGTTCCAAACAGATTGTACAATTCCAGGTCGACAATCCCAGTAATCGTCAAACGATCATCACCTTCATTTTGCAGCAACCCTATTACACCATCAAACGTGTTAATCCGCTCCTCTTCAAGGTCTATATTGACCTTGGCCAGGTTATTTACAAAAGCGATGGAAGGAGTTTTTTTTAATGATAGGAAATTGAGTTTGTCAATTTTGTTTTCTAGTTGCTCAATTCTGGATTGCTGATAAAGTTGACCTGGTACGATCCCTAAATGATGTTCCAAATAACTATTCTTTGTTTTCTTCAGCCCGATTACATCAAGAGTATCGAAGTTGATCCTTGGCCCTAGATCCAGGAGCAATTGTACTCCTAACAAGCCCTCTGAATAGTTTGCAGAGTCTATCTTGACCTGAGCAAATGGATATCCGATCTCCCCACTATAGTCAAGAATTCTAGATATCTCTCGTGTCAGCGCAGTAGGGCTATACCTGTTTCTTCGGGTACGGACACCTGCGAGGTTTATATAGTTCCGAGGAAACTTCTGCCAATCAATAAAAGTGAAATCATATTTTCGACCTTGATACACTTCATAGACCAGAGTGTCTGGTACCGTCTTGTCGCGATTGACATCCGCCAATAGATATCCGGAGGTCCTGTAGGCCTGGATTATTTCTTGAACCTTAGCCGTCATACCAGAGTCTGAGTTAACTATTCCCTGGTCGATTAACTCACCACTTACCTTAATAATCTTGTATGGAATCTCTGGTTGACCAAACGTTTCGATAGAGATCAGCCCTAACAAAGTATGCACGAGAATACTTCCACAGTATGTCGCTAATTTTGACTTAACAATTACCAAAAAATGGCTGGCATCTATCTCCATATCCCCTATTGCAGCAAGGCCTGCTATTATTGCGACTTCCACTTCAGCACCAACCTTAAAAGTAAACAGGATATGATTAATGCTCTGGCGGAAGAACTCCGTTTGAGGCAAGGTTACATGCAGGATGACGAGGTTGAAACCATCTACTTTGGAGGAGGTACACCCTCGTTGCTAACGCAAAATGAAATGAGGCTTTTGATGAGTACTATAAGGGAGTTATTCCCTGTCACCCCAGATCCGGAAGTCACGTTGGAAGCAAATCCTGACAACATTTCAGAGTCATACCTGGAAATACTCAAAGACATTGGGGTCAACCGTATCAGTTTGGGCACACAATCCTTCCATGAGCCTCACCTTAACCTTCTCAACAGATCACACGATGCTCAGCAGAGCAAAAGTTCACTCGAACTCATCAAGAAGGCCGGGTTTGACAATTTCACTGCTGATCTTATTTACGGTATCCCCAATGATGACCATAGCATATGGCAGGCTGACATTGAGGAGATGCTTTCATTTGATCCTCCTCATCTCTCATGCTACCACCTTACTGTAGAGTCCAATACCGTTTTTGGCAAATGGGCTAAATCAGGAAAGTTTCAAGAGGCCGACGATCACTTTGCTTATCAGCAATTTGATATCTTGATGGATCGTCTGTCGGCCAATGGATACGAGCATTACGAGATCTCTAATTTCTCGAAACCAGGATACGAATCCAGACATAACAGCAACTATTGGGACAACAAAAGATATCTAGGGATTGGCCCTGGTGCACATTCTTATGATCTCTATAGCCGACAGGCTAATATTGCCAATAATGCCCTTTACATAAAATCCATCGAGCAAGGTCAGGTAACTGCGGAAACAGAGGAACTCAGCAAAACTGACTTAATCAATGAATTCATCATTACCAAGCTCAGAACATCCCTAGGTATTGACAGTGAAAAACTAAGAAAGCTTTATGGTTATGACTTGCCTCAAGAACAAAACAAAGAAGTACGTCAACTTGAGTTTGATGGTTATCTCACATTAAAGGATGGTCATCTAAGACTTACAAGAAAAGGTAAGTTCGTCACAGATGCCATCACAGAGAAGCTATTTATAGATTGAGATCAAGTTTTTGGTTAATTTGCCTCAGCTATGGTTCAAAAAATCAAAGGCGAAGAAAAAAAAGCGTTCATGCTGCTCAAGTCTCTCATCCTCCATTATCATGGATTGGATGTGGATGAGGAGCGGATATTGAAGGAGTCCGCCAAGGAACTTAATGCGAATGATGAACTGAAATGGGCTAATGAGTTTATCGCCCAGGATTATCTATCTGCCTTTGAACGCTCCAAAGAGTACCTTAACAAAGTGATTGGGGTACTGCCTACCAAGAAAAAATTGGGATACCTTATGGCAGTATGGGAAGACAACAACAAAAAAGGCTACCTCACGGAAATGGAAGCTACTGCGATGATCAACCTCGCAAAAGACTGGCAAATAGAGAAGGAGCTACTGTCCAAAGTGAACCACTAAAGGCTCATCATGTCCTTAAATCGGGCGGCCTGTCGTCGACTCACCTCAATCTTATCTCCACCCTTCAGTTGTACCATCAGTCCACCGTTAAACCATGGCTCAATTGTTTCCACCCATCCAAGGTTGATGATGTGCTTTCTACTCGCCCTAAAGAATGTGCGATCATCAAGGCGTTCATCCAACGCATTGAGAGACTTATGAATCATTGGCTTGAAGTTCTCAAAATAGACTTTGATATAATTGCCATCAGATTCAAAAAGCCTTATGTTGGACAGCTTAACAAACCAACAGCGATCCCCGTCCTTGACAAAAACCTGATCACTAGCTCCTAGCTTACGGGTTTCAGTTGTTTCCTCAGTTTCAGTCTGATCATTCTCGTTTAAGAGTTTTTTCATGCACTCTTCCAAACGATCTTTGTGTATTGGCTTTAAGAGGTAGTCAAGCGCATTGTAGTCGAATGCCTTCAAGGCGTGCTCGTCATAAGCAGTGGTGAATACAACCTTAGGAACAGACTCCAATCCTTCAAGCAATTCAAATCCCGTTTTTCCGGGCATCTGGATATCCAGGAAGATCAAGTCCGGATTTAGCTTAGTGATCTTTTCTTCGGCATCATCAGCATTGACAGCTTCGCCGATTATTTCTATTTCTTTGTAATCCTCTAGCAAAGAGTTGAGCTCTTTCCTAGCCAGTCTCTCATCATCAATGATAATAGCTCTCATAAATTAGAATGTTTCAGGTATTGTGATCTCTGTTAGCACTGTATTCTGCTCAATATTACAAATTTTAAAAGAAGCAGCATCCCCATAAATCAACTCAAGACGCTTTTTAGTGTTAACAAGGCCTGTTCCTGTGCCGTTCCTACCTACTTGTGCGCCATTCTTGTAATTACCGCTATTTTTTATTTGAATGATCAGTTTTCGGTCATCTATGTCGGTAGATATACCAATCGTACCGCCAGCGGTAAGATTTGAGATACCATGCTTAATGCCATTCTCTACAAGTGTCTGAATCATCATAGGTGGTACATTGTACAACGAAGATTCCGGGTGTAAGTCGTACTCCGTTTGAAGACGCTCTTCAAATCGGATCGTTTCTAAGGCCAGATAGTCACTTACAGTGCGCATTTCGTCGCTAAACGAAATAAGCCGCTTCTTATCCAAAATCAATGAGTTTCTCAGGATGTTAGACAGCTGAGTTATCGCCTCTTTGCTCTTACGGGGATCCTCATCCACAAGTGCCCTAATACTATTGAGCGCATTAAAGATGAAATGTGGATTGAGCTGCGACTTAAGATAGTTAAGTTCTATTTCGTTGAAAGCCGCCTGATATTCCAACGACTTCTTGTACCACTGAAAATAATGGATGGTCATATAGATCAATGACCATAAAAAGTACATGATCAGAGGAGCGATGATGCTTATGATGGCATTGATTGGAAGGAAATCCTGGCGGTTGAGCGTATCAAGCTGGAATGAGACCCCTAAAAGAAAGACATAATTGGAAAAACTTAGAATGATGATCGACAGCACGATTCGCAGGATCAAGGTGCCCAGAGGGAGACTGATCCAGTTACCACGCTTAATCAGGACCCTGAGAATGTGGGTTGAAACGATATAAAAGGAAATTTGAAATATCTCTCCTTCAATCAAACCAGGTGGGATCTCACCCTGAACAAATGAATAGAGCAATACTGACCCCAAACCATAGGCCGACCATCCTGTCAATTGCAATAACCAATAAAGCCTTTCCTTTTTCAAACTACACTCTTGGTTCCTGATGTAATTTAGAAAATGTCAACGGACAGTGTTTCTGACCTATTTTAAATTATGTTAACGGCAAACGTTTAACCAATACGATCCTCTAGAATTGCTTCAGCAGCCTTATTTGAAACTCGTTTGAACCGCACCTTCTCTCTAGGTCCACCTCGTTGATCGATCAAAAGCAAGGTTTTTCTGATTCACCAAAAAAATTCTCCTATCACCATAAACCAAAAATATAATTCTGCGTTAACCTCTTAAGCAACAGCAAAACGGAATATACTATTGAGCAAATAGGATATCCAACATAGTTAGGTAGTTGTTGGTTTTGGTTAAGGTTATGAAAGCTGTCCGTGGTGGGCAGCTTTTCTTATTTAAGTTCTTCTTTCAAAAACTGACCGGTATAACTCTCAGTAACCTCAGCTACTTTCTCCGGTGTACCTGATGCGACGATGGTCCCTCCACCTTCGCCTCCTTCAGGGCCAAGGTCGACTATATGGTCTGCTACCTTGATCACATCCATATTGTGTTCAATGATCAACACTGTATTCCCCTTGTCAACCAGCTTATTTAATACGTCAAGCAAATGCTGTATGTCCTGAAAGTGAAGCCCCGTGGTAGGCTCATCCAGAATATACATGGTTTTGCCGGTATCTTTTTTAGAGAGTTCGGTAGCGAGCTTTACACGCTGCGCTTCGCCACCAGAAAGCGTAGTAGCATGCTGGCCCAAAGAAATATAGCCAAGGCCCACTTCATTAAGCGTCTTTACGCGCCTGAGGATCTTAGGCTGATGCTCAAAAAACTCCACTGCCTGCTCTACAGTCATATCGAGTACATCCGAAATAGACTTGCCTTTAAACCTTACTTCAAGGGTTTCTCGATTGTATCGCTTGCCCTTGCAAGTCTCACAAGGCACGTATACGTCAGGTAAAAAATCCATTTCGATCAGCTTCATTCCTGCACCTTCACAGGTCTCACATCGTCCACCTTTTACATTGAAACTGAACCTACCAGGTTTGTATCCTCTGATTTTGGCTTCAGGAAGATTAGAAAAAAGCGCTCGAATATCGGTAAACAAACCGGTATAAGTGGCAGGATTAGACCTTGGTGTTCTTCCGATAGGAGATTGATCCACCTCTATCACCTTGTCGATTTTTTCTACTCCAGAGATGGACTTGAATGGCATGGGGTCCTTATGGGACCGATAAAAATGCTTGTTCAGAATTGGAAAAAGGGTCTCATGAATGAGAGTGGACTTGCCGCTACCTGATACCCCAGTCACACAAATCATCGTGCCTAGAGGCAAATCTAGTTTCACACCTTTGAGATTGTTGCCAGTGGCTCCAGTGAGCTTGATCTTATCGCCTGTACCTTTTCGTCGCTGCTGTGGAACCTCAATACTCAGTTTGCCACTGAGGTAATCTGCCGTCTGCGAACGCTGCTCAAGTAACTCCTTAGGGTTACCGGCAGCTACGATCTGACCCCCATGTCTACCCGCACCAGGGCCTATGTCAATCACATAATCAGACGCAAGCATCATATCCCGGTCATGCTCTACTACGATCACAGTATTACCAAGCTCCCTCAGGTCCTTCAATGCCTGGATTAGCCTGACATTGTCACGCTGATGGAGTCCTATACTTGGCTCGTCAAGTATGTAGAGCACACCCACCAGCTGAGTGCCTATCTGTGTAGCCAACCTGATACGTTGCGCTTCTCCCCCCGACAAAGTCCGAAGTGGGCGGTTGAGCGTCAGGTAGTACAATCCCACGTCCATCAGAAAACCTATTCGCTTCCTTATCTCTTTGAGTACCTCAGCCGCTATTCTGTTTTGCCTTTCCGACAGGCGATCCTCCAGACCGACAAACCACTGTGAAAGTTGCTCTATGTTCTTTTGTGCTAGCTCAGCAATATTCTGATCATCAATTTTGAAGTGAAGTGACTCTTTTTTTAATCGTCCACCACCGCATTCATTACATGTGCTCACTACCGTGAAATCACTGATCCATTTACGAATGCTCTCGGAACCCTCATCTTTCTGCTTTTCCAGAAATTTGACGATCCCTTCATACTTCGTATTCCAGTCGGTACCCGGGTATTTGACTGATTTCACAGCCACTGGTTCAGCATCACCATTTAAGATGATATCAAGCACTTCTTTCGGAATCTTATTGATCGGGGTGGCAATGCTCAGTTTATAGCGCTTGAGTATGGCTTCTATTTTCTTGAAGATCCAAATATCCCGATACTCGCCTAGCGGAGCTATGCCCCCTTGCGTGATAGACTTGGTCCTATCGGGAATAATGCTGTCTTCGGTGATCTCTTCAATTTCTCCAAGTCCATTACAAGCCGGACATGCTCCATAGGGTGAATTGAAGGAGAAAGTATTAGGCGCAGGTTCGTCGTACGAAAGTCCCGATTTGGGATCCATCAGGTACTTGGAAAAATGGGCCACTCCACCTTCCTGGTCAAGTACCATCATCACCCCTTTGCCATGATTGAGTGCTGTGTTGACACTCTGATTGATCCGGTACTTATCTTCTGCCTTGACGATGATGCGATCTACTACGATCTCGATATCATGGGTCCTATACCTATCCACTTGCATCTTAGGGACCAGATCTTCAATCACACCATTGACCCTGACCTTGGAAAAACCCATCTTTCTGATCTGCTGAAACAATTCACGGTAGTGTCCCTTCCTACCCTTTACTACAGGTGCGAGTAGCGTAAGTTTCTGACCCGCCAGGTTGGTCAGGAGATGGTCGAGTATTTGGTCTTCAGACTGCCGGACCATCTTCTCCCCGGAGATGTACGAGTAGGCATCACCAGCACGTGCGTAGAGGAGTCTTAAAAAGTCATAAATCTCCGTGACAGTACCTACTGTCGACCTGGGATTGCGAGAGGTAGTCTTTTGCTCAATAGAGATGACAGGGCTGAGGCCATTGATCTTGTCAACATCAGGCCGCTCCATATCACCAATAAATGAGCGGGCATATGCAGAAAAGCTCTCCATGTACCGGCGCTGACCTTCTGCATAGATGGTATCAAAAGCCAGCGAGCTCTTCCCGCTACCGGAAATACCTGTGATCACAACAAGTTGATTGCGCTTGAACCTGAGATCGATGTTCTTCAGGTTATGCTCCCGTGCACCAAAAATCTCAATGAACTGATCATCATTATGCTGATCGGCCAGGGTATTTTCTTTCTCAACTATGTCGCTTACTGCAGTTTCTGTCATGAATGATTAGCCGTTTACCGGTAGGTTGATAGTATAACTGTTACCTGAGCGTACCGTTAATTTATTTTTTCTTAACCATGGGTTGTGTCTTACAAGCAGTTTGTAGTTGATGCCTTGTTGGTTCGCCCATTCCGCAAGATTCGGGATCGTCTCAGTCACTTCGACTAGCTTTGTATTCTCCGGCAGGTAGAGATGGTCATCGTCTACGTCGTACCCGAATCTCGATGGATCAGCAAGTATGATCTTAAGTGCAAGTGCTCTGAAGATGTAGCGGCCGGTTTCCTCATTGGTTTGGAGATCGTAATAGCTATTGACTTGTTGCTCTTCGAGCTGATCGCTCAGCCCCTTCTTACCAATGTTATAGGAAGCTGCAGCATTGGTCCAGTTTCCAAACTTTTCGTAGGCTTCTTTGAGATAAACGGTTGCTGCACGTGTCGACTTAATTGGATGATAACGCTCGTCCACTTCCCTGTTGACCTCAAGACCTAGCTCCTTTCCGGTACCTTTGAGTATCTGCCAAAAACCAACGGCTTGACTGGGAGAGACCACATTCTGCAGCCCGCTCTCTATTAGCGCCAAATAGACCATATCTGCCGGGAGTCCTTCAGCTTCAAGGATCGGCTTGATTTGAGGTAGCCAACGTGCTGATCGCTTGATCAGGAAAATTGTACTCGAATGAAAAAATGTGTTAACGTGAATCTCCCGATCGAGTCGCTCTCTGACATCTGGGTCGTCCATCGGCACTGGCTCCCCGGCAAAAGTCAACACATCTGGCAAATCAAACGTCTTGACTTGCTGAGGTACGAGTACATCATGCACATATTCTTCAGGGGTAGGTGAGCGATACTCGATCTTCGGTTGAACTGCTACGTAGGTTGCTAATGCCAGAGCGATCAGGGCGATAACAAGGGTAAAATTCTTCCTCATCCCGGTTAGAAATTAGGCGACAGTAGATACTTGTTATAAAAATCGTCGATGACCTTAACTGCTTCCTCCGGAGACTTAACAAGGCTCACAAGATCGAGATCTTCGGCATTGATAAAACCATCCGATACCAGGGTAGACCTGACCCAGTCGAAAAGGCCGCTCCAGTAGTCTTTGCCAACAAGAACGATGGGGAATTTCCCGATCTTTTGAGTTTGGATCAATGTCAATGCCTCGAATAACTCATCTAGCGTACCGAAACCTCCTGGCATAACAATGAAGCCCTGAGAAAACTTCACGAACATTACTTTTCTTACAAAGAAGTAATCAAAGTTGATGAGTTTGTCACTGTCTATATAGAGGTTATTAAACTGCTCCATAGGCAGATCGATATTAAGGCCTACGGACTTACCTTTCGCCTCGAATGCACCCTTATTGCCTGCTTCCATGATACCTGGCCCCCCACCGGTGATCACTCCATAGCCGTGACGTACAAGCTGAGCTGCTATCTTCTCTGCCATCAGGTAATAAGGATTGTCAGGTTTGGCCCTGGCCGATCCGAATATAGACACACATGGACCAATCTTAGCCAATTTGTCGAACCCTTCGACAAACTCAGCCATTACTTTAAAAATGACCCATGAGTTGGCACTCTTTATCTCACTCCAATTGCGATCCTGAAAGGCTTCCCTGATCTTCTCTTCCTCTTCACCATTCAACTCTTCAGAGTTAATCTCTTTGTTACTCATACCTGAAAATTTTTCGACTGCAAATTTAGAACTAATCCAAGACAAACCTGGGGTTGGGGTAAATGATGCCGAAGTATTAGCGAATTGATAATACTAATACCGCGAGTTCCTATATGCCTTCGGTTTAACTTTATTGAAAAGCATCAGAATGTTTTATCAGAAACTTGAAGAATACATCAATAGGGCCCAATCTATATCAAAGACGCTTGATAAAGAGCGACAGGCTGTTTTGGGTCCCCTGGCAGAATATATCAAGCAGAACAAGGAAAAAGGTCAACTTATTTTCATTTGTACTCACAATAGTCGAAGAAGTCATTTTGGACAGATATGGGCACATGTTGCCGCTCTCGAATTCGGACTGCTCAATCTCAGAACTTTCAGCGGAGGGACAGAAGCAACGGCTTTTCATCCCAATGCCAGAGCTGCTATTGAGCGTGCTGGAATTGTCATCGACACCACCTCAAAAGATGTGAATCCACTTGTCAAGTTGAGCTTCGGAACCAGTCTGCAGACCATTGAGGTTTTCTCAAAAGCTTATGATGACGAATACAATCCTAAAAAGAACTTTGCGGCAGTCATGACTTGCTCTGAGGCGGATGCTGATTGCCCTATAGTATCAGGTGCTAGCACAAGAATCCCATTGCATTATCAAGATCCTAAAGTGTCCGACGGCACAGGTCATCAGGACCAAACTTATGATGAACGCTGCTTACAAATAGCTTCGGAAATGTTTTATGCTTTTGAAAAAGCATCAGCTAAGTAGTAGGTCCTGAAGCGCAGCTTTAAGTTCGGGGTATTGATGCTGGAATCCTGTGGCAGCCATTTTTTCATTAGATACCCTATTGCCACCAAGCACAATGTTGCCCATTTCGCCAAAAATGAGTCTCATCACGAAACTCGGCACATTGGGTAAAAAAAGAGGTTTTGATAATATGCTTGCCACAGCTTTAGTCAATTCAGCATTTGTGGCAGGCTTAGGACCAACCGCATTGTAAGTCCCTCGCATCGACGGCTCGTCTATAGACCAAAGAATCATTCGACAGAGGTCTTCAACATGGATCCAACTCATGTACTGTTGACCTGAGCCTAAGGGTGCTCCAGCAAACAACTTAATGGGTTGAACAATTTTCGGTAGAGCACCACCAGAACTGGCAAGAACAATCCCTATTCGCAATTTCACAACTCTAATGCCAAGGTCACTGATGCTATCAACGGCCGCTTCCCATTGCTTTACTACATCTGCTAAAAAATCATTAGCCACTGTGCTTTCTTCTGTGATCAACTCATCTCCCGTATCATAGCCATAGATCCCCACCGCTGAAGCGCTCACAAAGACCTCTGGTCGTTTCTGCAGATTTGCCAACTGGTCATGAAGCAGGACGGTTGATTTGATACGACTTTCTAAAATCTCTTTTTTGCGTGCCTCTGTCCAGCGACCATCAGCCACACCTGCACCAGCCAGATGGACTACTGCTTGCAGGCCTTTCATTGCCAGAGGATCAATCGTTTGCTTGTCAATACTCCAATTGTATAGATCTTTTGATTCGTCGGTTGATCGCCTGCTTAGCAATGCTACCTCTCCCTTCTTTGACAGTAATAACTCTTTGAGTCGATTTCCTACCAAACCTGTACCACCGGTAATCAATATTTTGTTGCCCATGTAAATGTGTCTTTGGCTTTCGCGTTAAGTTTACAATGTATTGAATTAACCAATATGTATCGGATTTGCTTTAAGGCAGGGCTATTCTTTTTCTTCTCCCTCTATGGCCTACTGGCGAATGCCCAGAATTTGGCCCTTGCCAACCAAGAGAAAACGGTCACTATTCAGGAGCTTTCTGGCGTAGGATATGAAGCCATCGTCGATTTTGACTACAAAAGTGTCAAAAAAGATTTTTGGAGGTTTTGCAACGGCTTTGCCAAACTAGAGAACATGCGGAAGTACTATGAAGTGATTGTTCCACCGGCCTCAGAAGAAGCTAATGCCAGCATCAAAATATGGGTCGAACTCAAACCTCTCAAAGCCAGGACGCAAATAAGGGCACTGCTCAACCCGGAGGATATGGATAGTGCAACAAAGACCAAAAACCAGTCCTCAGCAGACAAACTGATCCGGGAGTTTAAGATCTTCTTTTATCAAAAATGGATCCAGGGCAATTTTGCAATTATAGAGAAGGAGAATGCAAAGCTCAGCAGAAGGGAACAGAAGCTCAAGCAGCGGATTGACCGGGCTAAGGAAAAGGGTTCAACAGGGCCAAAATTGAAAAGCCTTGAGACAGCAAAGACGCAGGTCTCAAATAAGCTTAGCCAAGGCCTGGCAAGACTTGAACAGTTGAAAGCAAAGCTGGGAGAGGTGAAATGAAAAAGGTCACTCACAATGAATGACCTTTATAATACTCTTTCTCTAGAAACTTCTACTATACTTAATCCTAAAGGCTCTGCCCGGGTCTCTGGAAGTCTCCAGGTAATCAGCACTATTGAATGAGGATACTTCTCTGTCAATAGTATCTCCAAGGATATTGGTCACGCGTAAACCGATAGTATTTTGATCTGAGGCGCCAAATCTTTTAGTAATGTTGAAGTTTAAACTATTGAATGGTACCGCATAAGTGTCTGGCGCCCTATTAATACCAACGACCGCTAATGTGCGACTCTGACGATTAAAGGATAGTCCCGCTTGCCATCCGTTTTCAAAATTGTCATAATTGATGGAAGCATTAACAATAAAAGGAGCCTGACCAAGAAAATCTCTTGTGTCACTCAACTCTTCACCATCTCTCAATCCGTTTTCTCTACCCACTCGCTCTGTAGAGTCAATCTCTACCTGCGCCTCTGTAAAGGTCAGATTGGTCACAAAAGTGAAGTTTTCTAAGACCGGTGAAACGAAATCAAGTTTCTTACGGAGCTCAAATTCAATTCCATAAGTAGTAGCATCACCTACGTTAGTCGGTTTAAAGTCGTTTGGTTGAGTAGGTTGTCTTACAAGCTCAATCGGATTTTGGAAGTATTTGTAAAATGCACCAATTGAGAACATTTGTCCTTCCGATAAGAAATACTCCCATCGCAAATCATAGTTGTCAATGTTTGTCTCTACAAGGTCAATGTTACCAATAAAAGTACGACCAGTCAGTACGTCCTGAATTTCAGCTGTAGACAATTCCTTGAAGCTTGGTCGCGCTATAGTTCTTGAATAAGAAGCTCTGATATTAGAGTTTTCTACTACTTCATAGATGAGATTAACTGATGGAAAGAACTCGAACGAGTCTAAAACTTTCTCATCCTCGAAAACTCGGCCTGCCGGACTTCCTGTTAGCGCCTCCTGATTCAAACCGGTATAATGCTGAGTATACTGCTCTACTCTGACCCCTACGATTGACTTAAGCTTCTCGGTAAACGACAGCTCACTCGAGAGATAAGCACCTAGTATGTTGACTCTACCTGAATAAGTATTGGATTCAACATATCGGTCATTGATGGCTGTTCCTCGTCCTTCATTTTCAGAAAGTATATTTTCTTCCGCCAATAGTCTATCCGGGTCACCATCTAACTCAAGTGCAGCCTGGGAGCCCCTGATCGAAATAAAAAAATCCTGAATTTCAAAATCTCGCGTTTTGTAAATATTGCTTACCCCAGCTCTAAGCTTCGAATCATTACCATTAACCTTGATGTTCTTTGTAAAATCAAGCTTACCTACGTAATTCTGTTCATCAAGAAGTCTCCAAATTCTATTAGGCTCTCCTCCCTCTTGAGGAACGATTGATAAACTTCCATCATCCTCATCCATTGTGAACGGTGTAATCCTCACATCCTGATCATTTATAGTAGAAAAGGTCGCAGAGCCTTTCCATTGCAATTCTGCATCAATGGTCGGGAAGAAATGCTCTCCTTTTAGCAGAGCATTTGTCAAAAAACGCTCAGTGTATTCAAGGTTATCAACGACAGATGTATTGAAATTCTCATTGGATCTGACCCTGGTTCTCATGGCTGTTCGCTGGGTGCCATTTTGAATATGAAGTCCTTGTAGACTAATCTTAGAATAGTTGGTCTTAATAGCTCCACCCAATAAAGCGCTTACCTGAACATCGTTGATACCTAGCGGCCCGAAGAATCGTGTGTCTGGCTCAAGTTCGGTTTCAGATTTACTATTGGGCTTTAGATAAGCCGCGTCAATGGCATTCTCAAAGTAGGTATTGTTGTTTTGATAATTTAGAGCAGCATTATATCCTAACGTATAGCCAGACTTTTCAAACTGGTTCCCAGCTGAAAGCCCCAAACTCATATTAGGTAAACTTGTCTTGGTCCTGGATGCCATATAAGGGCTGAAACTCTGTGTAATGGCCCTGGTAGTAGGGTTATCCTGACCAGGAGGTGGGATATCACCTTCTCTTGAATTAAAAGGAAGTTCTCTTGTGCCATCATCAAACCCCAACCAATCAGTACCACCACCAGGGTAGGTCAGATAATCTGAATTCAGATGCATAGCGGGGTTATAGCCCAAGCTAGCCGATACATTAAGTGTCTTTTCTTCGGGAAAATCCTTTGTTTCTATATTAACAGTGCCACCAACAAAATCTGCAGATAACTCCGGCGTAAAAGTTTTATATACAACTATGTTGTCAATCACATTAGTTGGAAAAATATCAATTTGAATTGCATTTCGATCCGGATCCAAACCTGGTATCTCCATATTGTCCAGGTTAGTCTTTGTATACCTATCGCCTAGTCCGCGAACAAAGACGTACTGGCCTCCTTGCACTGAAACTCCGGGCACCCTTCTGATCGCTCCCGCAGCATCACTATCGCCGATTCTCTTAAATGATTCTGATGAGATACCATCAATCATGTTAGGCGACTTTTTCTTGACTGTAAGTAAGGCCGCTTCGGTAGTTTTGATCGCTTCCGCTGTAATGACCACTTCTGCCAGCTGTTCTACAGACTCCCCTAAGGGTATTTTTTCAATCAAGGTAACTTCTCCAGCCTGAACAATAACTCCTGAAACAGTGACAGTCTCATAAGAAACAAAGCTTGCTTGTACGTCATACGTACCGGGTTCCACTTTAATAGCAAAGTTTCCTTCCAAATCAGTTGCTGCGCCATTTGTTGTACCAGCTATAAGTACTGTAACACCAATGAGTTCTTCACCAGTAGCATTATCAATTACTTTGCCTCTTATAGTACCGGTCTGTGCCTGGACTAAGAGAGTTGAGAAAAACAACGAAAGAAGAATAATTGATTTAAGGTAGTTCATATCCCTTTTTTAAAAATTGACGCAAAGTTAGATTTTTGACCTACTCAGTGAGTTAATCGAAAATTACATCTTGGTTAAGCTATTGTTAACATCCGGATGGATTCTGGTACATTGAGAAAAAAAAACCTGTAAGCTTTATGCTTACAGGTTTTTTTATTTGTTGCTCCCAACCCTAGTTAGTTACACTAGGAATTGAAGACCAGCCGGCGAATGTTTGCGCAGTGAAAGACCATCCAAGATCGGTAAGGTCAGCACCTGAAGATGGTGCCTCCGTATCTCCAAGCACAGAGTTACCGTTGGCTGCCTCAGCAAATTTCGCATCACCAAGAGCCGCGTAGTTATTAGTTTCATCACCCTTAGCATCCATAATGTCGGCTAAAGTGGCATTTGAATTACCTCTGAACTGGAGGCCAGTGAAATTAGTAGTTTCAGTATCAATGTAGTTGATAGAGTTACTGTAGTCAGGCGCATCAGAATCACCTTGATCAAGCTCTATGTCCGCACTACCTTCAAAATTGAAGAAGAATACATTGGTAAGTGTGTGCTCAGAATCATCTCTGAAATCAGCCATACCTGAAGAATTCGCTCCCCAAACAGAACCATTAATGAAGTTACCTACACCTGTTGGGTCACCCTCCGGGCCGTCAAGCTCAAATGCATGATCTGCAGTTTCATTAGTGCCGAGGTAAACAAAGTTATCAACAGTGCCACTCCAAGCTTGATCTGTATCATATCCGTCATCTTCCTGACCCCATACAATGAAATTAGTAATATTAACAGTACCACCGAAGATCTCAGTGCCATCATCGGCAGAAGCAATAGACTCTACATGATCAACCACAGTACCAGAACCAACTCCGCCAAGTGTCAGACCTTGAAGTTCGTTACCAGGTCCTAACTGAGTACCTGTAAATCTGATAGACACATATCTTATCACACCACTATTGTCGGCGGCATCAGATCCTCCATATGTTGCCTGTGGAACAGAAGAAGGAATACCTTCAATAGTTGTAGTAGCACCGTCACCAGAGCTTATAGGAGCATTACCAAGAACGATAACACCGCCCCATTTTCCTATGTCTAGATCTACGTCCAACGTACTATTAGTAAATCCGTCACCGTTATCAACAATCGCATCAGTTGCAGTATCGAAGTAAGGTAGTCCTGCAACATTGATGTTGTCTTCAAGTGCTGTGAAAACGATAGGTTCCGCAGCGGTTCCTTCAGCCATAATAGTTGCACCAGCTGCCACAAGCAATACTGAAGACAATGCGCCTTGACCGGGAGCACCTTTGATGATCGTACCAGGTTCGATAGTCAAGGTAGCACCAGCGTCTACGATTACACGACCATTAAGCACCCAAACAACATCTTTTGTGAAAGTGTAATCCCTGTTGATGATTCCGGTTACCTCATTTTGAGGGTATGATGTTACCATATCTTCATCTGGACCTCTCTCTTCAGCCGCATCTATAACTGTAAAAGTATCAGGATCAGGAATGACTACTTCTCCGCCATCGATGCTAATCACTGCTGTAGCTGAAGCAGTTTGATTCTCTGAGTCGGTCACAGTAAGGGTCACAGATGCTGCACCAGCCTCGTCGGCTGCTGTGAAGTCAACGGAAACAGATCCACCATCTACTGTTCCCGAAGAAGAACCCAATGTGACATTGTTACCGACAGCACTCCAGTCTGCAGTCAAATCAGCATCAATGCTCACGGTAAAAGAAGCAGATCCTGCAGCACCTGCATCTACTTCTATAATAGATGAAGAGGTTGATACCGTAGGAGCGTCAAACGTAGGATCCGGAGTAGGCGCTGGATCATCGTCATCTCCACAAGAGATGGCGAAAATCATAACAGCCGCCATAGAAAGTAAGGATAGTAATTTTTTCATTAGAGAGTAATTTTTAGAATTCAGTCCAACTTTAATTTGTGGAGCAAATTTGCCTCTCTAATGTTAAGTGGTCAGGACTCGCTTGTTACCAAATCTTTAAACTAATGTGACTTTCTTTAAGCCACTTTTATCTGCGTTAACAAACTGTTAAGACAGTCGCTGTACGACCTTACCTATTGATATTGACCTTATTAAGAATGGTGCTGACGATCTGTCCTGTGCTGATACCGTCTGCCTCCGCTTCATAGTTGAGAATGATCCTGTGGTTGAAGATATCTTCGGCGACTTCCTTGATATCTTCAGGTAAGACATAATCACGTTCATCGAAGTAAGCCACTGCTTTGGCAGCCAGGTTAAGATTGATTGAAGCACGGGGGGAGGCCCCAAACTGAATATACTGGGCCTCTTCAGCTAAGCCGTATTCTTTGGGCTTCCTCGTAGCAAAAACCAACTCAATGATGTACTTCTCGAGAGATTCTGACATATTGACCTGGTTGATCTCATTGCGAATAGCGAATATATCATCCTTACTCAGTATCGTTGAGACTTTGCTCTCGAAGCTCATATTAGCCATGCGGCGCATTACTTCCAGTTCCTCATCCTTCGAAGGGTAGTCTACATGCACCTTCATCATGAATCTATCTACCTGCGCTTCAGGCAATGGATAGGTCCCCTCCTGGTCGACAGGGTTTTGAGTGGCCAGCACCAAAAACGGCCTGTCAAGGCCAAAAGTGCTTTCGCCTATAGTCACCTGCTTCTCCTGCATCGCCTCCAACAAGGCTGATTGCACTTTAGCTGGCGATCGGTTGACCTCATCCGCTAATATGATATTAGCGAAGATTGGGCCTTTCTTAGTCTCAAATTTAGACGCCTGCTGGTTGTAGATCATCGTACCAATCAGATCGGCTGGGAGAAGGTCGGGAGTAAATTGGATGCGTTTAAAATCCAGGTGCAGCACATCAGCCAGGGTATTCACGGTAAGCGTCTTGGCCAAGCCGGGAACACCTTCCAATAATATGTGACCGTTAGTGAAAAGACCGATCAACAGCCGGTCGACCATATACTGCTGACCGACTACTGTTTTACCTACTTCAGCACTTACCTCTTTGATCTTTCGCTGGTGCTCTTGTTTGATATCGCTTTTCACTACTTCAGCTTCCATTCAGGCCTTTTTTATTCTAATTATTCTTCAGAGCTCAGCCCTGAAATACCTATAAAAACATTCCCACAACATGTGCGGAGTATGCTATCTCCTTGAAAGCGGGGAATCCAGTGCGCAAAAGTATGGCAAGTTTTACGTTAATCAAACCTCTCCTGTTATCATCGGAGTGATCAATCGATGTTAAAAAATGTTAATTGGCTAACCTCACTTCAACACAGTATCTACTACGATCTTACCGTGGAGTGAGCGGTGTACCGGGCACCTGTCAGCGATCTCCAACAAGCGTTTGCGCTGTTCTTCCGATAGGTCGCCGGTCAGCTTAAGCTCTAGTGTGATGTGATCCACTTTAGACGTGGACTTCTCCTCACAGTCTTCCCGATGCTTCTTTTCATGTCTTAGCCTGACCTCAACTTGATCAAGCGGCCATTGCTTGTGGTCAGCGTACATACGAAGTGTCATACTTGTACACGCTCCCAACGAAGCTGAGAGATAGCCGTAAGGTGTAGGTCCGAGGTTACTACCACCTACAGAAGTCGGTTCATCGGCAATCATCCTATGCTTACCTATAGCCACCTCTGTAGTGTATCCTTGAGCTCCGGTACGGGTCATCACTTCCTCGTCATCGATGACCTCATGGTATTGATCCATATTTACATACCTGGTAGCCCAGTTGGCGATCATTAGTCCTACATAATTGGAATCCTCCTTGTTAAATAAAAGATGATCTGCTCCATCCAATGTGATGAAGCTCTTAGGATGCTTCGCGGCAGTGTAGATCTGCGCCGCATTTTCAATACTAACAATACTATCCTGAGGTGAATGCAGTACCAACAAAGCCTTGCCCAAACGTCCTATTACCTCACTGCTATCAAATTGATCTATATCATCCAAAAACTGTTTTTTTATTTTGAATGGTCTCCCACCAATGTCAACAGTAGCCTCGCCGCTGACCTTGATGTCGTCGATCTTCTCCTTCAGCAAGGCTTTCACATGCGGTGGATCAGCAGGTGCTCCTATAGTGGCAACCGCCTGCACCTTTTCTAGCTGTCCAGCAGTGTACAATACAGCCGCACCACCAAGAGAATGGCCAATGAGCAGTTTCGGTGCTTCATAGTGATCCTCCAGGTACTCATAAGCCTCTATCAGATCATTGATGTTAGTACTAAAGTTCGTATCCGAAAAATCTCCTTCACTCTCTCCCAAACCTGTAAAGTCAAACCTGAGAACAGCAATATTGTGTTGCGTGAGTGCCCGACTGATATTGACCACAGCCGTCAATGTCTTAGAGCAGGTGAAGCAATGAGCAAAAATAGCATATGCCACAGGACGGCTGGTGATAGGCATATCCAGAATACCGCTTAGTTTTTGTTCCCCCTTGTTTTTGAAGTTGATTTTCTCTGATCTCATAAATAATGTTCGGTTACGCGATGGTATTCAATATAGCACAACCTATGGTCACAGAGGCGATTCGTTAGCCGGTTGCTGTGACTGGCCGTGACCTACTCATATACGATTTGTACATTTTTAGTTAGATTAGAAGAAACCTTTTATAGTCCTAAGTGTCATTGGGCTACTACTTACCAGAAAAAACCTTGACTAAAAGAAACTTACTTGTTGCTATCACGATCATGCTCTTTGCTGGCCTATCGGCGAATGCACAAAAGCTGCTTTATGATGTAGTAAAGGGCAATAAAGTGCTTGGTTCTATGACCGTAGAGCGCAATCAGGTAGGTTCGGAAACACGATTCACGGTAGAGAGCCTAGTCAACTATAAGCTGTTGTTATCCTTCAAAATCGAGTATGAGCTGGAAGAGCGATTTGAAAATGGGGTGCTTGTGGATGGTTCAGCCACCAATTTGCTAAACGATAAACCGCAGAAGCACTCTGTAGTCAAGTGGGATGGTGAGAAGTATGTGATCAACCTCAATGGAGAGTTGAGCCAGGTCGATCAGGACGGTATAGTACTCAGTATCCCTCAGTTATATTTCAATAAGCCTGTCAATCAGCAGCAGATATTCTCACAACAGTTCGCAGGCTTTATACCGCTCTACGAGGAATCTACTGAAGTTTTCGTGCTTGACTCTCCTGATGGGAAAAACTACTATACTTACGACGACCAAGGTATTTGTGAAGAGGTCAAAGTTTCGCGATCATTTGCTACATTCTATTTCAAGCTAAAGGAGAAGGTGGATGACAAAAGAGGCGCTAAAGGCAAGAAAGTCTCAGACGGAGAATGAAACGCAACACTGTTTTCCGCGTCTAATAGGATATGATCAAGCAATTGAGAAGTTTTTTATTACCCATCAGTATTCTACTGATACTGGGCTTTTTACTCTTCTTATTTAATCAGGTATCCCAAATCTATCTGGTACTGTACAGCATTAATAGTACCCTTGCCTATGTGATCACAGGTTTGCTTTCGACGGTGCTATTGGCCTTGATACTCATACCGTTCGCGTTGTTCCTAAAGCTTCCCAGACCGTTGAGCCCACCTGCGTCATTGGCCGAAGTGGAAATCTTTAGAGAGAGGCTAAAAAGTCGGTTCAAAAAGAACAAATATTTAATCGAAAAAGGTCTGGCTGGTTCTCCAGTAGATACCGCCCTGCAAGCGCTCAATGAGGAAGCCAACGAGCGCATAAAGAAAACAGCTAATACAGTATTTCTGGCTACCGCAATTTCTCAGAATGGAAAACTGGATGCGCTTACAGTTTTGGTAACTCAATCAAAACTTGTCTGGGACCTGGCACATCTCTACTACCAGCGACCCAGTCTTCGGGATCTGACTCACCTCTATGCCAATGTCGGAGCGGCCACCTTCCTGGCCAGCCAAATCGAAGAGATAGATATCTCCGAGCAAATGGAGCCCGTGATCCGCTCATTGTTTAAGGGGATGACGACTCAGTCCGTTCCACTAGTTGGCAATTCTGCCTCAATAGTCATTGACTCTTTACTGGAAGGCACTACTAATGCTTTTTTGACGCTCCGTGTTGGTATCATTGCCAGAAACTACTGCAGTGGTTCCTTCTTTGAGTCCCGAAGGTCAGCCAAGCTGTCGGCCTTTAAAGAAGCCTCAGGAATGCTCGGAGCAATAGTGGTATCCGCCTCTAAGAATGTCATAGCCGGTATCATGCAAGCCACCAAAAGGACTGGTGCTAAAACAGTTAACAGTGGAGTAGAAGCGGTCAAGCGGACTGGTGAGAGAATAGGTGGGCAAGTCAGAAAAGTAGGCCACCGTCTAAACCCTTTCAACTCCGGTAAAGAGGAAGCTACAGCCGATCAGCTACCCCAGTAGTACCTTCCTAATTCTGACTTGCATAACCGTAAGACTGAACCATTTTTGATTTTCTTTGTATATCAACTTGAATTCATATTGTATTAGCATGCAGAAAACGTTTTTCTCCATCCTTAGAAGAGTAGGCATATTCGCCATCTTAACTACATCAACCTTAGTTTATGGTCAGGAGATTGAAATCTCTAATGATCTCAATGATCCGATTCCGGTAGATGAAAATGTAAAAATAGGCACATTAGAAAACGGACTCACTTACTACATCAGGGGTAATCAACGTCCTGAAAACCGACTGGAACTAAGATTGGTCGTCAATGCAGGTTCTATTCTTGAAGATGAAGATCAGCTAGGGCTGGCGCATTTCCTGGAGCATATGGCCTTCAATGGCACCAAGAATTTTGAGAAGAACGAGATAGTTAGTTACCTGCAGTCCATTGGGGTAAGGTTTGGGGCAGATCTCAATGCCTACACAAGCTTTGATGAGACTGTGTACATGCTGCCTATCCCAACGGACAATGATACGATCATTGATCAGGGATTTCAGATACTTGAGGACTGGGCGCATAATCTGACCTTCGATCTGGAAGAAATTGAAAAAGAACGAGGAGTTGTCATTGAAGAATGGCGGATCGGTAAAGGTGCGGATCGAAGAATGCTTGATGAGTACCTACCGATACTACTCAAAGATTCAAGGTATGCTGAGCGCTTACCCATTGGCAAAAAGGAAATTCTGGACAACTTCCAACGCGATGTGTTAAAGCGCTTTTACGACGAGTGGTACCGTCCTGACCTTATGGCCGTCATTGCTGTAGGTGACCTACCAATTAATGTGATCGAGGACAAGATCAAAGAGCATTTTGAACAACTGGAAATTGTCGACAATCCAAGAACTCGAGAAGAATTTGGGGTGCCGGATCATGCCGAAACGCTTATCAATATCTCCACGGATAAAGAAGCGAGCTATACTATTTCGCGTTTGTTCATAAAGACTGACCCTACAACTGATGAAACGTTGGGAGATTATCGTGATTGGCTTATAAGCAACATGTACACAGGCATGCTCAATCAGCGATTGAGTGAGTTAACCCAACAGGCAGAACCACCTTTTTTATATGGATCAGTATCAAACGGTTCGTTCTTTGCTCAAAGCAAAACGGCTTTTCAGGCATTCTCTGTGACAGAAGAAGATGGCATTGAAAGGGGGCTTTCAGCATTGCTTGCCGAAATTGAGCGTGTTAGGCGATTTGGTTTCACATCAACGGAGTTGGAGCGATATAAAAAGGACATGCTACAAAGCTATGAAGTCGCCTACAATGAGCGGGACAAGACCGAATCTGAAAACTACGTCAACGAATATGTTGGCAATTTCCTTGAAGATGAGCCCATACCTGGAATTGCCTTTGAATATGCTTTTGTGCAAGAGTACCTCGACGAGATCACAGTAGAAGAGGTTAATGCGTTGACCGACGAACTGATTAAGGAAGAAAACCGCGTATTGGTGGTAACAGGTCCCGAGAAGGAGGGTCTTACCTATCCGAGTGAAGACGAACTTCGCTCCATCTTAGCCGCCAGCGGAAATATAGATTTAGAGGCCTATGATGATGGTGACGTGGGTACAGAGCTGATGTCGAGCCTACCGGAACCGGGCAGCATCGAAGAAACAGACTATCATGAGCCTGTGGATATTACAGAGCTCAAGCTATCCAATGGTGTGACGGTTTACCTAAAGCCAACTGATTTTAAAAATGATCAGGTGCTTATGACATCATTCAGCCCGGGTGGCCACTCTCTATCTGATGATGAGAATTATATGTCTGCCTCCAATGCAGCGTCGATTATCAATATCAGTGGAGTGTCAGGGTTTACTAATGTGCAACTACAAAAGATGCTCGCTGGAAAATCAGTGAGCGTTTCGCCATTCATACGCCAGCTATCGGAGGGTGTGCAAGGCAACAGCACACCTCAGGACTTGGAGACTTTGCTTCAGCTTACTAACCTGTACTTTACCAATCCAACGCTCGACCGGGATGCATTCCAATCATTCATCACACGCAACAAAGGATTCCTTAAGAATCTAAACTCTAATCCGCAGTTTTACTTCCAGGACCAGGTACAGCGCATCATGTCACAAAATCATCTTCGAGGCGGTGGTTTTCCTTCTGAAGAGCAGCTGGATAGCATAGACCCAGAGTGGGCTTTAAGTTTTTACAAAGAGCGATTTGCAAATGCAAGCGACTTTACCTTTTGGTTTGTAGGCAACTTTAACATTGAGGAGATAAAGCCACTTCTAGTCACATACTTAGGCTCATTGCCTACTGTTGACCGTACAGATGAGTGGAAAGATATGGGTGTCAGACCTCCTAGCGGAAATGTCAGTGAAGTGATCAATAAGGGCACAGACCCTAAGAGTACAGTGATCATGAACTGGACGGACGAGTTTGAGCGTACAAGAGAAGAAAACTTTTACTTTGGAGCGCTCTCAGACCTTGTAGACATCAAGCTAATTGAAATACTCAGAGAAGAAAAAAGTGGGGTCTACGGGGTAGGCTCAAGCGGAAGTACTTCTGGACTTCCTTATGAAAGCTATACCTTCAGAATTCAATTTCCTTGTGGCCCTGAAAATGTCGATGACCTAGTACAATCCGCTGAAGAAATCATCCAGTCCATCAAGGACAATCCCATTTCAGAAGAGAATCTGACTAAAATCAAAGAGCAGCGTAAACGCACTTTTGAGGTTAAGATCAAGGAAAACAACTTCTGGTTGAGCACACTAAGGTCTTATCATATTAATGGTTGGGACTTCAATGAGATCCCTGATTCACCTGCGAGGTTCGATGAAATCGAAAGTGATAAAATCCGTGAGATCGCTCAGAAATATCTCGACACAGAAGAGTACATTAAGATTGTGCTGATGCCGGAGGGAGAGTAACCTTAAAAAAAATGGAAACAAAAAACCTGATCATGATTGATCAGGTTTTTTGTTTGAAGTACCTCGGGCGGGACTTGAACCCGCACGACCTTTAAGGGTCACAGGATTTTAAGTCCTGCGTGTCTACCAATTCCACCACCGAGGCATTAGTGATTTTAGATTAATCAATGTTCTGATTTAAGATTTATTTCGGCCGTTTTTCTCGATGACACGAATATCGCAACGAGCTCGTCGGCTTCTTTGCGTAACTCTTCTAACTTGGTATACCCAATCTCCTCTAAAAACTCTAACCAAAACATTACTTCATCACATTCTTCAATGCAAATGCTAAGTTTAGCCATAAACTCTCTCGTGCTCCTGGCTCTACATACAGCTCTATAATTTGCACCTACGGAAGTGGCACATCTGAGAAGTTGTTTGCCGAGTACCTCGCTATCATGGCCGGAACGCAATGTCTGAACCAGGTGATAAATCCGTACACCTAGTGATTTCGTTCTTTTTTGGAGATCGGTCTTATTCAATCAGCAATTCAAATCTTAAATTTCAGTTCTTCAATCTGAAATCAATGAGCGGGAGACGGGATTCGAACCCGCGACCCCAACCTTGGCAAGGTTGTGCTCTACCAGCTGAGCTACTCTCGCTTGTCCTTAAAAGGATTGCAAATTTAAATTAAGCTTAGAAAATTCCAACAAGCCTTAGCAAATATTTAGGCTTATTATCCTATTCTACATTTTTGAATTTGCGTCCTTTGCCAGCACATGAAAAACACCATTTTCTTGCTCATCGCGACCTTAGCCTTAAGCAGTTGTCATAGACAGGACCAACGGGATTTTAAAGTGTCGATTGACAATACCTTATTCCAGCCTGCCCAGGCTATCACAGAAATCACGGACCCGGGACTAGAGGAAGTCAGTGGTATAGTGGTGAGTCGGGATCAAACCGGTTATTTCTGGGTACATAATGACAGTGGTGACTCAGCCACACTTTATATGATCGACCTGCAAGGAAGACTGATAATGACAGCTTTACTCGAAGGAATCGAGGCAATAGACTGGGAAGATATCGCTCTGGTGGAGTGTGATGGGACTGATTTACTGATTATAGGAGATATCGGAGATAATGGTGCAGAGCGAGATCATGTCAGCGTTCATATCGTAGAAGAACCAAAATACACAGGGGAACCTGCTATGGTAATTCCTGCTCAGTTGATAAAGACTTACACTATACAATATGAAGAGGGGCCAAGAGATTCTGAGTCCATAAACTATCACCCTGTTTCAAGGCAAGTGAGCATTATTACCAAAAGAGAAAAAAATGTCATGTTGTACTCGTTTGATCTGGATGACTCAAGACAGAAGGTCCTATCATCACTGGGCGAAATAGCTTTAAGAAACTTTACCTCAGCAGACATCAATGACAAAGGAGAATTATTGATAAAGAATTATAAGAGCATCTTTTTTTGGGAGGCAGATTCTCAAATCAATGTAATTATCAGCAAGACACCTGTTAGAATTCCTTATTTGCCAGAACCTCAGGGAGAGGCCATAGGATGGGATGGTTTAGGTGGATTCTATACGTTGAGTGAGCTCAATGAGGATGCAAAACAAATTCTTTACTATTATGCACCTAAGCAGGGCAATGGAAGCCAAAAAGAGTGAAAAATTAAAAAATGTCATATCGTAGTGTAGCGGAGATATTTGATTATTGAGTACTACCGTATCAACTAGCCTACCCGTGAAAGGATAATTGGTTTTCCCGCTGACTCTCAAAAGGACAATACTTTTTGACTTTTCCCTGATGAATACTCCACGTGGTTGTCCGGGCACCTTAGCCTTTCAATATTGTCTTGATCTCGTTGAGTTTAAGTAACGCCTCTACTGGTGATATTCTATTAACATCTATCTCGTTGAGGATCTTTCGGACCTCTTCAAACTTAGGGTCGGCCTCAAACAGACTTAGCTGAAAATTGCTCCTGGGAAGGTTCTCTAATTTGGTTTTGTCTTTTTCCTTCAGCTTATCCTTTTCCAGATGTTGCATGATCTCATTGGCCCTGATCACTACCTCATTGGGCATTCCGGCCATCTGGGCCACATGAATCCCGAAACTATGCTCACTACCTCCTTCCTCCAGCTTACGCATAAAAATCACTTTGTTGTCCATCTCGCGAACTGACACATTGAAATTCTTGATCCTTGGAAAGTCGTTGGTCAGTTGGTTTAGCTCATGATAATGTGTGGCAAACAAAGTCTTAGCCTTAAACTTTGGATGCTTGTGCAAGTACTCTACGATGGACCATGCAATAGAGATCCCATCATAGGTACTGGTGCCACGACCAATCTCGTCCATTAGGATCAGGCTTCTCGAACTCAGGTTATTGAGAATAGAGGCTGTCTCGGTCATTTCCACCATGAACGTCGACTCACCTTTAGATAGATTATCTGAAGCACCGACCCTTGTGAATACCTTATCTACTAAGCCAATACGCGCGTAGGTAGCAGGCACATGGCAACCCATCTGGGCCATCAACACAATCAAGGCAGTTTGACGTAGGAGTGCAGATTTACCCGCCATATTGGGGCCGGTAATGATCATCAATTGCTGCGAAGTATCATCAAGGAAGACATCATTGGGTACGTATGACTCACCAGGAGGCAAATGTTGCTCGATCACCGGATGTCGCCCTTCCTTGATATCGATCTCCATATCCTCAGTGATATGAGGCTTACCGTAGTTGTATTTTCGCGATAGCAGAGCAAAGCTGATCAGACAATCCAATGTAGCTATCACCTGGCCATCCTGCTGTACCTGTGGCACATACTCCAGCGCATCCTGGATCAACTGCTGATAGAGCCTGCTCTCTATGGCAATCATCTTATCTTCCGCAGAGATGATCTTCTCCTCATAGACTTTCAACTCCTCTGTGATGTAGCGCTCGGCATTGACAAGGGTTTGTTTTCTGATCCATTCTTCCGGCACCTTGTCCTTATGCGCGTTGCTCACTTCAAGGTAGTAGCCAAATACCTTGTTATAGGCTATTTTGAGTGAGGTGATCCCGGTTTGCTCCTTCTCCCTGGTCTGAAGGTCTATGAGGTAGTCCTTACCAGAATAGGCAATTGTGCGTAACTCATCTAATTCTTCGTCTACACTATCATTGATCAGATTACCCTGGGTGCTGACTATAGGCACCTCTTCCTTGAGCAGCTTCTCAATCTTCGAAAACAAGAACTCACAAGGATCAATCTGACTGGCTATTTGCTTAAGAGATTCATCCAGCGATGAATTCAATAATTCTTTAATCGGCCCAAGCAAGCCCAATGCCTTTTTGAGCAGATTAAACTCTCGCGGATTGATCCTGCCTACGGCTACCTTTGAGATCAACCGCTCTAAGTCAGCCATTGGTTTGAGCAGTTCGGTGAGCTGCTCAGTCAGTTCATCATTCTCCGATAGGGCGTTAACAATCCCCAGTCGACGCTCAATCGCCTCTTTATTCTTAAGCGGCAGAATGATCCATTTTTTCAACAATCTCGAACCCATTGCCGTATGGGTATGATCGAGCACTTCAATCAACGGTATACCATCAGACTGCTGAGATTGAAGTAGCTCCAGATTACGTATGGTGAACTTATCAAGCCATACATATTTTTCCTCCTCAATCCGTGAAATAGACCGGATATGACCAATGTCACGATGCTCCGTATCCTCCAGGTAATACAATATAGCGCCAGCAGCCACTACCGCATTATGCATTTCTTCGATCCCGAATCCCTTGAGATTGGCAGTACCAAAGTGACTAGTTAGTCGCTCATAACCGTACTCATCACCAAACACCCAGTCTTCTAAGCTGAAGGTGTTGAGGTCAGGTGAAAACTGAGCCTCTATATCAGAACGATAGGCTTTGTTGAAGATAAGTTCAGAAGGCTGAAATCCCTGGATCAGCTTGTCGATGTATGGCCATTGACCATTAGAGACCATGAACTCTCCTGTCGATAAGTCAAGAAAAGCAATGCCAATGTCCTTACCACTGACATGTACTGAAGCAAGATAGTTGTTGGCGCGCTTATCCAGTACATTGTCATGCATGGAGAGCCCTGGTGTGACCAGCTCTGTTACTCCACGTTTCACTATGCCCTTTACTGACTTTGGATCTTCCAACTGATCACAGATGGCTACTCGATGACCAGCTCTTACAAGCCTCGGCAGATAACTGTCAAGCGAGTGATGTGGAAATCCTGCTAGCTCAATGTGACTTGCAGCTCCATTCGCTCGTTTAGTTAGCACAATATCAAGTGTGCTGCTTGCCTTCACTGCATCTTCTCCAAAAGTCTCATAAAAGTCTCCCACTCTGAAAAGCAACAGTGCTCCAGGATACCGCTGCTTGATGGCATTGTACTGCTTCATCAGCGGTGTTTCTTTCGGAGATTTCGTCTTGCTTTTAGCCATTACCAGCGCGGGAAAGGGAATTGATTAGTTTTGTCCAGAACACGCATTACGTTCTATTGCAATAATAACAAATCACCCTCCGAAACATGCGGAAATTACAAAATGAAGAGCTGGGCAGACTGTCTGTTGAGGACTTTAGAAATAGTACTAAAATGCCTGTATGTCTGATTCTGGATAATGTGAGAAGCCTCAACAATGTAGGCTCTGCCTTCCGTACGGGTGATGCCTTCAGAGTGGAGAAGATCATACTAGCAGGCATCACAGGGCAACCGCCACACAGAGAGATCCAAAAGACTGCTCTGGGGGCCACCGACAATGTTGAATGGCAGTATGAGAAGACAACTAGTGGGGCGATCAAGCGGCTTAAAGAAGAAGGCTGGATCGTTGCTAGCATCGAGCAGGTAGAGGGTAGTGAAGACCTGACTCAATTCGAACCCAACTTAGACGCAAAATACTGTTTCGTCTTTGGCAATGAGGTCTTTGGAGTAGAAGAAGAGGCCGTAAGCCAATCGGACCTTTGTCTTGAAATACCTCAGTTCGGTACCAAGCATTCGTTCAACATTTCTGTATCCATCGGTATCGTGCTTTGGGACTATGCAGTGAAAACAGGTTTTGGCCAGCTAAAACCTTAGAGCTGCTCACAAAGAGATGGGATCACTGCTTGAAAAGCTTTATGGATGAGATCAAATACCTCACGCCGATTTTTCACTGGCCTTCCATCAATCTCTACTACAGGCGTCAACTCCCCCATAGTACCAGTGGCAAATACACAATCAGCATTGTAAAACTCAGTGATCGAAAGGTTGTGTTCCTCTATCACCAAGCCCAACTCCTTCACTATATCGATGACTGTACCCCTGGTGATTCCTGGTAGGCAAGCATCGGCCCATGGCGTGTAGACCTTACCTGACTTAACCATAAACAAATTGACATCATTGAGTTCTGCAACAAAGCCATTCTGATCAAACATCACTGCCGCGTCTTTACCAGCCGCATTCGCCTGTATCTTGGCCAATATGTTGTTGAGCAGATTGTTGTGGTGGATCTTTGAGTCCAAAAACTGTGGGCCATTGCGCCGAATGGCGGATGAGATCACCTTAATGCCGGTGGCATTATCATAAACGAGGGGTTTCCATTCTGCCAGGACGATCAGGCAACTGCCTTTAGTATTAACCCTAGGGTCCATACCTGAAGTCACTTTCTCACCGCGGGTCAGGGTAAGCCGGATGTGAGTGTCTTTGGTCATGCCGTTCTCCTCAAGGGTAGCTCTTATCGCATCGCGTACTTCTTGCTTTGATGGGATATCAGTGAAGGCCAAAGCATGCGCGGATTCTTCCAATCTCGTCAAGTGCTCTGACAAGCATATGATCCCTTCAGGGTACACACGCAGACCCTCCCAAACAGCGTCTCCACCCTGAACTACACTGTCGAAAACGGAAACCTTTGCCTCTTCGCGAGGAAGTAATTCTCCCCCCACATGTACGATGATATCTTTATTTTTTGGATTGTATTGTTGCAGCATAGCCTAGATTTTGATCGCGAACTCAGAAAGCTTTTGGTAATAGGGTAATGCCTCTTCATACAACTCCTGGCATTGTTTGGGCAAAGGACGAGTGCTCGAAGGTCTCCTTGCGAAACCAGTCGATTCATGCACACCCTTGTACCAATATTTGGCCCAGGTCCCATCTTCAGGTCTTGGGCCTGCCTCCCACGACTCCATAGCTCTATCAGGCGGGATATCAAGGGTTTGGCACAGCTTTTCCAACATTAACTCTGGCTCTGCCAGCAGGTCTCCGGAATCTAAGATCACCGGTGGGCGACCATCGTGCTGAACGATCTGTTTGAAGAGCTCCCACTCATGTTCCAGCCCGATATCCTGCATTGTTGGTTGGTGAATGACCTGTGCAAAAGACGCAATGAGCTGATGTGGGTTTCTTATTAGAAAAAGGTTGGTCACTCTATCGAGAAAGCTCAAGTCCATATCAATAAGGTGATGGGCCATGTCCTTTAAGAAGAGTAGCGGGCTATCACCAAAAGTGAAAAAGGAATCCTGTATACTCTTATGATCAGCAGACATTGATGCTAACGTCTCTTCTCTACCTGGATGCTCTATACCCGTTGATAGTAAATAATGTGCGTAGAAAGGCTCATCTATTACAGTAGTGTCACTGCGCTGTGCGAACGAATACATCAGTGCTGTAGACAAGTTGCGCGGACCAGAAATCAGATGAATAACTTTTGAAGGCATGGGTCAATGCTTTGCTTTTGAACCTTTGTAGTTACAGGTCAAAGTAAGTGATTTCTACTGATAAAACTCATCCTTGAATTAAGACTGGCCTGTCTCATCTGATTTAACTCATACTGATGCCTAAGGGTATGCTCTAGGCTTTATTCATTGGAGGTTTCTGGTTAAATTCACACCTCGGAAATAGCTCCTTTGTTCACTTGAAAAATGGGGTTTCCGATAGGAATAGAAACAACAAAATCATAATACTACTGCCATGGACATCAGGATAGAAAAAGACACAATGGGGAACGTAGAGGTACCTGCAGATAAATACTGGGGAGCTCAAACACAACGCTCAAGAAACAACTTTAAAATTGGTGGAGAAAACATGCGCATGCCGATGGAGATCATTCATGCGTTTGCCATCCTAAAAAAGTCTGCGGCCGAGACTAACCACGAACTGGGAGTACTGTCAGCAGAGAAATCAAACCTGATTGGACAAGTATGCGATGAGATACTGGCTGGCCAACTTGATGATCAGTTCCCGTTGGTCATATGGCAGACAGGCAGTGGTACACAATCTAATATGAACGTAAATGAGGTGGTGGCCAATCGGGCTCACGTTATCCATGGAGGACAGCTAACTGATGACAAGAAGTTCATTCACCCCAATGATGACGTGAATAAGTCGCAATCATCGAACGACACTTTTCCTACCGCAATGCACATCGCGGGATACAAAATGATCGTCGAGCATACGATTCCAAAAGTGCAGTTACTAAGAGATACGCTTGATGAAAAGGCTAAGAAGTTCAAAGATGTTGTGAAGATTGGGCGCACGCACTTTATGGATGCCACGCCTCTTACACTGGGCATGGAGTTCAGTGGCTATGTAGCTCAACTAGATCATGGGCTCAATGCACTTCGCAATACACTGACCCACCTATCAGAATTGGCACTTGGTGGCACTGCAGTAGGCACTGGCCTCAATACGCCAGAAGGCTATGCTGAACTTGTCGCTGAAAAAATTGCCGGTCACGCGAGACATCCTTTTATGACTGCTCCTAACAAGTTTGAGTCATTGGCTGCTCATGATGCGATAGTTGAAAGCTCTGGAGCATTGAAGCAACTGGTAGTAAGTCTAATGAAGATCGGCAATGACATTCGTATGTTAGCTTCCGGGCCGAGATGTGGAATCGGGGAAATACTTATCCCTGAAAATGAGCCTGGTTCTTCCATTATGCCTGGTAAGGTCAATCCAACACAGTGTGAAGCACTTACGATGGTATGTGCTCAGGTACTAGGCAATGATGTGGCGGTCAGTTGTGGAGGCATGAATGGCCACTTTGAGCTTAATGTATTCAAGCCTGTCATGATCTATAATCTTTTGACATCAGCAAGATTGATAGGTGATGCCTGCCAGTCGTTCAACGATAACTGTGCTATCGGTATAGAGCCTAATGCCCCCGTCATCAAAGAAAAACTCGAAAAATCACTGATGTTAGTAACCGCACTCAACACTCATATTGGCTATGAGAATGCTGCGAAAATCGCTAAGAAAGCCCACAAAGAGGGAACGACTTTGAGGGAGGCTGCCATTGCTCTTGACCTTCTTACGAACGAACAATTTGACGAGTGGGTAGTGCCTGAAAAGATGATAGGCAGCTTGAAATAGTGCAATTGGCCAATCGGCCTTAATTTGATTTAAATCAAGTTCTTTTATAGCTTTAGCCGGATTACATGAAAAAAACCAAGATAATGAAACGAATAGCTATTTTCCTTACTGCTGCGATCTGCTTGCTTGGCGTGGCTGAAGTCAATGCGCAGATGTCCAAAGCTGAAATGAAAGAGTGGAAAAAGCGTATCAAGCAGCTGCAACCTGAGCAGTATAAAAACTTGCTCGATGAGAACAAGGCTATGAAGACTGAGAACAGTGAGCTACAAGATCAGGTGGACAGTTTCGATGCTGAAGTTGAAGAAAAGGACGCTCAGGTAAAAGAGCTACAAACTCAGATCCAGAATATGCGCAGTGAAGTAGCGGCAGCCAAAGAGCAAGCCCAAAAAGCTGCTACTCAACAAGGTGAGGTAGTTGGTACTGACGGTGTGGTTTTCAAAGTACAAATTGGTGCTTTCACTAACAAGGAAGATCTTTCTAAGTACTCAAAGAACAATGCCAATTTTGACGCGGAAACTGATAGTGGTGTACAGAAATTTACTATTGGAGCCTTTAGAGACTATTGGGAGGCTGATACATTTAAGAAGTATTTGCGCGAAATGGGCGTGAAAGACGCCTGGATCGTGAGTTTCAAAGATGGCACCAGAGTTCCGATCAAAGATGTGCTTGAAGGCATTATCTAGATTGGCTGCAGAACTTATAAGAGCCCCAACCTGTGCAAGGTTGGGGCTTTTTATTTTATGAAGACCGTTCACGACTTTTTAGCTAATTTTGCTGCTTTGTTTGGAAAGCATATGATTTACTACAAGAGCAAGGAAGAAATAGAGTTAATGCGGATTAGCGCACAGTTGGTATCCAAATGTTTGGGAGAGTTGGCGACTATCGTCAAACCTGGCATTACTCCTCTTGATCTTGATAAAGTGGCTGAAGAGTATATTCGTGATCACGATGCAGTCCCCGGCTTTCTGGGCCTATATGATTTTCCTAACTCGCTTTGTATCTCTGTCAACGAACAGGTGGTACACGGTATCCCTACTAACAAACCACTTGAAGATGGGGATATCATATCAGTAGACTGTGGTGCCCTCAAAAATGGGTTTTACGGTGATCAGGCTTATACATTTCCGGTAGGAGAAGTAAGCCAAGAAATCGATCAACTCCTTAGGGTCACTAAAGAAAGCCTAGTCCTGGGTATAGAGCAAGCAAAAGTGGGTAAGCGTATAGGGGATGTCAGCTTTGCCATCCAGCAGCATGCCGAGTCACATGGCTATGGTGTGGTAAGAGAGCTTGTAGGCCATGGCCTGGGTCGTAAGATGCATGAGTCACCTGAGGTGCCCAATTATGGCAAACGAGGCAAAGGTTCTCTCATCAAGAATGGGTTGGTCATTGCCATTGAGCCTATGATCAACCTGGGTACCAAGCGTATCAACCAACTCAATGATGGATGGACCATCATCACTGCTGATCGCAAGCCTTCTGCCCACTATGAGCATGATGTAGCGATAGTGGATGGAAAGGCGGACGTGCTGACTACATTTGACTATGTCGAAGAGGCGCTACAGGCCGTAGCAGGTTAATCCCACATTCCGGTAGGTACAATCTCCAGCACATGTCCGTCAGGGTCATAAAAGTAGAATGACTCATGACTGGCTCCCCACGACGCTGTATGGATGATCTCAATGCCTGCTTCTACAATCTCACGCTTGCTCTTGTCATAAGATCGTTTTTGAACTTCCAGAGCAATGTGTTGCCTTCCAATAGCATAGTGGGGTGGCAACTTCTTTTCCAGGATCGTTGCTTTGTTTAAAAAGCATAGCAGCACAGAATCACCGCAACGAAAAAAGATATGGCGACTGTCTACCTTACTTATGATTGGCAACTTGAGCAGGTCATGATAGAATTCCTCACTTCTATCGAGATTTTCTACATAGAGACAGGTCTCTTTTACTTGGGTAAACTTCATTTTTGATCCAATGAGCGTCTCTGGTCATCTGCTTATCAGAATAACTCAGTTTTCGCTTATCAGATCAAAATACTTAAAAAAAGTGGTCTTATCTATCAACTTGGTCGAGTGACCACTACCCCATCTTGGAGATACTTCATAAAATCCGTTGAAAGCCCTACCTGTATACTCCTGCTCTTCGGCATAGCCATCGAGCCCAGCACTCCCGTTCGGTGACTTCAAACATTTATATACAATCTTAAACTTGTCCATGACTAAAAATTAAGCGCGCAAATATAGACTTATTGCCCATGCTGACAAGCGAATTTTTCGCGATTATGATACTATCTCTTTAACGACAAAAAACTGCCTTCAATTCCATTGAAAGTGGATTTATCTTCAAATCACCGTTTAAACGACAGGCAAACGTTAGCAGGTATATGAAGCGCAAAATACCTGCACGTCCAGTTAGCTAAATTGATCATTGTAGTCTACAATCAATCGATCAATAATTACATTTGCTCGCATGCAAAAGGGGGGCCTGCTCTTAAGAATCCTCACCTGGAGGCTTAAGCATATCAGTGAGGGCAATTTCATCCTGATCGTCAGTAGTCTGGTAGGGATCATTGCGGGCTTTGCGGCTGTCATCTTAAAAACGACCGTCCACTTCATACAGGGTGTACTCGCCAAAAATCTTGACATAACAGGTGTCAACTATCTCTACCTTGGATATCCATTAGTAGGAATACTACTCACGGTCATACTAGCGAAGTATGTTCTCAAAGAAAATCTCGGTCACGGTATCACCAGCATCTTATATAGCATCTCCAAGAGATCAAGCATCATCACGCGCACGAAGATGTATTCGCGCATGTTGACCAGTGCTATCACCGTAGGCTTTGGTGGATCGGTGGGTCTGGAGGCACCCATAGTTGTGACTGGGTCAGCCATTGGCTCCAACCTTGGTCGGCTTGTACATCTCAACTACAAAAGGAGGACACTTCTGATCGCTTGTGGATCTGCAGGGGCCATCTCAGCTATATTTAACTCACCTATCGCAGGGGTGATCTTTGCTGTCGAGGTGATCCTGACTGACATTACAGTATCCCAATTCATACCGATCCTTATCGCTTCCGTATCTGGCGCTATCATATCTCTGTCCCTGTTAGGGGATGATAGTCTTTTCGCCTTTGAGCTCATCGACGGCTTTGAGGCCATACACGTACCTTACTATTTGCTATTAGGCCTATTATGCGGCTTTGTGTCTCTTTACTTCACAAGACTTACAATCTCTATCGAGAATAAGCTTTATGCTATCAAAAATGACATTCAGCGTGCATTGATAGGGGGTGTGTTATTGGCTGTGATCATACTCAGCTTTCCTCCTATCTATGGTGAGGGTTATGAGACCATTACCGCCTTGATCAACGGCAATGAGGAGAATATTTTCAGAGCATCTTTCTTTTACAAATATAGTGGCCAGATAGGGGTAGTGATCCTCTTTGTACTAGCTATAGTTCTGATCAAGCCTGTTGCCTCGGCTATTACGATAGGCGCAGGAGGCAGTGGTGGGATTTTTGCGCCTTCACTCTTCCTCGGCGGTGTGACCGGCTATCTGTTCGCCAGGGTAACCAATTTGATATTTCCGGAGGCCATCAGCACCAGTAACTTCACATTGGTGGGGATGTGTGGAGTAATGAGCGGAGTACTCCATGCACCGCTTACTGCTATCTTTTTGATTGCTGAGATTACTCATGGCTATACGCTCTTCTTACCGCTGATGTTAGTAAGTGCCATCTCTTTCAATACTATCTCCTACTTTGAGAAGCACTCCTTATACACTAAACATCTCATAGAGCGTGGTGATCTTATCCAGTACGATCGTGATCGGCAAGTGCTTAGTCTTATCAACTTGCCCAAAATCGTTGAGAAGGATCTACTCACTATTCATCCTGATGCAACCCTTGGGGATCTTGTACAACTGGTACAAAAATCCAAGCGCAATATCTTCCCGGTAGTGAATGAAGATCAGGAGCTCCAGGGCATAGTCACTCTTGATGACATCAGGGAGCGCATGTTCAATGAGGAAGCGCGTCAAAACACCGTTATACGTGCTATTATGACCACTCCACCCTCCAGTGTGTCCCCCAAAGAAAAAATGCAATCGGTGATGAATAAATTTGAGGTAACACAGGCATGGAATCTACCGGTGATAGATGACGGAAAATATATTGGTTTTGTATCTAAATCAAGGATTTTCAATGCATATCGCACCAAATTGCGTCGGCAAGAGGTAAGCTAGTATTATTTCCTCAACTCATTGATTTTCAGTCTAATTGAAGCTTTCATTTAAAGTTATCCACAGGCCTCTAAAAATGCTCGTTTCTTGTAAGTAGCTGAAAATCAATAACGTTTAACCACAAATTAAAATACTGTGGATAACTGAAGGTCAATGTGGAAAACAGTCGTTATTCGCATTTTCCGCTTAAATGAACTAATAATGCAGTCATTTATGAGCTTAGCAGGAGATATCCTTACTTCATGCTTTAGCCTCTTTAAATCTCACAAATGCGATATTATCGAAATGTTAAACTGAAATTCTCTATATAAGCAATTTACCTATATGCGTATTAGAAAAGTTCAATTGGACTTAATTGCTAAAACAATCAATAACCCGTAACAACTTGTATTGCCCCAGTGACTCAAACTGTTTAGCAAGACGGATAGTTTCTGTCTATTTTGCATTAGAGTTTAAGAAGAAACTATTGATTTGAAACGTGATCCTGCACTCATACCGATCTCTCGGGAGCATCACAAAATGCTCCTTCTAGCCCAAGTACTGAAGCAGGATGCACCTGACTATAAAGGGATGCCCAAGACCACAGAAGAAAGAATAGTTTACGCAGACGAGCTCTGGGAATCCCTGATCAAAGAGCATCTCCACTTGGAAGAGGAAGTGCTATTTCCTACCGTTAGTCAAATGGCATCATCACTTCAGAGAATGGTGGATGAGCTTATTGCCGAACATGTTCAAATCCGAGATTACTTTAGCCAATTAAGTTTGTCAGATGAATTAGCACTCGATAAGCTTGGGAGGCTGATCGAAGGTCATATCCGAAAAGAAGAACGTCAGTTTTTTCAACAGGTACAAAAGGTATTGACACCAATGGAGCTGGGTAAGCTTAAGTCATTACTCTCAAAAGACTGAGAATGTCATCAAGGTATTCTCTGTTATTAGCAAGGCGAGGTACCTTATTTTGTCCACCTAACTTCCCCCGCTTCTTCATCCATTGATGAAAAGTGCCTTCGTCGACAAAGTGTATTAGTGGCTCTTCCAATGCTATATTGCGATAGCGCTTGGCATCATAGTCAGAGTTGACCTCTTTAAGCTTCACGTCAAGTATTTCACAAAATCGCTCTTGATCATCTGGCAAACTAGCGAACTCAATCACCCATTCGTGGCTGCCCTTTTTTCCACTTTCCAAATACCGGGGAGCGGCAGTAAAATTGGTCATCATAGCCCCCGTCTGATGACAGGCAGCCTCAATAGCGTACTCTGCGTTCTCGATGATCAGCTCCTCACCAAAGGCATTGATAAAATGTTTTGTGCGTCCCGTAATCTTAATTCGGTAGGGGCTGGTACTGGTAAATTTGATGGTATCACCAATCTTATATCGCCATAGACCAGCATTTGTAGTGATGATCATGGCGTAATTCTTACCAACCTCCACCTGATCCAATGTCAGTACCAGGGGATGCTCAGCGTCTACCTGGTCCATAGGAATGAACTCATAGTAAATCCCATAATCCAACATTAGCAACATCTCACTAGATCCTGGTTGATCCTGTATTGCAAAGAAACCCTCAGACGCATTGTAGGTCTCAAGATAATGCATGCCATCGGATGGGATCAGCGACCTAAAAAGATCTCGATAAGGAGAAAATGCGACGGCACCATGAACAAATAGCTCAATGTCTGGCCAAACCTCAAGAATGTTGTCCTTACCCGTGATCTCCAGTATCCTCTGTAGCAGTACAAATGTCCAGGTAGGTACTCCGGACATGCTGGTTACATTTTCGTTGGCAGTAGCCCGAGCCATCTTTTCTATCTTCTCTTCCCACTCGTCCATTAGCGCAATATCCAGGCTCGGCGTACGTACAAACTGGGCCCAAAGTGGTAGGTTCTTCAAAATAACGGCAGATACATCACCATAGTAGGATTCTGCATTCTGGTCGAACTGATTGATTTGATGACTTCCTCCGACTACCAACCCCTTACCAGTGAATATCTGTGTTTCGGGGTAATTGTTGATGTATAGGCTCAACAAGTCTTTACCCCCTGCATAGTGGCAGTCTTCAAGCGCCTCCTCTGAAACGGGAATGAACTTGCTTCGGGCGTTTGTGGTACCTGAAGATTTGGCAAACCAGGAGATCTTCGTTGGCCAAAGTAGATTTTGCTCTCCAGCCATGGTGCGCTCTATGTATGGAAAGAGGTCTTCATAAGAGATCACAGGGGCAGATCGTTGAAAACTAAGTGGATCATTGACCTGGTCGAAACCGCACTGCTTGCCGTATTCCGTATTCTTTCCATCCTTCACCAACTTCAGAAGTAAGTCTTCCTGCACGCCTAATGGATTGCTCATGAACTGCTCTATTTGGCTAATCCGCTTTTTCAGTGCCCAGGTTAATATGGAGTTGAGAAGTCTCACTAAATCTTACGCTTCAGTTCAAAGTGCTTACCAAGATACACTCTTCTTACTTGTTCGTCAGAGGCAAGCTCCTCCGCAGTACCTGCCTTCAACAGCTTACCCTCAAACATCAGATATGCCCTATCGGTAATAGACAGTGTTTCGTTCACATTGTGGTCGGTGATCAGTATCCCAATATTCTTGTTCTTAAGTTTTGCTACGATCGACTGTATTTCCTCTACCGCAATGGGATCGACACCAGCAAACGGCTCATCAAGCAATACGAAACTTGGGTCCACGGCTAGCGCCCTTGCTATCTCAGTCCTTCTGCGTTCTCCACCAGAGAGCACCATACCCAGGTTATTACGTACGTGCGTAAGGCTGAATTCCTCCAGCAAAGCCTCTGCCTTGTCCTTTTGCTCAGCCTTAGATAGCTTGGTCATCTGCAGTACAGCCATCAGATTCTCCTGTACACTCAGCTTACGAAACACCGAAGCTTCTTGCGCAAGATAGCCTATACCGAGCTTGGCCCGCTTGTACATCGGCAGTGCTGTAATGTTCTGATCGTCCAGATAGATCTCTCCACTGTTGGGCTTGATCAAACCAACGATCATGTAGAACGAAGTGGTCTTCCCCGCACCGTTAGGGCCAAGAAGGCCTACTATCTCACCTTGTGCCACTTCTACGGATATCTGGTTTACTACCGTCCGCTTTTTATACTTCTTGATTAGCTCGTCTGCTCTTAGTAGCATTCCCTTCTTCGTAGAACTATTTCAGCTGTTCCTTCCGTCCAACCTTTAGTCGAACTTGATGTCCTTTATATTAAGTTGCAAAGATACCCGATCCATGTAATTGTTTTCCTCGATAGTATAGGCAACACTAAAGGTCATACCAGAAGCTATCATGTCATGGTAGGCTCCCAATCCAAAGCCGATAGCCTCCATAACTTTAGAGGAGCCTTGTTCCTTGAGATTAAGCTTTAAGTGCTCTCCTTTGAGCAACCTAGTATTCGCGGTAGCTGTCACTTGATGAGTAGCAAATACAGGCTGCATATTATGAGGACCAAAAGGAGCCATCTGCTTCAAAACATTAAAAAACCTTTGGTTGATCTTTTCAAACTCAAGTGGCTGATCAATATCTATTCTTGGTACCAACTGATCCTCTGTAATACGCTCACTGACTACTTGCTCAAAACGATCTTGAAACTCCTCGATGTTATGAATACTCATGGTCAATCCTGCTGCATAAGCGTGACCACCAAACTGATCCAACAGATCAGAACACTCAGCAATAGCTTTATAAACATTGAAGCCATCTACTGACCTTGCCGAACCGGTAGCCTTACCATTTGATTCTGTTAGGATGATGGTAGGGCGGTAATACTTCTCTATACAGCGGGAAGCCACTATACCAATGACACCTTTGTGCCAGTCTTTTCGAAAGAGTACAGTCGACTTTCTAGTCTCATCATCCCTTTCCCGGATCATCTCAAGCGCCTCTTTGGTAATCGAACTATCATAGCTCTTGCGCTCGCTGTTCTTACCTTCCACCTTACTTGCCAAATCACGGGCCTCTTCAGGAGTCTTGCTCAGGAGCAACTCTATAGACCCATGAGCATGAGATATACGGCCCATGGCATTGATCCTGGGGCCAATACCAAACACTACCGAGGATATGTCTATAGCACCACGATAACCACTATTATCGATGATCGCTTTCAAACCTGGCACAGGTTGGTCATTGAGTTTCTTGAGTCCAAAGTGTGCCAGTATTCTGTTTTCCCCAACAATAGGTACGATATCAGAAGCTATACTCACAGCCACCAGATCGAGGTACGCGAATAGCTGGATATAGTCAATAGTCTGCTGCTGACAGAAACCTTGCAAAAGCTTGAATCCTACGCCACATCCACAAAGTTCTTTGAAAGGATACTTGCAGTCTGATCTCTTAGGATCAAGAATAGCATAAGCAGCAGGCAATTCATTTCCCGGTAGATGATGATCGCAGATGATCACGTCCAGACCGAGCTCTCCGGCGAGTTCCATCTTTGATATCGCCTTGATACCACAGTCCAGTGCTATCATCAAAGAAAAATCATGATCATGTGCCCATCTAATACCTGCTTCGGAAATCCCATAGCCTTCTTTGTATCTATCCGGAATGTAGAAATCAAGCTGACCATGAAATTGACTTAAAAAGCCATATACCAACGAAACAGCAGTAGTACCATCTACATCATAGTCACCATAGATCAGGATTTTTTCATTTTTAGCGATAGCCTCTGTGAGTCGGTCTACAGCTCGGCCCATGTCCATCATCAAGAAAGGGTCGTGAAGATCGTCCAGGGACGGTCTGAAAAAATGCTTTGCCTGATCGAAGGAGTTGACATTCCGCTGAGCCAAAATGGAGGCAAGTGGTTGGCTGATGTTGAGCTCCTGAGAAAGTAAGGTGATATGATCATGATCTGATTGCTCGACATACACCCAACGTTTCTCCATAACGTCAAAATTAGCAAGAAAGGTAAGGATAATGAATAGACAGAACCTTGACCCGAAGGATTCTTTGCTATCGCTATCTCAGCCGATCAGAAGCTGCTGATATAAGTCGGGTTGATATAATTGTCATACCAATAATTGTAATCCCGGTAGTCAATACAGTCATTGATAGCAACCCCATCGATAGAGAGTTTGAGAAGATCACTTCGTGCTATCCAGGACGACAGTTTTTCTGATTGTTCAGCAGGTAGATCAGAGATTCTCACAAACTTCAACCCATCAAAGTACTGAGGATTAGACTTATGCATGAGGAAAAAATGGTTTCACGATATTCGTGATTATGGATGACTAAGAGGTTAGGCTTCAGTTAAGTAACTATTAAACTTGCTTAATCTCCCATGTTTCGAATCCATTCTTCAATAAGTGTTATACCCTCTTCATGAACAAGCTTCCGGCCCATCTCTGGCATCATCACTCCCGGGTCCAGAGACTTCATTCGGTATAGTAAGATGGATTCTTCGGGATGGCCTGGCCATATATCGTATTTAAACCCTCCTGAACCTCGGCCCGCTGCGATTGGGGCCTTACCTACTCCAAAAGCAGCCATGTCCTGTTCATGGTAATGTAGAAATAGACCCGAGGTATTGCCAGAACCTTCCGGTCGGTGGCATGAGCCGCAGTTGACATCCAGATAAGCCCGTGCACGGTCAGCTATACGTTGATCAGAAGAGATCCATGAGGCCAATTTAGGTACTGCCTCCATCTGGGGCAGACCTTCTAAGTAGCCTTGATCGGACATGAAACTCAGTTGATTATGCCCCTCATTGGCATAATTATACTGGCGGTTGAGTTGACGAGCACTGGGCCCGATTGGTCTGATCGCATTGTTGTAAGCATGGCAGTTCTTACATTGATTAAGATTGGGGATAGAGTAAGCTACATTCTTGATCAACCCGTCCGTGTGCTTCCATGAAATGTCAACAGTACCTCCGGTTACTTCCAAATATGCCTCTGTTTGCTCATCATTCCATATGTAGTTGAGTGCCTGCCACACATTGTCATTGTTTAGAAGCAGCCTTGTCTCTACAATCTGTCTTTCGCCATCCGGCTGATTAAAATCTTTTGGATAATAAAAGTTCTTGATCAGTATGGTACCTACCGGAAAATCCAGCACCTCCTTTTGATCATACATGGCTTTTGCTCCCTCCGGAAATTTGATGAAACGTGCTTTGTAAGCATAGTCACTGAAGAGGGGCGTATTCAGGTCGTAAGGAAGTACATCACCTACCGGAATAAGTTTCTTCATCGGTATTTCAAAAAAACCGTACTCCGAGAGCTTATCAAGGCCTAGTCCCAGGTCATTACGCTCCTGACGAATGTTGTCATTGGCTGTCTGGAGTTTTTTGACCACTTCAACCCGCTTCTCCGAAGAACCATTGCTTCCACAAGAGCAGTGGAGACAAAACAATAGCCATATGAATAATATCAATGCTCTATTCATTGGCAATTAGGTTTTCACCAAGTATTACTTCAGGTAGCGGCTGCATCGTGCAGTCATGAGGTTGTTTATTTTGGCTTACATTGGCAAAGTCGTTGAAAGCGTCAAGATTGGCGAATGCGGCCTCACCATTATCTTTTAAACATAGGATTGAAGTCATATCCGGAGTATCTCCCAGTTTGGGATCGGTGATACCATCAAAAAGGATTTCGGGTCCGTTAGCCCAAAACTTAAACAATAGCAGATACCCTATATCATTTTCAAAGGTCGGGAATGAGTAACCATTAGATATCTTGTTCCCGTGTATCGAGATACCCGATGGGTATGGGTCATATGACTTATCTGCTTTGTAAGCGGCGATATTTCCAGCCATCGACAAATCCCTGGATTCATCTTCTTCAACTGGCTCACTAGTCGCTTCTACAAACAAATAACTGATCAGCGCTATGCTTCCTGTTTTGTTATCTATGATCTCATTGTTGAATATCTCCACATCTTTTGATGCCAGTATCATCACTCCTGTTCCCGGTGGTACCGCTCCTACTATGTTTCCCTCGGGCGCAAAGTTCGTATAGTTATTTCGGTAAACATTGTTACTAAAAACGCGCGTTTGCTGGCCTAGCTGACTCAATCCTGGCAGGTCAAAGACCAAGATCCCACCTGTATTATCGTGAGCACTGTTGTTATATACATCTGCCCGGACGGTGTTCTCTATCTCTATCCCGGCTACATTGTTGTAAGCCTCAGAGTTGCGCACGATCACGTTAGTCGATTGACCAACATAAATACCTGCATCACTAGCTCCTATTGCCACACAGCCATCGATCAGCACATTTTTACACATGACCGGATACAGCGAATAAGCTCCATTCGTCTCATCTGGTTCTCCAGTCCATTCGGACTTGATATTAATGAAGCTTATGCCATTGATATCGTTGGTCTTGATGTTATCTCCTTTAGCATCCTGGATTGTGAAATCTGCCAATACAATATTGGTTCCATTGGATACACGCATGCCTTCAGCTCCCTCTTCCTGGTTCCTAAAACTCAGTATAGTCTTGTCCATACCCGCACCTCTTAGCAGAATATTAGACTTTCCTTCCAGCAGTATACTTCTGGTAAACCCGAACACTCCAGCCGGCAGGTCGATAGTATCACCATCGTTGGCCAGGATTAACTCGCTCTGAAGGTCCTTTTCAATATCCTGAATAGAACCTTGTGGGGGTTCTGAAGTACTTACCTCATAGTCTGTACCGCAACTTCCAAGGATCACCACCATCATTGTAGTAGCTAGTGTGATAAATGCTCTCATCATACGGTCAATTGAACATATAATTTAGTAAAAGTCAGGCTCAATCGTCCTAAACACGCTATAACTCATTTTGATATTGCCACACACATAGGTAATTTGATCAGTATCAATGACTGCATCACTACCTGACTTATCTGTCCTGAGAAGTAGAATGAATGAAAAAGTTAACTTCAGTGATGAAGAATGGAGAGCGTTTGTCCAGTTACTAGGGGTTAAACAGATCAATAAAGGCGATCATCTTATCAAAGCCGGCGACATGGAAAATCACTTGTACTGGATGCTGAAGGGTGTCGTACGCGGCTATTACATCAAAAATGGAGAAGAGCTTGTGGCAGGTTTTGGGTTTGACTACTCGCTCTCTGGTGCTTATGACAGTTTTATATCAAGGCAGCCCACCAGCGTGTTTGTGCAGGCTGTCTCGGACGTAACCATGGTCAGCCTTCACCGAGACCATCTTGAATCACTTTATGATCGGTTCAAGAATTTTGAGCGCTACATGCGACTGACCCTAGAAGAAATGCTTCTCAAAAAGGTACATCATGAAATTGCCGTATTGGGATACTCTGCAGAAGAACGACTTCAACGCCTGACCAGAGACACTCCGCAGATCTTCCAGCTTGTGCCTCTCAAGTACCTGGCTTCCTACCTAGGTATGAAACCCGAAACACTCAGCCGCCTAAGGGCAAAAATCCGAAATTGATCTAGGTCAAGTCACGTGGATCCCGGGATATCTAGCTTTGATGAAAACTCAGAATTATGAACGCATCACAGCTACTCAAAGAGGAAGCGCATAGAGCCAAAGCCATCGTTAACGAGCTTAAGCGACTACATACTGATTTGTCTCAAGATCAACTCTACTGGAAGCCAAATCAGAACACCTGGAGTGTCGTTGAATGTGTAGAGCATATCAATACTGCCTGTAGGCACTATATCCCGGAGATGACAAGGAAGATCCAATCAGCCCCAACAAATAATGTAGAAAAGGAATTCCAATCAGGCCTTCTCGGCAACTATTTAGCCAATATGATGGCACCTAAGTCAAATGGCCAGATAAAAGGTAAGATGAAAACGCTTGGAAAGTTTGAACCTCGAACCAAAACCATTGATTTGGATGCGAGGTTGGTCTTCGATGAATGTATTGATCATCACAAAAAGCTGCTTACCCTGATTGAAAAAGCTACTCATGTTGATCTGAACAAGGTAAGAGTAACCTCTGCCATTGGTGCTATTATCCGGTTCAAACTGGGTGATTGTTTTCGCTTCAATACCTCTCATCATGAAAGACATTTGTTACAAGCTCGAAATTTGACAAAAGCGCGAGGTTTTCCGGCTCATTAAGTCTGTGCTTGTTTTCCATTCCTATTAAATGGATTAATTTGGCGGAAGATGAAGCTGCCGTTATCGGAAATATGGGAATTTCTTGATTTGCTTGATGCCAAACCAGGAGCATGGCATTTTGATTTGATTGCAGGGCATGTCGAATTCAAAGGCTTGTCTGTGGATGACCTCATCACCATCAATGAGGAGGATGATTATGATCTTGAGTTGCTTCCCTCCATATTTACTTACAGAGAAATCCTCTGGCAACCCAACGTCTACGCTGAACCTCAAAACTGTCTTCCAAGCCTTAACCTGTTGAATGCCTACTGCAAAGAGTTCATCGCGGAAAACCAGAAAGAAGAAGCACGACACAGGCTTTACAATCATTTGCTATCTGAGCTCTCTACGATGGCTGGAAAGGCGGTAGCAAACATCACTGGAAAAGATCAACCAGACCTTGCCAGAATACTCGGCGACTTTCGCAATCAAGCTTTCCCTATTGTGAAGTTTTTTATCTGGCATCCTCGTAACAGATCAGAACATGTTCAGGATGCATTGAAGAGATTGAATTATACTGTCAAAATATTACTTACCCAGTATCATAATGACTATGGTCAACTGAAAGATCCTTATTGGGAAGTGGTAAAAACGAGCCCCTCCTCAGTTGATACTAATCTATCAAAAGTCGAGGTTGAGGAAAAACCTGAGATTAACGATCAATCTAAAGAAGTGGAAGTTTCGGTCACAGATATTGCACGCACCGAATCACCCAAAGAGATGGCACCATCTACCACTACCTGAGCAGTTATGCCACCGTGTCCTCTCATTGTATTCCATCCGCCAGGACCAAGGTTAGTCTCCATACGCGAACAGGGATGACACAAACCGGTGTACTTGAGAGTGACTGTTCCAATGCTGAAAGCCTTATCCTTCAAGGCCAATAGGTTGATCCCCGAAACCACAATGTTTCTACGTAGTAGACCTGGCTCTACGTCATAACCGATCATCGAGCTAACAGCATCAATATGTTCTGCCTGGATGAGTGTTACTTGTCGCTTTTTGCTGAATTGACCATTGAACCTATCACCTTCCAAAGCATTTTTTCGGGTTGCAGATACTTGATCTACAGATATCAATGGTTCTTTTGGCGCTGGGCGCAAACCTATCTAGTTGACCCGACCGACTTGGGGTAGGGTATCTTGCAGATTTTTAATTATTGGTTCTGACTTCATGCTTACATTTGTGTCTTACCTGAAATATACTACAGAGAGAAATATGATGAGGATTGTTGTGGCTTTGCTTGTGCTGACAAGTATTGAGGTTTCCGCCCAAGGACAATTTCAAGTCCTGGACCAGTACAAATACTTTGTTGTCAACACTTCCATGTTTGAAGGAGCCAGAGATCCTTACAATGCCTCGACTTATCTGAGACAGAAACTCTTTGGACTAAAGTATCAGGTCATCGCCGAAAATGAGGTGTCATGGCCCGATGAGTTGACAGAGAACCCTTGCCTTGCGCTATGGATCAATGTAGTCACTATTCCAAAGGCATTTGGAGACTATCAGGTGGCACTTGACTTTTATAACTGTCAAAACATTACTGTTCTCAGTCTCAATGGCAAGGGGAGTGGAGCGAACAGTTCAGAAGCGTTTCACAGAGCAATAGATAAAGCCTTGAGAAGCATTAAAAACTACCCTCACAATTTTAAACCTGACTTGGCTCTTTTGAAACCCAAACGCAACAACACGGAGTTAGATTCTCTATTAAGTTATTTCGAACACGCAAAACTAGAACCATTCGAAGGGATTTATGGGTTCAGTTCAGGGGTCTATACTTACCGAATGGGAATAAAAAAAGTAGATGAAGAGTTCGTTGGGTATGTTATCAATTCGGATCACTCCGACTGGGTAGGCGGTGAAGTCAAGGGTAGGTTCAATAGGTCTAATCGCCCAGATTTGTTTTCTGTTAAGTGGTACTTGGATGATAAGTCTGAGTACGACACCTTCGGATACATCAACGAGAATGGTAGCTTAACCATTGAGTTTAAGAAGCCAGATAACGAATATCAGCCGTTGACAGTTAATAAATTTTAAGTCAAGTCTTTCGGAATAGTAATCACAAACTCAGATCCACTACCAGGTTTACTATTCACTTCAATCTTACCATGATGCTTTTGGATAATGCCAAAGGATATCGAAAGCCCCAAACCGGTACCTTTACCTAAACCTTTGGTCGTAAAAAACGGCTCGAAAATCTTCGAGATGATCTTTTGAGGTATGCCACGACCGTCATCTTTGATACTGATAGTTACAAAATCGTCATAGTTTCGCGTCCTTATTACTATTCGACCTTGTTGTTCTATCGCCTCGATCGCATTGCTAAGCAGGTTCATAAACACCTGATTTAGCTGGCCGGGATAGCAATTGATCTCTGGCATGATATCATCATAATATTTGACCAACTTCACCTGACCATCTTTTATTTTCGGTGATAATAGTACAAGCGTATTCTCAATACCTACGTGAATGTTGGCCTGCTTAAGTTCTCCCTCATCTAACCTGCTAAAATTACGTAACCCATCTACGATTTCAGAGGTTCGCATCGCACCTTCTTTGATTGCCTCGACTACTTCAAACAGACCCTTCTTCGTCTCATCAAAGTATAATTCATGTTTAAGTCGGCGTATGTCTGCCAGAAGCTCCTCTGCTTTGTGTACATGTTGAGAATCGTCCAGTTCCCCATACTTGTTGAGCACTTCCACAAGCCCCTCCAGGCTTGATTTAAGACCGTCAACTCCAGCATACACAAAGTTGATCGGGTTGTTTATCTCATGTGCAATACCAGCTGTCAGCTCTCCAAGACTTGCCATCTTTTCTGCTTGTACTAGTTGTGTTTGTGCAGACTTTAGCTCAGTCAACGCCTCCTCCAATATCTTTGATTTCTCTGCTATCTGCTCGTAAGCGAATGCATTCTCCATTGCGATAGCTACGTGGATGGCTAAACTTCTTAGTATGCTCAAGTGATAATCATCAAATGCATGCTCATCATAGCTTTGCACCGTTATAATACCAATGGACTTGTTCTTTACAACAAGAGGCTGATAGATAATTGATTTGGCAGTCTCTCCAGTTTTGGACGGAACGTATTGATTTACATACCTAGGATAGTCTTCTTCATAGTTCGCTACCAGAATTTCTTTCTTTTTAGTGAAGCAGTGTACTGGAAGCCTGTTTTTTTCTGATAAGGATACAGAAAAAGAATTGATCACCTTACCTTTTTGCACAGGGTCAGAGAAGTCCAGACGATTTGCTGGTTCATTGTAAATGGCTATGCCGAAATTGTCCGCAATCATTAGCTTCTGCACGTGCTCATAGACCACTTTGTTGATTTTGTCTATCGACAAATTGGAGGTGATCTCATTAGCAATCTGGCCAAGGAGTTTCATGTTGTCATAGCTCTGTTCAAGCTTTATGTGTTGATCAGATATCTCCTCCTTTTGCCTATTGATTTCTTCATTTTGACCTTCCAGCAATACTTTGGCCCTTCTATTGAGCACATAGCTTCTATAAATGAGAAATAGTATCACCAGCAGCAATGCAAAAGCACCCAGTATAAAATAAATCAGATTTTGTTGACGAACTAGCTCAAGCTCCTGCAGTGCTTTGTTACGCTCTAATAGTTCTATTTCACGCTCACGCTCCTTTTGCTCGAGCTGACCTTGCTTTAAAGCGAGACTCTGGATGTACTTGTCTTTCTGCAGAAGAGAAATCTCATTATCCTTCTTCTCGGCATCCAGTTGTGTTTGTGTAAGCCTAAGTGCCTGTTCTGCTTTTTCATTTTCAGCCTGCTGATTTTGAAGGCGGATTTTCTGGATCTCCTGGTCTCTTTTAAGGATCTCTATGTCTCTTTCTCGTTGCTTGGATTCAAGGGTAAGCTCCCTAAGGGCAAGGTCTTTGATCTCTTGTTCTACGATAAGGAGTTTAATTTCTTGCTCTTTTTTGCTCACTTCCTGTCGTCTTATGAGTTCTGCCTGCCTTATTTCCTGAGCTTGAGAGGCAAGGCTGTCTTTTATTTGTACATATTTTTTGAAGAATGCCAAAGCACTTTTGTGGTTACCTAATTGCGAATGAATATCAGATAGACTTTTGTAGCTATCAATCAAAATCTCATTGGCATCATACAATTCTGCCAGATTGATGGCCGTTTCAGCGAAAAGTTCAGACTTCTCAAGGTTAGAGAGATAATTGTAAGTAAATGATATATAGTTGTAGATACGGGACATCTCAATAGGGTTATCCCTGGCATCCTTGGTCTTCAGCGCCTCGAAGAAATAGTTGAGAGCAGTTTGATAGTCATACATTGACTGATAAATAAGGCCTACGTTTACCAGTATGATCATATCTCCCACATAAAACTCATCTTCAGCATTAATCTCCTTTAGCACCTCATGTGACTCTAAGAAATATTGCAAGGCCAGTTCTTTTTCGTTAAGGTAATTATAGATGTAGCCGATGTTGTTGAGAGTAGCTGCCACTTCGTTTCTGTTATCCAATGACTCCTGGATAGTAAGAATCTCAAGATCATATGCCAGTGCCTGGGCGTGTTGATTATGCTTGATCAGAAGATTGGAAATACGCCTGAGTATTTTCAGAGACTCGGCCTTTTTACCCAACGCATCAAAGATGGTCAGTATTTCCTGATAAGCGTTGATGGCACCTTGATAGTCTGTGATCAGCTCTCTTGTCTTACCTATCTTTTCAAGAGTATTGACCCTAAGGTCATCCATATCACCGTCAGCATAGGTTTGATAGGCTTTATCATAATACTCCAGCGCTTTGATTGGTATCTCCCATACTGTATAGAGATCCCCGATATCAAGGTTAACAGCAGCATTGTTTAGATCTGCACCGAGCTTTGTATATTCCTGGCTACAGCGTAAATAGTAGTCTAACGAATTGGCGAACTGTTGCTTACTCTTGAAACTCGCCCCCATAAGATGCAGGCTTTTGGCTAACAGCCTGCGATCATTGTTACGCTCGGCATGCGCCCTAGCCTCATCAGCAAAGTATAGTGCCGAATCAAACTCATTGTAGTCATAGAATCGTTGTGCTTGCTCATAGCTCGATTGCTGCGCTGATAGCCAGGTTGGAGATACTGCTATGATGAAAAGAAGAATTCGCATATTAGTTCTTCGGCAAGGCTAATGTGATTTTAGTTCCTTTGCCAAGTCGGCTCTCAACCATTAGTGACCCATGTTGCAGCTCGGCAAACTCCTTACAGAGCTTCAGTCCTAAACCGACCCCTTTCTCGTCACGCGTACCGATACTCGTCTCAGGAAAACTACCATTATTGAGCAAATCAATCACCGCCTCATCCATCCCAACACCTGAGTCGGACACTACCAAATAGCCGTCATCTCCGTTAGGTTGATAAGCAAGGTGTATCTTACCACCTTCATGAGTAAACTTTATTGCATTACTTACAAGGTTTCGGAGTATGAGCTTTGTGAGATTTTCGTCACCCGTGAGAGCAAGAGAAGAATCTGGTGATTCAATTTGGAAATCGATTTTCTTTTGATCGGAGATGTATTGAAACACATCCTTCAATTCCTGCATTATCTTATCAATGGCTATAGGCTCCATTTTCACTGTAAACGCCCCTGTTTGAGATAGTGACCAAGCCAAAAGGTTATCCATGAGACCGACTACATTATGGACGTACTTCTTAGCCTTCATGCTGAAATCGATCAGCTTATCAGAATCCATTTGATCTTTGAAGTTGATCAACAAGTCTAGCAGCACATTGAGAGAAGCCATTGGCATCTTCAGATCATGGGATAGAATTGAGAAAAGCTTATCCTTCACCTGATTGAGTTCAATCAACTCCTGGTTTTTAATGATCAGTTCAGCTGTACGCTCTTGTACCTTATTCTCAAGACTGATGTTAGCCTGCTCCAGAGATTGGATCAGGGCTTTTTTGTCTTCTGTGAGCTGATACTTGGCCAATGCATTATCTATTGTGATCTTGAGTTGTCGGTTGTCCCATGGCTTAAGAATGTATTGGTAAATACCACAGCGATTGATTGCTCTCATTATAAAATCAATATCACTATGTGCGGTAAGGACCATACGCATCATATCCGGATGCGTTTCGACTACTTTTTCTAGAAGTTCAACACCTGTCATCCCAGGCATTTTTTGATCCGTAATGATCAAGTGGATCTCTTCCTTTTCCAGAATTTTTAAGCCTTCATGCCCGGAGATAGCTGTAAAAACCTCATAGTAGCGAAAAAATGCATTTCTGAATACGACAAGGTTGTTTCGCTCATCGTCTACATATAGTATCCTGTATTTCGGTTCCTGCGCCATCTTTCCCAATAATGAAGTTATCGAAAGCTGGAGCATAAGAGTTATGTTAAACCACCCTATTTACAAATTCAGCTCAAAAAATCCCCCATTATGCGGTATTCTCAATGAGTATTCTCCCACTGAACAATTGAAAGCACAAAAACAGGTATCGGCACCTGTAGAAATAATTAAGATGGTTTCTGGTGGGCTTAGAGCCGTAGAGGTTTTCATCAACAAAAAACCCCGGTTGAACCGGGGTTTACTTGTTTAGTTATTTTTCAATTTATTGTAGTACATAAAGGACTCCATCAGATCACCTTCATCCTTAAACGAGATCCGATTGGCTTTGAAAAAACTGGCCATTTCATCTTCTTTATCAGCAAAAGCTAACAATAGTCCTTTTTTATTTCTGTTTAGGGGCTCAACCACTCGACCATTAGCATAAAAATACTGGTTTTCTTTGCGTATCTCGTAATCCCTACTGCCAATATCAATACCTTCATAATAATGTGGCTCTTTGATCCTTACATCAGTCTTTATGAAGAGTGGTACTTCTCCGTCCACCAGTACTTCGAAGAATCCGGTTATCTCATCAGTCTCACAACGATAGTTTCTTGCACTTAAAAAGTAAGTAGGTTTACCATTATCCTTTCTCCAAACAAAGCTTTTAACTCTGTAGCCTTCAATGACTTTCACGCCTTCCTCCGTCTCAATTTCCAACATATCATTATAGATATCATATTTGAGTGGATAGCCTTCTATTGTCATGTTATCCTGGAACAGTAACACATTGCCTTCTTTCCAGTCAGTATGCATGTAGTAATCACCAATCACCTCTGGTGGGGGTGGCGCCAAGCCACGCATTAAGTCGCCGGTTACGATATTACCAGCCAGTGCCCAATCCCTCATAGTGTGAAATGCTCTCACCTCATCAGGCACTTCTCCCTGAGTATTTAAATCAACTTTAGGAGCCTTCTGTGCCATAGCTGCAAAGGGTATGATCAACATGATCAACAGCCCTTTCTTTCTTGAAAATAATTGTAACATATGATTTGGTCTATATAATTCTAAAGTTAGTATCCTTTGATTTGACAAACAATTGATGGTTCGCCTCCCCCCTATAAGACCATTTTTTTTATTATTATGCCTTGCGATCAAAACATAAGCGGTGGGCTCATGTTCTAAATGGCAAACTGACAACCAAAATGAGTAAAAAAGGGGTATTGCTGGTTAATTTGGGTACTCCGGATAGCACATCCGTCCCAGATGTACGCAAGTATTTGAAAGAGTTTTTGATGGACAAAAGGGTGATAGATATCCCCTCAGTCCCTCGATGGCTCTTGGTCAATTTGATCATTGGCCCCTTCAGAGCGCCTAAGTCGGCCGAAGAATATAGCAAGCTATTCACTGATAGGGGATCACCTTTGAAATACTATACTGACGACCTGACCAAGTTGGTAAGAGAGGCATTACCGTCAAATTATGTGATAGAATATGCTATGCGATATCAATCTCCTTCTATCGAGAATGGTCTCACCGAGCTAATGAAGCACAATGTTTCCGACATTCATGTAATCCCACTATTCCCGCAGTACGCCTCCGCTACAACTGGTTCAGTGATTGACAAAGTGATGGAAATAACTCAAAAATGGCAGATCATACCATCAATCAAATTCACATCTCAGTTTCTTGAAGAAGAGCTGTTTATCGATACCATTGCTGAGAGAGGCCGTACCTCCATGGACAAGACCGATTACGATCACTTCATTTTTAGCTATCATGGCTTACCAGAAAGACAGATCAAAAAGGGCTCTGTGGACAATTATTGTCAGCTAGGTAAGTGCTGCAACAAGCTGACCCCTAAAAATAGATACTGTTATCGCGCACAGTGCTTTGAGACCACCAGACTCATAGCAGCCAAGCTTGGTCTAAAACAGGAAGAGTATACTGTTTGTTTCCAATCCAGACTTGGTAAGGACCCCTGGATCAAGCCTTATACAGAAGATGTGCTCAACGAGCTTGCTGAACGCGGGGTTAAGAAGGTTTTGGCCTTTTCTCCAGCTTTCGTTTCAGATTGCTTAGAAACAACTATTGAGGTAGGAGAGACCTACCAGGAAGACTTTATACATGCAGGTGGAGAACAATGGGATTTGGTTGACAGTCTCAATACTGACGCAAAATGGGTGGCCTGCTTAAAGAAACTTATACTTGAAACTGCCCAAGAGTCTGTCAGCCTTGTGTGATCTGCACTAGCTTTTCTACGGTGTAGTCTATTTCTTCCTCGGTATTGTACTTGCTGAAGCTAAAGCGAATTGCTCCCCTATTGGGATCATGCTCAAGTGCCGAGAGTACATGAGATCCAACATTTGACCCACTCGAGCAAGCACTACCCCCTGAAGCAGATATCTTTTGGATATCAAGGCTAAAGAGCAGCATCTCATTATCGCTGGCAGGGGGTAAGCTGACATTGAGTACCGTATACAAGCTTCTATCGAGATTAGCGGACTCACCGTTGAACGCTACACCTGGCACCTTTTCTATGAGTTGATCAATCATCCGTTGCTTCAATCGCTCAATATAGCGCCTATGCTCTTCGAGATGTTGATATGCCAATTCTAAAGCTTTGCAAAGACCCACAATACCATAGACATTTTCAGTACCGCCGCGCATGTTGCGCTCCTGCGAACCACCATGAATGTAAGGATCAATCTTGTGGTCATGATGGAGATACAAAAAACCAACCCCTTTTGGACCATGAAACTTATGCCCAGCCCCAGCAAGACAGTGGGCAGGTGTTTCTTGCAAATCAATGGTATAATGTCCTACAGTCTGTACAGTATCAGAGTGTAGCACCACATTGTACTCCTTACAAGCTAAAGCCACAGCTTTCAAATCAAGCAGGTTGCCGATCTCATTGTTGCCATGCATTAGACTCACAAGGCCACCAGGATGCTTTTGCAACCAGGCCTCTAGCTCAGAGAAATTAATGTTCCCCTTTTCATCGAACCCAACATAGTTTAACTCAATTATCCCTCGTTTGTGCCACTGCTCCAAGGTGTGCAGTACAGCATGATGCTCCAGCTTTGAGGTCAGCACTGACTTGATACCGCCAGTGACAATCGATTGTGTTAAGGCTGTATTGTCTGCTTCTGTTCCTCCTGAGGTGAAAAAAATCTCACTCGGCGAGGTGTTGAGCATCTCCGCAATCTGCTTCCTACACTGTTCAATGGCAGATCTCACTTTGCGTCCATGGCTATGGATCGAAGAAGGGTTACCGTACTGGTCCTTCATAAAAGGAAGCATTGCTTCCAATACCTCTTGATCCAAAGGAGTAGTTGCCGCATTGTCCAGATATACCTGCATTATGACTCGTGATTAGGGATGATCTCTTTGATATCCATAATAATCTTATTAGCAAGATGATCGGCTGTAGCCAGACTATCAGACTCAGCATAGATCCTTATGATAGGTTCTGTATTTGATTTCCTAAGATGTACCCATTCTTTATCAAACTCGACACGAACTCCATCTTCAGTGTTGATCGGTTGATTCTCGTACTTGTCCCTGATTTTAATGAGTACGCCATCTACATCAATTTCCGGCGTAAGTTCGATCTTGTTTTTGGAGATATGGTAGTTGGGGTATTTAGACCTTAAAAAAGAAACACTCTTACCAAACTTGGCCAGGTGTGTCAGAAAAAGCGCAATGCCTACAAGAGCATCCCTACCATAATGCAGCTCCGGATAGATGATACCTCCATTTCCCTCTCCCCCAATTATGGCATTGGTAGCTTTCATCTTTTCGACCACTTTTACTTCTCCAACCGCAGATGCGCTATACTGTTGTTCGTACTTATGTGTAATATCTCTAAGTGCTCCTGTAGATGAGAGATTAGATACGGTATTGCCTGGTGTTTGAGATAGTACATAGTCCGCTACCGCAACAAGGGTGTACTCCTCACCAAAGGGTGTCCCGTCCTCCATGACCAGCGCCAGCCTATCCACATCAGGATCTACCACGATACCAAGATCAAATTGACCCGATTCTATCTCGGCCGTAATTTGTGTTATGTTTTCCGGTAGCGGCTCGGGGTTATGTGGAAAATGACCTGTAGGTTCACAGTAGAGCTCTTTGATCTCCTCAACTCCTAGTGCCCCAAGCAAAGCAGGAACGGCTAACCCACCAACGGAATTCACTGAGTCCACAACAATCTTGAACTTGCGCGCCTTGATCGCCTCAACATCAACAAGTGGTAGGTCAAGAATCGCTTTTATATGTTGATCAAGATGACCTTCGCCTAGCTCATAGTTTCCAAGTTTATGAACATCAGCAAACTCTACATCGGATTTTTCAGCTAGCGCTAAAACTCTTGCACCATCAGCGGCTGAAATAAATTCGCCATGTCCATTAAGAAGCTTGAGTGCATTCCACTGGATGGGGTTGTGACTCGCTGTAAGTATGATACCACCTTGTGCACCTTCACTTACCACAGCCATCTCCACCGTAGGGGTAGTGGCCAATCCAATATCAAGCACATTCACGCCTACACCTTGCAGTGAGGCAGCAACAAGCTGAGATACCATTGGGCCTGAGAGCCTTGCATCTCTTCCAATAACTACTGTTAACTCATCCGAGTTCGACTGTTCCTTGAGCCAAAGGCCGTAACCTGTGGAGAATTTGACCACATCTATTGGTGTAAGAGACGAACCGGGAGCTCCGCCGATCGTTCCTCTAATACCTGATATTGATTTGATTAATGTCACAACTACAACGCTTTTTCAATTGCGCTGCAAATGTAGACAATAGCACTGCGAAAAAAGAGTGATGTAAAGAGACTAGACCACTAACTTATCAGTTTGAGCCAATATCCGGGTTCAAAGCCAGCTGTCAAATAATCCGCCTCAGTTGAACTTAGCCAACACTTTATTGACTTCAGAATCAGGATTATCACAACCCTGACCAGGCGTGATAGTTTTGCCACAATAGCCGCATGCAGCACCTTCCTTATTCAAATAAGGGTTTTGAGACGCGCAAGTACCCTTAAACTCACCATTTTTTAGAAAAATGAGTCTTACAGACATCCCAATAAAGAATATTGCTACAAGTCCGATTCCAAGAAGTACTGTCGTCATAATCCCTGATTTGGTTCAAAGTTAGCGATTCTCTTACGTAACTTTAAATCGCCGAGCTACTACAACAAATCATTTCAGATTTTGATTCATGCCGAATAGAATAATCTCCAAACCAGACCCTAATAGGGCTGAAAAACTTGAAGCTTTTGACCGACTCCTTACCATCATGGATGAGCTAAGAGAAAACTGTCCCTGGGACAAGAAGCAAACCCTCGAGAGTCTCAGGCACCTCACGATCGAAGAGACTTATGAACTGTCGGATGCGATCATCGAAAATAACTTGTCAGAAGTGAAGAAGGAACTAGGTGATATCCTCTTACATATGGTATTCTATGCAAGAATCGGATCAGAAAAGGGGGCCTTTGATGTGGCAGATGTCATCCATGGGATATGTGATAAGCTGGTACATCGTCACCCCCATATCTATGGGGAAGTAGATGCCAATGACGAGGAAACTGTAAAACAAAACTGGGAGAAGATCAAGCTCAAAGAAAAAGGCAATACCTCTGTACTTGGAGGAGTGCCCAAATCACTTCCAGCGCTCGTAAAAGCCATGCGCATTCAGGAGAAGGCAAGAGGTGTTGGGTTTGACTGGGAAAAGAAATCGCAGGTATGGGAAAAGGTGGAGGAAGAGTTAGGGGAGTTTAAGCGTGAGTTCGACGTTACCAATGACAACCCAATCAACATTGAGAGAGCGCAAGGTGAATTCGGAGATCTACTTTTCTCACTCATCAATTATGCACGTTTTGCCAACATTAACCCCGAAGAAGCTCTGGAACGCACCAACAAAAAATTCATCAAGAGATTTCAATATCTTGAAAAAAAGTCCCAGGCGGATGGCAAAGATCTAGCTGAAATGTCATTGGCAGAAATGGACATGTATTGGAATGCAGCCAAAGAGCTTTAAGGAAACCAACATTAACTATCGAAACTATGAGTCTACACATCGGTGCTGATAAAGGACAGATTGCTCAAACGGTCTTACTCCCCGGAGACCCGCTCAGAGCAAAGTATATTGCTCAAAACTATTTTGATAATGCTCACTGCTATAATGAAGTTCGTGGGATGCTCGGTTTCACAGGTACATATAAAGGGCAGGACATATCTGTTCAAGGTAGTGGTATGGGTATGCCATCGCTTTCGATATATGTCAACGAGCTTATCGATGAGTATCAAGTTAAGACCATTGTAAGGGTAGGTACATGCGGATCCTTTCAGGAACACCTAGGTGTAGGTCAACTTGTCATTGGCATGGCAGCTAGCACTGACTCAGCAATTAATACTCACATTTTTCATGGCTATGATTTTGCACCTTGTGCTGACCCTTTACTATTTACAAAGGCAGTGAATCTGGCCTCTGAAATGAACCTACCTTATCATGCTGGTGGTATAGTAAGTACAGACCGCTTTTATCTGGAGGACATAAGATATGAACCTAAATGGGTTGAATATGGATTGCTTGCAACGGATATGGAAAGTTCTGCGCTATATACACTAGCTCTTCGCAAAGGGGTAAAGGCACTAAGCATTCTTACTGTCAGTGATAATCTGGTGACCGGAGAGTTTGCTTCTCAAGAAGAACGCGAGCGGTCATTCGGGCAAATGATCGATCTTGCTCTCGCTGTTGTCCATTAAGCCAGCACTTTCTGGAGAGCTGATTTTAAACGTTCTGTGGTGACAGGCTTACGCAAAAATAGGTCATAGCTAAGATCAAAGTTGTTCATGACATCTTCTGTATAACCAGAAATCACGATGATCTTCGGACGATAATGGAGTGCTTCAATGAAGTAGGGGCCTTCAAGTCCTTTGATATTGACATCTAATAGAAGTACATCTGGTTTCTTCTTTTCTACCGCCAATGTACCTTGTATGGTATCATCATAATGTGCAATTACCTTCACAAGTCCGATGCGATCTAACTGCGACATAAGTAAGTCGCGCATGTCAGCTTCGTCCTCAAGTATGATGCAGGTAGGCAGTGACAAATCCATAACAGCAAAGGTAAGTCCCAATATGCATATCCTACCAATACAATGGTAACTGTCACTACCTTTTAAACGACAATTGTGCTACGCCGAGACGTGGGTATTGCTAATGCTATTTGCCGGGCATGTTGTAATAAAACTTCTCTTCAATGATTTGCCCGTTCTCCCATTTCTGAATAGCGACCTCTTGCATTTTCATCCGCCCACCTTCTGCAAACGTCACATCAATCCAGGACTCTACAGCCGCATGACCTGACTCTTCATTGGCCGTAATGCTCTCCAACCCTCCTCCATGAACTTCTGTAACCATTTTTTGCCATTGGTCAATTGCAGCTCTTTGGGCTGCTTTGCCGTTGCGTACCTCTCCGGATGGCATCTCAGTTACTTTGACATCTTCATGGTAAAACTTCTCGAAAGCTTCCATCATCTGGCCCTGACCCATCATTTGCTGCAATTCTGTCGCATGTTGTAGTACACTCATAGTCTTTTCATTTTTTGATTTAATCAAAACTAACAGTTTCACTATTTCATGAGATTTGGCAAAATTGCCAATATACTAAGGGTATCGTGCCAATCATTTTTTTACTTATTCGATATGAAAGTTTCCATTCCGGTATTCAAAGATAGTTCGTGTATAGGTATGGTCGGATGTAGAGAGATGCTCTGCAAAGCAGGAATTATGCACATGCAACTCCACGAGACACAGGAGCCATTTTTCAATGTTGAGTTTGTCTACTTCAATGAAAATCCTGAGCTAACAGCAGGCCAATATCCTTTACAATGTCATAGGCATATCAGTGAGGTCGATGCTACAGACCTGGTCATCATTCCTAACCTTGCGGATGACATTCCGGGGCAGTTACCAGATCTACAGCCATTTGTAAAGTGGATCCAGAAGATATACGACAATGGCGCAGAAGTTGCTTCGATCTGCACCGGAGCTTTCGTACTTGCAGAAACAGGCTTGCTTGATGACAAAGATGCAGCTACACATTGGGTGGCGGTAGACTTGTTTAAACTTAGATACCCCAAAGTGAGACTACACGAACATAAAGTGCTCGTCGATAACGGACGAATTTACTGTAGCGGTGGCGCTACTTCGTTCGCCAACCTAATCATCTATTTGATCGAGAAGTATTGTGGTAACGAAACCGCTTCTCTCGCCTCCAAGATGTTTCTCGTTGATTATCACAAGGATAGTCAAAGCTCGTATGCCATGTTCAGCACCCAGAAGCATCATACAGATATGGTGATCAGACGCATTCAAAACCATATAGAGGAGCATCCGGGTGAGAATCTCTCCATCGATGAGTTAGCACAAATCTCTTCACTTAGCAGACGCAATTTTATCAGAAGATTCAAGCAGGCTACCGCCAATACACCTAGAGAGTACGTCAGGAGAGTAAAGGTAGAATTTGCCAAAAAGCTTCTGGAACGTCAGAATCTGACATTTGAAGAAATCGCCTGGAGAAGTGGCTATGAGGATGTCAACAGTTTCAGAATAGTATTCAAGAAGTACACGGGCCTCAATCCTACCGCCTACCGGCAAAAGTACCGTTTTGCTATGTGATTGGTTTGAGAAGAGATAATTGATAACTCTACTCACAATCACTTTCTTATTGTCTTGATTATCCGTAATTTGTTAAACTAGTCTTGAAAAAGTCCTAGGTTATCAATGAATTATGAAAGGAATTGAGGCTTTATTCGATAAGGGACCAGTTGTGTTGTTCAAGTGGCGCAATGCACCCGGCTGGCCTGTCGAGGATGTAAGCAACAATGTTCACAACTTACTCGGATATACATCAAAAGAGACGACTGCTTCTCAATTTGAATATGGAAAATTGATCCATTCTGAGGATATAGTACGAGTAACTGAAGAGGTCACCCAATATAGTCAAGCTGGGGCACTGGATTTTTCCCATCAACCTTACAGGCTCATTACTAAAGATGGCAGCCTTATCTGGGTTAAAGATCAAACTCATATCATAAGAAATGACGAAGGTCTTATAACGCACTACACAGGTTACATCTACGACATCACCGAACAAGTCAGTTCAGAAAATGAGCTAAGGGCCGCCAAAGAAAAACTTCAAGCAACAATAGACTCGATAGGCAACTTGATCTTTGTGCTTGATGAAAGTGGTAACTACTTGGAGTTTTATGTTAGTGATGACACTGAAAGTCTGTTTGACGGACCAGAATTCTTATTGGGTAAGCATTATTCTGAAGTTATGCCTTCCGAAATTGCCGTTTTAATTGAGGAGTATCTAAGTCTAACAGCTGAGAGTGGTACGCCGCAATCTTTTGAATATCAACTTACAGTCAGAGGAAAAGTAAGGTCGTTCAGCTGTAAAATAACGGCAAGCACTAACCATAGAAACGGCACAAACAAATACACTTTTGTTACTAGTGACATCACGGAAACCAAGGCATCTGAAAAAAAAATCAAAGAATTCTATGAGCTGTTTAGTAAGTCCAATGATCTGCTGGTAATTTCAGATTTCGAAGGACAAGTAGAAGCTGTTAACCCACGCTGGAATGAGATTTTTGGATACACTCTATCAGATATCAATGAGAAAGGTCTATTGCACTTCGTGCATCCTTCAGATAAGAGACAGGTCTATGTAGCACTTAAAAGGATCAGAACTGATCACTCGGACCTTTTTAAAATTGATTGCAGGGTTATTGCCAAAAACGGCACTTTTGTTTGGTTAGAATGGGTATCAACGCTTGATTATGACAACAAAAAGGTCTACTCGGTAGCACGGGATATTACCGAGATCAAGTCAGACCAGGAAAAAACAGACGCCCTCTCAAATGGCATGTTTCACTTAACTCAAAAAAGTCAACTCCTCAATTCAACGTTAGATGAGTTTTTAGCAGAAGTGGCTAAAGCATCGTGTGATTTGCTTGAAATAGATCGCTTCACCTATTGGAAAATCCAAGGTGATAATATGTCTTGTATTTGCTGTTACGACCGTGTACAGAACGGTTACATCACTCTTCCGCAAATATCGATGGTTGACTGTCCTAAGTATTTTAGGGCTTTAAAAAACCAACGAATCGTCAGTAGTCCGGACCCTCCTTCCGATCCACGTTTTGCTGAACTAACCGATAGTTATTTTAATCCACATGAGATCAAATCTACAATGGACACCTCCATCATTGGTGACAAAGGACCTGTGGGAGTATTATGTGCTGAAACAATAAGCCACAGAAGATACTGGAATAGTTCTGACGAAAAAGACTTGAGCTCAATTTCCGAAATCATACGTAACGCCATCAACATAGATGAAAAGAATGCCACTTATGCTGCCCTGAGACGAAGCGAACAACTCATGTCGGCTTTAACAGATCGGATGCCGGGTTTAGTTTATATCAAAGAACCTGACGGCAAACATCTTTTTGCTAATAGCACTACGCTGGATTTTTTTGATATGGACCTCAAGACTTATCAAAACATGACCCATCATGATCTGTTTGACAAGGAATTTGCTGATAAGCTCTCATCTGATGATATATACTGTGTTAACACAGGAGAAACTATATACAATGAGGTCAAGGATCCTCAAGGTGCGGATGAGTACTATGAGGAGTACAAATTCCCAATAGAACTTAAAGGAAGTCCACCTCTTGTGGGTGGGATCGTACTCAACACTACCGAACGAATCAGAGCGCGTCAAGAATTGGAGGCGAGTGAATCAAAATATAAGATGCTCGTCGAGTTCACCAATGCTGTTCATTGGAAGATGGACCTGAAAAGTGGTGTGTTCACTTACATGGATGAAAAAATGCTTGAATTGTCAGGCTATCCTGCATCCGAATTCAAAACGATGGAAGATTGGGCATCCAAAATACATCCGGACGAGCGAGAAAGCACTGCCAGTACTTGCTCTCTGCTTTCAAGCCAGGGCAAAAACCATGAGTTGGTCTATCGCAACATAAAACCTGATGGCAGCATCATCTGGATTCGTGACTCAATCAGTGTGCTTAACGAAAATGGGAAGCCCAGCCATCTAGTTGGATACATGATTGATATTACAGAAGAAATCAAATCCGAGCTTAGGTTAAAAGCGAGTGAAAGTAGGTTCCGTGCTTTGGTCAACAATATCCAGGTCGGCATTTTAGTTCAGGATCACGAGTCAAAAATTCTGCTAAGCAATCCACGGGCACTCGAACTGCTAGGTCTAAAAGAAGAGCAATTACTTGGTAAATCTGCTTACGATCCCGATTGGAACATTACAAGACCGAATGGCACTGATTTTCCCAATGAGGAACTTCCCGTCCCTGTGGCTATTAGGGAGAAAAGGCCGGTAAACAGTGTGATCATGGGGGTCTTTCGTGCCAATCTCGATGACAGAGTTTGGCTTCAAGTCGATGCTAACCCTCAAATCAGTGATAATGGTACTGTAGGTGAAGTGATCTGCACTTTCGTGGATATTACCAAAAGGATCGCAGCTCAGGAAGAAAGAAACGAGTCACTGCTCAACCTGCAACTGGCCGAGCAAATCGCTGAAATCGGATATTGGTCCTATGATCCGGTTGAGGATCTTCAAGTGTGGTCTGACCAGGTCTATCGGATTTTTGAAGTCTCGAAAGAAGACTATGATCCGAAATACGGCGGACAGAGCTACAGAATGAGTCCTGAAGATTTTGAAAGACTCACAGAGGCTAGAGAAAAAGCAATAAAAGATGGCACCTCGTACTCACTGGAGCTAAAGTTCAAATTCAATGCTGACCGTTACAAGTGGGTCCAAATCATCTGCGAAACATCTAATATTGAAGGGCATGATCAGTATTTCAGCAGAGGTACAATCCAGGATATTACATCAAAAAAACTAGTCCAGGAAAAGTTGGTGGAGTTTACCAAGCTCCAATCCTTACTGATGGATTTGTCTTCCAATTATATCAACATGCCTAGCGAAAAAGTCGACCAGTCAGTAAACGATACGTTGCATCGATTGGGAGAATTCGCTGGAATCGATAGGGCCTATGTTTTCGAGTATTCTCCAGATTTCAACGTCAGTATATGCATCAATAGTTGGATCAGGCCTGGGATCCGGAAAATTGAACTGAACAAGCCTTTTACTATGACAGGGCTTGAAGAATATGTACAAGCACATTTAAGTGGTAATTTCTATCAAGTCCCGGATATAGAGCAGGAATCCAACGAAAAGATCAAACAAAACTACAAGGCTTACAACATTAAGAGCTTGATTTCAGTGCCTATGCTACAAGATGGGCTTTGCATAGGTTTTATTGGTTTTGATGCGGTGAGAACAAAACGATCATTCAACCCAAGAGAGGTTGACTTGTTAAAGTTGTTCGCCGAATTGCTGGTCAACCTTCGCCAAAAAGTGCGTTACGAAAACTCTCTTAAAGCGAAACAATTGGACTTGGAAGCAGCGCTCAGTGAGAAAGACACATTGTTCAAAGAACTTCACCATCGGATCAAAAACAACTTACAACTAGTCTCAAGCCTCTTATACCTCAAGTTGGACAGTGTCAGCAACCCGCAACTTTCCGCATTTATCAATGAGACGATAGCGCGTATTTTATCCATTTCAAAAATCCATGATCAATTGTTGAGAATTGAGGAAGTGCATGAATTGGATATCAAAAATTATATAGAAGACCTTACAAGGAACATCGTCAATACCTATAGCAAGGATCAAGCATTGTACCCGTTGAAAATCAAGGTTGACCATGCAAATTTTCATATTGACGATGTACTTCTGATCGGTCTGTTGATCAACGAGTCAGTGTCAAACATCATTAAATACGCTTATTCTTATGAAGTAGGTGGTCCTATTGAAATATCGCTAACACTCTCTACAGACAATAGTGTCGAATTGACCATCACGGATTTTGGGAAAGGACTTCCATTTGATTCATTGGAAGACGCCACGCAATCCCATGGTATCCAGCTCATCAAAGTGTTTGCTGAACAATTAAAAGGAACATTAAGTTTAAGTCCAATTCAAGGTACATCTTACCAAGTGCGGTTTGTCAAAAGGAGGTAAAATATTGATTGTTGAGGATAGCCTGATCACCAGTATTCACTTGGAGAAGTTAATTGTCAAGGCAGGTTTTCAGGTATTTGCGAAGACCGACTATGCCGAGCAGGTAGATGAACTCTGTAATACTGATCAACCTGATCTTATCTTGATGGATATCATGCTCAATGGTGAGATGTCAGGTGTAGATGCAGCAGAACAACTGAGACATCAGGATAAAAAAATGCCTATCGTATTTGTAAGCGCACTGTCCGATACAGAGACTCAATCGAGAATCGCAGAAATAAGCAATAGTACCATCGTCCCTAAACCCTTCGACCACACGCTATTAGTCTCCACTATTAACGAATACCTAAACTAGCTCATTCCTGATAAGGGTATGTATCCATATTCATGAAGAATCTGATCAAACGATCTACAAAGAGTACTTTGGACCCACTCTCTTTTCTTTAAACAATCCCGGATTGTTATGAAGCTAGGGGGCTTCTTAATTACAACAATGCTTTAAAAACATCAGGGGCTTTGATTCGGAAAAAGATTTTGTAATTTCCTAAGATGGAAATGGCAGCACTAATACTTATTGGCTTTATTGCTTTCTTACACCTGTATATTTTATGGTTTGAAATGTTCGCGTGGGAAAGCAGAGGACCAAAGATCTTTAGACAATTTTCAAAGGATATGTTCCCAAAGACCAAAACAATGGCAGCCAACCAGGGCCTATATAATGGCTTTTTGGCCGCCGGGCTCATATGGTCATTCCTGATAAGTGATCCCTTGTGGTCGGTCTATGTAGCTACTTTCTTTTTAGGTTGTGTTGCGGTAGCTGGGATTTACGGTGCAGCCACAGCCAGCAAGCGAATTCTCTATGTACAGGCCGTACCCGCTCTGCTGGCACTGCTCTTACTTCACCTGGCATAGTTTCAAAGAAAAGTTAATTTAGGTTCTGGAGCTTAAGCTTGGCGTCTTCAAACTCACTTTTCATCCCCAACCTATCATAAATCACAATGAGGGTCTCCCAGTTGCTGCGTGATTTGGGACGAAGTTCTGTACACCTAACCACAAAAGGAAGTGCTGATCTCAAGCCTGCCTCACCTTCTGCCCTAAATTCAGGAGCTTTCACCTCATATTCGACATCAGAGAGCTCTGCAATCCGGTTAAGAGTGCTAATGGCCTGATTATAATGGATCACACTGACATTGTAATTGGGTTCATAGTAGCTTTCATCTGCTTGAATGGCCTTCTGATAGGCTGCAATCGCATCAGGTAGTCGATTAAGTGATTCATTGAGGTAGCCAAGATTGAAGAGGAGTTGGGCGTTACCCGGATCCGAGTCGACTGCATTTTCAAGTAATTGGATAGCAACATCGTCACTGCCAGTGTAGACATGATGGTTGATCTCCAATCTTAAAAATTCTCCATCGTCAGGGAATTTCTCTCTTGCGGTCATGATTGCCGCAAGTGTATCTCTTCCAAGTTTTTGAGTATAGTGGATCAAGCTTTTATACACCTCCCGGTCTCTGATACCGAGCTCCGTTAGTTTAGAAAAGTTGTCGAGAACGAGACTCGACTTCTCAAGTGACTGGGCAGCAATTCCGGCGTACAGGTAAGCGGTAGTATCTTCAGGCTTAATGGACTTAGCCTTGTCAAACAACACTATGGCCTCTTCCATCCGCTCAGCTTGAAACGCTGTTGCTCCCTCATTGACCCACTCACCCCAGATGGCAGATAGACTTTGCTTCGCTAGCCCGAAATAAGGGTCGCTCCTGTCGTTAATCGCTACTGCCTTTTTAAAACCTTGAAGGCATTCATCCATAGCAGCACTGTGATCTAAAGTCAACGTCTGGGTACCTGTTCCTTTAGCCATGGCCTTGTAAACTCTACCGTATTCAAACCAGGCCCTGGTACTATTTTGAAAAGTCTTTTGCGAAACGGCCTTGTCAATAAACTTTTTCGCGCTAGCGACATCTCCCTTGTTCAGTGCCTCAGCCACTCGATCGAGTTGAGGTTGCCTGGCCATAAGCAGTGGTGTGAGGCTTGTCAGGAATAAGTAAAACAGACAATATTTAATATAGCTTATCATCTCTTATTTTCAGGGTATAACAACCTTCAGATGTAATTACACTATCCAATGATAACTCTAAAATAAAAGTTGTCTTGAGATGAAAAAAGCAACTGAACGCTAATGGCCTTTTGACCATTTATTTAGTTTTAGCATACGATGATGTTAAGTACAACACCATTCAATATAACAAGTCAATTTAGGCAATTGGTACTGCTGTTTTGGCTTCTTTACCCGACGTTGTTCGCATCCGCTAAGAGTACATTCCTATCGGAAACAAACAAACTGAGTAACGCCATCTTTATTGAGAATAAGGGCCAGTGGCCAGAAGAGGTCCTTTATGCTGCCGACATCCCGGGTGGTAGGGTCTACTTCGAAAAGACCGGGCTGACTTATGCATTCAACAACCAGAACATCGGTCATCATCATCCCCATAACCATCGCCATTTTGGTCACAATCATACCATGAAACTTGACGAGGCTCATAAGACTAGATCACCGACAAAATTACGGGTAAACTTCGTAGATGCTCAAACCAAGCCTATACTTGAGCACTCAGAAGAATCCGTAACCAAGTACAACTACTATATCGGCAATGATCCTGAGAAATGGGGTCAAGGTTGTCGAGCATACAGCAGCATCACTTATGAAGATCTTTATGACGGTGTAGACCTTCATTTTTATGCTTCAAATAAAGGTCTCAAGTACGATTTGATTGTCCATGAAGGAGCGGACCCGAATCAGGCGAAATTCTCTTATCAAGGAAATAAAGGCATGCACCTAGAGGATGAGTGTATTTTTTTAAATACCGGTTCCGGTACCATTACCGAGAATAAGCCGATTGCCTTTCAAAAAGACCAAAAGGTCAAAGCGCGATACAGACTCGAAGACAATGTAATGTCATTCGAAATGCCCGACGGATATGATAGGTCGGCTATATTGACAATAGACCCTGAGCTAATTTTTTCAACGTTCTCTGGATCTATCTCAGACAACTTTGGATACACAGCGTGCTTCGATGACAGTGGCAATCTATACTCCGGAGGTATAGTCTTTGGCGCCTTCTTTCCTAATACTGTGGGGCCAAGCTTTGCTGGAGGGACAACAGATATTCTGATTCTCAAGTACGACTCATTAGGACAAAATCTACTGTATGCTACTTTTCTAGGTGGGGGGCTGGAGGAGTCTCCTCACAGTTTGGTCATCAACAATAGCAATGAACTACTCATTATGGGCACTACTGGCAGTCCGAATTATCCTACCTCTCTTGAAGCCTATGATCGCACTTTTAACGGAGGTGATACGCTTGAGTTATGGGGTAGTATGGACTTTGGTTCCGATATTTTTATCTCAAAATTAGACCCTTCAGGCCGCCTGGTGGCCTCTACTTTCGTGGGCAGTCAGGGCAATGATGGTATTCTGAAAATGAGAGACATCAACGATTATATCACTCCGCTGATCCAAAACTACGGTGATTACCAGCGTGGAGACATCATCATGGATCTTGAGGATAATGTATACATCAGCTCTTTTACAGATGGCTCAGACTTTCCAGTGATTAATGGTGTACAGGAGCAATTCGGTGGTGGTGATGTAGACGCCTTAGTCTTTAGTCTTAACAGTGACCTATCGGAAATGAGATGGTCAACATACCTTGGCGGTAGTAATGATGATGCAGCCTACTCAATCAAACTTGATCTACATAACAATGTACTCGTCGGTGGGGGCTCTATGAGCAATGACTTCCCTAGCACTGACAGTACCTTAATCCCGCAGCGCCAAGGATTCATTGATGGTTTTATTACCAAAATACAATCAAGTGGAGATAGCATTCTACAAAGTACTTTTTTAGGCACACCATCTTACGACCAAGTGTACTTTATCGACATAGACGAGGATCAAAATGTATATGCTTTTGGCCAAACCAGAGGAGCCTATCCTGTGACTCAAGGCGCGTTTAACATCCCAAATAGTGGGCAGTTTTTGCATAAGCTATCTCCAAAATTAGACAACACGATCTTCTCACTTGTATTTGGTTCAGGCACCCCAGAACCCAACATTTCTCCTACAGCTTTTCTGGCCAATGAATGTGAAAATATCTTTTTGAGTGGTTGGGGAGGAATTGTCAATAACAATAATAGTGATAATCAAGGCTCAACATTTGGTATGCCCATAACTGCTGACGGGCTATTTAAGACAACCGATGGTAGTGATTTTTACCTAATGGTGCTATCGGCAGATGGTTCTGAGTTACTCTACTCTACCTATTTCGGAGGAACAGACACCCAAAATGGTGATCATGTGGATGGGGGTACTAGTAGGTTTGATAAACGTGGTATTATGTACCAATCCGTTTGCTCTTGCGGAGGATTGGATGATGACTTTCCCACAACTCCTGGCGCATACAGGCGGGTCAATTCAGGTACTGTTTTTACTCAGAATGGTAATGTAGATAGGTGCAACAACGCTGCTTTCAAATTTGACCTGGCATCATTAGATGCCAGGTTTGACACGAATAAGCTTACCGGATGTGTGCCACTGACCATCTCAATGGTCAATAGAAGCATTGGTGGGGAACAGGTGCTATGGGAGTTTGGTGATAGCGAACAAGCCAATAATACTGACACGATCACACATACTTATGACACACCAGGCACGTATCAGCTTTCACTTACTATTTTCGATGAGAATACCTGCATTGGCATATCTACGGCTACCAAGACAGTGGAAGTGATTGATGCGGATATAGAAATTGGTGATCCGGTCCGCATTTGTCCCAATACTTCAACTAGATTGTTTGCGAGTGGGGGTGCTAGCTACAGTTGGTCTCCGGCTGAAACTTTAGATGACCCGTTTTCGCCTACTCCGTTGGCTTCTCCAGGTGAAACTACGACCTACAAGGTTTTGATCCAGTCTCCACAAGGTTGTGAAGCAGAAGATTCTATTACCGTGACCGTCGGCCCTGACCTGGAGTTTGAAGCTGGTATCCGCCTTGCAACATCAGGCTCAGTCTGTGTAGGTGATCAATATTCACTTTTCGCCACAGGTGGTACCAGTTATCGATGGTCTCCGGCAGATAAGGTGAGTGATCCAAATGTTGCTAATCCCGTTGCTACGGTCGATGAGACTACCGATTTCGTAGTTCGCATTACCTCCGATCTGGGTTGTGTAGTAGACACCAGCGTTACCATTGAAGCAATTCCATTCATCCAGGAAGAAATAGCGGTAGCAATATTAGAGTCATGCACAGAAGATACCCGTTATCAATTCGCTAACAATACAGCTTCCGAACTTCCCTTTGTTTGGGATTTTGGGGACGGCAGTCAGTCCACTGAGCCAAACCCTATTCATACGTATGCAGAGAACGGTTCTTATACTGTTGAGCTTATCACAGAAGAGCGGTGCATTACTGAGAGTTCACTGGCTATTGAGCACATCAGTTTTTTCATTCCTAATGCTTTCTCTCCTAATGGCGATGGCAAAAATGACTTCTTCGAAATACTGAGCGAACAGTCTTACCCTCTGGAAATAGTGGACCGTACCGGTAAGATCGTTTTTGAATCTGCGAGCTATGCCAATACCTGGAATGGTGCCGACTTACCAGCTGGCACCTACTTCTATCGCATCTCTCTACCTGACGGTCCTTGTAATGGCTGGGTTCAGTTATTGCGATAGGTGCACTGTCCGAGCCATTTGTCTTCTAAATCAATCTTTGTAAATTGATTTCAGACAACTCTAAAACCCAAACCTATGAGTCCAGAAACCTACGTTTCCAATTTTATGGAAGGGTTGCGAAGACGCAATCCGGGTCAACCAGAATTTCATCAGGCAGTCGAAGAATTTGTTGGCTCAATAACCCCTTTCTTACTCGACCACAAGCGTTATCTGGATAACTACATCATGGAGCGACTCACCGAACCTGACCGGGTGGTATCGTTTCGTGTGGGTTGGCAAGATGATAATGGTGCCATCAGGGCCAATCGGGGCTATAGGGTACAGTTCAACAATGCTATAGGGCCGTACAAGGGTGGACTTAGATTTCACCCTACCGTGAATGCTGGCGTACTGAAGTTTCTCGCCTTCGAACAGATATTTAAGAACAGCTTGACAACACTACCCATGGGTGGTGGCAAGGGTGGCTCTAACTTCAACCCAAAGGGTAAATCTGATGCGGAGGTAATGCGATTTTGCCAGTCCTTTATGACACAGCTAGCAAAGTACATTGGTCCTAACATAGACGTACCTGCAGGGGACATTGGAGTAGGAGCACGTGAAATCAGCTATCTCTTTGGTCAATACAAGCGTATGAAAGACGAGTTCACCGGTATTCTAACAGGGAAAGACATTGCCTTTGGCGGTAGCCTTATCAGGAAAGAGGCCACAGGCTATGGATGCGTGTACTTCGTTGAAAACATGCTCAATCATAAAGGTGACTCTGTCAAAGGAAAAACGTGTGTGGTTAGTGGCTCTGGTAACGTAGCTCAATATACTGTAGAGAAAGTATTGCACCTGGGAGGCAAAGCTATAACACTGTCCGACTCTGGAGGATACATCCACGATCCGGATGGTATCGACCAGGAGAAGCTCGATTGGGTAAAAGACCTCAAAACTGTACGCAGGGGCAGGATTAGTGAATATGTAGAACAATTCCCCAGAGCCAGCTATTATGCCGATCAGCGACCATGGTCTGTACCTTGTGATATAGCTTTTCCTTCTGCGACCCAAAACGAAATCAATGCATCGGAAGCGCAAACTTTGATTGATAATGGATGTATGGCAGTCGGTGAGGGTGCCAATATGCCAAGTGATCTGGACGCTATCCACATTTACCAGAAGGCAAAGATCCTCTATGGCCCAAGTAAAGCTGCCAACGCCGGAGGGGTTGCGGTATCAGGTCTCGAAATGACCCAAAACAGCATGCGCTTGCACTGGAACGGTGAAGAGCTGGAGGAGAAGCTACAGGACATCATGAAAAAAATCCACAAGCAATGTGTGGAGTATGGCAAAGAATCATCTGACTATATCAACTACGTACAAGGCGCAAACATCGCCGGATTTGTAAAGGTCGCCAATGCTACTATTGCCCAGGGAGTGATGTAGTTTGGCTAATGTTGGATTATGATTTTCCTAGTAGTTATTTTGTTACTGGAGGTTTCTAGCCGTAATGCGTAGATACCTTGAGGAAATCCGCTAACATCAATAGAGGTAGAAGGTCGATGGTTCAGAGACTCATACCACAGGCGGCCAGAGAGATCAAGTATTTTTAGGGATGATAATTGACGGTTCCCCATATCTAATTGTAGGTGTTTGTCGACGGGGTTTGGATAAACCTTAATGTCTACAGAATTATCAATTCCAGAAACAACTCTTTCGATCACTTCATAAGTCAATTGAGATTTCCATTCACTTCGGTATGGAATATTTGTCATCATAGATATATCTAATTTTCCAAGACCCAATTCAAGTCCCGACAACTCCATGTTAATCTCTACAGATTCATCAACGTCAAGGCTGTAAGTCAGCAAAGCATCAGACTTAACAATTGCATTATTGGAATTCGATTCAATACGAACATCAGTCAGACTGAGGGCCTTATCTCCACTATTCAATAGCGTTATTCTTATGGATTGTGTCTCTTCTTTGCCCACCTCACCAAGGTGTTCTTGACTTTTGTCAAACACCTGGCCTAGGTCTTGTACTGCCACCATTAGACTAGGATAGGGTAAGTCGAATGCATACAATTCATAGCCTGGAAAATAAACGGTATTACCGACTCGAAAGGGTGCTGACACTGATATCTCCTTACTAAGGTATTTTCGTGACTCAGTAGAAGACAAATCCGTGAAATAAAACCCATCATGATCTAATTGGCAGATATAAAAATCGTCGACGATGTACGGCGAATTAGGATATTCTTGAAAAACCTCGTAAACTGAAGGGCTCTCCTCATTGCTGTTCCAATACCAAAGATTGAATTCATGGTTGCTCTGCGTTATGAAAAACAAATGATCACCCTTTGATAGGAAGTCACCTGCTCTTCTATGCCCCTCAGGTGTAGTATAGATATTATTTAAACCATTGAAATCATAACTAAACACTTTTCCATCACCATAGATCATAATCTCATCTCTCCACTCAAACACTCCAGTACGAGGATCGTCGAAAAGGCCGATCAATTGGAGTTCGTCATTATCTAGAATTTCATAAATGCCGCTTTCGGAGAAGGGCTTGCTTGTGATTAAGAAGAGTCTATCATTTATTAATAATAATTCTTGAACATTGGTGGGCGTTGTTTGGCTAAGTTGCTTTATGCCGCCTTCAGCATTGTCGGCAACCCAAAGCTCGTAATCGTAGTTGCTATCCGAATCCAAAAAGAAGTAAAGCTTGTCTTTCCAAATCATCGTGGATCTGCGTTCGTAGTGATCAACTGTCATACTTCCATCAAGAGACGCTACTTTCTTTGTCCCTGAAGTAGTACCGTTAGAATGCCACAACTCCAAGTTCTTATATTGGAGTGCCTGCCTTTTGTATGTAGTAAAAAAGAATTGAGTATCATCTTCATCAACTATGAAGTTCTGAGCTAATCCATTGGTCAAAACCCATTGACTATCATCTAAGTCTACCAATTGGCTAAAATGAAGAGTGTCAAGGTCCCCAACTCCATATGACTTCCATACCAGCATGTCCGTGTAAACAACCCCTCCTCGAAAATTGTCTCTTAACTCAATAGGGCTTAACCTACCATCCGCATCTATACTCTCGATATGCCAGGTACTACCATCATAAGCTGATACATAGGCATTAGAATTCATAGATCCTATGTAATTAGGGTGAGTTGATTCTTGGTAGGAGTTCAGATTAACCAGTTGGCCTTCATTGGTTCGCTTATTAATGACATATGGCTCCCATCCATATTGCAAAGTCAAGGCGCCAAGTATTATGAAGTCTTCGTTGATGCCGATATCTCTTATAGATCTAAAGAAGTGCGTATCTGTTAAATCTATTGAGCTGTTAATGCGTTGTAGATTGGAATCCTCTTTATCAAGAATAAACAAATCATTGCCTTCTGACTCTTTCAAGACCAAGGTGGTTGACGATGCATTAATGGGACTATCGAAAAGAAAATCTTGAGAGTCTTGATTTTTTTCGGTTGTGACCTCACCTTCAGCGTACCTGGCAAGCCGGAATACTTCTTGTTCATTATTGGACAGCAAAAAAATCGCTTCTTGGCCTACAATCCTCCAAAACGTGGCATATGGTGTATCGAAATCAAAAACATCTTGCAAGATACCCTGATTCACAGCCCATACTCTTGCACCTAATTGATAATGTATTAAATCGTTCAGCCTAAAAACTGATAAGTTATCTTCATTTAAAGGTTCATTTTGACTGATCCCTTCTATTATGGTCTTTTTGAATGTTCCTAAGTCATACCGTACTGCCTGATATCCACTTTCTAGCGAGTAATAAAGCAGATAGTACTGGTCATCCATATATGCCGAACGCTTGTTGTCCATGACATTTTGCTCAAGATTCCAGCCAGTATCATCATCTATCAAAATAGTGCCCTGCTTTGATCCATCGCTGAACCATAACCCTTCATCGGTTGCGAAAACAAGATGATCTTTCTCAACTTGCACAAGAGGATAGGGACGTTTATCCTCCTTGTAGAATGCGTTGAGCCTTATCGTACCTTCATTCGTACCATCTGTAATCCATAAAAACCTATTCCCATTAGGGCTTTTAACACTGAAAACTACACCTTTCTCTGTAGTCCCGTGGACCTTTGGAAGATTGATACTTGTCGATGGTTCGTTGAATTGAGCTCCAATTGATTTTATAAATGTAAACTCTTGCTTATTCCAAGAATAAATAACGAACTGGTAAAGATCACCAGAAGAAAGAAACCCATCGAGCAACAATAAATTTTCGTCATCCAACGTCGCTAAACGGCTAAAGCCAGCATTTGCAACATGACTGATTTCACCAGTTATACCATCTAGTTTCCATAATCCCGACTTATCATCATCTCCATAGGCATGGAAATATAAATCGCCTTGAAATTCCGTATATCCATAGGGGCTACTACCTCTGTCACCACTTGTCCAATCTTTTACAAGATATGGTGCTCGCTGGGCACGCACATTCCAACTAAATAACAGAATAGCAGCTAGCGAAAAAAGGACTCTAAACGCATCAGAAATAGTCATATGAGTCATAATTGTAATATAAGTTTAGATTTTGATAAGGTTTGATCTTCTCATCTCACTACTATTTTCTCAGTGCCATAAGCACCCGAAAGAGTGGAAAAATGCAATAGGTAAACCCCATATCTCAAACTCTGAAGTGGTAATATCAACTTTCGTTGACTAATATTCTTCTTTTCGACCCACACCTTACCAGAAAGATCCAGAACTCTTAACCTGTCTAGTTTTTCATTGGGAAGTTCTAGAGTTATCTCGTTACTTGTCGGGTTTGGATAAACCTTAAGGTCAACTATTTCTGATATTCCTGTTATCGTTGATCCATCTGTTATCTCAACAATTATACTCATAGTCCCAGCACTGAATATCTCATCTTCGTCGAAGACAAGATCTAAAGTATGTGTACCAATACTTTCAGCGTAAAACTGGCCATTCTCGTAGCTAATTGCCTCAGGGCTACTAACGCTATATGTGAAGTTAGCTGACTCAATATCAGAAATGTATGGCAAAAAACTCTCGCCCTTACTCACCTTCATTTCAGGTAAATGAACTAGCCGGTCTTGACGACCAACGTCTAATGCCCATAGCTCATGGCCAAAGCCTTCTGCGTATTTGAGAACAACTAGCTTCCTACCCAATGTTGCTATCGGCAATTGTTCGCTTGGATCATCAGAATACAATTCTTCCTCGAGGGTCAGCTTGTTCCATCTATATAAAGCTCCAAAATTTTGACCATAGCTAGCTGCATCAAAAAAATAATTGCCAATTGAAAGATTCCGGCTAGGAATAATTGACCAATTCAATTCACCCGTCTCACCAGTCGCTCTGTTATAAAATCGCATATCCTCCCAATCATGTAAGATCAGATTATGGCCAAATTCCATTAATTGAGGCGCCCGAGACCAATTAGTTTGCTGTCTCTCTTGCAGTATTCGAAATTCATCCTTATGATCAACTTCAAATAATCGTTCAGTGCCGTCATAAAAGGATGTGAAATAGAGACTCCCGTTAATCAGCTTGGGTCTTGATATAGAAGCCTCTTTCGTTTCGTCAGCATCGATAAAATCTGTGAAGTAAATAGACGTGCCATCGGACGTGCCATCACTCATAAACAGGCTTTGCCTGTAGTCACTTTCTCTAGATCTAAAGACTATTTTATCATTAAATTCAGTGAAATCAATTGGATAAGAATGTGATTCAGGATTTAGGTCTCCAAGAGGCCGAATTTCAAATTTTTCTATGTCGATAACCCAAGGTTCAAACCCGTGCTCACTCGTCCAACCTCTAAAAAAGACTTGATCTGGGAGTGATAAGAAGTGCTCGTCTCTTAAATACCCTGCTGTTGATGCTCGTGCAGGAAGAGGCGTTTGAATTGAATATGGCAGCCTTAATCTGATTTCATCACGCTCAATGGTCAGTGCAAAGCTTTCAATACCACTATATAAAAACACAGCGTCCGCACCTGCGCGAAACAAATAATACAAATTACCCTCTCCATACGCAGCTCCTTCATAAACTCCAACAGGTTGGTCATTTTCAATCTTGATCATGACATTGGAGTCAGAGTTGCCCTCAGAAACAACTCCAAAGACATAGAGGTGATCGAAACCTGTAACAAACCGAGGTGTGCCTGCGAACTTGGTAAAATCAGAAGAAGTTATGTTTAAAGTACCCTCAGGAGTACCATCAGTAACCCAAATACGGCCTTCACTTGTTATATATAATTTGTCATTATATATCCGAAAGTCAGCTCCTGTTAGTGCTTTTGAATCACGGGAAATATTCTTGACAAGAAACTCTTCGCCCGTTTGCCAATCAATAGCCCAAAGTTCATTAGCATCACTATCTTCACTTCCTGCTGCAATAACCAAGTTGTCGAATACAACCGTTCCTGCGCTTTGCCTGCTCAAAGTGAAGTTGGGAGGTTTGACTATTGCCTGAGCTATTCTACTTCCACGCTTAACTGATTCTGTTTCAAAACTAGAACGGGTGGAGACAATTAACTCAGAATTACCAGAGGCCCCCGCAAAGTAGAATAACCTGGAGCCATCATACTGATAGTAACTTATAGGATTATCCCTCTTGTTGTAATTCATGATTGAGCTGCTATTTTGCAACCAATGATACGCTCCAGAGTCATCTATGGAATACAGCTTCTGTCCACCCAAAACGGTGAGTGCCGAATCATTTTCAATAATGACATCAACCTCAAAGCCAGAGTCATTTTCATCACCCACAAAACTAACCTGTCCGTTTTCTAGTCTATGAAGTTCTGATAAGAACCAATATCTACCTTGACGTTCTACTTGCTTCGTGAAGAAGACTATACCTTCTCTTAAAATAACGATGGGCTCTATTCTTGAGTAGTTTGGGATGGCTGTTTCATTGAAAAAAGTCAACTGGTCAATTTCAGAAGTGGCTTTGTCTTTTGAGTATAACTGAAACAAATCACCTTCTAGATCAAGGGCACTGAAAACAACCTTAGTAGCATCCTCATCAGCTGCCATTACATTTTGTTCAGAGAAGATTACAGTCCCATTCGTTGTACCGTCACTTATGAACGTTTTGTAGTTGTCAGATTCATCCTTACAAACTATTAGGGTTTGAATGTCCAAATTTATAAATCGAACCAACTCATAATCATCCAAAAGTATCTCCGACTGAGTGACGCCATTAAAAGCCTTAACAACATCAACATGATCATCATTACTGGGTTCATTCCAGAAAACTAGCCCGTTATTTACACTTACTTTTCCGTGTTCATCTTGGGCTTGAGAAGATAGTTCTTGAAGAGTGCCTTCAATGCCAGTAGTAAGATAGAGAGCGTCGTGCGTCTGAATCAGAAACCTATTTTGGTCATAGGGAATCAGAAATTTCCAATCGGTTCGGTCATATAATTCATTGAACCAATCCAATGAAACAGTACCATGTTCCGTACCGTCAGTCCTCCATACTTCGAAACCTATAGTTTCACTAGCAATGAAATAAACACTTCCACCTGCTTTAACGAAATTCCTCGGATTGCTACCGTCCTCTTCTTGATTGATATCGCCGAGAAAAACAGGCTCAACCTGTCCATAAGCAGACAAGCAACAAATAAAAGCCATCAAAAAAACGGCCAACAGGTTCTTTGGGCTCAACATATGTGTGGTTTCATTTAACAATCACCAATCTAGCAGTTAACGCTGTATTAAAATCTTACATGTCGTTCGTCTGCCATGAATGCCCTCCAATTGCAAGATGTACAGACCTTCTGGTAGATGGCCCAATTCTAAGGATGTATTCCTGGCTCCAGTAAGTGAGGTCTCCCAAAACCGACCGGATAGGTCTATGACAATCATTCTGGCCAGCCCAATTTGTGGAGAGGACACTGTCAAGCGATCAGATGTTGGGTTTGGAAAGACTTTAAGTTCAGGTAAAGGATCATGCCCAGACACTATCTTGCCTTCTGTTACGTGCACTGTAACAGCGATAGTCCCACTATTATATATTTCATCTTCTTCAAAGTGCAAGTCGAGTGTATGTTCTCCATTCATGACACCTTTAAATCTTCCGTTTTCGTATATAATGGCATCCGGCGTACTTGAGCTGAAGGTAAACTGCGCAGTTTCAATATCAGAAACGTACGGCAAAAACGGCTTACCGGCCACAACCTCCATCCCATCTAAATGAGCCTGCCGATCTTGACGACCTACGTCCAGCGACCATAACTCATGGCCAAAGCCTTCTGCGTATTTTAAGATGATAAGCTTGCTACCTAGTGTGGTGTAGGGTAACTCCCCGTTGGGATCATTGGAGTATACATCTTCTTCGAGTGTAAGCTTATCCCATCTGCTAATAGATCCATACGAAAGAGCATCGAAAAAGTAGTTGCCCAGCTCAATATGCCGTGTTGGTAGCATCGACCAGTCCACTTCTAGAATGCTGTCGGAAGCAACATCATATGCCCACTGCGCTGCATCACCATCATGGTGAACAATAAAGTAGCCCATCTCAAAAATCTCTTCTGCAAAGTCTGCGAACTGACTTTGTACCGGAAATTCCCTTTCCCCAAGTATGGTAAAGCTACGATCATGACCAACAGTGATGAAGCGCTGTGTGCCTTGATGTAAAGAATTGAAATACAAGCTATCTCTAATAGTGATAAGATTTGAAATTGATGTTTCCTCGTTGGCATCAGTGAAATCATCAAAAAAGATGGTGGTGCCATCATGCGTTCCATCAGTTATGTATATACTCTCTCTATGAAATGGCTGACGTGCATTAAATACTACCTGTCCATCAAACTCGACGAACTCTCGAGGGAAAGAATGGCCATCAGGGTTGATATCTTTGATCAACGAGGCTGATCCATTAGCTAAGCTGACTGTCCAGGGCTCAACATCCCAGTTGCTAGAACCGATACCATCGGCACCTCTGATAAAAAGTCTGTCTCCAACAACCGTGTAGTGGTGAGGCCATAAGTACTCCCTATTGACGCTTGAAAAACCTTTAGGAAAGGTCGAAGAAAAAGGTTGTTTCAGTTGCGTGACTCCTTGGGTAAGGTCGAAAGAGAAGCTAATCGGTGGAGCCGAAAAAACTGCTTCATTTCCCATTCGAGTTATGTATTTAACGCCTCTGTCTGATTCAAGGGCACCACGCCATTTCTCAACTAGTCGGTCCCCATCCACCTGCACCAAAGCGTAGCTGTCCTCATCCATTGACCTAGAAACTAATCCAAATAAGTACAACTCTTCAAAATCGGGGATGAACCTCGGCAATGTCAAGAACTTGTCGGCACCTTCTCTTAAAAGCTGGATAGTACCTTCTGGACTTCCATCGATTCTCCATATTTCTCCACTACCGAATAGATATAATTTACCATCGTATTTTATAAAACCCTGTTCATTCCATGATAGACTTCTCGTTTCCGTGGAAATATTCTTAACGAATGACTCGCTTCCTGAATTTTTATCGAGCAACCACAGCTCATTCTGGCCACCGTCCATAAAACCTGGCATAACGATTAAATTGCCTAAAACAGCAAAAGCGGCACTTGGCTTTTCAACATTCGTCATACCTACTTCAAAGCTTACACCTCCAACAGTAGTATTTTCAGAGACCACATAGGTGCCTAAAGGTGATCCATCGCTCACCACCAAATTAGCATCCCCTGGAAATCCTGCATAATAATGAACCCTATTGCCATCCCATAAATGATAGTTCACAAAAGAATACCGATCCATTATCCATTCATCATTGTGCAAGACTGTCATGTCGCCATCAGCAGACACACGATAAAGGTTAGTGCCGTCTAGCAAGAGAATACCAAAGTCAGTCGGATAAATAAAATCCGGTTTAAAGCCTTCTTGCAGAGTGCCAACCTGCCCTACCTGCCCTGCATGATACCTGTGTAATTCTGGCACCTCCTCAAGCTGGCCATTTCTTTCTACTAGCTTAGTGAAAAAAACCACTTCACCTAAAACCAATACACTCGGATCATGGGTAGTATAATTCGGTGTTAGGATGTCACTAAATGATGTTAGTTGATCCACCACATCGGTAAATCCATCTTTCGAATAGAGTTCAAATTGATTGCCGTCTTTACCAATGGCCGTAAAGTAAAAGCCATCTTCGGTCCTGTCAGCAGCCAGCACATCAGCATCAGCAAATGTCGTGAAGCTCTGAGATAAACCATCATAATTGAACGTTTTGAGGCTGCCATCCAAATCTGTTACGGAAATCAGAGTAGCTTCCTCTAAACTTATTATTCTTTTCAAGGAGTTGACTTCAAGAATCACTCTTGTGTTTGCGGAAGTGCCATCACTAGCGAAGACAATCTCAATACCAGAAGCTGGATCAGTTTCACTCCATAAGATAAGATCACCGCTCACATAGACTGTGGATTCAATACCCGCATCCGATAACTTCACAACACTTGATTCAATACCTGTAGTAATATAAATACCGTCCGCAGCGTGAATGATAAACCGAGAAGCATCGTAACTGATGAGATGCTTCCAATCAGTATCCTCATACTTATCGTTAAACCAACTTAGAGGAAATGTACCTTCCTCAGTGCCATTAGTCCGCCACACCTCATAACCAATGCCACTAGAGGCAATGAAATAAGCGTTGGCTCCAGCTACAATAAAATTCCTTGGATTACTACCACCCTCTTCCTGATTAATATCCCCAAGGAAAACTGGCTCATTCTGTCCATAGGTAGTGGTATCTACTATTGATAGCAATGCAATAGTCAAAAGAAGGTGTCTTGGAATGATGAACATAGTGCTGATTTAGAAGGACAAAAAAGCTAAACCTCCCTATTATTCCAAATGACGATAATCAAGATTTCTAAGAATAAGGAAAGCTCTCAGTATTCATAAGATAGGAACCCACCGCTAGCATCAATTTTCAAGTGCTATTAATCATCCTTCGCTAATTTAGACCTATGAAAAACCTGCTAATTCTTGGCTTTATATGCTCGGCTTTCATTGCGGTAGCGCAAGACTACCCTTCTGATTTCCTGAATACTGACTTCCACAAAGAGCGGCGTGAAGAGCTCCGCAAGTTAATGCCGGATAATTCTGTGGCTGTGTTCTTTGCAGCCGCCAAACGAAATAGAGCTAATGATGTAGACTTCATCTACCACCAAGACCCTAACTTCTATTACCTCACCGGTTACAAAGAGCCTGGGTCAGTTTTCTTTCTATTCAGTGATGCACAAAACGGCCCCAATGGAGAGTTCAATGAGATCTTGTTCACACAGCGTAGGAATGCCAGAAGAGAATTATATGATGGTCCGCGACTCGGTGTAGAAGGTGCCAAAGATGCGCTTGGGTTTACTGCTGCATATGATGCAACACAATTCAGAGAGTTTGATATTGACCTGTCTGTATTTGATAAGATTTTCTTTTTTGATTTTAAGGGGGATATAAGAGATGATCCGAGGAATACTGCCGACCTCTACGATTTAATACTTCAGTTTAAGTATAAGGCAGATTACCCGGTAGACTTCAATGCCGACAAGTACAAAATGTACGACTACATAAAGTCGGATGATTTTTTGACTAACCCTCAAGCGAATCAGATTTTGAGAAGAGTAGTCAACAGCTTCCAGGAGTTTGAGTCTAACGAAAAGATCAAAGCCATTCTCCAGGCTAAATCTCCTGAAGAACGTGAACTGCTCATAGATGAATTACCCGAACCTAATCCTCGCTTAGATGCCAATGCTCTTCAAGGGTTTATGGCCACCCTAAGAGAGGTGAAAACAGAAGCTGAGGTTGATTTACTACGTAAGGCCATTACTATCTCGTGTATTGGTCAACGAGAGGTGATGAAAGCTATGCGACCCGGTATGTCAGAGACTGAGGTTCAGGGCATCCATGAATTTGTATTCAAAAAGTACGGGGCAGAATATGAAGGTTATCCGTCCATCGTAGGAGCTGGCAACAATGGCTGTACCTTGCATTATATCAAAAATGACAAGCTAGAGCTAGGAAAGGATCTTGTACTGATGGACCTTGGGGCAGAATATCGAGGATATACTGCGGATATCACTCGCACCATTCCCGCTAACGGCAAATTTACCAAAGAGCAAAAAGCTATCTATGATTTGGTCTACAAGGCACAGGAAGAAGCCTTCAAAAACTGTAAGCCTGGTGCCATGATTCGAGAGAATACTCAAATCTGCCGAGAGGTAGCCAACCAGGGACTTTATGAGTTAGGCATCATAGCCAGTCCAGATGCAGAGCACAATTATTTCCCTCATGGCGTATCACATCACATCGGCTTGGATGTTCATGATCCTGGCAACTATGAAGAGTTTGCGCCTAACATGGTGCTGACTGTAGAACCTGGCATTTACATTCCAGTAGGAAGTGACTGTGACAAAAAATGGTGGGGCATAGGCATTCGCATCGAGGACGACATCCTGATTACTGAAGATGGCTATGAGCTACTCTCCTGGCAGGCACCTCGGACCACAGAAGAGATTGAAGCGTTGATGGCCGAAGACAACATCTTCTCTCAGTATGTCCTACCGGAATTGGAGTCCGAGATCAAGAAGAAAGGCGAATAGCATTTCACAAAGACAAACAAAAGTCCCTTCTCTCGGTTCATTGAGAAGCAATGCGACTTACTATTTCTACTACCGTAAATCAAGACTGGCAACTCGTCACAGAAGGCTTTACCGAAAAGCTTTTCTTATCCCTTAACCCTCCTTTTCCACCGGTGAAGTTGCTGGAATTTGGTGGTTGCCACAAGAATGATGTTGTCGCTCTTGAGCTCAACTTTATACTATTCAAACAAACCTGGGAAAGCCTGATCATCTCAGACGAGACAGGTGAGGAGCATTTTCAGTTCGTTGACCAAGGAGTGAAACTGCCCTTCTTCCTAAATAAGTGGACTCATAGACACAGAATCCAAAAATCAGGAGATGTGACAGCCATTATCGATGATATACAGTTTAGTACAGGTACCTGGTTAACAGATTTACTATTTTGGCCTGTACTGTATGGCCAGTTCGCCTACCGTAAACCTATCTACAAACGGTTTTTCCGGTAGGATCAACTCGCCGTACGAATCCTTCGTTTAACGATAGCCTTAGAGATCATCCTGAGCACATCATTGAGAGAGCTTTTGAGTAACCGCCTCGCAATAGGAGTGAGAAAGAATCCAAAAAGTTTCTTCGGCTTCATATGAGATTCTATTCGCACACTAGTAGTATGATCATCTTTTTTGTTGAGAATGAAATAGTTAGTCACTTCTTCCAGGATGGGTAAATCCTTTGTTCGTTCACCATATACCAGGGAGCCCTTTCCGAAATCATTAGTAACTGTCTCAAACTCTATGTTCTTACCATCGATCACACACATATGTGTCTCTCCGATACGATTCACTTTCTCTTTTTGGTAGTCCAATCGATCGACCTTAGTATTCCATAAATCTCGAAAGTCCAGATTACTTATCAATTCATAGGCATCCTGAATTTGGGTGTCAAGCTGTCCTTCTACAACCAGCGGGCGCTCGGCCTTAGGATAAGGCGGTATTTCCGGTAAGTCAGGTACACTACGCTTCAGCTCTGATAAGCTACTATAGCAATAGCGGACTTCTCCAATCTCCTCAAAAACCTCGACCATTTCTGTTTCAGTGAACCATTCTGGTAAGTCCTGTGCTCCCATACCTTCAGTAAGCAATACATATTCATGATCAGGAATACCGTTTTTAAGTAGGCGATGAGCCACCACTACCTCAGGCCCAAATGGCTTGGATTTCCCTTGTATCTGGATTAATTCGGTATTGCCAGCATGGAGTACAAACTTTAAGGTCAACTGACTGGCACTGGAGCAAGCCCCACACTGGCATATACGGCGTTGCTCATAAAGCTTGAGGTGATGATGAAACTGCAAAAACATCTTCTTCGCTAACTCAAGTACCTCTCCGGTTGTGGAGAGCTGTTCTCTTTGGTAAAAGAATAAGGCGTCCCCCTCGATCTCGGCCAGCTCGAATAAGCCCTCGTTTTCGTTGATCAGCAGTTCGAGAAGTTCACTGATGATGTGCTTGGCATGGGTCACCTCCGTGGTATTGATAAACTGAGTAAACCCACTGATATCAGGCAAAAAGAAAAGGGTGTTATAATTAGCTTGTGACATAGAGGGGCCTGAGAATAATGTGAAGTGTACCGCAGGGTAACGTAAGTCAGCCTATAAAAGATCGCCAATCTTATCAAATCAGCCAAATCAGCAAACGTTTGGTCGCTGGGAAGACGATTGTCTGAGTTTCATGGTGTTAGGTTGTAACACATGGCCACTCATGGGCATCAATCAGTACTTCGGCGTAAAATCCTGCTTACCAATAACCACCAACGCCCTTGCACTTATCTTTGTGCCATGATCGGCTCGGTCAAAAATATCTTGCCCAAAACGCGTTGGGTCCAGCACGTACTATTCTGGGGTTTGTATTTACTCTTTTATGGTATCCTCTATGGTGCCTATGATGAGAATTTCAGGCATGCTTTCATCAAAGAGGCGATGTACCTACCGGTAAAAATCATCACTACTTACTTCGCGCTCTACTTCTTGCTACCAAGGTACCTGCTCAAAGAGCGATACATCTCATTCGCTATTTGGTTTGTTATATCTGCAACTTTGGCAGGTATACTTCAGCGTTTTGTTACCTACTACCTAGAGTATCCGATGTTTCACCCCAACGGTCAAAACTATCCGCTCTTTATCCCAATCAAGATCATCAAAGGTGTTGTAGGTATCTATCCTGTGGTATTTTTTGCGGTAGCTATCAAAATGCTCAAGTACTGGTACCAAAGTCGTCAAACACAGCAGGAGCTTAGTAATCAAAAACTTGAGGCAGAGTTAAAACTGCTTAAGACTCAAATACATCCGCACTTCTTATTCAACACGCTCAACAACCTTTATGCACTGACCCTTAAAAAAGCGGATACTGCCCCAGCTATGGTGCTCAAGATCTCTGATTTGATCAACTACATGCTATACGAATGCAATGTCAAATGCATTGGGTTGAGTAAAGAGATCAAGTTCATTGAGAATTATGTGGAAATAGAGAAAATGCGCTTTGGAGATCGGTTGGATTTCAGCCTAACACTTCATGGTGACATTGATGACAAAAAAATACCACCACTTTTGCTCCTGCCATTTTTCGAAAATGCTTTCAAGCATGGTGTAAGTGAAGAACTGGAAGCTTCCTGGGTCAGTGCAACTATAGGTATCGGCCAGGGTAGAATGAAACTCAAGCTGGAAAACAGCAAAGGAGAATATACCTCCTCTCATGCCAACGGAGACAATGGTATCGGACTAAAAAATGTGAAGCGCAGACTTGAGTTGCTTTATGATGACAATCATCAGCTACAAATCCTTGAGGAGCAGGATACGTATCTGGTAATACTTGACATCCCAATAAATCAATGATATGGCACTGAAATGTATCATGGTAGATGATGAACCCCTTGCTGTCGAAGTATTGGAATCTTACATAGCAAGAATAGATCGACTTGAAGTCATTGGAACATTCAACAATGCGATCAAAGCCTTTGAATTCTTACAGCAACAAACAGTAGACTTGATCTTTCTGGACATACAGATGCCACGACTCACAGGCCTGGAGTTTGTGAAGACAATGACGCATCCACCCAAGATTGTCTTTACCACGGCCTATCGGGAATATGCCTTGGAGGGTTTTGAACTGGAGGCTGTAGATTATCTGCTGAAGCCAATAGCATTTGACCGTTTTCTAAAAGCTATCAGCAAGATCGTACCCGAAGCTCCGGTTACCACCGAACCGTTGGTTCGTTTCTCAGATGAAGATCCTTTTGTCTATTTCAAGGTGGACAAAAAAATGGTTAAAATAAGGCTTGGAGACATTCTTTATATTGAGAGTCTCAAGGATTATGTGAAAGTGGTCACATTAGAGAAAGAGATAATTACCCATCAGCAGATCAGCTATATGGAGCATAAACTCCCTGAAAATCAGTTCATCAGAGTTCACCGGTCTTTCATCGTAGCTATTGACAAAGTGGAAGCTTTTAGCGCTACGGATATCGAAATGGGTAAATACCATATTCCGATAGGACGGAACTATAAGAATGAGGTGACTTCAAGGTTGGGCACCAACGTTTTGTAAGCGATTTACTCTATTTTCGCTTACCAGAAAAGTGTCGGACACCTTGCCCGGCATGAGTGGTCAGACGACTGTTCTAGAAATTTTTCAGGCTTCTGTTCCGTCTCGTGAATACCGAACAATAGTCGTCAGACCACTGGAGCGTCGCAATTAAAACAACCTCATTGGCCAAGACCAAAACAGTATTCATCTGCCAGAACTGTGGTGCCAATTCCCCGAAGTGGCAGGGGAAATGCCCGTCTTGCGGCGAATGGAATACCTACACTGAGGAACTTGCTCCCGACACCAAAAAGGTTTGGAAAGGCAGCACTCCTCCACCAAGCGCACCGAATAAACCTATTCCAGTACATAAGGTCGAAATCAAATCACAACAGCGTGTTTCACTTCATGATGGTGAGCTAGATCGCGTACTTGGAGGCGGTCTGGTACCCGGATCACTCGTTTTGATCGGTGGAGAGCCCGGCATAGGCAAGTCAACATTAATGCTCCAGGTGGCGCTAAGTTTAACAAACCTAAAGGTACTCTATGTCTCCGGTGAGGAGTCAGAAGGACAAATAAAGCTAAGAGCGGAGCGTGTAGGCATCAAAACCAAATCCTGCTACATCCTATCGGAAATCTCTCTTGAATCAGTCTTCCATCAGATCGACGAGCTCAAACCGGACGTGCTGATTATAGATTCTATACAGACGCTACGAACGGAATCAATTGAAAGCGTCGCTGGTAGCATCTCACAAGTCAGGGAATGCGCCAATGCCTTAATGCAATTTGCCAAATCGTCCGGTACACCTGTTTTTTTGATTGGGCATATCACTAAAGAAGGTTCATTGGCAGGGCCTAAAGTGCTCGAGCATATGGTCGATACTGTGTTGCAGTTTGAGGGTGATCGGCATCTTGTCTATCGCATTCTGCGGACTCATAAGAATAGGTTTGGCTCGACTTCAGAACTAGGTATCTATGAGATGCGAGGAAGTGGCTTAAGACAGGTCTCTAACCCTAGTGAAATACTGATTAGCCAAAGAGAAGAGGACTTAAGTGGGGTAGCGATCTGCTCGACATTAGAAGGCAATCGCCCTTTGCTAATAGAGGTACAGGCACTCGTAAGTCCAGCAACCTATGGTACTCCGCAAAGGAGCTCAACAGGTTTTGACATTAAGCGTCTCAATATGCTTCTCGCTGTACTCGAAAAGCGCGGCGGCATGAGACTCAACACTCAAGATGTATTCATCAACCTGGCAGGTGGTTTACGTATAGATGATCCGGCTATCGACCTGGCCATTTGTGCTGCTATCATTTCCTCTTACCAGGAAATACCCATTGCCGATAAGACTTGCTTTGCTGCGGAAGTAGGACTAGGCGGAGAGGTACGGGCGATCAACCGGATTGAAAACCGTATTGCTGAAGCTGAAAAACTAGGCTTTGAAAAGATCATCGTCTCCAGCTACAATATCAAAGGGCTTGACCTTAAGAAGTTCGATATTGAAGTATTCTCCACCAATAAGCTAGGTGGGGTGTTCTCAGAGGTTTTTGGATGATAAGCTAGTCTTCCAGAAGAGCAAAGCCCTTGAAGGGTTATGGGCAATTGCGTCTTAATTCCTTTTTCTATTCTTACGCCTTTTCTGCTTATACCGCTTGTTCTTCCCTTTGTTGCTGCCTTCCTTGATACGCTTATGTTTTGGCCGCTTTACCTTCTTTTGCCTCCCTGTGATTGTATAGATGCCATCGCGACCTTTGACCTTCGGTTTTGATACACCACGATTGGGGTGGTCTTTGTGCTTTGGTGGTTTATATGGTTTCTCTTTGGTTTGCTTGATTTTTCCAGCAGCGGGTCGCTCCGATTGTATATCATTCTTATCCCTTTGCTCACCAAAAATCAGGTTAGCGCCAAACCGTAGATTGAGTGCTTCTACATCAGTGAGATTGTAGTTGCCGAATATCTTATCAGTGCCGAGATAGAACTGTACAGGACCCGCCTCTATCCTGGCGGCCAAGCCAAAATTCACAAACTGCTGAGGCAACTTTGTGACCGTTCCCGAAAGAGAGAAAGAAGACGAAAAATCATGTGTATAACCTAGCGCTAGTGTAGTTCTCGGCTGATCAAGGATCAGGGTGTTAACCATGGTACCGTGGACTGCTCCTTTTTCCCATGGTCTGTAACTGCCGTTCAAAAGGAAAGAAATGTTCATTCTGGTAGTGAATTGAACGATTTCCTCATAGTCCTGAAACTTGTCTAGAAGTGAGTCCTGCACTTCTTCAATAAGGTCGTCGACAGTTGCAAACGATACACCTCGATAGGTAAAATCTGAATCGTTCAAACCATAAGTAGTAGTGTTGGACCTCCAGCGTATCGCTCCTATATCCCTTATGGCAGCATTCACATTGAACTTGTCATAAGTCCAGTCTACTCCGATATCCGCCCCGAATCCGTAGTTGCCATTAAAGAGAAAATAGCTACTCTCAGCCTCCAAACCAGCTGTATGGATTCGGGCATTTTGCATTGAGAAGTTGAGAGTAAAGTCTTCGGGATTGGTCTGAACTCTGCCGTTGAAGCTATCATCTGTAGTGGCGGCTAGCAATCCTTGATAGACTTTGAAGCGCCCACCAATACGCAACTGATCTCCAAGAGGGTGTGAATAACCCAGGCCGTATTCTCGATAGTATCGATTATCGGCCTTTAGATCATTTAGCACAAGTGGCTGGCCATTGAGGGCGACATTACCAAACCAGGCAAATTCGACAACTGACTTAGGCAGATTAACGGACGATACGTATTTTTCTCTGACGAAAGCTGTGATACCTCCTCCATTGGACAGATTAGTGCCTAGATACGCTATCGTAACAACACCGGATGAGTAGATCAGATTGTTGTCATCAAGGTTGCTGATAAGCCTATCAATGTCAAGCTCTGCTTCTCCATCCTCATTGTCGATAATCGCTTCATTGTAGGACAGGCGATTGATATAATTGAGTCTCACTCCTGACAACACCGGAATGCCCACGAAAAATCTACCCCTGGGCATGAGCGATGGGTTTTCGAAGTTGTTCTGGATCAAACGATCACCAAGGTGATAAATAGAAACACCCGTTTGCCCTAGCGCAGAGTTGACCATGAGCATGAAACCAACAATGCCCGTCAGCCAGCCTCTCATAGATCTATCCGAAATTTACCTCTCAAAGCAACCTGCAACTCGACAGAGCTTGTGGAAAGGATGGTGACAAACTGTTCGTTTTCAATACCCGAGCTATTGATTCGCGCTGTTATATTAATTCGGATCCCTCCCTCCAAAGCAGCAATGGCCTCACTCCCAAGACCTACTTCAGAAGATGAAGTCGTAGCACCTCCCACAAGACCTACCGCTCCAAATCGTGGAGCCTCTGCAAAGATCACATCTTGCTGCCGTTGTACGACTACATCATCACTGTTAACGATCTCTATATCGAAAGTAGCTCCTACAGGCAAAGTGTTGATCGTAAAGAATCTTAGAAATAACGAATCTGCCTCATCGAAATCAATACCGTCGAGCTTATAATCCAAAGTCTGAGTCAGGTCCCGCACCTTAATATCCATAGGTATATTCAACTCAAATCGCGCAGTGATCTTACTCGCTTCACTAAAAAAATTGGTTTGAAGCGTATCAAAAGGATTCGAAATAGCGCTTAGATTAAGGTTGAACTGGCGCGGAGTGGCATTGACCATGGCTGACACATTCGAGTTGCTGGGACGTACGATGACCTCCGAGCTGGTGATCGAACCAGGTGGAGATAGTGGTGCCCCTTCTATCAATTGATACTCCTCTGCAATTTCACCTTCTAGCGGAATGGAATCTCCATCAAGAGTGATTACTGACATCTGAGACATATCCAGTCCTATCGGAATACCATAACCATTGTCAAACTGGAACCTCATCTGAGCATTGGCAAACTCAAAACCCTGGCTACCCAGTTCCTCAAAAAAGTCAAACTCTATCGAAGAATCTTCAATGGTCACTTCTTTTCGTCCAAACCTGCCATATACAAGGTCAAACTCCGGGTTGCGGAAAGTAAGGCTAAAAGTCAAAAAATCATTGGATCTTACAGCCTGTCCAGGCTGCACTATCAGCGTCCCCTCAAAATCAACATTGAAAATGTTAGCTGTCTCTCCTCTCTTGAGAATAGTTTTCAGACCGGCCAATTCTTGTGAACTTCTTGCGACAATAGGCACAATATTGCGATACGTCAGGCTGCTCTCAAATACCGCCGGTTCGTTGGTCGCAATACTCCGGGTCTCTTGTACTACGACACGATATCTCAGGTCAGATTGAAACCGTGAGCTGATCTCAAGTATAAAAGTACCCCCGCTGAAAAATATGGAATCCAGGTCTTCATCCTCAGTTGGGTTAAACTCAAAGGTGAAATTCTCAGTAAATGGTACCTCAATAGCTGAGTTGGTATTGTTCGTGACGTCTACTTCAGGCAGGATAGTCTCTGAGTTGGTGACAGTCCGGATATCAATAAAATCAGCACTGGTCATAAATTCGGTAGAATCACGATAGATGAAAATCAGTGTGCGATCTGGCTGCTCTTCCAATATGACATCTTCACTATCAAGGTCCTCCACAATATCCGAAAACGCGTATTCGACATACCCAAGAGGGATCGCAAGCTCTGGGGTATATTCCGGCAGTGAGACGTCAAAATCAAGCTCATCAACATCACAAGCTGACACAAGCCAAAACATCATCGGCCAGATGAGGAGTTTTATTACTCTCATATAAGTATCTCTATTACTCATCAATAAGCGAGCCATATCGTGAGTTAAAGCCAGCAATACCTTGTAAACCACCAGTATGTATAGCCAGTATTGTACTGCCTTGGGGAAAGTAAGCGTGACCAATCAAATCAAATAAACCATACATCATTTTACCTGTGTAAATCGGATCTAATCGCACCCCTGTCTGCCTTTTGAAATCATTAATAAAACTAACCAGTGGATCGGTGAATTTAGCATAACCACCAAAATGGTAATCTTTAAACAACTGATAGCTTTTGTTAGGGAAACTCAGACTTAACATTTCATCTAACTCGTCAAATCCCTTAAGCACAGGAAAACCAAGTATCATTTTTTTTTGATGACCCAAACCATCCATAATTCCTAAAAATGTAGTCCCCGTTCCCATTGCTACCGCAACATATTCGTGTTCTATACTAACGGTCTTAAGAATTTCTTCACAACCCCTGCGACCCAATTTATTTGCTCCTCCCTCAGGTATGACATAACAGCGTCCCCATTTCAGCGCTAACCGATCCAGAAAACCAGGCTCCTCCTTACTACGATAGTCTCGCCGAGATACAAAGTCAAGTCGCATACCATATCGTTTCGCTAAACTTAACGTAGGGTTAGATGCGTACCTGGCTTCTCCACGAATTACACCGATTGATTTGAAGCCCATCACTGATGCACAGACTGCCGTAGCAGCAATATGGTTGGAAAATGCCCCACCAAAGGTCAATATCGAATCATGCCCTTCTGTTTGGGCCTCCTCCAGATTGTATTTCAGTTTTCGCCACTTATTACCGGAAATATCTGGGTGGATCAGGTCATCTCGCTTGACCAACAGGCGTACCTTCCTCTGCTCCAGTAATGGATGATTGACCACCTGCACCGGACTATTCTCATGAATTGGCGAACTTTGCGACATGGAGGCACAAAACTACGACAATTACGAAGAGGAAGACGAGGAGCTCTATGAGCACCATCGTATTGTCGTAGACCCAAAGCAGGAGTTGCTGCGCATTGATAAGTTTCTAATGGATCGGTTACCTAATGTAACACGCAATCGACTTCAAGATGCTATCAAGTCGGGTTTTGTCAAGGTCAACGAAAAAAATGTAAAGCCAAATCATAGGATACATCCCTCGGATGTCATCACCATAGCTCTCCCCGAGCCCCCAAGAGACACAGAAGTCCTTCCTGAGAACATAGCACTGGATATCGTCTACGAGGATGAACATGTACTGGTAGTCAACAAGCCCGCTGGTATGGTGGTCCACCCGGCTTATCAGAATTGGTCAGGGACACTAGCTAATGCCTTAATATGGCATTTTCAAAACCTGCCTACCATGCCGGATAATGATGGTCGGCCTGGGCTGGTCCATCGTATTGATAAGGATACTTCAGGGCTACTGGTCATTGCGAAGACAGAACAGTCTATGACGAGTCTGGCAAAACAGTTTTTCGATCATAGCATAGAGCGCACCTATCACGCGCTTGTTTGGGGAGAACCTGAACCCACCAAGGGTACCATAGATGTGAATCTGGGAAGAAGCCTGAAGGACCGAAGAGTCACCGCCCCATTCCCAGAGGGTGATCACGGACGCACAGCCATTACCCATTATGAAGTCATCAAACCTTTGAGGTACGTAAGCCTGGTGAAATGCAACCTTGAGACTGGACGGACGCATCAGATACGCGCACATATGAAGCATCTCGGTCATCCACTCTTTAACGACGCTACGTATGGTGGTGACCGAGTCATTAAGGGTACGACCTTTACCAAGTACAAGCAGTTTGTAGACAACTGCTTCAAGATGCTTCCTCGCCAGGCGCTACATGCCAGATCGCTGGGTTTTGTACATCCTGCCACAGGGAAACAGGTCTACTTTGAGAGGGACCTACCGGAAGATATGAACTCGGTAATTGATAAATGGGAAAAGTATGTGAATATGGTTGACTAAACCAACTTCACGTAGCTGCCCAACCACTTTATGTTGTGCCAGTAGTTCTTCACCACTTTTTGTACATTCTTGTCATTGAAGTGACCATCAAAGTCAATGAAGAAGATGTATTTAAACTTACTCCCCTCTTTGGCCGGTCGGCTTTCCACCTTACTTAGGTTGATCTTCGCTTTGTGAAACTCCTGAAGGAAGTTGGCTAAAGCTCCTGGCTCATCTGGCAGTCTCGCTATGATGGAGGTTTTATCTTCGGCACTAGGTTCATTATAATAGCTCTTACCAAGAATAACAAATCGTGTGAAGTTCTCCCCAGAGTCCTCAATGTTCTGAAACAGAATAGGCAAATGGTACTCTCTCGCTGCGATGTGAGCACAAATAGCAGCAGCACCTTCCTCCTCTTTGGCCATTTTCACAGCTGTACTTGTAGAGTTGACGGGCACGAGCTCTATTGACTTATCAAAATGATCTGCAATAAACGACCGACACTGCCTGAAAGCTATATCCTTAGAGTAGACACGCTTGATTTTGTTGAGGTCCTCCTCCTCGGTCGCAAATGAAAAATGAATCGCCATAGGAAGCTCAGCCACGATATTCAAATCGTACTGTCCGAGGAGATCGATGGTCTCTTGCACAACACCTTCTTGATTATTCTCGATAGGGATCACCCCAAACCTGGCACGGTCAGTCTTTACAGCCTCAAAAACGGCTTTGATAGAGTTAAGGGCTGAGTAAGTGCTCATTGCTCCATATCGGCTTTCGGCAGCTTGATGAGTAAAACTTCCTTCAGGTCCGAGGTAGGCGATCCGTTCCGGTAGCTCTATGTTCCGTGCTACCGCAAATATTTCCAGAAAGATGGCTTCTATGGCCGCCTTATTGAGTCGACCCTCATTGAGCTTATCTAATCTATCTACGATGGCTTTTTCCCGTTCAGGCCGATAAACTGTAGTCTTGGTCTTGCGCTTGAGTTCGCCCACTTGATTTACCACTTCCATGCGCTCGTTCAGCAGCTCCAGGATCTTACTATCAAGATCGTCTATTTTCTTTCTTAGGTCATTTAGGCTCATTACTATTGAATATGGGTAGCAAAAATGGAGGGAAATGTCGTCTCGCAAATATTAAAAATGATCCGAACTATTTATTTAACCCGAGTGTCTAATAATTCTAAAGTGCTCAGATCGTTACATTTGCATGTCTTTAGAATAAAAATAATTAAATAAAAGATGAGAAAAGTCATATATGTTTTGGTTGGTTTGGTGCTGTTAGGATGTGGAAATGACGATGATCCAACTCCTGCCGTAGTATTTGATCCCGAGAATCCCAATCTCTATATCAATGACTGGATCATAGATCGCATGGACTTTTGGTATTTCTGGAAAAACGATATCCCCGCCGATCCTGACGAGACCTTGAATCCTGATGACTTTTTCTCTTCCATACTCTCATCACAAGACCGCTTTTCTTGGATACAGGATGACTATCTTGAGCTACTTAACTCACTTCAGGGGGTTTCAACAGATACCGGTCACGAGATCCGATACCTCAATGACACAGAAAACCCTGGCAATGTGATCGGCCAAATACTCTATGTCAAACCCGGCTCACCTTCAGAATTTGCAGGTATGCAACGTGGTGACCTCATCACTCATGTCAATGGCACGTTGATGACCGATGGCAACTATCGTGATCTCAACGGTCAAATGAATTCTGCGCATGATATTGAGTTTATCCGATACAGCTTCGAAACGGATGAGTTCACCAACCTCGGTCCTGTAACGATCAACCCTGTAGAGTTTAGTGAAAATCCGAATTTTCTGGATACTATATATAATTATGAAGGGGCCAAAATAGGCTACTACGTTTATAATAGATTTTCTTCAGGATCAACTTCTGCAGATCAATCTTATGTCAACGAGATGGATGACATCTTTAGTAATTTCAGAACCCAACGTATTGACCATCTGATCGTGGACTTGCGATACAATCCAGGAGGAGCCATAACAGTCGCAACCAATTTGGGTAGCTTGATAGGCTCAGGTGTGACTTCACAAGATGTGTTTTCACAGCGCCAATACAATGATGATCTTCAAGAGCTGATCCTCAATGACGCTAGTCTGGGGAATAATTTTCTTGAGAACAAGTTTGAATTTAAAACAGGCAATGTAGGCGGGCTTATCAATAAAGTCTACATACTGACCGGCTATAGAACGGCTTCTGCAAGCGAGCTGCTCATCAATGGCCTCCGCCCATTTATGCAGGTTTACATGATTGGGGATACCACAGTCGGCAAAAATCAAGCGTCTATTTCGCTCTTTGAAGAAGATGATCCTAACAACAATTGGGGGATGCAGCCCATTGTAGCGACAATAGGGAATGCACTTGGGGAATCAGACTATGCCGATGGTCTTGTTCCTGACCTAGCGGATAATGACCTTAGCAGAAAACTCTACCCGCTCGGTGATGTTCGCGAAAACCTATTGTCTTTGGCCATTGAAAACATAACAGGAGTCTTCCCTGCCAGGATAAAAAGGTTTGATGATGGCACTTCAGCAGTCGGTCAACCATATGACCCAAGACTTGATTTACCAATACAGCTCGATGACCTTCCAATGAGTAGTCTCAATCGATAAATACGGTCACTGAGATCAGCTCATTTTTATCGGTCAAATACGTTCGTCCTTACTAACTTTGACGGCTTAGTAAACCAAGGATTATGCACCGAGATACTACTGTATTTGATCTGATTATTCAGGAAAAAGAGAGGCAGATGAACGGCATTGAGTTGATCGCCTCTGAAAACTTTGCGTCGAACCAGGTAATGGAAGCCGCAGGTAGTGTCCTGACTAACAAATATGCTGAAGGACTGCCTGGCAAGCGCTACTATGGCGGCTGTGAGGTAGTCGACGAAATTGAGACGATTGCTATTAACCGCGCGAAAGAATTATTTGGTGCAGGCTGGGCCAATGTACAACCTCATTCCGGGGCTCAAGCCAATGCTGCGGTTATGCTTGCGGTACTTAAGCCAGGTGACAAAATCCTCGGTTTCGACTTGTCTCATGGTGGCCACCTGACCCATGGGTCCGCTGTGAATTTTTCTGGTAAGCTTTACGAACCTCATTTCTATGGCGTAGAGGAGGATACAGGGGTCATCAACTATGACAAAGTCGAACAAACCGCATTAGCAGAAAAACCCAAATTGATCATCTGCGGAGCATCTGCCTACAGCCGCGACTGGGATTATGAGCGGTTAAGAGCTATTGCTGATCAGATTGATGCATTATTGCTTGCGGACATCTCTCACCCATCTGGGTTGATCGCAAGGGGCCTGCTCAACGATCCCCTGGAATACTGCCATATAGTGACAACCACCACTCACAAGACTCTCAGAGGTCCCAGAGGTGGTCTGATCATGATGCGTGACGATTTTGAAAATCCATTTGGGTACAAAAACCCTAAAGGAGAATTGCGTAAGATGTCTGCATTATTAGATTCTGGTGTCTTCCCTGGCACTCAGGGCGGCCCTCTTGAGCACATCATCGCTGCTAAAGCTGTAGCATTTGGCGAGGCACTTACTGATGACTACATGGATTACATCGTGCAGGTTAAGAAAAATGCTGCTGTAATGGCCAAGTCATTTGTAGATAAGGGCTACAAGGTCATCTCGGATGGCACTGACAATCACCTTATGCTGATCGATTTGCGGTCAAAAGGGCTTACTGGAAAAATAGCCGAAAATACACTCATCAAAGCGGACATCACAATCAATAAGAACATGGTGCCTTTTGATGATAAGTCTCCTTTTGTGACTTCAGGTATGAGATTGGGTACTGCCGCTATCACTACCCGTGGCTTGGTAGAAGAGGATATGGAGAAGATCGTCGATCTGATCGACAATGTACTATCCTATCATTATGATGATGGTAAAATCGAAGTGATCAAACAGGAGGTCAACGAGTGGATGAGAAACTTCCCATTGAATAAATGAGTACTACTCCTCTAGATCAGCTTCCTGAGGATTTTGACGCTGATCAGAAAGAGATGTCCTTTTTGGACCATCTGGAAGAGCTGCGTTGGCATTTGATCCGATCATTGGCCGCTATTGGCGTCTTTGCAATAGCTGCTTTCATTGCCAAAGGATTTGTATTCGGAAAGGTAATACTTGGTCCGTCCCAGCCCGACTTCTGGACTTATCAGATGCTCTGCAAGCTCGGAGAGATTTTGCAGACCTCAGCTATTTGCATTGACGAGTTGCCATTTATTATCCAAAGCCGACAGATGACAGGGCAATTTACCATGCATATTACCTCGAGCTTTGTGGTAGGTATCATTTGTGCCTTTCCCTATGCTTTCTGGGAAATGTGGCGCTTTATTGCTCCGGGACTTTATGCGCATGAACGAAAAGCGGCACGGGGTGCAACCTTCTTCGTTAGTTTGCTCTTCATGATGGGAGTTGCATTTGGCTACTTCTTAGTTACCCCGATTTCAGTCAACTTTCTGGCCAACTACCAAATTGACCCAAGTATCCTCAATGAGTTCGATATTGTGTCTTATGTAAGTACCATATCTGCTCTGGTACTTGCGTCAGGGATACTATTCCAATTGCCCATAGTTGTATTCTTCTTAACAAAAGCCGGTTTGGTAACTCCTCCGATACTACGTCAGTATCGCAAGCACGCGATTATTGTGATATTAATACTTGGGGCGATACTTACGCCACCGGATCCTTTTAGTCAGTTATTGATTGCATTGCCACTATTAGGGCTGTATCAGGTAAGTATCTATATCAGCTCTTATGTCTTGAAAAAAGAACAAAAGCGCCTCAAGGAAGAAAATCTATAAATCCAATCATGATGAAAATTGCCATAGGAGGTGACCATGCAGGTTATCAGTACAAAGAATCTCTAAAACCATTCATTGAAGGTTTAGGTCATGAGGTCAAAGACTTTGGCCCTTATAGTGATGAATCTGCCGACTATCCGGATTTTGTTCATCCCCTGTCCAGGGCAGTTGAAGACAAGGAGTGTGATTTTGGCGTCCTTATCTGCGGTAGTGGCAATGGTGTGGCCATAACCGCTAATAAGCATCAGGACATACGAGCGGCACTTTGCTGGCAAGTAGAGTTAGCAGCTCTTGCTCGTCAGCATAACAATGCTAATGTTCTATGCATGGCTGCAAGGTTTACCGAACTAGATCTGGTCAAGGAGATGACCAAGACCTTTTTGAGTACGGATTTCGAAGGTGGCAGGCATCAACGTCGCGTAAGCAAGATCCATTGCTAGTACTTACTTTCTCAAGTAGTATCTAGACTCGGTTTCAGATTGCACATAGCTCCTAGCCACAAGCGGCAATTTCTCAAAAAGTAGTGGTACTATCCCCTCCTGATCAATAATCACCTCTGGCGGGTCGTCGATCAGATGGCTATGTGCCTGCTCCAAGCTACCATAATAATGCAGGTTATCAAAAACCTGTTCAGCGAGTTGCCAGTTCAAGAATGGTGTGGCCAGCTGATTCCCACAGTAATATCGACTATCTGATCCTAATACAAGCATCTTCCTGTGGGCAATGGCTTCCTGGTCGGAAGGGAACGCTGCATCTTTTCTATCATAGTTAATTAATTCATGGACAAAAAACCAGTTATTGGCCAATGTCAGATTGGTGCTAAAGACCAGTAGAAATACGAGTAATGTGATCAGCTCAGTTTGCCATGTTTTCCGGACAAGTAGCAAATAATGGCTTGTGAAAAACGCCATAGTCGGTAAGATCAATATCAGCTGATACAGCGCCCATAGATCTGAGAAGAATAAATTAATGAGTCCACCTATCAGAAGAAATAGCATTACTTGTTGAAACTTCACCTGATGATTCACAAACCTTCCCAGACTATAGGTTTTAAAAATAGCAATCAGCATCACAAAACCCGGAATAGCCACACTCCACACAAAACTCTGTCCAGTAATCAAATCGACCTGCTCAATTTGCCACCAAGACTGAATATAAAAATCCCACCATTCACCGTGTGCATCATAGAGATAAGCATAGAGCCCCGACAGTACCATCACCAGGAAATAGCCATGGATCAGCAATAGAATTCGCCTAAATATTGCACCGGAGAAGAGCAACAAAGACAACACCGCGATGATAAAAAAGATGAAGTATGGCAAGTAGAACAAAGAGGCCATACCCAATGAGATACCGGTGTAGAGGAACAGGTCGTCTCTGGTCTGATTATCAATTCTTTTGAAAATATTGTTGATCGCGAGCAGTACAAAGGTCAATCCCATCAAAGGGGGTGATAGTACCATCAGGTCTTGAAAGAAGTGGGCCAGCAGTATATAAAAAAACCCCGGCACATAAGTGTTCTCCTTATATGCCTTATTGCTCAGAAGCAGATGATTGAAGATGGCTGCTTGTATAAATAATGCGAAGAGTGATATTGTCTGATAAGGCCAGTAGCTATCGCCAAACAGCCAGGCGACCCCTCGATAGACCATTACTGCCAGTGGACCGGTGGTATCCCAAAGATCACGATACATGACCCCTCCATCTGTCGCCAGTTTGTTGCCAATCAACATCCAATGCACTTCCGGCAAAGTGATCTCTATTCCAGACCAAAGCAGTGAAATACGTACAACTAACAGTAGGAAAAAGAGAATGACAAGCCTGTAGGGGTCGTTGATTCTAAAAAGCGAAAGCAAGCAGGGTAGATTTATGAAAACCCGAAATTAGGCCATTATCAAATGAATAAGTAAATAAATGGGGATATTTGCGGCTATGGAGAGTAAAAGGCAGATGAAGTTTGGGAGGCTGATTCAACGAGAGATTGGCGAGATTTTTCAAAGGGAAGCAAGGCATGTATTGGGTAATACTTTTGCTACAATCACTGAGGTCAAAATGAGTCCGGATCTTGGCTTTGCGAAAGTATATGTGAGCATCATGCAGGAACGAGATCGCGCGATGCACTTCAAGGTGATCGAACAACACAAGAGTGAAATTAGAAAATATCTGGGCCGAAGAATAGGCAAGTCAGTCAGGATCATTCCGGAGCTCGCCTTCACATTAGATGAGACTGAAGATCAGGCAGCTCGTATCGACAGTATTCTATCCCAATTGGACATTCCTCCAGCACCTGAAGAGTAATCTGTGAATCTGCCATTATTTGTTGCACGCCGTTATTTCTTCTCAAGGAAAAAGAAGAATTTTATCAATGTGATCTCCATGATCTCCATGATAGGTGTCGCCATTGGTACAGCTACACTGGTGGTGGTGCTTTCTGTCTTCAATGGCCTGGAAGATCTTATCAGAGGCTTGTACAATACTTTTGACCCTGAGATCAAGGTATTGCCCCTATCGGGAAAATCATTTGAGCTGGACCGAGATGTGTTTACTCAAATAGAGGAGCTACCCGCCGTAGGGATCGTTACTGAAGTCATCGAGGACAATGCCCTTGCAAGATACAATGAATCTCAAATGGTGGTAAAAGTGAAGGGTGTCTCAGGCAATTTCATCGAACAGAATCGGCTCAATGGCTCGATTGTCTCCGGCGAGTTGGTCCTTAAAAAGGAGGATATCAACTATGCAATCATAGGTCGTGGCGTACAGTACGCCCTATCGTTGAGTTTGCGCAATGAGTTTAACTCTCTACAACTCTACTCACCGCGAAATATCAATCCTGGCAACCTTAACCCCCGCAGACTTTTCAACCAAAAAAATATACTGCCTGGTGGCATCTTCGCAGTGGAGAAGTACTATGATGAAAATTACATTTTTGTTCCACTTGACTTTGCGCAGGGCCTCTTCAACATGGAAGGCAAAAGGTCTTCATTGGAGATTAAGCTTGTTGAAAGTGCAGATGTTACTGCGGCTCAAAATGCTATCACCAATATCTTAGGTGATGGCTATAGCGTCCAAAACAGCGACCAGCAACATAGCGATTTGTTTAAGCTATTGAGCATAGAAAAATTCTTCGTATTCCTGACCTTTTCTTTCATCCTGGCCATCGCTTCTTTCAATATCTTTTTCTCCTTAAGCATGCTCGCAATTGACAAACGGTCTGACATAGCTGTCCTCAATGCCATGGGTGCAGACCAAACCGTTATCAAGAAGATTTTCATTGCAGAAGGTGTTATTATCGCTGCTATTGGTGCCGTAATCGGACTATTCCTTGGATTAATAATATGCTGGCTGCAACAGGCATTCGGCCTTGTATCTATGGGTATGTCTACCTCAATACTCGATGCTTACCCTGTTCGAATTCAGTGGACAGATTTCCTTTATACAGGGCTTTTGATCTTTTTGATCACATTTTTTGCCTCCTACAGACCAGCAGTCATTGCTTCCAAATCTCTCAATATTAGCCACTTGCAATAGGGAGAAAATTTGCGGTCGCTCTTTATGTAAAAACCACCAGATTATTATGCCTTTATGATTAGCTTGCAAGATTGTATCGGCAATAATTTTTTGAATGAAGGTATCTCCGGCAAGTCCGTTCAAACTTATTTATTCACTTTTTCAGCATGAGTACCTCGGCTATCTGTTTGAGTCGTTTGTAGTACAAGTTGATCATCTGGGTAAGCTCACTTACCTGCACCAAAACATCTCAGCAAAAAACGCCGAAGAATTTGCGGCAGGGTTGGATGAAAAGGATTATCAGCTGATCAAAGAAATGGACTCAATGCAGCAGGATGCTGTGGTTAATCACTTTCACAAAAAGAGAATAAAGACCAATGAGTTTTTCCTCAAGACCTATGACAAAGAGAAAGGCAACAAGCTTTTGCAACAGGAGATAGCTAAGTACTTAGAGCGCCGACGGTCGAATATTCTACCTCTTCTTCCGGGGAAGGAAGTCTATGAGATGGGTAATGATGGAGAACCTGCATGGAAAAAACTGCTCATGGACGAAGAAAAAGCTACTGTGCTTTTTCATTTCCGCAAAAACGAGGACAACACGCACTACTTCCCAACGATCAAGCATAAAGGAGAGAAGCTAGAATTCCAGTATAAAAATGCTTTCATCGTCTGTAATGAACCGGCATGGATGGTACTTGGCGATAAGATGATCAGCTTTGAGAAAAATGTTGACGGTAACAAGATCAAACCTTTTCTTAACAAGAAGTTCATCGTTATTCCTAAGAATATCGAGGAGACCTATTACCAGAAATTTGTATCTCAGATAGTAGGCTCTTATGACGTGTATGCAAAAGGTTTTGAAATCAAAACCTTGAATGAGCGACCAGTGCCTGTACTGACAATCCAAGAGTTGGCCTCAGTTCAAAAAGACCTTTTCAGTAACGGCAGTAGCAAAACGGAAGAAAACGAACAAGGCAAAATGCTCATTGATCTCTGTTTCCAGTACGGTGAACATCGCTTTGCCCTCTCAAAAGATCAGACCATTAACGTCAAACTCAACAAGGAGGGGGAAGAGTACACTTTCTATCGCATCAATCGCAATAGTCATCGTGAAAAAGACATGGTCGAGCTAGTGCGAGACAAAGGCCTGCCAATAAATGGCTCTAAGCTGACCATGCCTAAACCCAGAGCAATGGAGTGGGTCACTACACATCTCAATGATCTACAAGCTGAAGGTTTTATTATAAGACAAGAGACCGCAGAGAAAAAATACTATCTAGGCCGCTCAGAGATATCGATAGAAGTACGTGAAAATATTGATTGGTTTGACATCCACGCCGTAGTACGTTTCGGAGAATTCGAAATCCCATTCAAAGAGCTAAGGAAGTACATTCTTAAAAAGAAAACAGAGTTTGTACTGCCTAACGGCGAAATAGCGGTCATCCCTGAATCATGGTTTACTGAATACAGCGAGCTTTTTGCATTTTCTGAAGATACGCAAGACGAAGAAGTCAAGCTCAAAAAACACCATTTGGCATTGGTTCAAGAGTTAGGATCGAGCAATCTGGCTAAAGTGAGTCTCGATCGAAAACTCCAAAATCTACAGGATTTTGATAGCATTGAAGAGTATGAGATACCAGAGTACTTCAAAGGCAAACTCCGACCCTATCAAAAGGCAGGTTTCAACTGGCTCAACTTTTTGCAGGAGTATCACTTCGGCGGTTGTCTGGCAGATGATATGGGTCTTGGTAAGACGGTACAGACACTGGCATTGCTCCAAAACACTGTCAACCAAAACAAGGGAGTGGCCAACTTGCTCATCATGCCTACTTCATTGGTATACAACTGGCAGATGGAGGCACGGAAGTTTACTCCCAAACTCAAAGTACTGGTCTATACCGGCACTGATCGAAATAAAAATGTTGAACGCTTCAAGAACTATGATCTGGTCCTGACTTCTTATGGGATCACAAGACTTGACATAGACATCCTCTCCGGCTACTACTTCAATTATATTATTCTCGATGAGTCGCAGGCTATAAAAAATCCTGACTCCATTATTGCCAAGGCCGTACGTAAGCTCAACTCCAAAAACAAGCTGATCCTGACAGGTACTCCTGTTGAGAATAGCACCATGGATTTATGGTCACAGATGAGCTTTATCAACCCGGGACTCCTTGGGAATCAATCATTCTTCACTAAAGACTTTTTGATTCCGATAGAGAAGAAAAAGGATGAGGCCAAGACGCAAAAGCTGTACACCCTTATTAAACCTTTCATCCTGAGAAGAGACAAATCGCAGGTAGCAAAGGACCTACCCGAAAAAGTGGAGAACGTCAACTACTGCACCATGTCAGAGGCTCAGCAGAAGGCGTACGATGAAGCTAAAGACTTCTATCGCAATAAGATACTCGATCAAATAGAAGTCGATGGGCTAGGTAAGTCCCAGGCTATGTTACTTCAAGGATTGACAAGGTTGAGACAAATTGCTAACCATCCAAGACTAGCTGATGAAAGCTATTCCGGTGATTCTGGTAAGTTAGAAGATATCACCTATTCGCTAAAAAATGCCCTGGGTAAAGGGCACAAGATCCTAGTATTTAGTCAATTTGTTAAGCATCTTAAGTTGATCGAGGAGTATCTCAATGACCACAAGATCAAATACACCTATCTCGATGGCAGTACCCGAGACCGGCAAGCCCAGGTGGAGCGGTTTCAAAATGATGACGAGTACAATATCTTTCTGATCTCTCTAAAAGCTGGAGGACTAGGACTTAACCTTACCAAAGCAGATTATGTGTTTATCCTTGACCCGTGGTGGAACCCAGCGGCAGAAGCTCAAGCCGTAGACAGGGCCCACAGGATTGGTCAGCAAAACAAGGTCTTCACCTACAAATTCATCATGAAAAACACTGTGGAAGAGAAGATATTGAAGCTGCAACAGAGCAAACTCGCACTTGCTAAAAACCTGATCTCTACTGAAGAGAGCTTCATGAAGTCACTTTCCAAGGATGACATTGCATCCTTACTAGAATAGCAGCCACCTCTATTCTTCCAAATTACTATTGTACACTTCTGGTCAGCCAATGGTACGCAATCGTACATCTATCTAACTGGCTATGAGCTCAAACAGGCGGCAATAGCCTTTTTCGCTTACGGCATAGCTTTTGAACCTATGTTGCTACTTGAAATTTGATGTTGAGAAGAATGATTAAGAATTTTCTAAAAATTGCCGTCCGTAGCATTACCCGCCATGCCCTATACAGTACACTCAATATACTCGGTCTGACTATTGGGATCACTGCCAGTGTATTACTCCTGCTCTATGTTAATGACGAACTAAGCTATGACCAGATTCACAGTAATGCTGCCAATATCTATAGGGTCAACACACTTGCCACTATTCAAGACACCAATATGGATGCAGCCACCACCATGGCACCCCTTGGCCCTGCTTTATACGTTGATTACCCGGAAGTGATCAACTTCTGTCGAGTGGTTGATGTAGGGGAGGAACTGGTGGTACAAGGCGACCGCAAGTTTTACGAAGATAAGTTCTACTTCACTGATTCTTCTTTCTTTCAAATGTTCGACTTCCAACTCCTTCATGGTGACCCAAACACTGCACTCACCAAACCTCAATCGATCGTTCTCTCTGAGTCCATCGCCAAAAAGTACTTCGGGGATGCAGATCCTATCGGAAAGGAAATCAAAACGGGAGCAGAAGCATGGACAAGAACAGTAACTGGCGTGATGGCAGATATCAATGCAAAGAGTCACATTAAGCCCAAGGCACTAGTTGCATATAGCACTCTGCCAGAGGAACGCACAAACTTCTGGGGAAACATCAGCGACTTCTTATACATCGAACTTGCCCAGGGTACTACATCGGAGCAATTCTCTCAGAACTTCCCTGATGTGTTTGACAAGTACATCAGAGAACTTTTTAGCCAGTTTGATGCTCATGCTGATTTCTCATTGATCAACATTGCTGACATACACTTAAAATCGACCTCAGAGGGAGACCCAGAGCCTGGAGGTTCTATGGCTTATATCTATACATTCAGTGCTATTGCATTCTTTCTTCTCCTTATAGCGAGTATCAACTATATGAACCTATCGACCGCTCAGGCCACCAAGCGCGCTAAAGAAGTAGGCATTCGTAAGGTGATGGGCTCACATAAGAAGCAGCTTAGATGGCAATTCCTTGTAGAATCAACGGTAGTCACATTATTCTCTTCAGTCACTAGTTTGATTCTCGTATTCTTCTTGATTCCAGGCTTCAACACTATTTCTGGTAAGTCAATCTCACAGATGTTCTACACCGACCCGATCATAATGGTGAGCTTTATGTTTGTAGTGCTATTTGTTGGCGTGTTTTCAGGAAGCTATCCGGCGTTCTACCTGTCGCGCTTCAAGCCTGCATTAGTGCTTAAGGGCCGGTTGGCTAAAGGTGGGAACGTAGCACTTAGAAAAGGGTTGGTTGTGGCCCAATTTGCTGTATCACTAGTTATGATCATTAGCACAATAGTAGTTTATGAACAGCTCAACTATCTAAATACAAAGGATCTCGGTTTCAATAAAGACCTGGTCATGCGTATCCCGCTCAATGGTAGTACGGCCATGGAAAAGTATGATGTGCTAAGAACTACCCTCCTTCAAAACCCGGGAATCGAAGCGGTCGGTAGTGGCTGGCATACTCCCGGTAACAGTAACCTTAACGTACAGGCCATCACTGTTGAGACCAACAATGGCGAAATGATAGAAAAGGTGTTCCAAACCATATTCATTGATCAACACTACCTACCTACTTTGGAGGTGCCTGTAGTCGAAGGGCGTCACTTTCTGGAGTCTATAGGTAGAGATACTGTCGATGCTGTCATCGTCAATGAGAGTATGGTGAAACACATGGGCTGGGATGCAGCCATCGGCAAAAAATTCAGCATAATACTTGACCAACAACTCAACCGTCGAGAAGTCAAAGTTGTAGGTGTCATCAGAGATTTTCATGTAAGAGCGCTACGTGAATCCATTGAGCCCTTGGTAGTACATATGAACATTAGTAATGGCTCCATGGTGGTGCGGATCAAACCTACAGACATCAAATCTACCTTGGCATATATCGAAGAAGAGTGGAAGAGCATCGTACCTGATCGACCCCTGGAGTACAATTTCATTCAACAGGACTTTGAAGCACAATATGAGGAAGATGAGCGCAAGGGTCAGTTGTTTGCTACTTTTAGCGGATTATCAATTTTCATTGCCTGTATGGGTCTGTTTGGGCTAGCGTCTTTCAATTCTGCTGCTAAGCGGAAAGAAATCGGTATCCGGAAGGTCATTGGTGCCAGCCTGGGGGATATTATTTACCTCGTAAGTTTTGATTTCTTCAAATTAGTTGCTGTCTCAATGATCATTGCATTTCCGGTTGCTTATTACTTCATGGACAGCTGGTTGCAGGAGTTCTCCTATAGCGTTGAGATCAGCTTGGTCACATTCGTACTCTCAGCGGCTATCACCACCTTAATCACATTGATCACGGTTGGCTACCACTCACTCACTGCAGCCTTCTCCAATCCTGCATTTTCGTTAAAAGAGGAGTAGACTACAAGTGTGGTCATACTAGCTTGGGGAAGACTAAAAAGGGAGGACCTTATTGAGATCCTCCCTTTAACTAATATCGACTAATGAAAGTCTTACTGATCAATTGTCATTGACGAGATCTTCACTTAAGCAAGATCATATCTATCTAGGTTCATCACTTTATCCCAGGCTGCTACAAAGTCTTTAACAAACTTGGCTTCACCGTCAGACGAGCCGTATACCTCCGCTACAGCACGCAACTCTGTATTAGATCCAAAAATCAGATCAACGCGAGTACCCGTCCACACAACATCACCGGTCTTACGATTGCGACCTTCGAATACATCCTGGCTATCAGAAGTTGCACTCCATGTGATACCAAAATCAAGAAGGTTAGTGAAGAAGTCATTGGTCAACTGACCTGGGCGACTTGTGAATACACCGTGCTTCGAACCATCAAAGTTGGTATCAAGCGCACGCATACCGCCAATCAATGCAGTCATTTCTGGGGTGGTTAGCGTCAAGAGTTGCGCTTTATCAACCAGCATTTCCTCAGCTGCTGCTTTGTGTCTTGGCACAAAATAGTTGCGGAAGCCATCAGCAGTTGGACGAAGTGCCTCGAACGACTCAATATCCGTCTGCTCTTGAGAAGCATCGGCGCGACCTGCGGTGAATGGAACAGTTACCTCATGTCCAGCGTCTTTAGCCGCCTTCTCAACACCAGCACCACCAGCTATAACGATGAGATCAGCCAGAGATACAATCTTTCCTCCTGTATTGAAATCTTTCCGGATACCTTCAAGCACATCTAGTACCTTGTTAAGTTGGGTTGGATTATTAATCTCCCACTCATTCTGAGGAGCTAGTCTTACACGCGCACCATTGGCACCACCTCTCATGTCAGATCCTCTGAATGTAGAAGCTGAAGCCCATGCAGTAGATACAAGCTCTGAAACAGATAGACCAGAGTCAAGTACTCTCGCTTTCAGTGTTGCAACATCAGCATCATTGATCAATTCATGATCTACTGCCGGAATTGGGTCTTGCCAGATCAATTCTTCATTAGGTACTTCAGATCCTAAATAACGGGCCACAGGCCCCATATCACGGTGAGTTAGCTTAAACCACGCTCTTGCAAAGGCATCCGCAAATTGATCTGGATTTTCGTGGAATCTTCTTGAGATTGGTTCGTAGATAGGATCTACTTTCAAAGCCATATCAGCAGTAGTCATCATCAAGGCTTGCTGCTTCGTAGCATCACCAGCAGCAGGAGCCATCTTAGCATTCGAAGCTGCTGTTGGTGTCCACTGATGTGCGCCGGCAGGACTCTTGGTGAGTTCCCAATCATACCCGAATAATACATCGAAGTATTCATTGTCCCATCGTGTAGGGTTAGGTGTCCATGCACCTTCAATACCACTTGTAATGGTATCATCGCCATGACCCGCACCGAAAGTATTCTTCCATCCTAAACTCTGCTCTTCTATTCCTGCCGCAGCGGGTTCCCTTCCCACATACTTGCCAGGATCAGCTGCACCATGTGCTTTACCAAATGTATGACCACCTGCTACCAGAGCAACCGTTTCTTCGTCGTTCATTGCCATACGGCCGAATGTCTCACGAATATCAATTGCTGACTTAGCAGGATCAGGATTTCCGTTAGGTCCTTCTGGATTCACATAGATCAATCCCATCTGTACTGCGCCTAGTGGATTCTCAAGATCACGATCTCCGGTGTATCGCTTATCTCCTAACCATTCCGTCTCAGCACCCCAGTAGATATCTTCTTCTGGCTCCCAGATGTCTTCACGTCCACCACCAAAACCGAATGTCTCAAAGCCCATAGACTCAAGTGCGCAGTTACCTGCAAGAATCATAAGGTCAGCCCATGACAGTGCCTTGCCATACTTCTTCTTAACAGGCCAAAGTAGAAGTCTTGCCTTATCGAGGTTACCGTTATCAGGCCAGCTGTTAAGTGGGGCGAAACGCTGCGTTCCTGAACCTCCACCTCCACGACCATCCTGGATACGGTAGGTACCTGCACTATGCCAGGCCATTCTAATGAAGAAGGGACCATAGTGACCATAGTCAGCAGGCCACCAGTCCTGTGAGTCTGTCATCAGATCGTAGAGATCTTGCTTTACAGCTTTTAGGTCTAATTTTTTAAATTCTTCAGCATAGTTAAAATCCGGATCCATAGGATCGGACATGCTCGAATGCTGCCTTAATATGTTGAGGTTGAGTTGGTTGGGCCACCAATCTCGGTTAGAAGTGCCACCTCCAGCACTCGTCTTAATAGAGCCTCCTATGTAAGGGCATTTCTCAATTCCTCCCATGGGATGTGCACCATTACTTGAATGTCCGTTGTTTTCCATTATCGATTAGTTATGAGATTGTTTAAGGTGTAAAGTTGTTATAATATTTATTTATATAAATTATGAGTGAATAAGTAAACGTTATGACACTGACGCAACTGCAATATGCACTGGCCCTTCAGAAGCATCAAAACTTTAAACGGGCAGCAGAACATCTATTCATCACACAACCTGCCCTCAGCATCCAAATTCAAAAGCTTGAAGAGTCTATTGGCATCAAGCTTTTCAATCGGAATGCCACTCCTTTGGAAACAACCGTAGATGGTAAACTGTTCCTGATAAGAGCTCAAGATATCGTTAATAATGCACGGCAACTTGAAAACTTCGTATCCGAACTAAAAGAAGATTATTCAGGAGAACTCAATGTTGGGATCATTCCAACTTTGGCTCCCTTTTTGGTTCCTCTATTTAGCGGCTCTCTTCAATCAGACTACCCGCAACTGCAGTTGATCTTCCATGAACAGATCACTGAAAGCGTCGTAAGAAGTGTTCGAACTGGAGAGTTGGATGTGGGCATCATCTCTACGCCTATTGAAGCTTATGGCATACAATCCATCCCTTTGTTTTATGAGCGCTTCTTTGCCTATGCATCTGATGATCAATCCGTGAGTTCGCCGGACATTAAACTCGAAGACATCAACTCTGCTGAACTCTGGATACTGGATGAAGGTAACTGCTTTCGGGATCAGGTCAATGATTTCTGCGACTTACAGTCTGTGTTAAATGACAAGAAGTTTATCTATCACAGCAATTCTATTGATGCTCTTATCAGAATGGTAGACACACACGGAGGTATTACTATCCTACCGGAACTAACCACAATGAGTCTATCCGAGTATCAGGAAGACAACCTAAAAACGATCAGCGGCCGGCCAAAAGCGAGGGAGATTGGCATGATCGTCACCCAGAATTATGGCAAAGCCAGATATATCAACCTACTGGAAGAGTATATTAAATCTAACATTCCAAACCATATGCTCTCCGGAGATAGTTATGATGTGGTAGATCCTCATCTAGAGATTGATTAAACCTACTCTACACACTCTACAACCTCACCATTAACATTGTCAGTAATCTGGGGACTTAAGCAAGGAATACCCAAGTTCATGCCACGTAAGATTAATGCCACAGCCATCACCACTACAAAGGCAGGGATCGCCTTCTGCACATGTAGTTTGAATTTTGCCGGCAGGACATAGCTAGAGTAGGCAGCAAACAGCATCATAGGTAGGGTCCCCAATCCAAACAAGATCATGAACTGCATGCCCAGAAATGGTTCACCAGTCGCTAGCGCGCCTGCGACTGCCATGTATACAAGGCCGCATGGTAAAAACCCATTCATCAGACCAACTAAAAAGGAGAAGGAGAGGCCCCTCTTTCGAAAAAGAGGGATGATCCTCGCCTTAACCTTATTGGGGAACGAATAAAAAAAATTCCACTTGAATACTCTTGGAAATACAAGTCCCACAAGAAGTATTACGCCAAGTGTAATAGACAGCCCATGTTGGAATCCTGTCAAAAAAATGCCCTTACCTATCAGCCCAAGTACACCTCCTATGATGGCATAAGAAATGATTCGGCCGGCATTGTAAATCAGCCTACCGCTGAGTACAGTTAGCTCATGAAAACCCGCCTTGGGTAGGCTAAAAGCCAACGGCCCACACATCCCCAGACAATGGAAGCTGCCGAGCAGTCCTAATATGAATGCAGAATAGAGCACTAGAGTACTAGTGTCTGCTCATCATAGTAGCCCTTGCCATTGGCACTCCAGGATACCTTAACTTTCCATAGTCCGGGTATTGCTTCACTAAGATCAACAATCTGGGATCCACCTCCATCCGGGTTGATAGCTACTTTAAAATCCAAATTACCATTAGATGGTCGGAAAAAATGAATCTCTCCCTCCAATCGCTCTGTCCTGGCTATCGGAAACTGGATCGAAGCTTTGCGGCCTGCTGACCAATACTTGATTGCTAATGGCTGATCCAACTGCTTGTAATTTTGGATCTTATCAATTTGATTTTGATACTCAATTTCTTGCTTGTAGTAATCGTCTGCCACCAGGTAAAAATCCTGGCTTACACTGATCACCACCATTGATATGATGATGATCGCAAACACTACAAACGACATAAAAATCTTTGTTCCCCAATTCATGATTTTAATTCGTTATAGGTCCTAGAAAATTTGTTTTCAATTCATCGATCAACTGATCGTCTTTATATAGCTCAATAATCAGTTTAGTGGTCGTGCCTGTGATCCGCTCTTTTGGGAGCTCTATGAAGTACACACTCTCAGTGTTACCAGTCGCGGGCACCACTACCGCCTGATCACCAACACGTTTGATAGTACCACCTTCTTGCCCTTTCAATTTCAGGTCAAGATTTACTTCATCAAATGTCTTATTGACAAACTGGATATTATAAAGATTGCTGATGCGATTGTTCTCCTGCTCTTGGTAGAGCATACCGGGTACACGCATAATGGTTGCTTCTACATCGGTTCGTGTTACCAAAAGGAATGTAAACAACGAAAGCAAGCCAACTAACACCGCAGAGTAAGCCGCCATCCTAGGCGTGAAACGTGTTTTGATTTGCTCTTTAATGCCATTGTAAGATGCATATCGGATCAAGCCCTTCGGCTTGTCGATTTTCTCCATTACCTCATCACAAGCATCAATACATGCAGTACAATTCACACATTCTAGTTGTGTTCCGTTTCGGATGTCTATTCCAGTAGGACAAGCGTGTACACAGAGTTTACAATCTATGCAGTCCCCTTTCTCTTCAGCAGGAGCGCTTTTCTTCATGCGGCCCCTTGGTTCTCCACGCAACCAATCATATGCTACCACAATGGAGTCCCTGTCAAGTAGGACACCCTGCAGTCGTCCATATGGGCACACAGCAATGCATGCCTGCTCTCTGAAATAGCTGAATACCCAGTAGAACACTCCTGTAAAGGCAATCAAACCTATGAAGCCTGACATATGCTCTGTGGGTGGTTGACTGACGATTTCTACCACCTGATCTACACCTATCAGGTAGGCCATCATAGTATGGGAGATCACCAATGAAATTGCTATGAAAATACCATGTTTGCTCGCACGCTTTATGATCTTGTCCTTATTCCAAGGCATCTTATCAAGTCTCCGCTGCTTATTAGCATCTCCTTCGATCCAGTACTCGATCTTACGGAAGACCATCTCCATAAAAAGCGTCTGAGGACATGCCCATCCACACCAGATCCTTCCAAATACTACCGTGAAAAGAATTATGAAGACAAACAAAGCGATCATTCCAATCCCCAGTATGTGAAAATCCTGGGGCCAGAATGGCACGCCAAAGAGTATGAACTTCCTCTCGAATATGTTAAAGAGAAACATTGGGTTACCCTCCCAGGTCAGGAAAGGACCAACGAATAATAAAGCAAGCAGGATTATCGTAACGATAATCCTGGCATTGTGATATGAGCCGGAGGGCTTCTTGGGATAAACCCAAATCCTGTTCCCCTCCTTGTCTACAGTTCCAATCGTATCTCGGAACTCTTCATCAAACTCATACAGATTCTCCATGTTTCTACTACGATACTAGTCGTTGGTCTGTACCTCCTCACTGGTTTCTTCTTCACTAGCTTCCTCACCGGAATCCTCTAAAGGTGCAGCTTCTGGCTCATAGAGATCACCTTGCGGCTCTTTACCATTCGCTGGGGTAGTGCCCTGGAAAGTGAGAATGTAGCTGGCCACATCTCGCATATCCGTAGGACTCAACTGTGACTGCCACGCGATCATACCTTTTTCCGGTACTCCGTACTTGATCACCCTGAAGAGATCGGGCATGGAACCACCATGTATCCAGTATTGGTCTGTGAAGTTTGGCCCTACAAGACCACCTCCATCATTCTGATGGCATACAGCACAATTTCGGTCATAAAGTTTCTGTCCATTAGCAAGGTGGCCAGCATCATCGCTAAACTCCACTGTAGATTCATCAATGCTCTCTGTAGATGCCACTTGTCTAGCCTCTACTGCTGCCTGAGCAGCTGCCAGCTCCATCTGATATTCTTCCTCCTGTAGTGGCATAGTGCCAATAACGTGATACACTACCAGATAAACTGCTCCCCAACCTATAGTGAAATAGAAGAGCCATTTCCACCACGGTGGTAGGTGATTGTCCAACTCTCTAATACCATCATAATCATGGTCGAGAAGAATAGTTTTTTCTTTTTCAATAGGTACTGCATCCGTCACCGTCTTATTGAAACTCGCCCAGAAACCAGGTTCAGCTTCTAGTGCTTCGCCTGCTTTGGCTTTCTCTTTATTGACAATTACTCTCAGCACCGTAAGCGTATATAATGCCACCATCAACACCAGCAGTGATACAACCAGCGCCAATCCAAGCACAAATAAGATCAATAAATCCTGCTCTGTAGCCCTTTCGAAAAATGAGGGCTCAGCCTCCTGGGCATTTGCTAAAACAGGGGCTGCAAAAAATATCACCAAGGTGAACAACCCCTTCATTAATGTATTTTGATTCAACTTTTTCATTTTACTGATTCGGTTTGTTGGTCATCGATTTGATCGTCAGCTTGCAGCGGTATATTCTCCATGTATCCGATATAGCTCCTGTCAGTCCTAAAAACCCACCAGAGCAGACCGACGAAGAAGGAGAAGAATATGATCAGTGAAATCACTGGCCATATCTCCACATTCTCGATACCTCTTAATATTTCTTTGTACATGATAGGGTCTAGTTAGCAGCTACATCAGCCGATTTGATATCAGTACCAAGTCGCTGCAAGTATGCAATGAGTGCCACGATCTCAGCTTCTTTAGGTGTTGAGATACCATCACCCTTCAACCTTTCAGCAATCTCAGCAGCTTGTGTATCTAGCAGATCATTGGCTCTGCCTTCAAAACCTTCTTCATAAGGTACACCGAGTGACCGTAGCGTACTGATCTTTGGGCCAGTCTGCTCCTTATCGATCATTTGCAGCATCAACCAAGGATATGGAGGCATGATCGATCCAGGTGACATAGATCTAGGGTCCAGCATATGATGGTAATGCCATGAGTCAGGGTACTTTCCTCCCTCTCGATGCAAGTCAGGACCTGTACGCTTAGAACCCCACAAGAATGGATGGTCATAGACGAACTCACCGGCCTTAGAATATTCGCCATAGCGCTCTGTTTCAGACCTAAATGGCCGTATCATCTGTGAGTGGCAGGTATTACAGCCTTCACGTATATAAATGTCTCTACCATGAAGCTCCAATGGCGTATAAGGCTGTACTGAAGCTATTGTAGGAATATTGGATTTGACAAGGAAAGTTGGGATCATTTCGATCGCTCCTCCTATAAGGATAGCGACCAATGCCAAAGCTGTAAAGATCACTGGTTTACGCTCTAATGCGTGGTGCCAACCACCACCTACGACCTGTACATTTTTCTCTAGTGCAGGGGCCTCAGCAGCTTCATTCGCCATAAACGAACCAGCAGCAGCAGTCTTCATTAGGTTGTACACCATTAAAAACATTCCTGCGAAATACATCAAACCACCAACTGACCTTAGGATGTACATCGGTATGATCTGGGTAACAGTCTCAAGGAAGTTAGGATACAAAAGGAATCCATCAGCAGTGAACTGCTTCCACATCAATGATTGGGTAATACCTGCCCAATACATGGGTAGAGCATAGAAGATAATGCCAAGTGTTCCCACCCAGAAGTGAACATTGGCAAGCTTCGTAGAGTGAAGTTTTGTATTCCACATCTTAGGTACCAACCAGTACATCATGCCAAAGGTCAGGAAACCGTTCCAACCAAGACCACCGATGTGTACGTGAGCAATGACCCAGTCAGTAAAGTGAGCAATAGCATTTACATTCTTTAAGGACATCATTGGTCCTTCGAATGTGCTCATGCCATAAGCTGTAACTGCTACCACCAAAAACTTCAAAACAGGATCTTCTCTGACACGATCCCATGCTCCTCTGAGTGTAAGCAGACCATTGAGCATACCACCCCATGATGGAGCGATCAGCATCAATGAGAATACCACTCCGAGAGACTGTGCCCAGTCAGGAAGAGAAGTATACAATAGGTGGTGAGGGCCAGCCCATATGTAAATAAATATGAGTGACCAGAAGTGGATAATAGAAAGCTTATATGAGAATACTGGCCTGTTAGCTGCCTTAGGTAGAAAGTAATACATCAGGCCCAGGTACGGCGTGGTAAGGAAAAATGCCACAGCATTGTGGCCATACCACCACTGCACCAAAGCATCTTGAACACCTGCATAAGCAGAATAGCTCTTTAAGAGATTGACCGGTAGGGCAAATGAGTTGACAATATGAAGTACAGCAACAGTAACGAATGTGGCGAGGTAAAACCAGATCGCTACATACATGTGTCGCTCTCTACGCTTAATGATCGTACCGATCATGTTGATTCCAAACACCACCCAAACAAGGGCTATGGCGATATCGATAGGCCACTCAAGCTCTGCATACTCTTTTGCGGTAGATATACCAAGCGGTAATGTCACAGCGGCTGCTACAATGATCAGCTGCCACCCCCAGAAGTGTACCCAGCTCAGGGTATCATTAAACAGTCGGGCTTTCATCAGACGCTGAAGGGAGTAGTATACCCCTGCAAAAATGGCGTTACCGACGAAAGCGAAGATCACTGCATTAGTATGCAGAGGTCTGAGCCTCCCAAACGTGGTGTACTGAAGGCCGAAGCTGAGCTCAGGATAGTATAGCTGAATAGCTATTATCAATCCGACCAGCATACCTACAATACCGAACACGACAGAGACAACCATGAACCACTTCACGATCTTGTTGTCATACTCAAATTTCTCTAAGGCCATAATAGTTGTAGATTTAGTAATTAAGTGGGCTAAACTAAAGTGTCTGTTTAGGGCGGAAAATGACACTTCCAGAAGCAAAGACTGACATTCGTCAGTTTTAGTATTTTTCTACCATTTTTGTCTAAAAGATGGCCATTTTAGCTTGGTGGGTAAGGTGGAGATACCACCCTTATCTTGTGATAAATTAGCTTAACTCAAATGTGAACTCTCTCATAAGATCCATATTGATCCGACTGTCTTTGGTGGCAGTAATGATAGGCTTTATCCTGTCTATCGCTCAATGTCAACCTGGCTTCAGGTTGCGCCAGGGCTCACGTAAAATGACGATGAGCTTTGAGCGGTATAACAATCTGGTCATCATTCCCATTACTATCAATGACAAGATAACCTTGAGGTTTATTCTGGATACGGGTGTCCAAAATGCGATCCTCACGGAAAAAGCTTATGCCGATCTGCTTGGGCTACACTACGACCGAAAAATTAATCTCGCAGGAGCCGGAGATATCGATTCGGTCAACGCATATGTGGTCAAGGACATTAAGTTGGCCTTACCAGGGATCATAGGTGAGCGCCAGTCGCTACTCGTGCTCGAAGAGGACTACCTCAATCTGAGAAATAATCTCGGTGCAGAAGTCTTTGGCATTATCGGGTATGAAATCTTCAGCAGGTTCGTTGTAGAATTTAATTATGATGAGAATAAGCTCACCTTCTACGAACCCCACTATTTCACCCCGAAAAAGTACTACAAGGTGCTACCATTGTCAATTGAGGGGACCAAGCCCTTTATTCAGGTACCAATCACTCAGGCCAATGGGAAAAAGATAGACGCCAAACTCCTGGTAGACACAGGTGCCAGTCATGCCGTATTGTTGGAGAAAGATACCGATCCTGATCTCGTCCTACCGGAAAAGGTATTACGCACTTCGCTTGGGAAGGGGTTGAGTGGTGATATAGCCGGCGATGTAGGTCGATTGAAAAGCATCAAAATGGACAAGTACGTTTTCAAGGATGTCCTCGCAAGTTATCCGTTGGCAGGAGCATATAGGAGAAAAAGGGATGATGGCCGAAATGGTACTTTAGGTGGTGAGATTCTTACTCGGTTCAACCCGGTCATCGATTATTTCCAAAACAAACTGTACCTGCGCAAAAGCGAAGAGCATCGAAAGACTTTCGAGCATGATATGGCCGGATTAGAGTTTACCGCAGTAGGCAAAGATCTCAATCAAATACTGGTGACCAAAGTGAGACCAGACTCGCCTGCTTTCAAAGCGGGGATGCTAAAAGATGATATTATCACACACGTCCATGGCCACCGAATCGGTACTACAAATTTCAACTATATCAACACACTATTCCGACTCAGACCCGGGAAAAAGGTGAAACTGAGAGTACTCCGAGGAGACGAAGAATTGAAGGTAGACTTCAGGCTTGAACGGATGATATAATCTCTATTTTTGAAGCTCGATGAAAACACTCGACGAGCATAACCGAGCTTTTGTAGCGTTCCTTTTTGTACTTGGGGTCGTTGCACTTTTTTTGAACCTCGGCCTGGAGCCACTTCATTTCGAAGAACCCAGACGTGCCATAGTCTCACTTGAAATGGAACTTACCGGCAACTGGTGGGTACCTAAGATCAATGGTGAATACTACTATAACAAACCCCCACTCTACAACTGGCTACTCATTCTTCTCTTCAAAATTTTCGGCTATGAAGAGTGGGTGACACGTATGCCATCAGTGTTGTCTCTCATTGCTATTGGGATTGTCAACTTCTACTTTTTTCGTCATCGTATAGGGGAGAAAGCTGCTTTGTTCGGCTCTGTTTTTTGGATCACCAGTGGGGATTTGCTGTTCTATTTTTCCTTCCAGGGAGAAATCGACCTGTTCTATACGTTAATCGTGTTTTTGCAGGTATTAGTAATATTCTACTTCACCGACAAGGACAAGCTTTGGCAAATGTTCCTATTGTCCTACTTGCTCTGTGGTATCGGCTTTCTCACCAAGGGGCTTCCGTCACTCGCATTCCAGGCATTGACCATTCTTGGGTTAATGGCATATAGGAGGCGGTTTAGCGCACTTTTTCACCCTGCACATTTCGCAGGAATTAGCTTATTGGCATTAACCATTGGAGGGTTCTTCTTGAAGTACAGCCAGTACAATGATCCATTGCCTTATATAGTCAGACTGATCAGCGAGTCTACAAGTCGCACTGCCGTTGGTGATCAAAGTTTTTGGTCATCTATCCAGCACCTCTTTGAGTTTCCATTGATGTTGCTCACCATTTCATCACCGTGGATCATTTTGGTCATATGGTGTCGAAAGCAATTGAAACCTGACAGGCTCAAAATGAACCGCTGGGTAGCCTATTGTCTGATATTCTTGGTTGTCAACTTGCCCGTCTATTGGCTAAGTGCTGGTACGAGAGAAAGGTACCTTTACATGTTCCTGCCTTTTCTTTTCAATATCCTGGCTTTTACCCTACCGGAAAAAGCAATTCAAACTAAGACCTTGCATTATACCCTTGCCTCAATCACTAGTTTACTGGCGTTGATCGCCCTATCTATTCCGTTCATAGAGAGACTGGGGTCTATTGAAAGCCGATATCTGATCATGATAGGGCTTTTGTTGAGTTTTGGAGGGTTGTCCTACCTACTTTTTAGTGCAAAAAATCAACCCATTTTGGTTTTTGTTGCTGTGCTCCTCATACTGCGCATTGGATTTGATCTGTTGGTATTACCTCCGAGATCAGAAAAAAGACGGCAGGAGAACTATGAAGCTTATGCAGAACAGATCAACCAAACGACTAACGGTGCTCCAGTGGCCTTAACTATCCCAATAGATACAGTTTATTATTCCATTCCATTCACCAAGGACTCTCTGGCCTATAGAGATGCCAAATGGCCTCCGTATCAATTAAGCTATTATCTCAGTAGGCTGAATAGAGCTATATTAGACAATCAAGCGTCGAATCATGAGTGGGTACTTCGAGATGTGGAGGTAGAGGCCAATGAAGACTTGACACAAATCCTCAAAGTGGATATTCCATCAAAAGGAAAATATTTTATTCTTGAACAGAGATAGACTATAACATTTCGATACCCAAAGAATCTCCGAGGGACCTCAATTTCTTGTCCTGGGTTAATACGCCATACCTCATCTTCAAGGCCAACGTCAGGTACAAACAGTCATACACCGGGTGACTGGTTTTGACTGCCAACACCAATGCATCATCTATGATGCTCGCATTAGGTATGATTTTGTCAGCCATATCTAAGCCGATCTGAAGTGCTCTATGTGCTTCTGTCTCCTCAATTCCATTGAAACGAACATATTTCCAGAGAACATTACCAAGTTCAGCCACAAATATTTCCGGTACTATAACCGTATCTGCCTTAAAAATGAGGTCTGCGGTAAGGGCCCTTCTCTGGTCGTCTAAGATAAACGGCATTGCACCACTGACGTCCAATATGAGGTTCATCGCTCTCGATCCTCTCTTACCAGATTAACTATGTCTAACTTATCTGATAAGTCCACCTTCAGGCCCATCATCTTCCGCACTGCCTGCTGCCTTCTTGTCATTTGCTCATCATGGTTAAGTGCATTTTCAAGAATCACCAAAGCTTGCTGCATAATGCTTCTTCTCTCGGCTTTTGCCTTTGCCTTCAACTTTTCATAAAGCTCATCAGGCAGGTCGCGCATTTGAAGTACAGCCATAATCTCTTTTAGATTCAAATCTACACAAAATGCATTTATTATGAATGTATTTTGTGTAGATTACACATCCTCATGCACTAGTTTTTCTCTGGCGACTGATCTGGCTTCTTCTCATCATCAAAAAGAATTCTCACGCTGGGACCATAAGTGTCCTCAAACTGCCCGGATTTAGTAGCCCAAATGAATGCGACAAGGAAAAAGGAAGCCACAATCACACTTGTCAATATCAGTCCTACTATGATCAGCATATGATTAAAGTTGCTTCATTTTAGTCAATAATTGAATAGAAAGTGTGGCAAAAGCTACCACAGAAATACTACTCACAGGCATCAGTATAGCAGCATAAACTGGTTCCAGTAATCCGGTTACCGCCAGGGACAGTCCCACCAAATTGTATAAGAAAGAAATAACAAAGCTCGCAATGATGATGCTCTTCGATGACTTTGCAAAGTCAATAAATGCTGACAGTCTGGAAAACCGAGAGGCCTCAAGAATGCCATCACAGGCCGGAGAAAAAGAGGAAACGCTTTCTGTCAAGGCTATACCCACCTCGCTTTGTTTGAGTGCTCCCGCATCATTAAGCCCATCTCCAACCATAAGTACTTTGTGCCCTTCTCGCTGCAGTGACTGAACGTAAGCCAGCTTATCCTGGGGCGACTGCTCAAACTTCATTGTGGTACCTATCGGAAACTTTGATTTAAGCCGTTCCTCTTCAGCATCATGATCTCCTGAGATCAAGGATAGTCCATACTGACCTTGCAAGGTTCCGATCAGATCATCCAAACCTTCTCTGAATTCATTGGCAATCTCAAAGTAGCCTGTCTGACCTTCAACTGAGAAGTACACCCGTGAACTATTAATGTCAGTCTTAGTATCCTCCCAATCCACAAACTTCGCTGAGCCCACTTTACCAAAAACTCCCTCCACACTTCCTTGTAGTCCTTTACCTTCCAATTCTTCAAGATCATATACACTTCGCAATATGAGACCCTTTTGAACAGCAAAATGATTGAACAGCTTTCTACTTAGTGGATGGGTCGATTGGCTTACCAGTGCATAGACCAACTCAAGACCATTCGTATCCAGACTACCTACCTGCCTGATACCCGATTGACCAGTCTCCGTGATAGTCCCGGTTTTATCAAACACGATGTGGGTAATACCAGCCAGTTTTTCAATGATTGTTGCATTCTTGAGAAAAAACCGCCTCGATCCAAAAGCACTCATCGCTGTGCCCAAAGTAAACGGAGTAGCAAGGGCTAAAGCACAAGGACATGCCACAATAAGCACCGCGGTAAACGCTGTGAACATTACAGTAGGATCGGTCATCGACCAGTAGACTGCCGTGATACTCGCAATGGCCAATATGATCCCCGTAAAATACCTGGCGATCTGGTCTACAAGGCTCTGCCATTTGCCTTCGTCAGATTTACTAAAGGTGTCCTGGTTCCAAAGTTGAGTGAGGTATCCTTGGGCAACCTCTTTATCCACCAGCACTTCTATTCGTTCGCCAACCAATCGGCCTCCTGCGTAGAGGTAAGCCCCTTTCTTCTTTTGAACAGGCTCGGACTCACCCGTAACAAAGCTATAATCGACTTTCGCATGAGGGCTCAATAATACACTGTCCGAAGGAATGATCTCCCGATTTCTGATAAGCAACGTATTTCCTACTTCAATCTGCCTCAGAGATATCGCTTCTGTTGACCCATTGGTCACTCTGGTGATACCTAGCGGGAAATAACTCTTATAGTCACGCTCAAAGCTTAATCCCTCATATGTCTTCTGTTGAAACCACTTACCTATCAATAAAAAAAACAACAGACCTGCAAGTGAATCAAGATATCCCGGTCCTGTGGCAGAAATGATTTCATAGACACTTCTCAAAAAAAGTGTCAGTATACCAATACTAATAGGTATATCAATATTGATAAACCCCTTGCGCAGACCACTCCATGCAGAAAGAAAGTAGTCTGTACTGCAATAAAAAATCACCGGAAGGGCAAAGACAATATTGAGGTAACTCATAAAAGTCCTTACCTCGGCATCCATAGGGCCTTCGAAACCCAAGTATTCTGGAAAACTCAACAGCATGACATTACCGAAAGCAAAACCCGCTACACCGATCTTGATGAAAAGCGACCGATTCGGATTATAGGATTTCTCTTTCTCGCCATTGTTGAGACTAATGTGTGGTTCATAGCCCAATGAGGCCAACTGCTCTACCAGCTGTCTCAGTGTTATTTCGGAAGGGTCGTACCCAATGGTCAACTGTTTCTTAACGAAATTGACCCGGCTCTGCTTGACACCCGGTTGAAGTCTGTAAAGATTTTCCAATAACCAAATGCAGGAACTGCAATGAATGGCCGGGATGTAGAGTGTCAATTTCTCGAAAGTCTCACTTTGGAAGTCGAGCAGTTGCTTCTGTATATCGGCACTTTCCAAGTAAGAAAACTGATCGTCCGTTGGGGCGGACTTGAGCTTAATCCCTGGAGTCTGTTCGAGATCGTAGTAATTGCAAAGGCCGTTCTCGTCAAGGATTTGATATACAAGTTTGCAACCATCACAGCAGAAGTTTTTTTCCTCTATGCTGATCTCTCCTGGTGAGCAAGGGTCTCCACAGTGATAGCATTCCCCCTGGCCTACTGGCTTAGCAGTGGCCTCTTCTGTCCCCAATAAAGTCTCCATCAGCTACAAAATTGTCCTGAAAAGGTGAAGTGTTGGATGACAAGTCAAAACCAAAAAACTGACTTTGATCAGGATTTGGGCAGCAACCCTGTTTTTTGGAGTACACATATTCTTCTACTCATAACCTATTGGCTCCACGGGTACTTAACTTTGCTTTATTACTTATAGAAACAAATTGAAGAGAGTTGGTATCGTAGGAGGTGGTCTAGCCGGGTTGGTCAGTGCCATATTGCTTAACAGAAAAGGGTTTGATGTCACATTATTTGAGAAGAAGCGATATCCTTTTCACCGTGTATGCGGTGAGTACATCTCAAACGAAACAACACCGTTTCTGAAACGTGAGGGTCTTTACCCAAGTGATTATGGACCACCGGTGATCAGGAATTTTATACTCTCATCCATCAGTGGGAGTACTTCCCGAGTAAACCTGGGCATGGGAGGTTTCGGTATCAGCCGCTATACCTATGATCCGTTTTTGGTAAATGTGGCGCGAAAAGAGGGCGTAGAAGTGCAGGAAGGAGTGGCTGTCAACAATGTGTCATTTCAAGAATCCTCATTTCAGATAGAAACTTCAAACAAACACTATGAAACACCTGTGGTGATAGGTGCATTTGGTAAGCGGTCTAAGCTGGATAAAGCGCTTGATCGCAATTTCATGAAATACAGATCTCCGTTCGTTGGAGTAAAATATCATGTCAAGGCTGATTTTCCTGGAGATGCAGTCGCACTTCACAATTTCCCGCTAGGCTACTGTGGTATAAGTCAAGTAGAAGATGGCAAATACAACATGTGCTATTTAACAAGGCGTGAAAACCTAAAGCGCTTTGGAGATATACCTATGATGGAGAAAGAAGTGGTATACCAAAATCCCCATCTCAGATCACTTTTCCAGGATTCGGATTTTCTACTTGATCAACCGGAAGTCATCAATGAAATCTCTTTTGCTCCGAAAAAACTGATCGAAGATCATATATTAATGACAGGGGATTCTGCAGGCCTGATCACCCCACTTTGTGGTAATGGCATGGCCATGGCCATACATGGCGCAAAAATCCTATCAGAGGCCATTACCAGACACTGGAATGGCCAGTTGGACAGGTTTGCGCTAGAGTACGAATACCAAAACCGATGGAATGCACTTTTCAAGAGACGCTTGTGGGTAGGCCGAAAAACTCAAAACCTCTTTGGAACCAGGTTGAACTCGTCATTTGCAGTAGCATTGGGCAACTATGCAAAACCTATCACTAAAAAACTGATCCGTTTGACGCACGGTCAGCCATTTTAGCCACGATTTATCTAATTTCAGTACTATGAAACTACTCTGTTATCTGACCCTGCTGTTGGTCACTGTATCCTGCCAACCTGATAGATCTGACCGTGATCATAAGCTGGGCACCATTGCTGGTTTTGCCGAATTGGTGGCAGCTGACGTCAAACAACTGGCGCTAAGTGATGTGATGACTAGTGAAGAAATAAATAAGATTCTACCAGAGGCACAGGAGATAGCCGAGCGATATGAGGTTTCTCTACATAGAGAAAATGATCTGATCCAGACCGATCTATTCCCAAAAGACATAGCGAAAGGAAAAGAGGTATTGATCATCTACAAAGGGGTGACACTTGATGCATATCAAGACCTTAAGAAATCACAGCAACAGGATGGTCTCACTTCTGAGGAAGTGGCAAGACGATTTGGTCGTTTGTTGAGCTATCCGCCTCACAAACTGAACGATCTACTCGCCGGACAGACAGACTTTCGTACCACATCACATTTTGACATACAGGCGACTAATGTCTTTCTGTACTACAAGGACCTGGAAGGAGCTAAGCAGTTTTACAATTCTATCCTGGGATTGGAAGTAGTTGCAGATTATGGGTTTGCAGCGACCATACGTCTCGCACCACATGCCTATGCTATACTGGTAGATGAGTCAATAGGCATGCACAGTACGGAAGAACCGAAGACAGTTGCTATTGCTCTGCTGACTGATGAGCTACCGCAATGGTATGAATACCTGCAAGCTCAAAATGTACCCATCAAGTACACATACAAGCCAAAGGACGGAGGCCCACATGACGGGTTTGTAGCCATTGATCCTGAAGGCTACCTACTGGAATTCGAAGAGTTCAAGCAACACCCGGAGAACGAACGGTTCATGCCTTTGCTGAGACAGTATGAGCCTCTTGATAAAGTGGGCAATGGGGGTGGACCATCGAAAACCTTTTATGGAGCAATCACCTGGCTCTACTACAAAGACATGCTCAAACTCCAGCAATTCTATGAAGAGAAGATAGGTCTCCGCCAGGTAGTCGACCAAGGTTGGGCTAAAGTCTATCAGGCCTCTCCATCTGGGTATATCGGATTAGTCGATGAACGAAGAGGAATGCATCAGTTTACAGAGACAAAAGCTGTCAGCGTAAGTTTCATTCTTGAAGATGTCGAGGGGTGGTTTGAATACTGTCTTGCGAACCACCCTTTTGAACTACGACAGGACAGTTTAGAAATCGGTCCGGACGGTAAGTATAAGGCATTTGTCGGCTATGACCCTGAAGGTTATTATTTAGAATTCGATCAGTTCTACGAGCATGAGGACAACATCCGATTGCTCCAACTACTTGGACAAGATCAATGACCTTCCACCAAGAGAATTTCGATAATGGTCCTTCACCCATTCGGAAATTAGAACAACAGCAGGAGAACACGGCTTTGCAAATACATGCCGTATTCCAAAGCTCCTATCGCATCGAAGCGGAACTACTCGGTGTGGATGACTTTCCTCCGCTCAGACGATCAGCCGAAGATATAAAGCAGAGCTCAACCTCCTTCTATGGTTACTTTGAGAACGGAAAGCTTGCGGCAGTAACAGAACTCGAATTATCCTTCGGTGAGCTGGATATCTGTAGCTTTGTTGTCGACCCAAAGTACTTTAGAATGGGCATTGGGAGCAAGCTGCTAGACGCTGTATTTGCCGAATTTCCTAACAGAAATAGAATAGTCGAAACCGGAGCTGATAATTACCCGGCCATCTCGCTGTATGAAAAGAAAGGTTTCCGAGTAGAAAAGCGATGGATGACGGAGATCGGAATAGAGAAGGTGAGATTGAAAATGGGCAGCAACTAACCAGCCAGAGTGATCATTAAGAAGAAAGTATTTAACATCACTGCAGAAAGTATGTTGAGTCTCATAGTATAATCAAAATTGGCTTGAGTACGGTCTTTCCTTACTTTAAAATACCACCAAAAAAAGTAGATCAACATCGGTAGCAAAAACGCCTGAAAAATCATTGCGGTAGTTAATCCAAAGAAGCAGAAATAGTAATAAAGAAATCCTGCATTCGATAGGCTAAACATCAGGGCCGTGAAGTGGAAGGTACCCAACACACCCAGCTTCAAACTGATCGTCTGATCTCCCCGTGCAGCATCTTCCTCGTGTTGGTAGATCTGAGTCATGGGGTAGGAGCCCCATAACAAAAGACTACTTAAAATGGCTGGCAGCTGTATTTCTATTGTCATCAATTCCGGTAGGGAAAATGCTGTCACTCCAACGACAACCATCAAAAAAGTGAAGTATCCTTGAAAAAAACCTGCGATGATCCAGCCAATGACCGGCATCTTCTTCAGTCGAATAGCTGGATGGCTATATGCTTTTGATGCCAATCCATATACCAGGAGCAACAGAGCAAATTGCCAGCCAATCCATATGCCAATTAATAAAGCAAGGCCATCAAAGAGCAATGAAACCCAATATAGCTCCTTGCTCACCTCGGGCGGGTGCTTGAGACCGCCAATACTTCCTTCATCTTTGTCAAAGTAAGAATTGTAGCCATTACTCGCCGGGTAAAGGAGTAAGTGGAGTATCATGCCCACAACTATAACCAGGGTCCAATCGGGCCGGTCCAAAATGCTAATGGCAAAAAGGAAAACAGGCAGTAGAAAGAAAGAAAATGGAATCCTCAAGTGGAGCCAGGTAGAGCGCTTCATTTATTCGGCCGATTGTGGAACAAGTTAGTTCCTATTTGATTATTATGTAATGAACGCATAAAACTTGGCTGATATGTTCGTCTGCCACTTTACCTTAGACAGCCTGTATGACATCCATCATCTCATGTATCGGCACGGCTAATCCCGAGCACAAGCTCTCGCAGAAGCAGATCAGTAGCTTCATGGCGGATGCGTTACAGATGGATGCCGACCAACAACATCAGTTGGAAGTCTTGTATAGGGCTAGCGGCATTCAGTCTCGCTACTCAGTATTGCCTGATTTCGGTGTTAGTCGAGACCAATATCGCTTCTTTCCTCAGTCCACAGGGCTGGAGCCTTTCCCAACCGTCGGTGATCGCATGGTGCTCTATCAGCGTGAGGCACTCCCTCTGGCTGTCCGGGCTATCGCCAATATAGGTAAGGAGCTCAACCATATCACACATCTGATCACTGTCAGTTGCACAGGTATGTATGCACCAGGGCTTGATATACAGCTCATCGAAGAGCTAAGCCTACCCACCACTGTCCATCGCACGGCCATCAACTATATGGGCTGCTATGCTGCCTTCAATGCTTTGAAACTCGCAGATCAGTTTTGTCAAAATGATAACGCCAAGGTACTGATCGTCTGTCTGGAGTTGTGCAGCATACATTTCCAAAAGCATGAAGATGAAGACACCCTTCTTGCCAATGCACTGTTTGGAGATGGTGCAGCGGCAGTACTTGTGGAACCAGGGGCCGATGTTCGAGGACTCTCTCTAGAACATTTTCACTGCGATATTGTCCCTAGCGGAAAAAAAGAGATGGCATGGCAGATCAGTGATTTTGGTTTCGAAATGAAGCTATCTTCTTACGTACCCGAAATCATCAAAGGAGGCATTCATACGCTCACACAGGCGTTGCTGGACCAACTTGAAATGTCTCGCGATGAGATAGATCTTTTCGCTATCCACCCTGGTGGAAAACGTATCCTTCAAGTAATAGAAGAAGAACTTGGTATGTCCAAAGAAGACAACCGCTTTGCCTACGATGTACTCAAGGAATATGGCAACATGTCTTCACCCACAGTGCTCTTTGTAATAAAGCAATTAATGGATAGCCTGTCAGCGAAAGACAATGGTAAAAGTGTACTAAGCTTTGCCTTTGGTCCAGGCCTCACTTTGGAGAGTATGCTACTGAAAGTACAGTGCTAAGCTTTAGGTACAGATCAGAAGAGCAGGAGCTAATGGATGACTTGGACTGCTCCGGAGAAGTTGTCATCCAAACCCTCAAAGAACTGGACTATATCAACCGTAAGCTGGGAGGCAATCACATCAGCATTCAAAGTCTTGATCAGCTCGTACCAACAAATTATAAAGACGTAACAACAATAATCGATCTCGGATGTGGTGGTGGGGATATCCTTAAAGAAATGGCAAATTGGGGTCGCAAAAATGATCATGAGCTAAAGTTGCTTGGCATTGACGCCAACCCTACAATCATCGATTATGCAAAGACCAATTGTACCGATTACCCTGAGATCCGCTTTGAAGTACTCAACATTTGGAGCGATGAATTTGCCCATCGGAAGTTTGATATTTATCATTCAAGCTTATTTACACATCACTTCACTGAGGACGAGCTGGTAAAGTTGTTTCGTATCTGTTACCGTAATTGCTCATTGGGTATCATCGACAATGATCTACAGCGACACTGGTTTGCCTATTATAGTATCAAGTGGTTGACAGGTTTGTTTTCCAGTTCGAAGATGGTGCAAAATGATGCAGCAGTTTCAGTGCAAAGAGGGTTTCATAAGACAGAGTTTAACAAAATACTAGAAACAGCTGGCATCCAAACGTATACCATTCACTGGCGGTGGGCCTTTAGGTGGCAGGTCGTCATCAACAAATTGAAAGCGGGCAATGAATAATTGAAGATTATCGCTCCCATTTCACCTTATCAGCAATCGGCTTTCGTCTACTCGTCGGCCAGTCTATCCGAGGCATTCCACAGTACATAAAACCAAGAAGCTTGTCAAAACCGAAATGCTCTGCAGCTTCTTCCATGTAGGTAACACCCCCACTTCCCCAGTAGCAGCCTACTCCATGGGCTGTAGCTGTTAGGTACATGTTCTGCACGGCGGCTGCCACTGCTTCTACTTCCTCTATTTCCGGTAAACTCTCCTTTGGATCACGCACCATACCTATCGCAATGATGTGTGAGGCCATCATCGGTTTATTGGCGAGTTTATCATACTTGTCCTGCTCGAAGTTGCCTTTTGCGGTAGCGACTTCCTTATAAAGCTCACTTTGCCATGTAGCCAATCTCTTGATGCCCTCTCCATTATGGACAACAAACCTCCACGGCTCAGTCAGCCGATGCGTAGGTGCCCAGTTGGCATTTTCCAGCATTTCTTCGACGATCTCATCTGGAACGGGCTCACCGGAATACAGCTTAGGGTAGATTGATCTACGGTTACGGATCAGTTGGGATACTTCTTGTGGTGTCATCGGCATCATTTTTAGTAAGACAAGGTTAGAACAAAAAAAGCAGCCAAATGATTGACTGCTCTTTAATCAAAACCATTCTTATTGCTACCGCTATTTGCGTACTAAAAACTTCACTGTGGTCACCTGATTGTTGCGGTTATTGGGATCAATAATACTGAGCAAGTAGATGCCGTCCACAAGTGAAGAAACGTCAAGCTCCATCATCTGATCAAGCCCACGGTGGACTTCACCACTCATTAGCTGTTGTCCTTGTAGATCGATCACTTGCCATTCGAGTCCCGATTGATTGAGGCGCTTGTAAGTCACATTCAGCATTTCTTTTGCCGGGTTCGGGAAGATATTAAATTCTACAAAGTACTCTTTAAGCACTGAGGTTTCCTCTATCTTCTCTACTGTTATTCCGGTAGGCTTGATCTGGGCTGCCAGTTGAAGAAGTTGTGATTCTATATCCACGCCGGTTCCGAGCTCAAACTCGATAAATGAATTGGGATCCATAGGTATACCGGGAAATTCTATGTTGATCCTGTAAAGCCCATCAGGAAGATCAGGTACTCTGAATTCACCGTTCTCATTTGTTTCTACATAGGCGATCAGCTCAAATATGGGGTCGTCTTCACCTCTATTGACAAACCTTGCTCTGTTAAACCCGCAACCAGCTCTGCGCACTCTTCGTCTCGCTTCACCTCGACCATTGCTAGGGAAATCGTCATCATCAATCTCCACTATACCTACAATCTCATTTGGATTGTCAGGCCCAGGAAATCGCGCTGGAGGCTGGAAGAAGATAAATCCGTCGTACTGGGTGTTGTCGTCTCTCCTCAATCGTATGGTATCGGCTAACGACCAGGTGCTTGCTGCCTGCACGTAAGTGGGGAAATAAGTCTCCAAATTTCCTCTGACCCGTACCAAATAATCCCCCAGGACAGTGCCCACAAAGTTGTATGCACCATTAGTGATGGGCACGGAACTGATAGAGTCGTAAGGCGTACCCAGCTCCCTGACCCTGTAGAGAGTGGCTGTGCCTTCATCGAGTAGCTCATCATCCACATTCCTGATGGTTCCTCCCAGGTCGGCTATAGCCAGGATCTCAAAATCGCCAGTGCTTAAAGTAAAACCCGGGAATGCCTGAGATACGGTTGCATTCTGTATATCACAGCGATAGCCTCCCATCTGCTCGAAATCGATATCAACAATATTGTAAACGGTACTATCTGCTCCAGGAATAGCTTCTCCGTTAAAATACCACTGATATACCAGGTCTCTACCATCCACGTCTATTGCCAGTCTGAAGTCTAACCCTTCTCTGATACGCTCCTCTACTTCTACTGTGATCTTAGCCTGATTTTCGAAATTAAAACTGTCCATTGCCAGATTTTTCAGAATAGCATCAAACTCAAGTGAGTTATTCTGCGCAACAAGCGTATCAAGATTGTCCATGACAGTGAAGTCAGGTAGTCCGTCAATCTCATTATGTGATAAATTGATGTAGGTCACCGACGACATAGTAGCGAATTCTGTTGGTATAACACCAGAAACACCTACTCCACCAAGGTCAACTCTTGTCACTCGATTACCAGCAATTGTGATATTACTCCAATCAGTTATTGGGCTAACGAGCCAGCCTGTAACTCCAGTCCAGTTCTCTCCTCCGTTAGTCTCGTACAATGAAGCCAGGGCCAGGCTGTCTCGCTCCAGGGACGAGACAAAAATCTTAATGCTCCTGGTGGTCAGTATAATGTCTTCAAACTGGCTGTTGCGTACTTCCGCAAAGTATTCACCCTGATCTTCAAAAGAGATCTGATCATCCATGAATATAGGCTGTGCTTGATTGAAGTCAGGATCTCCTACTTTGAACCAACGATAAGTGTTTCCGCTACCACCAATTGTCCTATCAAAAGTAAATGATTCATTTTCAGCTAAAATAGCAATCTCTTCTTGTAGTGGTGCTTGCTGATCAGCAAAATTAAATACACTTGGATCCGATTGATTTCGGAAATCACCAAAGTCCAGCTTGTTAGCTCTCACGTCAGCAGCGGTGAGAGATGTAAGATTGCCCAGATCGCTCAAGCCAGTCAATTCATTACCTGACAGGTCTATTGATGTAAGCGCTGTGAGGTCTGAAAGGTCTGCATCAGAAGCGTCTCCCAACAGATCATTTTCTGATAAGTCAATGGCAGTGATCCTACGGCCATCGAAGGTCACTCCGTACCAGTCAAAGCGGTTGTCCTGAAACCATCCGGAACGATTATCCCAATTGGGACCATCTGTAGCCAGATATAATACACTAAGGGCTAAAGAGTCAGCTACTAATTCTTCTGATTCTGGTAGGTGAACGCTAACAATATTGGAATACTCCGAGAACTCTCCCTCCAAGTAGACCGATCTTACGCGATAGAAATAGGTCTGCTTATGATAGAGCTCCTCACTATTGATCAGTCGAAAAGTGTCTTCAACCAGTACATTGTCAAAGCCTTCCAGTAACTGTGTGAAATCCGGGGCATGTGCTACCTGCAGTTCATATCCGGCGAGTCCAGCGCCAGACTTCCAGTTAGCTACAAAGCTGAATGGTTGCACTTCAGCAGCATCAAATGCCATCGCCTGAAAAGCAACAGTCAATTCAAAAGTTGTGGTGTCGGTGGAAGTGTTACCTAGTGTGTCAGTGGCAGTTAGTAGCACATCATATGATCCATCTCCTAGTGGAGGCTCAATGGTACCTTCAGCCACCACCCAGGTCGAGTCTTTATTGACAGTAGCAATGTAAATAGGCTCAAACCCAAGAACTTGAGCGGTGACTGTCGCTACCGTATCATCCACCGTACCGGTCAGCGCTGGTATACCATTTCTAGCTATGATGGTGTCTACCGAAATGGCCGGAGGTGTACGATCTACTACAAAAGCCAAGGTATCTCCCACATTAGCTCCCAGTTGTGTTGTAACTACTCTAATCTCATAGTCACCACTCTCCAAGTTCTGGACACCAAAGTCATAACTAGCTGTGTTGCTGATAGCAGTCTGTGCTAGAATGAATTCTACATCTTTAAGCAACCTATAACCTATCTCCACCTGTTCATTAGCAAGGTTCTGGCTTGACCAGTTCAGTGGTATAATCCCTGAGCCACTAACCAAAGTATCTTCTCTAGGGGATACAATTTCCAATGAAGCCACTTCTAACAGTTCCGTCACCTCAACAGGTATTGTAATAGATGTAGCGTTGTTAGAGTTGTGTATGATACTACCCATATAAGTACGGCCATTATTGGCATTGTTAGCACTTCGTACCCGAATAGTCCCCGTAGTACCAACAGCTACGGTAGCTGATGATCCAAAATTCAAACCATCAGTTGATATCTCGAATCCGGCATCATCTTCAGGTTCGATCCTCAAACTAATCGGGGACAAGAGATCAGTACCGCTCACTGTATAGGTCTCCTCACTGGCACCCAAGTCTGATGCATCTGCGGCTTCAATTACTACCCCCGTGGAAGTGTTAATACCTGCAATACTAATCTCAGGTACTGGTATGATAGAGAATGCTCCATCACTCTCATCCACAATATCACTGGTCACCGATCGTACCCTAATGAATGCTTCGTCGGTAACTGAATTGGGAACTGTCCATGAAAAGACACCAGCGAGGCTTTCTAAAGTCTCAGTATCTGCAAGTATTGTATTATATGTATCACCATTGTCTGTACTCAATAGTATATCGATCACATCCGTCTGGGGGATATTTTCTGCTTGCCATCTTATGGTTGTCGTTCTGCCGATGAAAAGGTTCTCACCACCATTGGGCGACAGTATTGTGATCGTGGGAACTGTTTCCTCGGCTACAACATTCAGTATTGAATTTGGCAAGGACAAGTTACCGGAGGCATCTCGGGCCACAAAGTATATATCATATCCATTACCGACCTCAAAAGTTTCTGATGCGCTAAAGCTATCAGCAGTGTTAGCCAACTCTATCACCTCAGAACCAGCGAGGACCTGGTCAGTAATTGGGATGGTACCAGCATTCACAATATCAGCACTGACAGGTTGATCTGAGCCAGCAGGCAAGACTACAAAGAATACCGTACCTGGTTCATCAAGCATAATGGAGGCGTCAAGGTTCCCATCAAGTATGAAAGCATCGGTGGTAATAAACAGTGGTGCAGTTTCATCTATCGTTGTAGTAGCTTCTACATCGGGTGTAGACCCTGTACTCTGATTCCCAGAACCGTCCTCTGCCAGGTAGTAAACATCATATAGCAGACCTGTTACAAAAGCCGCACTTGCATCTAGGACTGCCGGTTGTCCTGCATCATTGTAGTTGCTACTCAACCCTACCAGCTTACCTGCAAAGCCCCCGCCCTGGGCTGCTGTTTTTAACTCTGCTGCTGTTGGGGGAGTAGAGCCATCTTCAACCACTAGCGCATAGATCGTACCGATCTCATCAAGGGTAATGTTCAAAAAGAAGTTGCCATCGGCTATAGTGGCGCTTACATTCGTAATGTCCGGTGGAGTATTGTCTGATTGAGTGGCTTCTACATTGAGCACTGAACCTGTACTTTGATTTCCAGATCCGTCCTCTGCCAGGTAGTAAACATCATACAGCTGACCTGCTACAAAGGCGGCACTTGCGTCCAGTACCGCTGGTTGTCCTGCGTCATTGTAGTTGCTACTCAACCCTACCAGCTTACCTACAAAGCCTCCGCCCTGGGCTGCTGTTTTTAACTCTACTGCTGTTGGGGGAGTAGAGCCATCTTCAATCACTAGCGCATAGATCGTACCGATCTCATCAAGGGTAATGTTCAAAAAGAAGTTACCATCGGCTATAGTGGCGCTTACATTGGTAATATCCGGTGGAGTATTGCCTATAACTACATAAGCGGCCTCAAAGTCATCAATGAAAAGGTTACTCGTGCTATTGAAGTCATCTGTAGTAACTCTTACCATCACCTCAGATCCGCCCATGTTGGGGTCGAAATAAAAGGCCTGGTATGATGATGTCGCAACCAGGTTAGCAAGGTTAGAAAACACGCCTCCATCAACCGAATAGTCTACAGAAAACTGTACTCCAAGCCCTGCATAGTAAAAACTAAAAGGATTCTCTCCATCTAATGGGGGTGAGGTGAAGGATCCTGATTGGGTAAAATCTAAGCCCATCGATGCTGGCACTGACCTGGTCAAACCGTCTTCACCGTATCCATTTGTAATTGTCCAATTACCAGTAGGAAGAGTTACCACACCATTGTGATTACTCGTCCCGAGATTTGTAAAATTCTCGGTTGTACCAGCATTGCTGAAAATGGTAAAGTTCGCATCACTTTCATCTAACACTCCTTTCGTCGAATTAGTAATTCTAATGCGAGTGTTTGAGCCGACATTGTTATTTACATTCCAGGTGTAGGAGCCATTAAATGTAGAAGATGTTCCACTTGTCAATTGGAAATAGTCTACTCCACCATTGTAGCTCGCTAAAATCACAATGTTGTCGGTAGGTTCAAAACCAACACCATCCCAGGCAATCAAGACGTTAGAAGAAGTCTCCCAAAATTCTCCGCCATTAGGTACGGTCACATTTACTGAAGCCGGTGGAGCCGCGGTTGTACTAAAAGTCCACTCTGCTTTTGTCCTTAATCCTACGAAATCAAGTGTCTGTGCCTGATCCTGAATCGTACCTATGTCAGCAATGACTGAGTAATCTGCACCATACTGCATATTGGAAGGTGAGAAATAAACACTGTCATTGATCACTGTCACTTGATTCAGATCAATGGTCTCAATCAACGACGAGTCATTGGCATCAATTAAATAAAAACTTCCTGAACCTTTGGTCACATTTTGATCAAAAACAATGGCTAAAGTACTATCAAGCTCTACGTTACTTCCACTATTTCCCGGATACAGTTTAGAGATCAGTACCGGTGCGAGTGCCGCCGAAGAAAAGTCATCGATCACTAGGCCAGTCGTATTCCCACTCGCATTAGTTAGAAATCTCAGCTTTACTGCTGTTTCACCCTCATTCAGTGTTGTGGAGAACTGTTGAAATGAATTTGTCGCAGACAGTGATTGTAGGTCATTAAACATCCCTCCATCAACAGAAACTTGAATTTTAAACTCCTGGTCACCTACATTCTGAGCGGCATAAAAAAAGGAAACATCTGAGGTACCGGAAAAAACCGGTGTAGTAAGTGATGAGCTGTTGGCACTGATCAATGCCGCAGTCCCTCCACCATTGACCATACCGTCTTCAAACGTAACATTTACACCATCCCATTCTCCTGAGTTGAGCGCAATCGCGCCACTAGTGATGCTCGGAGGAAGACCGCTCTCAAAATCTTCAATAATTACTTCCGGATAGATCGTAAAATCGACCGCCTCATAAATTCCCCAATGTCCAAGATCATTTTGTGCTCTTAAGTAAATAGTGTGATCACCTTCATCTATCGCTGATGTACTTAAATCAATGATCTCATTGTAATCCACCTGACCGTAGGTCAATGGCACCAAAGTGCCACTGCCAATTCCCGGATCTTCGTCAATAAAGTATTCTATTCTCGCGATAGGTGAGGCACTTAGGGCCCTGCTATCCACATAAAAGACCTGTGAAGAATACTGACCCCAACTGCCATTAGTGCCACGTCCTCTTAGAAAAAATGTGTGGAAACCGTCTTCTAAAGCATCTGTGTCAATTGACTGATCAATGATCGACACCAAATCTGACGTCATACCAACGGCAATTGGGCTTCCCAGCCCGAAACCAGGATCCTCATCTATAAAATACTCTAGTTTTTCAATTGTGACCACATCGTTGAAGCCGACTGCTTGATCAATGTATACTGTTCGAGAAGTGGATGGTCCCCATGCTCCTGTGGTAGATCTGGCTCTCAGGTAAAGCGTGTGAAAACCGGGGGCAAGCTCATCTGTATCTATGTTTACATTATCGCTTGTTATCAATTCTTGGGCTATGGTTACAGGTATGGATACACCTAGCCCCATGCCTGGATCAGTATCAAAAAAATATTCCATTGCCTCAATTACCACTAAGTCGTTGAACCCCACCATTTGATCAATATAGATGAGTTGAACTGAGTAGTGTCCCCAGTCACCTGCGGTGCTCTTACCACGCACTACAAGTGTATGGAAGCCCTGACCCAGTCCATCAGTGTCGATCGATAAATCGTTTATAGAGATATTCTCCGCTGAGCTGACAGGAACAAGAGTACCCAAGCCAAAATCAGGGTCATCGTCGACAAAATATTCCAGTTCTACGATCTCTACTGCATCATTAAACCCAATATTTCTGTCAATGAAGATGGTTTTCGATTCATAAGGTCCCCAAACGTCCATTGCATTCCGTCCCCGAAGATAGAGGGTATGAAAACCTGGTTGAAGTCCATTCGTGGCAATAGATAGATCATCAACCGATACCTCTATACCTGGCGTTATACTTACTTCTGTACCATTGCCAAAGCCAGGATCAATATCGATGAAATACTCCAATTGAACCGTGTTGGATTGACTCAATCCAAGACTGCTGATCAACAGAAGCGCTACTAGAAAAGTGAGAAAGCATCTCATAGCTATACTTGCCTGAGCTAGCTTTTAGTTTCCTGTGACAACTATATCAGCAGTAGTATTCGTGCCTTCCTGCACGGTGGTAGGCACATCAAATGTGCTAACTATGGGAACAACGGAACCAGTGTTCTTAAAGGGTGATGAACCCCCGTATACACCAAGCTCTGATGTACCATCTTTTGATGCCGTAGACAAATCAGGTGTACCACTTAAAGTCGCATCATATGAGTAGTCCCAGGCATTATTTTCAAATGGAATAGTGCCAACGAATCCTGGATCCTGACTGGCCAGATTATTATCACCTGTTGTATTCGTTCCAAATGTCATACTCCCAACGCCTGACCCGTTATCATCGGACAAATCATTGGTGGTAGCCCCAAAAGAAAGATTATTAAAAAATTGGGAATCATTTACTGAACCGGACGCTCTAGGAAGTCTTCCATAGAAAATGTTATTTCTCACCTCTGAATTATTGAGTCTATAAAATGCATAGGAGTTAGAAGCTCCAGAACCATAAAACAAGTTGTGCTCAATTAATACACCTCCTGTGGTCACATCAATTGAAGCATGAGTACTATTGTTGTTTCTGGAGAAGATATTGTTGGCTACTACGATGTTGTTTTGTGTGGTTACGTTGAGGTTAATGTTAGAGGCATTAGCAGTAGTGTAAAATACATTTTGCTTGATGAGTACATTTGATAGTGACGTGGTGCTATTATTCGTGATATATCCAATGTAGTTGTTTTCAATATTTATATTCGTCAAGGATGAAGCACTAAAGCCGAGATAAAAAAGCGGTATCTCTAATCCGATAACACTAGCGCCAGAAGCACCATTATTCAATCTGATATCTGTTACTCTCGCCGTTACTCCATTGGTGGATTGCGGATTAAAGCCAGGGCCCAATACTGTTATATCCTTGCTAATAGTTATGTTACCATAGCTTGAGCTACTTGGTATTAGCATAATGGTGTCTCCGGCGTTAGCAGCACTCTGCGCATCGGCAAACGTTGTATAAATGTGTGCTCCGGACGGAGCATTACCATTTTGATCTACTATCAAGATAGTAGCCATTGCATTAAGGCTGATCAGTGTAAGGAGAATGGTAATTGCTGATTTCATGACGATAAGGTTTTTTCTACACCTAAAGCTAGAATCACCTTCTCTCGCTCTCAATACCGTCCTATGGGTATATTTAATAGGGAAATGAGGGTATAAAAGAAAAAAACCACAGTTACGCGGCTTTTTTGATCTTGGCTGGTAGTTAAGTTATCGCCGGATGATAAATTTCATAGTAGTAATGCTGCGGACTCCTTCGGCTTGATCCATAAAGGTCATGAGGTAAATTCCTGGTGTTAGATTATCCACTTCCAATTTTATCTCATGATTAAAGCCTTTTGGTATCTCCTGCTCGATTTGAATGGCACCATTTAAGTCCATGACCTGCATCACAATACCTTCAGTATTGAGTCGATCATAGGTGACGGTGAGATGGTCGTCAGCCGGATTGGGGAAAATACTGAGGTTCTTGAAGTATTCTCTATAGATCCCGGTCTCATTAACTTTCGAGACTACAATTCCTCCCGGTGTTACTTCTGCGGAAAGTCTAACGGAATTTGCATCAATAATACCACCACCTCCAATCTCAAATTCTACAAAAGAATTGGGATCCATGGGAATCCCTGGAAATTCAAAAGTTACCTGGTACAACCCATCGGGAAGGTTAGGAACTTCAAACTCACCATTCTCGTCCGTCAACACATAAGCTATCAGTTCAAAGATCACGTCATCCTCACCTCTATTAACAAATCGAGCCCTGTTAAACCCACATCCAGCTCGTCTAACGCGTCGACGCGCCAAACTCCTATTTCCATCACCAAACGTCCCAGGAGGGAAAAGATCTTCATCGAGTTCTAGGAAACCAGAAATAGTGTTGTCGTTATCAGGGCCTGGTAGTAGTGGAGCCGGTACTTTTTGTAATATCACATCTACTCCAGAAGTGTCTCTTCGCAATGGAATTGGGTCAGCAACTGACCAAGTGAAAGAACTCCTATAATAAGTAGGTAGATACTGGTTTAAATCTCCAATGATCCAATGGATATAATCACCAAGCACCACATCAGGAATGGTATACTCACCACCACTAAACTCGTAGGTACCTATAGAGTCGTAGGCAGTACCAATCTCTCTAATACCCCATATTGACACTTCTCCTTCGGTGATTTGATTTTGATCAAAGTCAAACACCTTGCCTCTGATATTCGCTGTAGCCAATATTTCCTGTGTCTCGGTCACTAACGTGAATGTCGGATCAATCTCACGTATCCTTTGATCAGTAACAACAAGGTTGTATGCACCCATGTTGTTAAAGCCAACGCTATCTATCACATAAGTATCAGAAGTTGTGGAATCAACCCTCTGTCCGTTAAAGAACCATTCAAATGATAAGCCTTCTCCTCTGACTGGTACATTGAGCTCATAGTCTGTCCCCTGTGGTACTAATCTGGTCTCCTCATTCAAAAGTGCACGTTGAGATGCAAAGACATAGTTCTGTATACCTATGTTTTGTTGAAGTGACTCAAACTGAAGACTGTTGTTACTAATATTCAGATCTAGAAGGCTTCTCATCTGTGTAAGATCAGGTACATACGTCAATCCATTATTGGAAAGGTCCAATGTGTTGACAGAAGTCATTGTTGTAATCACGGTAGAAAGGTCTCCAGTGAGTCCAACTCCTGCGAGGCGTACCTGTTCCACTCTGCTTACATCAGCATCTGTAGTAACAAATGACCACTGCTGTATCGGTAAATTAGGATCCTCACCCCAACCGCTGATCGGTGAACCTGATGGATCTGCCCAGCCTTCACCTCCAAGAGTGTTGTATAACTCAAGTAACGTGGCTATATCACGCTCCAGAGAACTGACGAACAGCTGTATTGGCTCGGTTTCGATCACTAAACCCGGAACTAAGGTGTTAGTAACCTGTACGGAATAAAGGCCCTCATTTATGAACTGAGCGTCGTTGAAATTGATCGTACCATCATCGCTATTCGCCGCTGGGAAAGGTTCACCGTTTTCCAGCCATACATACCTGTTGTTTATACCTCCTATGGTACGATCAACCACGCCATCTTCACCTTCATTAATGATCAGTTGTTCTTGATCAAGTTGTAACCCCTGTGGGCTATAAATCATTAAGTCCAATAAGTCACCTTGAAGCTCGAGAGAAGAGAAGTCAAGTAGATTATTGCTAATGTCAAACTGTTGTACTTCATCCATAACTGTCAATATAGGTATTGCAGTTATTTCATTATTTGATAGCTCAACTACTGTGGTGGCATCTAAATTGGCCAGGGCCTCTCTCGACATACTACCGACAAGATTGTTTTCACGTAACTGAACTTCAGTAACGCGATCTCCCGTTACTTGAACTCCAAACCAGTCCTTTATTAAGCCCTCCAGCCAACCAGTATTATTTGTCCACTCTGGCCCACTAAGCTCATTATACAAATTGACTAATGAAATTGAGTCTGCAACTAGCCCTGCGGACTCAAGCGTACGCACAGATTGTGGTTCGCTGAATTCAGAGAAGGAGCCATCGTTGTAAACCATTCTAACTCTATAATAATATGTTGTACTGTGATAAAGACCTGCATCAATAACCTCAAGACTTGTTATGTCTGTAAATATATCTTCATAACCACCTATAAGACTAGTAAAGTTAATATCCTCCGCTACCTGTACAATAAACTGATCCGTCACCAACGAAGGCTCCCAATTCGTTGTGAATGCCAATGTTGTAATCTCTGATGCTTCCAATATAGTAGGTAAGGCATCAATGGTCAGCTCATTGGTAGTCGCGTCTTCACTTGCATTATCAAGACTATCCAACGCACTAACACTTACATCATATACCCCATCTTCAAGAACGGTTAATTGGTTTCCAGAAAGTCGCCATGTAGTATCTGATGTAAGCACTGGAACATATACTGTACCATTCAAAGTCAAACTCAGTGTTGCTGAAGGATCATTTGTTTTACCTGTGATATCAGGAGTATTGTCACCAGTCAATAAAGTATCTACAGAGACTACTGGAGCCGTGCTATCAAGTATGATCATACCATCTTCCACGCTTAATGTTGGATTACCAGATGCATCAACAGCAGATACTTGGATATCGAGTATACCGTCATCCAGATCGAATGTCAATGAAGTACCTAGTAGTATCCAAGTACCATCACCATTATTGGTAGCCTCAAAATCAACACCGTCAATAGTAACTGTGACTGTTGCTTCAGGATCATCTATAGTTCCGGTAATGTCCGGACGGGGAACATTCGATATCAACTCATCAAGGGTAACCACAGGAGGTTCAGTATCAATAGTCAATTCATCTGATGTGTTGTCTGTACCCACAATGTTAAACTGACTAATAGCTGTTGCAACAACATCGTATACACCATCAGGAAGGCTTAGGAAAATTGGAACAATCCAAGTGCCATCACCAAGGTTTGAACCATTATATTCCTGCCCATCAATTGTGATTGTTATTGATGCCAATGTATTGTCTATTGTACCAGTTATGGTTGGCCTACTATCATTTGTACTTAAGATGTCTATAGCAATGATCGGTGCTAAGGCGTTAACAATCAACTCATCTATGGTACCGTCAACTCCAATATTTCCTGCCTGATCTGTAGCCGTGGCTACTATATCATAGGCGTCATTCGGTAAAATATCAGTAATATCTGCAGCCCATGTACCATCTCCATTGTTTACAGCATTGTAGTTTTCTCCATCGACAGTTACCACAATAGTCACTGTGATTGGATCAAAGTTGTCAGCAACAGTACCTGTAATGCTCGGGGTAGCATCACCGGTTCCCAGCGCATCAACAGTTACAGTCGGTGCTGTCTCATCAAAGGTCACACTACTACCATCTGTAACAGCTATTACTTGAGAACCAGGATTACCACCTAAGTCTTCAAAGTCTATTGTAAAACCTAAGACACCTTCGTTATCACCCGTCTGTGTTGTGTAGCTCGCACTCCATGTAGTAGCACTACCACTGACCGCCGCGATATTGCCATCAATGGTCACATTAACATTTTGTAAATCCTCTGAACTATTAAAACTCAAAGTCACCAAATCGCCTACAGTAGCGAAGGCCGTATTCGCATTACTTGAGATAATACTCACCGGATCCAATAGGGTGGGTAGCGTCTCATCGAAGGTGACACTGCTGCCATCGGTTACTGCAATGACTTGCGTGCCTGCATTGCCGCTCAAATCTTCAAAGTCTATCGCAAAAGCCAGCGTACCTTCTGTATCGCCTGCCTGCATTGTGTAGCTCGCACTCCAGGTCGCAGGGCCTCCAGTAACTACGGCTACTTTACCATCAATACTAGTGGTTACATTCTGAACATCCTCCGAGCTGTTAAAGGTTAAGGTTACTATATCTCCGATTATCGCCAGCGTTGGGTCAACATTGTTAGACACTATGCTCACAGGACTCAGCGTTGGTACTGTCTCATCAAAGGTCACACTACTGCCATCTGTTACCGATATTACTTGAGTACCAAGATTACCACTCAAATCCTCAA